>CAYQBG010000011.1:0-144350 GCA_964415675.1 uncultured Hyphomonadaceae bacterium
GCCCCGGCAGGGGTGAGACACAAACAAAAGGCCGCTCCGAATGGGGCGGCCTTTTCTGTGTCAGCCCATTTCCAGCCCTCTCGCCCCGCCGGTTTCGATATCCACCTCGAATGTCTCAAGAAAGCGGCAGACCATCATGTAATAGCCCGTGACAAGCGTCAGCTCCTGGAGGGCTGCGGGGCCGAAATGGGCCAGGGCGGGCGCGAATGAGGCGTCGCCGGCTTTCACATTCGCGACGATATCGTCAACGAATTCGAGTGCGATGCGCTGTTCCTCGCTCAGGCCCGACGCTTCGGGGCCCTGTCTGAGCGATACAAACAGCGCTTCATCCATACCCAGATCGCGGCCGATCTTTTCGTGCTGCGCGGTTTCATATTCGGCCCCTGACCGATAGCCGACGCGCAGGATGGCGCATTCTCGCGTCACTGGGTCGAGCTGCCCCTTGAACAGGAAGGCGGACCCCAGATCCGTGAAGGGCTTCAGCAAATGCGGGGCATGCGCCATCATTGCAAAGATATTGAGAGGCGCGAGCCGGTCCATAAGCTCGCTCGCATCGCCGTCCAGCCTGGTCTTGTCGGCATACTCGATCCGCGCCATTCCTGATCTCCTGATTGTCTTGTATGAGCAGTCTTGCACCGGGAGGTCAGATCGGGCAAACACGGCGTCTGCCTGAAGGGGTATAGCTCAGTTGGTAGAGCATCGGTCTCCAAAACCGAGGGTCGCGGGTTCGAGTCCTGCTGCCCCTGCCAGGCAGGCCTTTGCTGATACACAATCTGCGGGTTTTTGTCTGCCAGCCTGGCAACTCATAATGCGCCTTGAATTGGACCTGTCAGGTACCTGGCCTTAAGATTGAAGCTTTTCGTGGAGATACCATTGGCCCGCCAGGATAAAACGCCGGCGCCCCACGCGCGCCCGGTGCAAGCCGAGGAACCGATCGACGGTCGCCGGCGTCGCTCGGAACGCAGCCGCGAACGCATCGTCGAAGCCTTGCTGGATCTCGTCAAATCCGGCGAGATGAGTCCCAGCGCGGCCCAGGTCGCTGATACGGCGAATGTCAGCCTGCGCACCGTGTTCCGGCATTTCGAGGAAATGGAGAGCCTTTACCGGGAAATGGCGCGGGTCTGCGAAGCGCGTTTCCGGCCGACTTTCATGTCTCCCTACAAAGCACGGGACTGGCCGGGCCAGTTGAAGGAATTGCTCGACCGGCGGGTACAATTCTTCGAAGATGCCATGCATCTCAGGATCTGTTGCACCCTGCGGCGCTTCCAGTCACCCACGCTGATGGAGGATTATCAGCGTTTTCTTCGAATGGAGCATTCGGGGATTGAAGCCCTCCTGCCCGAGGATCGCCTCTCTGATTCCGATTGGGTCAGCTCGCTAGATGTGGCGCTGAACTTTGAAACCTATCGGCGTCTCAGACAAGAGCGCGGCCTGTCGCAGTCTGCCGCTACGGCGGTCATGTCGCGCATGCTGCATATGATTATGGCTGACGCGGGAGAAGGATGCGCTTCCACATGATATCAGGCACCGTTGGGAGAATCAGGGCTGAACAACTGTTCACAGCCGGAGGTTTTCATAGCGGTCTCAACCGGCGCTTTCAGATTAGCAGGCAGCGCATCATGGCTTTCACGCAGCGCATAGAGACACTTCACCTGGTAGGGGAAGGTCGGTTGGGTCCATGCCCGCCCGTCAATCTCGCTGTCCCAACTGGCCTCGCCTGCCTCGCCAGCCGCCGCATTGGCAAGCAGGAAGGGGACATAGACCCGGCCAATCTCCGAAAGAATCGGCGCCAGGGCCGCGCGAGCCTCATCGGGCGCAAACCAGTCGCCATCATCCGGCTCCAGGCCTGACAGGTCATCCACCCGGTCCAGCCAGGCGCGCACGCGCTGTGAACGCTCGGCCATGAGCTTCGCCGAGGTCGGCTCGATGATGCCAAGCTGGGTCAGCTGGCCATAAATCGCGAAGTCCGCTGAGGAAGGCCGCGCGCCAAGCACATACCCCTGAACCTGAATGAGGTTGTCGAGAATGTCGATGAAGCGCGCATAGCTCGCCTCGATCGTTTCCGCCGTCACATTGTTAGAACCGACCACATACAGGCGTTCGAACTGGCGTTTGGTGAAAGCCTCTGAGATCTTCTCCGCCTCTTCCGCCGGGGCTGTATTGTTCGACCAATATACCAACAAAGGTCCGGCATTGATCCGGTCGGGTTCATGGTGCCAGCGAAAATGAAACATCGCCTTGGTGAGCCACTCATCGGCATAATCTTCGATCAGCTCGTTATAGAATGCCAGTTCCGGATCAGTTGGAATGACCGACCGCCCGGATTGAAGCGTTTCAAGACGGCGGGTGATCGGCGTCGAATCGACAACCGCTTCAAGTCCTCCATCCCCGGTTGGGAAATAGAAAGTCGGCAGGAGTTTGACCTTCGGAGCGGGATAACCGGCCGGCGGGTTCTGATGGCCGCCCCAGATCATCTTGTAAGGGATTTGCCGATAGCGCAGCAGCGCCAGCATCTTGCGCGTATAGGGCGAGCCTGGCGCCCCCAGCAGTTCAAGCCGAGTGTCGGTGTTCATGGATATTATTCTCCCCTATCGGCGCGCCGTAAACTGCCGAATTGTCGATTTTCAGTTTGTGTCATCAAATCATATGGCACACTATAGGACAATAGTTCCTGCAGACGGGCCGGTCGAAGCCGGGCCTGCAGGGTGTCCGGCCAAGCGGCTGGAACTGGCGCAAACACGTCGCGCTTATATCAGAACCGATCGCCCACCGGGCTGGTCAACAAATGGAGGATCCTATGGCTGAAAATGTGGATGTATTCTGGTCGTTCCGCAGCCCCTATTCGCGACTCGTCGTGCCTGATCTGTTGAAACTCCGAGAAGATTACGATGTCGATGTGAATTTCCGACCCGTCCTGCCGCTGGCAGTCAGGTTTCCCGAGTCCCTATTTGATCCCAATGACCGGCGCGCGCCGATGTATATCGTTCGCGACAGTATGCGTCGGGGTGAGATGCTCGGCCGGCCAGTGATCTATCCGCTGAACCCCGACCCCATCGTGCAGGATTTTACGACTATGAAGGTCTCCGAAGACCAGCCTTATATCGACCGGCTCACAAAGCTGGGCGTGGAAGCGACCCGGCGCGGCAAGGGGCTGGAATTTGCGGGCCATATTTCGGCCATGATCTTTGGAGGAACGAAGGACTGGGACAAGGGCGACACCATGACGGCGCAAACCGCGGCTGCCGGGCTCGATCTTTCTGAAATGGACGCGGCGATCACGGATGGCGACCATATGGACGAAATCCAACGCAATCAGGAGGCGCTGGATGCGTCAGGCCATTGGGGCGTGCCGACCATGGTGTTCAGAGACGAACCCTTCTTCGGACAGGACCGGATTGACACGTTGCGCTGGCGGTTGGGGCAGGCGGGCCTGGCCAAGGCGTAAGCGACGTGTGCTCTGGCAGGTGGTTCAGCTCGCCAGGCCTTGCTGGAGCGGTATTGCAGAGCCGGCCAAGCTGAGGGCGGGGCCGTCGGCGGGCAAGAGAGAAGGCGGATCCCGGCCGAAGACCGCGCAAAAGGCCGATAGGAAGGCCGACCCATCACGCTCGGGAATGTCGGCTTTTTTGAAAGCAGGGGAGACGCTGCGCAGGCCGTTGTGATATCGCCAGGCCTGTTCCCGTTTACGGCCCGATGACATGCACCTGAAAGACACCCATAATTTCAGTGATTTCCGCCTTCTGGCGAAGAAGCGGCTTCCTGCGCCGATCTTCCACTATATCGATGGCGCCGCCGATGATGAGGTGACTTATCGCCGGAACACGTCCGCTTATGAGGCCATTGATCTGGTTCCGAACGTCCTGAACGGCGTCGATACAGTCGATATGTCTGTCGAGGTGATGGGCCAGCGGCTTGATATGCCATTTTATTGTGCGCCGACCGCGCTGCAGCGCCTGTTTCATCATGACGGCGAGCGCGCCGTCGCCCGCGCGGCCACCCGGTTCGGGACCATGTTCGGTGTGTCCTCGCTTTCCACGGTGACGGCAGAGGAGATTGCGCAGATCGCGCCGGGACCGAAAATGTTCCAGTTCTATTTCCACAAGGACCGGGGTCTGAACACAGCGCTTCTGGAGCGCGCAAAGGCGGCGGGATTTGACGTTCTGGCGCTGACCGTCGACACGATCACCGGCGGCAACCGGGAACGCGACCTGCGCACCGGGTTTACCTCTCCGCCGAAACTGACACCGTCATCACTCCTCAGTTTTGCGGCGCATCCCTCATGGGCCTGGAATTTCCTGACCCGCGAGACATTCGACATGCCGCACCTGTCGGGACATATCAGCGAGGGCACCAATCTCGCCGTCTCTGTGGGCGATTATTTCTCAACCATGCTCGACCAGTCGATGAACTGGAAGGATGCCGAAAAGCTTCTGGAGCAGTGGGGAGGGCGCTTTGCGCTGAAAGGCGTGATGAGTGTCGATGATGCCCGGCGCGCGGCTGATATCGGTTGTGCCGGGATTATGGTGTCCAATCATGGCGGACGCCAGCTCGACGGCGCCCGCGCCCCCTTCGACCAGCTCGCGGAGATCTGCGATGCGGTCGGCGACAGGCTGGATGTGATCTGTGAAGGCGGCGTCCAGCGTGGCACCCATGTGCTGAAGGCCTTGTCGGTGGGCGCCAAGGCGGTTTCGGGCGGGCGATACTATCTGTTTCCACTGGCCGCTGCCGGAGAGGCTGGCGTAGAGCGGGCGCTTGGCCAGATGCGCGCGGAGATCGAACGTGACATGAAGCTGATGGGCGTGACATGCGTCGATCAGCTGAGCCGGGAAAACCTGCGCTGGCGCCATGGCAGCTGAAAGCGCAGCGCGCCGGGAGGCGCAAAAAAACTGGCGCACCAGCAGGTGCTGATGCGCCGGGTCATGAGTCAGTTTCGGGACGGCGCGATTACTCAGCTGCTTCGAACTGGTTCATCGTGTTGTGCGCACCGCCCGCCTTGAGAGCGCGTTCGCCTGCGACCATTTCCTTGAACGTGTCGCCGAGATCGGAGCCGACTTCGTGCTGGTGTTTCACTGCAGAAACGCCGCGGCGGATCTCTTCGCGCTGCACATTCTTCACATAGGCGAGCATCTTCTCCTCACCGAAATAGCCATTGGACAGCTCGTCCATGCCCTTGGCAGTGAGATGGAAGGTCGGCAGGGTGATGAGATTGTGGAACACGCCGGCGCGGGCCGAAATCTCGGTCTGGAAGCTCTGAAGGCGGAAATCGGCCTCCAGACCAAGCTCGGTCTCGTCATAGGCCGAAGACATAAGGGTGCCGTCATCGGGATAGTCGGCTTCGCTGATCCGGCCTTCGGCGACCCACTGCTCGCGGACCTGCTTGCGCAGGTTGAGTGTCCAGTTGAAGCTCGGGCTGTTATTATAGGTCAGCTTGGCATCTGGTACCACCTCGCGAATGGCGTTCACCATCGACGCGATCTCATCGACATTCGGTGTGGCCGTCTCGATCCAGAGCAGATCTGCGCCGCCGTCGCGGAGCGAACTGATGCAATCCTCGATCACGCGTTCGCGGCCCGTATTCTCCTTGAACTTGTAGAGTCCATTGGGCAGGCGAACCGGGCGGACGATCCGGCCATCGCGCTGCAGGGCCACTTCGCCTTCCTTGAGGGGGTTGGCGTCGGTGATCTCTTCGGTCTCGACCCATTTGATGTATTCAGCAGCGTGATCGCCAGGCTCCAGCGAGACAGGGATCTTCTGCGTCAGGCCGGCACCGAGGCTGTCCGTGCGCGCCACAATCACGCCATCATCAACGCCGAGTTCCTCGAACGCCATCCGGCAGGCGCGCAGCTTGGTGATGAAATCCTCGCGCGGCACGGTCACTTTGCCGTCCTGGTGGCCACATTGCTTGGCATCGGAGACCTGGTTTTCGATCTGCAGGCAGCACGCCCCGGCCAGGATCAGTTCCTTGGCGAGGAGATAGGTGGCGTGCTCGTTCCCGAAGCCGGCATCGATGTCCGCGATAATCGGGACGACATGGCTCTCAAACGTGTCGATGCGATAGATGATCTCGTCCAGGGTCGCTGCGTCTGCACCGCTCTCGCGCGCTTCGCTCAGCTCTGAAAACAGGTCGTTGAGGGCGACTTCATCGGCCTGACGCAGGGAGACATAAATCTCGCGGATGAGCTCCGTCACCGCTGTCTTCTCGTGCATGGACTGGTCAGGGAGGTGGCCAAAGCTGTTGCGCAGGCCGGCGACCATCCAGCCAGACAGATAGATATAGGTGCCGCTGGCGGTGCCGCGCATGCGCTTGACGGCCTTGATCTTCTGCTGGGCATGGAAGCCCGACCAGCAGCCAAGCGACTGGGTGAATTTCGAAGAGTCCGCATCATAGGCTGCCATGTCATCGCGCATCACACCGGCCATGGCGCGCGCGATGTCGAGATGGGTGTTATAGGTGTTCTGGATTTTCAGCTGGACCATGTGTTCCACGCTGATGCCGGAACGGGTGCGGCCCTCGGGATAGCGCTGGCGCGCCTCGTCCATCAGCTGTTTGTAAGTAGGGCGTTGGGTCATTTTTGTTGTCCTTCAGTCTCGTTATGGGGGCGTATTGTCAGGAGATGGTGCGCAGCACGTCATAGGCGGGCAGCGTCAGAAAGTCGGCCAGGGTCTCGCCCGTGGCCGTATCGATGAAGATTTCACTGGCTTGGGCATACCGGCCGGCGGCGAAGGCATTGTCGCCATGCGCGGCCCTGATCTTCGACAGTTCGTCTTCAACGAGGGCGTCGAATGCGGCGCGATCAAACGTCTTCGGCGCGCCGTCGGCCGTCTTGTAGGCACAGCCATGACGCAGCCACTGCCAGAGCTGGCTGCGGGAGATTTCCGCCGTCGCTGCGTCTTCCATCAGATTGTGGATCGGCACGGCGCCGCGCCCGCGAAGCCAGGCGGCTGTGTATTCGATCCCGACAGATATATTGGTCCGGATGCCCGCCTCCGTGATATCCCCGCTATGGGGCGAAAGCAGCGATTCCGTCGTGATTTCCGGCATCTGGCGCTGGCTGAGTACCTGGTTGGGCTGGGGCATCGCAGCGTCGAAGACGTCCATCGCCACCGCTACCAGGTCCGGGTGCGCAACCCAGGTGCCGTCATGGCCCTGGTCAGCCTCGCGTTTCTTGTCAGCGCGCACCTTGTCGAAGGCGGCGGCATTGGCTTCATCGTCGCCCTTGATCGGGATTTGCGCCGCCATACCGCCCATGGCGTGGGCCCGGCGCCGGTGGCAGGTCTTGATCAGCAGCAGCGAGTAAGCCTTCAGGAAGGCGCGGTCCATGCCCACCTGCGCGCGGTCTGGCAGCACAAACTGGCTGTGATTGCGCAGCGTCTTGATATAGCTGAAGATGTAATCCCAGCGCCCGCAATTGAGACCGGCAATGTGATTGCGCATCACATACAGGATCTCATCCATCTGGAAGGCGGCGGGCAGTGTTTCGATCAGGACGGTGGCCTTGATCGTTCCGTTCGGAATACCGAGCGCGGCCTGAGCGAAATTGAACACATCATTCCAAAGGCGCGCTTCCTGGTAGTTCTCCAGTTTCGGCAGGTAGTAAAATGGGCCCTTCTTCTGCTCAAACAGCGCGCGGGCATTGTGATAGAAATGCAGCCCGAAATCGAACAGGCTGGCCGACATCGCCTTACCATCGACGCTGACATGCGCCTCGTCGAGATGCCAGCCACGCGGGCGCACGATCATCGTCGCAGTCTCGTCGTTGAGTGTGTAAGACTTGCCGCGCGCTTCATCCTCGAAGGAAAGGCTGCCGCTCGCATAGTCCTGCATGTTAGCCTGGCCTTGGAGCATGTTCTCGAAGGTCGGTGAGGAAGCGTCCTCGAAATCGGCCATGAACATCTTGGCGCCGGAATTCAGCGCGTTGATCATCATCTTGCGATCGACTGGCCCGGTGATCTCGACCCTTCTGTCCTGCAGCGCCTTCGGTACCGGCGCGACTTCCCAGACGGAGTTGCGGATATGCTCGGTCTCGGGAAGAAAATCCGGCATTTCGCCATCATCATAGCGCATCTGCGCCAGTCTGCGGTTTTCGAGAAGGATACGGCGTTGCGGGCCGAAACGGCGTTCAAGGTCCGCAATGAACAACAGCGCGTCCTGGGTCATTACGCGCTCATATTCGGCCGGGACACCGCCGGGCACCTCAGCTGGCCGGCGGTGCCGCGGTGTGACCTGGTCAGCCGGCGTCCTGGCGTCAGTCAGGGTATCAGTCATCGGTTTCCTCCCGCTTGGTCTGTGCGGGATTTATTTACAAGTTCCGTGCCGGGTCCATAGATATCGGAAATTATTCGGTTTTATTGTTATTCTTGTAAATTCCCGAGTGTAATGCATGTTAGTATGGTTATGGCAAACGACACGAAACGGAAACTCCTGATCGGCGCGCGCGTGAAGCGGTTGCGCACTTCGCTTTCGCTGACCCAGGCGGAGTTTGCGCGGCGGCTCGATGTTTCGCCGACTTATGTCAACCTGATCGAGCGCAACCAGCGTCCGGTCAGCGCCGCAGTGCTTCTCAAGCTCGCGGAGGCTTTCGATGTCAACGTCTCCGACCTTGCGAAAGACAGTGATGCCGCGCTGGTCAACGAGTTGCAGGCGGCCCTGCGAGATCCCGTCTTCGGCGGTGTACGGGTATCGAAGAACGAAATCGAGGATCTCGTCGGCGCGAGCCCGGAGGCCATCAAGGCGGTCCTGCGCCTGCATGAGCGCTACCGCGAACTGGCACTCAGCACCTATTCTGACGCCAATCCACTCGCTGATCGCGAAAAGGTCGAATTGCTAGAGGAGTCGGCCCGGCCGGTTGAGGCGGTGCGTCAGTTCATGCACGAACAGAATAATTATTTCCCCAGTCTCGACGAGGCGGCAGAGCGGTTCCATGCGAGCCTGACCGTCAACGGCAAGGCCATTGATATCGCGATTCTGGAACGTCTTGAGCAGGTGCACAAACTGCGTGTGCGCACGCTGCCAAGCTCGGCCATGCCCTCCTCGTTCCGTTATTTCGACCGTCACCGGTCAGGCATCGACATTTCCGAACTTCTTCATCCTACAGGGCGCCGTTTCCAGCTCGCCTTCCAGCTGGTCCTCATCGAATATCGCGAGTTGATTGACGCGATTCTTGCCTCGTCGGGGCTCGCTGATGACAGTGCTCTGGGTCTTGCACGCGTGTCGCTCGCGAACTATTTCGCCGCTGCCCTGCTCATGCCGTACGGCGTCTTTCTGAAGGCCTGCAGGGACACCCGTTATGATGTGGACCTGCTCAGCCATCGGTTCGGGACAAGCTTCGAGCAGACTGCCCACCGACTGACCACGCTACAAAAGCCCGAAGCGCGCGGGATTCCCTTTTTCTTCCTGCGAATTGATTCTGCGGGAAATGTCTCCAAGCGGTTCAGCGCGGGCCAGTTTCACTTTTCCAAATTCGGTGGCGCCTGCCCGAAATGGAATATCCATCAGACCTTCGCCCAGCCAGGCGAAACCCTGACCCAGCTGATTCAGATGCCGGATGAGACGACCTATGTCTCAATCTCCAAGGCGATATCACGCTCGCTGGGCCACCATGGGCACCCACCAGCCAAAGTGGCCATCGCTCTTGGCTGCGAGCGGTCCTATGCCGGTGAACTTGTCTACTTTGAGGGTCTGGACATCAGCCAGATCGAGCCGACACCCATCGGCGTGAACTGTTATCTCTGCGATCGGCAGAACTGCGCCTCAAGGGCTCATGCGCCGCTTAATCGCAAACTGAGATTCGATGCCCATGCGCGCAGTGTCTCCCTCTATGATTTCGAGACCGCCGCCCCGACCCGAACCAAACCGGGCTGAGGAAACACGAAACCGCAGGTCCTTCCCGATGACAAGCCTGGCCGGCTGGTGCGCCCCACTTGGCCAGAGTGCCAGTCAGGGGGCGATGGTAAAATGCCCACTGGCAAGGATTTCCTGAACCGCCGTCTGTTAGCTGAGCGCAACCATATCCCGCTGCAGCGTCCGCCCGGCCAGCAGGTAATGGAGCGCTGCCCAGGCATACAGGCAGCAGAATATCACGATCGACCATTGCAGGCTGCGGGCATTGGCGCTGTCGCAGGCGGTCACTTCATCTGCGCCCAGTGACGCGACAGCCTTGCAAGCCTCCAGCGTCAGGCCAAGATCGCCGCCGGACAGGAACATGGACTTCAGGACGGTTGAGAGCGCGCCGATGACGGGCGGGCCGAGCCCATAGCCGAGCAGGTTCACCACGAAGAGTGTGATGGCCACCGATGTGGCCCGCATGCGGCTGTCTACGACCCCACTCGCCACGGCGTACATCGGGCCGAGATAATAATAATGGATCATTGCCGCAATCATCAGTGGCGGCAGGGCCACCCAGAGATTGTCCGCCATGAAGCCGATAATGTAGAATGGCACCGACAAGGCCATACCCAGAGCCGGCAGCCAGGACAGCGCATTGGGGTGGCGCACCGACATCTTGTCGGCGAGATATCCTGATGAAAACACTCCAATAGCCGCCATGACACCAACGACGACCCCATAGACAATCGCCGCCTGCTCAATGGTCAGGCCGTGGGTGCGGATCATGAAGCTGGTGGTGAACTGGCCCACGCCATAGCCGATAAAGGACGCGATCGTGGCGCCAATCACGACGTGCCAATAGGCCGGCTTCTTTCCAAGGATGGAGAGGACTTCCCCGAACCCGGCCTTTGGCTTGTTCTGCAGCGCGGCCGGGTCGGTATAGCCACGCGGCGGCTCCTTCACTGTCAGCCAGACGATCAGCGCCACAAGAAGGCCGGGGAAGCCGACAACCACGAAGGCAACGCGCCATCCCTCGACATCGTTCCAGTTGAGGAGATTGACTGCCCACATCCACCCCCAACTGTCGAGCAGGGCTCCAATCGCAGCGCCATCCAGCCGTCCGGCCACAAAGCCACCGAATACCGAAGCCAGCATTCCGCCAAGCGGGACGCCGAGCGAGTAGATCGAGATCGCAGTGGCCCGACTTTTGGGCGTAAAATAATCCGCGATCAGCGACTGCGCTGGCGGTGTGCAGCCAGCCTCGCCGATCGATACGCCGATCCGGAAGATGAACAGGACGAGGAAACTGGTCGCGATCCCGCAAAGGAAGGTCATCAGGCTCCAGAGCGCCACGGCGCTGGCGATGATCAGCACCCGGTTGAAACGCTCCGCGCCGCGGGCGATCGGTATACCAAGCATTGTGTAGAGGATGGCGAAGGCCGGCCCACCGAGCAGGCCCATCTGCCAGTCCTCGACCTGGAAACTCTCCTTGATTGGCTCGGTCAGGATGTTGATGACCGTGCGATCAATGAAGTTGAAGATATACACCGTCAGTAGCGCGGCGAGCACATAGGCGCGATAACCCTTGGTGCCAAAGCCTGTATTGATCGGGGTTTCGAGGGCTTCGGCCTCGGCAATCGGTGTCCCGGGATTGGTCCTGGTCACGTCGGTCATGTTAGCTGGCCGTTCCTTGCTTGATGGTGGATTCGCGTACGAAACTGCGTCCGGACAGCAGGAAGAAGAGGCCGGCAACTGCGAAGAGGAGCGTGGCGCAGAAACACGCCCAGCGGATTCCAAAGGCACGTGCCTCCTGGCAGGCGCCCGCCAGTTCACTTGAGAAACTCTCGTCGGTCAGACTGCAGGTCGCCGTTATCTGGCCGGCGAAATCGCTGCCTGCGATCCAGTTAGAGGTCAGCGCGTCGGCGATGATGCCGAATGTCGGCGGACCCACGCCATAGCCGATAAGGTTGACGACAAACAGAAGGATGGCAATTGCGGTGGCGCGCGTACGCAGGCTGACGACGGCCTGCGCGATATTATACTGCGCGCCCAGATAGAAATACTGCAACACAGCAGCGATCATCAGGAAGGCAAGCATCAGGTATTCGGAACCAACGAGGAATGCCGCACCATAAACCGGAAAACAGAAGAAGAAGGCGATGGCGGGCACCCAGCAAGGTGCCGTGTCGGATTTCGTGAGCGCACGCTGGGTGACGTACCCGCCCAGAAAAGTGCCGAGCACGCCTGCCGCACCGACGGGGGCCATGAACATCAGCGCGGTCTGGCCCGGCGTGTAACCGTGGGTGAAGACGACATGCTGGGGCTGGAAATTGACCAGCGCATAACCGGCGAACGCAGCAAGTGTGGCCCCAACTGTCATCACCCAGAAGGTCTGGCGTGTGAGGATTTCCTTGAGGGCGACACCGAAGTTCGCCTTTTCGGGGCGGGCCATGCCCGGCGGATCAGAATATCCGCGAGGTGGTTCCTTGACGGTGAGGAGGACCAGAATTCCGATCACAATTCCCGGCGCACCGACATAGATGAAAGCTTCACGCCAGGTAAAGATCTCAAGGATCGAGCCCCCGAAAATCTGTGCGAGCACGCCGCCAGCCGTGACGCCCATGGCATAAATACCAAGGGCGGTAGGGCGCGATTTCGGCACGAAATAGTCACTGATCAGGGAATTGGCTGGCGGGGTGCAGCCTGCTTCGCCGACGCCGACCAGCATTCGTGCGGCCAGCAGTGTCAGGAAGCCGACGGCAAAGCCGCAGAGCATTGTCGCGATCGACCACAAGATCACGCAGACACCTATAATGATCACACGGTTGAAGCGCTCTGAAAAACTCGCGATGGGAATGCCGAGCAAAGTGTAGAAAAGCGCAAATCCAATGCCCGACAGCAGGCCGAACTGAAACTGGCTGAGCCCGAATTCGTTGATGATCGGCACACCGACAACACTGATCAGGATCCGGTCGATAAAGTTGAACGTGTATACGACCGTGAGCGTAAGCAGCACGTAATTGCGGTAGCTCTTCGAGCCGAACCCCGTCTGCTGTTCACGCGCAGGCGCCGTGCCTGCAGAAGCGTCACTCATCTATACTTTCCTCCCGGGCAGGGCGCGCGTCTTTGATGCGGCGCTCCGTTCAAGCCTGCACGCTAGATGAGGAGAACACGCTCGTGCAACACTTTTCGCCACGTCAGCGCATCAGATAAGGCCAGCGCTCTTGAAACTGTGAACCCCGCCGGTCCCCGCGATAAGGTGATCATGGACGGTGATCTCCAGCGGCGACAGTGCGTCAATGATTTCCCGCGTCATGTCGATATCGGCGCGCGAGGGGGTGGTATCACCGGACGGGTGGTTGTGGACGAGAATCAGCGCTGAGGCTGATAATTCCAGCGCGCGCCGGGCAATCTCGCGCGGATAGACGGGCGCATGATCGACCGTGCCGGCGCCCATCACCTCATCGGCGATGAGCTGGTTTTTCCGGTCGAGGAAGAGGACGCGGAACTGTTCGCGCGTTTCGTGCTGCAGGGCCGTGCGGACATAGGAGAGCAGCGCATTCCAGGACGAAATTGCCGGACGCCGTGCAATCTCTTCGCGCTGCGTGCGCAGGTGAAGCTCATAAGTCGCGCGAAGATAGGCCGCCGCTGTCTCGCCGATTCCGTTGATCCCGGTAAGCGCTTTCGGCTCGGCCGCCAGCACCGCCGAGAGCGATCCGAACCGGGCGAGCAATGCCTTTGCCACCGGTCGCACATCGCGGCGCGGAATGAAGGCGAACAAAAGCGTCTCGAGAAGCTCGTAATCATCCAGCGCGCCGGGTCCGCGGGCCAGGAGCTTGCCCCGCAACCGCTCGCGATGGCCCTGCCAGTGGGGTTTGACGGTCTCCGTCACCCGTCGCTCCGGACCATCTATTCCGCGACCCTATGGGGCATGTGCCAACCTTTTGGGCTCTGTGTGAAAATCTCGACCCCGTCTTCTGTCACGCCGACCGAATGTTCGAACTGTGCCGAGAGCTGGCGGTCCCGGGTGACGGCGGTCCAGCCATCCGACAGGATCGCGGCATCCTTGCGCCCAAGATTCAGCATTGGTTCGACCGTGAAGAACATGCCGGGCGCAAGAACCGGACTGTCGCGCCAGGCCTTGCTGGTCTCGTCCAGCGCCTGATTCACAGGCCAAGCATGGACGATATTTGGTTCGTCATGAAACAGCCTGCCCAGCCCATGCCCGCAGAAATCCTCGACCACGGAAAGACGGTTCCTGCGCGCCACCTCGGTAATGGCATAAGCAATATCGGCGACACGCGCGCCGGGACGAACCGCGCCAATGCCTGCCATCATTGCTTCATAGGTCAGGTCGATCAGGCGTTCGGCCTTCCGTTTCGGCTTGCCGGCGACATACATGCGGCTGTGATCGCCATGCCAGCCATCAAGGATCAGCGTGACATCGATATTGAGGATATCGCCTTCCTTGAGCACCCGCGGCCCCGGGATGCCGTGGCAAATGACATGGTTGAGCGAAATACAGGAGGCGTGGCGATAGCCGCGATAGCCGACCGTGGCCGGCAGGGCGCCATTGTCGATCACGAACTCATGAACCAGCGCGTCGAGATGCTCGGTCGTCACGCCGGGCTGCACTTCGGGCACCAGCATGTCGAGACATTCGGCCACCAACCGGCCGGCCTTGCGCATGCCTTCGAAACCCTCCGCGCCATGGGTGCGGATTTCGCCAGTTCGCATCGGAAGGAGATCGGCATCAATGGAGGCGGTCATGGGCGGCGTCTCGTCTTCTTGTCAAGTTGGCAGCAGGCCGGTGCCCTGCGGGTCGAACATTTCAGGCCATTAAATGGCAGGCATGGACGCGAACTTCCACCCCTGCGGCGGAGCCATGGATCGTCCGCGTTTACGGCGGAACCCGGCCCAACTCGTTTTTAGGCTTCCGGCACCCGGTTTTTGGCATTAGCCTGACCGGCAAAACAAGACAAGACGGGAGGAAATGCGCCATGACCATCCATGTCGCTTCGGAAACATTCGCGCGCTTCGAGGCGCGTGCGCTGACGCCGGCCATCGGTGCGGAACTGACCGGCATTGACCTGCGAGAGGTCGATGCCGACCTCATCAGGGACATCCGCGAGGCCTTGCTGAAATACAAGGTCATCTTCTTCCGCGACCAGGACATTACCCGCGCCCAGCATATCGATTTCGCCAGCCATTTCGGCGAGCTCGAAATCCATCCCGCCACTCCGAAGGACCAGCCCGACCCGGAAGTGCTGCGAATCGCTCACGGCCCGAACTCGCGCGGTATCGAAAATGCCTGGCACTCCGATGTGACCTGGCGCGAATGCCCCTCGCTCGGCTCGATCCTTCGTGCCATAGAGCTGCCGCCCGTCGGCGGGGACACGCTGTTTGCGAATATGGCGCTCGCTTATGACCGGCTCGACGATGAAACAAAGGACAAGATTGCCGGTCTGACGGCCGTGCATGATATCGCGCGCGTCTTCGCTCGCCGGCTTGGCCGGAGACCCGAAGAGCTGCACGACAGATATCCGCCCATGGAGCACCCGGTTGTTCGCACCCATCCCGAAACCCAAGAACGCGTACTTTATGTCAACACTGCTTTCACCAGCCATATCAAGGATATGGACCTGGCTGAAAGCGACGCGCTTCTGCAAAGTCTCTACCTTCAGGCCTGGAATCCGGAAGTGCAGTGCCGTTTCCGCTGGGAGCCAAATTCCATCGCCTTCTGGGACAATCGCGCCAGCCAGCATTTCGCGGCGTCGGACTATTTCCCGCAGGTGCGGGTGATGGAGCGGGTCACCATTGGCGGCGACCGGCCCTATTTCGACGCTGCGGCCTGATTGCCGCCCGGTCAGCCCTTGCGCCTTCACGGTCAGCGGGCACAGTGTCGGCGCGATGATCAAGAGGGGAGGGCGGGGCATGACCGCATCGACGAGACTTGTGGCCGGGCTCTGCGCGGTCGGTCTGCTGAGCGCCTGCGCGGTGCAGGCTGGTGAAGACATCGCCGAGACGGTGAAGGCAGCAGAGCCCGCGCAAGCAATGTTCGGTTCGGACTGGCCAGTCTATGCCAGACAATCGGTGCCCGGTGACCTCGACGCGGGCGCGATTGAAGCGCTGGAAACGCGCATGGCGCAATTCGTCACCGATGGCGACACGCCGGGCATAGCGACCCTGCTCGTGAAGGACGGCAAGGTCGTCAGCCATGTCCAGACGGGCCTTGCCGATGTTGAGACCGGCGCGCCGATTGCCGAAGACACCATCTATCGCATCTATTCGATGACCAAGCCGGTCACCGGTGTGGCACTGATGATGCTGTATGAGGAGGGCGCTTTCTCCCTCGACGATCCTGTGTCGAAATTCATCCCGGAATTTCGCGATTTGCAGGTGCTTGGCGAACCCGGCGCCGATGGTGAATGGACGCTGGAACCGCTCACCCGACAGCCCACCATGCGCGAACTGATGAGCCACACTGCCGGTTTTGCCTATGGCCTTTATGGCAATGACCCGGCCAATGCGGCCTTCCGCAACGGCGAGATCATGTACTCGCCCGATCTGGAGAGTTTCATCGACAAGGTTGCCGGCGTGCCACTGCTCTTCCAGCCGGGAGAGGCATGGTTTTACTCCGCGTCGGTCGATATACAGGGCGCGATTATCGAGCGGGTCTCGGGCCAGAGCCTTGGCGAATTCTTCGATCAGCGCCTGTTTGCCCCGCTCGGCATGAATGACACCGGCTTCTTTGTGCCCGCCGAGGACCATGACCGGCTGGCCGACGTCTTCGCGGTCGATCCGGAAACCGGCGCGGTCGTTCCCTATGATGTCCCGCGCACGGCCTTTCGCAAGGAGACAGTGGCGATGGAATCGGGCGGCGGCGGCCTTGTCTCCACGCTCGATGATTATGCGCGTTTCTGCCAGATGCTGGTCGGTGGCGGCGCGCTGGACGGCGTGCGTATTCTTAAGCCTGAAACTGTCGAACTCATGCGCACCGATGTCCTGCCTGAGGGCGTGACGATCGATATCGCCGGCACGCTCAGCGATGAGCAGGCGACGAGTGCGAAATTCGGCCTTGGTTTCGGGGTCTATACAGACACTGAGGCCAATGACCTGCCCTTCGGCGAAGGGACTTATTACTGGGGCGGGGCGGCCGGCACCTGGTTCTGGGTCGACCCTGAAAACGACCTCTTTTTCATCGGGATGATCCAGCTTTTCGACCAGCGCGACCCGGACCCGACCGATTTCTGGTCGATCTCGGCACAAAAGGTCTATGCCGCACTGGAGGAATGAGCCTCGCCGGGGCATTGTAAAGCGATGAGCCATTCAGTCACCGCCGCCATAATCATGATCGGGGATGAGCTCCTGTCAGGGCGCACCCGCGACATCAATCTCCAGCAGGTTGCGCAATATCTCGCGCCCATGGGAATTGGCGTGGCCGAAGCGCGGATCGTGCGCGATGAGCAGCCGGCCATCGTCGGCGCCGTCAATGAGCTGCGCGCGCGCTACACCTACGTCTTCACCACAGGCGGCATCGGCCCGACGCATGACGACATCACCGCCGACGCCATCGCAGCAGCCTTTGGCGTGGAGATTTCCGAACACCCCGAAGCCCTGGCCATCCTGACCGAACGCTACAGCGAGACCGGCATCGAATTCACGCCCGCGCGCAGGCGCATGGCGCGCATTCCCCATGGCGCGAGCCTGATCGCCAATCCCGTGTCCGGCGCGCCAGGCTTTCAGTTGGAGAATGTCTTCACCATGGCTGGCGTGCCGGCCATCGTGCGCGGCATGCTGGAGGATATCGGCCACCGGCTGGAGGGCGGCGAGGTGGCCCACTCCGTCACCGTCAAGGCGAAGGGCCTGCGAGAGGGCGATCTCGCCGAAGCGCTCGCAAGGCTCGACAGTGAATACGAGACGGTCAGTTTCGGCTCCTATCCCTGGTATCGCTCGCCCGAGGATTCCGGGGTCAGCCTGATCGCTCGCGGAACCGACCGTGAAGCCCTGGGCAAGGCCTGCGATGCCCTGGCCGGGCTTGTTCGGGCGCAAGGGCGGACCCCCGAGATTGGCGAGGGCGAAAGCTGATGGCGGCGCTGCTTCATATGTTGTCGCGCATGCCGGTCCTGATCGGCGCCTTTGCCTTGTTCCTTGCCTGCGGTGCATTGTTCGGCGTTTTCATGCCGGCCGCCGGCGGGGAACTGCTCGATATGGAAATGACCGGCGAGGCGGCCGGGGCCATCCTGTCGGAGATGACAACGGCCCAGCGCACCGCCCATATCTGGATCACGGCCATCCTCGACACGCTCTATCCGCTTGCCTATGGCGCGGTACTTGCCGGCATCGCCTGGCGTTTCGGCGGCAAGTTGCGCAGCCTCGCAATCCTCCCGGCCATCACCGGTGTCGTCAGTGATTTTACCGAGAACACCCTGCAGCTGGCGGCGCTGAGCGGCTCGCCGGGCTGGCTGGCGGGCAAGGACATCATCACGCCCCTGAAATTCGGCGCCATTGCGCTGGCCGGACTGATCGCCCTCGTGCTTCTCCTAACGGCACTGTTGCGCCGGCTGATGGGTCGGGGCTAGTCATCGCAGTAAAGAGATAGCGGGAGGAACAGGCAGATGTCAGAGCAACTTGTCCTGGTCGAACGCGATGGCCCCGTCGCCATCGTCACAATGAACCGGCCGGACCGGCTGAACGCGCTCAGCCGCGCCCTGCGTGCCGCGATCGTGAAAGCCTTTGCCGAGCTTTCCGAGGATGACAGCGTGCGCGCGGTCGTGCTGACCGGCAAGGGCCGGGCCTTCACCGCCGGGGTGGACCTGAAAGAGGCCGGCGAGACCGGTTTCGCGCTCGGCGCCGATGGCGGCGATATCGATCTGGGTAAGGGCCTGGCCGCTTTCCCCTGGCCGATCATTGGCGCGATCAACGGGTTTGCCATCACTGGCGGGTTCGAGCTGGCCCTGATGTGCGATGTCCTGCTGGCATCCGAGAATGCGAAATTCGCAGACACCCATGCCCGCGTCGGCATCATGCCGGGCTGGGGCCTGTCACAGAAACTCTCGCGCATGATCGGCACCAGCCGGGCCAAGGAGCTCTCCTTCACAGGCAATTTCCTCGAAGCGGAAACCGCTGAGCGCTGGGGCCTCGTCAATCGCGTCCTCAAGCCCGAAGAATTGCTGCCCGCCGCCATCAAGCTCGGCCATGACATGGCCAGCTGCGACGCGACCCTGTTGCGCGAATACAAGCGCATGATCGATGACGGCTTCGCGATGACATTCGGCGAGGGCATGAAGGAAGAAGTCCGCCGTTCAGCCGAACACGCTGCCAGCGTGACGGCGGAAAGCGTCGAGGAAGCGCGCAAGGCGGTAACAGAACGCGGCCGGGGGCAGAACTGATGAACATGAATGACGTAGTAATTTGCTCCCCGCTTCGCACGCCTGTTGGGCGGTTTGGCGGGGTGTTCAAGTCTGTCCATGCCCATGAGCTGGGCGCGGCGGTGGTCTCTGAGCTGATGGCGCGCACCGGCGTGCCGGGCGAGGCGGTCGATGATGTGATCTTTGCCCAGTGCTATCCGAGCATGGATGCGCCCGCGCTCGGCCGCGTGATCGGCCTGGATGCCGGCCTGCCGATCTCCGCGCCGGGCTACCAGGTCGACCGGCGCTGCGGCTCGGGCCTGCAGGCGGTGATCAATGCGGTCATGACCATTGCGAGCGGGGCAGGGGATCTGATCATAGCGGGCGGCGCAGAAAGCATGTCCAATGCGCCGATCTATTCCACCAAGTATCGCTGGGGCATGACAACGCCGGCCATGGTGCTCGATGACGGTCTCACCACTGGTCGCCTCACGGCAGGTGGCAAGAATTTCCCCGTGCCCGGCGGCATGCTGGAGACCGCCGAAAACCTGCGCCGCGATCATGGCATCTCGCGCGGGCGACAGGATGAATACGCCGCCCGCTCGCAGCAGCGCGCCGTGGCCGCGCAGGAAGCCGGCCATTTCGATCAGGAACTGGTCTCCTTCACGGTGAAGCATCGCAAGGGCGATACCGTGATCGACAAGGACGAGCATCCGCGCCCCGGCACCACGGCGGACAGCCTGTCGGGCCTGAAACCCATCCGTCTCAAGACCGATCCGGATGCTACCGTCACCGCCGGCAATGCGTCCGGCCAGAATGACGGCGCGGCCGCCTGTATCGTCGCCACGCGCGCAGCGGCGCAGGAATATGGCCTCACCCCGCTTGCGACCATGAAAAGCTGGGCGGTGGCCGGCGTGCCGCCCAAGACAATGGGTATTGGCCCCGTCCCGGCAACGGCGAAGGCGCTCACCCGCGCCGGACTGGAATGGAGCGATATCGACCTTATCGAGCTGAACGAGGCCTTTGCCAGCCAGGTGCTCGCCTGCACAGACGAGATGGGCTTTGGCGAGGCAGAAATGGAGCGGCTTAACGTCAACGGCTCGGGCATCTCGCTCGGCCATCCGGTCGGCTGCACGGGCGTGCGCATCCTCGCCACCATGCTCTATGAAATGCAGCGCCGCGAGGCTCGCTACGGCATCGAAACCATGTGCATCGGCGGCGGACAGGGCCTGGCGGCAGTGTTCGAGCGGGTTTGAGGCTTTCGTTCGCCGACAGGGCCGGCTAGAACCGGCCCGCGCCTGCGGACGTGGCGAAATTGGTAAACGCAGCGGACTTAAAATCCGCCGGCCCGAAGGGGCCTTGCCGGTTCAAGCCCGGCCGTCCGCACGCATTCTTTTCTGAGCGCCCGCTCCGCTGCGCTCTGCGATGGGTCGCGCTCAGGGCTGTTTTGGTGTCGTCAATCTCGGGCACCGCCCCAGAGATTCGGCTCCCTCTTGACCGCCAGCCTGTGTGCGCGCAAGCAAACGCTATTCCTGCAAATGGAGCGAACATTGGCAGACCGTCTCACGAAACTGAAGATAATTGAGCAGAAATTGCTCTGGCTGTCGGCCTGGACGGTCCACAATGCCAATCATCTCCGCCCCAAAGGCGAAGCCGACGTCAAGGTTGGCGGGCATCAGGCCTCCTGCGCCTCTATCGTGTCCATCATGACCGCGCTTTACTTCCATGTCCTGCGCCCGGAAGATCGTGTGGCCGTCAAGCCTCATGCTTCGCCGGTCTTCCATGCCATGCAATATCTGATGGGCAACCAGACGCTGGAAAAGCTACGAAATTTCCGCGGTCTCGGCGGTGCCCAGTCCTATCCCAGCCGCACCAAGGACGTTGATGATGTGGACTTCTCTACAGGTTCAGTTGGCCTTGGCGTCGCAATCACGGCGTTTTCCAGCCTCGTACAGGACTATTTGACCGCGCGCGGATGGGCCGGGGATCGCCCGACCGGCCGCATGATTGCGCTGGTCGGTGATGCCGAGCTCGACGAAGGCAATGTCTATGAAGCCCTGCAGGAGGGCTGGAAACACGATTTGCGAAACTGCTGGTGGATCATCGATTATAACCGCCAGAGCCTGGACGGTGTGGTTCATGAGGGCCTTTGGGAGAAGATAGAAGCGATCTTCACCGCCTTTGACTGGCGTGTTGTGCGCCTGCGCCATGGCAAGCTGCAGCGCGCAGCCTTCGAGGAGCCGGGTGGACAGGCGCTGAAGACCTGGATCCAGAACTGCCCGAACACGCTCTATTCGGCGCTGACCTATAAGGGCGGGGCGGCCTGGCGGGAACGCCTGCTCGACGAGATCGGCGACCAGGGCGACGTCACCGCGCTGATCGAGTCGCGCAGCGATGAAGAGCTTTCCGCGCTGATGAACAATCTCGGCGGCCAGTGCCTCGAAAGCCTGACCGAGGCCTTCGATGCGATTGACGACGACACACCCACCGTGTTCCTGGCCTATACGATCAAGGGCTGGAGCACGCCGCTCGCTGGCCACAAGGACAATCATGGCGGCCTGATGACAAAAGCCCAGATGGCTGAATTCCAGAGCCTGATGGGCATTTCCGAGGGCGAGGAATGGGATCCCATGGCGAGCGTGCCAGACCCTTCCGGCTTGCAGGCTTTCCTTGATGATGTGGCCTTTTTCAGCCGCGGTGCGCGCCGCTACAGCGCGCCGGTGGTCGCCTCGCCCGGTGCGGTCCGGCTAGGTGATGATGTCCTGTCCACACAGGCCGGTTTCGGCAAGATCCTTGATGCACTCGCGCGCGGTGACAGCGCGCTGGCCAAACGTATCCTGACCACCTCTCCCGATGTAACAGTATCGACCAATCTCGGCCCCTGGGTGAACCGGCGCGGCCTGTTTGCCCGCAAGGCGCGCGGTGACACTTTCCGACAGGAACAGGTGCCATCGACCCAGAAATGGGGCTTTTCTCCCGAAGGCCAGCATATTGAGCTGGGTATCGCCGAGATGAACCTGTTCCTGCTGCTGGGCGCGGCAGGGCTGTCGCACAGCCTGTTCGGCGAACGGCTCATCCCGGTCGGGACGGTCTATGACCCGTTCGTGGCGCGCGGGCTCGATGCGCTGAACTATGCCTGTTACCAGGATGCACGCTTCATCATTGCCGGCACGCCGTCGGGCGTGACGCTCGCGCCGGAGGGCGGGGCGCACCAGTCGGTCGGCGCCCAGCTGATCGGCATGAGCCAGGATGGGCTTGTCAGTTTCGAGCCGGCCTTTCTCGACGAGCTGTCGCTGATCATGGACTGGAGCTTCGACTATCTCCAGCGCTCGGGCGAGGGTGATCCCGATGAGGTCAACTGGCTGCGCGACGAGACGGGCGGATCGGTTTATCTGCGCCTGTCGACGCGTCCTGTGGAGCAGATAGCCGGGCGGCGTTTTGGAGATGAGGCATTCGAGGCCGGCGTCATTCAGGGCGGTTACTGGCTGCGTGCGCCGACTTCCAACACAGAAGTCGTCATCGCCTATCAGGGCGTCGTGGCGCCCGAGGCCATCGAGGCGGCGGGCCGGATCGGCAATGACCGGCGCGATGTCGCCGTTCTCGCGGTGACCTCTGCTGACCGGCTGAATGCCGGCTGGACGGCGGCGCGCCGCGCGCGGGCGCGAGGGCAGGGCGATGCCATCAGCCAGGCCGAACGGCTGATGCGCGCGGTGCCCGGCCATGCCACACTGATCACCGTCACCGATGGCCATCCCGCGACACTCGCCTGGGTCGGCGCCGTGGCCGGTCATCAGAGCGTGCCGCTCGGCGTTGAACATTTCGGTCAGACAGGAACCGTGGACGATCTCTATCGCCACTACATGATCGACACGAATTCCATCGTGTCAGCCGCCAGCCATATCGCGCCGGGCCGGCCTGTCCGCCTTGCCGGACGCCATGGCTAGGGCGGATGGCTTTCAGAACCGCCGGATCAGGTAGACGCCCAGCCCCATGAAGGCGACGCCGAGAAGGCGCGGCCAGGTGATGTCCCTAACCGTCTGTCCCAGAATGCCGAAATGGTCATAGAAAATCGCCGCGGTGAGCTGGCCTGCGATAAAGGCGCTGACATAGGTCGCCACGCCGATGCGCGGCACAGCTGTTGCGGCCAGTGTCACGACAACCGCGCCCATGAATCCGCCAAGCCAGGCCCACCAGGGCGCGGCGGCCGCTGCTTCGCGAACCGGCAAGTCATGGCCGAGGGCGAGATTGAGGGCCATCAGTGCCATCCAGCCCACTGAGAAAGAGACGAGCGCGGCCTGCATCGGTCCGCCCATATGCACGGCCATACGGCCATTGATAATGCCCTGGCTGGCAATCATCGCGCCGGCCAGCACGGTGGCAAAGACAAGCAGCGTTCCGGCATTCATCGCGGTGCCCTTTCCGGCCAGTTCAGCATTCCTGACGCTGTGTGAAGAAATCCTCGTTTGCCGGCAAGGCTTACCCGGCGCTATCTGGTGGAACCTGATCAGGAGCCTCAATCATGCCATCCGTACCTTTCTATCAGGTCGATGCTTTCGCCAGCCGCCCTTTCGAAGGCAACCAGGCCTGCATCATGCCGCTGTCGGGCGGCTTTCCCGACGACAATGTGCTGCAAGCCATCGCCGCTGAGAACAATGTCGCCGAAACCGCCTTCCTCGTGGCCGAAGGGGAGGGGGAATGGCAATTGCGCTGGTTCACCCCGGCCACGGAAGTGCCGCTCTGCGGCCATGCCACGCTTGGCGCGGCGCATATCCTCTTCGCCCATGAAGGGTTTGCCGGCGATACAATCCGTTTTCGCACCCGCCAGTCCGGCGATCTCTTCGTGCGCCAGGGCGAGGGCGGCTATGAGATGGATTTTCCCGCTCCTGAGGTGTTCGAGACGCCGGCCAGCGACGAGATCGCCGCTGCACTCGGCGTCCGGCCTGTCCGCGCCTGGGGCGGGCCTTTCTTCGCCGCGCAGTTTGACACGCCAGAAACCGTGGTCGCGCTCTCGCCGGACCTTTCCGCGCTCGCCAGTCTCGGCGTGTCCGGCCAGGGCGGCAGCTGGGCACGGGGCAATTTCGGCTGTTTCGCGCGGGGCGGTGAGGGTGTGGATGTCACCTCACGCTTCTTCGCGCCAGGGTCGGGCATCGACGAAGACCCCGCCACTGGCAGCTGGCACTGCATGCTCGCCGTAATCATGCGCAGGCTGACCGGCGAGGCCGCCCAGACCTGCTTCCAGGCCTATCCCGGCCGCGGCGCGCGGATAGATGTGCAGGTTCAGGTCGACCGTGTAAAACTCACCGGCCAGGCGGTGACAGTGATAGAAGGGCGGTTCGCGGTTTAGTTGGGAGCATTATCAGGTGCAGCCTTGCTGTCGCTGAACGTCAGTCTTGGGCCAGATCCGGGTCAGGAATTGGGCCAGAATGGCCCTCATGTTGAGCGGAATCGAACTATCTGAACTGCGTGACCGTCACCGTTTTTGGTCAGTCGCACACCCAGATGAGCCGCACAGCATTCAGAGTGAAGCGGCGGCTATTGCCAAGAAACCGTTCAGTGTAAAGACACCGGCATCGCCTTAATCGCCGGACGGAGGGATTGCCGCTTCGGCTCAGCGACGACCAAGCTTGCCGAATTCGCTGTCGAGCAGCGACCGGATTTTCTTTGCGCCGCCGCGCAAGGCCGCTTCGACATTTGCATCATTATGAGTGACGGTTTGCGGCTGCATCCCTTCAGGGCGCGCCTCAATGGTGCAGCGAATGTCATCGGATCCGCCCTTGGCGGCGTTTGCATCCGCCAGGTGCACCTCAATCCGCGATAGCCGGTCCGTCAGATGCCCCAGCGCTGAAGCGACGGTCTGCTCGGCCACCTCGGCTAGTCGGTCATCGCCCTGGATATTGGCGTCTGTATTCAGCTGGAACTGCATGTTGAGCCTCCTTTGTGTTCGATAACCTAACCTGAATTATCATGAACATGGCTGATCGAGCGCAAGTCCCCCACACAAACAGTAGCAGCGCTTGCGCGTCGATGGCGCGTTCGTACGCTGATTTGGTTTCTGCCGCTGAACACGATCCGGAGCTGGTCGGTTCTGGAGAACTGCACCCCGATCCGGCTCCTAATTCGGCCGGTCGCCATTTATGGTGACGCGGCGCATATGGCGGCGCTGGCCGGGATAGTCGTTCAGCGCATAGTGCCAGACGCAGCGATTGTCCCAGAAGGCCACATCGCCGGCATTCCAGCGCAGCCGGCAGGTGAAACGCTCCTCGCGCGAATGCTCGAACAGGAAATGCAGGAGCGGCTTGCTCTCGCGCGCTGTCATGCCGGCAATGCGCATCGTGAAGGCCGGATTGACATAAAGGCCCTTGCGACCGGTTTCGGGATGAGTGCGCACCACGGGATGTTCGTATTCGGGCACATCGCCTTCGACGCGGTCCGACTGCATCGACTTTCGATCCTGGGCGGACAGTCCCTTTGCGCCGTATTCGCGCGCAGCTGAATGAACGCCCCGCAGCGGTTCGAGCAAGGCCTTCATGCCGTCGGAAAGCGCCTCATAAGCCGCCGTCTGGCTCGCAAACAGCGTGTCGCCACCCCATTCGGGCACCGAGACGGCATGCAGGACGGAGCCAAGGGCAGGCTCTTCAAGAAATGACATGTCGGAATGCCAGCCGCCGCCGAAATTCAGCTTGTCTTCCGACTCCTTGATGATCTCCAGGATCTCCGGATGGCCGTCCATCGCCTTCACATAAGGGTGGATATTGAAGCTGCCGAAATGGCGGGCGAAAGCTTTCTGGCGCTCCGGGCTGAGCCCGGCCTGATCGCGCAGCACGATGACCTGATGGTCGAGAAAGGCCTGATGGATATCGTCCATCGTCTCATTGTCGATATCGGCGCGAAGATCAGCGCCGAAAATCTCCGCGCCAATCGCGCCGGAGAGCTTCCTGACCTCGATTGATTTGTAGCCCATCTCGTCTCCTCCCTCGCGGGGCCGCCCTGGCGGGGCCTCTCGCTGTCTCAGATGATCTCGTGGATCGTGTAATTCACCCCGCCCGGCCGCAACCGTCCGACACCGACCGCGATGATGCCGTTCAGCCACTGATAGCGCTCATCGCCGGTCTCGAAGAGCGGATTTGTGCGGAAATAGTATTCCGACGGATCGACGCTTTCCTGCTGTGCAGGGTCGAACAGCCGGGCAGCAACCTCCGGCGCGGCATGGATGCGGCCCTCATAAGTCACATAGATCATGGCGCCGTCATGGGTCTTCACCGCCGCGCGCACATCAAGCGCCATCACGCCGTCAACGCGCTGGATGAACCAGTCTGCGCCCGAGCGAAGCACCTCTCCACGCAGACGCTCGCCTTCGACCGTGCCGCCGGAAATGTTTGCGATGGCGCGTGCGCCCAGCGGGCCGACACCCAGCGTCCAGGGGGCATCCACATCGGCATCGAGGACACAGAGCGGGCGGCTGTTCAGGTCGAGCATCGTGTGGGCTCCCAAGATCTGGCTGGCAAGGTTTGACTGGCGTTTCCGACAGTCTGCCCCAGCGACGCGAAAATGTCATTTGTCACGCAAGGGAAAGTCTGAAATACGGGCTGCGGGCCAGCCTTCCCCAACGAGGGCCAGCCTATCTGTGAGGATAGGAGACAAACAGATGAGCACAGCTCCCAAGCCGGAAGCGCGTCCCGCGTGTCCGCATTTCTCGTCCGGGCCGACCGCCAAACGCCCCGGCTTCTCATATGACCAGCTCAGAGGCGCGGCCCTTGGTCGTTCGCATCGCTCGAAGGATGCGAAAGCCAAGCTGAAAGAAGCCATCGACCTCACCCGCAGCGTTCTCGAAGTGCCCGATGATTACCTCATCGGTATCGTGCCCGCATCCGACACCGGCGCGGTCGAGATGGCCATGTGGTCCATGCTGGGCGAGCGCCCGGTCGATGTTTTCGCCTGGGAAAGCTTCGGCAAGGACTGGGTGACCGACACGCTCGAACAGCTCACCGATCTGGATGCCGCCGTGCACACCGCCGATTTCGGCGAATTGCCGGACTTCGACAAAGCGCGAGACGATGCCGATATCATCTTCACCTGGAACGGCACCACGTCCGGGCTGCGCGTGCCCAATGCCGACTGGATCGCAAAGAACCCCGACCGGGTCGTCATCAATGACGCCACCAGCGCCTGTTTCGCCCAGGAGATCGACTGGGCCAAATGCGATGTCGTGACCTATTCCTGGCAGAAAGTGCTGGGCGGGGAAGCGGCTCATGGCATGCTTATCCTTTCGCCGGCCGCCGTGGCCCGGCTTGAGCGCTACACGCCGCCGCGCCCGCTGCCGAAACTCTTCCGTTTGACGAAGAATGGCAAGCTGATCTCCGGCATTTTCGAGGGCGCGACGATCAACACTCCGTCCCTGATGGCGACCGAGGATTATATCCAGGCGCTGCGCTGGGCCGAAGGGCTTGGCGGCTGGCGGGCGCTGAAGGCGCGCTCGGATGAGAGCCTTTCGATCCTGGAAGAGTGGGTTGCGAAGACAGGCTGGGTCGATTTCCTTTGTGCCGACCCGGCCGTGCGCTCGAACACCGGCGTGACGCTGAAGCCTGTCGATCCGCGCTTCACCGCGCTCGGTCTCGATGCTCAGAAAGCCTTCATGAAGGATATGACCGGCCTGCTGGAAGCCGAAGGCGTGGCCTTCGACGCAAACGGCTATCGCGATGCCCCGCCCGGCCTGCGCATCTGGTGCGGGGCCACGGTGGAGCCCTCTGACGTGGCCAAGCTCACGCCCTGGCTCGACTGGGCCTTTGCCGAAACCATCGCGAAGCACTGATTTCCGATCCGGTGCGCGCCCCCACCCGCCCTGTCAGGATGCGGTGGGGCGCCATTCGTCCTGAATTTCTCACAAGGCGCGTCAGGTCCCGCAAGACGCGGACCGTTCCATACGCGCAAAGGAAACGAAAATGACCACCCCCAAAGTCCTCATCGCTGACAATCTCAGCCCCGCCGCCGTCGACATCTTCCGCCAGCGCGGCCTCGACGTCGAAGTGAAAACCGGCCTGTCCAAGGACGAGCTGATCGCCATCATACCCGATTATGATGGCCTCGCCGTGCGCTCGGCCTGCAAGCCCGACGCTGATGTGATCGCAGCCGCGGCCCATCTGAAAGTCATCGGCCGGGCTGGCATCGGCGTCGACAATATCGACATAAAGGCGGCGACATCGAACGGCGTCGTGGTGATGAACACGCCCTTCGGCAACGCCATCACCACCGCCGAGCACGCGATTGCGATGATGTTTGCCGCCGCGCGCCAGATCCCGGCGGCTGACCGGGGCACACAGGCGGGCGAATGGCCCAAGAAAGCCTTCATGGGCCGCGAGCTCTCCTTCAAGACGCTTGGCCTGATCGGTTGCGGCAATATCGGCTCGCGCGTGGCTGAACGTGCCCAGGGCCTGCGCATGCGTGTGGTCGCTTTCGACCCCTTCCTGACAGAGGAACGCGCGGTCGAGCTTGGTGTGGAAAAAGCCGATCTCGATACGCTGCTGGCGCGCGCCGATGTCATCACGCTGCACACCCCGCTGACCGAGCAGACGAAAAACATCCTCTCGCGTGAGGCGCTGGCGAAGACCAAGCCGGGCCTGATCCTCGTCAATTGCGCGCGTGGCGGCCTCGTCGATGAGCAGGCCGTGCGCGAGCTTCTCGACAGCGGCCATATCGGTGCGGCAGCCTTCGATGTGTTCGCGCAGGAGCCGGCCAAGGAAAACGTCCTCTTCGGCGCGCCAAATTTTGTCGCCACCCCGCATCTGGGCGCGGCCACTGCCGAAGCGCAGGAAAATGTCGCCCTGCAGGTCGCCGAGCAGATGAGCGATTATCTGCTGACCGGGGCCGTCACCAATGCCCTCAACATGCCTTCCATCACCGCCGAGGAAGCCCCGCGCCTGAAACCCTTTGCAGCGCTGGCGGAAAAGCTGGGCAGTTTCGCCGGGCAGATATCCGATGCCGGTTTCACCGAAGTTGTCATCGAATATGAAGGCGAGGTGGCCGAGCTGAACCGCAAGCCGCTGACCGCTGCGGCACTGGCCGGCCTGCTGCGCGCTTCACGCGGGGATGTGAACATGGTCTCGGCGCCCGCCATCCTCGCCGAGAGCGGGGTGAAACTCTCGGAGACGAAGACAGAGGACAGCCCCGTCTATGACAGTCTCATCCGCATCCGCACGCTGGTCGATGGCGGCTGGCGGACGCTGGCCGGGACGATCTCAGCGGGACGCCCGCGCATTGTCGAGCTCAAGGACATGGCGCTGGAGGGCGATTTCGCCCCGGTCATGCTCTATGTGAACAATCATGACGCGCCCGGCTTCATCGGCGCGCTTGGCCAGATGCTGGGCGAGGCGAATGTCAATATCGCCACCTTCCATCTCGGGCGCACCCAGGCCGGCGGCGAAGCCATCGCCCTCATCGGCATCGACGCTGAACCCCCTGCACAGCTCGTCGAACGCCTCAACGCCCTGGAACATGTGCGCTATGTGAAAGTGCTGCGCTTCTGACGCCGGGAGGGGGCGCGTGGCCTGGGGGGAGCACGCCGTGGGCGCGCGATATGAAGCGTGCGCTCTCGCCGCGCGCTGGAAGCCTATCCGTTTATGCGCTATGGTTACCTTGACGGGGAGGCCCACACACATGTCGCCAGACGCTGTGATCGATGAAGCGAGGGGGCTCGTTTTTCCGGCCCGGATCGCGATCACCGGATCGAGTCTGCGCACCGCCGCGCTCGGCGACGGGCCGGGCCTGGCGGGCGGCGAACCAGCCTCCGCCGATGACCCCGTCCTGCCAGACAGGCTGGTCACCCCCGGAATGTCCGCCGCCGTGGAAATCAAGACCGGCAAACGCTCCGTCCTGTCCTTCCTGCTCTCGCCGATCGCACGGAGCGTGTCTGAAGCGGGGAGGGAGCGGTGAATACTAGAACCGGTACTTTGCTGTTTGACAATACGATCGCAGCCCTTTGGGCGAGTCTCTTACTGCTTCTCTGTGCGGGGTGCTCAAGCCTCGTTTCCACGCCGGCAAATGAGGAATTCGACGAGATTAGCAGCTTCCAGAACAATTTGTACCTAGTCCCGATCAAACATTTGGAGGGGGGGTACATGGTGTACGATCTTGATTTGATCGAGAGCCTCATGAGTAATCGTGACTCGTTTTACCATCCAGATGTATACATTACTGATCGCTCATCCTTGGTAGGTATGCTTTCTTTGCGCCTCATGGGTCAGATCAGGGATAGAATTGGTTTTCGCGGCGGGTTTGGTATCTCGCTCGACCGGCACTGCGATTGCATGGATATTGATTGCGACGGCATGCGTTATGGTAATGTTTACCTGAACATAGACGAGAACTTGCTAGTGGCAGGATTCGTATATCACGACATTTCCAAATACCCAGACGCAGAATCGGCTGAGGCGTTTTTGCTCTCCAGCGCATTCTTGAATTTGCCTGATGATTATCTGGAGTGTGTCAAATGACAGCGCCTTGTAGGGTGCGCGGAGGGCGAAGCACGATATGCACCATCCGCCCTCGCCGCGCGCGCTGATCGGTCATTTCGCTCAATGGGAGAATTATATATGAACGTCCGGACCTTCCGCATTGGATGAAAATGAGACCATTTCAGACACGTCTACTATGCGTAACAATCTGCATGGCTGCGATCACTGCAATAGCGGGATGTGACACGATGGCGGCCCCTCAAACTGGCCAGTCGGCGCGCGATCAGGCGGAGCGCGTAATCGTGAGCGTCGCGCGCGCTCGCGGCCAAACCCTTGCCGAACTTCCCGACGGCAACGCCGTGTCTTTCAAAGACGCCTCATTCAGTTTCGACCCTGAAGAAGAGCAAATCATCGTCGCGGTGAAGATCCAGGAGTTTTCTGGTTGGCTTATGTTCCCTGACTGGCAGGCGAATTACCGGCAAACGCTGGCGGCGCTGCGCGACCCGGACATTGGCGGGCGATTTGAGCATGCCGATGGGGAGTGGTTGTTTGATTAAGACACCGGGTCACTCCGTCTGGCGATCCGTCATGACGTAGACGACGCGCCTGACGCATTGGAAGCCTCGGCGGCGGCACTTTCCCGGATATCTCCTTACTGGACGGCATACTGGCTCGCGGCAGTGGCCGATATCGTCCATGAGGGCGCTGACAGGCCATCCCGCCCCGTGACGGTTACAGACAACCCGTATGAATAAATATCATGCGGGCGGTCGCGCGGAAAATTCGCAGGCGATTGGAATCAGAGCGCCACCAGCACGGCGATGGCCTCGGCGGCGATGCCCTCGCCGCGCCCGGCAAAGCCCAGGCCTTCCGTCGTCGTCGCCTTGACCGAGACGGCGCCCGGCGCAAGCCCTGTCGTCTCGGCGGTGCGCAGGCGCATGGCCTCGCGATGGGGCTTGATCTTGGGTGCCTCGCAGATCAGCGTAATGTCGCAACTGGTCAGCTGAAAGCCCTGCGCGCGCGCCAGCCGGACCGCTTCTGACAGGAAGACCGCTGAATCCGCGCCCTTCCATTGCGGGTCCGAGGGCGGGAAATGATCGCCAATATCCCCCAGCGCCACCGCGCCAAGAATCGCATCGGTGAGCGCGTGCCAGCCGACATCGGCATCGGAATGGCCAGCCAGCGCATGGGTATGGGGCACTGACACGCCGCAAAGCGTGACCTGCTCGCCCGGCGTGAAGGCGTGGACATCGAACCCCTTGCCGATCCGAGGCGGGGCGCCCCCCGCGATAAGCTGTGTCACGTAGGCGAAATCCTCCGGATAGGTGACCTTGGCCAACCGCGCCGCACCCGCCACCAGCGTGACTGGGGTGGCCAGCGCTTCAACCGCTTCGAGATCGTCAACAAGATCGGCCGGGGCAGCTGCGAGCGCCGCCTCGATCAGCTCGCGCCGGAAAGCCTGCGGGGTCTGCACGCGGTAGAGCCCTTCGCGCGGGACGCTCGCCAGGCGCCCGTCAGAGCGGCGCTTCAGGGCATCGACCAGTGGCAGGGCAGGGGCCGCAGCGTCGCTTCCCTTAAGCGCGTCAACGAGGCTGTCGATGATTTGCGCGGTCAGGCCCGGCCGGGCGGCATCATGGATCATCACATGGCTGATATCGCTGCCTGCCAGCGCGGCCAGACCGGCCAGCACCGACCCGGTGCGCGTCTCACCGCCCGCCACGAGATGGCTGGCGCCAAAACCGGCAAAAGCGTCAAGCTGCGCGCCCGGCGCGACCAGCACCGTTCCGCAAATATCGCTATGCTGGCGAAACACATCGAGGCTCCAGGCCAGCATCGGACGCCCTAATAGCGCGCGCAGCTGTTTGGGCTGCCCGCCACCTGCGCGCTGGCCCGTGCCGCCCGCCACAATGATCGCCGCGATTTTCATGCTAAGCCCTGCATACGCGCCCGCCCGTCGCCTGCCAAGTGATCAACACTTGACCAGCGCGCAGGCTTGCGCCTAATTCCTGTGCAGGATTGAAAGAGGCGCCGCAACTTCATGCATGGCAACAGTTTCCAGCCGCCACGAACTTGGCTGGCCCCCATGTCCGGTTCGACGGATGCCGCCTTTCGTCGGCAGGCGGTGCGTTTCGGCGCGCCGGCTGTCGTCTCGGAAATGGTGGCCGGCGAAGCGCTGGCTGCCGCGCGCCCTGATGTCGTACGCCGCACCTGCCGGCAGGAGGGTGGAGGGCCATGGATCGTCCAGCTCGCCGCGCGCCGGCCCGAAGACATGCAGCGCGGGGCCGAGCTGTTGAACAAGGCCGGCGTCGATGTGATCGATATCAATATGGGCTGCCCGTCGAAACAAGTGACCGGCGGTCAGTCCGGCTCGGCCCTGATGCGGGATCTGGATGTCGCCGCGCGGATCATCGATGCCGCGCTGGACGGGGCGGGGGCCATCCCGGTCACGCTGAAAATGCGGCTCGGCTGGGATCATGACAGCCTGAATGCGCCGGCGCTGGCGCAACTGGCCAGCCAGGCTGGCATAAGGATGGTGACGGTTCACGGGCGCACGCGCTGCATGTTCTACAAGGGCAAAGCAGACTGGGCGCGGATCGGCGACACTGTCGCGGCGGTGGCGCTTCCCGTCATCGCGAATGGCGACATTGGCTCCTGCGGGGATGCGCGTGAGTGCCTGGCGCGCTCGGGCGCTTATGGGGTGATGATCGGGCGCGCGGCCATGGGCCGGCCCTGGCTGGTCGGGCAGATTGATGCCCATCTGGAAGGGCGTGCATGGCGCGCGCCGGAACTGGCAGAGCAGTGTGCCAGCCTGTGCGAACAGATTGCTGACTCCGCAGCGCTGTATGGTGAGCGGCTGGGTGTGCGCATCGTGCGCAAACATGTGTCCGCCGCGATGGATGCCGCGCCGCTGGCCTTGTCTCCGCAGGCGCGCCGCGCCATGCGAAGCGATCTCTGCCGGATTGAACAGGTGCCACTCCTGATCGATGCGGTTCGCAAGGTTTATGCACGCGAGACCATGATGGAACCGGCCTGATCCATGCCCACACGCACACCTGTCGACACACCTGAACTGGCCGAATATGCGCCCGTGGCCCTGCTGGAACTGACCCGCGAGCATGAGATCCGCAACGTGAACCCAGCTGCCGAGAATCTTTTTGGCCTGTCGCGGCGCGGACTTGTCGGGCGTCCCTTGCGCGATGTGCTGGCCAATGGTGATGCGCTGATAGAACTGCTCGATTTTGCATTCGAGACGCAGGCCGATGTGGCCGCCCCGGATATCCTGATGAAACCCGCAGGCCTGGCCGAGGCTCGCCAGGTCACCGCCCGCGTGCGTTATCTGGGCCTTGCCGGCACTGTTGTGTCGCTGACCGTGCCGCTGACTCAGGAGCGTGATGAAGGCGTGCCTGGCGTTGCCGGTTTTGGGCGTATACTCGGGCATGAGATCAAGAATCCGCTTGCGGGGATCTCGGGCGCCGCGCAGCTGCTTTTGCGCAAAGGGCGCAGCGATGACCGGGAAATGCTGACCTTGATCAGAGACGAGACCGCGCGAATCGAACGGCTGATCAACCGGCTGACGGCGTTCGAGCTGTTTTCGTCCCCGCGCTTTGAGACCATCAATATTCACAGGGTCCTTGACCGGGTGCTGACCTCCGAAGAAGCCGCTTTCGACGGCGAGGTGGTATTTCGCCGGCGCTACGATCCCTCGCTGCCCGATATTGAGGCGGATAGCGACCATCTGCACGAGGCGTTTCAGAATATCGTTCGCAATGGTGCAGAGGCCGCGCTTGGCCAGCGCGCAGGCGAACGCCCCGAAGTGACTGTCACAACCGCCTTTGAAACCGGCTTCGGCCAGAAGACACCGGATTCACATGGTCATCTTCGTCGCGCGATCCGGGTCGATATCCAGGACAATGGGCCCGGCGTCGATACCGCGCGTCTCGCCAGCGTATTCGAGGCCTTCTCCAGTTCGAAATCAAGCGGCCGTGGGCTCGGTCTGACCGTGGTGAAAGAGGTCGTCAGCGCGCACTCGGGTTATGTCCGCCTCGACAATCATGGCGATGGCACGCGCGTCAGCGTATTCCTGCCAATCGGTACAAGGGGAGAATGATGGCCGGCCATACCGTGCTTCTTGCTGAGGATGATGCCAGCATCCGCCTCGTTGTCAGCCAGGCCCTGTCGGCTGAAGGGTTCACCGTACGTGCCACCGGCTCACCTGACGCTCTTGAACGCTGGGTGCGCGAAGGGCAGGGGGATGTGGTCGTGACCGATGTCTATCTCGGCGATGACCCGATTTTCGAACGCCTGTCATCGCTGATGTTGTCGCGCCCCGATCTGCCCTTCATCGTCATGAGCGCACAGAACACGATCCTGACGGCAGCAGCGGCGGCCGATCACGGCGCCTTCGACTATCTTCCCAAACCCTTCGATCTTGACGAGATGGTCGATACGGTCCGGCGCGCCCTCAAGACGTCCGACAGGCTGCCCAGCATCGCCCCTCAGGCGCGTCGATCAATCGACGAGGCGGGCCTGCCGCTGATCGGTCGGTCGGAACTGATGCAAGACGTCTACCGGATCATCACACGGGTGATGAACACCGACCTGACCGTGCTGATCGAGGGCGAACCCGGCACAGGAAAGGACCTGGCGGCGCGGGCGATTCATGATCTCGGGCGCAGCGCGCCGGACCGGTTCGTGCAGGTCGATGCTGCCAGCCTGACCCATAGCGAAGGGCTTGCGATGCGCCTTGAAGGCGCTGCAACCCTGTATCTCGATGAAGTCGGCGATCTTCCGGCGAGCGCACAGGCGCAACTGGCCGGCCTGATTCGCCAGCTCGACGGCACACGCGTCATCGCTTCAACGCGGACATCACTCTCGCGCCTGGTGGAGGAGGGGCTATTCCGCGAGGACCTGTATTACCGGCTCAGCGTGGTACGCCTGATGATGCCGTCACTGCGCCGGCGCAAGGAGGACATCCCGGAGCTGACGCGCGCTCTCCTCGTGCGGGCCGGCGAGCAGGGGCTCGCAGCAAAAACCATCGAACCGGGCGCCATCGACCTGCTTTCAGCCTATGACTGGCCGGGGAATGTCCGCGAGCTTGAGAATGTCATGCTGCGTCTTACTGCGCTCAACCCGGATCCGGTCATCACCGCGCGCGACATCGAACGCGAGCTGCGCACAAGCTCCTATGCGGAGCTTCCGCGCGAAAGCGGACTTGAAAGCGAGATTGAACAGCTTCTCAAGCGTCATGTCCTTGGCGATCTCATGGCTGGAGGCGACCGGGAAGAGGAGGGCGAGGGTCATTCGCGTGTCTATCAGGATGTCATCGAACGCGTGGAGCGACCGCTCCTGTCACTCGCTCTGCAGGTTACGTCCGGAAACAAGGTCCGGGCCGCAGCGCTTTTGGGGCTCAACCGAAACACGCTGCGTGCAAAGATCAACGCCCTCGGAATAGACGAAGCCTGAGCCCGGCGCTTACCTTCAACACGGCCTGGTCGTCGAAAGTGTTGCCAAAACCCCTCAGTGTTGCGCCAAGGTGACAAGGCTTGCGCGGCGGGTTATGGAACCGCCTGTGAGACAGTCAATTCCACCGTCGGCACAGAAGGCCGGTTGGACCCTGTTCCAGGGCCTGTTCTTTGTCGCGACCTTGCTTGCGGTCTTTGCAACGTTTTCCGCTGTCGCAGGCGTCAGCCCTGTCGATCCGACCCAGGGACGGATAGCCACGCTTCTCGGGCTGAATTTCATCCTGATTGCGCTGCTCGCCTGGATGAATATTCGCCGCTACCTGAATATGAGAGGCACACGCGATGCGGTCGGAAGCAACAGGCTGGCGCGCCGGTTTCTCATGTTGTTCAGCGCCTCCGCCATCGTGCCGGCGGCGGTCGTCGCCATCTTTCTCGGCGCGACCATCACGCGCGGGCTCGACAACTGGTTCAATTCTAGGATCGACACGATTGTCGAGGAAACAGCCGAGGTGGCGCGCGACAATTATCAGGATTTGTCCGACGGGATCGATGCGGATATTCGGCTGATGGTTGGCGATCTGGACAATGCGGCTGAGGGGCTGCGCACGGGTAGCGAACTTTATCCCTCCTATCTAAAGGCCCAGGCGACGCTGCGGGAATTCGTCAGCGCGAGGATCATTGACGGATCTGGCAATGTGCTGATCCGCGCAGGGCTCGACAGTGAATATCCCTATATCCGCCCGCCTGCATCGGCCTTCGAGGAGGCTGATACCGGCGCGGTGGCGCAGACACTTTATGAGCCGTCGGGCCTGATTACCGGTCTTGCTGAGCTCAATGAGTCGGAGAATGCGTATATCTATGTCTATAAACCTTTCGACCCCGCGCAGCTCGCACAAATGCGACGAGCCGAAGCGGCACTGACCGATTATCGCGCGGCAAAGACGCGCTCAGGGCGGCTGCAATGGCTGTTTGCGGTCGCGTATGCCCAGCTGGCCGCGCTTGTCCTGCTCTTGTCGATGCGGCTTGGCCTTGTCGCGGCCAACCAGATCACCGGGCCCATCGGGCGCCTGGCCGATGCCGCTGTTGCCGTGCGCGACGGCGACCTTTCGGTGCGCGTGCCGACCCCGCGCGTGCGCGATGAAGTGCATCACCTCACACGCAGCTTTAACACGATGACCGAACAGCTCGGCCAGCAGCGCGAGGCCCTGATCAATGCGCGCGAAGACGCCGAAGACCGCCGGCAATTTGTCGAAACACTGCTTGCGGAAGTCAGCGCCGGTGTGATCCGCACGGATTCGACCCTGCAGGTCACCCTCGCCAATCGCTCGGCGCTCAATCTTCTGGAACGGGACGACCTTGAGGGACAGTCCCTCAGTGACATGGTGCCCGAATTCGAGCCCTTTGCCCGCGATGCGCTGGAGCGGGGCACGCCCATCGATGCCTCGCTTGATATCAATGTCGCTGATGCAGCACGCTATTTCCGTCTCAAGGCGACCCGCGATCCGGCCGGCGGTTGCGTGCTGACATTCGACGATGCCACGCGCCTCGTCATGGCCCAGCGCCAGATCGCCTGGCGCGATGTCGCCCGGCGGATTGCCCATGAGATCCGGAACCCGCTGACGCCGATCCAGTTGTCGACCGAGCGGCTGCGCCGACGCTACAGCGACAAGATCGAGGATGATGGCGTGTTCGACCGATGTCTGGACACGATCCAGAGACAGGTCACCGATATCGGCCATATGGTCGAGGAATTCTCGAATTTTGCGCGCATGCCGAAACCATCAGTGGCCGAATTTGACATGTCCGCCCTGTTGCAGGGGATCTGCTTTTCGCAGGGTGTTGTTACACCGGATGTCGATATCCGCTTCGATGGTGACGACACGCCAATGGGCTATTCCGGCGATGAACGCCTGCTTGGCCAGGCGCTTACAAATCTGTTGAAGAATGCCGCAGAGGCGATCGAACGCCTGGCGGAGGAAGCCGAAGCGCGCGGTGCGATTCATGTCTTCCTCCGGAACCTGCCGGATGATCGTTTGGAAATCGTGATTGAAGACAATGGACCAGGCTTTCCCTCGGAGGCCCGCGAAAGGCTTCTGGAGCCCTATGTGACGACCCGGGAGAAGGGGACCGGCCTCGGCCTGGCCATCGTCAATCGTATCATCATGGATCATGGCGGATCGATCTCGCTGCAGAACCGGGCCGACAATCGGCGTGGCGCAAGAGTCCACATTATTCTGCCGCACATTGCCGAACTGGCAGACGCGGAAAAATTGCCTGTGCTTGAGGAGAGTATCGTATGAGTACCGATATCCTGGTCGTCGATGACGAACCCGACATCCGCGAACTCATCGCCGGAGTGCTTGAAGACGAGGGCTATGCGGTGCGCGCTGCGGCGACAGCGGAAACAGCGCTCTCGGAGGTACGTCAGCGTGCGCCGGGCCTCGTCATACTCGATGTCTGGCTGCAAGGTTCGGACATGGATGGCCTGTCGGTTCTGAAATATCTCAAATCGATCGACGAATTGCTGCCGGTGATTGTGATCAGCGGGCATGGTAATATCGAGACGGCCGTCGCCGCCATTCGGCGGGGCGCCTATGATTTTATCGAGAAACCCTTCAAGGCCGACCGGTTACTGCACCTGATCGAACGGGCGCTGGAGTCTGCGCGGCTGAAACGCGAGAACGCGACCCTGCGTACGCTCACTGTGTCGAGCGAGGAATTCGTCGGCAAGAGCCCGGCCGCGACCAGTCTGCGCAGCTCCATCGACAAGGTCGCACCGACCAATTCACGGGTCATGATCACCGGACCGGCTGGCGTCGGGAAAGAACTTGTCGCGCGGCTTATTCATGAGGGCTCTACGCGCAAAGATGGTCCTTTCGTGGTTGTCAACGCGGCCAGTATTGCGCCTGACCAGATGGAGCTGGAGCTCTTCGGCGAGGAAGACAGCCAGGGTCGGCCGGTGCGGATCGGCTATTTCGAGAAATCCCATAACGGAACTCTGCTGCTTGACGAAGTGGCCGACATGCCGCGCGGGACGCAGAACAAGATACTTCGCGTCCTGACCGAACAGCGCTTCCAGCGCGTTGGCGGGCGCTCGGACGTGAAGGTCAATGTTCGCGTGATGTCGGCAACGACCCGCGACATCGCCACGGAGATCGAGACCGGTCGCTTCCGGGAGGACCTCTATTATCGCCTCGCTGTGGTGCCGTTTGCGGTGCCATGCCTGGAAGACCGCCGTGATGATATACCGGAACTCGTCGTGCATTTCTCCCGGCGCATCGCCGACAGTTCCGGGCTGACAGCCCGCAATTTTTCCGACAAGGCGTTGGCGGTGCTTCAGGCGATGGAGTGGCCTGGCAATGTGCGCCAGCTGCGCAACATGGTCGAGCGGATCATGATCCTGTCGCCCGATGATGCCGAACGGCCAGTCAGCGTCGAGGAATTGCCCCGCGACCATGGTGGAAATGGTCGCCAGGATGGCATGCTTGATTCCGGCGATCTTGTCGGAATGTCGCTGCGCGATGCGCGTGAACGCTTCGAGAGAGAATATCTCGCGCTCCAGATCACACGATTCAATGGTAATATCTCGCGCACCGCTGAATTCATCGGCATGGAACGCTCCGCCCTGCACAGAAAATTAAAGGCCCTGGGCGTACAGTCCGGACAGGTTCGCCAGGAAGCCACTGAATGAAGATCATCATTTGCGGGGCAGGGCGCGTTGGCCGGGGCATCGCCGAGCGCCTGCAGCGGGAAAAACACGACATCACCATTGTTGATGCTGATGCAAAACTTGTCGACGAGGTGTCGACCGAGCTTGAGGTCAAGGGCATTGTCGGGCATGCGGCCTATCCGCAAACGCTCGACAGGGCTGACGCACACCCTGCGGAAATGATTATCGCTGTCACCCAGCATGATGAGATCAACATGGTGATCTGCCAGGTGGCTCACAGCATGTTCAGTGTCAGCCACACTGTGGCCCGGGTGCGCGCACGAGCCTATCATGACGAAAGGTATCGTGATCTGTTCGCGCGGGGGGCCTTGCCGATTGACCTGACCATCTCGCCGGAACAGGAAGTCAGCAAGGCCATCGTGCAGCGTCTCAAAGCGCCCGGATCGGTGATGAGCGCCGAGTTCGCCGGTGGCCAGGTGCAGCTGCTGATGCTCGATGTCGAACATGACAGCCCGCTGAATGAGACAACAGTTGACCAGATCGGGGGCCTTTTTCCAGACCTTGAAGCGCGGGTTGTGGCCATCGGGCGCGGGACACGCATCCAGGTGCCGCGCTCGAATGACAAGCTGATCAATGGCGAGCGTGTCTATGTGTCGGTGCTCAATGAGCATGCGTCGCGGCTGAACTCGATTTTTGCCGTGGATGACAATGATGCGCGCCATGTCACCATCATTGGCGCCGGCACTGTCGGTCTGTATGTTGCCGAGGAGCTCGAAAAAGATCGCAGCCTGCGTGTGCGGCTGGTCGAAAAGGATCCCGCGCGTGCGAATCAGGCGGTCTCCGACCTGAACCGGACAATTGTGATCAACGGCGATGGCCTCGACAGGAATATACTCGAAGAGGCCGGCGCGGCGCGAACGGATTTCCTGATCGCGATTACCGATGATGACCGCACCAATCTCCTGGCCTGCAATCTCGCCAAGAAGGCTGGCGCGGCGCGGACCATGGCGCTGGTCAATTCTTCCGATCTCATAGGGCTGAAGCGCGATCTGGGCATTGACGCGATCATCGACCCGAGGGCTCTGACGGTCTCGCAGATCCTGAAAAAGCTACGCCGTGGCCGGATCAAGTCTCTCCTGTCACTCGAAGATGGCAGCGCTGAGGTGATCGAAGGTGTCGTGACCGAAAACTCGCCACTGGTCGGTCAGGCGCTAGGCTATGATGAACTCAAAGACGGTATTACCGCCGTCGCGATCCTGCGCGATGGAGACGTGCTGATCCCCTCATCGCGCGTTCGCATACAGGCAAATGATCAACTGACAGTCCTGTTCGAACATACAAAAGTCCGCGAGGTCGAAAAATACTTTCGCGTGAGCACCAGCTTCTTCACCTGATGACCATCCCAGCGAAGGCCGGGCCATGAACTATTCCGGAATCATCCGCATATTGGCGATGCTCGGCCTGTTCCAGGCGGCCGGTCTTGCTCTGTGCGGGACGCTGGCTGTCGTCTATGGCGAATACCGCCAGCTGATGGCGTTTTCGTTTGCCTTCCTGGTCGTTCTCGTGATCGCGGCCAGCCTCCTGCTGCTGACAGCACGGCCACGGCAATACAGCCGTGCCCGGGATGGCCTGGCTGTGATTATTCTTTGGTGGCTGTTGGCGAGTGTGTCCGGGGCCTTGCCATTCATGTTCGAGGCCCCGGAGGGCGCCGTGCTGAGCGTCTGGCACGAGGCTGTTTCCTGCATGACCACGACCGGGCACAGCGTCCTGCCCATCGCACCGGCCGACTGGCCCGTCTCGCTTGTCGCGTGGAGGGGATTCCTGCACCTGTCGGGTGCCATCACAAGCCTTGTAACGGCGGCAAGTGTGTTTGCAGCGCTGAATATTGGTGGTCCGGGCATTCACAGAACCGTCCTGTTCACCAATCCCGAGAAGAGCTTTTTCGATGCCCTGCCAAGGGTGGTCCTTGCTGCGGCGCTGGCAATCGGGGTCCTGACACTCGTGCTGACCGTTCTCCTGGCTGCAGCCGGACTTGCGCCGGGCGTCGCACTTGCAGATGCGGTCAGTGTGGCCACGACCGGACTTGTCGCGCCGGGGCGCGCAGCCATGGCCCCGCTTTCGCCTGCCCATAGCATCCTCATGTTTATCGGCCTGACCATTTCGACCATCGGACTCGCCGTCGCACTCGAGATTCGCGCTGCGCGCTGGAAGCGCGTGCGGAAGGACCCGGAAATCATCGCACTCCTCGTCATGTTAATCGCGACGATTGCGGCGCTTATCCTGGCAGGATTGCCAGTCGCAAACAGTATCGGCCTCGCTCTCAGCCTGCAGTCGACCGCCGGCCTGCCGATGTTCCCGCCCGAACTTGTCAGGCAGGCGCCCCTGCCAGTCCTGATGTTTGTTCCACTGGTGGGAGGGGCGGCACTATCAACCGCCGGAGGGATCAAGCTGGCACGGATGGCGCTTCTCTGCGCGCGTGCGGGCGAGGAGTTCTCGCGGTTGGGGTTTCGCGACTCGGTGGTCGTGATACGCTATCGCGACCGGGTACAGAAAGACAGCGCCGTAATTGGTGTCTGGGTGTATCTCGTTGCCTATGTCAGCGTGCTCGCTCTCCTGATGGTCACACTGTCCTTCATTGAACAGGATTTCACGATTGTGGCTGCATCCAGCGTCGGCTTCCTGTCCAACAATGGCGCCCTTGTCTGGCTGCCAGCTCAGGCGCAGGGCGGTGCAGGCGCGCTGATAGGCTCGCTGGCGATGCTTGCGGGACGGCTTGAAGTGATTGCGCTCATCCCTGCCTTCAGTTTGAGCTTCTGGCGCGGTTAACTGAATTCCACCGGAGCATCTATTGCCTATTGCCGCTAATGGGATTAGCCGGAGCGTCTGGAACACAAGCGGAATGCTAAAGACATGTCGACAGATAAGAAACAGAACCTCCAGGACACCTTTCTCAATGCGGTGCGCAAATCTCGTACACCGCTGACCGTGTTCCTCGTAAATGGCGTGAAATTGCAGGGCGTGGTCACCTGGTTCGACAATTTCTGCGTCCTGCTCCGCGGGGATGGACGCCCGCCGCAGCTGGTCTACAAACATGCTATCTCGACGATTGCGCCAAATGCCCATGTGCAACTCTTCGAAGAGGATCAAGAAAGCGCAGATTGAGCGAACAGGTTCATAACACACAGACCCCCGCCGAGAAGGCGGGATGCGTCATACCCTGGCAGTTTCCGGCCAGTGCGCCGGGTGAAGCCCGAATGGCGGAGACCGCCGGCCTCGTCGAAGCGCTCGGATGCGATCTCGCTTTCATCGACACGCTCCATCTGCGCCAGCCCAGCCCGTCGCACTTGTTGAGCGCGGGGCTGCTTGATCTGCTTAAGGACCGTATCGAAGCAGAGAATTGCAGCATCTGCGTCATCGATGGTACGCTGTCACCGGTCCAGCAGCGCAATCTGGAGCGCGCCCTGAACGTCAAGGTTATCGACAGGACCGGCCTCATTCTTGAGATTTTCGGCCTGCGCGCACGTACGCGGGAAGGGCGCCTGCAGGTCGAGTTGGCCCGGCTGAATTATGAGCGCTCGCGGCTGGTGCGCACCTGGACCCATCTCGAACGCCAGCGCGGCGGTCGGGGCTTCCTGTCCGGCCCCGGCGAGACGCAGCTGGAGGCTGACCGGCGCATGCTCGACCGGGCACTGAAACGCTTGGAATCCGATCTCGACGACGTCAAACGCACACGCGGGCTGCAGCGTGCGGGGCGCAACAAGGCAGGCACACCGGTGATTGCCCTTGTCGGCTACACCAATTCCGGAAAATCCACACTCTTCAACCATTTGTCTGGCGCCAGCGTGATGGCGAAGGATATGCCATTCGCCACGCTCGATCCGACAATTCGCAAGATCGAACTGCCCACGCTTGGCGAGGCAGCGCTCGTCGATACGGTGGGCTTCATCACCGATCTGCCGACCCATCTGATCGACAGTTTCCAGGCCACGCTGGAAGAGGCGATGGAGGCCGACCTCCTGGTTCATGTTCGCGACCGTTCGGCTGAAACGGAAGATGAGCAGCGTGCCGATGTCATGGCCGTTCTCGAACGCCTGCAATCAGAAACCGGCGCTGAGATTCCGCCGATTATCGAGGCATGGAACAAGGCCGACGCCATGTCGCCTGAGCGGCAGTCGGCACTGGAAATCGCGGCGCGCCATGCCGACGACCCGCCAGCTGCGCTTGTGTCTGCGCGCACAGGGCAGGGGCTCGATGACCTGCTGGCCCGGATCGAGGCAGTCTTCCTGCGTGGCAGCCGCACCGTTCATGCGTCGCTGGAGCCTGCGCAGGGCGAAGCTCGCGCCTGGCTCCACGCCCATGGCGACGTGCTGGTCGAGGATGTGAACGACAAAGGCGTTACGGAAATGGATGTGCGCCTGCCGCCAGCTGTACTCGGTCGCTTCCAGGCGAAATTTCCCCGCGTGCCCCTGTCAGAAAGTTGAAGCTTTCAGCGCGGCGCCAGCCACAGACTCGACGCCTCATTCCAGAATTCGAGGTTCAGCATCATCGGTCGCAGCCAGAGTCCGGCGATTTTCCTCCCTGCGCCGAAATTTCATGCAAATTTTATGCTCCGGCGCAGCGCAGAGCCTGCGCGCAGAGAGTTAGCCGGGGCTTAAAGCAAGTTCGGAGCAATCGGAATCGATTGCAAACGGAGACTTGCGCAAAAACAAGAACCTGAAGCGGCTCCGCGGAGTGAAACGGAGCGGTGCTGCTCTAAAAGCCCGTCATGGCCCGGTTCATCCAGGCCATCCAGCTCGCAGCTTTTCCTGTTTCCTGAACTTGTCCCGCATCCCCGGGCTTGACCCGGGCCTTCCCGCAAAGGTCGGGCCTTGTCTGCCGGAGGGCCCGGCTCTTCGGCCGGGCACGCGGCTCATGATTCATCCTGCCTTCTCTGCGCGTTTGACCGCCTGCCAGAGCGATTCCTGTTCGTCCAGGCTGAGCGCCGAAAATTCCGCGCCTCGCTCTGGCGCCAGCGCCTCCATCGCACGGAAGCGGCGTTCGAATTTGTCATTCGCCTTGCGCAGGGCAGTTTCCGGATCGGTCTTGAGCCGGCGGGCGAGATTGGCGCAGACGAAAAGCAGATCGCCCAGCTCTTCTTCCAGCGCGGCCGGATCGCCATCGTGAATCGCGCCGCGAACCTCGTCGATTTCCTCGTCCAGCTTGTCGAAGATCTGACCGGCCTCGGTCCAGTCGAACCCCGTGCGTGCGGCGCGTTTCTGTAGTTTTTCCGCGCGCATCAGGGCCGGCAGGGCATAGGCGACGCCATCCAGCGCGCTATTTTGCAGGCCCTTGCCAGCACGCTCGGTCGCTTTCATCTCTTCCCATGCGGCGGTCTGGTCATCACTGTCTCGCCCGTCGGGCGCCCCGAAGACGTGAGGATGGCGCCGGATCATCTTGCCGGCAATCGCCTCGGCGACGTCAACAGCCGTAAAATGCGCCGCCTCTCCCGCCATCTGGCTATGGAAAGCCACCTGAAACAAGAGGTCGCCCAGTTCGTCGCGCAGCTCCGCCATATCGCCCATCGCAATGGCCTCTGCGACTTCATAAGCCTCCTCGATTGTATAGGGCGCAATCGTGGAAAAATCCTGCTCCAGGTCCCAGGGGCAGCCACGATCGGGGTTGCGCAGCGCCGCCATGATCGCCAGCAGGCGGGCAAAGGCCTCGCCGGCACGCTTATGGTCCTCATCCGGGGAAGGGGGGCTCGACATGGGGCGCCTCCGGTCTGCTGCCTGCTTGGTCTAATCGCAATTGCCCGCCAGAGGAACCCGGGGCCCGAAGCGACAGACAAGGCCCGCCAGCCAGAGACACCGTGACCGTCATGTCCGCCATTCGCATAATCAACATTATGGGAAATCAGATGATGATACGACTGACACTGAGCCCGTCATGGCCGGGGCGCACGCCATCCGGAAGCTGCCCCAGCAGCGTGCGGTAATCCATATCGACATGCAGATTCGTCAGGATCGTCTCCTTAGCGCCAATCTGTACGGCCCATCCGAGCGATTTCTCCAGGTGCGCATGGGTCGGGTGCGGCTCATAGCGCAGCGCATCGACAATAAAGACGTCTGACCCCTCAAGCATTGCAATCGATTCCGGCGGCAAGTCACTGACATCATTGCAATAAGCGATAGGTCCAACCCTGAATCCGAGAGAGCGGATGCGGCCATGTTCCTGTTCGACGGGAAGGAATTCGATCTCCCCGCCAGGCCCATCAATCATGAACGCGTTGCCCGGCTCGATCAGCGGCTGGAGCGCCAGAATCGCCGGATAACCGCCCGTCCCTTCGAAACAATAGTGAAATTTCGAGGCCAGCGAGGCTTTGGTCGGCGAGTCCATATAGGCCGCCAGCTGGCGCCGCGCGCGAATGGCAAAGACCCGCACATCGTCGATTCCATGAGTCTGGTCGGCATGGTCATGGGTGAACACGACAGCGTCGAGCGCATCTGTCCGCGTCATCAGCATCTGTTCGCGCAGGTCCGGCGACGTATCGATCAGCACCCGAGTCGGGCGTTTGGCGCCTTCGGCAAACGCCTCAACCAGGACCGAACAGCGCATGCGCCTGTTACGCGGCTCATCGGGGTCACACACACCCCAGTCATTGCCGATCCGCGGCACGCCGCCGGATGATCCCGTACCGAGCAGGGTGACTTTCAGCTCCCGGCTCAAGCGGTCACCCGATGAAACAGGCGCAGCGCATTCTCCTCGGTGACTTTCAGGATATCATCAAGTTCGCGGTCATGCAGGCGGGCGAGCGCTGCGCCCACATCCTTCAGATAGGCGGGCTCATTGCGCCGGCCGCGATGGGGCATGGGCGCCAGGTAGGGGCAGTCGGTTTCCAGGATAATGCGGTCGAGCGGGACTTTCGAAATCACCTCGCGCACATCATGCGCATTCCTGAATGAGAGAATCCCGGACACTGAGACATAGCCCCCGCGCTCCAACCCGGCGCGGGCCAGCTCCCATCCGCCTGTATAACAATGCAGGAGCGGAACGAATTCGCCCTTGGAATATTCCTCACAGAGCACCTCGATGACCTGCGGATCGGCCTCGCGCGTGTGCAGGATGATCGGCAGGCCGGTTTCGCGCGCGGCAGCCATGTGCTCGCGCAGACTGCGAACCTGGTCAGCTTCCGGGCTATAACCATAATGATAGTCCAGTCCGGTCTCGCCGATCGCGATAACGCGCGGTTCTTCGGCCGCCGCGATAAGGTCGGCTGCCATCAGGTCCGTGAAGTCCTTGGCATGGTGGGGATGGGTGCCCACCGAACACCAGATATCATCATGGGCGCGGGCAAGGCTGCGCACCTTGTCGAAATTGTCGAACCGGTCGCAGATCGCCAGCATCCGCGTGACGCCGGCACCGCGCGCGCGGGCGAGGACCGCATCGAGGTCGTCCTCAAACGCCTCGGCGTGGAGATTCACATGCGTGTCGAACATGCCCCTGCCCTAACCGGAAACAGCGCCTTTCTGAAGCCCCGCAACCAGTTTCGCGACAGTTTGTGCCCGGTCCATCGACAAGTCGCGCGCTTCTGACAGGGTTCGCGCCATAGTCAGCCATGTCTCGGCGCCTTCCGGGGCTTCAAGCGCCGCCTCGCGGGCATGGCTCAGGACCGCGTCGCAGAACGCCTCGAACGCGGCCTCATTGGCGCTTGCGGCCTGGATTGCGCCATCGACGAGACTGGCGTCGGGGCGCGGCAGGCCCCCGACCAGTGAACGCCCGGCCCTTGCCGCTTTCATCGCGCTGGTATCGGACATGGCAAGGCCATGCCCCGGCCGCCCGTCGGCCAGTGCCGCGACCGCGTCGACGTCTGCTATCTCATGGAGGCCAAGCACCTGTTTCAGGTCTGCCTGCGACAGTCGGCCCAGCCGCAACCGCCGGCAGCGCGAGCGGATCGTCGGAAGGACGGGCACGCGTCCATGACAGATGAGGATAAGGGCGCAATTGGTCGGCGGCTCCTCCAATGTCTTCAACAAGGCATTCGCCCCGAAACGATTGAGCTCGTCATAGCTGTCGACCACACCGACCCGCCAGCCGCCCATGGCCGGGCGCAGCTCGAAGAAATGCGTCAGCTCACGCACCGCCTCCACTTTTATGTCCTGCGGCAGCTTGCCCTTCTCATCGGGCCGCCGGCTGAGCCAGCGAAGATCGGGATGAGCATCGGCAGTGACTTTCTGAACAACAGGGTCGCCTTGCGGGGCGTCCAGCAGCTGATTGTCCGGGCCGCGCGCGCCAAGCAGGAACGCGGCCAGCCGCCGCGCGAGTGTCGCCTTGCCGACGCCCGAAGGCCCCTCGATCAGCCAGCCATGGTGCAGCCGGCCGGTTTCATATGCATCGACAAAAGCCCCCTCAGCAGCGTCATGGCCGATCAGGGGCCAGGCTGGAGTCCCGGTCATCGGGCCGCCTCGAAACGCTCCTGAAGGACCGACAGCGCTCGCGCGGCGACGGTTTCTGCGTCTTCCAGAGCATCAAGAACCACACAGCGTCCGGGATCGTCGCGCGCAATTGCCAGAAACCCCTCGCGCACAGCGTCATGAAATGCGAGGTCGCGGCCCTCGAACACGTCCGTGTCGGCCGATCGCCCGTCCCGGCGTGCCAGCAATTGCCGGGGCGGGGCATCCAGGATGAGTGTGAGATCGGGAATGGTGCCTGCAAGGACCTGCGTCTCCATGAACTCCAGAAAGGAGGGCGGCGCGCCGTCTTCGACGGCCTGATAGACACGGGTGGAATCGGCGAACCGGTCGCAGATCACGATTTCGCCATCGGTGAGCGCCGGACGTATCAGCTTTTCCAGATGATCGCTCCGTGCCGTGTTCATGAGCAGCGCTTCGGCCAGCGGCGAAAAGCGTTCGCCGCCCGGCGGATAGAGCGCAAGCTGGCGCACGGCCTCCGCCAGCGGCGTGCCACCGGGCTCACGCGTCTGGCAGACCTTGTAGCCAAGATGCGACAGCCGCGCGCAAAGCTGCGCCTGAAGCGTGGACTTCCCCGTCCCTTCGCCGCCTTCAAGCGTGATGAATATCCCGGCCAGGCTCATGCCGCCTCACCGCCTTCGATCTTCAGGCGAAGGCCTTCCAGAACCTTGCCCACAAAACCGATGCGCGGAACGTCTTCAGCCGCGACCAGCGGCAGGTCGAGGCGTTGCTCGCCCTCCATCATGACAATGAGCCTTGCGACCTCCTCGCCCGCCAGGATCGGCGCTTCAAGCGGGCCCTGATACACGATTTCAGCCACCGCATCGGCGAAGGCGCGCTTATGGGCTGTGAGCTGCGCGGCCTGCTGCAGCTCGACCGGCACGCTGCTGCGCGCGCCCATCCAGACATCGAGGGCCGGCAGGTCGAGACGTACCGGGTCGATCTGACGCGTGGCAAAGGCTGAAAAGGCCAGCCGCATCAGCCGCTCGGCTTCCTGCGCGCGCTCCGCTTCGCTGTCCATCCCGTTGATCACGATGATACGGCGAACGCCGTCCTGAACGCCCGAAGCGGTCAGACCATAGCCGGAGGCTTCCAGATGCCCGGTTTTCAGCCCATCGACCCCCTCCATGCGACCGAGGAGCGGGTTCCGGTTGGGCTGGCTGATACCGCGCCATTCATAGTCCGGCTGGGCATAAAGCGGATAGAATTCCGGATGCTCAAGCATTGTCAAGCGCGCCAGACGGGCAAGATCGATCGCCGAAATCCGGTGATTCTCGTCATTCAGGCCGGTGGCATTCTCGAAGGTCGCGCTGTCGAGCCCCATCTCGCGGGCGAGCGCCGTCATCTCCCGGGCAAAGGCTGCCTCAGAGCCGGAAATACCTTCCGCGAGCACGATACACGCATCATTTCCCGACAAGATGATCACGCCGCGCAGCAGTTCCGCCACAGTCGGCTGGTCGCCCACTGCAAGGCCCATCGTCGAGCCGCCAGACGCCCATCCTCCCTTGCGCCAGGCATTCTCCGACACAGTAAAGGTCTGATCGAATTCCAGTTCGTCAGACTTGACCCGATCAAACACCAGATGCGCCGTCATCATCTTGGTCATGGAGGCGGGAATCATCAGCGCCTCGCCATTTTTGTGCCAGAGCACATCGCCCGTCTCATGATCGAGGATCACCGCATGGCTGGCGTCACTATCGATCAGCTGCGCCGATGCGAGCGGCGCAAGGACCAGGATCGCGATTAAAAAGAACAGGCGTCGGATGAGGGACATGGGGCGGATGGTCTCCTGCGGGCATTGGACTCGCCCGAGAGAAGAAGCTTTCGCCCCGCGCCGTCAACTGCCATCCTACAGGTTTGGACGGTTCAGCACGATCCCGTCGGCGATCCCGCGCGCAGAAAGCTCGGTGCGGACCGTATCCGCCCGCGTTCGGCTGGCGAAGGGACCGACCCAGACCCGGAAATAATCCGCCCCGTTGACCCTGGCCTGCTTGATATCGACCGGCATGGTCGCATCCAGCGACACTGCGAGCCGCTGGGCGTTGCCGATATCAGCAAAGGAGCCAAGCTGGATGAAATGGCCGGGCTCACCGCGTGCGGGCGCGCGATTGAGACGGGCTGGAATGTCATCAAGCGCTACCGTCACGGGCGTCGCCTTGCGGGCGGGCGCGGCTGGAGCCGTCTGAACGGGGGTTTTGTAGGGCGCAGCGGCCACAGGCGCCGGACCGATGTAACGCACGCGCACCTTTGCCTGGCCGACCTCTTCGAAGCCGAGCATTTCGGCAGCCCGCCGGGACACATCGATCATGCGCCCTTCAATGAAAGGCCCGCGATCATTGACGCGCAGCACGACTTCGCGATTGTTCTCAGTATTGATGACCTGGACAAGGCTCGGCAGGGGCAGCGTCGGATGGGCAGCCGTCATCGCTTCCTGGTCGAAAATTTCTCCATTCGCCGTCGGGTTGCCATGGAAGCCAGGCCCATACCAGGACGCAATGCCGGTCTCGTCATAGGTGGTTCCACCCTGGGGACTGATTTGCGCCCCGCGCACCGAATAGGTGCCCGCAGCGGCGAGGGCCGGGCCAGCCGGCGCAGGGGCAGCGCTGGCGGTGGCCGGCGCGCCTTGAGCGGCGATACGGGCCGCCGTCGCGCGGGCATCGAATCCGCCCTGCGAAATCGCCGGATCGGAGGCACTGGTCCGCGCCGCCGCCTGAGGGGGACGTGTGTTGGCATATTGGCGCGCTTCTTCCGGCGCCACGGCGGATTTGGAAGATGAGAACGCGATAGGCGTAGCATCGGCCACAGCGCGGGCATTTCCGTCACTGTATACGAGATCCGGACGGTCGGGATAGCGGAACTCGATCCGCTTGCCCGCCGGCGCCTTCGCGTCTGCGGGCGCGCTCTGGCGGGGCGTTGCGTGGGCGGCGGCAGCGTCTGAGGATTGCGGCTGATCACCCTGCGGGGCGAAAGTAATCGGCGCGGGCTTGCGGCGTGCTTCAGCCTGGGGTGCGGCCAGCGTCGCAAGGCCAATTCCCATCGCAATAGCAATGGCGAGACGGGAAACGGGGGTGATGGTGCTCACGATCATGGCGTCCTCATTCTGCGGTCACCGCCCTGCCCTTTTCAATCTTGTCCCAGGCAAGGTCTGTTGAAGGGCAGTTCTCTGCCCGGATGTGGACCGTATTTACCATTGCGCGATGCATATAGCGTGAATGGCAACAGAAACACCGCGCCATTGCGGTCAGCTCCTGTTAACGTCTTGCCGGGCTGTCTCGTCTCTTGCATCACCGGGGGAACACACAGTATGCGTGCGCCCTTAACCCGTGCGGATGGGTGGCAGAGTGGTCGATTGCGGCGGTCTTGAAAACCGTTGAGGTGAGAGCCTCCGGGGGTTCGAATCCCTCCCCATCCGCCATACGGGCGCTTTTAATACATTGTATATATTGATAATGCTTGCTGTGCGTGGTCCCCTGCCCTAACGAGCGGCGTTGGTTCTCAGTGGCGTGGTATCACTGTGTACATCGTCGGCAGTGTGTAGCCGGAGTAGAATTCTCATCGATCGTCTTTCAGTGAAAGAACAACACTGGCTGCGAAGACGCAGGTGGACGCCAGTTCTTACCCATCACTATAAAAAGCCAGAGCGCAAGCACCACGCCTGGTCCAGGGGTAGCCCACTTTTTCATTGCTGAATTGTCCCTTCTTTTCAGACAGTTGGTCAAAAAGCTACGGATCGGCCAAAGCCTTTACATCGGCAGGACCGGCGCTGTTGATGAGAAGAGGATAACACCCTCATGTATCGGGCGATTGTCTGACCCCCCTTTGATACCGTTTGTGATGATCGGGCTTTTCGCCGGAAACTGGATTGGCAGCGGCCTACTTCAGGATATTCTGGTTGCGTTCGGGAAGGAAATCGATGCGCGAACACCTCCGCCATCGCGATTGACGACGGTCAGCCTGGCACCTTGGGCGCTAAGCAGCGAACGGGCAATGCTGAGCCCTAGTCCGGTGCCCCCGGTTTCGCGGTTTCGTGACCGCTCTCCTCTGAAAAAGGGGTCGAAAATGTTCTCCAGATCGGCTTCAGCGATCCCCGGTCCGCGATCAAGCACGTGCACGGAGATACCCTGTTGCCCACGCTCGACTTCAATTGTGAAAGCGCCGGCATAGGACGTTGCATTCTTACACAGATTGGTAAGTGCCCGCGTCAGGGCCGCGCCTTCTGCGACGATCCAGAACTGCTCGTCATCGACGTCTACCGGGACCGGCTGCGTCAGGTTGGCCGCAAAGTCTGCGAGGAATTTGTTCAGATCGATCAGCTCCGGTTGCGTCGTTGGATGCTCTGAGCGGGCATAGAGCAGCATGTCGCTGACCAGATGTTCCATCAGGTCGATGTCTGCCTCCAGCTGGGCCGCGCGAACGCCCTCGACTTCATCCAGACGCAGCTTGAGCTGGGTGAGGATTGTACGGATGTCGTGGGCGAGGGCGGCCACCATTCGGGACCGGTCCGCCAGCAGTGTCTGAACACGCACCTGCATCTTATTGAGTGCACGCGCCACGCGGCGGATGTCTTCGGTTCCCTTCGCGTCAACATGTATGGGCTTTGTCGTGCGCCCCAGGGAATGGGCAGCTGACTCAAGCGCGCGCAGCGGCCCGAAGCCCTGGCGGAGAGCTATGATGACAGCGCCAGCGAAGACCAGCGGAATGAACAGGACCTGCCACAGATCGGACATTTCAAATATGGCCGAGGGAGACATGAACGTCGTCAGCACGCGTCCATCGGGCATCTGGACCGAGACTTCCAGGGCAAACAGCGTGAAGCGTACCGGCGCCGCCGCGCCGCTCTGGGCCTCGTCCAACTGGAATCTGCGTAATATTCGATAACGCACATCATGCCGGGCCGGTTGCAGGTCTCGATCAGCGAACTCCTTCTCAAACGGCGAGATGAAGACGTCCGAGAGAAGGGCACCGTCGGGGAATGAATTTGCGATCCTGGCGGTGCGGCCGGGTGTGGAAAAGGTCGCCAGAACCAGACTCTCTGTTTCCGGCGGTGTGCTTTCCAGCATTTCAACAAGGCCTGCTGTCGTTCTGGCGTGGTTCTCGAGGACCTTCGGCGCCATCGTAAAGATCAGGGTGGTCTGAATCAGAATCTGGAGAACTGCAAAGATCGCGATGAGCAGGCCGACAAGGATCGCGATCACTTGCAGGAATAGCGAACGCTGCAGGACGCGGAGAATGCCCATCAGTGCAGCTGTTTTTTTACGGGGACCGCCAGGGCATAGCCCACATTGCGGACTGTCTTGATCACCTCGGACTGGTCAAACTCGGTCTTCAGTTTTCGCCGCAGCCGACTGATCTGGGTATCGATGCTCCGGTCAAAGGAATTGGCTGTGGCCCCACGGGTAAAATCCAGAAGCTGGTCCCGGTTCAATATCCGCGGGGCATGTTCAACGAGGGCGAGGAGCACGGCAAATTCGCCCGACGTCAAGGCGGTCTCTTTTCCCTCAAGCAGCAAAGACCTCGTCTCGGGGTAGAGCTGGAAAGCGCCGAAACTGTAGCAGGTGCTGACCCGGTGGGTCTCGCCGGGTTTGAGGGGTGGGGCGCGGCGAAGCAAGGCCTTGATCCGCGCCACCAGTTCCCGGGCATTGAACGGTTTCGCCAGATAATCATCCGCACCCATTTCGAGCCCGACCACACGGTCCAGTTCGTCGCCAAGCGCTGACAGCATGAGGATGGGAATGTCGGATTCCTGGCGCAGCCGCCGACAGAAGCTTGTCCCATCCTCGCCTGGCATCATCACGTCGAGGAGAAGGACGCTGACACGCTCGCGGGAGAGGCAGTCTTCGGCTTCCGCGACCGATTTCGCCGTCAGTACCCTCATATGGTTGCGCTGAAGCACACCTTGGACAAGGTCCCGGATGTCCGGCGCATCGTCTACAACAAGGATCAGCGGACTTGCCATGTCGTGGTCCTGCCAGGGCTCACTGTGCAATAAGGGCTCGATTACAGGACACCCCGGAATCATTCCACATCGACGATCTCGCTCTTGTAGAGCATGAGCGCTTCGGTCGTGAACTGCGCCCACTCCTCGTCAGTGAAATCGACATGCTCTGTGTCGCCCGGCACGATGAATGACCCGGAGGGTACACCCAGGACTTCGAATGCCGGAATGAAATCACACGTGCCGGAAATCGTCCCGGACACGACAAGGTCAGTTTCCGACATCGTCAATGTTGCGCACGGCGCCACCCCGTCCAGCTCATTGTGCGCCCCGTAGATCGGTGCGGAGTTGAGATCGATCGTCTCCAGGCCAAAAATCCCGCCTGAGACAGCGTACACGCCCTGTACCGCAGACGACTGATCCAGATGGTCACCGACAGTGCCTTCGATGCCGCCCATCGATTCCAGGAGCGCGACGAGGTCATCTGTCAGCGGATCGGCCGCGTCCAGCGTGCCAGCACGGATGGCCATGACCGCCCCGGCCGATGTTCCTCCGACCACGATCTTGTCCGGATCGATGCCGTAGGTTGACGCATTTGCCCGCATGAAGCGAACGGCACCCAGCATGTCATGGGTGGCTTCCTGGGCCGCAACGACGAATTCATTGCCCGCCGGCATGGATCCGCGCGTGCGATAGTCCATGACGGCCGCCACATAGCCTGAGCGGGCAAAAACCTCGGCAATCGGGATCGAAAAGGCCCTTTCGGTGAAGGCGAATGCACCTCCCGTCGCCAGAAGGATAAAGGGCCGGCTGGTTTCCGTATCACCAACCGGCGTGATCACGTTGAGCACGAGGTCCTCGCCATTCACTGTGGCGTAAAGGATATCGTCCGTGATCGTCGTTTCAGTGAACACTTGTTCAATATAACGCTCGTCAGGCAGATTGATCACCGTGACGGTAAAGGCTGCGGTATCGGAACCACCATTGCTGTCCGAGACCGTCACATCGAAATTATAGACATTATCTTCGCCTGAATCTTCGGGCCGTTCAAAGTCAGGAGCTGTTGAAAACGTGATGCTCCCGGAGTCCGGATCGATTTCGAAAAGGCCCGAGTCAGCTCCGCCCGATATGGCATAGGTGAGCACATCGCCATTGATATCATTGGCTGAGGCTGTGGCCACCAAGGTCACGTTTTCATCAACCGATACACTTTGATCACCATCGAACGCAGGTGCCGAATTGACTGGTGCGGTTGTGTCACCTCCTTCTGTGCCGCCATCTGAAGACTCCGTGCAGCCTGTCAGGATTGCAGCGCAAAACAAAGCTGTGATCGCCCGGGCAGCACCGTGATGAACTGTTTCATCCAAAGAAATGCTGGACATTGTTTTTCTCCGATCAAAAGCCCTTTCGGGCATTGATGGAAGTCATGGCGACCGCGCGTTTCCGGCTTTTGTCAGCGACAGGGCCTTTCTTGACCGATCATGGCAAGTGCAGGATCTTGTCACACAATGTCACAAATGAGGTCCTTTGCCTGGGTCAGCCGATCTGACAGCATTTTCAAGCGAAGCGGGAACCGGTTCGCATCAAGAAAATACGCCAAAACAAGAATCTAGCGTATCTTCATCGAACCCGATGGACTTGAAGATGCGCTAGAAGTCCACGCGGTTCGACATGGCACCATCCACAACGAGATTGGCGCCCGTCGTGAAAGACGACCGGGGGCTGGCGAGGAAGATTGCAGCGTTCGCGAGGGCCTGTTTGTAGAAATCCGGCATGCCCTGCTCGACCTGGTACCAGATACCGCCTTCGAAATAGACCATTCCGGGGGAAACCACATTGGCGCGGATACTGCGGGCCGCATGCTGGCGCGCGAGTCCCTTGGCATGGTGAATCAGGGCCGCTTTCATCGGCCCATAGGAGCCTGGATTGTCCGAAACGAGCGCTGCCACCGACGAAATCATGGTGAAGGCGGCGTCGCCATGGGTTTCTGCGGCCTTGCCGAGGAAAGGCTCTGCGGCCTCAAACGAGCTCACTGCGCCCAGCACGTCCAGCTTCAGGTTCTTTTCCCAGGACGCCGGATCATTGCCCTGTGCCATGGCGCCGGCACTCGAAAACAACATATCGATGCCGCCAAGCGTCTCTCCGACAGACCTGATCCAGCCCTTGAGCGCATCAAGGTCAGAGATATCGACCGAAGCCCCTGTCGCCCGTACGCCCTTTGCCTCCAGCGCGGATACCTTTTCCGCAACCTGGTCGGCGTTTCGTGCGCAGATGGCAATGTCTGCGCCCTCATCGGCCAGCGTTTCAGCAATCGCCAGGCCGATGCCTCGCGTTCCGCCAAGGATGACGGCCTTTTTTGACTTGATCCCGAGGTCCATTACGCGTGTTTCTCCCTACCAGTTTCAATTTTCCGGTCCATCGCCGGCGCACCGCCAATGCCTTCAGAACCGGGCCAAACAACTGACTTCGCAGCGAATTCACTCTGACAACATCGTCAAAGGGAACTCGACCGACTGCCGCTGGCACTCAGCGCTCTGTTGACTTTGGGCAAACGGAACCATTTAATGCGTCTCATTACAACAGAAAAGTCGTTTGCGAATCTGGTCGATCAGCGTCCGGACCGCGATTGGGGAGGAAAGCAAACATGTGGAGACGGATACTGATCGGTCTGCTGATAACGGTCTTCACTGCCGGCCTCGCCGCCTGGCTCAATCGTGATGCAATCCTTCTGAGCCTGGTGCAAAGAGCGACGCGAATGGATATTGCTGAAAACAGACCGGTCGTTTGGGAGCGCGGTCCGAACACGGAAGTGCACCGGACTGACGGACCGCCCAATATCGTTTTCATACTGACTGATGATCTCGGCATAAATGACATTTCGACCTTTGGTGGAGGCGTGGCGGGCGGTCGCGTTCAAACCCCCAATATCGACAGGCTCGCGGCAGAAGGCGCGATTTTCACTAAGGCTTACTCAGGCACCGCGACGTGCGCCCCGTCACGTGCCATGCTTTTGACGGGTCGCTATCCGACACGGACAGGTTTCGAGTTCACACCGATGCCCGCGAGCATGCCTCGGATCGTCGGCATGTTTTCCGATCAGATCGGCGCAGACTCCGGCATGCCCGAAAGCCGCCTGAACCCGGACGAGGCCGTCGGCACGATTGAATATGAGGATATGGGCCTTCCCGGGGAAGAGATCACGATCGCCGAAATACTGAAGTCGCAGGCTTATCACAACGTCCACATCGGAAAGTGGCATCTGGGGCGCTCGCAGGAGTTTCGGGCTGTATCACAGGGCTTCGATGAAAGCCTGCTCATGGCAAACAATCTCTACGCCCCCGAAGATGATCGGAATATCGTGAACGCGAAACTGGACTTTGATCCGGTCGATAAATTCCTCTGGAGCATTGTTCAGTTCGCGGCGGACTTTGACCGGGCTGGTGAGGACCCGGTCGACGAACCGTTCGCACCCGGCGATTATCTCACCGACTACTGGACTGATGAGGCGTTGAAGGCGATCGATGCCAACCGCAATCGCCCCTTCTTCCTTTACCTGGCCCATTGGGCGCCCCACTCGCCGCTCCAGGCCACTCTGGAAGACTATGAGGCTGTCGGCGACATCGAGCCTCACAGGCTGCGTGTCTATGCGGCCATGATCCGCGCCATAGACCGCTCGGTGGGCCGGGTGATGGACAAGCTCGAAGAGGAAGGCATTGCCGACAACACAATCATCGTCTTTTCCTCTGACAATGGCGGTGCGAACTATGTCGGACTTCCCGAACTGAATGCCCCATATCGCGGCTGGAAAGCGACGCTTTTCGAAGGCGGCATCCGGGTTCCGCTGTTCGTCAGATGGCCATCAAAGATTGCCCCGGGCACCGTGATTGACGAGCCCGTCGCGCACATTGATCTCATGCCGACACTCGCCTCTGCGGCTGGAGCGCCGCTTCCTGCTGACCGTGAGATTGATGGCCATGATCTCCTGCCCCTGGCGACAGGTCAGAGCGAAACCGTCGATCGCCCCGATGATGCGATCTACTGGTCGAGCGGTTTCTATAAGATGGTGCGGGCAGGCGACTGGAAACTGCACGTGAACGAGCGCGACGATCGCTACTGGCTGTTCAATCTTGCAGACGACCCCACCGAACAGGTAAACCTCATCGACAGTCGCCCGGACAAGGCCGCCGAATTGCAGGGACTGATCGACGCGCATTGGGCCGATAGCCGTCCGCCACTCTGGCCGCACGCAACGGAAACACCCAACTGCATCGACAAGACGATCACCGAACAGCCGTGTCAGAATGATGAATACATCGTCTGGCCAAACTGACGGACGCACCGGGAGTGCTTGTGAGACGCGACCGACAAGCTGCTGAATGGCTGCAAGCAGGTTCGGGTATCCACAACAGGCTGGAACAGACCTCAGGCTGACATCAGGCAGGAATGGAACAACCGGCCCAACAGGGCTAATTCGAGCCGCCCGAGTTTCCTCCGACCATCCCTGCCGGGTGCGGCGTTCGCCTTTGGCAGGCGGAAGCTTTCCAGCCAGGACTGGACTTTCCCGGCCTCGGCCGAGTCCTTCTGCGAATAGGAAATGAACGCCTTGTAGCGCTCTTGTGCCTCGCCCTTCGCCATACTCACCTCAACGGGAGTTTATTTGGTACCCGTAGTTCGGGAAAGGGTGGTCAGCAAGCATGGATAGGGCGAGGAAGGAGGCGCCAGCTCAAGGTCGGGGATGCGGGACCATTACCAACCGTCTGAATGGAGCCTGACAGCGCCTAGCCTGTCGCCTTCCAGGCCGCCCAGTAGCCGCCCCAGCGGGCTTTTAGCGCTGATGGCGTCTCGCTGAACAGGAAACGACCAGTCGCGAAGGCCTCGTGAGCAAGGCTTTCCTGGCGCGCCAGGATCAGGTCGCGAAGTGTCTCGGCGGCATCTCCATCCCCGATCAGTGCACCCTCATCAAGGAGTTGCCGGAACACAAACAGGTCATGGTGTTCCCCTAATTGCTCTGACAAGCCCTCGGCGACATCAATATGAGCGTGCATCATCGCAGGCCATATCGCCTTGACAAGTCGCGCATGGAGCCGGTGATACTTGACCTGTTTTCGCCATTCATGCATCGCCTCGCCATCGGGATCGGCGCGCGCGGCTTTCAGCTCCCGCCGGGCCCGTGCATAGTTCCGGCTCAGGCCCTCGCCGATGGCATCATACTCCCTGGCATCGAGTGTCCACGCCCGCGCGCGCCTCGCCACCTTGTTCAGCGAAGCTTCAAAATCCGAGAGCCGGTCAGTTATCTCCGAAACATCCAGCGCCGATTTGCGCGCCTCCAGGCCCTTACGGACTGCGGCGAGCAAACCATCATCCACCGCGCCGGAGAACAGTGGATGAAGCCGGTCGAAAACCTCGACCAGCGCCCCTTTATCCCGGATCGCCGATAATGGCCGCGCCATATCCCGGAAGGCCGTGTTTTCCTTGTCATAGGCGCTGAAAGCCGGGCGCACGAGCCGCACGAGCGCGCGCAGTTTCTTGCAGCGTTTGCGGACCTGGTGGACGGTCTTGTGCGGCCCGATATGGTGGCTGTGCAATTCGCTCCGTGCCGCCTCAATCTGGCCAAGCGCGATCCGGCGCAGGCCGGCCTGCACCGTTTTGTCATCGCTTCGGAATGAATAGGCCAAGCGGGTCTCCGCTGCCGACGGACACTACAGCCCCTTGAAGTCAGGTGCGCGCTTGTCGAGTATCGCGTCTACACCTTCCATATGGTCTTCGGTGAAGTGCATCAACGCCTGGCCGGCAGCCGACATTTCCATGATCGTGTCATAGCTCGCACTGGCGCCATGGCGCATCAGCGTCTTGGCGAGCCGCAGGGCCTGAGGGGGCTGGCCGGCCATGCGTGCGGCCAGTTCCAGCGCCTCCTCCATGAGCGTCTCGCCCGGAACGGCCTGCGAAATCAGCCCCCATTCCGCCGCCGTCTGCGCATCAATCACATCGCCGGTGAAGAGCAGTTGAGCGGCCCGCGATTGTCCGATGATACGCGGCAAGAGCCAGGCGCCGCCATCGCCCGGGATGAGGCCGAGCTTGAGAAAGGTGACACCGAATTTCGCACGATCCGACGCGATCCTCACATCAGCCATGCAGGCCACATCGCAGCCCAGCCCGATCGCTGCGCCATTGACCGCAGCGATCAGCGGGGTTTCGAGATTGTAGAGCGACTTGACGATGAGATGGATATTGCGCCGGTAGCCATTGCGCACGGCATTCGGGCTGCCGCCAAAGGCGCCCGATTTCTCCTTCATCGCCTTGACATCCCCGCCCGCCGAGAAGGCCTTGCCCGCACCCGTCAGGACCGTAACGCGGATCTCCGGATCGGCTTCGATCTCGCCGCACAGGCGCTGGAAATGCAACCCGTCGCCGTCCTGGCCCAGCGGGTTCATCTTCTCGGGCCGGTTGATCGTCAGGATGGCGATGGGGCCGCGCTTTTCGAGCAGGACAGGTTCGGACATGGGGGCGTTCCTCTGGGTTTGTGTGTGACATCTCAGCCGGCTTGCCGCGCGGCGAAGACATCCGTGTTTGAAAAGTCATCGCCCCTGAAGAGCAAGATCCGGATCGAGAAAACCGTCAGCTTTTTCCTTGCTCATGAAATCGCCAGCCTCCGCAAACCGGGTCTCGAACGCCCGCCATCGCGCCAGCTTATCGTCTTCTTGAGGGTTTGTCCTGCTCGCGCTCGGCCAGCTCGCGCAGGATGCGCAGCACGGTGGCCGTCAGCGTCTCGCCGGTGCGCGCCGAAATCTCCAGCACGAGGCGGTGCGCTTCCTCGTTCTTGATATTCATGACCATGGCAGGAAGATAAGTTGGAAACACTGATCCGTCGAGCCGTCCCATCGCGCAGCTGGCCAATGACAGTCGCAGGGACTCGATAGAAAACCGCCCGCAAGGCCGTGGCGCTGCGGGCGGTCATGAAGTCTTGCAGGCAGGCGAAACTACTCCGCTGCTGCCGGAAGCTCCTCGGCCGACAGCGCCGTGTAGCGCTTGAGGTGATGATCGACATTGCCAAACTCATGATCGATCATGGTCATGCGCTTGAAATAATGGCCCACGGCCAGTTCTTCGGTCATGCCCATCCCGCCATGAATCTGGATTGCAGCCTGGCCGACAAAGCGCCCGGCCTGGCCGATGCGCACCTTGGCGGCAGACACGGCCTGCTTGCGCACGGCTTCCGGCTCGTCGAGCTTGAGCGTTGCCATATAAGTCATGGAGATCGACTGCTCATGCTCCATGAACATGTCGACCATGCGGTGCTGGAGAACCTGGAACTTGCCGATCGGCGTACCGAACTGTTTGCGCTGGCGGGAATACTCCACAGTCATCGCGTGAGCCACGCCCATCGTCCCGCAGGCTTCCGCACACAGCGCTGCGGTCGCCTCGTCTGCGACCTGTTCGATCACCGGCAGCGCACCATCGACATCGCCGACAACCGCATCGGCGGGCACGGACACATTCTCGAAATGCACTTCCGACGCCCGGCGACCGTCAACCGTGGGATAATCGCGGGTCACGACACCATCAGCCGACTTGTCGACGATAAAGAGCGAAATGCCGCCCCTGTCGCGGCGCCCGCCTGATGTGCGCGCCGACACCAGCAGATGGCTCGCCCAGGGCGCGCCGATCACCACGGCCTTGTGACCGTTCAGCGTGTAGCTGTCGCCTGACTTCGTCGCCGTTGTTTCAAGGTCGGCGAGATCATAGCGCCCGCGCGGCTCGGCATAGGCAAAGGCAAAAACCTTTTCGCCCGACATGATGCCGGCGAGATATTCCTGTTTCTGCGCCTCGCTGCCGGCATGCTTGAGCGCGCCGCCGCCGCAGACCACGCTCGGCACGAAGGGCTCGACCACGAGACCCTTGCCGAATTCTTCCATCACAACCATGGCATCGACCGGGCCGCCGCCAAGGCCACCATCTTCCTCGCTGAACGGAGCCATCAACAGGCCAAGCTCTGCGAACTGGGCCCACATTTCCGGGCGCCAGCCAGCCTCGGAACTGACCACCCCACGGCGCGTGTCAAAGTCGTATTGCTCGCGGATCAGCCGAGCGAGGCTGTCGCGGATCATGGTCTGTTCTTCGCTGAAATTGAAATCCATGTCGTTCCTCCCAATGGCCCGGCGGGCCGATTATCCCATTTCAATCCGAATTGGCCGTGCAGACAAGGCGCACGGCCAAATCTTCGATCCTCTGCGCGTGCTACAGTCCCAGGATCATCTTGGAGATGATATTGCGCTGGATTTCATTTGACCCGCCATAGATCGAGGTCTTGCGCATGTTGAAATAGCCCGGCGCGGCGCCGTGAGCGTACTCTGGACCGATCGGATACTCATTCGAGCCCTGCTCGGGGAAGCCGCGAAAATAAGGCGAGGCATAATTGCCAACCGCTTCCATTGTCAGCTCGGTCAGGCGCTGCTGGATCTCCGTTCCCTTGACTTTCAGGATCGAACTTTCCGGTCCCGGTCCCTTGCCCTGAGCCTCACCGGCAAGCGTGCGCAATTCGGTGAATTCCAGCGCGGTCAGGTCGATTTCGAGCTGACTGACCTTGCGGGCGAAATCTTCGTCCCCGATCAGCGGCTTGCCCTCCATCAGTTCGGTCGATGCAATTTCCTTCAGTTTCTCCACGCCCCGTTTGGAGCGGGCAACACCGGCAATCCCCGAACGCTCATGCGCGAGCAGGAATTTGGCATAGGTCCAGCCCTTGTTCTCCTCGCCGACCCGGTTTTCGACCGGCACGCGCACATCAGTGAGCCAAGTTTCGTTGACTTCGTGGCTACCATCAATGGTGATGATCGGCTTCACCTCGATACCGGGCGTGTTCATGTCAATCAGCAGGAAGGAAATGCCTTCCTGCGGCTTGTCGGCATCCGGGTCGGTGCGGACCAGGAAGAAGCCCCAGTCGGCATGCTGGGCCAGTGTTGTCCAGGTTTTCTGGCCATTGACGATATAATGGTCGCCGTCGCGCACAGCCGTGGTCTTGAGCGATGCGAGATCGGAGCCCGCACCCGGCTCGGAATAGCCCTGACACCACCACACATCGCCGCTTCGAATGCCGGGAAGGTGACGCGCCTTCTGTTCGTCATTGCCAAAGGTGTAGATGACCGGGCCAACCATGTTGACCGAGAAGGGAAGCGGCATCAGCGTGTCGGCGCGAGCATTCTCTTCCGACCAGATATATTTCTGCGTCGGGGTCCAGCCCGTGCCGCCATATTCCACCGGCCAGGATGGCGTCGACCAGCCCTTTTCGCCAAGCACCTTGTGCCAGGCCAGGAACTGTTCACGGGTCAGGTCATCGCGCACCCCGGCGCCAATGACCTCACGCGGATAATTCTCTTCGATGAACTTGCGCACTTCCTCACGGAAGGCGATCTCTTCAGGAGTGAAATCGAGATTCATGGTGCGCGTCCTCCTACGCTTCGTTGCCTTAAGCTAAGTACACGTCCCCTGTCGCCTGACAAGTTTACGCGCACGTTAACGTCAACTTGCCGCATCTGCCGGCTGGCCAAGGAAGGGCGCGCAGGCGGTTTTGAGAACACCAATGGAGGTTGCCGAACCAAGTCCGCCCCCTGTGCTGAAGCCGAACTCTACCAGCGGTTTCAGGCCGAGCCGTTCCAGTGCCGCCTGATGGGCCGGTCGCCCCGTCGCATGGGCCGCCAGGACATGTGAAACCGCACCGGGATCGACCGCATGAACAACGCCGGCGGCGATTGTTGTCGCGAATCCGTCGAGGATTACCGGCACGCCCTGATGGCGGGCGGCAATAATGGCGCCTGCACAGGCTGCAAGCTCTCGCCCGCCGAGCCGTGCGAGGGCTTCGAGCGGATCCTCGGTATGGCCGCGATGCAGTGTCAGTGCGGCATTGACCAGTTCGGTACGCTTGCGTGTGATGACCGAAGGCGTGGCCGGTCCGGGGCGCACCCAATAATCCGCCGAGCCTCCGTAAAGCGCGCAGGCGACCGCCGCCGCTGCCGTGCCGATCCCCGCCCCGATCACGCCGATGCCCAACAGGTCCGGATTGCCCTCCAGCGCTTCGAAACCATAAGCCATCGTCGCCACGCAATCGGTCTCGCTCATGGCGGGCGCTTCAGCGATGTTCGGCGTCGGTCGTTCCAGCGCGAGTTCGAAGACGCGGATATTTGCGCCAACCTGGGCGCAGATCGCCGACAATGGCGCACTGCCCTGTTTCAGCGCATCCACCTGCGCGCGCGTGTCGCTGTCATCCGACAGTGAGACCCCTTCCCCGCGTAGCCCATGCGCGCCGGCAAACATTGCAAGAGTCGGGTTCTCTATGCGCGGCGGATAGCGGCGCTGCCATTGCGAAAGCCAGGCCGCCGCCTCGCCAAGTTGTCCGAAATCGCCTTCCCGTCCCATCGTCAGCAGCGCCTCGTGCACCCGTTCGGCACTGTCCGTGTCAGGCTCGACCGGGCGATGGATCAACTCGCGAATGTCTTCGAATGGCGACGTTGACATGGATTGACGGGTCCCTGAAGTTCTGGCCGGCAGGGGCAGTGCGCCGATCCTGTCGGGATTTTCAAGCCTGATTTGCCAAACAATCAGCATTTCTTAAAGCATATGCGTCGATTCAGGAGTCAATTTGATGACAGATCGCGTGATAAAATCACCTTGCATCCAGGTTTGCGCTGTTGACGGGCAGACAGGCTATTGCCTGGGGTGCGGACGGACACTCGGGGAAATTGGCGGATGGACCGGGTTCGACGATGAAGGGCGCGAAAAAGTGATCGCGCAATTGCCCGCACGGATGCAGCGCCTGTTCGATCTGGGCAAGCTTGGAGGGACCAATGAAAGCCGCTGACATGTTCGCCGCATTCGTGATCATGGTTGGCTGCACACTTGTTGTCAGCAACATCATTGCGCCCAGAATGGAAGACAGCGACGATCCTGCTGCCGAACAGGCCGCAGATGCGCAAGCCACAGCCAGCGCCGTCGCCACTGCACCGGCGTCACCACAGCCTGCCGCCAATGCCGCCCTGCTGAAACTCGAGGATGACGGCCATTACTGGGCAAGCGCCGAGGTCGACGGGCGGGCCATAAAATTCATGGTGGATACAGGCGCATCGACAGTGGCGCTGACCTATCGCGACGCGCGCAGGGTCGGTCTCGATCCCGAAACGCTCGACTATTCATGGCGGATCCGGACTGCCGGCGGCGAGGTCATGGGCGCCTCGGTACAGCTCAATTCGATTCGTATCGGGCGGATCGAGGTGGAGGATGTCGAAGCCATGGTCCTGCGCGAGGGGCTGTCTCAGTCATTGCTTGGCATGACTTTCCTGCGCGAGCTGGACAGTTACGAATTCCGGCGCGGAAACCTCATCCTCAGACAGTAGAGTTGCGGCACATCGCGCCGGCATCGCCGGGCACGAGGCTGAGACCGGCAATCCCCGGACGCTGCCAGATCACACGCGCATGGGCACACAGCCCCAGCGACTGACACGATACCTCGACATGCTGCGGCAGCGAGATTGGCGCTGAAAACCGGATCCTGAGCCCGGTCTCGCTCTGCTCCTCAATGACGGCATTGTGCACATGGCCTGTTCCATTATGGAGCAGGCAGCGCGCCTGTATGTTCGCGCGAGGCGCCTTCTGGCCTGGTTGTGCTTGCTGGTTGGGCACGTCCTCCCCCCCCTTTTTCTGCGGGTCCTGTCTTATCCTGTCAGACAGGCAACAACCGGGCCAGACAGACGGAACCAACAGCGCTGCACTGCAACAAACACTGCAGATTCAGCCGATCATCACTGCATATAGCATGCGCGCGCCGACCAGCGCGAGCACGACGCCGAACATCCTTCGCAACAGTCCGGCATTCAGCTTGTGCGCGAGCGATGCACCCACCGGCGCCATGGTTACGGTGAAGACCGAGATCAGCGCAAAGGCCGGAAGGTTGACGAACCCCGCCGAACCGGGCGGCAGGCCCTCGCGTCCCCAGCCGGTCGCCACCGCGGCCAGCGCCGCCGGCGCGCCGATCGCCACGCCGAATCCGGCCGCTGTTGCCACGGCCTGATGGATCGACTTGCCGAACACCGTCATCAGCGAAACACCGAACGTGCCCCCGCCAATTCCCATCAGTGCCGAGAGCGCGCCAATGCCGCCGCCAAGCCCCATTCGCCAGGCGCCCCGGGGCATTTCATCGGCCAGCCGCCAGGTCGGGCGCCCGAAAAACAGCTGCGCGGCCAGCAGGAAGGCCATCGTCCCGAAAATCGCCGTCAGCCCTGCGCCCGGGATGAATCCCGCTGCCGCCATGCCCGCCAGCGCCCCAATCACGATAAAGGGCGCCCAGCCGCGCACGATGGCCCAGTCCACCGCCCCGCGCTTGTTGTGCGCCATGACTGAGCGGAGGGAGGTGACAATAATCGTCGCCAGCGAGGTTGCCACTGCCACATGCATCGCGGTGTCTTCATAGCCAAGCCCGGACAACAGGAAATACAGCACCGGCACGATCACTGCGCCGCCGCCGATGCCGAACAGGCCCGCCGCCAGCCCGGCGACAAGCCCAGCGGCCACCAGCGCCGCGATCAGCGGCCATTGCGTGCTGAGAAACTCGATCATGCCAGCCCTATGGCCGCTCCCGCCGGCGATGTCACGCCTAGCCAGATGGACTCATCCTGAGCGAAGGCGAAGGACGAGCGAAGGACGCCCCCCTACCCCGCCGCCAGTCGCGGCCGGTGACCGGGGTCGAGCCCGATCTCGCCGAGCAGTTCCTGCGCCTCTGTGATGCGCTTCTGCGTATGGGAATAGCTCCACAGTTCCAGCTTGCCCCGCCGCGCCAGCACCGCGATCCGCCCCGGCGGCGCCGCGCCTTCGAGAAGGTGCCAGATCGCCGGCGGCGTCAGCGCCAGCCGGTCCTCATTGAACTTGCCCTTCGACAGGGCCAGCCGGGCTGCCTCATCAAGTGCGGGATGGTTCTGCATCCGCCGGCCCAGCGTTCCCATAAGCTCTGTGCCATTGTGCCCGATCACACGGCCCGGCTCGGCCAGTTCGAACACGACATCGCAGCGCCCGCGCTCAGGCAGCCATTCCAGCGCCCGTCGCACATCCACCGGCACCGGCACTTCGCGCCCGCGCGCCGTCTCGCCCGCGATCTCCACCACGTCCCAGTGAAGCCCGCCCGCTTCGATCTCCGCGATCCTGTGAGTTGCCGTCCGGCCCATTCTGGCCCCGCCTGCCCTGTCCCGATCTGTCGAATTTACTGCAAATCATGCAGGATCGGGGCCACGCCTGGGCCCGGGCAAGCGGGCTTGCGTCCGCTGTTAAGAGGCAGGGGGTTAAAGCGTCCTGGCCACACGGAAGCCAAAGTCGCCGTTTCGGTCTGTGGGATTGGACCTGAGGCGGTTAGCCGAACGGAGGTGCCGTGGATTGCTGAACCAGGAACCGCCGCGAAGGACCCGACGCGAGGCATCGCCGCCATCCCAGATAGAGCCATCCAGTGGCGCACCGTTATAGTCATGATGCCAGTGATCAGCGCACCATTCCCATACATTGCCATGCATGTCGCAAAGGCCGAATGCGTTCGCCGGAAACGATCCGACAGGGACCGACTGGCCAGCACTGCCCACATTCCCCCTAGAAAACTGCGCCTGCGACTTGTTGATCCTGTCCCCAAAGCTGAACGGCGTCTCAGTCCCCGCCCGGCAGGCATATTCCCATTCCGCCTCTGACGGCAGTCGATAAGCATCCGGCCGACCCTCCAGCCCGAGCCGCCCGTTCAGCCAGGCAAGATAGCCTCGTGCATCCTCCCAGCTCACACTGATGACAGGCCGCCGGTCCCGGCCCCAGCCCTTATCGTCCGGCTTTTCAAGCCGCACCCCCACCGCCAGTGCGGCGTCCCACTCGGCAAAAGTCACACTGTGCTGGCCAAGGGCAAAGGGATAATCGATGCGCACCTCATGCTGGGGGACCTCATCCTCGGTGGCGCCCTCTTCCCCCTCAACCGCCCCCATCAGGAACCGGCCTGGCGGGATCGCCACCATGTTCGGCGCCGGCCAGTTCGGAACGTCGTCCAACTGCACTGGAAAAACCCGTTCGGCCACGGGATTGCCTGCCTTCGCCGCCAGAGCCGCCCGCGCCGCCTTCGGCCCAAACCGCTCCCCCCATTCGCGTTCAGCCTCGGCCTTTGCCCGTTCTGCCGCCTCTTGCTCCTGCTTCGCCTTCAGTTCAGCCTCCGCCGCGCGGCGCATGGTTTTTCGCGCATGCTCGTCGAGGGCGGCAAACAAGTCCGCACCTTTGGTAGGGTCCTTCAGGAAGGCCGAGACCGTTTTTGAGGCGTCATGATCAACCTCTGCCCAGTCCGCGAGTTGGCGCCGGTGGCGACGGGCCTCGAACGCCTCCGGCGCGCTGGGAAACACCTCAAGGAAATCGTCATAGTCTCGCGGGTCGAGGCTCTTCTCGATCAGTTCCCAGCGGGCCGCCGAGGCCGAAGCCGCGCCCGCCAGTGCGGCAATTGCGCCGCTCCCGGCGTCTGGCAGCGCGGCGCCGTCAGCCGGCTCCGTCTCGGCCGGATCGATGACACTCATCGGCTCAATTTCTGGCAGGGCCGGCAGGCCGGAGATCAGCCGGACGACATTTTCCGACCGCCTGCGCTCGCCCAGCCTCGCGGTGATTGCATCGATCAGGCCGGCCAGCGCCTCGCCATCCGGCTCACCGGTCCAGTTGACCAGCGGCTGGCCCTGCGCCTCCTCAAAACCCAGCGGCGGCTCGACCCATTCCAGATAGCACTGGATGAGCTTTTCGCGCTTGTCGGCCCGGCTGGCTTCGGAGCGCACGAATTTCGATTTCACGGCGCCGGAACACCACAGCACGATGACCAGCTTCGAGACTTCGAGCTTGGCCTCGATCTGGTCGCGGAAATCCGGACCGACCGCGAGCTCATAATCCCACCAGACCTCATAGCCATACGCCTCAAGCACAGCGGCCAGGCGCTCGGCATGCGCGCGGCGCTCTTTCTTATAGCTGATGAAAATGTCCGCCATGACCTGTTGCGTTCCTCCCGCCCCTCAACCTTTAGCGGCGTCGCCCGCTTGGCTCAAGCGCCCCCCGCCCGCCCCTCAGGCGGCCTCGCGGGTCGCGGCCTCGCGCAGGGGGGCGAGGGCGCTGTCGAGCACTTCCAGGCCCGCGCCGGGTTTCACGCCTTGCTCCGAAAGGGTGCGCCGCCAGTGGCGCGCGCCTGGCAGGCCCGAAAACAGGCCGAGCATATGGCGCGTCATGGCGTGCAGCGGGACGCCCTCTTCCAGACGCGCGGCGAGATAGGGCCGGTGGCGTTCGACTGCGTCGAGCAGCGCGGCCACGCCCCTGCCCTGCCTGCCCTTATTCCTGCCCTCAAAAACCGGGCTCCTGCCCTCGCACCTGCCCTCACCATCTGCATGGACAGGCGCGCGCCTCTCCTCCAGACCCGCGAGCATTGCATCGACGCCGGCCAGCAGCGCCGGGGTCTGGTAAGCCGCCCGGCCGAGCATCACGCCATCGAAGCGCGAAAGATGCCCGGCGGCCTCATCGAGCGTGGCGATGCCGCCATTCAGAATGATCGTCAGATCGGGCCGTTCAGCCTTCAGCGCGGCGGCAAGATCATAATCGAGCGGCGGAATATCCCGGTTTTCTTTCGGGCTGAGCCCCTTTAGCCAGGCTTTGCGCGCATGCACGCTGAACACTTCGCAGCCGGCCGCCGCCACTGTCTCGACAAAGCCGAACAGCGTCTCACGCGGCGGATCATCATCCACGCCGATCCGGCATTTCACCGTGACCGGCACCTCCACCGCCTCAGCCATCGCAGCCACGCAATAGGCGACAAGCTGCGGCTCGCGCATCAGGCACGCTCCGAAGGCGCCAGACTGTACCCGCTGGGACGGGCAACCACAATTCAGGTTGATCTCGTCATATCCGAATGCGGCCCCGATCCGCGCGGCCTGCGCCAGTTTCGTCGGCTCAGAGCCGCCAAGCTGAAGGACCAGCGGATGCTCGAAAACGTTGAATCCAATGAGCCTTTCCCGGTCACCATGGATCACAGCATCAGCTGTGACCATCTCGGTGAACAAGAGCGCGCGCGCACTCAGCGCCCGGTGAAAGGCCCGGCAATGGCGGTCGGTCCAGTCCATCATGGGGGCGACTGAAAATCTATAATCTTGTTTTTTCATGACTTTTTGAGTAATATCAGGGCTCTATTCACAAACGAAAGCAGAACATCGTTACCGGATTCACACTCAAGTTCACGCTTTGTCACACCATTTTTGATGCTGAGTGTGCGCCAATTGTGAATCCGAAACGCTCCGAAGGCGGACGAAATGGCAACCATAGACAAGACCGAAAACGGCAAGTGGCGCGTCCAGATCAGACGTCGCGGATTATTCAAGTCGAGGACGTTTGCCCGCAAGGGCGATGCGAGTGCCTGGGCACGTGAGGTCGAAAGAAAAATCGACCTCGGCCAGACAGTTTCAAGACACGGCCCCAAGCATCTCAGAACAATCGGTGATCTCATAGATGCGCATATCGCAGACATGCGTGAAGTCGGCAAACCGCTCAGGCGGTCAAAGGCCTATTCGCTTGACCTCCTGAAGCGCCGCCTCGGCCGCCTGCCCTATCATGACGTCAACCGGCAATCGCTCATCGAGTTTGGGCGCAAGCGACGCAAGGAAGGCGCCGGTCCTGTAACTGTGGGCACCGACATCTCATACTTACGAACGATCCTCATCCACGCCGCTGCGGTCCAGGGCGTCGCCGTTTCCACCGAGGAAGTCGATCTCGCGCGGGTCGCACTCCTCCGGCTGGGGATTATCGGCAGAGGAAACGAACGCGACAGGCGACCGACTGAAGACGAAATCCAGAAGCTGCTCGATCATTTCGACAGCTGGAATCGTATGAATATTCCGATGTCACGTATCGTGCGGTTTGCAATTGCAACAGCGATGCGCCAGGGGGAGATCGCACGGATCGAATGGTCCGACGTCGATACCCGCCGACGCATGGTGAAGGTCAGGGATCGCAAGGACCCCCGGAAAAAGGACGGGAACGACCAGGACGTGCCGCTTACCGACCTGACGGGTTTCGACGCATGGGAGATTCTTCAGGAACACCGGCGCGCGACCAACTTCACGGGTCGCATCTTCCCATACAATCCACGAAGCGTCGGCGCGAACTTCAGGCGCGCTTGCAAGGCACTCGGAATAGAGGACCTCCACTTTCACGACTTGAGACATGAGGCGACCAGTCGGCTGTTCGAGGCTGGGCTGACGATCGAACGTGTTGCTTTGGTGACAGGCCACAAGGATTGGAAAATGCTGAAGCGCTACACCCATCTCGCGCCAGACATGGTCTTTCACAAGGCGTCCGCGAGATAGGTGGCGGGAAACCACCCGTCTCGGACACGTATGTTTTCGGCTCGCGCAGGTCCCCGCGGGCCATTCTCATCTGACAACCCATCCGGCACAAAACCGCCGGAAACTGTCGGTCGGAACTTGTTTATCGATGTCTGCTTTGGAGCAGGCGGTTGCAATTCCACACGGCCACGTCTGGGTAGGTCACAACCATTCTAAGGTGGGTGCGCCCCCGTCTTGATTGCGCCACTTAGCGGTCGTTCGAGGTGCCTTCCAACGACGACCCGAATTCTTAAGCGATCCATGACGCCCGCCTTGCGCAAGAGCCAGCCGCGAGCCCGATGGCGGGCGTCGTGGATTGCAGAATGCCTGACGCGCGGACAGCCGGGCTGGCTATGGGGATTTGAGCAGATCGCCCATGTCGGGCGCGGGGTTGAGTAAGGCCCACGGCGGCAGGACCGGGACCTTTGGTGGGCCCGGCAAACTGTCATTTGCTGACTTCAGGGCCTGTCTTGCCGTGACATGGCTGCCAGGCCTGTTGGCACCGCGCAGTGTTCCATCGTCGCTGTGACCAGCGCTCGTCAGGGTGTTGGAGACAGGTGGAAGTCGGCCAGTCCTCATGAGCTGTCGATCCCTTCCGGGGCAGGCCTCCTGCGCAGGCGGGAGGCCGGGATGATGAGCTCGATGAGGATCATGCGTCCGCCGCAAGAGGCGCATGGCGCAGGTCCGGCTGCTGGCGCTTCGGTTTCAGATGTCGCCTCGGGCTCTGGCGCTTGGGGCGGGATCCGGTCGGCGAGCAGCTCTCTGGCCCTGGCGATCAGGGTGCGGCGCTGCGTGTTGGCGAGGAAGCCCACATGACGGATGCGGTGCAGGCCGTCGGGCAGGACGTGCTGCAGGAACCGCCGGGCGAACTCGCTGGCGTCGAGTGTCATGACCCCGTATCGGGCCTCGCCCTGCTTGCGGTAATCCTTCACCCGGAACGTGACACGCTGGCCGTCATAGGCCGTGATCCTGCTGTTGGAGATGGCGATCCGGTGGGTGTAGCGGGCGAGGTAGGAGAGCACCTGCTGCGGCCCGGCAAAGGGCCGCTTGGCATAGACGACCCAGTCGCGCCGTCGCTCTTGCTTCAGGAGGCTCGCGAACGCTTCCACGTCGGCCAGATGGGCGAGATCGCCGTGGAAGCTGAGCTTGCCAGCAGCCTGCAGGTTGGCAAGCCGCTCGCACATGAGCCGCCGGAACAGGCGCGATAGCACGCGCACGGGCAGGAAGAAGTTCCTGCGGCAGTCGATCCAGCGCGTGCCATCCGGCGACAGGCCGCCGCCAGGCACGATGCCATGGATGTGGGGATGATGGGTCATGGCCGATCCCCAGGTGTGCAGCACCAGCGTTGCGCCGAGCTTCGCGCCGAGATGCTTCGGATCGGCGCCGATCGTCATCAGGGTCTCGGACACGGCCTTGAACAGCGCGTTGTAGACGACACGCTTGTTCTGGAAGGCAACGCGCGCCAGCGCGGCGGGCAGCGTGAACACGACATGGTAATAGGCCACCGGCAGGAGGTCCTGTCGCCGGGCCTCCAGCCAGTCATGTGATGCTGCCGCCTGGCACTTCGGGCAGTGCCGGTTGCGGCAGGAGTTATAGGCGACCTCCATCGCCGCGCAGTCCTCACAGCGGGTGACATGCCCGCCCAGTTCGGCGGTGCGGCAGGCGAGGATGGCGTTCACCGCCTTGTGCTGATCGCGGCAGAGCCCCTCGCGCAGGGCGGGGCCGAGGCCGCGGAGGATATCCGCAACCTCGATCGCCGGTCTTGGCATGTCCGGTCAGTCCGACGGCTCGATCGGCGGCAGGCTGTCGAACGGGCTCATCGCCTCCTGCAGCATCTTCGGCGAGACCCGGGTATAGATCGAGGTGGTCTCGAGCTTGGCGTGGCCGAGCTTCCGCCCCTGCCGGGGCCTTTTCCGCCTATAATCAATCCACCGGATTGATTATTTGGCTGCGCCAACCGGCTCCAAAGCCTGGATGACCCGGATGTCGGTGCCCGCCTCCAGCAGGTGCGTGGCAAAGGAGTGGCGCAGCGTATGGAGGGTAATCTTCCCCGGCTTGTCGATCCCGGCAGCTTCGACGGCAAAGCGGAACTGGCGTGAGAGCTGGCGCGGACTGATCGGGCACATCACACCGCTGCGGCTGGGAGTGAGACGGGACCGTGGCCGAAGGCCGCGGAAGCCCGTCGAACACAGGCCTGTGGCCGGGCGACCTGCCACCATTTGCGCAACATCTCCAGGAGCTGCGGAGACAGCTTGGCCACACGGTCCTTGCGCCCCTTGCCCTGTTCGATGCGCAGGGTCATCGCCCGGTTGTCGATGTCGGCCACCTTGAGGCCGACCGTCTCGGATGCGCGCAGGCCAGCACCATAGGTGACGCTGATCGCCGTCCTGTACTTCAGGCCTGGCGCGCAGGCGATAATGCGGGCGACCTCTTCAGGCGTCAGGACGGTCGGGAGCGACTTGGCGCGCGGCATGATAGGCACCCGATCGAGCTCGTCACCGCGCCCCAGTGTGACACGAAGGAAAAAGCGCAGCGCCGTCGCCTGACCGTTGATGGACATGTAGGACGCCCCCGTGCCCTGCAGGTGCAGGAGGTAGCTGCGCGCCCGCTCACCGGTCAGCTCGCCGGGCCTTATGCCGAGATGGCAACAGCAGGTCCGCACGGTGCGGATATAGTGCTTCTGCGTGCCGGCACTGATCCCCCGCAGGGTCATGTCCTCGATCATGCGCTGGCGAAGGGGATGGATCGGCTGGGTGTCGTTGATGTTGCTCATGGGAGCCTCCAGACGGGCGCTCCCGGCCCATCCGGGCGCCGCCCGGCTCACATCAAACCTTCATGTTCATCCCCGACGCCGCAACGTTCTCCTCGCGCGCGAGCGCGTTAGTGCATTCGCCGATTGTCGTCGTATGGGCTTGCGCACCCCGCGTCGGCCATGGGCGCAAAAGCGGACATTGCGCTTATGACCTCTGACAAATCAGCCAAGTGGCCGCAGTCCCGAATTAAAGAGCCTGACGACTTCATCTGCCATCTGGTGCGGTGATGTCTTCTCGATTTCTTCAATCCATTTCGGGATCCAGATGTAGGCACCCGCGCGGGCGAAAGTCAGCGTTTGAAAGTCGTGTTCACGCCGGCTGCCATCGGCGATGCCCTCGGCTGCGATCTCCTGCGTGCGCTCCAGGTGAACGCGCATGCGCTGAGTCGCATACTCCCGGAATTCCGGCGCCAGAACATCGACCCCCATCCAGCCGGCCACGGGTTGCAGCGATCCGACCTGTGCCTGGGTGTTGAGATGAGACACGATCGAGGCTTTCTCAAGCCCGTTCCGGCCGTGGGACATCGCATAGTCGATGAAGGCGTCATTCAGCGTGTAGCTTCGTTCGAGGCAGCGTTGCAGCAAATCCTGACGGTCTCGGAAATAGTGGTAGACCGTTCCCCTCGACGCGCCGAGCGCAACGCCGACATCCTCGCATGACACATTGTCGATGCCGTGCAGATTGATCAGCCGGGAGGCCTTCATCAGGATCTGTTCGACTCTCAGGTCAGAGGTCGAGCGCTTTGCAAAATCAGAAACGGAGATCGGCGAAAACTCGTCGGCATTCTTGTAGAGCTTGAAGACGCCGTTCCGGTCGCGCGCCGTGCCCCACTCGATGAAATCGACAAAGGATTCAGGATCTGGCCTCGTCTCAGCTTGCGGAACCAAGCGAAGGGACATTCGCGCGAATGAGATCATGGAGCGCAGGATTCGCGCAATTGCCCGCTCATCACAGTGGCGGATATTGCCGGCCGAAATACCCTCCCCGATCATGCTGGCGAGCCTGTCATGATTGCGGCGCCGGGCCTGACCGATAATCTGTCTCGGGCCCTCGGCCAGCAGATCAATGTCAGTGATAATAGCAGTTTGCTCGGCCGTCGGCGCCAGACTCAGTCGCATATATTCGAGCACCTGCGGCAGGCCAGGCTCAAGCTCACAGGCGATATCGAGATACTCGGTCTCAGTCTCGCAGGTGCGTTGGAAGCATCTGAAGATCAGATCCTGCTTGTCAGCGACGTAGTGGTAGAGTGTGGCGCGGCCGAACCCCAGTTCCTGAGCAATATCCTGAAATCCGACCATCCCGATTCCGCGCTCATTGAACATCGAAGCCGCGGCATAAAGGATGGCCTCCTGTTTGGAGGCCCTCTTGCTAGATTTGGCCGAGGTCGACGCATCATCAGGCGCGTTTTCGACAATCCGAAGCTTGGGGGGGCTCGTCATAGCGTCTCCTTTAGACCCTGAGATCAGCTGTTGCCAGCAATCCGAATGGCGGTTTCCCGCTTCCCGATAGCCAGGCCTTCCAGTCGCAAGGCTGCCTCGAGAGCGGCGCACCAATTTTCTCGACATCAGTGTATCCTATTCTTCGTCATTGTCGAATTTTCATTGACAGAAAAATACAAACATGATCACACGAAAACATACACGATTGTCGAAACATCGGTATAGGGAGGAAATAGTGAGTAATTTCAAGGTGGGACTGGCCTCCGGCACGGCGGCAATAGCTCTAACTGTCATGGGCAACGGGGCGCTCGCTCAATCAGCCGATGATGCGAATGCGGCCTCGCAAAAGGCGAGTGATGCCGCCGCGAGGATGTCCACGATCATCGTCACAGCGCGTAAGCGGGATGAGCAGCTTAAGGATGTCCCGACAGCGATCTCGGCGTTCGGCGAGGAAGAAATTTCCCGGCTGAACCTCAGAGATATCGACGATCTGGCGAGCTTTACGCCCGGCCTTTTGACGTCAGAGGGCGCAGCGTCGTCAGGTGGGTCGATCTCGCTGAGGGGCATCGGGTCCGGCTCGACGAACTACCTCGCCGACCAGGCCGTCTCGATCAATGTCGACGGCATGCAGGTGGGCAGCTTCAACATCCGTAGGACCGCTCAGATCGACCTTGCCCAGATCGAGGTCCTGCGCGGCCCACAGGCGCTGTTCTTCGGCAAGAACAGCCCCGGCGGCGTGATCTCGATGAAGACGGCCGACCCGGGCGACCAGCGCGAGCTCGAACTCGAAGCCGGTTACGAAGTCGAGTCGCAGGATACCTATGTGCAGGCGCTCTATTCGACCCCGCTGTCAGACCGGCTCGGCTTTCGGATCGTCGCCCGACACACGGACCTGAACGGCTATTTCAACATCAAGTCGCTGCCGTCCGCAGGTGATCCACTTGTCTCGCCGGCTCCGGTCAGCACATGGCCGAAGGGCGAGGAGTTCTTCGCGCGGGCCACGCTTGTCGCCGAGCCGACGGATCGCCTCACCGTCCGGGGCAAGATCAGCTACAACGAGTCCGACATCCAGGGCGGGTCGCTGACCGCCGGACAGCGCATCGACTGTCCGCTTGGTGCACCGCAGCTCCAGCCGGACTTTCCCTGTGTGGCTGACCGGGACATTTACGCCGGTGGCGGCCGGGCGGGAGATACGCTCATCTTTCCGGGCGCGAGCGATCCGTCTGCGTTCGGGTTCCGGGAGAATGAGCAGGTCCTTGCGACGGTCCAGGCCGATTACGAGTTCTCGCCGGGCCTGACCGGCACGTCTGTCACGGGCTTCTACACTTACGACGAAACGAACGCGCACGACGCCTCCATCGGTCCGCGCGCCGTCCTGCCGTTGCCTTTCCTGCCCTTCCAGTTGAAGCAGTTCACGCAGGAATTGCGGCTGTCCTCTGACTGGTCTTCGCCGGTGAACTTCACGGTTGGGGCGTTCTTTGAATCCAAGGATACGTTCGGTTCAGGGGGCGCAGTCGTGACGTTCCTGCCGCCCGCGCCGTTCCCGATTGGCCCGGAGGCTACGACCGAAGACCAGCAGGCGTTCTCCATCTTCGGCCAGTTGCTCTGGGATGTCACCGACCGGTTGGAGGTTTCGGCCGGTGCCCGGTATTCCGAGGAAGAGAAGGATCTGCGGTTCGAGTTTGCCGGCGCGGACGTGACGGCAAACCTCGCCAAGAACAGTCTGTCTTTCGATAATATCTCGCCGGAACTGACGGTCTCCTATGACCTCACCCACAACATCATGGTGTTCGGGTCCTACAAGGAAGGCTTCAAGTCCGGCGGGTTCGACGCCGGCTTCACGAATGCCGTCATCCTGCAGGGCAATTTTGCCAATACTTATGACGAAGAGGTTGTGAGCGGCTTCGAGGGCGGCATGAAGGCCACGCTGTGGGACAATCTGGCATTGAATGTGACTGCTTATGACTATGATTATGAAGACCTCCAGGTCGGCGCCTTCGATCCGGACTCGATCTCGTTCAAGGTGCTGAATGCTGCTGCCGCGAGCGTGTCGGGGGTCGAGGCGGACTTCATCTGGGAGGCGCCTGTTGATGGGCTGGTTTTCCGGGGGTCGCTCGCCCTGAACAATGCCGAATTCGATGAATTCCTCTCCGGCTGCTATCTCGGACAGACGATCGCGCTTGGATGCGATGTAAATTTCAATGCGGCGTCCGGGGCTTTCCTGCAGCAGGACATGGCGGGCCGTCAGTTGAACGGCGCGCCGGAAACCGCGGCAACAGCTGGCGTTTCTTACGAAACGCAGTTCCAGAACGGGCTCGGCCTTCAGCTGTCGCTCGATGGCGCTTATTCGAGTGAGTACTCCGCCAATCTACGGCAATCGCCACAGGACCTTCAGGAGGACTACACAAAACTGAACGGCGCCATCCGTATCTTCGGCCGGGATGACCGCTGGGAGTTCGCGCTGATCGGGCGCAATCTGACCGACGAATACACGTTCAACGCGTCCGGTCCGATCACCTTCACAGGCGGGGGAAGCGGGACAACCACGGCCGCCCTAGGTGACCGTTCGGCCTTCGTGTCCAACGGGCGTGAGGTCTTCCTCCAGCTCACATTCAGGCCATTCAACTGAGGCAGCAAACCTGGGCGTCCGCCAGCCGGGGATAGCATCAGCTGCCTGGCGCCTGTCCTTTGAACTGGAGGCGAAGATGACTAAACATGACAAATGCTGGACGCGGGACAGACAAGCGAAAGTCGGCGGGGCGGCGCTGGCGCTCGTCCTGAGCGCCTGCCAGAACAATTCCGCAAGTTTAATCTCATCCATTGATCCGAATAAAATCGGCCGGGTCATCGAAGCGGAGATAGAGGCGGGCGAGATCCCGGGCGGCATCGTCCTCATCGCTGACAGTGACGGGGCGGAGATCAAGGTGGCGCGAGGCTATGCGCGTGTGGAACGGGAAGCGCCGATTGATGACGATACGATCTTCCGCTTCTATTCCATGACCAAACCCATCACCTGCACCGCCATCCTGACGCTTTTCGACGAAGGCCTGATCGCGCTCGATGATCCAATTGCAGACTACATTCCGGAAATGGGCTCAATGAAGGTCGTCTCGGGTGATGGGCTCATGCCGGCAAAAAAACCGATTACCATCCGTCATCTGATGACCCACACATCCGGATTTGCGTATGCGCAACTGCCGGGGCCCGTCCAGGACTACTATGTCGATGCCGGCGTCTTCGCCGTTGAGAACAGGCTCAGCGAGACGCTCGAACAGCATATATCCAGGCTGGCGGAAATGCCCCTCGTCGATGAACCGGGGACGGTCTGGAACTACGGCGAGTCGATGGGGGTTCTCGGCCGTCTGGTGGAAGTCGTCTCCGGACAGACCTTTGGTGAATATCTACAGGCAAAGATCTTTGACCCGCTTGGAATGAGCGATACCGGGTTCTATGCGCCGGCCGGAAAGGCCGATCATCTGGCAGATCTGTATCACCTGTCCGCTGAACGCGTCATGACGAACATTACCGGCGACGAGCATTATGGTAGCAGCTATAGCCAGAAGCCGGCGTTGGAATATGGCGGGGCAGGCCTTGTGGGTACACCTGAAGACTACAAGCGGTTCGCAATGATGCTACTGAACCGTGGAACGCTCGACGGCCACAGGATCCTCAGCGAGGACTCCGTGAGCATGATGACGTCGAACCAGCTTCCGCCCTCCATGGGCGAGGCACCGCTCGCCAGCGTGGGGCGCGGGAAAGGGACAGGGTTCGGGTTCTGCGGGCTTGTGACGACGGCGCCGCGCGAAGATGGCTCTCCCAGCCCGGCGGGCGAATATGGCTGGGGCGGATGGGCCAGCACGGATTTCTGGATCGACCCGGCGCACCAGCTTGCAGGCCTGGTCTTCACACAAGTGATCCCTGAAGAAATAGGATCCATCAGGTTATCTGAAGCTGTCAGGCGTGCTGTTTATAAAACCGCACCAACAAAAACTCCGGACGAATGATGCGCCGTCAAAGGGTCTCATCCAGACGCGTTTTTTGACTCAAGCAGTCCATCAGCTTTTTGAAGTGTCCGCTTTCGGGGCCAAGCTGACGCATTGGTGACCACCAGTGACCGGCACGACCGGGCCAGTTCGAGGCATCGCATTCCCCAAAGTCTAACGTCAGTTTTCAGTTGGTTTCCTGACAGGCGCGAGGCTTGAAGCTGATCGTTCCTGCGGTGGCAACGAGCTGGCAACAAGGCTTCGGGTTAATAAACTCCGTTATCCTCCTTTAGTTGCCATTAGGGTCCCCAAATATCCTTTAAACTCAGACCTCTAGAGTTTTCTTTGACCTTGCCAAGGTTGGGGCACACTCAACAAACGACAGCTTTGGAGCTTGCTCGCACCAACTTTGCTAATGATCCAATCGTCTCGACAGGGCCACTTCCCGCCAGAAAACACGCTACGGCGGAAGGTATGACCTGACAGCGCTACTTGCGTCTCTCCTCAATTCTCAGCGGCAACGACAAGGCGCATGGCGCTCTCGCTGGCTGCCCGGCGATCAAAGGTCAGGGTCTCGCTCGCGCCCGCCAGCCTTGCGGTCTCCGCAATCAGGGCGTCTGCGAACTCCACCGCGCGCCCGTCCCGGAAGACGGCGAGGGCGCGATAGGCCGCTTCGGTGTTTTCGATGATGATCTCTTCGGACCGCAAAAGGCCTTCAACGGCGGCGGCGATTTCCTCGCGTCCTGCCTTGTAGGCGCGCGCCAGCACCCAGCTCGTCTCGGCCAGAACGACCGAGCCGATGAACCCGGGGCGATCTGCGCTGAGCGAGCCGAACACCTCGCTTGCCAGCGCTGCCTGGGCGGCATCATCCTGAACCAGAAAGCGCACGACGAGATTGGTGTCGAGACCGATCATGGCCCGGTTGCGCCGCCGGCGATGGCTTCATCCATCTCCTCAAGGCTCACGGGCGTGGCAGGTTTGCGGATGATGCCCCTCAGCGCCATGACGGGCTGGGTCGCCGGCAGGACAGCATAATTGCCATCCTCCATGCGCACGAAGTTCACCCGGTCGCCCGGATGCAGGCCGAGTGCGTCGCGGACATCTTTCGGCAGGGTCAGCTGCCCCTTGGAGGTGAGGGTGGCTGTGCTCATAATAGCGTTCCTTTCATGCGGTAAGGCATGATGTAAGGATCTGAGCCCTCCTCCGCAACCCTTCCGTCAACCTTCCGCGCGCTTCCAGACAAGAGACGCCTGTCCATCAAGGCCAAGGAGCACGGCCTCAACCGGTGCAGGGAAGGCCGGATCGTCCAGGATGACCCGCACAAAGGGTTTGGCGGTCTTTCCCTTGCCCTGCGACCGCCAGCCGACACCGAGGTCGCAGTCGCCTGCCTTCACGAAATAGTCCGGCGAATTGTCTGACTTCTTCTCGGTGTTGGGCACGAACCGCGCCTTGCATGAGAGCATGAGGGTGGTCAGGGCGCCGGCAAAGCCGTCCCCGTCCCGCTCAAACGTTCCGATGGTCGCCATTCTACTGATCCTTTCCTGTCGGCTTGGGTGAAGATTGGAGCTGGCGGCGCGCCCTTTTGAACCCGGAGTCCGAGGCGAGGAAGGCCTCCAGCATCACCGGGACAAGAGCCTCGATGCCGGGCCGCTCGCCAAAGACTGCGGCATAAACGGCAGCATAGTCTTCAAGGTCCGATCTCAGCGAAGGATCGATCGACAGGTTGAGCTTCACCGGTGTGCGGTCTGGCAGCGGGCCGATCTTCAAACTGGGCTGGGTCATGATGGGTCTCCATAGGGTCTGAGAATGAGGTCCTGGTGGACAAGGATGCGGAAGCGCCAGCCGGGCCGGATCGTGAGGGTTGGCTGAACATTCAGCTGGCGGCGCACGAGTTCGTCGCCGACACGCGAGGCCCCGTCCTGGGTGGCTTCGCGCAGGGCGCGGGCGATGTCGTCATCATCATCCTCGCCGAGCTCGGCACCAATGCTGATCAGCGATGAGAGCGCTGCAGCCGAGAAGATGCGTAGTGTGTGATGGTCGATCCGGTCGCTGAGCCCGGCCTGCCCTCGCGCATTCACGCCCGGCAGGTTTTCGATACGCAGCGAGGTTCCATCGGGGAACACCAGGCGCGACCAGACGATGAGCGCACGCGACTGTCCATAGGCGATGACGCTGTCATAGCGCCCGACCACCCGCGTGCCCTGCGGGATGAGCAGGTACTCGCCCGTCACGGTGTCATAGACCGGCTCGGTCACCTGGGCGATGACCTGCCCCGGCAGGTCAGAATTCACACCCGTCAGGAGTGTCGCCGGGATCACAGTACCGGCCATGACCTGGTAAGGCGAGACAGGGTCCTGCAAGCGGTGGGGATTGTAGATGGCGGCATCCGGACCGTCCCCGTTCAGGAAATCGAGCTTGCGCGCCTGCCGGTTGGGGTCTTCAGCGAGGCTTGCTCCGAAAGGGCTCTCAGCGCCGCCAAGCGCGAGAAATGGGTTTTCAGGTGCAATCAGGCTTGCGGTTTCAAAACCCGGCCCGGCCCCGGCACCTTGAAGCCCGCGGCCTTCAGGGCTGCGATTGGTGAAAAAGAGATCACTGCTCCGGGCTGCTTCGAGCGCCTCCCTTTGTTGACGCGCGGCCTCGATGGCCGCCTGATCGATATCGTCGCCATCCTGCGGGGCGGGGACAGCGCCGAGCCGGTCCTCAATCTCGATCCGCCCCTCCCGCTCGGCGCGCAGCATCGGGCCGCCAAGATCGCCTGGCAGGGGCGGTCCGAGGCGGTCGGGTGCCGGTTCGGTGCCCACCTCGCCATAGGAGGCGGGCAATGCAGACAGGCCGTCCGCCGTCGGCTTGTTCTCGGTGGAATAGAGCTCGCGTGGCGCGCCGTCGGACTCTCCTCCTCCCAGACTGCCGGTGACCATGGCAGTCAGCATGACCACCAGGCCCGCGCTGCCCAGAAGTGCCGCCAGTGCGGGTTTGGAAAACCGCTTGACCGGCCTGGGGCGCGCCCGGATCGACAGGTCCGGCGCCGCAGTTTCAGGTTTGTCGCTCATTCCCGCTCATCCTCGAGATCGCTGCGGGCAATGCGCACGACATCCTGGTTGCGCTCACCCAGGCGGAGCTCAGCCATGGCGAACAGGCGGTCGACCACATAATAGTTTTCGCGCATGCGGTAATTGACGAGCTGGGAGCGGCCATCGCGCCCGATCACGAAAAGCGGCGGCGCCTCGCCCTGATCGAGGCGTCCAGGGAACTGTATGTAGACCTTGCGGCCATCATCGAAGACGCGCTCGGGCCGCCAGTGGGGCTCGTCGCCTGTGATCTCGTAGCGAAACTGCAGGCGTTCAAGCTGGAGACCGGACGGGAGTTCGGCCTGTGCGGGACGCTCGCCTGAGGCCACGCGCCGGATCAGAGGCGCTTCGGGGTAGCGCCAGGAAACCGCGGCCATATAGGTCTCGTTGAAGGATTTCAGTTCGAGATAGTAGGCCCGCCGCGAGGTCGTGATGATGAGATTGGTGGTGAGGCCGGACTGGAGCGGTTTGACCAGAACATGGACCTGGGCGCCCTCACCTGCCCCGGAAACCGTGTCGCCGAGCATCCAGCGCACCGTGTCGCCAGCGGAAACCGACATGAGTTCCTCGCCGGGCTCAAGCGCAATGTCGGTGACCTGTTCGGGCGCGGTATAGATCTGGTAGAGCGCGCCGCGGGCATAGGGGTAAACCTGGATGGCATTCAGATAATTGTCCGGATTCGGCTCGATCGCCGCTGAGGCATTGGCGGCATCGATGGCCTTGTCAGGACGCACCTTCACCACTGTGGGCTTGACCTCCTCAGGGCGAACCGACGGGCCAAAGGTGCGCGCGACAATCGGCGTATCGGCTTCAGGTATCCCTGCCGGGGCAAACTCCGGTTCCTCGCCCAGATAGACCGCCTCTATGAATTCGGGCTCATCAAGAACGATGTCCGGGGCCTTGGGCGCCAGCGATTCCAGGGTCTGGCAACCGGCAAGCGAGAGGCCGGCGAGGCCAATGAACAGTGAACGCAACATGGGGGGTGTCTCCTCAGTCGAGGTCTTTCGACCAGTTGATTCCGTGGACGTAGAGGCCGAGCGGATTGCGGGTGAGCGTGTCGACATCGCGTGGGGGATCGATGACGACAGCGAGCGTGGCGGTGTGGGATGTGCGTGAGATTTCGGCGCCATTGCGGTATTCGGTTTCGCGCCAGCGCAGCGTGAAACTGTCATCGGACGCGCGCACAACGCTGGTCACTTCGACGGCGACGGATCTGCGACCGACTTCGGCGAAGGGGTCATTGTCCTCGGCATAGGCGTTCAGGGTCGCCGAAGCCCGGTCGGTGGCGTAGTCATAGGCTTTCAGCCAGTTCTGACGCACCACGACCGGATCGATCGAGACCCCTCGGGTATTGCGGATGAAATCGGCGAGATGGAAGGCGATCTGGGCGTCAGTCGGCTCATAGTATTTCGAGGCCGGTCCGACGGCCCGCACGGCGCCGTCGGTCGTGAGTTCCACCACATAGGGCGTGACAATCGACTGGGTGGAGCGCCAGACCAGTCCGCCGGCAAGCAAGAAAGACAGGGCCATCGCGGCGAGCGCGGCAATGCGCCAGTTCTTCGCCTGAACGCGGGCCGAGCCGATCCGGTCATCCCAGACCTCTGCGGCGCGCTGGTAGGGTGTGACAGGCGGGGGAGTCTCGCCGAAACGTGCGCGTGTGCGTTTCCAGATCATGGTCACTCGTCCTCATCCTTCAAACGGGGGGAGTCTCCGGCGCCCGGGCGGTCGCCGTCCCGAACAGCGCCTGTGGCAGCCATGCTGGCATCGCGGCGCGCCTGGGAGGCGCGGATGCGCCGGGCCCAGTCGGGCGAGGTGTCACTGGACGGCTCAGCGACGCCGTCACGCCTTTCTGGAAGGCTGCCGCCGGTTGCGGCAAAGGCGGTGCGCCCGCCTGACTGGTTGGCGGCACGGGGGCGTGCGGCCATGCGGTTCCCGATGCGGCGCACCCCTTGTCCGGCTGCGGCGACGCCTGCCATGCCAACGCCGCCCATGCCGGCCGCGACGCCGGCGGGTCCGGTCTTTCCCGAGGCGAGGCTCGCCATGGCGTAGGAGGTGCGCGCCCCGCCGCTGACGGCCGAAGCGGTCTGAACCGAGCGAATGGCTGCGCCGCCGCCGGCACGGGCCGCACCGCCTGCGATCGATGCGCCGGCGAGACCCGCTGCCCCCACACCGGCCGCAGTGCCAAAAGCTGCGCCCGCACCAAGCTGGGGCGCGCCGGAGACAAGGCCGGTGGCGATCCCCGGACCAAAAATCCCGAGCGCCAGCATGGCGAGCGATCCGAGAATGACCGAAGCGGCATCGGCCAGGGTGATTTCACCGGGCACGAAGGCCGATGTGATGGAGCCGAAAATGGTCGATCCGATGCCGACAATGATGGCGAGCACCATGAGCTTGATGCCGGAGGAGACCACATTGCCGAGCACCCGTTCGGCGAGGAAGCTTGTCTTGTTCCAGAGCGCAAAGGGAATGAGCACGAAGCCGGCAAGCGTTGTCAGCTTGAACTCGATGATTGTGATGAAGAGCTGGATCGCCAGAAAGAAGAAGGCGAGCAGCGTCACCAGGAAAGCCAGGAAAAGCACCGCGATGATGACAATGTTCTTGAAGAACTTGATCGGGCCGGACAGTTCGGAAATCTCGTCCAGCAGCGGCGTTGAGGCATCAAAGCCCGTGGCGGCCACAAAGCCTGGCCGCATGATATCCTCGGCCGTAATCGTCCCGCCGGTGGCATTGAGGCCAAGCTGGGCGAAGCTTTCGAACACTATGGTGGAGAGAAAGGAAAAATTGCCGAGCAGCAGGGCGAAGAAGCCGACATAGAGCACCTTCTTCAGAAATTTCGCGATGACGTCCGTGTCGGGCCCCATGGCCCAGAAGAGCCCGGCCAGGGTGATGTCGATGGCGATGAGGAAAGAGGTCAGGAAGGCGACATCGGGCGCCAGCAGGCCAAACCCGCTGTCGATATAGGTCGAGAAAGTCGCGACAAACTGGTCGATGACGCCAAGGTCGTCCATCCGCCCCTCCCCTAGTCGCGCCGATAGGCCGAACGCTCGCCCATGAAGCGGCGATGGAACTCGCGGGATTGCTCATCGATGGCCGCGCGACGGGCCGCTTCCAGTCCTTCGGCGCGGTACTGGGCGGCCATGAGCTGCTGCATCTGCATCTGCTGCTCGACGCTGAGCGCAGTGAGCTGATTGCCGGCCTGGACGGCGGCGAGATTACCGGTGGCCGACTGGCTGGCCCCGACAAGGTCGGTCAGCGTGTCGCGGCTTTCGACAATGCCGGTCACGATGCCGGACTGGACCATTATCGCGTCGGAAAAGGCCGAGCGGGAAATTTCCCACTGATTGAGCGCGGTCATGACAATCTCGTCGCGCGTCAGCGCCTCATAGCTGTCGGGGAAGCGTTCAGCATAGGCGCGCTCGGACTGCTCGACCTCATAGGTGATTTCGTCGGCACGGCGCATCAGGGTTTCGATACGCTCCAGAACGCGCCGGATATGCTCCTCGCTCTCATAATCGAGGTTCCTGAGATCCTCGGCCTGGTTGACCAGGATGCGGGCTTCGTTCTGAAGCTGCTGGATCTGGTTGTTGATCTGCTGGAGTTCGCGCGCGGCGGTGTAGGTGTTCTGGACAAGATTGGTCGGATCGATGACCACATCGCCGACACCGAACAGCGCATCGGCCGGCTGGACAGCCATGGCGCAGACAAGGCTTGTAACAAATAGCGGGACTATTCGGCGGCGCATGGCACACCTCCTTCCTCGTTTTCAGAAATGAGATCGCCTGCCCAGGCGAGGCCTTTCTGCCTGAGCCAGGCGCCAGCGAAGGCGTCGCCATCAAGTCCTTCCAGGTGGTCCATGGCCGCCTGGTCGGCTTTCGAGCCTGCTGCGCAGAAGGCGAGCGCCACCGGCCCGAGGCCGAGCTCGAACAGGCGGTTTCCTTCGGGCGACTGGACGTAATAGTGCCGCTTGGGCGTCGCCCGGGCGATGAGCTCGACCTGAGCGGCTGACAGGCCAAACCCGTCATAATGGGCCGCCATCGCGGGCTCATTGGCACGGGCATTGGGCAGGAACAGACGTGTCGGGCAGCTCTCGATCAGCGCCGGGGCGATGGCGGAGCCGGAGACATCCGACAGCGACTGGGTCGCAAAAACGACCGAGACATTCTTCTTGCGCAGTGTCTTCAGCCATTCGCGGATACGGCTGGCAAACAGCGGATGATCGAGAAAGACCCAGGCCTCATCCAGGACGAGAAGCGTGGGCGCGCCGTCGAAGCGCTCTTCCAGCCGGTGGAAGAGATAGGCGAGCACGGGCGCGACGAGGCGCGGCTCATGCATCAGGGCTTCCATTTCGAAGACAGCCGCATCGCCTTGCGACAGGGCGTCGAACTCAGAATCGAGCAAGGCGCCAAAGGGCCCCTCCAGCGTGTAGGGCTGGAGCGCCTGGCGCAGCGCTTCGGACTGGATCAGCGACACAAGTCCGGACACGGTGCGCTGGTCGACCGGGGCCTCGGCAAGATTGGAGAGCGCCGTCCAGAGCGCTTCCTTCACGTCCGGCTCCGGGCTGACGCCTTCCTGTTCCAGAAGGCCCAGCACCCAGCCCTGGGCAAAGCTCAGCTCGCCAGCCTCATCGATGCGCGCCAGCGGCTGAAAGGCGAGTGCGCCATCGAGCGCGAGTTCATAGTCCGCTCCGCCAAGGGCGCGCATCGCACAGCGGGCTGAACGGCCCTTGTCGAACACAAAGACACGCGCGCCCTCATAGCGCTGGAACTGCAGGGCGATGAGCGACAGGAGGACCGACTTGCCCGCGCCAGTGGGTCCAACCAGCATGGCATGGCCGACATCGCCCTGGTGAAGCGACAGACGGAAGGGTGTCGCGCTCCCCGTGGTGGCCATGATGAGCGGCGGGCCATCCAGATGGGCGTTGCGTTCAGGCCCGGCCCAGACCGATGCCAGAGGTGAGATGTGGGCGAGGTTCAGCGAGGAGACCAGCGGCTGGCGGACATTGGCGTAGGCGTGTCCTGGCAGGGTCCCGAACCAGGCTTCGACAGCATTCACGGTCTCGAAGATCGTCTTGAAGCCGCGCCCGTTGATCACGCGCTCGACAGCGCGAATACGCTCATCGGCCTCCTCGCCGGTTTCCGCCATGGTGGTGACGGCCACGGTCAGATAGCCATAGGCGACGAGATCGTTTCCGAGCGCCTGCAGGGCGCCGTCGGCGTCGGCGGCCTTGTTGTCGGCGTCAGTGTTGACCAGTGGCGAGGGCTCATTGGCGAGCGTCTCCTTGATCAGGGACATGATGGATTTGCGCTTGGCAAACCAGAGGCGGCGATAGCGCGTGAGCGCCTTTTCCGCGTCTGGCTTGCTGAGCGGCAGGAAGCGGGTCATCCACCGGTAGGGAAAGCCGAGCGCGTCCAGTTCCGCGAGGAGGCCCGGCTCGGAGGCAGGCGGGAAGCCTTCTATGGAACAGACCCTGAGCGCCTGACCGCCGAGAGTGGGGGCAAGGCCTCCGGCGAGGTCGCAATCGGTGAGCAGGCCATCGAGATAGGCCGGAACCTCCGGCGCGCGCACCTTCTGGCGCTTGAAAGAAATACAGTCATGGAGATAGGTCAGGGTCTCATCATCACTGAGCCAACGGGCGTCAGGCATCAGATCCGCGACAAGGTCGAGCGTGCGGTCGGTGACTGTCAGGAAGCTCTCCAGCGCCTGCCCGGCAAAGGCGGCGGGCGCCTCGGCCGGGTCTTCGATGATGAAGCTTTCGACCCGTGCCGACCGGTCAGCCGGTGGCATCCAGGCCAGCGTCAGGAACTGGTCGGTTTCGAAATGCCGGCCCGCCTCCTCGAAATCGCTGCGCCGCTCCTCATCGACGAGCCAGGCGGCGGCGCTTGCAAAGCCGGAGGCCGGATAGGCCCGGCTCGGCCGGCGCGAGGCTTCGATGTAGAGTGCCCAGCCCGAGCCGAACCGGCGCAGTGCATTGTTCACCCGGGCATGGAAACTGATCAGTTCCTCAGGACCTGAACTGTCGAGGTCGGGCCCGCGAAACCGCAGGGTGCGCTGGAGCGAACCATCCTTGTTCAGCACGACGCCTGGCGCGATGAGGCAGGCCCAGGTCAGGAAGTCGGCCAGGCGGTCGGGACGGGCGCGGTATTCCGTGAGGTTCAGCATGCATAGAAGCTCCGCTGGCGGATGTGGCGCACGAGCACGTCCATGAATTTCGGGTCCTTGCGGGCCATCCAGACCGACAGGCCATGGGCGATTACCCAGAAGACAAGGCCTACGAGCCAGAGCTGCATGCCAAGGCCGAGGGCGGCGGCCAGCGTGCCATTGATAATGGCCGCCATGCGCGGCGCACCGCCCAGGAGGATCGGCTCTGTCAGCGAGCGGTGCAGCGGCACGCTGTAGCCTTCGGGGAGATCGCCGGGCCGTGCCATCAGAAGCTCGCTCCGCCGCCGAAGGAGAAGAAGGTCAGGAAGAAGGAGGTTGCGGCAAAGGCGATGGAGAGGCCGAACACGATCTGTAAGAGCTTGCGCATGCCCCCGCCCATTTCGCCGAAGGCGAGACCAAGGCCCGTCAGGATGATGACAATGGTGGCGAGGATCTTGGCCACCGGGCCTTCAATGGATTCCAGTATGGATTCGAGCGGGGCTTCCCAGGGCATCCCTGAGCCGGCGGCATGGGCCGGCAGGGCGGTGACGGCGAGCGCCAGGGCTGTCAGCCCGAGGGCACGCATCTGCGCTTGGTTGATCATGATGGGGTCCTTTCTGCGGGTTGGGAAAGCGGGTCCTCGCCGACCAGTCTCAGCTCGGGCTGGACCGGTTCGACCATGTAGCCGTCGGGGCCGAGGCCGGTGACGCGCATGAGGGTTTCGACACGGCGAACGCCAGTGGCGCGCGAGATGAAGGCAATGAGATCGATGGCCTCGGCGATGAGGTCGCGCGGCACGCGCCTTGCGGCTTCGCCGATCAGGTGTTCCAGGCGTGTGAGCCCGGCGGCTGCCGAGTTTGCATGCAGCGTCGCGATCCCGCCTGGGTGTCCGGTGTTCCAGGCCTTCAGCATGTCGAGCGCCTCACCGCCCCTCACCTCGCCGACAATGATCCGGTCGGGACGCAGGCGGAGGGTCGAGCGAACCAGATCCGGCAGGGATGCGACACCGGGCTGGGTGCGCAGCGCCACCATGTCGGGCGCCGCACATTGCAGCTCTCGCGTGTCCTCGAGGATCACCACGCGCTGAGCCGTGCCCGCGATTTCGGCCAGGAGCGCATTGGCAAGTGTCGTCTTGCCCGACGAGGTGCCGCCGACCACGAGAATATTGGCGCGTGAAGCCACGGCCTGCCGCAGGGTTTCGGCATGGGCAGGGCTGATTACACCCGAAGCAATGTACTCATCAAGCGTGATGACGCGGCCTGCAGGACGCCGGATGGCAAAGCAGGGCGCAGGCGCCACAGGTGGCATGACACCTTCGAACCGCTCGCCGCCGCCTGGAAGTTCGGCCGAAACGATGGGTGAGGCCGGGGTGACATCGCGCCCGATATGGGAAGCGACCAGACGGATGACGCGTTCGGCATCGGCGGCCATGAGGCGTTCGCCGGTGTCCTCGCGTCCGGTGCCCAGCCGGTCTAGCCAGAGACGCCCATCGGGATTGGCCATGATTTCGACCACGCCAGGATCGGACAGGGCGGCCTGGATGACCGGGCCGAAGGCGGTGGCAAGCATGGCGCTTGCGCGTTCAAGGGTGCGAACATCACGCATCGCGCGCCCTCCCCGCCCGCTCCGGCGCGGCCTGGTGAAGCCGGTCAAGCTCGGCCTCGGTGAAGAAATCCCGGTCTTCAGCGAGGGCTTCATCGACGGCGCGCTGCAGCACACGCCGGCCGGCCTGCAGGTCACGGCCGAGCTGGGCAAGAAAGGCGTCGAAGCGTTCCTCGCCCTTGGCGCGGGCCGCATCCATGTGCCCCGGCGCGACAGGCGGCGTGACGATGAGGAAGTAGCGAATGAACAGGGCCAGCGTCTCGCTGATCACGAGATCCTTCTGTTCCAGCCGGTCGAGATGGCGGGTCAGCCGGTCGAGGCGCGCCAGGATGGTCGCGTCGCGGAGGTCATCCCTGGCCTCGGTGAAGAAGGCCGTGAGCGCGCGGTCGACAATGGTGCTTTCGGTCTCGTTTGGCCGGGCGGCAAGCGCGCGCACGCGGGCATGATTGATCTCGGAGACATAGGGGTGAAGGCGGGGTTTCATCGCTCGCGCCCTCCCCCGAACAGCCGTTTCTCGCTGACATGGTCCATGGCGTCGGCGTCGCGGACGGTACTGTCAAAGAGGGTGTTTTCGCGGGCCGGTTCACGCCCCTCTCCTGCGGCGGCGGGACCTGTCTCGACCTCCTGGTCCTGTTCGACATCCTGCCTGCGGCTGCGCTGTTTCCTTGGTCCGTCCTGCTTGTGCGAATCCGCCATCAGCTCGGCGTGCATCCAGGCGCGCAGGCCGGCCCATTCGCCCGGCGGCGTGTCGGCTGACACCTCGGCTGAAGGGGCCGGCACCGGAAGGACGCGGGCTGTAAAATTGCGGTCCTCGAAATAGCGCAGTTTCCGCGCGCGCAGCGGCGGCGAGCCCGACACCATGACCAATTCGTCGCTGGCCGGCAGCTGCATGACCTCGCCTGGCGTGAGCAGCTGGCGGGCCACTTCCTGGCGCGAGACCATTGTGTGGGTGAGCATCGGCGCGAGGCGGTGGCCGGTATAATTCTTCATGGCCCTGAGCTCGGTCGCCTCGCCGAGGGCGTCGGAGATGCGCCGCGCGGTGCGCTCATCATTGGTCGCGAACGCCACGCGCACATGGCAATTGTCGAGAATGGCGTTGGTGGGCCCGTAGGCCTTTTCGATCTGGTTCAGAGACTGGGCGATCAGAAAGGCACGCAGGCCGTAGCCCGCCATGAAGGCGAGTGCGCTTTCAAAGAAATCGAGCCGCCCGAGCGCCGGAAACTCATCCAGCATGAACAGGACATCGCGCCGCTTGCGTTCGCGCCCGTCAAAATCCTCCGTCAGTCGCCGGCCGATCTGGTTCAGGATGAGGCGCACAAGCGGCTTGGTACGCGACAGGTCGGACGGCGGAACCACAAGGTAGAGCGAAAGCGGCCGGTTGCCGGCCACCAGGTCGCCGATCCGCCAGTCGCAGGCCGAGGTCGCGCGAGCCACGGTGGGGTCGCGATAGAGTGAGAGGAAAGACAGCGCAGTCGAGATGACACCGGAGCGCTCATTCGGCGCCTTGTTCAGAACCTCGCGCGCAGACTGGGCGACGGTCGCATGAACCCGGGGCTGCTCATCGCTGCCCACATGATTGGTGGCGAGCATGCGTTCCAGCGTGTCGGTGATGGGCTGGGCCGGGTCGGAGAGAAGGGCGGCCACATTGGCCAGTGTCTTGTCCTCTTCGGCATAGAGAACGTGCAGTATGGCCCCGACTAGCAATGAGTGGGCAGTCTTGTCCCAGTGCGACCGGCGCTCGAGTATACCCTCAGGGTCGACCAGAATGTCGGCAATGTTCTGGACATCGCGCACCTCATGGGGCCCACGGCGGACCTCGAGGAGCGGATTGTAGCGCGGGGTTTCGGGATCGGTCGGATCGAAGCGCACCGCGCGCGAAAAGCCTGACCGCCAACCCGAAGTGATGTCCCAGTTCTCACCCTTGATGTCATGGATGACGGCTGAGTGCGGCCAGGACAGAAGTGTCGGAACAACGAGCCCGACGCCCTTGCCCGAGCGTGTCGGCGCAAAGGCCATGACATGTTCCGGCCCGGCATGGCGCAGATAGCGGCCCTTATACCGTCCGAGGAACACGCCGGTTTCATCAAGGAGCCCGGCCCTGCGGACATCGGCGGGCTCGGCCCAGCGTGATGAGCCATAGGTGGTCACACGCCGGGATTCGCGCGCCCGGAGCACGGCCCCGGCAATGGCGACAACCAGACCGGCAAAACCGCCACCTGACGCAATCAGCCCGGCCCGGTTGAAGACCTCCGGGGCATAAGCATTGTAAGCGTACCACCAGGCAAAGAACCGCCAGGGCGGATAGATGCGCACCTCGAAAAGCGTGAACCACGGCGACCCCAGCCGGGGAGAGTAATCCAGGGCCGCCGCGGTCCACTGCGCTGCGATGGACACCCCGATCAGGGCGGCCAGCAGGATCAGCAACACTTGCCAGAAAAGGATGGTCGTCAGTCTCATGCCCCGAGGCTGAGACCAAATTGCCTTTTGGAACAGTGGGTTTTTCGAGCAAAAACAACAGGGTGCAGGCACACAGAAAGACCCCGCATGCATGCCCGGGCAGGCCGATCAATTCCGGATGAGATGGCGTGAACCGGAATGAACCAACGCGAATCTGCAAATACGCATTCGCGTATTAACTTGAACTATACGCAATCGCGCATAAATAGGTTTCATCCGCGAACGCGTATGGAGCCGACCGCCCATGTCTGATCTTATCAGAAGCCCCCGAACCGCCGGCGAGCTTGTCCGCCGCGCCCGCCTTGATCGCGGCTGGACCCAGGACGTGCTTGCCGCCCGCATGCGGGTGCGCCAGGCCACGGTGTCGAAGCTCGAGGCCGGTGAGCCGGCCACGCGGATCGACATTCTCTTCCGGGCGCTGGCCGCGCTTGGCCTGCAGCTCACAGCCGGGCCGCGCGAAGCTCCGAGCGATATTGAGGACTTCTTCTGATGGCGCGGCGTCCCAGATCATCAAGGCTCAACGTCTTCCTGAACGGCCGCCCTGTCGGCGTGCTTGAGAGGGCCGCCAGCGGTGCCATCAGTTTTGCCTATGGCGAGGACTGGCTCACCTGGCCGGCAGCCATGCCGGTCTCGGTGTCACTCCCGCTCTCGCGCGAAATCTATCGCGGCGCACAGGTCAGTCATGTCTTCGAGAATCTCCTGCCCGACGCCGACCAGGTCCGCGAGCGACTTGCCGCCGAGTTCAAGGCCGATGGCACAGACGCCTTTTCGCTCCTGGAGGTTGCCGGCCGCGACTGCGTCGGCGCGCTGCAATTCCTGCCCGATGGCGAGGCGCCCGGCGATAGGATTTCAATTGATGGCGACCCTTTCAACGAAGCCGAGATCGCATCCATGCTGCGCAGTCTCAAATCCTACCCGCTCGGCATGGACCCTGACACTGATGGCTTTCGCATCTCCATCGCTGGCGCCCAGGACAAGACCGCGCTCCTGCGACACAATGGCGAATGGCTCCGTCCGACAGGGGCCACGCCAACCACCCACATCTTCAAACCGCCTATTGGCGAGATCCACAATGGCATCGACCTCTCTGAAAGCGTCGAGAACGAGCATCTCTGCCTGACGCTCTGCCGGGCGCTTGGTCTACCTGCCGCGCAAACAGAAATCGCCCGGTTCGAAGACCAGCGGGTCCTTGTCATTGAACGCTTCGACCGGCGGTGGGCGAAGGATGGCCGTCTGTTGCGACTGCCGCAGGAGGATTTCTGCCAGGCGCTGTCGGTGCCATCCAGCCGCAAATACGAAAAGGATGGCGGACCTGGTATCGGGCCCATTCTCAATCTTCTCGCCGACAGCGACCGGCCCGAGGAGGACAGGTACGTGTTCTTCAAGGCGCAGATGGTCTTCTGGATGCTCGGCGCGACCGACGGCCACGCCAAGAATGTCTCAATCGCCCACGGCCCCGGCGGGGCGTTCCGTCTCACCCCACTCTATGACGTGCTTTCAGCCCAGCCCGTCGTGGATGCCGGACGCATCAGCCAGAACCAGTTCACCCTGGCCATGTCGCTTGGCGACAATAATCGCCGCCGCATGGACGTCATTACCATGAGGCATTTCCAGCAGACCGAAGCGGCCTGCAAGCTGCCCATCGGCACAACCGACCAGGTCCGCTCAGACATCCTCGCCGCCCTGCCCCAGGCCCTCGAGGCCACCAATCAGACAAATGCCCACGGCGTGCCCAGACATCTCATCGACAGTATCACAGCGGGCATCACCCACCGCGCTCAAACCCTCAACATCTAAAAGACCAAAGGGCTCCACCCGAGACGATGACCCGGCATCGAAAGGGACAATATTGGCCTTCTCAGGACCGAGTGGCACTTCACGGCACGCTCACGCACCTCAGGCGAATACCGCCCCTATCTCATTCTCTCTGTCATGGCTCCAATCTCTCAAGAAAAGGAGCCTCCGGCAAACCCGGGGAGGTTCAATGCTTCGAGACCACAAAGCGTGTTCACAAGCCGCATCTGCTCGACCGTCTCGCATTTGGCCTCGCGCAGACGCTGCGCGCCGAAGACCAGCGCAAGCCCCTTGGCGCGGGACACCGCCACGTTGATACGGTTCAGCGAGAACAGGAAGTCCATGCCGCGCGTGGTCTCGTCGGCGGATGAAGCCGTCATGGAGACCAGGCAGACCGGCGCCTCCTGTCCCTGGAACTTGTCGACCGTGCCCACGCGGACGCCAAGCGGTAGCGCGTCGCGAAGGGCGTTCACCTGCGCGTTGTAGGGAGCAACGACGATGATATCGCTCTCGCGCATGGGTCGGCGCGTGCCGTCCTTCTCAGTCCATTCGCCGTGCATGAGCTCGGCGACCGCAGCTCCGATCGCGGCGATTTCCTCGGTTGAGACCTGCGCATTCCCTTCATGTGCGACCGGGACCCAGAAGGCCCCTGCCTCGGGGAAATGCGTACCGGTTACGGCCTGGCGCGCGGTATCGGGGTGGCTGGTCAGCCGACCCTCGTAGACCTGCTCCGAGATGAAGCGGCACACCTCGGGGTGCATGCGCCGCGAGACAGGCAGGAAGATGCCTCGGTCCGCCGGGATCGTCGCGTGATCGCCCAGCATCCAGTCGAGACAGGATAGGTAGGCAGGCTCGGGATGCGCGCCCTGGATCACCTGCGGTAGCTGACGCGGGTCGCCGACCAGCACGATGTTGCGCGCGGCGCGCCCCATGGCGACCATGTTGGCAAGACCGACCTGTCCCGCTTCGTCCACGAACAGCCAGTCCAGCGATTGCTCGAACTGCGGGCGCGAGAAGAAGAAGGCGGTGCCGCCGACGACATGGGCCTCTGCCAGCGCGGGGTCGTCGTTGAACGTGGCGCGGGTGATGCCAGTGAACCCCTCGGGATAGCCGTCGTCTTCACCGCTCACCTTGTGCGCGAGTTCGGCGTTCTCCGGCATGATGTCCAGGTCATTGTCCTCCAGCGCAAGAAGACATCCCATCAGCACATTGCGAATCGCCTCGTGGCTGTTCGAGGCCACGCCGACGCGTTGCCCTTTCCGAACCAGCGACAGGATCGCCCGCGCCGTGACGTAGGTCTTGCCCGTACCGGGAGGCCCCTGAATCGGCAGCACCGTGCCGTCCATCGCGCCGACGGCCGCGATCGTCCCGGCCACGGGATCGGCGCCATTCAGAAGGTCGGGCCTCTCGCCCGTGGTCAGGCGCGGGGCTGCGCGGGACAGCAGATCGTCGATGGCGGTAAACCGACGCGGCCCGCATTGATCCGCGATGACGTTGCGCAGAGCCGCGGCGATGACGCCGGTGTTGAGCGGCCAATCCGGGTGAAGCGTCAGGCGATCGGTCAGCAGATCGGTCTTCTTTGGCCCCGCCTTGAGGGTGATCTCTCGCCCGCTTCGGTCGAGCACGATGATCTCTATGGTGGTTGGTGGTCCGTCAGCAACTGGCACGGTCGCCTTCTTGCCACCCCGCAGCTTCGTTTCCTGGGGTGGGAAACGATAGGTGCGCGCCATGGATCGCTTCACCTGTGCCGCCGGGCCAATAGCCTCGAGCCCGGCGAGCGCGTCGAGGTCGTCGATCAACTCGTCCTCATCCTTCGCCGCGCTATCGAAGACGGCCCATTGCGCCGGTTTCGCCTCGCGCTTGTGAAAGAGGCCTAGGTCGAAGAGCATCTGCTGGCGTTCCTCGGGCAGACCTGATGCGTCCAGCATGGCACGCAGTTCTTCGGCTTCGGCGTCTTCCGCCTCTTCCTTGTCGCCCGCGTCCTCGCCCAGACGCGGCCAGGGGCCTTCGGGGCGGACCTGGACCAGCCAATCGCGGAGCTCCTCGGTGGAGATGCAGTCGATGCGGTTGTATTCCTCGATCTCGTCGAGGATCTGCTGCTCGCCCGTCTCGCGCCATCGTTCGTAGGCGACTACCGACCCGCCTGCCGTCGTTACCTCGCCATCCCGCTTACGCCCGTAGAAGGCTTCCATCGACTTGATCGAATAGTTCGCTTCCGAGCAGATCAGCCCACCGCGCACCACGGCGTAGAGATCCACGAACCGACGCTCGCGCAGGAGCCGGTCAAGAAACGCCTCACCGATTCCGTATTTCGTGGTCAGCCGACGTAGCGCCGTTATCTCATAGGGTGCATAATGGTATATCCTCACATCCGGATGCGCGTGGAGCCGCGCCCGAAAGAACGCCAGCAGCTCCGACAGGGCCTTCGCCTCGGCCTCATGGTCATGCGCCCAGAACGCGTGGAAGGCCCCGTCGCACCACACGCCGTGCAGGTATTCGAGGCCTTCCTCGTAATGCGGATCGCCCTCGATGTCGTAGAAAATGTCGCCGGGCGTCGGCTCGGGAAGAAGGTCGAAGCCCTTGCCCGGCTCGGGCGTGCGTAGTTCGTAAGCCGGCTCTCCCGTCTTGCGGGCATGTTGAAGCCGAGCCTGCGTGACGAGCTTCGCGCGCGTTGTCTCCGCCATGCCGCGGATCGGGTGATCGAGGCGGGCAAGCGCTTCCATCGTCGTGATCCGCGCGGCCTCAAGCTTCTTCACCTGTCCACGGCTGATGCCCGCCACGTTGAAGAGGCTATCCTCGGCAACCCAGACGCTTTCACAATGGTCGGCCCAGCGGCACAAGGCGCAATCGGCGCAGGGGACGGGGCGCGTGGGCGAAGGGTCAGCCACGAAAGCCTCGAGCCGCGCCCGCGCGCCGCGTGCATAATGGGCATAGTCGACGAGCCGCAGCGTCGCGCGCTCGCCGGAGCCGAGCTCGACATGGGCGAACTCGGGCGCCGCGCCCTGAACCTCGCCCAGAAGATCGGAGTAGAGCACCAGCTGCAGGAGGTGCTTCGGGTGCGGGCGGCGCTTCAGCTTGGTGTCGGCGACCTCGTAACTGAACGGTCCGAGCGCGGAGGGGCGGTCCACGCGCTCCAGGAAGTCAGACCAGCCGCCCCAGTTGCCCGAAAGGAACGCGCCCTGAAAGACGACCTCGGCGCCTGTCTCCAGCGCCGCGCGCGTGGCCTCCGCGTCGTGCGCCAGATCGTTACGCGGGATCTCGACGACGCTCTTGCCCGATGCCTTCAGCCGCTCCAGATGCGCCATCTCATGCGCGTCGCCCTGCTTCTGAAGAAGCGCGGCATCCTCGCTATCCTCGCCGGGCTCGGGTCCCTCGCCACGCAGGTGCATGAGATCGAGCGTCGTCGCATGGGCACAGCCCATGAACCGCATCAGATCGCTGGCCGAAAAGAGGATGTTGCCGCCCGTCGACTTCATGGAAGTCTCCGCTCACGACTCTGAATCTAGAGCATCGAGAATTCGCTTCAGCTGCGTCATGGATCGGATGTTGAAGCAGACAAGGTCGGCCTTCCCAAGCTGGGGCATCTTCTCCATGGATGAATGTCGTCCATACAGCCTGTCACCGTTCTTGCCAGTTCTCACGTAGAGACGATCCGACGGGGACCGCCGGAACGCCAGATCCTTGTCGAGTATGGAAGAGACGGCAGACTCCAGAACCCAAAGATTTGCAGGTACGCTAGGATTCTGTTCGAACATGAGCTCGAAGCGAGCATGCGCGTTGTTCGTATAGATGTATCGCCTGGCTTTCGAAGCCTGATGACCCATGGGATGTGTGCTGCAAACCTCATCAAGTCTGCGCACGATATCCAGTTTCAGTCGTTCGCGGTTGTCCGGCAATACTTCAACCCTTCCAGTGCAGACTAATTCCCAGCAGACGATGTAAATTGATAGAACGCAGGAAGTCCAGATGCGCGCTACACGTAATCAAGGCGACAGGCCACGGATACCCTCCTACCCTCCAAGGGTGACAAATCTTGGCAGCCTGCGAGGCGAGCATGTCCTTTTCCCAGGCTCAGGATCTGATCCGGCTCGCACAGTTGGCTGCGGCAAGACGCGGCGGGATCAGCCTCGAGGAGATCGCGCTGGAATTCGGAGCGTTCCACCGGACAGCGGAGCGGATGACCGGCGCTCTGGAGTAGGCCTTCGGGAACGTCCTGCTAGAGGTTGGCGAGGACCGCAAACGACGCTGGCGCCTAATCGATCCGAGGCTCGACCGCCTGCAACTTCGCTACGGAACAGGGTGGAAGCCTTGGAGATCGCCGCTCGCGGGGCAGAGGCCGAGGGTCGACTGCGTCATGCCCGGGCCCTGGTCAAGTTGCGCGAGAGGCTGCTTGCTAAGGCGCCCTCGCGGTCCCGTATCGAGACTGACGCAGAGGCGGTTCTGACGGCAATGGGACAGGTCACGCGCCCTGGCCCGCGGGTCAGTATCGAGTCAGACGTGCTCGACGCGATCATCGAAGCGCTGCGCGGTCCCTTTCGGCTGCGCGTGAGCTACAACCGGGACGACGCAAGCCGCATCCTCGAACCGCACGGCGTCTGGCGGGGCCACCGGACTTATCTGGCGGCCCGCGACCCTGCAAAGGCAGACGAGGTACGCAATTTCCGCATCGATCTGATCCGCGATGCGGAAGTCTTGGACGAGAGCTTTGCGCTGCAGGACGGTTTCAACATGACGGATTACGCTGCGCGGTCCTTCGGAGTCTGGCTGGATCCCGAACAGTATGGAGAGTTGATCTGGCGTTTCGCGCCCACGGCGCGTTCGGCCGCCGCGGGCTTCCGCTATCATCCCCGGCAGGTGCTCGAGCCGGAAGATGACGGCAGCCTTGTCGTGCGTTTCGAGGCGCCAGACTGGGTGGAGATGACCCGGTACCTTTACCAGTGGGGGGACAAGGTCGAGGTGATCGCCCCGGAGGCGCTCCGAGCGATGGTCGACGGATACCGCCGCTCCGATTTCCGCGCGATGCCGTGAACGAAAATTCTAGACGGAGGAATTCGATGGAAAACAGCCTGTCTTTCAGCGCCTTGAAGGAGAAGCAGCGCGCGATCCGCGCGGGCTTTCCCAAGACGATGGGTCTACGCGTGCATCGATCCATCAGCTGGATCGGACGAGCTGAGGCTTGCGGCGATGATCACGATGCACGCTTCATTTTTCTCTGGATCGCCTTCAACGCAGCCTATGCGGACGAGCGCGAATTCCAGTCGGTGGCGCCGGGGGAAAGGGCTGCCTTCGCCGACTACTTCGGCAAGCTGGTGGCGCGGGACGAAGAGCGGCGCATCTACGAGGCGTTATGGCAGCGGTTCTCGGGTCCGGTCCGGACCCTCATGCAGAACCGTTTCGTCTTCAACCCGTTCTGGAAGCATCAGAACGGCATCGACGGATTCGAGGATTGGGAGCAGAGGTTCCGCTCATCCTCCCGGAGCTTCGCACAGTCGTTCCAGACTGGCGACAGCGTGCGTGTTCTCAGCTTCGTCTTTGACCGGCTCTACGTGCTGCGCAATCAGATGGTTCATGGTGGATCGACCTGGAACAGCGGAGTGAACCGGGCACAGGTCCGCGATGGCGCAGCGATACTCGCATTCCTGCTCCCCGTTTTCGTCGATCTAATGATGGATAACCCGATGGAGGACTGGGGGCAGCCATTTTATCCCGTGGTCGAGTAGCAGCGTCGGCCAGACAACGCGATGCTCTCGACCGTTAGCACACTCGCGCTTGCTCCCGCATCACCGCATAGTCGCTGAGCATTTCGGTGATCGCTGATCCTTCCGGAAGCAAATCTAGCGCGTTCTGACCGGGACCTGACTCGGTGCGGGATTCCCAGAAGGGCCGCATGCTGTTTCGAGAAGCTTCCTGGCAGCGCGGAGTTGAACATGGCGGCCTCATTGAGTGTGGACCTGCGCTGACGGGTTGTTCGGGGCATTGAGGCTGAAGGGCTTTCGATCCGCGAAACCGGCCGTCGCTTCTGCATTGGCGAGAGCACGGCCAGCCGCGGGTACCGGCTCCGGCGCACGAGTGGCGACGTTGTGCCCGGCCACAAGGGCAATCCTGGTCGCTCGCGCCTTGATGGCCACTCCACCTTCCTGCTCAAGATAATCGAAGCAGGCGGCAAGGACATCACGCTTGGCGAGATGGCGCAGCGTCTGGAGACGGAGCGCGGCCTTCTGGTCGATCCGTCGATGATCCACAACTGGCTGAAGAAGCGCGGGATCACATTAAAAAAGACAGGCCAAGCAGCTGAACAGGCCCGCGAAGATCTCGCCGCAGCTCGTGAGGCCTGGTTCGAGGGCCAGCCCGATCTCGACCCGGAAAGGCTGACCTTTATTGATGGTGAGGCGGACCGTGGCCGAAGGCCGCGTAAGCCGCCGAACGGTGCCTCGACGAAGATGGGGCGCCTGCGCGGTCGTGTGCCCACAGGCGAGCGCTGCCGCGCCTCACTGCCCCACGGCCACTGGAGTGATACGTCGAACGCCACCGGTTAGAGAGATGTCGAACACGACATTCACCGGAGCGTTGCGCATGAGTGGGCTGAACGCTCCAATGGTGCTCGATGGCACGATGTGAGCTAGTTCCAAAGGCCGTGCGGCCGATGCGGGTCGTGGTTTCCTGGCATGAGGTTCCAGGTCACCGTCTTAAACCTCCTCATGCGTTCCAACGGCTGATTGAGGGAACGTGGTGATAACGCCTCCATGTCTTAAACGTTACCGGCAGCCAGAACATGGCCCGCAACATGCTTAGGCGCCTGCTCACCCAGCCGGGTAATTGCCGAGAGCCGAGCCTCATGAATTGGCCCCATTGTGCCATCATAAACAAAGCGAAACACTTTGCCGATTTGCCAGTCAGATATGTGGAGAATATTTAAGGTCATCCTTTATCCCTAATCGCATAGATATTTTTCCAATGTCTGGTTTTTGCGCCCGAATCTGGCATCGGCTAAATACACTTATAGTTCGCGTCCGGCGAATTCCGAACCGTTGGCGGCGAACGATCTGGCCACCAAGTTGGGATCAAAGCGCAGCAAGTTACCGCCCCCTCCCCTTTCCAAGGGTCCAATTGATCCCCGCCTGGCGAACAACACCGCTGATCGCCTGGCCACGTGCCCGCTCCATCACGCCGCGCCAGGGGACAAGCGTCAGATCCCGCCCACGATCAATGACCGCGAGCCGACCGGCGGGCGTCTCGATCGTGCCTGCAAATCTACCTTCGATCCGACCCTTTTCTGGCGGAGGCTCAAAGGGTTTGCCGAACCGCTCGGCGGCAATCCGACCTGCGCTGTCGCGCCCCAGATTTCGAAGTCTTTCGGTCTGGTCATCGGTCAGCTGCCCGTCAGGAGACTTCAGTATCCCCCGCGCGACCAGCACCGCCCGGCGCTTGCCGGCAGCATCGTTCAGTTCCGCACCAAAGCCGATCCGGGCCGCGTTGAGGCGTTTTCCGTCAAGCCATGACAGTCCTTCAACGTGGACCTGGTCATCGAGGCTGACCCAGCTCTCCACCTCCATTTGTGCAGGCTGGCGATGCTGGCCCTTCAGGTGCCAGCGCTCGACCCGCTGGAGATGATCATTGGAGACCCTCCAGCTTCCGTCCCTGTAGCGTTCGACAATTCCGGCCCGCCTCAGCGCTTCAAGCCGTCGCACATGGGCTGCAACAAAGGTTGCGCCGGCGCGCGGGTCAGAGGCCTGGTGCAAGGCCGGAGAATAAAGCCCACCATGGCGTGAAGCGATATCCGCCACGGTCCTGTCGGAAGGCTTTGGCGACGGGTCGTTTCGCGACAGCGAAACGATCATCCCGCTTTTAACGTCGGCATCGCTTGCGACCCCGACCTGTACTGCGCGCCCATCTGCGAGATCGACCACCGCGACAGCCTGATCATGCCCCTCTCCGGAGAGCCCTGTCCAGACAATCCGGCCCAGGAGGCGTTCAGGCTCACCCGCCTCCCCGCGAAACGGCCCATCGGGATCGAGTTTTCGTCCGGCCTTTTCTTTCATGGCGCGGTGAAGCGACTTGATGATGTCACCGCGTTCGCCGAGGGAGCGCAGCGTGGCTTCCATGTCTGGCGCGAGCCGCCAGCGCCCGCGTCCCTCCTCATTTGCGAGGCCGAGCGCTCGCAACTTGCTCAGCCGCGCCAGGTGAACCCTGCGCCAGGCCGGTGATCCATCACCGATCTTCAGCGCGCCGTCAGGACCCGCCAGCTTGCGAAGCGCCCGGTCGATCCGTGTGTGCCTGTCAGCGCCTGTCTCCCGGGCAAGTTTCAGGTCGCGCTCATGCCGGGTTTCTGGTCCCAGTTCACGGGTGACCTGCGCCTCGGCGCGTTCGCGAATCCCGTGGGAAATATAGCGCCTTGGCATAACCAGATCGCGCCCGTCCTCACGCACCCCCCGGATGGCAATATGGGCATGGGGATGCTCAGTGTTTGTGTGGACCGCCGCCACCCAGTCGAGCCGCGTGCCGAGATCGGTTTCCATGCCCGACATGAGCTCGCGCACATGGGATTTGAGATCGCCTATTTCTTGGCCGTCCTCGGGCGAGACGATCAGCCGGAAGTGATGCCGGTCTCTGGCGGCGCTGCGAACAAAGCTTTCGGTGTCTGCCTCGTCGCCGAGGGCATCAAACAGTCTGCCCCGATCGCCGGGCTCAACAGCACCGTCCCGCGAGAGGTATCTCAAATGTTCAGACAGAGCCTTTGCCGAGGAGCCCGCCATGCGCACAAAGCGGGCCTTCACGATGACGCGGCGCTGGAAGCTCCCCTTGCTGCTCCTGCGAGCGGGCGACCTCTGTCCGCCTCGGCCAGGACCGGCCTTCGAGGCTGCGGCCCTGGCCCTGGACAGGAAACTTTTGGCCCGGCCATAACCGCCTCCCGCGCGCGGCCGCCCCATGCGTGGCTCGAAGGGATTGTCCGGACGGTCTTCCATACTCAGGAATCGCAGGAAGTCGGGTGAAACGGCGTGAAATGGCGCTGCGCTAAAGCACTGATCTCGCTCAGAAATAGATCTGATCGCAGCGCTGCGGAGGTTTCAACAGCGCCCTTAAAACTGATGTGCAGACAACGCACTAAGCCACCAGCAGCGCTGGGGCCTTTTATCTTGCCCTGCGCGCCCCAAGCCCGCGCCCCTGCCCCATCTCCCACTTTGCCCGACCGGTCCCGGCCCAGATAAACGGCTTCGCCGATCACCAGCGACAGCGGCACTTCACCGAAGTACCGGCTGTCGAAGGATTTGGCGATGGCATCGGAAAGCAGCAGCACATGACCCTCGGCCACCGTTCGGCAGCCGGGCTCGAGGCGTGGCAGCTCGCGTCCGGAACTGTCCTCCAATGCCAATGAGAAGTCTGTTTCGCGGACCGTTAAGCTGTCTTCACGCACGCAATACACATCTCCCGGCACCGCCCAGACCGTCTTGATGACGGGCGTCCCTCGCGGGAGGTATCGACGCCCGTCAGCAAGCCGTTCAGCCTCATCCGTCAGGCTTGAGGCCACGAGCATTCCGGCAGAAATCTCAGCGCCGGGATAGATCCTGTACCAGCCGATGGGGGCACTGGGCGAAGGGTTGTAAATCAGCCGGGGGTCTGGTTTCCAGAGTACCGACAGGCCCAGCAGCGCCAGTCCCAAAGCCGAGGCGAAGAACAGGACCAGGTGTTTCAGGCGCATCTCTGGACCGCCCTTTCAATGGCTGAGCGGACCGGCAGTTGCATGGCGTGGCGCGCCCCGATCAGGCGCCAGTCGGCTGCCGAAATCGCCCCGGGTTCGCCGTCTCTTCCGATCTCATCAATGAGCGCAAACAATGCCCTTACGGGTCCCGGTCCCCGCGCAGAACAGAGAATGTCTGCGCCGGGTCGGATGCCCGGCCAAGAGGACAGCCAGGCCGTTCCGTCACCCGCCCCCAGCACCGCCAAGGACCAGTGCGAGGTGCCGTATCGTCCCTTCGTCCACCGCTCATAGGCAAACACCTGCCCTGGTGAAAACACCGCGCCCGAGCGTCGCCAGTCGAGGCGGATGATGCGCTGTGGCGCACCAAAGATCAGACGGTGGTTGCGATGGTTCTTCCTCCAGGACAGGTGCACAAAGGTCAGGCGATCAGCCATGACCGCGCATGCCCTTGCCGTCGGAAAACGCCCTGAGATCATCAATATGGTAGACGACGCGTCCGCCATGCCTGCGCCAGTCCGGACCCGCACCGGCCCAGCGCCAGTTATCGAGCGTCCTGCGCTCCAATCTCAGATACTCGGCGGCCTCATTCACGGTGAGAAACGGGCTCTGCCTGCCATTCGAACCGGGTTGCAGCATGGTCTTCATCCTTCATTTCAAGCCGCTGCGCGGAATTCACAAAGCGTGACGCAGCGAGAAGAATTGGGACGAGAAATGCTGGTTAACGCGAGTGTGAAAACAAGCGTTTGCACGCTTCACACCCCTGTTAAGTACACTGATTTTACTTGATATTCCCTGCTCCCCCTGAATGGCAGACCTTGGTCTTTCGCGCAAGAAGAACCGCCCCGGAATTCCTCTCCGGGGCGGCTCGTTTGAGATGGATCGTACCGCTAGTCCCGGGGGTTCCAGAGGATCACGTGGCGCCCCTTTTTGCCTTTCACAGGCGCGAGGTTCGCGTAGATCTTGCGCGGGCCGATCTGCGGGTCTGCCAGGGTGATCGAGACATATTCGCGCCCCGAGGCCTTGGCTTTGCGAAGCCATCCGCCGCCGATTTCGGTCGAGGTTTCTCCGGCGAAGATGCGGTAGTCGGGCTGGCCGTCGGCGGCTTTCTCCGCGTTCTTCTCGATGCGGATGGCAGCGGTGAGGTTCATCATTGCAAGAGCGCCTTCGAAGCCGGTCTTGGTTTCGCTGACATATCCGAGTGCGTTGGCCATGGTGATAGTTCCTTTCGTTTCCATGTCGCCTGAGGGACCCCTTGTCCCCGTCGACGCCGGACCGAAAGGACGGCGCAGGGCGGGCCTGAACCGCCCCGCGGGCGCAGCGCAGCGGAGCACCGGCCCGGAGAAGAATTTTGCTGCGCGAGGAGCCGCTAAGCGGCGGGGAAAATTCTTCGCAAGGGCCGGTTTCAAGGCCCGACAGGCGTCGTCCAGGTCACACGGCATGAGACGGGAACGAGGGGGGCGAAGCGCATCAATCGGAAACGGATGAACAGACGCTGGCCGACATCTCGTATTGACCTAAGCGAGACTTTATCAGGCAGAGTTTGGCCCAAAACTGCCTTAGGCCGGGTCCAATCGTTCGTCCGACTCTGAAGCCATTCTGGACAGTTGCGCTCTGTCACTTTGCTATCCACAACGGAGGTGCTCCACGCGCGACCACGAGGCCCCTGTCGGCCGATCGTACTGCGAGCACATCCACGGCTGAGGGCGTCGTTTGCTGCTTGGACAGGGAGGTGTGCTTGTTCCCTGCAATCCTCATGCTCTCAAAAACATGTGGAGCGGCGGCGGGTCGAAAGATGTTCGCCCATGCCCATCGATTGGGCAGAAGGCGTGCGCTTCCGGCAATGTTGCGCTTGGGGCTTGTATTGCTCACGATTTCTTTCGATATATGAAATATCTTTGCGCCGCCCGAGTCGGGTTTGCGTGACCGCCACCGGTGCCGCTGTGCAGACCAAGCCAGAACTATTGGGGACCTTGCCGCGTTTCTGATCGTATTGGCATTGGATAGATTGGTTCGACAGTCAAAGGAATAGCATGAATAGAGACATTATCATTACCTGCGCAGTCACCGGCTCCGGAGACACTGCGGATCGCTCACCCCAAGTGCCTGTAACACCGAAGGAGATTGCCGAGGCCTCGATCGAGGCAGCGAAGGCCGGTGCCGCAGTGGCCCATATCCATGTGCGCGATCCGAAGACCGGGGCCCCGAGCCGTGACACCGCGCTCTACCGCGAAGTCGTGGACCGGATCCGCAGTGCCGACACCGATGTGGTGATCAACCTCACCACGGGCATGGGGGGTGATCTTTACCTCGGGCCCGATGAGGACCCGCTGGCGCTTGAGGACGACACTGATCTTGTCGGACAGATCGAGCGGATGGAGCATGTCGAGGCGCTACTGCCTGAGATCTGCTCGCTTGACTGCGGCTCGTTCAACTATCCGGGTGGCAATTATGTCTATGTTTCCACGCCGGACATGCTGCGGATCGGGGCCAAACGGCTGCAGAAAAATGGGGTGAAGCCGGAGCTCGAGGTATTTGAGCTCGGCCACATCTCGTTTGCCAAGCAGATGATGAAAGAGGGCTTGCTCGATGCGCCGCCATTATTCCAGGTCTGCATGGGTGTGCGCTGGGCGGCCGAGGCGACGCCGCGCAATTTCATGACCATGGTGGAGAACTTGCCCGAAGACGCGAACTGGGCCGGATTTGCGCTCGGCGCGCTCGAAATGCCGATGGTGGCCCAGGCAGCGCTGCTTGGCGGCCACGTCCGTGTGGGACTGGAAGACAATCTCTATCTTGAAAAGGGCAAGTTCGCGTCGAATGCCCAGCTTGTGGAACGCGCGCGGAAGATCGTCGAGAATATGGGCGCCAAGGTGCAGTCCCCGACCGAAGCGCGAGCGACACTGAACGTCACGAAGCAGGCCGCGCCCGCGTTGATGAGGAAGTCAGTATGATCCCCGTGCACAAGGGCGTGGCGCATCCCTGGCTGTGCGATGTGATGGGACACATGACAACGCGCCACTATGTGGCGATGTTCGACGATGCCTCCTATCACTTCCTCGCTGAAGTGTTTGGCTGGTCGCCAGCGGAGGGCGGCCCCGGCTGGGCCGATGTCAAACACACAATCGAATATCAGGACGAAGTGGCTGCCGGCGACCTGCTGGAAGTGCGCGGTTCGATGGTGAAACTGGGCGGCAAGTCCATCACGGTGCGATACGAAATGCACAACCTTACGCGTGGCAGGCTCGCCGCTGTTCTGGAAAGCGTGTCGGTTCATTTCGATCTCGAAGCGCGCCGGGCAACAGCCATAACGGACGCCATGAGGCAACGGGCCAGTGCCTTTCTCGAAGCCCCGGAGGAAGGTTAGCCGGACACGGGCCCGGCTTGGTCCGTCTTCAGCTTTCGCACCAATGACCAGGCCATCACGACACCGATGGCGATGAGCGGTAGAGATGCGATCAGCGCGGCGGTCTGGACCACACGCTGGCCTCCGACAAATAGCAGGCTGAGCGGCAAGAGCCCCAGCATCAGTGCCCAGAAGACCCGCTGCCAGATCGCCGGATCCTCGCCGGAAGGAAGTGACCGGGTGGCATTCGAGGCAAGGATGTAGGATGCGGAATCATAGGTCGTCGCCGAGAAGACGACCGCAGCGATACAGAAAACGCCCGCTGCGACGGCCGGAAGCGGCAAATTGTAGATGATCTCTACAATCGCCGCCGACCCGCCATCATCGTTCAGGAAACCTGTCAGATTCTCTCCCTGGACCGTTTCCAGCCAGAGACCGTAATTGCCGAGGATCATGAAGAACAGCCCGGCCCCAAGCGTGCCGTAGCCCAGCATGCCGAACACGATATCCCTGATTGTGCGTCCTCTTGAGATACGCGCCACGAACAGGCCGACCACAGGCCCGTAGGCAATCCACCACGCCCAGTAGAAGACCGTCCAGTCCTTCACAAAGCCGCTCGCGCCGAAAGGTTCGGTCCAGGTGTTCAGGCGGATAAAATCCTGCGCCACCAGGCCGGTCGCGTTCACCGCCGTCTTGACCAGCCAGACTGTCGGCCCGGCGAACAGCACGAATCCCAGGAAGGCGAAAAGCAGGACCAGATTGAGATCAGTGAGCCGCTTGATTCCCTGGCGGATGCCCGCAGCCGCACTGACGGCAAACAGGGCAATGATCACGATCATCATCGCCACTTCGAGTCCAAAGGACGCCTCCAGTCCGGTCATGCGCGCGACGAGGGCAGCGATCATGGGCGTGGTGAAGCCGAGCGAGGAGCCTGCCCCGCCGAGCAGGCTGATCATGAATATCAGGTCGATCACCCGACCGCCAACAGTGTTCGGACCTAGGCCCGGAAAACCCGTACAGCCTGCCGAGAGCCGCAAAAACGGGATCTTCCGGTTGTGATAGGCATAGCCGATAGCGAGCGCGGGCAGGCAATAGAACGCCCATGCTGAAGGCCCCCAGTGGAACAGGCCATAGGCCGAGGCCCAGGCCACTGCGTCAGCGCTGCGCGCCTCCAGTCCGAAAGGCGGCGTGTCGAGATAGTAGGCCCATTCGATGGCCGCCCAGTACATCAGCCCTGCACCGACGCCCGCACAGAACAGCATGCCCGCCCAGCTGATCGTCGAGAAGCTGGCAGCGGCATCCGCCCCGCCCAGTCGGACACGGCCAAACCGGCTGATCGCCAGCACCAGGAGGAAGACAATCGTCGCAGTTCCCGCCAGCAGATAGAGCGGCCCGAACTGCGTCGCGATCCAGTCATACATTGCGGGCAAGAACTTGGCACCTGTACCCGGACTGGCGATGAGCGGGATACACGCTCCCATCACCATGAGGCTCGCACCGGTGAAGGCAATCCAGTCGGTGCGATGGGCGCGGGGGGCAACGGGTTCGCTCAAGGCAGGACCTCCCGATAGGCTGCGATATGGGGACACAAAAGGTCGTCGAGGGGGGCGGTGGGCACGATGCGATCGCCGAGTTCGAGAACCTTGCCTGTCGCGCCGAAGGCTGGCCACTCGACCGCCGGATTGGGGTCACCGTTTCTGGCGAAATTCACCCAGGCCGACATCATGTTTTCGGTAAGGTTCCGGTCGATGTCATTTGTGGGTAACCACGTATCATGGGTCCCGAAGACATAGGGGATTTCGGCACCGTGATAGCTGCCGAGTTCCGGCTCCGATGGGGCGGACCTCACACGGGAGAACAGATAGACGAAGACCCGGCCGCCCTTGCCGTCGACGGCGCGCGCCAGTATTCGACCCGGGCAGCGCATCTGGTCTGCAGTCTCAATCCGGTCGAGCGCGCCCAGCGTGCCGTCCTCGGCGACCATTGCGTCAATCAGCGGAGCCGCACCAGGCAGTCTCTCGCGCCAGGTGGCGAGGTCGACGTCCGCAGTTTCCGGGTCGAGATACATCAGCCACTCGTCACGATTGGTTCCGATCATGAGGTCGACGCGCGCAACGTTTCCGGAGGCCAGAAGATCGGCCGGATGCGAGGCGAGCAGGTCCACGTCGGGCGATGGAGCGAACCAGTGATCCGCCAGTGCATTCGCGCTCGCGTTCATTACGTCGCGGGTGGTTGCGCTACGTGGATCGATCGGGCCCAGGGCTGCCGCAAGCCGCTCAAAAGCGCGGCGCATGTCACCGTCGGCGCGATCGCGAACGAACTCAAAGCCGCCGGACTGGTGGATCGCCCGCTGGAACAGGCCATGCGCGCGCGGCGCGACGATCAGCGTGCCGATGGACGAGGCGCCCGCAGACTCTCCGAACACGGTGACATTACCAGGATCGCCGCCAAACGACGCGATGTTCTCCTGAACCCATTCCAGCGCCGCAATCTGATCCTGGAGACCGAAGTTTGCGGGCCCATCGGGGCCGAGATAGCCGAACGGCCCCAGACGGTAGGCGATGGAGACCACGACCACGCCCCGTTCAGACAGGCGCTCACCAATATAATTCGGCTCATAGGACCAGCCGCCCCTGTAGGCGCCACCATGGATCCACACCATGACCGGAAGCCCTTTCTCCGGTGCGATGTCAGGCGTCCAGATATTGAGGTACAAACAGTCCTCGCTCTCGCTCACCGGACGTGCAGCAACATCCCGGTCACCACCGAAAGCTTCGATCAGGTCTGCATACCAGGACACGATGTAGTCACCCTGGGGGCAGGCCGGCGCATAGCCGGTCGCGTCGCGCTGCCCCGACCACGCCTCGACGGCTTCAGGCGGTGCCCACCGGCGCTCGCCCACCGGCGGCGCGGCGAAGGGCACACCGAGGAACACGCCACCTCCATCGCCAAGGGGTGCGCCGCGCAGTGCTCCGGCCCCGGTGACAATCACGGTGTCGGTGGGCGCAGTACGAGCCGGACCTGCGCAGCCGGCAAGCGTGGCCAGGGCCGCAATGAGGGCGGCAAGGCACAAGGCCATCCAGGGGCGAGCGCCAGACACGTCCTCAGCCGTCTCCAATGGTGAGCACGACGCACCCCTTCGCCGCACCTTGCTCGAGGAGCTGATGTGCCCGTGCACATTCCTCCAGCGGCAAGCTGGCCGCGATCCGGTGTGTCAGCGAGCCCGATTCCAGCGCCGTATTGATGTCGGCAACAGCTTGCTGCTTGGCGTCTTCGGGCATGGCGTAGACGATCGCCATGTAGACAGTCAGGTCCATGAACATCATCCGGTAGAAGGGGATGACCGGGTTGAGGTTGGCGCCGGAGGAATAGGTGGTGATGATCCCGCCGGTGCGGATCACCTGGATCACCTTGTCTATATTGTTGCCGAATTCGACCTCGATCACGCGGTCGACCTTCTCACCGCCGGTGAAGGCCAGCACGTCTTCCGGCCAGCCGTCTTCACGATGGTTGACGACATGCGCCGCCCCTGCCTCCCGGCAGGCCTTGGCATCTTCCTCATTACTGGCCGTGGCGATGACTCTCGCGCCGGCCTTCACGGCCCACTGTACCGCATAGAAGCCCACACGCCCGGCTCCGCCAGTGACAAGCACGGTCTGATCCCTGGCCCCGCCGAGGGCATGGACGACGCGGTGAGCGGTCATGACCGGGATGCCCAGGCAGGCACCGACTTCGAAACTTGCGGCATCGGGCAGTTTCGGCGCGCGGCGGTTCTCGACTGACACAAAAGCTGCCGCCGTTCCGAATCGCCGGCCATACTGGGCCTGGTAGACCCATACCCTCTCGCCGATACGCGCAGGATCGACACCATCGCCTACGGCTTCGATCACGCCGGCCCCGTCGCTGTGGGGGATGACATAGCCCTGATCGAGGAGGTCTGGGAAGGATGCCGCACGCTTCTTCACGTCCGAGGGGTTTGGTCCACTTGTCCGCAGTCGCACCAGCACCTCCCCCGGGCCTGGCGCAGGCGTCGGCTTTTCGCCGATCTTGAGCACTTCATCGGCGGGGCCGAACGCATCAAACCAGACTGCTTTCATCATGATGGCTTTCTAGAACGGGAAGGAGAGGGACTCGGTGTGGCCGTCGACGGCGATCACCTGACCGGAGACCATGGCAGCAGCATCGGAGGCGAGGAATGCGCACATATTGGCGATGTCCTCAGCGCTCACGAATTTGCGCATGGACACCTGGGATTCGTAGATTCGACGTACGTCGGCAGGGTCCATGCCGCGATGGGCGGCATCTCGCTGAATCACGCCTTCAATGCGTGGCCCCTCGACCGAACCTGGACAGACCGCGTTTACGCGAATGCCATAAGGGCCAAGCTCCATGGCCAGCGTCTTTGTAAGCCCGAGAACTGCCCATTTCGAGGCGGCATAAGCCGTCCGCTGAGGGTATCCGAACAGGGCTGCCGTTGAAGCGACGTTGATGATCGCGCCGCGCCGGGCCTGTTTCATGGCGGGCACCACCTCGCGTACGAAGTAGAAGCTGCCATTGACATTGATATCCATGGTGCGGCGCCAGTCATCGGCGTCGAATTCCTCGACCGGCGCGGTCATGCCCGCCACACCGGCATTGTTGATGAGCGCGTCCACGCGCCCGTGGCGCGCCTCGACCTCGCTCACGACATCATGGACCTGCCGGGCATCGGCCACGTTCGCCACGCGCGCCTCGGCACCGGGAACCGCTGCGCTGAAAGCAGCGACTGCAGCTTCGTCGACATCACAGACATTCACCGTCCAGCCTTCCGAGCGCAGGCGTTCAGCCATGGCCCTGCCAATGCCCGTAGCCGCTCCTGTGATCAGGGCAACGCCGCCGGCGCGCGCTTCGGTCTCTGGTCCTCGCGAACCGTGAGGCGATTGCCTATGCAGGGTCGAGCCTGGCATCTCGCTCATAATGGGCCTCAGAAGTCCTGTGACAGCCGGAGCCCGAAGGAGCGCGGACGGTTCGTCGTAATGCGCGCATCAAAATCCACAGCGTTCCGGAAAAGCTCTGCGCGCTCATCGGTGATGTTGTTGGCAAAGAAGCTGAGCCGCCAGTTGTCACGCCCGAATCCGGCCGATGCATTGAGGATGCCATAGCCATCCTGCTCCTCACGCGACGCAAGGAAAAGATCATTGAAGCGCGGGCCGACAATCGAATAGGTGGCGCTGTAGAATGTGTCGAAGTCTCGCCACTCGGCCTCGTAGCGCCCCGAAACATAGGCCTTGTACTCAGGGACCGATGGCAACCTCGTACCGGATGGCGCATCAGGCATGGCACCGGGACCGGCGCTCGCATCCTGGAAGAAATCCTCCGAGAGCGCGGCGTCGAGCAATGTTGCAGCGCCCGACACCGTGAAATTGTCTGTTGCAAGCCAGGTGAAGTCGACCTCAAGCCCGGTAATTTCCGCCTCACCGGCATTCTGGGTCAGGCCAAGGAAGCTCTCGCTCGGATCGAAGCGGGTAAACTGGATATCCTCCCACTGCATGAAGAAGACTGCGCCGTTGAGGCGCAACTGGTTGTTGGCCAATTCGGTCTTCCAGCCCCCCTCCCAGTTCGTGATCAGGTCAGATTCATAGGTGATCGGAATGTTTGAGGTTGACGTCCGGTTCACCCCGCCGGGCCGGAAACCCTCAGAAACCGTGGCGTAGAGCAGCACATCCTCGCTGACCTGCCAGTCGGCCTTTAACTTGAACAGACTGCCGCTTTCATCGGTGTTCACATCGACTTCCGGGCTGGAACTGAAGACCGTCCCCACGAAACCGACGATCGAACTCTCGGTGTCGAAGGCGCGCCCACCGGCAGTGAGCGTCACAGCGTCCGTCAGGTCGAAGGACACTTCGCCAAAGATCGCGGTTTCGGTTTCGCTGCGGACCTGATCGGTTGTGAAGTAGGAGTCCGGATCGCGGATCTGCATGCCCGGCTTGATGGTCGGGATGCGCCAGCGCTGGTCGAAATCGACCTCTGCATCCTGGTAGAACAGGCCACCGATAAAGCGCAGGCGATTGGTGGAGTCGGTCGCAAAGCGCAGTTCATGGGTCTCGCGCTTGTACTCGCTCATCTCCGTGAACTGGATACGCGGGTCCTCGCACGCGTAGAAGCTGTAGCCGCCCACAGCGGCGTCATAGGCGTAGTAGCACGTGTAGTAGTCGATATAGGAGGAATACTCGGCGTATTCCGAATAATCGGACTGATACTCCACTTCGCGATCCAGATAAGACGCCGCATAGGTCAGGTCGACCGGGCCGATACGGCCTTCGATGGTCGCGCCATACTGGGTGAAAGTGTCCTCACCCTCATCCTCGAAGAAGCGTTCCACCTCCAGGTCGCCGACATCCTCGGGATCATGATCCCAGACGCCTTCAGTTTCGAGCTGCTGGTGCATCACCTTGGCGGTCACTGTCCAGGCGTCGTTTATGTCAATGCCGAGCGCCGCGCGCGCGCCCGCCGTGGTCTCGACATTGAAGTCTTCCTCAACGAAGGGTTCATTGTCGACAGTGATGCCGGGGCGCGTAAAGGTCTTGGTCGCCGGGACATTGTCGATGTAGCCGGCTGTCTGCTCGTAATAGCCGACAAGGCGCAGCGCGGCATTACTGGCGAGCGGGATGTTTGCGAAGCCCTCGGCGATATAGCCTGTGTCGCCCTCGCTCACGGTCTCAGCGCCGAGGTCGTAACCAGCAGCGAATCCGTCAGGGTCCGGGGCGTTCGTAATGATGCGGATCGTACCCGCCTGAGCGTTCGCGCCATAGAGCGTGCCCTGGGGGCCGCCCAGTACTTCAATCCGATCAATGTCATAAATGTGCACATCGAGATTGCGCCCGATGGCCGTTACAGGCTGTTCGTCCAGATACAACCCCACGCTCGGCTGCGATCCCGACAGATTGCCATCGCCGCCGTCGGCAACACCGCGAATGTAAATCTGCGCCGCGCCGGGGCGAATGCTGTCGAACGACACGCTGGGAAGCAGCGCGACGTACTCCTCGAACTCCACGACATTCTGCTGCTCAAGCGTCTCTTGGCCGAGCACCTGCAGGCTGATCGAGGCGTCTTGGAGCGTCTCGTCACGTTTCTGCGCGGTCACCTGGACCGGTTCAAGTCTTCTCGTGCCGTCGCCTTCCTGTGCGAGCGCTACGCCGGGGAGGCAAAGCGCGCCGAGTGCGGTGCTCGCCAGAAGCCGGCCGGCCATCGTGGTTTTCGTTGGCTTCGCCTTGAAATCGGTCACTCTGTTCTCCTCCCCTGGCGGTATCGCTCGCCCTTGGAGGAACGCTAGCGCAGCGAGATCACCCTCGCGACAACAAAAAATTCGTGGCGAGTTGAATTCAATTCAACTTTTCCAGTGTTCATCCGTCCGGAAAAGGGGGGCAAGATTATCGCGCAGCGGCGCAAGGTGGCGTTCGAAAGCGCGCCATTGCTCCACCGATGACTGGTAAATGGGCTGGCGTACCTGTTCGGAACTGGCCGTGCGCACGGCGCGACGCGTCTCGTGGAAAGCGAGGCAGGCAGGTTCGAATGCGAGCCCGCAATGGGCCAGCAGGGCACGCACCTGCTGCTCGGCTTCTGCGACCATGTCCTCGTAGATCACGCGGTGGATTGCACCGGGCAGAATGCGGTCCCAAAGGCGCATCCATGCCACATAGTCAAGATAGTACCGGGCAATCTCCGGAAGGTTGTAGGAAAAGTTCTGCCCCCTGGCGAAGAGCTGTTTGAAATTGCTGAAACCGCAGGCCATGGGATGGCGCCGTGCATCGATGATGGTCGCATTTGGCAGGATCAGCTTGATAAAGCCCACATGCTGAAAATTGTTCGGCATCTTGTCGATGAAGCGCGGTTTGCCGGTGCGGTGGACGTGTGTGCGGTCGAGATATTCGGTGCCAAGAGCGCGCACATCATCCTTGCTGAGGCGCGAGAGGATACCCGGATAATCCGATGGCGCGTCGGGGCGTTTCCGGCCGGAGAGGCGACGGACCATGGAGATGATGTCTGGCAGTTCGAAGGTGCCTTCCACGGCAGAATGGCTGGCGAGGATCTGCTCAAGCAGGGTGGAGCCCGACCGTGGCAGTCCGACGATGAAGATCGGGTCGGGTGCCGGGTCACCCCATCCCTCCCGGTCGGCAAGGAAGGACTGGCTGAAGAACGCCTCCTGAGCCTCACGCTCTGCCGTGATGCGAGCGGCATCATAGCGCAGTCCGTCTCGGCGGAGCTCATTGCCTGCTGCATAAGCGCCAAACGCCTCATCGGTCTCGCCGCAGTCCTCCAGAGCTTTTCCCAGGGCGAATTGCAAATGGTAGCGGTCGGACCGGTTGATGGCCCGACTGCGAAGCTGTTCGCGCATCTGGGCAATGTCATCGCCGGAAAAGACGAAGGTCTTCAGGTTCGCAAGGCTCCACCAGGCCTCGCCAAGTGACGGCTCGGCGTCGAGGGCTGCGCGGTAGGCCGCAATTGAATCGGCCTGTCTTCCGATCGTCTTGAGGGCGTGACCAAGGCTCATCTGCACCCGCGCCAGGTGCGGCTGGCGCGCCACCAGTGCCTCATAGACATCGACCGCAGCCTCGTACCGACCCATGCGTACCAGCAGGAACCCTTCCAGCACACGGTGTGCGGTGGATTCCGGCTCGGCCCGTTTCAGCGCGTCCAGCTCGGCCTCGGCCTGGTCAAACTGCTGCAGCTTGATCAGCGTATTGGCGTAGTCGTGTCGGGCCATGTGAAAATCCGGCGCCAGTTCGAGGCAACGCTCAAGAAGCCGGCGCGCGTCTTCCAGCACACCCAGACGGTTGCCCACATCGGCCAGCAGCCGAATGCCCGAAACGTCCAGCGGATGGGCTTTGACATGCTGGCGCAGCACGAACTCGGCCTCGCCCAGCCGCCCGCGGTGAAGCAGCTCCGATGCTTTTGCGAGCGCTGGATCGGACAGGCCGATCGTGCGCTGGCGTTCAGCTGCGGCCCGCGCACCATCGAGATCACCCAACTGCTCGCGCAGCTGGGCGAGCGCGCGCCAGCCCGGCACAAAATCCGGGCTGTGGGCGAGCGTGCTGTCGAGAACACGAACAGCGCCGTGCAGGTCATCCAGTTCGGCACGACACCGGGCTTCTTCGAGACCGAGCGGAGCAAAGTCCGGGGCCGCCCGGCGGCCTTCACGGGCGTGCATGAGCGCCGTTCGGGCGTCGCCCCCACGGCGGGTCGCCTCGGCGCACACAAGGCGGGCGAGCGGATCGGCCGGTGCCCGCGCAAGCAGGCGTTCTGCTTCCTCGCGCGCGGCCCCGACATCATGCCTCAGGAGATCGATCAGGTCGTCTTGCGCCGGGTGGTTCATGATTGGCTCCTGCCATGTAAACCATTGTGCAGGCGACGTCTGATTGACGGAGTCGGCCTGCTCGCCGCATATTCGTGCGTGATATCACCCGTGAGTGTCCAGTCCGCATGACCCGTCGCCTTCCCTCGCTGACAGCCCTGCGCGCCTTTGATGCTGTGGCTCGCCAGAAGAGTTTCAAGGACGCTGCGGCGGAACTGAACGTCACGACCTCGGCCATCAGCCATCAGATCCGGCTGCTGGAGAGCGAACTCGAATGTCGGCTTGTGGTCCGCGGACCAGGCGGTTTCGCACTGAGCGACGAGGGCAACGCACTCGCGCGTTCCCTCAAGCGCGCCTTTACCCGCATTGGTGAGGTAACCGAAAGGATCCGGGCGCGTGGCAGGCACTCTCTCGTCCTTCAGGTCTATTCCACCTTCGCCGTCAGGTGGCTCCTGCCGCGGCTTCCGGAGTTCGAGCGCACCCATCCCGACATCGAGATACGGATTGTCACGGCCCAGCAGGATGTTGACCTCTCCGCCGGCACCGTCGACGCCTGTGTCATGATCGGGACACCCGACGTGGCGGATGTGGATTATACTTATCTTTTCACGTCCAGTGTCTTTCCAGTCTGTAGTCCCGGCTACCTCGATCGGCATGGCAGTCCCAACGAACCGTCTTCGCTTGCCGAGCACACCTTGCTGCAGGTCCATCCGTCGGAAGGGGACTGGTCGGTCTGGCTGGACGGTGTCGGCGCCAAGGGCGTTGACGTTACGGGCACCACACGGTTCGACAGCTACGACCACGCCCTGAATTCTGCGCGCAACGGATTAGGGATCGCACTTGCCATAGAACCCTTTGCCGAGGCCGATCTCGCGGCTGGCGCCCTTGTCGAAGTGTTTCCCAGGCGGCGCATTCAACTGCCACGCAACTGGTATTTCGCGCGTTCGAGCGCAATGGGCCGCGCCCCGGCTATCGAAGCCGTTCGGCAATGGCTGCTCGCCGAAATCGCCAGCGACGATACGATGACCCGAATGCGCGACCCTGTGCTCGATCAGGCGGGCTGATGATCGGCGATCGCGCGCTGCCGGAGCTTTCACCCTCGGACCATGCCGCCCTGCAGGGCGCACGGGGCGCGGGTCTGGCCTGGGCGATGGACATCATCACCGCAGCTGCGAGCGTACTGGGCGCGCAGCGGCTCGTTGATATCTCTGGCGCGCATCTGGTCGGAGCCTATCATTCCGGATCGGCCAATCTGGCATTTCTGGACTGGCTGGCTGGCACTGGCGTCAGGGTCACGGTGCCAACGACGCTCAATGCCAGTTCCGCCGACCTGACAGGCGCGAGCAACGGGTCGGCAGCGGAGCGCCAGCAAGCCCAAGCCGTGGTTGACAGGCTGCTCCGTCTCGGAGCGACACCGACGCTGACATGCGCGCCCTATTTTCTGAGTGATGCGCCGCAGTTCGGCGACCGGCTCGCCTGGGCGGAATCGAATGCGGTGATCTTTGCCAATACCGTCATTGGCGCGCGCACGCTGAAATGTCACCAGTATCTCGACCTCGCGTGCGCGATTTGCGGGCGTGCACCCGAAGCCGGCCCCCTGCGCGATGACGGGCGGCGGCCAGGCGCGGTCTTTGACGTTTCCGCCATACCGCGTGAATGGTTTGCTGACGGAATCGGCCATGAACTCACCGGATTCCATGCCGGACGGATGGCGGGCGAGCGAATTCCGCTTTTTATCGGCATGCCGCACGCCAATGAGACAGGACTGCGATCCTTGTGCGCCGCGCTGGGTGTTACCGGGAGCATGCCAATGGCGCATATCGACATGGTCACGCCCGAGGCGGCCACGGCCATGGCCTCTGCGCGAGAAACAGGCTTGCTCGCGGAAGCCACGACTATCCTGCCCTCAGAGCTGATCGGGCTCAGGTCGGAACTCGGTCAGCTCCGTCCAGGCCCGATCGATGCGGTCGCCATAGGCGCGCCTCATGCCTCGCCGAGGCAGATCGCCGAACTTGCAAGCGCGGTCCGTGAGCGCGGTGCCCGTTTCCGAAGCCGCGTGGTCGTGTCGCTGGGGCGTCATGTCTGGCGGGCCTGCCGCGATGAGGTGGAGATACTTCAGGCCGCCGGGGCCGAAATCGTGCGCGACACATGCACCTATTATGGCGAGATGATCGGACGCGGCGCTGGCAACATTGTCACCGGCTCGGTGAAATGGGCGGCCTACGGACGCGCGGCCCTTGGCTGTGACGTTATCCTTGGCAATCGCAGGGAATGCGAGGAGGCCTGCTTCACGGGCCATTTCACGCCGGACGCGGTGTTCTGGGATGCCTGAAACGGCCTGCCCGATCACTTTCGTCGTGGGTGGCAACGTCCGGGCACCGCTTCTGGCTTTGTCCGCGCCGCTCAGCTTCTGGGGCGGGATAGACATCATGACTGGCGAGATCTGCGATGTGACTCATCCGGAGTGCGGTGCCTCGATCACGGGACGCATCCTGTTATTACCAGCAACGAAGGGCAGCACCGCGGGCCCCGGTGCCCTGCTGGAATGCCTGTGCGCGCCGAGTGCACCGGCGGCGATCCTTACATGTGGACCCGATATCGTCGTCACGATTGCCAGCCGGATGCAGGCTCGGCTTGGCGGTCCGTGCACGCCGGTCGGCCACCTCAGCGATGTTGATTTCGCGCGATGCACCACTTTCGTGGATGGCGCGCCTGGCGAGCTTTCAGCCAATGGTGCCCTTACGGTCTGGACCGACTAGCTGCACAATGCCTGAAAAGACCAGTCTGCTGAGATTTCTGTTACCACGAATCGCCACATCGCCTTTTCATCCGAAAGCTGTCATGGGCAAACCATAGGCGGACGGTCACTTCCGGCGATATTACGTCATACTAAAACAAATCAAAAACGGCAGGCGCGGCTGGCTCCTGCCGTTCGAAGGTCGCTATAGATCGATGCCTGATGAGATTTTCAGCGCATCATCAACATCGACGCCGAGATATCGCACCGCGCTTTCCAGCTTGGTGGGTCCGAGCAACAGCTGCACCGCGCACCGATTTCCGATCTTGCGACAGATAAACGCCGCTTTCCTGCGTTCGAGCGAGTGGGTGCCGCAAGGAGCCTCACTCCGTTGGTGAGATCACGGCCTCGAAGAAAAGCTCAGCAGCGCCCTGGTAGATGTCGCGGCGCTGGGCGTCGGTGAATTCCACATGGCCTGCGGAATTCTCGACCAGGAAAAGCTCGGCCCTTGCGCCGGCGGCCCCATAGGCCGGGACCACGTCGCAAGCCCCTGAGACCTCAAGCCCGGTAAAGCTCGCGCCTTCCGGGGCCGTGTCGCAGGGCACGACGGGGTCAAACTCTTCATGGGCCGCATAAAGCGGCACCGAGTCGGCATCCACCGTGGCCAGATCAAGCACGCCGCCCGAAAGCGGCATGGCGCCTTGCACCACGGACGACACATCGTCATTGTCACCGACCGTGCCATAGACGCCGCCATTGGCGTCAAGGAAATCCGCGAGCGCCGGGCGTGAAACCGGGTCATCCGGGTCGAGCGCCGCCGCCAGCATGGCCATGACACCGCCGGCGGATTCCCCGCTCACGAAGATGGCGTCAGGACGGATCCCGCGCGGGTTCGCGGCATCGCCCTCGGCGCGCAGGAAGCGGACGGCGGCGAACATGTCCTGTGTGGCGGTGGCCCCGGCGATGGCAAGCTCATTGGCATCAAGAGGCGCCTGCCCGAGGACGCGATAGTCCATGGTGACAGCCACATAGCCGCGCCGCGCGAAATCCTCGGCGATGGGTTCCACTGAGGCCCGGTCCTGTTCCTGGAACCCTCCCCCGGAGGCCGCAATCATCACCGGCCGGTCCGTCGCCGTGTCGCCTTCGGGCGTGTAGATTGTGAGCCGCAGGGTCTCACCATCCACTGTGGCGAAGGCGACATCCTCTTCAACCTCGAGACGGGTGAAAACGCGGTCGCGATAGCGCACCGGATCGCCGGTTTCGGCGACATTGGTGACCGTGACAGAGATCGCGAGCGTGGCGCTCAGACCGCCGGGGTCGCTGGCCTGGAGGGCCACCGCATAGACATTGTCGCCATCCGCGTCGCCGGGCGCTTCGAAATCGGGGGCTGTGGCAAAGCTCAGTTCGCCGGTCGCTGAATCGAAACGGAAAGCGTCGGCGTCATCGCCGGTCAGCGTGAAGGTGAGCGTGTCACCGTCCGGGTCGCTCGCCGCGATGGTGGCAAGCGTTGCGGTGGTGTTTTCCGGGGCGCTGGTCTCAACGGGAGCCGTCGAAAAGGTCGGCGCTCGGTTTTGCGGGCCAGGCGGCGGGCTATCGCTGCCGCCGCCGCCGGAACAGGCGGCGAGGCTGAGGGCGAGGAGGGAGGCGCAGGTCTGAAATCTGGTCATCGGCAAGGGGCTTTCATTATTCGTGTCAGATGAAGCTTGTCGGGAGCGGGTCGAAATTGCCGAGACCCGGCAGCGCTGCTGAGAGTTCGTTTTCGCTGAGACCGAACCATCGCCCCAGTTCGGCGGCGTAGGTGTCCACTGCCACGGACGGGATCAGACGACCGCCGCCGCTGTCAGCTTCATGTCCCAAAGTGGGCGGCGGGAGCGAGCCATAGATCTCACCGCCCTTCACCGCACCGCCGAGCACGATCTGGTGACCGCCCCAGCCATGGTCGGTGCCATCGCCATTCACCGCCAGCGTTCGGCCGAAATCCGATGCGGTGAACAAGGTCACATCGCGGGCAAGACCCAGCGCCTCCATGGCCGCCTGGAAGACCGCCAGCGCCCCATCGATCTGGGACAGCAGTTTCGGCAGGCTCTGCGCCTGACCCGAATGGGTGTCGAACCCGCCAAGGCCGACGAAGAAGACCTGGCGGGAGGCAAACAGCCGGTCGCGGACATTGATCGTATCCGCCACGGCCCTGAGCTGGGCACCAAGGGGTGTTGCGGGGAAGCTTGTCGGAAGGGCGATGCCCTGCTGGCGGGCGGTGTCATAGGCCTCATTGGTCTCAAGCCCGCCGGAAAATGCCGCCGCCATGTCGCGTTCAAGCAAGTGGTTCCCGCGATAGCTTTTTGCGGCAAGCTGGTCGCGGACGGCTTCAAGAAGCTCCGCCCGCTCGCCGGAGACGCCGTCATAGTAATCTTCCAGGAAATCCACCTGCGTCGCGCCCGATGTGCTGACGCGGTAGGGCACAGCGTTGCGGCCGGTCAGGAAGGGGCCGACTTCCTCGGTGGTTATAGTGGTGAACTGCGGCAGCGCCGCGTTGGCACCAGAAGCAAGAACTGCGTCGGCAAACAATCCGCCCCAGCCATACTGGGCGCCTTCGGGCTGGTTGGCCTGCCAGACCGCCTGCTGGTCATTGTGGGAAAAGAGCCGCGGCGGCAGGCGGACCGCGCCGCTTTCGAAGCTGGCACGGGTGACCGGTTCGACGAGCGGACCGACATTGCCGACAATCGCGGCCTCGCCCTGCCGGAACAGGTCTTGAAGCCGAGGCATCTCCGGCGGCAAGGCAACGTGGCGACCTTGAAGCACTGTGTCGCTGGCGGGCGAGAGGGGCAACAGGCTGGCGCGCTCACGCGCCGTGCCCTGCTGGGCGAGAAGGGATGAGCGCAGCCCGGCATACTGGTCGTAGGAAGCCTGGTCGTACGGCAGGATCAGGTCGTGGCAGTCGAGCCCGCCGAACAGGAAAACACAGACAAGCGCCTTGTAACCGCTGGTGTCTGCAGCGTGGGCAGTGAATGTGCTCGGCATGGCGGTGGGCGCCGTGGTGGCGAGCGCGCCGGCGCCAAGCGCCTTGATGAAGTCTCTGCGGCTGGTGAGCATGGCTTTTTTCCTAGCGCTGAACGAGGTAATCGGGCGACGTCATGACGAGCAGGATCGCGAGCGAGACCCGGTCTGCGAGCGCGTCATCGTCGCCCGGTCCGTCGACGGGCTGCGCTTCTAGCGTCGCGGTGATGGCCGCCCTCGTCTCCTCCGACAGGGTGTCGTAGGCGAGCAGCCTGTCGAGGTGGTCCACAAGCGACCGAGCATCATTGGCGAGCGCCAGCTCATCGGAATAATCGGGCACGAAGGCCCGCTCGAGGGCGGCGCGGTCCACCGGAACGCCCATCTCCTCCAGCGCCGCTTCAAGCTCCCCGGGCGGGATCATGGACTGGCCGCCAAAGGCCCAGAAGGTCATGAAGTTGATGTAGCCCGGTGTGGAGGTGGCATTGACGATCTGAAGCTCCGGCACGGTCAGCCCGGCTGCGCCGCTTTCCGTGCCGGGCGCGATATGGCCGGGACGGTAGAAATTGAAGACTGACCGGGCGCGGTAAGGATGCTGGGAGAGCTCATCCGGCGCGCTCAGGTCGAACAGCTCGATCCCGTATTCCGGCCGTGAGGCATCGGCATCGAAGGCGCGCGCCCAATGGGTGAAGCGCAGGAGCGGCTCGCGGATCTTGCCGAATTGCGGATCGGTGAGGCTCGCCTCGCTGCGCACATCCGGGTCGAACAGGATGGTGGCCAGCGTCGCCGTGAGGTCGCCCTTGCGCCCGTCGCCCACGCTTGTGCCATTGGGCAGCGTATAGGTCCCAGCATCGAAGGCGGCCGCCACGCGCTCAACATAGTCGGGGTCTGGCGCAGATGTGGTTAAACGCTGGATGAGCTGGCGGGACACGAAAGGCCCGACATTCGGATGGGCCATGATGCAGTCGAGCGCCTGGTCGATGCTGCTCTCGGTCGGCGTTCCGGCCGCGATCTCGCAATCGAGAAAGCGCTTCGGCTCAGGCGAATGCAGGCTCTCATTGATCGCCATGGGCCTCAGCAGGGCGTCTTCGAGGCCATCCCACTCGTCGACCGCATCCACGACGGAGGGAAAGCGCTCCCGGTCGAGCCCATCGAGGTCCAGGCCGGTGAAGACGCGGGCCAGCCCCGTGACATCCATATTGTCATAGAGCTCGACCGGCTGGCCGTTTTCCAGAACCGGCTCGCCGTCTGGGCCGAGCGCGACCACGCCGACAGTAAAGAGCTGCAGGATCTCCCGGGCATAGTTCTCATCCGGCATGCGCCCGGTGGCCGGGTCGGCCTTCTGGTTGCCCATGTGGGTCAGGTAATAGCCCATGGCGGGCGAATAGGTGACCGCCTCCAGAAGGTCGCGGTAATTGCCGAACGCCCCCTCGACCAAGATGTCCTGATAGCCGACAACGGGTTCGGGAATGTCGGTCAGAAGCTCGCCGCCGAAATTCGACACGACAAGGATTTGCGACAGCGCGAAGGCCATGCGCTGGCGCAGCTGGTCGTCGCCCTCAATGGCATTGCGCCAGAAGGAAAACGTGCTCGACTGGATGGCCAGCACCGGGAATTCCTCGTCCGGATCGGCGATCATCGCGCGGTAGGCATCAAGCTGTGGCGTGTGCAGGCTTGCGGGTTTGTCGAGCTCCGCCAGGAACCAGTCCGAGGCGCTGGTGCCGGTGAGCGCAGTCACGTCCGCGGGGCGTGGGCCGAAGGTCGCCTGGGTGAGGAAACGCGAGGTTCCGGCTTCGGTGGCGAAGGCGCCTGTAGGGGCCGGCGGAGGCGGTGTTGGAGGCGGAGGCGTTGGTCCACCAACCGGCCCATTTCCTCCGCTTGACCCGCCACCGCCGGAACAGCCCCCTGCGAGCATAAAGACGCCGAAGCTTGCGCCCAACAGGGCGGTGAGAACCGGATGGGTGCGTTGTGTCGGCATGTGTGATCCCCTGAACAGTCAAAGCCTGTGTTCAGGACACTTCTAAACCGATGCGGGCCTGCGCGGTTTTACAAGTCAGGTCGCGAAACCATACAGAATTGTATGCTGGTTCATTCCCCCTGCAGCGGCAGGCTGATTTCGAAAACCGCCCCTGGCTCGGAGGCGATCAGCCGGGCATGGCCGTTGTGAAGCTCTGCAATGGCCCGTACGAGACTCAGGCCAAGACCGTTTCCAGGAGTTGACCGGCTGGAATCGAGACGCACGAAACGCTCAAACACACTGTCTGCGGCGTTGGCGGGCAGGCCGGGGCCGTCATCGCCGACCTCCAGCAAGGCGCGGTCGCTCTCGGTGCGCAGGCCTATCCAGACATTGGCCCCGTCGCGCGCATGCTCCAGCGCGTTTTCGAGCAGGTTCGAGATCATCTGGGTGAGCAGGTCCCGGTCGCCCCTGACGCTCACACCCGGTGCCGCGCGCACGTCGAGCCGCTTGTCGGCGTCTTCGAAAAGGGGCCGGAAACTGTCGGCCATGTCGCAGGCGAGATCTGACAGGTCCATCGCGTCGAAGGCCCCGCGGCGCTGGCCGGCTTCCACCTCGCCGAGACGCAAGAGCGCATCGAGAGTCCGCAACAGTGTGGAGATATGCGCCTCAGCCGCCGCCACATGGCCCGACACCGCTTCCGCGTCGCCCACATCCCGCTCCATGAGTTGCAGCCGACCCGCCAGATTCGACACCGGTGTTTTCAGGTCATGGGCCACCCCGACCGATACGCCCTCCAAATTCCGGGTCAGTGCGCCGATCCGGTCCAGCATGTCGTTCACCGCCACTGACAGCCGGTCGAATTCATCGCCATTTCCCTTCAGGGGGACCCGCGCATCCATCCGGCCCTCACCAATCGTCTCGGCGGTCGCCGAGATCGCGTTCAGCCGGCGCACGACCGACCGGCTGGTGAAAAAGCCCGTCAGGAGCGAGATCGGGATCACGGTCAGTGCGACCAACCCGCTCGCCCGCAGCAGCCATTCCTGGAGGATGACCAGGCGGTCGGGTACGAAACGCGCCGCGATCACCTCGGCTTCTCCGCCCTCCAATGGCATGCGAAAGGCCAGCACAGGGTGGCCGGATAGCTCCTCATGCTCAATGAAGGTGCGCGATTTGCCGCCCGGCGGATCGATGCCCTCAAAGCCCGCCAGAGTGTCATCATCGCCGGTCATCACCCGGATGATGAATTCGTCTTCCTCGAGGACCTCGTAGAGCCAGTCGGGATCCCAGATCGCCCGGCCATCATAGCTGAACGCCGCCACGAGACCATCGAGTCCCTGCTCGGCATGCAGGCTTTCGAGGCCTTCCATTTCCGCATCAAGGCTGGCGCGAACCTCGCCCAGCGTTTGCGCCCGGTGCAGGGCAAAGCCTGCCCAGACCAGCGCGATCAGGACGGTCACGCCGATCAGCCCGGATAGGACCGTGCGGCGAAACACGGTGGAGCCCATCAGGGCGCTACGGCGCGGCAATGACATAGCCCGCCCCCCTCACGGTGCGGATGAGCTCGGTCTCGAAGGGCCGGTCGACCTTGGCGCGCAGGCGGCTCACATGGGTCTGCACGAGGCTCGTCTTGGGGTCGAAGCGGTACCCCCAGATCGTCTCCAGCAGCATGGTGCGGGTCACAATCTGACCTTCGTTGAGCATCAGGTATTCCAGTATCCGGTATTCGCGCGGCAACAGGTCGAGGCGTTCGCCGGCGCGGGTCACGGTCTGGGTCGTGCGTTCCATGACCAGGTCGCCAACCATCAGTCGCGTCGCCTCTGCTTCAGCCAGCGGCTGCCTGCGGGCGAGCGCGCGCAGACGGGCATGAAGCTCGGCAAAGGCGAACGGCTTGGTGAGGTAGTCATCGGCGCCAGCTTCCAGCCCGTTCACGCGGTCATTGATCCCGTCGAGCGCGGTCAGCATCAGGATCGGGGTGACGATCCCCGACTGGCGCAGCACCCGCACCGCGTCCACACCGTCCATGCCGGGCAGCAGGCGGTCGAAGACGATCACATCGAAGGAATGGGCCGCCGCCGCCAGGAGTCCCTCCTGCGCCGAAGCCGCGACGGTCACCGCATCTCCGGCTTCTTCGAGGCCGCGAGAGATGAACGCCACGGTTTCCTGATTGTCTTCCACCAGAAGGATATTCACGCGCCCATCCCGCACTTGAAGCGCTCAGCGTAGACAAGACCGGCGGCAAAGTCTCCCATACAGATCTGTATGCTTCAGTTGGGTCGATCGAAGCCGCGAGAGTGCGCAGCTCTCGAACGTCAACTACCGTCCCGCTTTGCCGATTCAATAGATTAAAAGTCACCGGCTCGATTGACCAAAAAAGCACTGATTGAGGACATTAAACGAGTTCAAGCGTGAGTCAGCAATCGGCGAAAAACCGCCCGATGCCTGAGCATCGGGCGGCTCCGTCATCCGCCTGACGAGGAGACTGAAATATCAGGCGGCATCTGGTTGATCGAAGGCTTGGGCAGCGGGCGCACTAATGTCTTCGCCGCGCTCGAACACGCCCGCAATTCGCGCCCATGCGTCGGCGGGCGGGGAACCTGCACCCTCGACAAGGCGGGCTGGCGGCACCTGCATCCATGCGGGACGCCAGTCGGGATGGGGCTCGCATCCATGACCCATGATCCGGTTTCCGATGATCGTTTTCTGGACCTTGGCGGTCTCGCTGGCACAGCCTTCCGCCAGCGATGTCGATCCGATATCGGCGACCATGGCGTTGATGGCCCGCTTGTCGCGGAGCAGATCAAAGAAGGCCGCATCTAGTTTCCAGTAGGCTGGCAAATCCGTCTCGCAGACATGCAGCACCGCCTCGACAACCGGCCCGCCTGCCTCCAGCGTCTGCGCCATGGTGAAGGCCAGAACCTCCATGACTTCCTCGTCAGACATGGCCAGTAGAGCGGCGAAGATTTCGCAAAGCCGGTAGGCGTCGCTGTTGCGCCGCGCCTCGCCATTCACACCCAACGCCTCGAACAGGGAGGCGATGCGGGCGCGCCTTTCCTCGAGTTCGGCGGCCGCTTTCGATGCCTCAAGGCTGGCCCGCGTATCCGGTTTCTTCGTCCGGCACTCATGCGGGCGAATGTCCCAGAGGGCGCTGCCGGTCATGGCATGGGCGACCATCAGGCGCAGCGCGATGGCGGGCTGGTGCGCAAGGCTCGCCGACGCCGCACCATGGCGATGCAGGAGAATGTATTCCGCCAGCGGGCCGGACATTTCCGGTTTGACGGGCGCGGCGCGCGTATCGTCCTGACCAGTCTTCCCTTTCTCCTGCCGCCGCGCCTCAGCTTGCGAGATATAGCCTTCATGGAAGGTCACGGTGCCGTCATGGCGTAGCTCGACATAGACCTTGCCGCCTTGCTTCTTCGTGCGCGTCTGGTGGTCCCAGCGATGGAAGAACGCCCCGCGTTCAAGGCAGATTACGTCCTTCCAGCCCTCCGCGATATAAGCTTCCATGCTTTGCGCCACGGCGGCGGATTGCGCCTTCCAGAACACCTCCGGATCGGCGAACACGCCATGCTCGCCGAACAGGTCGGCAGTGATCTGGCTGTCATAGTCTGCGATGTCGAACAGGGCCTTGTCGGTCGTGATGACCGCGCCGCCCGTGATCCAGGCCTTGCAGTTCCGGCCAATTGGTGCCCGTTCGTCCTCGCTCTCATAGAGGCGCAACCATTGGGCCTGCTGGTCTTCTGTAGCGAGCGTCAGGGCGCGGACCGTCTCGCGGTCGATCTCGCCGGCGGCATAGAGCTTGCGGATCGGTTCAGCGAGCGAAGCCAGCGCCAGAACGCGGCGCACCAGAAGCTCGGTGACGCCAAAGAAGGCGGCGATCTCGTCCACGGCTCGCCCCTGATCGTGCAGGCGTTTGAAGGCCGTGTACTGCTCCATTTCTGAGGCTGGCAGGCGTCCGACATTCTCGATGACGGAGGCGGCAATGGCGCTCGCGGCATCGTCCTCGGCCATGATCGCGCAGGGGACATCGGGCGTCTCGCCGGTCTCCTTCTCGATCTCTTTCAGGGCGAAATAGCGCCGCCGTCCGGCGACGACGCCATAATGGTCGCCCTCCTTGCGCACCAGCAAAGTCTGGCGAATGCCGCTCTCGCGGATCGACGGCAATATGTCGGACACGTCGGGCTTCTTGCGGCTGTGGCGCATGTTGAGTTTGGAAATCCGAAGCTCGGACAGGGGGATGGTCTTGAGACTAGGCTGGGCCATGGTCTGGCTCCTTCTTGATTGATTGGCTTGTGGATTGGGGGCGCGCCGTCAGGCGCGCGCCCCGCTGGTGTCCAGCGCCGCGCAAAGGCGGCGGGCGGCGGCGCGGCCTGCGTCCAGCGCCTCGGGCAAAAGCTCCTGCGCGACCTCGGTCAGGTAAGCGTTATCGCCATCCGGATAGTTCGCCTCGATGCCCCAAAGGCTCGCCGCATGGGCGTCCAGCGTGACGCCCTCCAACGTCACGGAGAGAACGATCCCGCAAAAGAACCATTCATCCCTGCGCCATGCGGCCATGACGGCTTCGGCGCGGGCCTGCGCCTCGGCAAAGCGTTGCCGGTGGTTGGGTCCGGGGCCGATGAATCCCGGCGCGTCCTTGTAGAGCGATGGCCAGAAACCGTCCTGGCGCTCGTCGGGTGCGTCAGGACAATCGTCCCTCAGAATCCGCGCGGTGATCTCGAAGCCTTGGGCCTCGCAGCTGATGCTGTCGCCCTCGCAAACGAAGGTCTGGAAGCGTTCAGTGAAAGCCATGTCAGCGGCTCCAGAAAATGTGGACTTCATCGAAGCCCATCTGGAACACCATGATCTCGCCATTCAGCGCCATGTCGCGGGCCAGCGCCTGCCAGTCGATGTAATAGCGAAGGCTCTCCGGTATCTCCGTGCCGGTGTCCTCGTGCAGGCTCTCGGCAAAGTCCGCTGCGCTGCGATATTCGCCCGCATAGTGCTCAAAGGCGGCGCGCGCCTCGGCAAGGTCGTCGCAAAAATGGCTCAAGACCTTGCCGCCAAGCTCGCCATGTTCCTCGATGAAGTCGGCAAGCGCGCATACCGTCTCGAATGAGGCGTATTCCGACAGGCTCGCCCCCTCGAAGCCCTCATAATCGTGGATCGCCCATTCCTCGGCGTCTGGTTCGGGCGATGCCGCCAGCATGGCGCGCACCTCGTCCCTGATCTCGTCAGGCGTGGTCGCATCGATCCATCGGCCATGCAGGCAGCCATTATTGTAAGCCGCAAGGCAGGCCACGTAGATGCGCGGCCTATCGGCCCGCGCGGGTGCTGCAGTGGCTGCAAGAGGTGCAGCGCTGGCGTGGTGGTCAGTCATGTCAGTCTCCTTCCCCGCCCGCGTTTCTTTCCCCGATTGGCGGGGATGGGCGGCAGGAGGGTGCGCTGGCAGGGCGCATAAGGGCGGGCTGCAAGCGGGCCAGGCAACTGACCTCAAGAGACTTCAAACCGACACAGGCCCGCCCGCTTGTGGCGCGACCGCGCCCTGGCAAAAGCACCGTCCGCCCATCTCCGCCTGATGGGAAGAATTATTGAGGTGAAGGGAAACCGGCACTGCCCGGGGCCGCGCTCAGAAGCTTGCGCGGTAGACGCTTGGCTCCAGCCGGACATGATCGCTGAGTGGCGGCTTAAGGCGAAATGCTGCAGGCGCGCGGGAAAAGTCGAAGAGGCGGACAAGGCGGAAGGCCTCGCGGTGCGCTTCGGCGACACGGTGCTCATTGGCGGTCAGGAAGAACGGTGTCGATTGCGGACCGTTCGTGGTCTTCACCTCGAGCCATCGCGGCGCGCCTGAGCGGCTAAAGGAGAGGATGTCAAAGCCGGCGCCGTCACCATCGTCCCGCGCAACCCATCGCACCTTCGCCGAGAGGTCGTCGCGGCCCTCTTCTGAGAGCCGGTTCTGTTCGGCTTCGAACACGAGCGCCTCACCGGCGTCGCCGAGCTTGCGCAGCCTGGCGTCGCGGGCGGCAGGATCGAACTTGCCGATGATCCGGCGGATGACGGGATCACTTGTCTGGGGCTCAGGGGACGGCCCCGGCGCATCCACAAGGCGAAGGCGCGCGGCGGGCGCAAATTCAGGCTGGGAACTGCTCAGGGTGTGGGCAAGACCGGTCTCCTGCAGCTGAACGTCCATGATTTCAAAGAGGCGGCGCTGATAATTGCGGGCGGGCTTGTATCCGGCGATGAACGGGAGCCCGAACTCGGCGAGCACGGCTGAGATGTTCTGGTGCTTGTATTCGATCGAGCCCCTGGAACGTCCGATCACCTGCTGCAGGGCGCGGTTGCGCTCGGCCTTGCTGTAAGCCTTTCCGGCCAGTTCAAGCTGCAGCATGGCGAGATGGTCGGCCACGATGGCTTCAATCTCATGGGTCGACCATGGGGTTCCGGCTGCCTCACTCAAGCGTCAGGCCCGCACCAGTCTGGCTTGTCGGTCAGTGCGGTGCGACCGCGATGGGGCCACGGCTTCAAATGGCCAGCGCGAAGACCGGCTTCGCCGACATCAAGCCCGCCAGCGGAGAGATCGATCACCAAGCGGTCATACCGGTCGGTCCCGTAACGTGCAGTGATCTCAAGCTCAGCGTCCCGGGTCAGTTCAACCATAAAGGCCTTGGCATCATAGCCTAGGCCGCGTTCGGCTTCGCAATCGGCGCCGCCGAATGATCCGACGCCTCCGGTTTCAGGGGCGTCCACATTTGCCAGGCGAAAATCAACACCATCGATCCACCCGCTATCGCCATCGGACCAGTAGATCGATCGCACGGGGTCTGTGGAAGCTTCCGGTGAGGCGCAGCCCGCGGCAATGAGGCTTATCAGGGATATCAGTGGTCTCATGGGTGCAGTCTACAAGATTCGCCCATCAAGACCCGCCAAACCGCGCAAGGAGCGCAAGACCGAGCGGCAGGCCGACAAGCAAAACGAGGACCAGCGCCCAGAACCATTTCGGCGGTTCAGGCCCGCCATAGTCCGGCGATTTGTCATATCCTTTCATCGCTCACCGCCCTCGCACTGTCCCACAATGTTTAACCGGCCTGACCAAAGGAAAACAGTCCTTTCGGCGAGCCCGGTCAGCCCCTTATCCCACGCCCGGAATGCGACGGTAGAATTCTGGCACAGACAAGGGAGACTGCCCGATGGACCAAATCGCAGACGATCTGTCGCCCTTCCGGGAGCCAAGCCTAAAGAGGCCATGGCGGACGCCGGAAGAAACCCTGCATTCCCTGAAGGCGCGCCGTCGCCATGCTCTTCAGGCTGGTAATGTTCTGCTGGCTTCACGTATCCATCGGCGCATTGCGCTTCGCCTCGGCAGACCGCAACCCGGCAAAGACAGCCCATAACCGGCCTGAGCCCGGCGCCCGCGACCCTCCTGGCAGCGCCAGCAGGACGCGCGGGCGCATCGCTCACCGGCGAGACCCAGCGCCAGGTTTAAGGAGCCCCATGACGGCCTAATGCTGAGCCTCGCCGGGCCGGTCGGAGCCAGAGGGCTCCCGCGGGGCTGGGTGCCGGGCCGGTCGAAGGTCGGCCCGGCACCCGGCGCCGCCCTGCCGCCCGGAAGGCCTTCACTCCGGGCGATCAGCCCCGCCCATGGGCGGGTGAGCGTCAGCCTCCCCCAGGCCCAATCAGGCTTCAGGGGCCGGATAGCGGTGGGCAAGCGCCTCAAGGTAGGCAGAGATTTCCGAGGCGAGCCTTTCGCCGCCCTCGCCCTCATGGACATCGTCAAGCTCACTGCGTGCCTGGCCGAGTGTGCGCCAGAGTTTGTCATTGCCATGTGCGATGTGCAGACGCTCACCAATAGCCGACGAGATCCGTACAGCATCGTCTGCGCCAAGCAATGCCGGATCGTGGGCATAGACCAGGCGCTGGGCGATCTGGCGCAGCCGGCTATCGGCGAAGTCACGAATGAGCGCGGCGCGGCCTGGCCAGTCGGCGCGATGAAAACGTGAGCAGAGCGCGTCGTCCTCTCGTAACGGGAAGGCTTCAAAGATGCGCTGCTCAAGCGCCGCGGCTTCGGGCCAGGGCTCCTTTGATGCGCTCAATGCCTCCATCAATCGCGAACAGAGTGCGGGGTCAGAACGCAGCCTGTCTCAAATGGCGAGCGCATCGCTGCCCGGTTGGTATCCATATGCCAGAGCGTCTTCACGGCTCAGAACGACAGGGGACGTGTTCAGCCCGAGCTCGCGGATGGGCCGAGGTTTGCGCGAAAACACACGCACCAAGGCCTCGTCTTCCAGCGCGAAGTGGCCCGCCCAGTCCTCGGCGAGGCGCGCCATGGCAGCGGTTGCTTGACGACGCCCCAGCCTTATCGATGCGCTGGCCCCACCAGGGCGTCGGCGACGCGAAATGGTCAGCGACCAATACCGGCTCTCCGAACGCCAGAAGCTCTGCCATATTGCGCTTCGCTGCTCTGCTGACCGCGTTCTCCCAAAGCTCGCCGCACCGCGACGCCAGAAGGCGCGCCATATGCAGCGATGCCTCCACGTCACCAAGGGCGTCATGGGCGCGTTCATGGGCAAAGCCATTGAGCGGGGCGAGCTGGTCGAGCCTGAACCCGCGCCGGCCATTGGCGCCGGAAGGATAAGAAAGGGCGCCCTCATGGAGAAAGGCAGCCGCCCTGACCAAGGGCAAGAGATCCATGCAGGCATTGCCGTTGGTCACGGTGAGGTAGGGTGGATGAAGCGTCTGCCAGAAGGCGCGCTGCAGCATTGGCTCGTCAAACCGCATGGAGTTGTAACCCACGGAGACAGCCGGCCCCCAGTTTTCCAGGCGCTCGCGAACCCTCCCCATCATGTCATAGAAGGACGGCAGATCCGGCTCGGTCAGAAGCGCCGGGCGAACACCGGTCACAGCCATCGCCCTGGGCGCCGGAACCACCCAGGGCAGCAAACGGCAGCGGATGTCGAACCGGTCGACCTCTTCCAAGGCCTCATCGGCCAGGATCGCTGCGAACTGCAGAACCTGATCAAAGTCCCGGTTCGTGCCCGTGGTTTCGGTGTTGAAAAAACAATCTTCATCACGGTTATTCTACTGCACTCTGCGCGAAAGAAGCACAGCATGCCCGCTCGGGGACAGGTATGGTTTCAGCCAGCGGAGCCTTTGGATCCCTTTTGCGCATCCTGGGTCAACGAAGCCTGTTGATTGCAGGGGGCTGCTGAGGGCGCAAATCCAGACATTGGAATAGACACCACGATGTGATTGAAAGCACAAAGATGGTATTGAGAATACTCCATTCTTCTGACTGGCAGATCGGCAAGGTTTTTCGCTTTGTTGATGACGGCACGATGGGGCTGCTTCAGGAGGCGCGTCTTGCTGCGATCACGCGGCTGGGGGAGCTCGCCGTTGAACACAGTGCCAATCATGTTCTGGTTGCCGGTGATGTCTACGACATGGAGGCCTTGTCGCCGCGCTCGCTTAGTCAGCCGCTGGAACGCATGCGGAAGTTTGAGAAGGTGACGTGGCATCTCATGCCCGGAAACCACGACCCGCATCGGCCGCACGGCCTCTGGGATCAGCTCTTGCGACGAGGCGTGCCGGACAATGTGATCGTTCACCTCTCGTCTGAGCCGAAGATATTCGAAAGCGACGGCTTCGCAGTGCTTCCGGCACCGCTCCAGTATCGACGCACGCTTCAGGACCCCACGGCGTATATGGGCGATGCAGAGACTCCGGACGGGATTATCCGCATAGGTCTCGCGCATGGCACCGTCACGAGCTTCGGTTCCGATGACAAGGACGTTCCGAACTACATAAATCCGGACAGGCCGAAGTCGGCGGGGCTCGCCTATCTGGCTCTGGGCGATTGGCACGGACAGAAGAAGATCAGTGACAGGGTTTGGTACAGCGGCACCCACGAAACTGATGCCTTTGATGTCGAAGGCGGCGGTCAGGCGCTTCTGGTCGAAATCGAGAGTGCTGATGCTGCGCCAGTCGTTACACCGGTCGAGACCGGCCATTACCGGTGGATGACGTACCGCGAGCAGATCAGCAGTCGTGAAGAAGTTGATGCTCTGGTTACGACCCTGCGCGGCAGTGGAGACGACCTGAACCGGATTCTGGTGCGCCTTTCTGTGGAGGGTGCGGTCTCACTTCAGGATCGTCAATATTTTGAGGAACAGATCGTCGATCAGGTTTCGGCGGCCTTCTGTTATCTGCGGGTTGACGATACGCGCCTCTTCCCGAGTCCCAGCGAAGATGACCTTGATCAGATCGACCGGGGCGGCTTCGTGCGTACCGCCGCCGATGTCCTGAAGCAGAAGGCCGAGGACATGAGCGATCCCGAACACGAGATCTCCGCGCTGGCGCTCCAGCGGCTATATGTCGAGCACATGAAATTGCAGACGAGGAGCCAATGAAAATTCGCTCCATCGCTGTCAATCAGTTCAAGAAGTTCACGACGCCGATGTGTCTCGACGACATTGGCGACGGCCTGAACGTCATCGTCGGCCCCAACGAGATGGGGAAGTCAACGCTGCTCGATGCGCTACGCGCTGCGCTGTTCGAGAAGTACAGCTCCAAGGCGCAGCCGATTAAAGCGCTACAGAATGACCGGAATCGGGCCGCACCTGTCGTTGAACTCGCATTCGACGTCGACGACGGGACATATCGGATCAGGAAGCGGTTCGTTAAGAAGCCCTACGCTCACCTGTTTTGCCCGGACGGACGAAAGCTGGAGGGCGATGAAGCGGAAGACACGTTGCGCGATCTTCTCGGGTTCGACGAACCCGGCAAGACGGGTGCGAAGCCCGAGACCCTCGGTATGTGGAATGTGCTCTGGGTTCAGCAAGGCCAGTCCTTTGGTGCGCTCGATCTCCCTGACAGCGCGCGCTCAAACCTTCACAGCGCACTGGAGTCGGAAGTCGGCGAGGTTCTCGGCGGCAGGCGAGGAAGGGCCTTGCCCGACGCAGTGGACAAACAGCTCTCCGAGCTTATCACGTCCGCCGGCAGACCGCGCGGGGATTACAAGGAGCTGATCGACGAAGTGGAGACTCTGCGTTCCGATCTCGAAGGGCTGCAAAGCCGCCGCAGCGATCTCTCCAAGACTATGGAAGAACTGGAAGCCGCACAGGAGACGCTCGCGCGTCTTTCATCGGGAGCGCAAGACCAGAAGGACAAGGAGGAACTGGACGCAGCGCGGAGCCGACATGGTGAGCGTGCCAAGCTGGAATCACGCATTGAGGCAGCGGCGACGGATGTTGAGCTGAAAAAGCGCAATCTGGAACAAGCCGAACAGGCCCTTGCCGAGCGTCGCGCTATGAAAGAGCAGATCACGACCGACGCCAAGGCGGTTGAGGCGGCGAAGGAGAAACTCGACGAGGTTCGCGAGAAAGATCAGGAGCTGAGGAAACAAGTCGAGGGGCTTCGCAAAGATGCGAAGAAAGCCGAGGATGCCGTCACCGACGCGGATAAGGCTGTGTCGATGGCCCGCCGCGTTCTCACTGCCGTTCAGCGCGAGGGCCGCATTCGTGAGCTTCAGGAGCGGTATGAGAATGCACACGAGGCCGAAAAGAAGCAAAGGGCTGCCCAACAGGGCGCGGCGGCCATTCTCGTGACAGACGAGAATATTGAAACGATCCGAGATGCCGCGAAGAAATTGGAAACTGCGCGTTCCCGCCTTTCTGCCGCCGCGACCCTCGTTGCGTTCGATATGCCTTCAGACCGGTTGTCCACGATAGAGGTCGATGGTGCGGCCCTTGCGGCCGGTCAGACATCGGTGGAAGCGGTCGAAGGGACAACGATCACCATCCTCGATTACGGCAGCATTTCTGTTCAGCCTGCGATCAAGGGCCGGGATAGCCTCATCGCACAACAGCGCGAAGCGAATGACGCTCTCAAAGCCGCGCTTGAAGAGTGCGGCGTCAAATCGGTTGATGCTGCTGAGGAACAACTTGCAAAGCGCGAGAAGCTCTTGCGAAATGCGGAGCTTGCCCGGCAGGAAGCCGAGTTGCATGCGCCGGAAACGGATGACTACGACGCCGGTGCGGAGCCGCTTGCCGACCACATTGCTGGCCTGAAGGCCATTCTGGAACGGGAGCTGAGCGATCTTGGGATCAAGGGCTTGCCATCGGAGAAAGAAGCAGATCAGGCTTTCGCCACCGCTCTGGAAAGTGCGCAGGAAGCCAGGGAGACCCAGACCACCGCCCGAGCGGCCCTTGGCGCGCCGGAAGAAGAGATGGGCCGTGTCCAGACTGAGTTGGGAAGTGTGAAAACACGATATGACGATGGGAAGGAACGCCTCGATAAGCTGAAGAAGGGACTGGCTGAAGCGGAAGAGCAGGTTTCAGATGATGATCTTGAGGCTGGTGTAACGACCGCTCGCAAGGCGCTCGCGGACCAGGAGAAGGCTGTCTCGGAGCTTGAAGGACAGCGTGAGGGCGAGACGTTGCCGCAACTAGAAGTGCGGATTTCGCGGTTGGAAACGGCGCTACAGGAGCGTCGCGACAAGCGTTCTGACCTGAAAGAGAAGGTTGTCGGGCTACAGTCACATATTGAAGCTCTTGAAGGCTCTGGCCTCGACGAGGCCATTCAGCAGAAAGCACGCGAGGTTGAGTTGGCCGACGACCAGCGTCAACGCTCCGAGCGCGAGGTAGCTGTACTCTCACTGTTACTATCGACATTACGTTCAGCCGAGACAGAAGCGAAAGAGCGCTATCTTTCGCCGGTGCTGAAACGGGTTCGTCCCTACTTGCAGCTCCTGTTTCCCGGCGCAGAGATCGCGATTGACGAGAACCTGCATATCGTCGGTGTCGTCCGCGAGAACGGCTACGAAGAATCTTTCGAACACCTGAGCATGGGCACGCAGGAGCAAATCGCTGTTCTCGTTCGTCTCGCTTTTGCCGAGATGCTTGTCGAGCAAGGCTATCCCGCCACCGTCGTCCTGGATGATGCGTTGGTGTTTTCCGATGATCGGAGAATGGGCCGCATGTTCGATATTCTGAACATGGTCGGTCAGCAGGTTCAGATCATCGTATTTACGTGTCGTGAGCAACTTTTCGAGGGTGTTGGCGGTCGCCAGTTGTCCTTGAAAACTGCGAGCGGCGACGAATTGGTTTCAGCATGAGGTATTGAATTGATTTAGCGCCGGGTTGAATGCCGATCTGCGCAAATTGATGCCGGAAAGGGGAGAATCTTGCCATTCGAAGAATTGCTAGATTGGGCGTCCAACGAAAATCGGCCGACTTGGCAGAGAGACGCTTTGCGGCGCCTTGCGGAACACGGAGAGCTTACCGAAGATGACCTTTCGGTATTGCGAAAGCATATCGAAGTGTCCCAGAAACTTTCCGAGGACGAGCTTCCCGAGCTTGAGCCTTTAGCCAAAGATCATCTCTCTGAGGCATCCAGTAACGCTCCCAAAACAGTTCTGGCTTCTCTTGGACCTGTGAAGCATGTGGATCGGCTTGAATCAGACCAATCGCCAATCCGCTTCGCAGTGAACGGGATTACACGGATCTACGGTCCCAATGGATCGGGCAAAAGCGGTTATTGCCGCATTACAAAGCAAATGTGCCGCTCCCTGGAACCAGACAAGTTGCGGGGCAATGTCTACAACGATGCTCCCGCCTCGCCGGCGGAGGTGGGGATTGGCTTTCGTGTCGGCGGCGACGACCAAAAGAAGGAGGAGCGCGCAAAACACCTTGCTGATGAGATTGCCTCTGATCCCGGTCGCAAAGGCGACAAAATCCTATTCACGACGTTTACGTCGACCCTCGCGCGCGATGTGGAAGCAAATCTCGGAACACTGTGTCCTCACCATATATCTGGCGCCGAACCCGTAATCGACGTGGTCAACCTCGACCGCTGGGTCGGAGATTTTCTCAAGCGGCGCGGCTTTGATCGAAGCATCGTTTATTTCGGTGAGGAACGCGACCGTCTCGACGACATCTGGAGAGAAGTCCTGGCCAATGCAGACCTGCCTGAAGGCCTGACTGACGAGTTCATAAAAGACGAATGGGCCCAGGTCATCCAGGCCAAGGGCGTGGGATCAGAGCGAGATTATTTTACAGCAAACAGAGCAGGATGTGGCACGCCGCTTGATCGTCGCAAGCGCCGTTCGCTCTGGTCGGTTTTTGAAGCCTACCGCGCCCGGATGATCGACGAGGGCCTGGCCGAGCCCGATGACGCCTATCGCGAAGCGATCGCCATTCTGGAGCATGATCGCACTCAAATGCCGTACACCTCCGTCGTGGTCGACGAGGCTCAGGACATGGGTGAGCCCGCGTTGCGCTTGGTCCGTGCCATTGTTCCCAAATCTGTTGGCGATGATCGCAATTCGCTCTTCATCGTTGGAGACGCGCATCAGCGAATATATGCCCGAAAAGCCACAATGAGTGCGTGCGGCATCGAGGTGCGTGGACGTGCCCGGCGGCTTCGATTGAACTATCGCACGACAGAAATGATACGGCGCTATGCGGTCGCCATACTGGAAGGCGTCGAGGTCGATGATCTCGATGACAGCGTGGACACGCTCGCAGGCTATCGCAGTCTTGTTCAAGGCGTTGACCCGATCCGATTTGGTGCAAGAACCAAATCCGATGAGCTTGCGGCACTCGTTGACTGGGTCGGAAAGCTCAGGACGGGAGATCCTGAGCCGTCATCAATCGCTGTTCTCGTGCGCACCAACGCACAGCTCGGCGAAGTAGAGACAGCGTTGAGAAGAGCGGAAATCCCCAGTTTTGTTCTGCGAAACAACACGCTCGATGATCCCGACAAACCGGGTGTGCGGATCGCGACCATGCATAGGGCAAAGGGTCTTGAATTCGATTGTGTCGCATTGGCACTGTTAAATCAGGACCTGATCCCGCCGCGCCGCGCCCTTGACAAAGCTGTAGACAAAGCTGCCCGGCGGGAAATCATTGAACGCGAAAAATCACTTGTCCACGTGGCGAGCACACGTGCCCGCAGCAGACTGCGGGTCAGCTGGCATGGGTCACGCCCGAACCTTATCCAGGATTGAACGGCAATTGTCTGAGGAACTCCCTATATGCGTATCACATCGACCATTTCCCGCGGTGCCAGAGCGGGCGAACGCCTTGTCCCCTATCGCAATCGCGATGGTCATTACATTGTCAGCGAAACGCGCTTCAGTGACGATCATATCCTGCTCCTCAGCCTCGAGGAGGTCGCCGACCATGTCCGTGCCGGCTTCAAACTTCGCATGATGCCTGAGACCGGCGGTCCACCCAGCCTGATCAGCCCGAAGCGAATCCTGATTGAAGACCCGTAATGGAGATGAATGACACAGCAATTGCAGGCCTGCTCGATACCTTTTTCGACGAGTTTCCAGGCTTCACAGGCTTCGAGGCAGCGGAGGGGCCCTATTACGCGCAAGAACGTCAATACAAGGACGAGTTTCTTGCCGAGCTCGACGAAAAGTTCCTGACGCTGCTTCGGGATCCTTCACCTGTCACCGAACAACGCGCCAGGGCCCTCCTGAACGGTTTTGATGATGCGCTAGGAACGCCGCTGCCGTCAGCTGGCGGGCCGCAGAACCTGATCAATTGGCGTTACAGGGCTCACTTTGGAAAGCTCGAAGGGCAAGCCGCTATCGGCGCAGCCGGCGCCCTGCGCGATCTCTGGCAATCTTCAGACAGCTTGCCCGAGGCGCTCGAAGCGTTTGGAACGGCTTACGCGAGTGCTGCCGGAACCGTGATGGGCCAGGATGCTCCGATGGCCACCATAAGATCGCTTGGGAGCCTCGTCCTTTGCGCCCGCTCTCCGGGAGATGCGATCTTTATCCGCACAAATCTCTGGACCGACATCATGCGCCGGGTTTCAGGGCGCCGCTCATTTGCCAACGCCCCGATCACGGCCGAAGAGTATCGTCCCATTCTCGAGATCGCGGACCGTGTCCGGAAGGGCCTCGCGGAGCGAGGATTTCCGGTGCGTGATCACTGGGACACTTACTCGGTCCTCTGGCGCGCCCATGCAAAACTGATGGGCTCGTCCAAAGATGGGGATTCTGACTCTTCAGAAGGCAATGAGGATATGAACGACATCACACGTCCGGCGCATGCTCCCGCTCCAGAGAACCTTATTCTGTACGGGCCGCCGGGAACCGGTAAGACCTATGCGATGGCAGAGGAAGCGGTTCGCCTGTGCGACGGCCGGTTGCCGGCGCCAGACCGTCCCGAGGCGGCTGACCGTCCGGAGGCGGCACGCCGCGCGGTGCAGGTCCGCTATGAGGGGCTGCGCGAGCGCGGACGGATCGAGTTCGTCACTTTTCATCAATCCTACAGCTACGAAGAATTCGTGGAGGGGCTTCGCCCGGACACGGGCAGTGATAACGACGCCGGGTCAGCCGTGGGATTCCGCCTCCAGCCGGAAGATGGCGTGTTCCGGCGCATTTCGCGTCTGGCTGAGAAAGCCAAGGCTCCGTCGGGCTCAAACGGCACGCTTCCAAGGACGAATGTGTTCAAGACCTCGCTCGGGCCGACCTGGGATGAAAGTTTCGCCTATCTGTTCGATGAGTGCATCGAGAATGGCTATATCCTGCTCGGCTATGGTGGAGAAGTGGATTGGTCACCGCCGGAGTTCAGGGATTTCAAGAATATCCATACGCGGTGGAAACAGATTGATCCAAAGGCCAGTGGATACGACCCCAATGTTGTTCAGACATTTTCTCTGAGGACGGTCATGACTGAGGGTGACCTCGTGGTCGTCTCCAATGGCAATCTGAGGTTTCGTGCCATTGGCCGGGTCACCGGCCCGTACCAATTCGTCAAACGTGACCAGGATGAGTACCACCATCGCAGGGCGGTCGACTGGCTCTGGGTCGACCGGGAAGGCGGCCTGTTGCACAGCGATATCTACGACAAGCGCTTCAGTCAGCAGACGCTATACAAGATGGTCGATTCCGCAATCAAATGGCCAGCTTTGGAAGAAATCGTCACAGGCAATCCGACCGAAACTGGCGAACCGCCAGCCTACGTCCTGATTATCGACGAGATCAACCGGGCCAATATTTCGAAAGTCTTCGGAGAATTGATAACCCTGCTTGAGCCCGACAAACGTTTGGGCGCAGAGAATGAATTGCGCGTCCGCCTTCCCTATTCCAAGGACGAATTTGGCGTGCCTGCCAATCTGCATGTTCTCGGAACAATGAACACAGCCGATCGGTCGATCGCGCTTCTGGATACAGCCTTGCGGCGGCGCTTCGAGTTTCGTGAGACAATGCCCCGCCCGGAATTGCTTCCCACAAACATCGACGGGGTCAATCTGCGCAGTGTGCTGACGGTGATGAATGAGCGGATAGAATATCTTTATGACCGCGACCATCAGATTGGCCATGCCTATTTCATGGGCTGCGCTTCAAGATCAGACATTGATGGCGTTGTTCGGCAGAAAATCATTCCTCTACTGGTGGAGTATTTCTACGAGGATTGGGAGAAAGTGCGGATGACGCTGGGCGAGACCCGGGACAGCGGCGCGTTCATTTCGCGGTCCACGCTCAATCCTTCCCTTGCGGGTCTTGGCGAAATGGAAGGTGAACCGCGGTGGCGATATGCCGTGAGGGACAGGTTTCCAGCCGATGCTTATGAGCAGTTGAGCTCATGAACCACTACCGCGTGGCGGAATGGGGCCGGCTTTCATTCGGTTCATCGCCAGCTGAAGGTGGAATGCTTCGTCGTGACGCCGTCGAGCTTTGTCAGCAGGCAGAGCGGTTCAGCCCACAGCTGGGCGTTGGCGCGGAAGACATCCTTTGTCTGAACCATTCCAGCCTGCAGGCGCGGCAGGTGGTCGGCGTGATTTCGACGCCCGCCAGCCGCCTTGAAATCCTGCCCAAAATCGGCGCTTTCGCAGAGAGCCGTTCGCGCCACGCCCTCCTTGAGATGCTGGCAACCGTCTTTGGTTTCCCGTTGAGCGTCGGTTCCCAGACCAGCATCAGGGAACAGGGACGCGACATCCTTGAAATCCTCATCAGCGTTTTCACCGTTCAGCTCATGGATGCGGTCCAGCGCGGGCTGCCGCGCGCCTACATAGAAAATCAAGCAGACCTGCCGCGTTTGCGGGGAGCACTGAACGTGACGCGGCAGTTTTCGGTGCTGGCCGCCTCACCGGAAAAGCTCGCCTGCCGTTTCGACGCGTTGAGCGCCGACATTCCGCTCAACAGGGTGCTGAAGGCTGGCTGCGCCCTGTTGCAGAAAGTCGCTCAAAGCCGTGCAAATCAACGCCGCCTCAGCGAATTGCTGCACGCCTTTGACGAGGTCGCAAGTCTTCATCCAGCTGCGCTACCGGGCAAGAAAGATATTCATCTTGATCGGACAAATGAGCGCTACCGCATGCTTCTCGATCAGGCCCGTCTGTTTCTTCAAATGCGCTGGCAATCGATCTATTCCGGCAACAGCAGGGGCTTCGCACTGCTCTTTCAGATGAACACCTTGTTCGAGGCTTATATCGGAGCCCTGATGCGGCGGCTGCAGACCGAGCTTGGTTGCAGGGTCACGCTCCAGGGACCTCACCGATATGCCACGGAAGATGCCGATGGCACGGGACGGTTCATGACCAAGCCGGATATCTGCGTCGATTTCGCAGACACTGAACAGCGCCTGATTATTGATACAAAATGGAAGCGGCTTGACCCCTCACCGGGTGGTAGCCCCTGGGGCATCTCCAATTCCGACGTTTATCAGATGCTGGCCTATGGTGAGGTGTACGATGCCGAACGGGTGATTCTCCTGTATCCCAACAAACCTGAAACCGGCCATTCGCCAGGCCTGATAGATCGGTTTTGGTCTCCGAAAGGAGAACGGATCGTAGATGTTGCCACAGTGGAACTGACCGGGAACAAGGCCGTACAGGCGCAACTCTCGAACCTTTTAGAAGGCGGCGAGCGAGGACCGTTTCCGGATTGACCGTTCAAGTCCGGCAAGGCTCAAGGCCCCCTTCCCCAAGCCACTTCCATTAGTTAACCCTGTGAACGAGTTCTAGCTGGGGGCGAATGGTAAGCGTTGTCTGGAGCCCACCTTTTTCTGACCCATGAGTTCTGGAAATCTTCCACTGAACCGCGCCGGGTTGTAAGCGGTGCGTAGACCCCACCTCGTTCAGCTATTGACGCGCTCAAAATTGCACTGTGCTCGGGAACAACGGTTGCCTACAAAGCGACTCCGTTTGGTGGGTAGCGTCCCGGGGCGTTCTCTAATCGCCATGGTCAAGTGCTTATCGTTCTACGGTTCATTATGCGAGCCGGGCTGTGGATCGGCATGCAAGATTGACCCCCGTCACGGGGTGGTCGGCTTCCAAAAGTGACCCCGCTGACAGTTGCGATCAGAAGCTTCCTCAAAAGCTTGAGGGAGCGGTTGGGGGATGTTGGTTGTGGAGACGATAGCGAAGATCAGGCGGGCGCATTTCGTCGAAGGCAAGTCGATCAAGCAGATCTGCCGAGAGCTGCGGTTGTCGCGGGTAGTGTCCCACCTGGTGGTGTAAGAGGCCGCGCGCGGAGCCTTTTGGCGTAGC
>CAYQBG010000012.1:0-139796 GCA_964415675.1 uncultured Hyphomonadaceae bacterium
AAAACTACATCACCAACGCCGGCTATGCTTCCGCTGAAACCTGAAAGGCTCTAGCCTTCCGTCCCGCCCTCTCCCGCCGCCCAGAGCTGGCGTAGCGCCCTGTCGGTCTGGGGGTCCAGTCCCGACCAGGCAAGCCGGTTGGAACTGGCATCGACCAGCAGCATCGTCTGACCCGCGAGCGGGGCGAGTGCCGCGCGCAGCTCGGGCAGCCTCAGCCGACTGCGCAGGATAAACACGCCCGGCGCGGCATTCAGGCAGGCGCAAAGCTCTCCCAGCCGGCAGGCCAGTTCGTCACTTGCCGGCGCATCCACCACCAGCAGGAAATTGTGTGTTTCTGCGAGCGGTTCAACGCCAGCCGCGCCGGCGGCAAAGATGGCCGTGAACTCGACAGCCGGGCGAAAGGGCTGTCCTGCGCCCCGGGTCACTTGCGTGCCGGGCAGGATACGCCCGTCGTCCCGAAAGGCCTGCATTTGGCCCAGCGTGTAGGGTCCATAGACATCATGACCGGCCAGGACGCGCCAGACCGGCGGGTCAAGCTGGGCGAGGTCGAGGGGAGCGGTGTCGGGCATGACGCGGCGTCCAATCTTGATTTGCCTCCCGCCTTAGGGCTTGTCTGGTTACCGAAATGAAAAGGCCGCGATCGGCGGCGCGAGGAGGACCAGGATGGCAGAGCGCGAATTCAGCAAGACGACGGTGGAGGGCAACCTGCTCATCGTCGAGATCAACCGGCCGGAAAAGATGAATGCGCTTCACCCGCCGGCGAACAAGGAACTCGGCGAGATTTTCGACGAGTTCGCGTCGAATGACGATCTCTGGGTCGCGATTATCACCGGCGCCGGCGACCGGGCTTTCTCGGCGGGCAATGATCTGCGCTACCAGGCCGAGGGCGGCGAGATGTTCCGCGTCGAGAGCGGTTTCGGCGGCCTGACCTCGCGCTATGATCTCGACAAGCCGGTGATCGCGGCGGTCAATGGTGTCGCCATGGGCGGCGGGTTCGAGATCGCGCTGGCCTGTGACATCATCCTGGCGTCTGACAATGCACGTTTCGCCCTGCCCGAACCCAAAGTGGGCCTCGCCGCACTCGCTGGCGGGCTTCATCGCCTGCCGCGACAGATCGGTCTGAAGCGCGCAATGAGCATGATCCTGACCGGTCGCCATGTCCCCGCCGCAGAAGGCAAGGATCTGGGTTTCGTGGCGGAAGTCGTCCCGCAGGCCGAGCTGATGGACGCAGCCCGGCGCTGGGCCGGCCTGATCATGGAGTGCAGTCCGATGTCGATCCGCGCGTCGAAACAGGCGGTCATGAAAGGCCTCGATATCGCAAACTACCAGGAAGCCTTCGAGACGAAATACCCCGCCGTGGTCGATATGCTCAAGAGCGAGGATTTCATTGAAGGCCCGCGCGCCTTCGCCGAGAAGCGCAAGCCGGAATGGAAAGGCAAATAGGCCGGCGCCTGAAGGGACCTAGACGATCCAGCGAATGCCGAACTGGCGGCCCTGTGAGCGCACGACCTCACCCTTGAGGGTGCCCGCCGTGACGATCTCACCAACCATCGGCGCCCTTGTCGTGGCCTCCAGTCCTGCGCCCGACAGTGAAATATCGAGCACTCGGCACTGGATCTTTCGGCCGTCCTGGAGCGAGATCAGCGCCGGCCCCGTGGCCTCATAGCGCGGGGCCGCGCGTTCCTCGCGCAGGGCCAGGGCCTCGCGGTTGACGAGCCAGGTGAGCCGGTCCGCCAGCTTGTCGCGCTTGTGCGGTGTGGTCAGGAAGATGACAGCGAAGCCGTCCTCGCACTGGCGCGTCACCTTACAGGCCACCCGGCCAAGTTCCTCGAAATAGCAGACGATCCGGGCCTCGACAGGCACACGTTCGGTGCTGCGCAGGCGCGCTCCTCCACAGGAGACATCGACGCTGGTAAAGGCGTGCTCCTCGCTCATCTCATTGAGAAAGCGACCCGGCAGGCGAACCGATACACGTTTGTGCAAGCGACGGTCCCTGTGGGGGCGCGGAGATATCTGCTGGTCGTGGGCCAGTTTGCGGGCGGCACTCATATCGGTCTGACTCCTTTCAGAACGCGCACCGCCCAGGCGCCATTCATCAAGGGTTTAGGCCGAATCCGTTCATAAATGGTTGCCGCCGCCCGGTCCGCAGCGCAAATGTGGTCAGGACAAAAGATAATTCCGGGAGCTAGGACTATGGCGCAGACACAGGAATTCGATTTCATCATTGTGGGTGCCGGCAGCGCGGGTTGCGTCCTTGCCAATCGATTGAGCGCCGATCCCACGGTGAAGGTCTGCCTGATCGAGGCGGGCAAGAAAGACAATTCACTGATGGTGCGCATGCCCGCTGGCGTCGGCTCGCTGCTCAAGGGCGAGAATGACTATAACTGGGGCTTCGATACCGAGCCCCAGGCACATATGAATGGCCGGCGACTCTACTGGCCGCGCGGGCGCGGCTGGGGTGGCTCATCCTCCATCAATGGCATGATCTATATTCGCGGCCATGCGCGCGACTATGACCAGTGGCGACAGATGGGCCTCGAAGGCTGGGGATATGCCGATGTCCTGCCCTATTTCAAACGCTCGGAAACCTATGATGGCGGGGAAGATGAATTCCATGGCGGGGACGGTCCCCTGCACGTCTCGCAAAGCCCGCTAAATTCCCCGCTCTATCATGCCTTCATGACCGCCGGACAACAGGCGGGCCATGCCGTCACACCGGATTTCAACGGCGCCGACCAGGAAGGCATCGGCCCCTATCAGCGCACGATCCACAAGGGCGAGCGCTGGAGCGCCTCCTTCGGCTATCTGCGCCCCATTGTTGATGTGCGCGAGAACCTGACGGTCATGTCTACAGGGCTTGTCACACGCCTGATCATCGAGGGCGGCCGGGCGCGCGGCGTCGAAATGGTGGAGGGCAAGGGACGCCTGCCGTCGAAACTCCACGCCGCGCGCGAGGTGATTGTCTGCGCCGGGGCCGTGCAGTCGCCACAATTGCTGATGCTGTCAGGCATTGGCGACCCGGACGCGCTCAAGGCTCATGGCATCACGGCGCAGGTGGAGAGCCCGGATGTCGGGGCCAATCTCCAGGACCATCTCGATGTGATCGTCGTTCACGAAATGACGCAGAAAATCTCCGCCTATTCCCAGCAGGCCGGGCTGAAGAAGCTCGCCGTCGGCCTGCGCTACCTGCTCTCGAAATCAGGCCCTGGCGCAGACAATTTCCTGCAGGCGGGCGCCTTCCTCAAATCTCGCGAAGGGCTCGACCGGCCGGACCTGCAACTCCATCTCGTCAATGCCTGCATGATCGATCATGGCCGGGTTGAGGTGAACAAGGACGGCTTTACCGTGCATGCCTGCCAGCTGCGCCCGGAAAGCCGCGGCACAATCGGCCTGCGCTCTGCCGACCCGTTCGATCACCCCGCCATCGACCCGAATTATCTTGCCGCTGAGGAAGACCGCCGGGCCATGCGCGAATCGGTGAAGATGATGCGCGAGATCTGCGCTCAGGCAGGTCTGGCAGAGCTGCGCGGGCCGGAAATGCTGCCCGGACCAGCGGTTCAGAGCGATGCCGAGATCGACGCCTATGTGCGCGAAACCGGCGAGACGATCTATCACCCGGTCGGCACCGTGCGGATGGGCTCAGATGATCGTGCCCCGCTTGATGGCGCGCTGCGGCTTCGCGGCGTGGAGGGGCTGCGCGTTGTCGACGCCTCGGTCATGCCGACCCTGATCGGGGGCAACACCAACGCGCCGACAATCATGATTGCGGAAAGGGCAGCCGACATGATCCTTGGCAGGGCGCCCGCACGCGAGGATGCCACGCTCGCGGTCTGACCCGCCTTTCATCTGCGAAAGCCGGCTGCCAGCGCAGGCAGCTTCTGTTATAAGCCGGCCACGGATGGGGAACCGCGAAATGTCGCGCCGGGACAGGCGTGACACGAAAATGGGGTTGAGAGAGAGGCTATGCTGATCTGGTGGATCTTGCCGGCAATCGCCGGTGTTTTTGGGCTGATGCTGTTGTTTGCGGGCTTTGCGCGCATTGCCAGAGTGAAAGTCGCATCCGGCGGCGCGCGGCTACTTTTCGGGGTGGGTTTTCTCGCACTTGCCGGCATTATCGCCTTTGCCGGGCTGAACCTGCAGACCTATAGCCGCCTGACCCATGAGCGCGAAGTCGTGACGATCAGCTTCGAAGCCGCCGGCGAGCCGAACACCTATGTCGCGACGCTGCTGTATCCGGGCGGACGTGCCGACGAATTCACACTGAGCGGCGATGAGTGGGATCTCAATGCGCGGGTGATCAAGTTCAGGCCGTTGTCGAACATGCTGGGCTATAACAGCGTCTACAAGCTGGACCGGCTCTATGGCCGTTATACAAATGTTGCTCGCGCCAGCGAGACCAATGGCATCCAGCTGTCGCCCAATCCAGGTCTTGATGTGCGCGCCATGGCCCGCCAGCACGGATCGCGCTTCGGCGTTCAGGATGCCTCCTATGGCTCAGGCGTCTACAATCCCATGGCTGACGGTCTCTCATATCGCGTTTTCATCACACAGGACGCTCTGATTGCCCGCTCGGCCAATGCCGCAACCCGCGCGCGCGTCGGGGAACCGGCGAATCCGATTGCCGCGCCTGAGAATGCCGAATAGGCTGAGAAAATGGGTCTTTGGGAAAAATATGTCGTGCCGCCTCTCGTGTCGGCGGCCTGCTCGACCAGGCCGATCCGCAAGCAGCGCGAAAAGGTCGTGCCGCTGGCCGAAGGACAGGTGCTGGAACTGGGCTGCGGTGCCGGGGCAAATTTCAGCTATTATGACACAAGCAAGGTCGAGCGGCTGTTTGCCCTCGAACCGTCCCAGGGCATGATTTCCAAGGCGCGCAAGGAGGCCGAGGAGACCGGGCTTACTGAACAGATCGAATTCCTTGAATCGGGCGCAGAAGCGCTACCGCTCGACGACAGCAGTGTCGATACCGTGATGATCACCTTCGTGCTTTGCACCATACCCGACTGGCAGGCGGCCCTGTCCGAGACGCGTCGCGTGCTCAGGCCGGGTGGACGTGTGCTGTTTTCCGAGCATGGGCTCGCGCCTGATGAAGGTGTTGCGAAATGGCAGCGGAGGGTTGAGCCTGTCTGGAAACGCCTCGCCGGCGGCTGCCACCTGACGCGCGATATCACGACGATGTTCGAGACGGGCGGCTTCACGCTGGACGGGGCAGAAACCATGTACCTGCCCAACTCGCCGAAGATCGCCGGTTTCGTCAGCTGGGGCGCAGCAAAACCCGCCTGATTTTCCGGGCTTTGCCCACACGGCAGCTTGCCCTAAAGCTCGCACGCAGAATGGAAACCAGCAGCCGACACGCGCAATCGGCCTCGCCGAAATGGTATCACAGCCTGTCTTTCAGGCTGTTCTGGCTGACCATTGCCATCATCCTGCTGGTTGAGGCCCTGATCTTCGTGCCCAGCGCTGCCAGCTTCCGCGCGTCCTGGCTGGAAGAGCGCGCTCAGGCGGCCCGGATTGCAACGCTGGCGCTGGACGCCGCGCCCATGCGCGAGGTCTCCCGGGAACTTTCGGCATCTCTGCTGATGAGCGCGGAAGTGCTCGCAGTAACCGAGATTGCCGAGGGGATGCGTGTCCAGATCCTCGCACCCTATGAGCCGATCGCACGCCCGATCGTTTCGATAGACCTGCGCGACGGGGACGAGGCCATGAAACTTGGCCAGGTTGTCTCCACCCTGACGGCGCCGAAGGGTCGGACGCTGCTGATCATCGATGAGGGTGCCGCTGACGGCCGCGCGATCGAGGTCCTCGTACCCGAAGCGCCCCTGAAAACAGCGCTGGCCGGTTTTGGCTGGCGGATACTTGGCCTGTCACTGCTGATTTCTCTCACCGCCGGCGGGCTGGTCTACATCTTGCTGATGTTCCTCGTCGTGCGCCCGATGGGCCGGGTGACGCGTTCGGTTGAACAGTTCCGCAACGATCCGGGCGGCTGGACACGCCGGCTGGAAACCACCAGCCGCAGGGATGAAATCGGCCGCGCGCAGAATGCACTTGCAGACATGGAGCAAGCTGTCTCCGACAGTTTCCGCCAGCGTGAACGTCTGGCCGAGCTTGGCGAGGCCGTGGCGCGGATCAATCATGACCTGCGAGGGTCGCTGGCTGCCGCCCAGCTCGTCTCCGACGGGCTTGCCCGGTCCGAAGACAAGCGCGTCCAGCGTGCGGCCCCAAGGCTCGAACGGGCACTGCAACGCGCGATCACTCTCGCCACCCAGACGCTGCAATACGGCCAGTCCAAGCCGCCGCCGCCGCAATTGCAGGAGCTTGCACTGGTCCCGATCGTGACCGAGGCGGCGGATGAGGCGCTCAGCCAGCAGGCGCACACGGAGTTTGAAAGCAAGGTCAGCGGAAATGCCCGCGTGCTTGCCGATTCCGACCATCTCCATCGCATCATCGCCAATCTGGTGCGCAATTCTGCCGAGGCGATGGGCGGGCAGGGCCGGATCACGATTGAGCTGGAAGGCAACACGCTGATGATCGCGGACAATGGCCCCGGCCTGCCCCGATCTATTCAGGATAATCTGTTCCGGCCGTTCTCCACCTCGGGCAAACGCGGGAGCACCGGTCTGGGTCTTGCGATCGCGAGGGACCTGTCGCGGGCGATGGGCGGTGACCTTGAGCTCGCCTCTTCGGGACCTGAGGGAACCTGTTTCGCCCTGCGCCTTCCGCCTGCGGATCTCAGCGGCCGCGTGCCTGTGGCGGCCAAATGAGCAGGGTCCAACAGCTCTATCAGCCGCCCGCAGGTGCGGTGCGCCTCCTGCATGTCGATGAACACATCCTGGTCGCCGCAAAGCCGCCGGGCCTCCTGTCGGTTCCCGGACGCGGTGAGGCGAAGGCAGACTGTCTGGAAGCGCGGTTGCAGGACATGTTTCCCGGAACGCGAGCCGTCCACCGGCTCGACATGGAGACATCCGGCCTGACGGTGCTGGCGCGCACGCGCGAGGCGCACAGGCAGCTGAGCGAGGATTTTGCAAGTCGCCGCGTGGTCAAGAGCTATCTCGCGCGCGTCGCGGGCCGAGTCGAGGCGATGCAGGGCGAGATCGACCTTCCGATCATCGCCGACTGGCCCAACCGACCGCTCCAGAAAGTCGATCACGCGACCGGCAAGCCGAGTCTCACGCGATTCGAGCAGCTCAGCGCCTCATCAGAAGAGACCCGGCTAAAACTCGTACCGCTCACCGGGCGCACGCATCAGCTACGTGTGCATCTCGCCAAAATCGGCCATCCGATCCTCGGTGACAGCCTCTATGCGCCCCAGCCGGCCAGACAGGCCGCCAAGCGCCTCATGCTACATGCGTGGTCGCTGGCCTTTATCCACCCCGCCACAGGCGCAGCCCTGGTCTTTACAGAGCCTGCGCCCTTCTGAGGCTTATTCAGCGGGCATGGGTGCGGTCTCTTCCGGCGTCGGCCCATAGATCGCGGTGCGCGCGCCGCTCGCATCGATCTCGCCGCGATACATGCCCCTGGAGTTGAAGACAAAGCCGGCGCGGCCGTAGCCATCCATAACGACGACCCCGCCATCCCCGCCAAGCGCCGCCACCTCATCCAGCGCCGCTTGCGACGCCGCCTCGATATCCTCGCCGAGATACTTCACCCGGTCACAGATCGTCTTGGCGACACCGACGCGGATGAAAAACTCGCCGTGGCCGGTGGCAGATACGGCGCAGACGCCATCCTCGGCATATGTCGCCGCACCAATCAGGGGGCTGTCGCCGATGCGTCCGGCGGCCTTGGCGGTCATGCCCCCGGTCGAGGTCGCGGCAGCCACATGACCGTTACGGTCAATAGCCACCGCGCCGACCGTGCCATGGCGGTCAGCATCGGTTCGCGTGCGCTCGCGCAGGACACGCTCCAGCGCGTCGCGGCGCCGCTGCGTGGTGAAATAGCTGTTGGCGACGATGGCGACGCCATGGTCGCGCGCAAAATCATCGGCGCCGGAGCCGGAGAAGATGACATGTTCGGATTCGTCCATGACCGCGCGGGCGGCCGAGATCGGATTGCGCACCATGCTCACCCCAGCGACCGCACCGGCATTGCGATCCGCGCCTGACATGATCGAGGCGTCGAGCTCATGACGGCGCGCAGCGGTCATCACCGCGCCCTTGCCGGCATTGAAGAGCGGATCATCCTCCATCACGATGACGGACGCCTGCACGGCATCGACTGCGCTTCCGCCGCGCCGCAGGACTTCCGCGCCGGCCCCCAGCGCCAGTTGCAGCGCCTCGCGATAGGCCGCTTCGCGCTCCTCGTTCATGTTTTCCCGCGTGATGATGCCTGCCCCGCCATGGATCGCCAGGCGCCATTCCGGACGAACCGGTTCAGGCTCGGGCTGAGTTGCGCAGGCGGCAAGACTGAGGCCCAGCAGGCCGGCGAGGATGGCGGGCAATTTCATTTGTCGTCTCCAAACTGACTGTCCGGGAGGCCGGGCACGGAGTCCACAATCCATCTCACAGGCATATCGGGCAAGTCTCAGCCAAGCTTTTCCAGACCGCTCAGCGCACTTTTGAGCTTGTCCAGCCGGATCTTGCCATCTGCGAGGCGTTCGCGATTTTCCTCAACCACTTCGGCCGGAGCCCGCTCGATGAAATTCGCGTTGCCGAGCTTCTTTTCGAGCCCCGTGACATCCTTGTCGAGCGACCTGATCTCCTTTTCCAGCCGCTTGCGGGCCTCGGCGATATCGATATGCTCAGCGATGGAAAGGGCGAGCGTGGCCTCCCCCGTCACACCGGAGACGGCATCGCCGGGCACGTCCCGCTCCAGCCTGATATCCTCCAGCCGGGCGAGCCGCGCGATCACATCGCCATGGCGTTTGAGTCGTTTCTCGCTCGGTTTGCCGGCATTGACGAGGGCGGCGGGCACTTTCGTCGCCGGCGGCACGCCCAGATCAGCGCGCATGGAGCGGATCTCGGTGATCAGCGCGATCACCCAGTCCATCTCTTCGGTGGCTTCGGGTGAGGCGAAATCCTCGCCGAAATCCGGCCAGCGCTGGAGCATGATGAAGCCCTCGCGCGCCGGGCCATGCGCCGACAGCTTGTCCCACAATTCCTCTGTGATGAAGGGCATGAATGGGTGCAGGAGCTTCAGGATCTGGTCGAGCGCCCAGCCGGCCACATTCCGGGTCTCGGCCTTGGCGGCCTCATCCTCGCCATTCAGCGCCGGCTTGATCAGTTCCAGATACCAGTCGCAGAATGTGTTCCAGACGAATTTGTAGGCCGCGCCCGCCGCATCATCGAAGCGATAGGCTTCCAGCCCGGCTGTGGCCTCGTCAAAGGCGCGCTTGATCTCTGACACGATCCACAGATTGACCGGCTGGGTCAGCGAATTGGGATCCAGCTCGCCCTCCCAGTTGGCGCACTCATTCATCTGGCAGAAGCGCGCGGCATTCCACAGCTTGGTGGAGAAGTTGCGGTTGCCCTCCACGGCCTGTTTCGACAGGCGGATATTGCGCCCCATGCCCGCCATGCGCGCCATGGTGAAGCGCAGCGCGTCGGCGCCGTATTCGTCGATGAGTTCGAGCGGGTCCATGGCATTGCCCTTGGACTTGCTCATCTTCTGGCCCTTTTCATCCAGCACGAGGGCGTGGATATAGACATCTTTGAACGGCACCATGGGCTTGCCGTCTTCGCCTTTGGGCCCGAATTTCAGCCCCATCATCATCATCCGCGCGACCCAGAAGAAAATGATGTCAAAGGCCGTGACGAGCACCGCGCCGGGATAGAAGGTGTTGAGCTCTTGGGTCTCATCCGGCCAGCCGAGCGTGGAGAACGGCCAGAGGGCAGACGAGAACCAGGTGTCGAGAACGTCTTCGTCGCGTTTTAGGCGGACTGAGATCACATTTCCATCATCAGAGGAAGAAGAAGCCTGGACACCATAATTGCTTTCTGACCTTGGCCAGAATTGCACATCACACTGTTGGCCGTAATATTCTTTGGCCCGCGCAATGACTTCAACTTCAGACAAGCCCACAAAAATTCTATCGGGCTCGAATGACTGAACGCCGTTCTCAAAAACAGCAGGCCCATACCAGGCTGGTATCCGGTGCCCCCACCAGAGTTGGCGCGAGATGCACCAGGGCTCGATATTGTCGAGCCAGTTGAAATAGGTCTTCGACCAGTTTTCCGGGATGAAATCGGCGCGCCCGTCGGCCACCGCCGCGCGCGCCTCTTTCGACAGCTCCTCGGCATTCACGAACCACTGGTCCGTCAGCATGGGCTCGATCACGACGCCGGAACGGTCGCCAAAGGGCTGCATGATCTTCTTGTTCTCGATGCGCGGAGTTTCCTCGCCCGTTTCCGGGTCGGTGTCGGTCACCATCAGGCCGAGCGCGATGATGTCTTCGACGATGACTTCCCGCGCGCCCTTTTCACCGTTGGCACCAAAACGCGGCATGCCGACATATTTTTCCGGCACCGCGCCATCCCGGTCTGTCATCGCGCCTTTCTCGTCGAGCAGGCGCAGCATCGGCAGATCGTGGCGCTTGGCGACCATGTGGTCGTTGAAATCATGCGCGCCCGTGATTTTCACCGCGCCGGAGCCGAACGCCGGATCGGGATACTCATCGGTAATGATCGGGATCAGCCGATCAGCCAGCGGCAGGCGCACCATCTTGCCGACAATCGGCGCGTAGCGCTCATCATCAGGATGCACCGCCACCGCGCCATCGCCAAGCATGGTCTCGGGCCGTGTGGTGGCGATGGAGATATAGTCGCGCTCTTCCTCAAGCGTGACGTTCCCATCCTCATCCTTCTCGACATAGGTGTAGGTTTCCCCACCGGCCAGCGGATACTTGAAGTGCCACATATGGCCGTCGACTTCGCGGTTCTCGACTTCGAGATCGGAAATCGCGGTCTGAAAATGCGGGTCCCAGTTCACCAGCCGCTTGTCTCTGTAGATCAGGCCCTCATTGTAAAGCTCAACGAATACCTTCCGCACCGCCGCGCTGAGGCCGTCATCCATCGTAAAGCGCTCGCGCGACCAGTCCGCCGACACGCCGAGCCGCTTGTCCTGGCCGACAATCTTGCCGCCGGACTGCTCTTTCCATTCCCAGACGCGCCTGACGAATTCCTCGCGCCCGAGGCTCGCCCGGCTCTCATTGCCGCCCGCCTCCGCCAGCTGGCGCTCGACCACCATCTGCGTGGCGATGCCGGCATGGTCGGTGCCCGGCTGCCAGAGCACATTCTTGCCGCGCATCCGCTCGAACCGGATCAGCACATCCTGCAGCGTATGATTGAGCGCATGGCCCATATGCAGCACGCCGGTGACGTTTGGCGGCGGAATGACGATGCAGTAAGGCTCTGCGGCCGTGTCCATGGAGGGCTTGAAACAGCCCGCCGACTCCCAGGCCTCATAAAGGCGGGCTTCAGCTTCACTCGGGTCGAAACGTGGGTCCAGCATGGGGCGGTGTATGGCCAAGCTTTTCGCCCGGCGCAACATGCGAGATGGCAGGGCTGGCTGCCGGGCGCGCGGCATTCTATTCTCAGCGCCATGATGATCGAAGAGATGAACGCCCTCACACTCGCCACCGCCGACATGGACCGCGCGGTGGCCTTCTATGACGCGCTCGGCTTTGCCTGCGAATTTGGCGGGCGCGGCGCACCGTTCACGACCTTGCGAATTCCATCCGGCCAGGCGCTGAATCTCATCGCCGATGAGCGCGCCCGCGAGCTGAATTTCTGGGGCCGTGTCATCTTCCATGTCAGCGATGTCGATGCGATGCATGCCCGCGTCATTGCGGCCGGCTTCATTCCAGAGGCGGCGCCGCGCGATGCGCCCTGGGGCGAGCGCTATTTCCACCTGACCGATCCGGACGGTCATGAGCTGAGTTTCGCCCGGCGGCTATAACGCCGCACCCGCGCCGCATTCACCCTGCATGACAATTTCGCAAGGACACTTTCGGTTTCTTTGCGTTCAGCCGAACCGGTTTATAGAAGGCAGCCATGGCGCAGACACAGCCGACATTCGGGAAACGGGATGGCCCGCCGCCGCGCCCGGCAGGTCCGCGCAAGAGGCGGCCGATCCTGAAATATTCGCTGATCTCGCTGGCCGTGCTTTTCAGCGCCGCACTGGGGGCCGGCGCCTGGGTCTGGCACCAGACCTTTCACGACATGCCCAGACTGCCCGAGACCGCGCAGATGTGGGTCATCGGGCGCGAGCCGGCAACCGAGTTCCGCGCCATGGACGGCACGGTGCTCGATATTCGCGGGCCGCGCTATGGCCAGTTGGTGCGCCTGTCAGACCTGCCCCCACACGTCCCGCAGGCCTTTATCGCCGCCGAGGACAAGCGCTTCCATGAGCATGATGGCGCCGACACATGGGCGATCCTGCGCGCCGCCTGGTCGAACTGGCGCTCCGGGCGCACCGTGTCAGGCGCCTCGACACTGACCCAGCAACTGGTCAAGAATCTCGTCCTCTCCCCGGAACGCACGCTGAAGCGCAAGGCACAGGAAGTGCGCCTCGCCCGCCGGCTGGAAGGGCGCCTGACCAAGGACCAGATTCTCGAGCTTTATCTCAACCGCGCCTATTTCGGGGCCGGCTTTCACGGCCTCGATGCGGCCAGCCGGCACTATTTCGGCGTCGCCCCGGCGGAGCTGAGCGTTGCCCAGTCCGCCCTGCTCGCCTCCCTGCCCAAGGCCCCCTCGCGCCTCGCCCTGACCGAGAATTTGCAGGCCGCACGCGATCGCCAGGCCTATGTGCTGAGCGAAATGGTCAGCGCCGGCTATCTCACCCCTTCGCAGGCTGCCGCGGCGCGCGAGGAAGAGGTCAGCCTGGCCGATCCCCCGGTCCAGGATCCGCAATTCGGCTACGCCCTCGACCTCGCCGCCGAACAGATCCGCACCCATCTGCCGGACGCCCCGCCCGACCTCGTCGTCACGGTCACCATCGAGCCGGCAATGCAGGCAAAGGTCCAGGCCATCATCGCGGACCGTATCGCCGAAGAGGGCCCGAAGCTGAAAGCCAGCCAGGCCGCCGGCGTGCTGATGCGCCCGGATGGCCGCGTCGCCGCAATGGTTGGCGGGGTGGACTATGCCCAGTCGGAGTTCAACCGGGTCACCCAGGCGCGCCGCCAGCCCGGCTCGGCCTTCAAGGCGATTGTCTATGCCGCCGCCCTCGCGCGCGGCGCTGATCCTTATGACATCCGCGAGGATGGCCCGCTGAAGATCGGCAAATGGCAGCCGGAGAATTATGCTGGCGGCTATCTTGGCCCGGTCACATTGTCAGAGGCTTATGCCCGCTCGCTCAACACGGTCTCGGTGCGCCTGACGACTGAAGTCGGCGAGAGAGCCGTGATCGCGATGGGTGAGGCGCTCGGTATCGAGGCGCAGATGCAGGCGCTGCCCTCCATCGCGCTTGGCAGCCAGGAGGTCACGCTCTGGGATCTCACCCGTGCCTATGGGGCTTTCATGAAAGAGGGCGAACGGCTTGACCCCTGGCTGATTGCGAAGATCGAGGATGCGCGCGGCAATCTCGTCTATGAGCGTCCGCCCGCAGAGCCGGTGCGCGTTCTGGAAGCCCCGGTGGTGCGCGACATGAACGCGATGATGATCCGCGTGGTCGAAAGCGGCACCGGCGAGGCCGCCGCCGTGCCTGGCTGGGCCGTGGCGGGCAAGACCGGGACCAGCCAGGATTGGCGCGACGCCTGGTTCATCGGCTACACCTCCGCCATGGTCGCCGGCATCTGGGTGGGCAATGATGATGACAGTTCGATGGCGAAAGTCACCGGCGGCGGCCTGCCTTCCGAGCTCTTTTCCGAGGTCATGACCGCCGCGCTGGAGGGTGAGCGCGCAGCAGAGCTCGCCGGCGCCGAACGCCACCGCGCCATCAGCGAAGCCGCCGAGCAACGCATCGCCTTCTACCGCCAGCTCTCAGGCGCCTTCTCCGCCGTCTCCGGCCGCGACGTGGCGAGCCTTGAGGGTGAGCGGTTGCAATAAGGTGTGGGGGGCCGCAGGCAACCGCGACGACACCACATGCCGATCGCGCAGAAGCATGCTCTGCAAGAAGTCAACCTCGGCTGTTTCATCCAACGAGGAAATATTGGCTTGATTGGCAAGCTGCTCAGCCTATTACTGCTTACGTGTTCTACCTCGTGGAGGCTGGTGTGGGGAAGAAGAAACGCAAATCTCAAGAGGTATTGAACCCATTTTTCGCTTCCGGGTGTGTTCGTCTGATACGTGCGGGCGTGGTGTTCCTGATCGGGCTTCTTGTCCTTTTCAAGTCTCTCGCCGCACTTAGAGATGGAGATAGCGCTTACGTCTTCATAGCTGCCTTCGCGGCCTCCATTCTCATACTTTCGGGATTGACCGGGTTCAAGCAAGCTGTAGACCGACTGACGGGTTTCGAGCCCGACCCCAGATCACCTGCTGACCTTGTTACCCGTATACGCGATGAAAAACCTGTCGCGACAATTGGTAAATCGCAACGCTATAAAGCAGGAGAGATAAAAGAGCTGTTGGATGTCGGGACTCCGCCAGAGGGCCGCGGTCGTTCAGGAACACTCGGTCGTCTTTCACAACTATTCTTGCCCGGCTTGCGATATGCCCCTCCCGAACTTCGGCTTCTGCTCGAATATATTTTCTCGTGCGCAATAAACACCGGCATTATTTTCGGTCTGGCGATCTTTTTCCTTCAGGCGGCGGCCACAGTCGGACTTGAGCTTGAGGGAGCTTCGCTTGGTCTGTTCTGGTGGGTTGTTGCATTTGTTCTGCTGGCCCGCTGGCGGCTTTTCGTGCGACCATCGACCCTGACTATGCAATTGGCCCAGCTGAAGGACGCCTCGCCCGGCACGCTTCAGGCCACAATTCTGTTTCTGGCAATGCTGGCGGGACTGGGCTTTCTCGCTTCCCAGTTCGACGCCTCGATGTTCGGGCTGGAGGGTCGAGAACTTTCAGCCGCCAATGCGCTGCTTGATGAGAAGATTCAGAGTGCAGGCCCGATCAGATTGGTGGCACTGATCGTGTTTCTGGCGTTCACGCTGGTCGCGATGGCTTTGTTTTTCTGGTTTGTACGCATGGGCAGGCTGAATGATCTATCTGGTGAACTGGATGAAAACGTGAGCAGTCTTCGTTTCCTGCGCGACGGCGTCGGCAATCCGGGACATTTTGTCGAGGCAGTGATTACAGCGCTTCAGAGCGGGAACGGAGAACAGTCCGGCGTAAGGATCTATAATCAAGGCACCTCTATTTACGCCGAGACGCAACCAACTTTGCAGAAGGCTCCAATCTCCAAGGCCATCCCATTCGTTGCCGAAGGTATGGGGAATGTTCTGCTTGTCCTGGCCGCAATCGTGATCGGTTTCAGACTCCCGGAATTGTCGGGCTTGAGCGCGGCATTTAACGCCGCAGAAATTTCAGACGGGCCGACAGAAGCGCAACTCATGCAAGCGTGGCAGGAACTCGGAAGCATCGGACCCTGGATCCTGACCTTCCTCATATTCGGTGGCTTCGGGAAATGGTTTCTAGGCTTGTCAGAAGCCTTTCTCGGGGAAACAAATTTCCGCTCAACGCTTCTTAGGGCAGAATTGAGCGGTACTGAAACGAACGTCACGAAATCGATCGGGAATGCGGCTTTCGACACTTACAAAACCGAGGTCAGTGTTCCTTACATGAACGGGGTCGTGGAGGGGGCTTCGATCACATTGCACACCTGTGCCTTCGCTCGTCCAAACGCCAATGGACTTATGGGTCCGCGTTCAATCCTGGAATTTGGTAGTGATGAGGGATTGCTTGGTAAGGTGGTCAAGGACGCGGTGCAATCTCTGGACGAACTGCGCTTTATTCCCCAGCTACAATATGGTGACCGTACTTCTCTCGAAGAGAGTGTTGATATCAATGCGGGTCACGCGCAGGCCGTGTATCATGGAACAGAGACTGTCGCGCTTCCTGCATCGGGTCCGGCTCCGAAGCTGATCTCGGATACCAGTTCGGAGGATGATTGATCCGACGAATTCGCTGGCCTCACCATATTGCCATGTCGGGTGCATGAAGCGTCAGCGAAATGCACCATCCGCTCTTGCCGCCCGCGCCGATGGTGCAAATCGGCCTGCGCCCGCCTTGCCCACCCCCTCACGCCTCCAGCCCCTCGCTTCCCTCGAACGGATCATGCTCGGCGACCAGGTGGCCGGGGGCGATTTCGATGAGTTTCGGCTGGTATTGCTCGGCGTCCGGGTCGTCGACCAGTCTTGACTTGAGGAAGCGCAGGGCCGCGCGGCTGTCGAGCGGGCTGGGCAGGTCGCCGGTGAGCTTGACCCGCTCGCGCGCCTTCTCGCTGTCAGGATCGGGGCGCGGCACCGCCGAGATCAGCGCGCGCGTATAGGGGTGGCGCGCGTCTTCATAGATCGCCGTGCGCGAGGCCATTTCCACCACCCGGCCCAGATAGAGCACCATCACCCGGTGGCTGATCTCGCGCACCACCGACAGGTCATGGCTGATAAACATCATGGCGAGGCCAAACTCCTTCTGAAGCTCTATCAGCAGGTCCACCACCTGCGCCTGCACCGAGACATCCAGCGCCGAGACCGCCTCGTCGCAGATGACAAGCTCAGGGTCGAGGATCATGGCGCGGGCAATGCCGACGCGCTGGTTCTGCCCGCCCGACAGCTCATGCGGGTAGCGGTTGATGAGGTTCGGATCGAGCCCGACGCGCGGCAGGATCTCGCGCACCTTCGCCTCGCGCGCCGCGCTATCGAGATGGCGGGCATGGACGGTGAGCGGCTCTGCGATGGAGCGGCCAATGCTCATGCGCGGATCGAGGCTGGCGAGCGGGTCCTGGAAGACGATCTGAAGGTCCGAGCGCAGGTCGATGAGTTCGCGGCGCGACGCGCTGGCTATGTCGCGCCCGAGCCAGGCCACCGCGCCCGAGGTCGGCGGGACGAGCCGCAGCACCGCGCGCGCCAGGGTGGACTTGCCGCAGCCACTCTCCCCGACAATGCCGAGCGTCTCGCCGGGGCGAAGATCGAAGCTGACGCCATTGACGGCCTTCAGCGGCCGTGTCCGCCCGAACAGGCCGCCGCCAGCCGGAACCGGGAAATGCACCGCCATGTCGCGCACTTTCAGCGCGGGTGTCACATCCTCGCCAGGCGCCGGGCCGAGCGTGGGGCGGCCCTCGCGATTGGGCTGGTCGATGCGCGGCACCGCGTCGAGCAGCATTTTCGTATAGTCATGCTGCGGGCGGTAGAAAATGTCGCCGACCGGCCCGCGCTCGACAATCTCGCCATGGCGCATCACCACGACATCATCGCACATGCGCGCGACCACGCCCATATCATGGGTGATCAGGATGATTGACGTGTCGGTCTCGCGCTTGAGATCGTCCATCAGGTCGAGCACCTGCGCCTGCACGGTGACATCCAGCGCGGTCGTCGGCTCGTCGGCGATCAGCAATTCCGGGTCACACAGCATGGCGATGGCGATCATCACTCGCTGGCGCATGCCGCCGGACAGCTCATGGGGAAACTGGTCCAGCCGCCGGCGCGCTTCGGGAATGCGCACATTCTCCAGCCAGTCCACGCAATGCTTATCGGCCGCCTCGCCCTTTATGTCGCGATGCAGGGCGAGCACTTCGCGCATCTGCGCACCGACCGTCATGTGCGGGGTCAGCGAGGTCAGCGGATCCTGGAAGATCATCGACATGCGCGCGCCGCGAATCTCGCGCAGGGTGCGCGCGCCGGCACCTAGCAATTCGGTGTCATGAAACCGGATCGAGCCGCTTGTGCGGCCGTTGTCGGCGATCAGGCCCATTGCGGCCAGCGCGCTCTGGCTCTTGCCCGATCCGCTTTCGCCGACAATGCCAAGGCACTGGCCGCCTGAAATATCGAAATCGATGCCGCGGACAGCCTCGACCGGGCCGTCAGGGGTCTGGAAAGTGACGCTGAGGTCACGAACGGAAAGAACAGTTTCGCTCATGTCTCCATATCGGCGCAAAGAGGCCGGTGAAGTCAATCAGTTCGCCGCAGGTCAGGCAGATTGTCCACGCAACGGGCTTGCGGGCCAGCCCGCAACAATGGTCAATACAGGCCAGACCAGCAAATCCGGAGAGCCCGCCCCATGCCTGTCATGAATTACCTGACCACCTGCGTTTTCGACCATGGGGTGCTCAAACAGCTGCCCAAGACGCTGAAAGGGCTGGGTGGGGCACGGCCTTTCATCGTCACCGATCCGGGCATCAGGGCGGCGGGCCTGCTCGATCGCGTCACCAGCGCGCTTGAAGGCGAGCCGACCGGCATTTTCGCGGAGACAGAACCCAACCCGACCGAGCGCCAGGCGCGTGAAGCGACGCAGGCCTACACCGCGTCCGGCGCTGACAGCCTGATCGCACTCGGTGGCGGCTCCAGCATGGACATGGCCAAGATCGTCGGTCTCATGGCCACTCATGAAGGCCCTTATGACCAGTATGGCGCGCTGAAGGGCGGCGCGCGCAAGATCGGAAAAATCCCGCCGCTCATTGCCATTCCCACCACGGCGGGCACAGGCTCAGAGGTCTCGGTCGGCGCAGTCGTCATCCTCGACAATGGCACCAAGGAAACGATTGTCTCACCGAACCTGATACCGGCCACCGCCATCTGCGACCCGGACCTGACGCTCGGCCTGCCGGCTGGGATGACCGCTGCGACGGGCATGGATGCGGTCACCCATTGTATCGAATCCGTGCTCAGCCCGAACGCAAACCCGCCCGCCGAAGGGATCGGCTATGACGGCGTACACCGCGCGGTCGGCAATGGCTGGCTGAAACGCGCCGTGGCCGACGGCTCGGACGCCGAAGCGCGCTGGCACATGATGATGGCGAGTTATGAGGGCGCGCTCGCCTTCGTGAAAGGGCTGGGCGGCGTCCATGCGCTGTCGCATGCCGCCGGGCGCCTGCACGAGAAACGCCTGCATCATGGCACGCTGAACGCGATCTTCCTTCCTCATCTGCTGCGCGAGAACAAGGCCGCCGCCGATGAGAAATATGCCCGCCTCGCCTTCGCGATGGGGCTGCCGGCGGGCGCTGACCTGGCCGAGGCGATTGAAAAGCTCAATGAGGAGATCGGCATTCCGGCGAAGCTCTCGCAGATCGGACTCGAAGCAGGCGATGGCCCTGCGATTGTCGATTATGCGCTGAAGGATCTTGCGCATCTCTCGAATGCCAGGCCGCTGGAGCGCGGCGATTATGAGCGCATCTACGAGACGGCGCTTTAATTCTCAGTCTTGCCGAGCGGCAATGACAATTGCGCGTTGCCGCTGGTGTCCGCCTTTTTCCCGGCGCTCGCCCGGCGCCCGGTCATCGGCATGCCGGACTTGCGCGAGCCATGCTTGACCTGAATGGCGTTCGCGGTCTGGCGATAATCCGGGCCGCGTCGCACCGCCCAGACTTTCTGGCGGGCCAGTTTCGCGGCGGCGAGGTGATCGATGACCGGGAACGGGTATGTCTTGCCCAGAAGCTGGTCGGCCGCCTCCCATGTCCAGGGCTCATGGATGAAGGCATCCGGCAGGCTGGCCAGTTCGGGCACCCAGCGGCGCACGAAGACACCGCCGGGGTCCTGGTCATGGCCCTGTTTGACCGGATTGTAGATGCGCACCGTATTGATGCCGGTCGTTCCCGACTGCATCTGCATCTGCGGCCAGTGAATGCCGGGCTCATAGTCTGTGAACAGGCGCGCGAGATGTTCGCCCGGCCGGCGCCAGTCCAGCCAGAGATGATAGGACGACACCGCCACCAGCATCGCGCGCATGCGGAAATTCATCCAGCCGGTGGCCATCAGCGCCCGCATGCAGGCATCGACAAAGGGCAGGCCCGTCTCGCCTCGTTCCCAGGCCTCAAGACGCGCCGCATCGGGCTCGGCCGGCCGCAGACCGTCATAAGCGCGATGCAGGTTGCGCCATTCCAGTTCGGGTTCGTCTTCCAGCTTCTGGGTGAAATGATCGCGCCAGTGAAGCCGGCCTGAGAAGCTGGTCAGAGACCCGCGCCAGCCGCCGGTCGTGCCTTTCGGCGCCTGTTTCAGCGCGCGCTGGCGCGCCCAGGTCGCCTGCGTGACCTCCCGCATCGACAGCGTGCCCCAGGCGAGATGCGGAGACAGGCGTGAACAATGCTCGAACCCGGTCACCGGGCTCGACATGGCCTTGCGGTACGGTTCGCCGCGCTGATGCAGGAAGCTCTCCAGCGTCTCAAGACCGGCCGCACGCCCGCCAGCCTGGCGCCCCGGGCAGGGGTCGGCGGGCAGGCCAAGATCCTGCTCGGCAGGAACAGCCCCTGGCGTGATGCCCTCCAGCGGTTCAAGCGCCGGCGCGCGGGCTTCCGGTTCCGCCATGAACCGATCCCAGCGCCGCGCCCAGCCATTACGGCTCTTCATGCGGCGGATCACGCCGGACTGGCGCAGTTCATGCCAGGCAATGCCTCGCGCCTTGCACCACGCCGCGACACGCAGATCGCGCGCATAAGTCCAGCCATTGCCCGTTTCTTCATGAGACCAGAGCGCGGCAACGCCATGGGCCGCGTCAATTGTCTCGAAAATCTCCAGCACATCCCCGCTGCGCAGGATGAGCGGCTGGCCCCGCACGCCGAGCGCCTCGCGCAGTTCGTGCAGGCTCTCGCGAACAAAGGCCCAGTGCCGAGCCGACAGGTCGGGCTGCTGCCAAAGCTCCGGCTCTGCCACGAAAAGCGGCAGGACGGGCCCATGCGCCGCCGCACCGGCCAGCGCGCGATGATCCTCGACACGCAAATCCCGTTTGAACCAGACCAGCTGGACCTTTCTGCGCAAAATGACCTCCACAATGCGATCTTGCTGGGCGAGTTAGGTCGCGCGGGCGGCGTCGCCATTGAAACGCGCCCCAAGCCGCGCAATGGTCAATCGCAAAGGTCCAGACAGACTGCGGAGCCAGACCCATGACCACGCCCGAACAGCGCCTTGCCGAACTCGGCATCACCCTGTCGCAGCCGATGAAGGCGGTGGCCAATTATGTGCCTTTCGTGATCACCGGAAACCAGCTTTTCGTCTCCGGACAGGTCTCGATGGCCGATGGCGAGCTGATCCGCGGCCGGCTCGGCGAGAATATGGACCTTGAGGACGGCCAGGCCGCCGCACGCGCCTGCGGGATCAATCTGATCGCGCAGGTAAAGGGCGCTCTTGGCGACCTTTCCAAGCTGGCGCGGGTCGTCAAGCTTGGCGGATTCGTTAATGCGCATGCCGATTTTGTCGAGATCCCTCAGGTCATCAATGGCTGTTCGGATCTGATGGTTGACGTGTTCGGCGAGGCCGGTCGCCATGCCCGTTCTGCCGTCGCCTGCCCGGTCCTGCCGCTCGGTGTCGCTGTCGAGGTGGATGGCGTATTCGAGATCACCGCATGATACTTGGCTGCGCAGCGTTTGCTCATCGCGGGCTGTGGTCGCCAGGCGGGCCGCCGGAGAATTCGATCGCAGCGTTCCGCGCGGCCGCAGACGCCGGCTGCGGGGTCGAACTCGATGTTCAGCTGTCAAAGGATGGCGTTCCGGTGGTCTTTCACGACCCGGCGCTCGACCGGATGACACAGGCGTCCGGCGCGGTCTGGGATCGCACCGCCGAGGAGCTTGGCGCGCTGGAGCTGTCGTCGAGTGGCGAGCGGATACCGCGCCTGAGCGAGGCGCTCGCGGCCCTGCCCTCCGGCACGCCGGTCCTGGTCGAGCTCAAGGCCAGTCCCGGCCCACATGAGGACTATATTTCCGCGCTCGACCTTGCCTTGTTTGGAACCCGGGCAAATGTGGCCGTGATGTCCTTCATCCGGGCGCTGAACATGGCTGCGGCGAAACAACTGGACGCGCGCCAGCTTGGCGTGCTCGTGCCGCCCGCGCCGGCCGGGACACCCAGGCTGAGCGAACGCCTTGCCGCAGCAAGTCATCCTCGCGCCAGTTATACCGCGCTGCGCCATGAAGAGGTGGAAGCCGCCCGCGCGCAACTGGGCGAGGCCGCCCGTCTCGCGGCCTGGACGGTGAACAGCAATGGGGCATTGGAAAACGCCTGGCGGGCCGGCGCGGCCGCGATTTTCGAAGGGCTCACACCCGAGACTGTGCTGGCCCGCGCCGCCTGACTGCCCTAGCTTGCCTGCCATGGATGACACAGCCTTCCGACTGACGGTGCATCGCGCGCTCGCCGACATCGACCGCGCATCATGGGACCGTGTCGCCAATGCGGTAGGCGCGCGTTACGATCCATTCCTGAGCTGGGATTTCCTTGAGGCGCTGGAGCGTTCGGGCGCGGCCACACCGGAAGCCGGCTGGTCGCCACTGCATCTGACCATTGAAGGGCCGGGCGGGGAAGTTCGCGCCGCAATGCCGCTCTATGCCAAGACCCACTCCTATGGCGAGTTCGTGTTCGACCACGCCTGGGCGGACGCTTTCGAACGCGCGGGCGGGGATTACTACCCGAAGCTTCTCGGAGCGGTCCCGTTCACGCCGGTGACAGGGCGCCGCCTCCTGGTGCCTGGCGGGCCGGACGGGCCGCGCCTGCGCAAGGCGCTGCTGGCCGGTGCGGTCCAGCTGGCTGAGGAGAATGGCCTGTCTTCGCTACACCTGAATTTCCTCAGCGAGACAGATGCCGCCGAGCTGGAGGCGGCGGGCATGCTGATGCGCACCGACCAGCAATTCCACTTCATCAATGAAGGCTATGAAACTTTTGAGGATTTTCTCGCCGCCCTTTCCTCGTCCAAACGCAAGAATTTGAAAAAGGAGCGCCGGCGCGCACAGGAGGGCCTTGAAATCCGCCACCTCACCGGCGCTGACATTACCGAGGCCGACTGGGACGCTTTTTATGTCTTCTATGTCGATACTGGCGCGCGCAAATGGGGCACCCCCTATCTCACCCGCGAGAGCTTCTCGCTGATCGGCGAGAGGATGGCTGACCAGATTCTGCTCGTCATGGCGTATGAGGATGGCGAGCCGATTGCCGGGGCGATGAACATGATCGGCTCGGACACGCTCTATGGCCGCTATTGGGGCTGCACCGCCCACAAGCCGATGCTGCATTTCGAGGTCTGCTATTATCAGGCCATGGACTTCGCCCTGTCGCGGGGGCTGACCTATGTCGAGGCCGGCGCACAGGGTGGGCACAAGCTGGCGCGCGGCTACCAGCCCGTCACCACCCGCTCGGCCCACTGGATCGCCCATCCCGGCCTGCGCAATGCCGTCTCGGATTATCTGACCCGCGAACGCGCCGCTGTGGAGGCCGAACAGGACTTTCTGCGAGAGCGCACACCGTTTAAGAAGGACGAATGATTTCAGGCATTCGCGGAGTTAACAATGGCACTCAATGGCACTTATGATCCCGACAATATCTTTGCCAGGATCCTTCGCGGCGACATGCCGGCGGTGAAGGTCTTCGAGGATGATGTGGCGCTCGCTTTCATGGATATTTTTCCCCAGTCGAAGGGTCACACACTGGTCATCCCGAAAGGCGTTCAGGCGCGCAACCTGATCGAGATGCCGGGCGACCGGCTTGGCTCCTATATGCTCCGTGTGCAGAAGGTTGCGCGCGCCGTGACGGCTGCGCTTGAGCCTGAGGGTGTCATTGTCACCCAGTTCAATGGGGCGCCGGCCGGCCAGACCGTGTTCCACCTGCACTTCCACATCATCCCGCGATGGGAGGGCGAGGCGCTCGCGGGTCATGCGGGCGGCAAACAGGCAGACATGGATGAGCTGAAATCACTCGCTCAGCAGATCGCCGCGAAGGTCTGACAGGGGCCGGCCTATCCGCGCAGCGAGCGAGGGCAGATGCGAGGGCAGTTGCCCGGGATTTTGAGGGCAGGAACGAGGGCAGCTGAGGGCAGGCCACACATCGCGGCTGAAATCGCGTCAAAGCATGCCTTCAGCGAGCTTTTCGATCTCCCGCCGGTCCAGCACATCCATCACCAGGGCCAGATGGGCCGCGCGTGCGGCCATGACCTCTTCCAGCGCATCGTCGCGGCCCGCCGCCTGCGCAGCCTCAAGCGCCGCCATGATCTCGCCGCGATATTTGCGCGCATTCAACGCCGCCAGGGCGCGCGCCGTCTGCCAGTGGATCGACGCGTCACCGGGGCTTGCGCGACTGGCCGCATCATAATGTGCGAGGCCCTCGCGCACGCTCGCGCCCATGATCGCCGCACCGATCGCCCCGCCGCGTCGCACCACTTCGATATGCCAGACCGCCAGCAGCCCATGGGCATAAGCATTGCCCGGATCGTCTCGCAGCACCGCTTCAGCCAGGTCGCGCGCCACCTCGCCATGACCAGCGCGCATCGCCTGGCGCGCCGAGAGCGGTCGCAGCTTGAGCGACAACGCAATCGCCAGCTGCAGGCGTCCCTCGATATGGTCCGGCTCGATCTCCAGCGCGGCGCGGGCCAGCGTTTCGGCTTCCTCGACAAGCGCAGCCGGGGGCTGACCATCACCGCACATCCCCTTGGCCAGCAGGGCACGCGCGGCCAGCGCTTTTGCATCGGCATCCGACAGGCTGGCGGCCCGGCGCGCGGCCTCGTCAAAACGCCCGTCTCCGAAGGCCGCCAGGATCGGCGATGGCAGCTCAGCCGCCGCCGGGGCGGCGCACAGGGCGAGAGCGAGGGCGGTGAGACGGTTTCGCATACTGCGTCATTATAGCGCGCATCGGCCCATTCGCCCACCTCAATCACGCTCGGGCCTCAAGTTTTCCTGCAGCGGTGTTGAGCTTCCTCAGGGAGACCCCGGCTCGAGGCCGGGGATGCGGACAAGTGTCAGGAAGCAATAGACCCGCGTGCCCGGCGGGAGAGCCGGGCAGATTCAGGCCGGTGTCAGCGTGTCAGGGTCCAGCCCGCCCATCGCGCAGACCTCGCGCCACTCATCTTCCTTTACCGGCTGGACCGACAAACGCATCGAGGTGACCAGCGACATATCGGCCAGTTTCGGATTGGCCTTGACCGCCTTCAGAGACACCGGCTGCGGCATGTCGCAGACCGCTTTGATATCCACACATTCCCAGCGCTCATCATCGGTCGTCGAATCGGGGTGGGCCTGCGCGCAGACCTCGACGATGCCGACAATCTCCAGACCCTTGTTGGAATGGTAGAAAAATGCCTTCTCGCCCTCTTTCATCTCGCGCATGAAATTACGGGCCTGGTAATTGCGCACGCCGTCCCATTCCTCGCCAGCCTCGCCCTTCGCCTTCTGGTCGTCCCAGCCCCATTTGAACGGTTCGGATTTGAAGAGCCAGTAGGCCATGCGCGTCTCTCCCTCGGGTTTGAAGTCTCAGCCAGTGATCCGATAGACCGCTGTTGCCGTCATCAGCGCGCGGCCATCGAGACGGGCCGAGCCATGCGCGAAAACAATCGTTCGGGTGCGCCGGTCAATCTCGCAGTCAAACGCGATCTCACCGCCCGACGGCGCCGACCCGGTCGTGTCGAGATTGAGCGAGACCGGTTCCAGCGGCGCGTTGTCGGCGGCATGTTCCGCGCCTGAACGAATCACTCGCATCAGCCAGGACGCAATGATCTCCGCCTGCACCGCGCCGTCGCTCCTGACTGTGGCCGCACCGGGACCGGTCCAGTCCAGTTCGCTGAAATCAATGATGAGACGGTCTGTCTGCGTCATGTGTCGCCTGCGGCCCTTTTCGAAATTCCGCTGAGGCATAGGCGCGCCGGGCTGAAAAGAAAAGGGGCGCGCCAGTCAGGCTGGTCGAAGACGCTGTGTGCGCTAAGCTTTCCGCCATGACCTGTCCGATTGTCTATCATCGCGGCTATGATGCCGCGAGCGTTGACGACGCTCACCGGTTTCCGATGCGCAAATATTCGCGGGCGGCGGCGCGGCTGGCCGAGGCCGGCACGCAATTCGTCACACCTGAGCCGGTCTCTCGCGAACGCTTGTGGCTCGGCCATTCGCGAACCTATGTCGATGCCGTTCTGGACGGCAAGCTGGATCAGCGCGCGCAGAAACGGATCGGGTTCGCGCTGGCGCCAGACTTGGTCCATCGCTCGCGCCTTGCGGTCGGGGGCACCTGTCTGGCCAGCGAGCTGGCGCTGGAGCATGGCCGCGCGGTGAATCTGGCCGGCGGAAGCCATCATGCCGGCCCGTGCGCCGGTGCCGGCTTTTGCGTGTTCAACGATGTTGGCGTCGCGGCCCAATGGCTGCTTGCGACCGGACGGGTCACGCGTCTGGCGGTGGTCGATCTCGACGTCCACCACGGTGACGGCACAGCCCTCATCCTTGCCGGCACGCCCGGCGCCTTCACCTTTTCGATGCACGCGGAGAAGAACTGGCCACGCATCAAGCCACCCGGCGATCTCGATATCGGCCTGGCTGACAAGACCGGCGATTGCGACTATCTGGCCGCTCTGGCGCCGGCTCTGGAGACAGTGTTCGAACGCTCAAGGCCCGAGCTTGTCTTCTATATCGCCGGTGTCGATCCGCACCGCGATGACCGGCTTGGCCGCCTGGCCCTGAGCGATGCCGGGCTGGCCGCACGCGAGCGCCTCGTCATTTCCGCGTGTATGGCGCGCGGCATTCCGGTCTGCGGTGTCCTCGGCGGAGGCTATGATCGCGATGGCGATGTTGTGGCAGCGCGCCACCTTCTGATGGTGGACGCGATCGCACGCGCGGGCGGTGGGCCCATGAGCAAGGAAGAGGCCCCCCGCTGAAAGACAGCGAGGGGCCCGTAGGAACGGTGCCGGCGGCAAATGGGGAGGTCAGCCGGCACCGAAGTCAGGTCAGAACTTGTAGCCGAAGCCGAGGCCGACAATCACCGGATTGATATCGACATCGGCATTGACGATCACCTCGTTTGCCTCAAGCGCAGTTCCCAACGCTGTGGTCAGGTCGACATCAACATCAGTATTGATCCAGACCTTCTTGATGTCGGCATTGAACGCCCAGCCGCCTTCGACGCCATCGAGATCATAATCGAGCCCGGCCTGCAGGGCGAAGCCGACGCTCGGATCATAGTCGATGGAATCGGCGACATCGCCCTGATCCTCGTTGAAGAAATGGGTGAAATTCACGCCCGCGCCGATATAGGGCTTGATGCTGGTCTCATTGCGGAAATGATATTGCAGGGTGAGGGTGGGCGGCAGCAGCCAGACATCGCCAAGATCTACAGTGGCATCGTCAAGGCCCGCAGCCGGGATAGTGATGCCGGTCGCTTCGACATCATGCGGCGTGACGGCCAGGATGAGCTCTGCTGCAATATTGTCGTTGAAGAAGTAGGTGATGTCGAGTTCAGGGACATACTGGTCACCAATATCGACGTCGCCCGCCAGCGCGGCCCCGCCGGCGGAGAGGTCGCCGCTCTCATCGGGCAGCACGGCGAGCACCCGGCCGCGGACCATCCAGGGATTGTCTTCAGCCTCAGCCGGCAAGGCGAGTGGCAGGCTTGTGGCAGATGCCATCAGGATGGCGAGTAGAGTGGCTTTCATGTTTCCCTCCATGACGAAACTGACACCAGCGTCATCATTTTCGTCACGGAGGGAATTGGCCATGGCGCCGCGCGGCCCTGAGACGCGCCAACGCCTTCTGTTTACTTGACTTGCATCAAGGCGCGCCCGGCCGGTTTGCGCCAGCCGGCACCGCGCCGGTCAGCCGTTGAAAGCCAGTTCCAGCCCTGGCTCCGGCCAGCGGCAACGCACGAGTTTCCCCGTGCCCGACAGGGTGATCAAGGCGGTGTGCATGTCCGGCCCGCCAAAACAGATATTGGTCACCAACGGGTCGGGGAAAGCCGTGTGATGGGTCGTCCCGTCCGGCCGGAAGGTCGTGATGCCGCCATTCAGGATGGTCGCGACCGTCACATTTCCCGCCGCCGTCACGGCCAGGCTGTCGAGATATTGCAGGTCCGGCAATGTCGCGATCACGCGCCCGTTCGGGCCAAACGGGTTTTCCGTGGCCAGTTCGCCGGGCGCCTTGAGGTCGAAAGCCCAGAGCCGGCCGGTCAGCGTATCGGCCATATAGACCGTGTTCTCGTCCGGCGAGAGGCCGACCCCGTTCGGAGATGTGTAGTGAAACGCCATTTCGCGGACATGCGAACCGTCGGCTTTTGCAAAATACAGCCCGCCAAAATCGCGATGGCGCGAATAGGTCTTGCCATGATCAGTGAAATACATATTCCCGGCCAGGTCGAAGACGATATCGTTCGGCCCCTTCAGAGGGTTCCCATCGACGCTTTCATAGAGTCGCTCGACCTTGCCGGTGGACAGGTCGATCCGCTCGATCCGGCCGCCGGTATAATCCTCCGGGCAGTTCCCGGGTAGCGTCAGTTCACCAACCTGATGATATTTGAAGCCACCATTATTGCAGCAATAAAGCGCACCATCCGGCCCGATGGCGAGACCGTTCGGCCCCCCGCCCGGCTCGGCAACCGTTTCACGCTTGCCATCGCCCCAGACACGGGTGATCGCGCCTTTCTGGATCTCCACAAGGATGATCGAGCCATCCTCCATCACCACCGGACCTTCCGGAAACCCGAGCCCTTCGGCCACAATCTCGAAATCCATCTCTTCCTCCCGACTGTTTTCTCCATCACCAGCCTAGCGGGTCCGCGCCAGCGCTGCTACACCCCGCCGCCATGCAGAAGATCACAGCCACCGGGACACGCGCCACGATCGAAGCAGCCTGGCAGGCCCTTGCCTGGACTGATCCCAGCCCCGCCGATGCCGTCGACAGCAAGGAGGAAAGCCGCACCCTTTGGCGGCTCGATGCCTATGCCAGCGACGAGGCGGCGGCAGATGCCTGTCTCGCAATCATTGCGCAGGCCGCCCCCGGCCTCAGTGCGCGCGCCGAACCGCTGCCCGACCTCGACTGGGTCAAACTCTCACTGGAGGGGTTGCCGGCCGTGAGGGCCGGGCGTTTCGTGGTCGCCGGGCGCCATGCGTCGGAAACAGGCGGGGCCGGGCGCATCCACCTGCTGGTCGAAGCCGGGCCGGCTTTCGGCACAGGCCATCATGGCACGACGCTGGGCTGCCTTATCGCGCTGGATCGCCTTTTGCGCACGCGGCCGGCCGGACGGGTTCTCGATCTTGGCACGGGCACGGGAGTCCTCGCCATCGCCGCGCTGAAATCAGGCGCCCGCGCGGCGCTCGCCACCGATATCGATGCTGGCAGTATCGTCACAACCGACGAGAATGCGAGAGCCAATCATGTGCATCGCCAGCTCAAGACACTTGTCGCCGCCGGCACCCGTCATTCCCTGATCCAGAGATCTGCGCCCTATGACACGATCTTTGCCAACATCCTTGCCCGGCCCCTGATCGGGCTGGCCCCGGAAATTGCGACACTGGCCGCGCCCGGCGCCGCTATCATCCTGTCTGGATTGCTGCGCCACCAGGAGCCATCGGTGCGCGCTGCCTTCGCCGGGCGCAATCTCAGCCTCGCCAGCCGTATCCACCGGGATGGCTGGTCCACACTCGTCTTCCGCAAGCCGGCCTGAGCGAGGAAGACCCTAACGGACCGCGCGGCGAGCCTGGCGCGCCAGACGGCGGGCCAACAGGCGCGGGCGGGCCAAAGTGACGGGCTCGGCGACCCTGGACGGCTTCGCCTTTGCCATCATGGCCGGACGCTGGGCCTCATTGACTTCCAGACCGGCCGTTTCAGGCAGCAGGACGGGCATGGTTTCCTCGGCGAAATATTTCGCGGCTTTCATCGGATCTCTCACATTTCTGGGGCAGGCCGGCCAACCCGGCTTTCGCAATTGCAATATAGTATGCTGCGTTGGCGAAAGTACTAACAAATTCAGTTTTTTCCATGCGTTTTTGCATATCTGTTTTGCCTCTTTCAGTGCCTTGCCGGGCGCGGTAGGCTGTCAGACATGAGACAGAATTTCGATGTGCGGGGCGGCCCGGATGTGGCCAGAACCAATCTGCCGGCCCTGCGACAAGTGCTGCAGGCGGCCGGTCTCGACGGCTTGTTCCTTCCCCATGAGGACGCCTATCAGAACGAATACCTGCCGGCGGCAAATGAGCGCCTGGCATGGGCCACCGGCTTTACCGGCTCGGCCGGCGCCGCCTTTGTCTTTCTCGACAGCGCCGTTGTATTCGCAGATGGCCGCTACACGCTGCAAGTGGCCGAGCAGGTGCCCGAAGACCTGTTCGAGATCGTCGCCCTGCCCGATCCCGGCCCGTTCGGCTGGCTGGCGGGACAGGACATGTCCGGCAAACTGATCGGCTATGACCCGCAGCTCATGACGCCCAATGCGGTCGCGGCCCTGTCTGAGGCGGCGACGGCGGCAGGCGCGATATTGCGCGCGATGGAAACAAATCCGGTCGACACCGCCTGGCGCGATCGCCCGGCCCTGCCCCTCGCCCCGGTCTGCGCCCAGCCACTGGATGCGGCGGGCCAAAGCTCGCCCGATAAGCGCGCCGGGATAGCCGGGGCGCTCTCAAGCGATGGCGCCGATGCGGCGGTCATCACATCGCCGGCCTCGATTGCCTGGCTCCTGAATATTCGCGGCGGCGATGTCGCCTGTTCACCGCTCCCGCTGTCGCGCGCCATTCAGTACGCAGACGGCACAGCACAGCTGTATATCCATCCTGACAAACTCGATGACGCGGTCCGCGCGCATCTTGGCAATGAGGTTTCGGTCCGCGATGAAACCGAAATCGAAGACGGCCTGGCGGCGCTTGCGGGAAAAACGGTCAGCCTCGACCCTGACGCGGCCTCGGCCTGGTTCTTCGACCGGCTGAACGCGTCCGGCGCGAAAATCCTGCGCCAGCGTGACCCGGTGGCCCTGCCCAAGGCCTGCAAGAACGCAGCGGAAATTGATGCGACAACGCAAGCACACAGGCGCGATGGTGTCGCCCTGACACGCTTTCTGCACTGGCTGGCGACCGAGGCACAGTCCGGTGAGGCCACCGAGATCAGTGCAGCACAGACCCTGGAGAGCTTCCGCGAGGCGCTGGGCGGGTTGAAAGACCTGTCCTTCGAGACGATTTCCGGCGCCGGGCCAAATGGCGCCCTGCCCCATTACCGCGTCAGCACCGCGTCGAACCGCCGACTTGAACCCGGCACGCTCTACCTTGTCGATTCCGGCGGCCAGTATATCGACGGGACAACCGATGTGACCCGGACCGTACCCATCGGCGAGCCGTCGGGGGAAATGCGGCGCCACTATACACTCGTCCTGAAGGGCCATATCGCGCTAGCCGAGGTGCGCTTCCCGTCCGGGACCACGGGTACGCATCTCGACACGCTGGCGCGACATGCGCTCTGGCAGGCCGGGCTGGATTATGACCATGGCACCGGCCATGGGGTCGGTGTCTATCTCGGCGTGCATGAAGGCCCGCAACGGATCGCCCGGGCCTGGAATGACGTGGCGCTGATGCCCGGCATGATCGTGTCGAATGAGCCGGGCTATTACCGCACCGGCGCTTACGGCATTCGCATCGAGAACCTGCAATATGTGACTGAGGCGGAAGAGATTCCCGGAGGGGAAAGGGCCATGCTGGGCTTCCGGAACCTGACGCTCGCACCGCTCGCACGCGACCTGATCGATCCGGGCCTGCTGAGCGCGACCGAACATATCTGGGTCGACCGCTATCATGAGCAGGTGCTGGCCGAGATCGGCCCGCAGCTGCCGGGCGATGCGGCCGCATGGCTGGAAGCGGCCTGCGCCCCGCTCTGAACCTGTGCCGGCGGGTCACTCCTGGTCGATCAGGTCCAGCCAGTCCCGTTCGGTCAGGACGTCGATACCGAGTTCTGCGGCCTTTTTCAGCTTCGAACCTGCGCCCGGGCCGGCGACCAGATAATCGGTCTTCGCAGAGACCGAGCCGGAGACCTTCGCGCCAAGGGACGCCGCGCGGGCCTTGGCCTCGTCCCGCGTCATCTGCTCAAGCGTGCCGGTAAACACGACGGTCTTGCCAGAAACAGGGCTCATCTCCGCCACCGCCTCGGCCGGTTCCACTGTCACAACCGCCAGCAGGCTGGCCAGCATGTCTGTATTGTGCTCTTCGCGTGCGAAATCGACAAGCGCCCCGGCGGCGGCCGCGCCGATGCCGTCAATCGAGGTGAGCTCTTCAAAGGCCGGCCCGTCTTCGCCCTCATCGGCCGCGCGCTCGACCGTCTGCCAGAACCGGTCCCATTCTCCGAAACTGCGCGCAAACAGGCCCGCGCTCACCTCGCCGACATGGCGAATGCCAAGTCCGTTGAGGAAGCGTGCAAAGGGCACATGCCGGCGCGCATCTATGGCCTCGAACAGCTTGCCCGCCGATGTCTCGCCAAACCCCTCCCATTCGGCGAGCGGGGCGAGCCCCTCTTCTTCGATTCGCTCGCGCAGGCGAAATATATCCTGCGGCCCGCGCAGGACACCTTTCTGCGCGAACAAGGCGACCTGTTTCGCGCCGAGCCCGTCAATATCCAGCGCCTTGCGCGACACGAAATGCTTCAGCCGCTCGTCGCGCTGGGCCGGGCAGATCAGCCCGCCTGTGCAGCGCCGGCGAGCGTCCAGCTCGCCCTTGTCATTCAGCTCGCGCACCGCCGCCGAGCCGCATTGCGGGCAATGATCGGGCATGGCAAACGGCTCACCCCGCCCCTCGCGCTGCGGGTCGATCACTTCCAGGATCTGCGGGATCACATCGCCTGCGCGCTGGACCTTCACCCGGTCGCCCGGGCGCGCATCGAGGCGGGCGATTTCATCTTCATTGTGCAGCGTGGCATTTGACACGACCACACCGCCGACCGTGACCGGTTTCAGCCGCGCCACCGGTGTCAGCGAGCCGGTGCGCCCGACCTGGATATCAATGCTTTCCAACTGCGTGAGGGCCTGCTGGGCGGGGAATTTATGAGCCACGGCCCATCGCGGCGCGCGCGACACCATGCCAAGGCGCGACTGGAAATCGAGCCGGTCGAGCTTGTAGACGACACCGTCAATATCATAGTCGAGATCGGCCCGCTGCGCCTCGATCGTGCGATAGGCTGCGATCAACTCATCGATCTTCTCGTGGCGCGCGAACAGGGGATTGGTTCTCAGGCCCCAGCCGGCAAACCGGCCAATCGCTTCGGTCTGGGTGCCTGCGAATGGCGCACTGGCTGCGCCCCAGGCATAGGCAAAGAAGCCCAGCGGGCGGCTCCGGGTGATGGCCGGGTCAAGCTGGCGGAGGCTACCGGCGGCGGCATTGCGCGGATTGGCAAAACTCTTGCGGCCCGCCGCTTCCTCGCGCGCATTCAGCCCGGCGAAATCCTCGTGCGACATGAACACTTCTCCGCGGATCTCAATCTGCTCCGGCCAGCCGGTCCCCGCCAGCCTCTCAGGAATATCGTCCACGGTTCGGGCATTGGCGGTGACAGTCTCACCAGTCCGCCCGTCCCCGCGTGTGACGGCGCGGACAAGACGCCCGCCCTCATAAGTCAGGCTGAGTGAAAGCCCGTCAATTTTTGGTTCGGCCGTGATCGCGAGCGGCGCGGAGTCGTCGAGGCCGAGGAAACGGCGCACGCGCGCGACGAATTCGGCGACATCATCATCCGAAAAGACATTCTCCAGCGACAGCATCGGCGCGCCATGCTCGGCCTTCTCAAATCCCGAAGCCGGCGCGGCGCCGACGCGGTCGGACGGGCTGTCTGTGCGCCTGAGGTCGGGGAAACGCGATTCGATCTCGGAATTTCGTGCACGGAGCAGGTCATATTCCGCATCGGTCATGAGCGGAGCATCGTCGCGATAATAGGCCGCATCAGCATCCGCGATCAGACCGGCCAGGCGTTCCAGCTCGGTCCTGGCTTCCTTGCGGCTCAGCTGGCTGACAGACTTTTGCTGCGGCATCGCTCTTCCAGCAGTCGGCGCGCAGCGGCGCGAGCCTCTTGTGTGATTTCATGACCTGCGAGCATTCGGGCGATTTCCTCGCAGCGATGGACGTCATCTAGACTGGAGACGTGCGTGCGTCCAACTTCTTTACCCTCCTCTTTTGAAATTCGCCACTGTGCCCCGGCCGCCGCAGCAACTTGTGGACTGTGCGTGACCGCGAAGACCTGCCGCAGACCCGCCAGACGGGCAAACCGCTCGCCCATGGCCGCGGCGACGGAACCGCCGACACCCTGGTCGGCCTCGTCGAAGACCAGCACGCGCGAGGCGCCGATCTCGGCAAGAGCGCAGCGCAGGGCCAGCGAAATCCGGGTCAGTTCGCCGCCGGACGCGATCTTGCGCAGCGCCCCGAAGCCGGAACCGGGATTCGTCTCGACCTCGATCTCGACATGGTCCTGCCCGTAAGGCCCGGCATCTTCCTCCCCGAGCGGCGTGATGGCAAAGCGCAGCTTCACCTTGCCAAGCTTCAGGGGCGCAAGCTCGCCTGAAACGGCCGCCGCCAGACGTTCAGCCGCCGCTTGCCGGGCGCGGGTGAGCCGCTCGGCCCCCGCACGCCAGGCCGCCGCGGCAGCTCTTTCAGTTTCACCCGCCGAATCAAGGGCCTCCTGGCTGGTCAAAAGCGCCTCGTGGCGCGCAAGGCATGTGTCGAGGACATCAGGAAGGTCGTCAGGCTCAACCCCGTGCCGACGCGCCTCGGCCCGCAGGGCAAACAAGCGGGCTTCAGCCGCTTCGAGGCTGGCAGGATCGGCGTCGCAGCCAGCCGACAGCTGTCCAATGGCCTGTTCGGCTTCCTGAACCTCGATCAGCGCGCGCTCCAGCGCCTCGCTCGCCGCCCGGGCGAGACTGCCCATCGGGTCGTCATCTCTGTCAAAACCTTTGAGCTGGCTGACACGCTCAAGTTCGCGCGCCGCTGAGGACAATCCGGACGCGATATCGCCCTCCTCCAGCGTTTCGCCCGCCAGACGCACCCCGTCGCCGGCGCGCTCGGCCTGCATCAGCCTCTGGCGGGTATGAGCCAGCGCGTCGGCCTCGCCGGTCATCGGCGCAAGTTCCTGCAACCGTTCGATATCTGCCTCAAGGCTCTCGCGCACCGCAGCCGTTTCACGCGCGGCTTCTGCCAGCTTGCGTCGGGTCTCGCGGGCCTCCACGAGCTGCGCCCACAGGGCGGATATTTCTGCAAGCAGGTCGCCATTGCCGGCATAACTGTCCAGCATGGTCCGGTGTGTGGAGGGCCGCCAGAGCGCCGCTGCGGCATGCTGGCCGTGAATTTCGACAAGCCCGGTGCCGATCCGGGCCAACAGGGCCGCACTCACCGCCTGGTCATTGACCAGCGCCCGCGACGGCCCATCGCGGCGCACAAGCCGTTTCAGTGTCAGGGTCTCGCCAGTGTCTGCCGACACGCCCTCATCCGCAAGGAGGGCCCAGACGGGATGATCGGGCGCGAGTGCGAATTCCGCCAGAATGCTGGCCCGCTCCGCACCGGCACGGACATGCCGCTTTTCAGCGCCGGCCCCAAGCGCCAGGCCAAGCGCATCAAGTATGATCGACTTGCCCGCCCCGGTCTCTCCGGTCAGCGCCGTAAAGCCGCTGGCGGGCTCAAGATCGAGCCGGTCAATAAGAACGAAGTCTCTGATGGATAGGGACACAATCATGGCGCCCTGATAGCATGCGAACAAAGAAAGAACAAGCGGCTTGTTCCAGCCTTAGAACACGCGCGCCAGCCATCCTTCGCGTTCCTTTTCCGTGGCCGTCCCAGGATCGATCCCCTCGCCCGTCAGGAGGCGGTAACTATCGCGATACCAGTCAGTATCGGGGAAGTTATAGCCGAGCACAGCGCCGGCTGCCTTCGCCTCTCCGCGCAATCCGACGGTGAGATAGGACTCGACCAGCCGATGAAGCGCCTCGGGCACATGGCTGGTCTGGTCATAATCCTCGACGACGGTCCGGAACCTGTTGATCGCAGCAAGATGCTGGTCGCGCTTGAGATACCAGCGCCCGATCTCCATTTCCTTCCCGGCCAGCTGGTCGCGAACCATGTCGAGTTTCAGCGTCGCGTCCTTGGCATATTCTGTTTCAGGGAAACGGCGAACCACATCGGTCAGGGCCGCCTGCGTCAGTTCAGTCATCTTCTGGTCGCGCCCGACATCCACGATCTGTTCGAAATAGGATATGCCGATAATGTAATAGGCATAGGCCGCGCCCTCCGTGCCCGGATGGAGGGAGACATAGCGCTGCGCCACGCCGACCGCATCATCATACTGACGCGCCCGGTAATGGGAGAAGGACGTCATCAGCGTCGCACGACGCGCCCATTCGGAATAAGGGTGCTGGCGTTCGACCTCGTTGAAATACTGGATCGCCTCGGCATAGTCGCGCTCATCGAGTTCGGCCGCCCCGCGATTGTAGAGTTGTTCGACCGGACGTTCGATATAAGCGAGTTCCTGGCGGCGCTCGCCGGACTGGCAGGCCACCACACCAAGAGCGCCTGTGATGAGCAATGGGAGCGCGAGCGATCTGTTGCGCATGGACAGTGATCCTTCCGAATAGACACGGCGGATTCCTGACTAAACCCGCGGCGCTGATTTGTCCAAGGCAAGGTGCACCCGATTTTGTATCAGCTTCCGCGCCTTGCTCATGCGGCATAAGGGTCTAGTCTGGCTTCCACAACACACACCGCCCGGCCTTTTCGAACATGCCCCAAACCCCAACGCCGTCAGCGTCCGAGATAGACCAGCATGTCGGCGAGCAAATCCGTCGGCGGCGCATCCTGCTGGGGCTGACGCAGGACCAGCTTGGCGAGGAACTGGGGATTTCGTATCAGCAGATCCAGAAATATGAAACCGGCGCCAACCGCGTCAGTGCGGGCCGCCTTTTTCAGATCGCCGGCCAGCTGAATGTTTCGGTTTCCGACCTGTATTCCGGGCTTGAATCCGGCGCCATCACAAGCCCTTCAAAGCCGCAGGCAGATCTTTCGGTGCGTCAGGTGGCCGAACTTGTCAGGGCGTTCTCACATATCGACGAGAACCATCTGCGCCTGGCAGTCCTCTCACTCGTCAGGGCCATGGGCCGACCCGACGCGGCCAGCGAAATAGGAGATATTGGCGCAGCGCTGGCGACAAATCCGCCGCAAAGCGTTGAACTCGCGCCCAAGACGCCGGACAGATCGCGTTGATCGCAAGCGGTCCGGGGCTTATCGCGCCTGGGCCGCGAGTGTTGCAGACCAGGGCGCTGCGACGGGTTCGGGCGTTTCCCAACACCAGGCTTCCGGTGTCGCCAGAAGCTCGCGAACAAGCTGGTTGTTCAGGGAATGCCCGGGCTGTTCGGCTTCATATATTCCGGCAATCGGCCCGCCGGCGAGGAACAGGTCACCCACCGCATCGAGCAGCTTGTGACGGATAAACTCATCCTCGGCGCGAAGCCCTTCGGGATTGAGAATGTCATGGCCATCGATCACGACCGCATTGTCGAGAGATCCGCCCCGCGCCAGACCCATCGCCTTGAGCGCCTCGACATCGCGGGCAAATCCGAATGTGCGGGCAAAAGCCAGATCGCGCGCGAACAGACCCGGCTGCAGCCGCAACGTCATCTGCTGGACACCGATCGCGCGGCTCTCGAAATCTATCTTTGCGCGCAAGGTGAGATCGTCATGGTCACTGGGTGACAGGCGCGCCCATTTCGGCCCGCTGCGCACTTCAACCGCATCCAGAATGCGGATGCGCCGCCGCGCCATGTCCTGACGGGCAAGTCCGGCCTGCCCCATCAGACTGCAGAAAACTGCGGAAGATCCGTCCATGACCGGAACTTCCGGCGCGTCCAGTTCCATGATGGCATTGTCGAGCCCCATCCCGGAACAGGCCGCCAGGAGATGTTCGACCACGGCAACCGAAACATCGTCTTCATTCGACAATGTCGTGCCCAGCTGGACCTCGCTGACGCAATCGCCGCGCGCTTGGATCACATTATCTCTGTCAGTCACGTCGGTGCGCTTGAAACGAATTCCCGTCCCGGCCGGTGCCGGGCGCATGACGAGCCGGGCGCGCAGGCCACCATGGACGCCTGTTCCTGCGCAAAATGCCGGGCCGGCAAGAGTTTGCTGATACGCGCTTACACTCAAGGAAATGCCCTCCGTTACACTGGGTAAGGAGGGCAAAGAGGCGCGAATCACAACACACGCATTGTTTCGTTTTGTTGCAGCCGGGCGGGGGAGGATCCCCATACCCTTGTTTGCACTGCGTTTTACCCCGTAACAGCCCGACAGCTCCGGACCTGTCATGAACGCAGCTTAATGATTGGCCGACCGCCGAAGGAAGGCCGGAATCTCCAGATCGGCATCGTCGAATGGCGCTGGCTCGGGATGATCGTCCGGCGAAGAGATCAGCGCCTCATCGCCTGCTTCCGTGCCAGGATCGTCATCATTGTCGCTCAGGCTTCGTCTCCAGCCAAAGAGATTGGCAAAACCGGCGGGGCCTGAAGCGGCATCCGCGATGCGCGAACGCTCCTCATCGACCGGGGCGGCGCGCTGCCCGAAAACGGCATCGGTCGTGATTTCATCATCGCCCTCAACCGCCTCGGCATGCGGGGCCGGAAGCGTCCGGCCGGCAAAATCGGGACGCGGATCGGCCACGGTGGCGGACTGGCCATCCTCGGGCGCATCCTCGCCGACAGCGAATGTCCCCGCAGAGGTAACCACGACAGGGCGTTCGCCATCGTCATTGACGGGGGCAGGCGCAGGAGAGGCCTGCTCGGTCACGCCCGCCAGTTCTGCAGCGGTTTTTTCAAGCCCGGCGGCGACAACCGACACACGCAGCTTGCCTTCAAGATCGGGGTCGAAGGTCGAACCGAGAATGATATTGGCTTCGGGGTCCACCTCGGCGCGGATTTCATTGGCCGCTTCATCGAGCTCGAACAGCGTCATGTCATAACCGCCGGTGATATTGATGAGCACGCCGCGCGCGCCCTTCATGGTCACATCATCCAGGAGCGGATTGTCAATGGCGGCGCGGGCGGCCTCCAGCGCACGGTTCTCGCCCTCGCCCTCACCCATGCCCATCATCGCCGAGCCCATGCCAGTCATGATCGCGCGGACATCGGCAAAGTCGAGATTGATCAGGCCCGGCATGACCATGAGGTCGGTGATTCCCCGCACACCGGAGTAAAGCACGTCGTCTGCCATACGAAAGGCGTCGGCGAAGGTGGTGCGTTCATTAGCGATACGGAAAAGGTTCTGGTTGGGAACCACGATCAGCGTATCGACGTCGCGGCGCATGGCATCGAGCCCGTCCTGAGCATAGCGCATGCGGCGGGTCCCTTCGAACCCGAACGGCTTGGTCACGACACCGACAGTAAGGATTCCCTGTTCATGGGCGGCGCGCGCAATCACCGGCGCGGCGCCGGTCCCGGTGCCGCCACCCATGCCGGCTGCGATAAAGACCATATGGGCGCCATCGAGATAGGATTTGATCTCCGCAAGGCTTTCCTCGGCCGCCGCAGCTCCGACATCGGGCCGCGCGCCGGCACCCAGCCCGCCGGTTGTTTCCGGGCCGAGCTGGATCCGGTTTTCAGTCTGCGAACGGGTCAGCGCCTGGGCGTCGGTATTGGCGACGATAAACTCGACCCCCTGCAGATTGGCCTCGATCATATTGTCGACAGCATTTCCGCCGGCGCCGCCAACGCCGAACACAACAATTCGGGGTTTGAGTTCCTGTGTCATGCCTTATCGCCTTCCAAATCTACGCCGGGTGGGTGCTTGCTGGAGATGAGACTGACCGTTCCGAGCTAAAACGCAGTTAAGCGAATCGAGATTCGCTCAGAAATTTTCGCGCAGCCAGCGCAAGGTCTTGTTCACCATGCCGTCGTCTCCAGACCTGGCACCTCCCTTCTGCCCCGGCGCCAATCCTGCCCCGATTGCGCCGGGATGCCCCGTCATCGACAGTGTTAGCAGACCTGCGGCTGTGGAAAAAGCCGGTGTCGACAGAGTTTCACCGAGATTCTCCCCCATCACGGGCCGTCCAAGACGAACGGGCACGCCCAGTGCGCGACTTGCCGCTTCACGCACACCCGGCAGTTGACTGGCGCCGCCTGTCAGTACGACCCGTCTCGGCATCACCCTGGCAATCGGACTGGCCGAAAGCTGTTCACGAATGATCTCGAACGTCTCATCAATCCGCGGCGCGATAATATCGACCAGTACCTGGCGCGGCTTACGCACGCCATTGAGCCGGCCATCATCTCCAAGGCGCGGCACCTCGACCCGTTCGGCAAGTCCCGGCGCGTCCGGATCGGCCTGGCCACAGACCGTCTTCAGACGCTCGGCTGCCGCGAATGTCGTGCCGAGCCCCTGAGCAAGATCAGAAGTCACATGAGTCCCGCCAGCCGGTACGAGGCCAAGCCAGGCCGGCGCGCCGTTCAGCATCACGCAGATCGATGTGGACCCTGCGCCCATATCAATACAAATGGCCCCATTGTCGCGCTCATCCTCGATCAGTGCGCCAAGACCGCTTGCAATCGACGACGGAACGATCTGTTCTATCTTCAGATGCGCCCTCGATACACACTCGATCAGGTTCCGCACCACCGAAGTCGGTGCTGATACCACATTGACAAGAACACCGATCCGCGAACCGATCATGCCCACAGGCTCGCGCACGCCTTCCTGGTCATCGACACGATAGGCAATGGGCCAGACCCCGAGGACCTCACGCCCCTTCACCTGCATTTTCAACAGGCAGGCGGAATGAACGCGTCGCACATCACGAACGGACACTTCGCGCCCGCCCGTCATGCAGCCGGCTGACACAAGCCGGCTTGTCACCTTCGCGCCGGTCAGACCGACCCGAACGCGCGAAATCCGGTTGCCGGCCTCACGTTCGGCATCTTCGACGGCTAGTCGTACGGTGCGTTCCAAAGCCTCGATGTCGGAAATCGCGCCATGTTTGAAACCACGGCTTTGCTGGCGACCTGCTCCGGCGAGCACAAAACCCGCAGACTGTCGGCTGTCGCGCCGCGCGATGAGGCAAGCGAGCTTGGATCCGCCGACATCGAGTGCGGCGAAATGATCGCCATCAGACTGGCTGGCACGATGGCCAACGCGCTGGTCGAAGGTCGACATCAGGCTGCGCCCTCCCCGCCTGACGTTTCATGGGGCCGAAACACAAGCTGGCCAGGCATTCTGAGATCGATGCCGGCGATGGCACGATCGAGAAGGCCATGCTGTCCGTCCATCATGGCCAGTTCACCAAGCGCGCGCCCCAGCTGGCCATCCTCGGGCAGTTCGGTGCGGATGCCACCCTCGAAGTGCAGGCGCCAGCGCCGCTGGCTGACCCGTTCGGCCGCCACCAGTCGCTCGCCAAGACCGGGCCGCGCGCGCAGATGAGAAAACAGGTCCGGCGCAGCCTGGGGCGCACCCGCACCATGCAGCGCCGGAAGGCCGGCAAAGTCCGAGGGCGAGACGCCCGGCATTTCGCGGCCAAGCTCATCAATCACGCGCCAGGTTCCGCCTTGTTCCCACAGCGCAAGCGGATCGGCCGGATCCGCCATGATCACGACCTGGTCGGGCCAGAGCCTGTGGACCCTCACATTGACAACCTTGCGCGTGGCTTCGATCCGGTCGCGGATACGATAGGGGTCGGCGCGAAACGTATTCTCGCCCGGCTCGATCATGGCCGCTGCGCGGATTTCGCCCGCGAGCTCCGGCTTGTTCTCAAGACCGATCACGGCGACATCGGTGACCGCCAGCCCGAATGTGCGCGCGGTGGCGTCGGTAAAATTGGCCAGGCGCGATTCCATTCGCGACAGCGAGCCGCCCATCCAGGCCGCCGCAGTGACAATCAGCGCGATCACCATGACAAGGCCAAGAATGACGGAGGTGACTCGCACCTCCTCCTTCTGTCGGACAGCGACGGCGCCTTCATCATGTCTCACATTCACCGGTCGCATGAGGCATCCTCGATCATCCAGGCGACCAGCTCCTCGAAACTGATGCCAACAAAGGCCGCCTGTTCGGGCACGAGCGAGGTCGGCGTCATTCCAGGCTGTGTGTTGGTTTCCAGGATCACGAGCCGGTCCTCATCCTCATCGTATCGAAAGTCTGACCGCGACACGCCCCGGCAGCCCAGCGCATGGTGAGCCTTCAGGCTCGCGGTCATGGCCGCATCACTCACATGCCGGGGCAGGTCGGCCGGCAGCGTGTGACGCGATCCGCCTGATGCGTATTTTGCATCAAAGTCGTAAAACTCCCTTAATGTCGTGATCTCCGTGACGGCGAGGGCGCGCTCGCCCATGATCCCGACAGACAGCTCGCGTCCCGGGATGAATTTCTCCGCCATCAGGCGGTCGCCATAAGCCCAGTCATCGGCGAGCAATTCCTGCGGCGGACCATTGGCACGATCGCGCACGATCACCACACCGAAACTCGATCCCTCGGCCACAGGCTTGATCACATAGGGCGGCTCCAGCAGGTGGCGAGCGGCCGCCTCAGCCCTTGTGCAGGCCACATCCTCGGCAATATCGATCCCATTCTGCGCATAGACCGCTTTGGATTTGCGTTTGTCCATCGCCACCGCGGAAGCCAGCACGCCGGAATGGCTGTAAGCCAGACCCATCACCTCCAGCAGGCCCTGGACGCAGCCATCCTCGCCCCAGGGGCCATGCAGGCCATTGAGCACCGCATCAGGCGCGGCGGCCTCCAGCTGGCGTGCGAGGTCCCGGCTGGCATCGATCTCGGTGACATCATAGCCGGCGGCCCGTGCCGCGCGCGCCATCTGCGTACCCGAACTGATCGAAATCTCGCGCTCAGACGACCAGCCGCCATAGATCACAGCCACACGTTTCATCGCGGCCACTCCTCTTCATGCTGACGTCACCTCACATGACAACCCTTCATGGGAAGTGAAAGCGGCGCGGGTATGGCAGCATGATTCTTCGGGAAGTGGCGACGGCCTCATCCGGGCCGCGTTGCGGACAGACAGCGAACCGCAGACGCAGACGCGGCAATCAGATCGCGTTGCGCAGGTCTTCCAGATAGGCGATGTGCTCGGCGAGCCGGACATGGCCGGGATCGTCATCGCTGCGCGATTTCAGATCCAGCCGCGTCTGTTCGATATCCTTGTCTATCTCGGCGGCTTCGACCGTCGAAAGGTCCACCGCTTCCTCCGCAAGGATGGTCAGGCCCGCAGGTGTGACATCGGCAAACCCGCCACGCACGAAGACGCGCATATCATCCTTGCCGGCGGCGAGAACACGCACGACGCCATTCTTCAGCGTCGTCATGAAGGGCGCATGGTTCGGCAATACGCCAAACTCGCCCTCCGCACCGGGCGCGATGACATGATCGACCTCGCCGGAGAACAGTTCACTGGCGGGCGAGACGAGGGAGAAGGAAAGTGTGTCGGCCATATTTCCTTACGCGTCTTCCAGCATTTTCTCGGCCTTTTTCACGGCCTCGTCCATGGAGCCAACCATATAGAAGGCCTGTTCGGGCAAATGGTCATATTCGCCGGCGATGAGATCCTTGAAGCCCTTGATCGTGTCTTCGAGCTTGACCTGCACGCCAGGCGAGCCGGTGAACACTTCGGCCACGTCGAAGGGCTGAGACAGGAAGCGCTCGACCTTGCGGGCGCGCGCGACGACCATCTTGTCTTCTTCCGACAGCTCATCCATGCCGAGAATCGCGATGATATCCTGAAGCTCCTTGTAGCGCTGCAGGATTTCCTGGACGCCGCGTGCCGTTTCATAATGCTCGGTCCCGATGACCAGCGGATCGAGAATACGCGAGGATGAATCGAGCGGGTCGATAGCGGGATAGATGCCTTTTTCCGCAATGGCGCGGTTGAGAACCGTGGTCGCGTCAAGGTGAGCAAAGGAGGTGGCCGGGGCCGGGTCGGTCAAATCGTCGGCCGGCACATAGATGGCCTGGACCGAGGTGATCGAGCCCTTGTTTGTCGAGGTGATCCGCTCCTGAAGTTCGCCCATATCGGTCGCCAGTGTCGGCTGGTAGCCCACAGCCGAAGGGATGCGGCCAAGAAGCGCCGACACTTCCGAGCCCGCCTGGGTGAAGCGGAAGATATTATCGACGAAGAAGAGCACATCCTTGCCTTCCACATCGCGGAAATATTCCGCCTGTGTCAGCCCGGTCAGCGCCACACGCGCACGCGCGCCCGGCGGCTCGTTCATCTGGCCATAGACGAGGGTCGCGCGGCTTTCGCCATCAAGATTGATCACCTTGGCGTCCTGCATCTCGTGATAGAGGTCATTGCCCTCTCGCGTGCGCTCGCCGACACCGGCGAACACGGAATAGCCGCCGAACAGCTTGGCGATATTGTTGATCAGTTCCTGGATCAGCACGGTCTTGCCGACACCGGCGCCGCCGAACAGGCCGATCTTGCCGCCCTTCGTGTATGGGCAGAGAAGGTCGATGACCTTGATGCCGGTGACGAGGACTTCCGCTTCGGTCGACTGATCGACGAATTCGGGCGCGGGCTGGTGGATCGCCCGTTCGGCATCGGCATTCACCGGGCCGCGCTCATCAATTGGCTCGCCAATCACATTCATGATCCGTCCCAGCGTCGCCGGGCCGACAGGAACGGTGATGGCCCGGCCGGTGTCAGACACGCCCTGGCCGCGGACCAGCCCTTCGGTCGAATCCATGGCGATGGTCCGCACGGTATTCTCACCGAGATGCTGGGCGACCTCCAGGACGAGGCGGTTGCCATGGTTATCGGTCTCAAGCGCGTTGAGAATATTCGGCAGTTGTCCGTCGAACTCGACATCGACAACGGCGCCGATGACCTGGGAAATCTTTCCCTTGACGTTGGCCGGGTTGCTCATGCGGGGCGTCTCCTTTGGAGCGGTCGTCTGTTTCACTGGGCTGGTGGGGGCCGCGCTCGCGGCAGAAGAGGTGGTACCGGCGGACGCGCTGGCCGCGCCGGTCTTGGCCGGCGCAGCTTCTGCGTGCGCGTCTCGGGCAGGTGTCACCGTGCTGGCAGCCGCTGCGGTGGCGGATGTGGCACCGGCTTTCACCGGTTCGGCTTCGGCAAGGGCGTCCTTACCGGCCGTGTCCGGCTTGCACACACCGCAGGGGCGCACATCCTTGTAAGGCAGGGAATTCGCTTTCTCCCGGGCGGCTTCGAAGCTTGAAAACGGCCCGTGCCATTCATCATCATCATTGTTGGTGTCGCCGCCAAGCCCGGCGCCGTCATTGCAATAGCGGCAACTCGCCAGATGGATGCGGGCGCGTTTGGCAATGCGGTTCTCATAAACCCAGTAATTCATGGCAGGTCGCTCCCGGTCCCCTACAGCGCTTCTGCGCCGGAAATGATCTCGATCAGTTCCTTGGTGATCTGCGCCTGGCGGGCGCGGTTATATTGCAGCGAAAGATCGTCGATCAGCTCACCGGCATTGCGCGTGGCATTGTCCATGGCGGTCATTGAGGCGGCCTGCTCGCCGGCCGCGCTTTCCAGCATGGCCGAGAGGAGCTGGGTGTTGAGATAGCGCGGCAGGAGCGTTTCGAGAATCTCTTCCTCGGAAGGCTCATATTCATAGATCGCGCCCTTCAGGTCGATCACTTCGGCATCTTCCGGGGGCTTTGCCGGGATCAGCTGGCGGGTCACCGGCACCTGGCTGAGGACATTTTTGAATTCGGAAAAGACCAGCGTGGCGATATCGAATTCGCCATCCTCGAAACGCTGGGCCAATTCGCGGCCCAGCCCAAGCGCGACCTCGGTGAAATCATTGCCCTTTATCTCGGACAGATCGACATGATCAACGAACATGTCGCCATATTCCCTGCCCAGCTGTTCGCGGCCCTTTTTGCCGATGGTGATGATCTTCACCGTCTTGCCGGCGGCGCGCAACTCGCCGATTTCCTGCTTGGCGCGCTTGACCGTATTGGCATTGAAGCCGCCACACAGGCCGCGCTCGGCAGTCATCACCAGGAGGAGATGGATGTCCTCCTTGCCGGTGCCGGCGAGGAGTTTGGGCCCGTTCTCGCCGCCCGACGCCGCAGCCGCCGTCAGGTTCGCAATCACCGCTGCCAGACGCGCGGCATAGGGCCGCGAGGCCTCGGCCGCCTCCTGCGCACGGCGCAGCTTGGCCGCGGCGACCATCTGCTTGGCCTTGGTGATCTTCTGCGTGGATTTCACGCTGGAGATCCGGCCCTTGAGTTCCTTGAGACTGGCCATTTTTACGGTCTGTCCTCTGGGTCAGAGACTTAAATGCGCGAGATCAGGCAAAACTCTTGGCGAACTCTTCGAGTGCATCCTTGATGCCGGACTCGATCTCGTCGGTCAGCGCCTTTTCCTCGGCGATCTTCGACAGGAGCGATTTCTTCTGTCCGCGCAGGAAGGTGAGAAGCTCGGCCTCGTAACGGGTCACATTGTCGACCGCAACGGTATCGAGATAGCCGCGCGTACCGGCATAAATCACGCAGACCTGCTCTTCCATCAGCAGCGGGGCGTATTGCGGCTGTTTGAGAAGCTCGGTCAGGCGCGCGCCGCGATCGAGCAGCTTCTGGGTCGCCGCATCGAGGTCGGAGCCGAATTTCGCAAAGGCGGCCATCTCGCGATACTGGGCCAGTTCACCCTTCATCGAGCCGGCAACCTTTTTCATCGCCTTGGTCTGGGCGGCCGAGCCGACGCGCGAGACTGACAAGCCGACATTCACGGCCGGGCGGATGCCCTGATAGAACAGGTCGGTTTCCAGGAAGATCTGGCCATCGGTGATCGAGATCACGTTCGTCGGAATGTAGGCCGACACGTCATTGGCCTGGGTCTCGATGATTGGCAGCGCGGTGAGCGAGCCGGCGCCATTATCTTCATTCATCTTCGCCGCGCGCTCAAGCAGACGCGAGTGAAGATAGAACACGTCACCCGGGAAGGCTTCGCGGCCCGGCGGGCGACGCAGCAGCAGCGACATTTGGCGATAAGCAACGGCCTGCTTGGACAGGTCATCATAGATGATCAGCGCGTGCATACCATTGTCGCGGAAATACTCGCCCATGGTGCAGGCGGTATAAGGCGCGATGTATTGCAGCGGCGCGGGCTCGGACGCCGTGGCGGCGACCACGATCGTGTAATCCATGGCGCCGCGCTCTTCGAGTGTCTTGACGACCTGGGCGACAGTCGAGCGTTTCTGGCCGACAGCGACATAGACGCAATAGAGCTTCTCATTTTCGCTCCTGGCCGCCGCATTGGTTTCCTTCTGGTTCAGGATCGTGTCGATACAAACGGCGGTCTTGCCCGTCTGACGATCGCCGATGACCAGCTCACGCTGGCCGCGACCGATCGGAATCATGCCATCAATGGCCTTGATGCCGGTCATCATGGGTTCGTGCACCGATTTGCGGGGAATAATGCCCGGCGCCTTCACATCCACGCGCTGGCGACCATCAATCTCTGCCTCGTCGAGCGGGCCCTTGCCGTCAATCGGGTTGCCCAGCGCATCGACCACGCGGCCGAGAAGACCCTTGCCAACCGGAGCGGCGACAATCTCGTCCAGTCGCTTGACGGTGTCGCCTTCCTTGATCCCGGAGTCGTCGCCGAAGATCACGACACCGACATTGTCGCTTTCCAGGTTCAGGGCCATGCCCTTCACACCGTTCTCGAACTCGACCATTTCGCCGGCCTGGACGCTGTCGAGGCCGTAAACGCGAGCGATCCCGTCACCCACAGACAGGACCTGGCCGACGTCTGAGACTTCCGCCTCGACACCAAAATTTTCAATCTGGCGCTTCAGGATTCCAGAGATTTCGGCTGCGCTGATGTCCATCTGGGCTCACGCTCCCTTCATGGCGGTGTTCATACGATCGAGTTTGGCGGCGAGGCTGGCATCGACGAGTTTCGACCCGATGCGCAGCTGGATGCCGCCGATGATGTCTTCATCAACGGTTTCAGTCAGTTCGACCTCTCCGCCGACAACCTTTGCAAGGATGCCCTGAATTCGTTCACGTTGGGCGTCCGTCATCGGCTTTGCCGTGGTGACCACGGCGCGTTTGACGCCGCGTTGTCTGGCATAAATCTCATCGAAGGCAACCTGCACGCCGGGAATTTCCCCGGAGCGCCCGTTCGCGGCGATCGTCCCGAGAAACTTCACCAGAAGCGGGCCAACGCCAACCGCCTCGGCCACCCCCGTCAGCGCGCCCACCTTCGCGTCGCGCGAAATTGCCGGCGTCCGGATCAGCCGGGACAACTCGTCATTGTCGCGCACGAGCGCCGCAAAACCGGCAAAGTCGCGATGAATATTGGCGAGCTGGCCGGAATCCTGGGCCAGTTCGAAGAGGGCGCCTGCGTAGCGCCGGGCCGCTTCACTGGCGGTGGAAATGGAGCCTTTGGCCAAAGCGCTGTCCGTCGGTTGGGGCGGAGTGCCCGGTTGAATGAAAGGCGCGGTCAGGCCGAGCGGCCCTTCTGCTGCGCAAATTCCGGCGGGGCTTAGCACCTGCCTTTCACTCTGACAACACAGGCAAAGGTCGCAGAATGCGGCGGATTGGCACGGGCTGAAGCTCAAAGCGCCTGCGCAGACCTTCACAGAAAGGAATACGGGTCGATATCGATGCTGACCCGCACGGATGCGGGCACCTTAAGTCGTGCGCGCCAGGCAGCCATATAGGCGCTGAGATCGACATCGCGCGGTGATTTGACCAGAAATCGCCTTCGGTGGCGCCCGCGCACCACGGCGATGGGGGCTTCGGCGGGGCCGTAGACCTCGATACCCTCCCCGTTTGGCGCGGCTTTCAGGATCGCAAGGCCTGCTTCCTGCACCGCCTCTGCACCCGGCGCGGACACGATGATCGCCGCCAGCCGGCCAAAGGGCGGCATGCCCATTTCGGCGCGCACATCGCGCTCAATCGCGAGAAACCCATCGCGGTCGCCATGTTCCAGCGCGATCATCGCCGGATTGTCAGGCCCGAAGGTCTGGATCAGGGCGCGGCCGGGCTTGTCGGCCCGCCCGGCCCGGCCCGCCACCTGGCTGAGCAGCTGGAAGGTCCGCTCTCCGGCGCGAAGGTCCCCGCCCTTGAGCCCGGAATCGGCATCGACCACGCCGACCAGCGTCAGGCCGGGAAAATTGTGCCCCTTGGCGACGATCTGCGTGCCGATCATGACATCGATCTCGCCGGCAGCCATCCGCTCGACAAGGCCGCGCGTGTCCTCGCCAGAACGGGCCGTGTCGGAGGAAAAGATCTCGATGCGCGCATCGGGCAGCAGCCGGCGGACCTCTTCGGCGATCCGTTCCACGCCCGGCCCGACCCCCATCAGCGTGTTCTCCGCCCCGCAATGGGGACAGGCCGCAGGCTTGGGCATGGAATATCCCGTCAGGTGACAGACCAGTCGCCCGGTATAGCGATGCTCGGTCAGCCAGCTCTCTGTCCCGGGACTTTTCAGTTTCTCCCCGCAGGCCCGGCACAGGACCAGCGGGGCATAGCCGCGCCGGTTCAGGAACAGGAGCGTCTGCTCGCCGGCCGCATGGGTCTCGACCAGCGCCGAGGCAAGCGCCGGCGACAGCCATTGGCCCCTTTCCGGGGGCTCGGCGCGCAAGTCTATCAGTGAAATATCCGGCAGGCGGGCTGCGCCCGGGCGGGCAGCCAGTTTCAGTAGCCTGTAGCGTCCGGTCTCTGCATTCACCGCCGATTCCAGCGCCGGCGTGGCCGAGGCGAGCACGATGGCGGCGCCGGCCAGCTTGGCGCGCATGACTGCCATGTCGCGCGCATGATAGGTCACGCCCTCTTCCTGCTTGTAGGAGGTGTCATGCTCCTCATCGACGATCACGAGTCGCAGCGCCCGGAAGGGCAGGAACAGCGCCGAGCGGGCGCCGATGACGATCCGGGCGCGGCCATGAGCGACCTCGCGCCAGGTGCGCCGGCGCGCCTTGTCGCTGAGCCCGGAATGCCAGGGCGCGGGCACAGCTCCAAACCGGGCTTCGAACCGTTCCAGCACAGCCTGTGTCAGCGCGATCTCGGGCAGGAGAACCAGTATCTGGGCGTCGCCCGAGGCTTGCAGGGCCGCCGCGATAGCCTCGAAATAGACTTCCGTCTTGCCCGAACCTGTCACACCATCCAGCAGGAAGGGGGCAAAACCGCCGGTCTCGACCCGGCTACGCAGCCGCCGGGCAGCCTCTTCCTGTTCACCCGACAGGGACAGCCCCGGCCGGCCCGGATCGGGCGCAGGAAAGGGCGCATCGACCAGGTGTTCGACCGGGCGCAACGCGCCGCATTCGACCAGCCCGCGCACCACGCCGGCCGACACACCCGCATCTGCCGCAAGCACCGAAGCCGGGCGCGCCGGCCCTTGGCCAGCCACCGACAGCACCTTCGCACGCGCAGCGGTTGGGCGCGGCGGCGACGTGCCTGTCGGTTCGTAAAGGGTTTCGACCGGAGAGGGATGCAGCGCCCCGCGTGAGCGCAGAACCATGGCCAGGACCTGCCCGGGTGCGCAGGCATTGTAGCGGGCAGCGAAATCGACGAAACGCCGCAACTCCCCGGACATGGGCGGGACGTCGAAGACCTCGATGACCGGCTTGAGCGTGCGGCTCTCCTCCACCGGCCGGTCGATCACATCCCAGACAATGCCGGTGCGCTCCTGCTTGCCAAGAGGCGCGCGCACATAACTGCCGGGACCCACGTCAATTCCGGCGGGAACCTCATAGTCAAACGGCTCGGGCAGCGGCAGCGGGAACAGGACGCGTACAAACATCACCGACCCCTGTCTGGACCGTGCGGGCCGGCCATGCAATCGAAAGACGCTGGCGCACAGCCATCAGTGCGCCGAAATCGGTGAAATTCAATCAATCGGTTTTCGATCTTCTTCAAGCGCGATCCCTATGATTGCAGCAGGCAGGAGGAGGCGTTTCGTGCTCAGTATCAGGAATCGGACCGAAATGGCCGTCTTCGTCGTGCTGGCATCGCTGGCGGCGATGTCAAGCTCGTCCATCCTCGCCTCGGCCACATATGAGCTGTTCCGGCCCGTCACCGAACGGGCGAACCTGCTGCATATCATCTTCATCACGGCGCTGATTGCCGTGCCGATCGCCTTTCTCCTGGCCCTGCACTCGATGCGGATCACCCGCTACCAGAGCGAACTGGAAGACCTGGCCAATACAGATGCCCTGACCGGGCTGCACAATCGGCGCCGGTTCCTGGAGCTCCTCCCACAGGAAGGCGAAGACGCGCGGCGCACGGTTATCGCCTTTGTCGATCTCGACCGGTTCAAATCCATCAATGACCGGTTTGGCCATGCGGTTGGCGATGAGGTGTTCAAGACCGTCGCGGGCCGGCTGCAGGCCTTCCGGCCAGCCCTGAGCGCAGCGCGCCTTGGCGGGGATGAATTCGCGCTGATGATCGATGAGGGCGACCTGGCAAGCGATCCGGCCAGTATTGTCGCCCCCGTGCGCCGGGAAATCTGCCGGCCTGTCGATACATCCACCGGGCGGATTTCCGTCGGTGCCTCGATTGGTCTGGCGGTGTTTCCCGATGATGCGGCGACACCAAGCGAACTCTTGCGGGCCGCCGACCGCGCCATGCTGCGGGCGAAGGCAGGAGGCGGCGGCATTTGCCGATTCACGGCCAGTCTCGACGCCGAAGCGACGGATGAGCAGGAAATCGAAGCACGCCTGCGCACCGTCATCACCTCGCGCGGGATCACGCCGGCCTACCAACCGGTCATATGCACGGCCACCCGGGCGGTTGTCGGCCATGAAGTTCTTGCCCGCTGGACCGCCGAAGCCCGCGGCGATGCGCCATCTCCGGGCCGTTTCATTCCCATTGCCGAGCGCGTGGGCCTGATTGACGAACTTTTCTGGAGCCTGCTGGAACAGGTCCTGTCGGGCCCGGCCGCGCGTGCACCTGACGGCGTCATTGCGCTCAATGTCTCGCCGAACCAGTTGCACCATGACAATTTCGCCGACCGCCTGGCCACGCAGCTGGTGCGACACAAATACGATCCGTCCCGGCTGGAGCTGGAAGTCACCGAAACGGCCATGTTCCGCGACATGGAGACCGGGATCGATGTGCTGCGCCGGATCGCGGAGCGCGGCGTCTCGATATCGCTCGACGATTTCGGGACCGGCCATTCCTCGCTGTCACTGGTGCGCCAATTGCCGCTGACCAAGCTCAAAATCGACAAATCCTTCATCAGCCCGCTGATCTGGTCCAGCCATAGCGAGAGCATTGTCTCGGCCACTGTCTCCTTGTGCCAGGCGCTTGGCCTGAAGACCTGCGCAGAAGGTGTTGAGGATGAGCGCACCTTCCTGCGGCTGCAGGAACTTGGCTGCGACTATGTTCAGGGTTTCCATCTCGGCCGGCCCAACCCGGTGCCAGCCGCCTGCGATGCCCCGGCACAAAAAGAAGCCCTCAAAGCGGTGGCGGCTAAGACGGCCGTACTGGCCCGCAAGCTCGCCTGACGCAGCGCAAAGTCCCAACTTAGGTCGTGCTTTATGCTGCCTGGCCCTGTATCTGCCGGCGCCATGACAGCTGCTTCCAGTCTGCCCATCCTGCTCGGACTGTTCTCCGCCATCACCGTCGCGGTGGCCAATTTCGCCATCAAACGGGGCGGCGATGTCCTGACAGCGCGGATGATCATGTCGATCGCGATGGGACTGACCATGCTCCCCTTCGCACCCTTCGTGCCCGCCCCGCCCCTTTCGATGTGGCCGGCCATGGCCATCGCTGTCGGCGTGCACTGGATCTACCAGTTTTCGATGGTCAGGGCGCTGCATCGCGGCGGGCTATCACTTGTCTTTCCGGTCATGCGCGGCCTGTCGCCGGTCATGACGGCGCTGCTCGCCATTCTTGTGCTGGACGAGCATCTCGCTCCGGTCGCGATTGTCGGCCTGCTCATAGCCTCGGTCGCGCTGCTGGTCTTTGCCCTGCCCGGCCGGGCTTCGCCGGTCCAGCAGAAACTCGATCGCGCGGCCCTTGTCTGGGCGGTGATCACAGCCGCCGGGATCGGGCTTTATTCTGTCGTCGATGCACGGGTGGCGCGCGAGATGCCGCACACCGGCACATTCGTGGTCTGGCTGTTCCTGCTCGACTGGATCGGGGTCACGGCAGTGACCCTGTGGACCCGGCGCGGCGCGCTGGTCAAACGCATCCGCCCGCAGCTGAAAGCCGGGCTCTGGGGCGGATTTGCCGGCAGCCTCTCCTATGCCGCCGCCATCTATGCCTTCACCATGACCGATGCAGCCCTCGTCACCGCCATGCGCGAAACCTCGGTCGTGTTCGCAGCCCTGCTGGGCTGGCTGTTTCTCAAGGAGGGGTTCGGTGCGCGGCGCACATTGGCGGCCGCAACGCTGGCGGGCGGACTGGTGCTGATGCAGTTTGGCAGTTAACCGTATGCTCGCAGGCTCTGGTTTAGGACAGCTGCCATGAAACTGACCCGACACCTTGCCGGCTATGCGCCTGTCAATATCGCCAGTGGCCTGGCCGCCTTTGGCGGGGTCTATGTCTTTACCCGCCTGCTCGGACCGGCGGAATATGGCCGTTATGCGCTGTGCCTGTCGATCATGGCGCTTGTGCACACGCTGACGCTGACCTGGGTCGAGGCGGCGAATTTCCGGTTTCATGCGCAGGCTTCGGCGAAACACCGGCTGGCAGACCATTTCGCCACCGGAATCGGCCTTGTCTGGCGCTCATTGCTGGCGGCGATGCTGGTCTGGGCGGTCTTGTTCCTCCTTCTTCGCAACCAGCCAGGCTATCTCGCCATCCTGCCCTGGCTTGTCACTTTGATGCCGCTGTCGACGGTGGTGAAATTCGCCCTGGAGGCCCACCGCGCCGGCCAGAATGTCGCCCGTTTCGCGGCGGTCCAGACCTGCCAGACGCTGATCGCTTTTGCGCTCGGGGCGCTGCTGGCCTGGCAGACCGGACTGGGGCCCGCCGCGCCCTTTGCCGGACTGGTCGCGGCGGCTGCACTGTTTGGCGTCATGGAGACGGGGTTCATCTTCAGATCGGCGCGCGGTGGGCACGCCGACAGGGCGAGCCGGCGCGCCTGGGCCGCTTACGGCCTGCCGATTGCCGCCGCGCTGGCGCTCGATATCCTCCTTTCAGCAGCTGACAGGTTCCTGATCGCGGCTTTTCTCGGAGAGGCCGCTGTCGGCGCCTATGCAGCCGGCTATGGCGTGGCGGACAAGACGGTTCTGCTGATCTGCGCCTGGGCGGCCATGGCCGGCGCGCCGCTGATGATGGCCGCCTATGAGGCAGACGGGCCGCAGACGGCCGCCAAGGAAGGCCGGGGGCTGATTCGCACGCTGCTCCTGTTCGGAATGCCGGCGGCCGCCGGGCTGGCGCTTGTCGCAGATCCGCTGGCGCGCGCCATGATCGGCGAAGACCTGCGCGAGGCGGCACGTCCGATCATCCCCTGGATCGCTGTGGCCGGCCTGCTTAACGGCCTTCTCATCCATTATGCGAGTGAAGCCTTCCAGCTGGCGCGGCGTACCGGGCTTCGCGCCTTGCTGATGATATGTCCAGCGGGGCTGAATATCGCGCTCAACCTCTTCCTGCTGCCGATGCTTGGCCTGATGGGCGCGGTCTATGCCACGGTGATCAGCTATGGCGCAGGGGTGGTCCTGCTCGCACTGGTCGGGCGCCGGCTCGTCCCGCTCGCCTGGCCGCTCGTGGACGCAGCGAAGATCGCGCTGGCCTGCCTCGCCATGTGGCCGGTCATCGCGATAATACCCGCCATGCCCGCCTGGCCGGAACTCGCCGCGAAGGCGCTGGCCGGCGGAACGGTTTATGGGTTTGTTGCCATCGCCCTTGACGCGGGCGGCGCGCGCAGCTTCCTGAAATCACTTCGCCGCTCATCCGCAAGCGGCGTGAATGCGTAAGGCAGGACATGACCGATAAAAACGCCGATCTCGGCACCGCCGCAGACAGGGCCAACCAGATATGGGGTGATCTTATCCCCGTGATCGGCTTTGTCCTTGTCTATAATCTGTTGCGCTTCATTGATGTCGGCGTGCCGCTGCTGAGCAAGGAAAATGCGCTCTACTGGGCGACGGGAGTGCTGATCGTCCTGTCAGTCGGTGTGGTCGGGCTGAAACTGATCAAGGGGCAGAAAATACCGCCCTTCCTGATTGTCAGCTCCCTGATTGTCGGCGGGTTTGGCACACTCGGCATCCTGCTTCAGGACAAATCCTTCATCTATATCAAGCCGACGATCCAGAACCTGTTCCTGGCTGCGATCATCTTTGGCGGCTTCGCAATGGGACGGAATGTCTGGCGGGCCATGTTCAAGGAAGTGTTTGATCTTCCGACCCGCGCCTGGAACACGCTGGCCACCCGCTGGGGACTGCTCTTCATTGCGATGGCTGGATGGAACGAGTTTCTGTGGCGCTATTATGCGCCCGGTTTCGAAAATCCCCTGGTCTTCGCGGGCCTGACCATTGCGCCGGCAGGCAGTTACGAGTTTTTCGGCCTGACCTTTGGCGCGCGCAATGCCGAGGATGTCTGGGCGAACTGGAAGCTCGGCAATATGGTCATCGTCTTCCTGTTCGGCCTGGCAAATGTGCCCTATACGCTGAAACATCTCGGAAAAGGCGAGAAGGCGGCTGCTGACGCCTAGCGGGTCAGAGTCTCGGTGCCCGGCGGATTGCCGAAGGGCACGAATGCGTGCTGATCGCGGGTCTGCGCAAAATGACTGAGCGCCCAGACAACTGTCGGGAAGGCCAGTTCAGACCACGGAATGTCCTTCCACTCCACAAGTCTGACCTCGGTGCTTTCCGGCCCAGGCGCGATGTCTGAGACCAGGCGGGCGCGGAACATGATCTGGACCTGTGAAATGCGCGGCACATCATAAACCGCCAGCAACCGGTCGATCTCGATTGTCGCACACGCTTCCTCTCGGGCTTCGCGCATGGCGCCCTCGGCAACGCTCTCGCCCTTTTCCTGAAAGCCTGCCGGCAGGGTCCAGTAGCCCTTTCGTGGCTCGATCGCCCTCTTGCAAAGCAGAATCCGACCGTCCGTGGCGGTCACGACGGCACCCGCCACGATCCGCGGATTCTCGTAATCTATGAATTCGCAATGATTACAGACCCGGCGCGGGCGGTCATCGCCGCTCGGCACCTTGAAATCAAAATCTGGCACAAGTGTTCTTGTCATCGGGCTGTCAATCTATCGCGCTATTGGAGAAATGGGTTGATCCGCCTACTGTCAGACTGAGATAGCGCAAGGGTGGTGCTGCATCAAATGCGGCGAGGGCGGTCGGGAGCAGAAGATGACGGATGCCATTGAGGCAGACGAAGACGGAAATCCGCGCGAAGCGCCGGAACCTTTCGAGTTGGATATTTCGCCGAGCCACTTGCTCCACAGGGCGCAGCAGATGGCCGCCAACCGGTCCGCCGCAGCCTTGCGCGAAGCGGGAATCACACTGCGTCAATTCTCCGTCCTCGCAGCGATAGCGCAGGAGGACGGCGCCAGCCAGTCCAGCCTGGTAAATGCCACCGGGATTGACCGTTCAACTCTCGCGGACATGGTCTCACGCATGGAGAAGGCGGGGCTGATCGCACGATTCCAGTCGGAAAGCGATGCGCGCGCCAAGGCGGTATCGCTGATGCCTGCGGGGCGCAAGGCGCTCGACACTGCTGCACCTGCGGTGCGTGAGGCCGATGAGACGTTACTTCAGGGCCTTCCCAAGAACCGTCGCGCCCCTTTTGTCGATCTTCTCTCGGCCCTGATCGCTCCGAAGCCGGCGAAATCACTCGCAGAAGACGATGCGGACGAGAAGCAAAAACCGAAAGGCAAGAAGAAGGACAAGGAGAAGGTCAAGTCGAAGCCCAAGGGGAAGAAAAAGGCCGCAAAAAAGAAGAAGGAAAAGGCCTGATCGAAAAGAACAGGCCTTTCCTGATACCTGGCCGGATCAGTCGGTCAGGATAAAGGTAACCTTCATGTTGACGCGGAATGACGTGATCTTCCCGTCGCTGACGTCGGCCTTGATGTCCTGAACCCAGACACCTTCGACATTCTTGAGAGTCTTGGAGGCCCTTTCGACACCGCTCCTGATCGCCTCCTCGACGCTGGATCCGGTGGCCGTGATTTCTGTGACACGTGCAACAGTCATGGGTTTTCTCCTTTACTAAAGTGTTGTGCGACCAGTATCGGCCGCTCACGGTTTCAGCCTGCGGGCCACCCGCAAGCCGATATCTCGACAAAATGGCTCGGGCAGGACAGGCTGGCCGTCAGCATAACATATGGGAGGAAAAAATGATCCCGATGACGGGTTATTCGCCGAACCTGCAACGCTGGATGGATTACTTCACCAGCCATGACCCGGCGCGCCTGCCTGAACTCCTGCATGATGACGTGGTCTTCCGCAGCCCCATCGTGCACACACCTCAAAGGGGCAAGGCTATCACGCTGATGTATCTCGGCGCGGCCGGTAACACACTCGCCAATGACAATTTCCGCTATACCCGCGTCTTTGATTGCGCGGACCGGGCCGTTCTGGAGTTCGAGAGCGAAATGGATGGCGTCCAGGTCAATGGCATCGACATGATCGAGTGGGACGAGGACGGGCTGATCACAGATTTCAAGGTCATGGTCCGCCCGCTCAAGGCCATAGAAACGGTGCATGCGGCCATGAAGACCATGCTCGAGCAGATGAAAGGCGAGGCGGCAAGGTGAGCCAACCTGCCGGGCCGCCGGTCATCGAAACCGAACGCCTCGTGCTTCGCGGCCATGTCACCAGCGATCTCGATGATTGCGCGGCGATGTGGGATGACTGGCGCGTCACCCGCTATATCGGCTTCAACCGTTCGCGACAGGATACATGGTTTACCATGGCGCGCTATCGCGGTTTCTGGCCGATGCTGGGTTATGGCTACTGGATTGCAAGGGATCGCGAGACCGGCGCCTTTGTTGGTGAGGTCGGGTTTGCCGATTTCCAGCGCGCCCTTGTTCCAGATATTTCCGGCGCCCCGGAGGCAGGATGGGCGCTCGCCTCGCACGCTTTCGGTCGCGGGTTTGGCCTTGAATGCGTCAGCGCCATTCACCACTGGCTCGACCACGCCTTCCCCGGCCAGCACAGTTACTGCATCATTGATCCGGCCAATGCCCGCTCTATCCAGCTGGCCGAGAAGGTGGGCTATGAATATCTCCAGGAAGCGATGAGCGGGGACATCAGGGTGCTGCTGTTTCGTCGGCCCGGCTCACACGGCTGACACGAAACCTCTTTTCGTCGCGCCAGCGGCACGCTATCAGCAAGCCATGTCCATGACCTATCTCGATTTCGAAAAGCCCATTGCCGAGCTGGAATCCAAGATTGCAGAGCTCGAAACGGTCGATAGCAGCGAAGACGGCCCGTCAATCGGCGAAGAGCTTGAAAAGCTGCGCGAGAAAGCCTCCCGCCAGCTGAAGGAGACCTATCGCGACCTGTCGCCCTGGCGGAAGACCCAGGTGGCGCGCCATCCTGACCGACCGCATTTCAGCGCCTATCTCGACTTGTTGTTCGAGGATTTCCAGGAACTCGCCGGTGACAGGGTCTATGGCAATGACGAGGCGATCATCGGCGGGCTGGCACGGTTCAATGATCGCTCAGTGGTCGTGATGGGGCATGAGAAGGGCCACACCACGGAAAGCCGCATCCGCCACAATTTCGGCATGGCGCATCCGGAGGGGTATCGCAAGGCGCAGCGACTGATGGACCTGGCCGCGCGCTTCGGCCTGCCGGTGATCAGTTTTGTCGACACATCGGGCGCCTATCCGGGCAAGGCGGGCGAGGAACGCGGCCAGGCCGAAGCGATTGCCCGTTCAACTGAGCGCTGTCTCACACTGCCGGTGCCGAGCGTTGCGCTGATCATCGGCGAAGGCGGGTCCGGCGGCGCGATCGCCATCGCTGCAGCAAGCCACGTGCTGATGATGGAACACGCCATCTATTCCGTGATCTCGCCGGAAGGGTGCGCATCCATCCTCTATCGTGACGCCAGCAAGGCCAGGGATGCCGCCGAGGCGATGAAGATCACGGCGCAGGACCTCAAGCGCATGAAGGTCATTGACGAAATTGTGAAGGAGCCGGTCGGCGGCGCACATCGCGAGCCGGAAAAGGCAATCCTTGCCGCGGGCAAGGCCATCGAAAAATCGCTGGCCTCGATTGAGGGACTGAGCGCGATAGAGCTCAAGCGCCAGCGGCGCGAGCGCTATTACCGGATCGGCCGTGAAGGCCTCAATTAGGGCAGTTCGCGCGGGCGCCGGACAGAACTCTCATCCAGGCTCAATCAGAATGCCCGGGCGCGGTCTTTGGAACAGCTGTCCGGCTGGGACGACGACCCAAGATAAACATGGTCTGGCGGACAAATTCCAGCCTCTGGTTGAGCGCAGACTGAATCTGGCCGGTCTGCGCCCTGCCCCGGGAGGTGTTGTTAAACCGCCATCTCGCGCATGACGGCAAATGCGTCGCGCAGCTCCTGCGACCAGCGTTCCGAGAAGGCACGAAAGGTCTGGTCATCATCCTCGATCCGGCGCAGCTGTTCGAACTGCAACGCGCCGGCGCGCACGACAGCCAGATCGAGAGGCATTCCGACCGTCAGGTTCGAGCGGATGGTGGAGTCCATCGACAGGAGGGCACAGATGATCGCGTCCTGGAGGCTCGTTTCGGGTATGATCACCCGGTCGATGATCGGCTTTCCATATTTGTGCTCGCCGATCTGGAAATAGGGACTGTCATCCATCGCCTCGATGAAGTTGCCTGCTGCATAGACGAGGAAAAGACGCGGTGGACCGCCGCTGCGCTGCCCGCCGACAATGATCGACGCTCCGGATTCGACGCCGCGCGACGCCAGCCCGTCGGCATATCGCTGCTGGACCAGGCGCATCTTGTCGCCGACAAGCTGGGCCACATCGAACATGCTCTTGACGCTGAACAGGTTCGGGATGCTCTGGGGCCGGCGGTCGAGATCTTCGTTGAGTTCGGAGATCACCGCCTGCGTGATGCCGAGATTGCCTGCTGTCATCATCGTGATCACGCGGTCACCGGGCATATGCCAGGTGAACAGTTTCTTGACCTTGGAGACGTTATCGACGCCCGCATTGGTGCGCGTGTCGGACAGGAAAACGAGGCCTTCGCGAAGCTTCAGTGCAACGCAATAGGTCATGGGCGTATCCTCGACAGTAGGGACGGCATCAGGAACCGGCTCGCGGGCAGACTGGCAACTATTGCTCGGATTTGTCATCCGCAAGATCGTCCTGACTTACCACGGGGGCAAAGCCATAGGCCTGTCCCAGAAGGTTCGCAATCTCATAATTCTGTCGGATGATGTCCGTCAGGAATTCATGAAGCCCGAACTGCAGGATGTCATCGATAGAGCGGCTCTCAGTCTTGTCCGCGAAGTCCGATATCGCATCATGGCAAAGTGACTTATGCCCGTAGAAACTTTCAAGGCTCGACAATGTGACGACGGCTCTGTTGAGATTGAACAGGATGGCACGCGGAAAACGGGGATTGAGAATCAGGAATTCGGCCACTCCCTTGGCCGATATGTCCGATTTCGTTTCGGCGAAATAGGCGCGCTGGGCCGCAGCGGCCTGGAGAAGCGAGAGCCACTGATAATGGTCTGCGCCGGAGCCGATATCAGACGCCGAGGGTAAAAGAACATGATACTTCACATCAAGCAGTCTCGCTGTGGAATCGATGCGCTCAATGGCGATGCCCACATTGATGAAGTCATACCCGTCACCGCGCATCAGTGTCCCTGTGATCGCGCCCTGAATGATAGCGGACTTTTGCTTCACCCAGTCGATGATGTCCGAAAGGCCGCTCCCATCGCCATGCTCCGGCTTCAGGCTGCGCATTTCAGCCCAGGCTGAATTGAGCGCTTCCCAGACTTCCTGTGTGACAGCAAAGCGAATGGACCGGCTGTTTTCGCGCGCTGTTATCAATGTGCTTCTGACGCTGGACGGGTTGGTTGTATCGAAGATGAGACGATGGATCGCCGCGCCGGAGTCGACCCGTCCGAGCGCATCTCCAAACACCTCATGGGCGCCCGCTGCGATCAGGACGGAAGCCCATTCATTCGAACCCGCATTCGCCTCGCTCGGCAAGGCTGTCATGCGCCGCGCCGCATCAACCAGGCGCGCAATGTTCTCGGCGCGCTCGACATAACGCCCGATCCAGAAGAGATTCTCGGCAACGCGGCTCAACATGGCAGGAACTCAGTCTCCCGGTTCATTGGTTGAGCACCCATGTGTCCTTGACGCCGCCGCCCTGGCTGGAATTGACCACGAGGGAGTTTGCGCGCATGGCCACACGGGTCAGGCCTCCCGGTGTCAGGCGCACTTCCTTCCCAACCAGCGCATAGGGCCTGAAATCCACATGACGCGGCGCGATTCCGCTCTCGACAAGAGTGGGGCAGGTCGACAGCGACAAGGTTGGCTGGGCGATGAACGCTTTCGGATTGGCACGCACACGGGCGCCATAGTCCTCGATCTCGGCCTTCGTGGCGGTCGGGCCAATCAGCATGCCATACCCACCTGACCCGTGGACTTCCTTGAAGACAAGCTCGGCCATGTGATCCATCGCATAGGCGTAGTCGTCCGGATCACTACACTTCCAGGTTGGCACATTCGGGATGAGCGGCGTCTCGCCGAGATAGAATTCGATGATCTCCGGCATATAGCAATAGATCGCCTTGTCGTCGCAGATGCCGACACCCGGCGCGCTGACCAGCGTCACACCTCCGGCAAGGTACGCGTCCATCAGTCCCGGCACACCAAGCGTGGAATCTGGCCGAAACATTTTCGGGTCAAGGAAGCTGTCATCGATACGGCGATAGATGACATCCACGCGCTGGGGCCCCATGGTTGTGCGCATGAAGACGCGCTGGTCCTCCACGAAAAGATCCGACCCGGTGACGAGGTCCACGCCCATCTCGTCGGCAATGAAGGAGTGTTCGTAATAAGCGCTGTTGAAATGGCCCGGGGTCAGCACGACGATGCACGGTGCCCCCTCACAGGCCGGCGGGGCACATTCGTTGAGGGTGCGGCGCAAAAGGTCTGAATAACCGTCAACGGGCCGGATCTTCCCTGTCCTGAAGAGCTCGGGAAACAGCCGTGTCATGGTTGCCCTGTTTTCAAGCACATAGGACACACCCGACGGCGTGCGCGCATTATCTTCCAGGACAAGGAACTCATCTGGCCCTGTGCGCACAAGATCCACGCCGACAATGTGCGAATAAACGCCCTGAGGCGGCCTGAAACCTTTCATACACGCCAGATAAGCATCGTTCGAGGTGATCATGCTCTGGGGCACAATCCCTTTTCTGAAGATCTCCTGATCGTTATACACATCATGAACGAACAGATTGAGCGCGCGTGCGCGCTGCTTTACGCCCGCATCGATTGTCGCCCACTCGCTTGCTGAAAAAACCCTCGGGATCAGGTCGAAGGGTATCAGACGTTCCGGGTCACCGCCCTCGCCATAGACCGCGAAAGTTATCCCGATCCGCCTGAAGATTGCTTCAGCTTCCACCTGTCGCTGGCGCAGGGTTTCCAGATCGATCCCGGCCAGCCAGTCAGCCACATCGCCATAGGCTGCACGCACAGCGCCCCCGCCATTCATCTCGTCGAATAACTGCTTTGGATCGTCCGTCATTTGACCAATAAAGGCCAATCCTTGGGCATGGTCCAATCAGACGAGCTGGTAATGGAGACAATTGGCTTGCCGCCCAAGGTTTGGGCAGCCAGTGTCCGCCAATGAGCATCCGCATCGCGATCAACCACCGCACAAATTACACATACGACCGCAAAATCACCCTGGGACCGCAGGTGATCCGCCTGCGCCCGGCTCCGCATACGCGCACACCGATCGTCTCCTACAGCCAGAAAGTCTCCCCAGCCCGCCACTTCATGAACTGGCAGCAGGATCCCTTCGGCAACTATCAGGCGCGCGCCGTGTTCGATCAGAAGACAGATCATTTCGACGTCGAGATCGATCTTGTGGCCGACATGATCGCCATCAATCCCTTCGACTTCTTCCTCGATGAGAATGTCTTCTACGCGCCGTTCAGTTACACTCCGGAACTGCGCGCCGACCTCGCGCCCTATCTCGCCGAAGACGCAGGTGGCGAGACCTATGCCGCCATGGCGCAGGACGCTTCGGCGCTGTGGGCGGGTGGTGAGCGGTCCGACCTCCAGACCATCGATTTCCTGGTCGAGCTGAACCAGCGCGTGCAGTCGCGCGTCGGCTACATCGTGCGCATGGAGCCCGGTGTCCAGACGCCAGAGGAGACGCTGACCCTAAAGAAAGGATCCTGCCGCGACAGTGCCTGGCTGCTCGTCAACCTGCTCCGCCATGTCGGTGTCGCGGCGCGTTTCGTCTCCGGATACCTGGTCCAGCTTGCCCCCGATGAGCGCCATGAAGGCGAGGCCTCGGGACCGGAAGTGGATTTCACCGACCTGCACGCCTGGGCGGAGGCGTTCATTCCCGGCGCGGGCTGGATCGGGCTTGACGCGACCTCAGGCCTGTTTGCCAGCGAAGGCCACATCCCGCTCGCCGCCACGCCGACACCGGGATCGGCCGCGCCGATCTCGGGCGGGCTTGAGCCTTGCGAGGTCAGCTTCGACTTCGACATGTCGGTGCGCCGGCTCCAGGAGCCCGCCCGCATCACTCGGCCCTTTACCGGGGTCCAATGGGACGCGGTCAACCGGGCAGGCGAGGCCGTGGAAGACCTGCTGAGCGCAGGGGACGTGCGCCTCACCATGGGCGGGGAACCGACCTTCATCGCCAGCACCGATCGCGATGCCGAGGAGTGGACCATCGCCGCGGTGGGCCCGAACAAGCGGGACTATGCCGACCGGCTCGCCCGTCGCCTGCTTGAGCGGTTCGCGCCTGGCGGCGTGCTGACCCACGGCCAGGGCAAATGGTATCCGGGCGAACCCTTGCCGCGATGGGCCTATGGCATTGTCTGGCGCACCGATGGCGAGCCGATCTGGCGCAACCCTGACCTGATCGCGCGCGAAACGCCCGACGCGAAAGGCTCTATTGACGATGCCGGCAAGCTCGCACGCAACCTTGCCGAAACGCTCGGTGTCGACACCGCCTATGCGCAGCCGCTTTACGAAGACCCAGCCGAGCACCTCCTGCGCGAGGCTGGCCTGCCGGAGAACCTGACGCCCGGCGACAACAAGCTCGATGACCCCATCGAGCGGGCGCGAATGGCGCGCATTTTCGACCAAGGTCTGAGCCGTCCCGCGGGTTTCGTCCTGCCCCTGCAGGCCGCACAAGCCGACGCAACCTCCGGGCGGACGGTGCGCTGGATGTCGGAAATCTGGAAAACCCGTCGCGGCGCGCTCTGCCTCGTGCCCGGTGACAGCCCGGCAGGGTTTCGCCTGCCCGTGAAGGCCCTGCCCTATGTTGACCCGGACATTTTGCCGGTGGTCCAGAATGTCGATCCGTTCGAGGCGCGTGGCCCGCTGCCAGAGACCGAGATTCTCCGTCAGCGGCGTTCATCTGCCAAGGCGAATGACGCAAAGGCGGGCAAAAACGAGAAGCCAGAGGCCGTGGACGGGTCCTTGCGCGGCCCGAAACCTGTGCGCACGGCACTTGTCATCGAACCCCGCGCGGGACACCTCAATGTCTTCCTGCCACCCACCGAAAGCGCGGAAGCCTTCATCGACCTGATTGCGGCTATTGAAAGCGTGGCGGAGACTACCGGCCAGCCGGTGCGGATCGAAGGCTACCCGCCGCCCCGCGATCCGCGTTTTCAGGAGATCAAGGTCACGCCCGATCCCGGCGTGATTGAGGTCAATATCCACCCGTCTGCAAGCTGGAACGATCTGCGCGATAAGACCGAGGCGCTCTATGAGGATGCCCGGCGCGAAGGGCTCGATGCCTCGGGTTTCAGGATCGATGGCCGTCCAACGGGCTCAGGTGGCGGGGCGCATGTCACCGTCGGCGGTGCCAGCGCGCCCGACAGCCCCTTCCTGCGCCGCCCCGACGTTCTCGGCTCGCTCATCCGCTTCTGGCAGAACCATCCCTCGCTCAGCTATTTCTTCTCCGGCCTGTTCATTGGCCCGACCTCTCAGGCACCCAGGGTGGATGAGGCCCGCAACGACCTTCTCTTCGAGCTTGAAATCGCCCTCTCCCAGCTGCCTGGGCCGGACGCCACCGACGTTCCGCCCTGGCTGGTCGACCGGATCCTGCGCCACCTTCTGGTGGACGTGACAGGCAACACCCACCGCGCCGAGATCTGCATCGACAAGCTCTATTCACCCGACGGACCGGCAGGTCGGCTCGGTCTGGTGGAGTTCCGCGCCTTCGAGATGCCACCGCACTGGCAGATGAATGTTGCGCAGCAATTGGTGCTTCGCGCGCTCATTGCCTGGTTCTGGCAGACGCCCTACACCGCGCCACTCATTCCGCATGGCACGGCTCTGCATGACAAATTCATGCTGCCGGATGTGCTCTGGGCTGATTTCGGCGCGGCGCTCAACAAGGTCTCGAAGGGGATCGGCGTGGCCATCGAGCGGGAATGGTTCCGCGCGCAATATGATTTCCGCTTCCCGCTGGCCGGACGCATCAGTCATGACGGCGTGGAACTGGAGCTGCGCAGCGCGCTTGAGCCCTGGCACGTGCTCGGCGAGGAAAACGCCGGTGGCGGCGTGGCGCGGTTCGTCGACTCCTCGCTGGAACGGCTTCAGGTCAAGCTCACCGGGGCTGCCACCTCGGGCCTCGCAGTGACCTGTAACCGGCGCCCCTTGCCCCTGCAGCAGGGCGAGCATGCCGACGAGCAGCTCTGCGGCGTGCGGTTCCGTGCCTGGCTGCCGGAATCCTGCCTGCACCCGACCATACGGCCGCATGATCCGCTGGTTTTCGACCTGATCGATCCGGATGCCCGCAAGGCGGTGGCTGGCTGCACCTATCACTCGACACATCCCGGCGGACGCAATTTCGAGACCCGGCCTGTCAACGCGCTCGAGGCCGAGGGGCGGCGGCTCGCACGTTTCGAGCCGATCGGCCATACGCCCGGCCATTTCGAGACCGCGCCCTCACCGGTCGATTCCCGCTTTCCCTGGACCGCCGATCTCAGGCTTCAGCCGTGATAGACCCCAGCCGAAACACAATTGCCAGCAAAGCAGTTTGAAAGATCTTGCTACTCAGGACATGCCCATGATCGAGCCCCTTTTGATGTCCAGCGTCAGGATCAGCACATTTGCTGGCGGCATGTCGCTCACCGGCGCGAGCGGCTTCTTTTTCGAGCGCGACGCACGGCTCTATCTTGTTACGTCCCGGCACGTGATTCATGATGAGCCTTCCGGCCACTGGCCTGACCGGATCGAGATCGGGATCCATATCGACGCCGGTGATCTCGCCCAGTCGACCGGCTTCTCCATTCCGCTCTACCAAGACCAGAAAGGGGTCTGGAAAGATGCTCAGGATTCCGGTGGTGCCGTGGACGTCGCCGCCATTGAAATCAACAAGGACGCGCTTCCGGCCACCACGGTCTTCAGGGCTTTCACGCCGGACCACATCATCGGCGCCGGGGAGCGCGTTCCAATAGGGGCGACGCTGCTGGCCGTGGGCTATCCCATGGGTTTCGAGGACACGCTGCACCATCTGCCGGTCGCCCGCCATGCCACGCTGGCCTCAACCTTCGGGCTGCGGTTCAAGGGCAAGGGCTATTTTCTCGTCGATGCGCGAACCCATCGCGGCATCAGCGGCGCGCCTGTGGTGATGAGGGACGAGGCGTCACCCGGTGACGGGGCGGGGCTCGGCTGGAAGCTGCTCGGCATCCATTCTGCACGGCTTGAATCCGGCACCCGCGACCCTGCTATGGACGAGACCCTGGGCCTGAATTCGATCTGGTACGCCGATGTGCTCATGACGCTAACTGAAAACCAGGCCTGACCTGCGCCGGTGGCGGCGCTCGCTCAGGGAACTCAATCGGCAATTCCCGGCAAGTTTCTGCCGCCGGTAGCGGTCACGCTCCTAATTTCCGATGGCTTCATCGCCCTTGCGCAGGACTTCACGTTTGCCGGCATGGTTGGGGGCGGAGATGACGCCCTCTTCTTCAAGCCGCTCAACCAGCGTGGCTGCCTTGTTGTAGCCGACTTTCAGGCGCCGCTGCAGATATGAGGTCGAGGCGCGATTGTCGCGGATCACGATGGCCATGGCCTGGGCGAAAAGGTCTTCATTCTCATCGCCCGTGGAGGTGCCAAGCATGGCATCCATGACCGGCGAGCTTTCGGACGGCTCTTCAAGGATTTCAGCGACATAATCAGGCTCGCCCTGCTCTTTCAGCCATTCGACAATGGATTCGACGTCCTCATCGCTGACAAAGGGGCCGTGGCAACGCTTGGTCTTGCCGCCGGGGGCCTGGTAGAGCAGGTCGCCCATGCCGAGCAGCTGTTCGGCGCCCTGCTCGCCGAGAATGGTCCGGCTGTCGATCTTTGTGGTCACCATATAGGAGATGCGCGTCGGGAAATTGGCCTTGATCGTGCCGGTGATGACATCCACGGACGGGCGCTGCGTGGCTGTGATCAGATGAATGCCGGCGGCGCGGGCCATCTGGGCCAGGCGCTGGACGCAGCCTTCGATTTCCTTGCCGGCCACCATCATCAGGTCCGCCATCTCATCGATTATGACGACAATGTTCGGAATATGATCGGTCGGCAGATGTTCCGTCTCGAAGACGGGTTTGCCATCCTCGTCAAACCCTGTCTGGACCTTGCGGGTCAGCGACTCGCCGCTCTTGCGGTACTTCTCCGCCTTTTCGTTGAAGCCAGCCAGGTTGCGCACGCCCGCTTTGGACATCAGCTCATAGCGGCCTTCCATCTCGTGGACGGTCCATTTCAGCGCGTTCACGGCCTTGGCCGGATCGGTCACAACCGGTGAGAGCAGGTGCGGGATCCCCTCATAGATCGACAATTCGAGCATTTTCGGGTCGATCATGATGAAGCGCACCTGTTCAGGCGCCAGCTTGTAGAGGAGCGACAGGATCATCGCATTGACGCCAACCGACTTGCCCGAACCTGTTGTCCCCGCGATCAGTAGGTGGGGCATCTTGGCAAGCTCGACCACGGTCGGCGCGCCGCCAATATCGGAGCCGAGAGCCATGGGCAGCTTGGCCTTCGAACTGCGCCAGGCGTCGGATTCCAGCAGCGAGCGCAGATACACCGTGTCGCGGTCATCATTGGGCAGCTCGATCCCGATGGCATTCTTGCCGGGAATCACGGCGAGTCGGGCTGAGGCGGCGCTCATCGAGCGGGCAATGTCATCGGCAAGCGAGATCACCCGCGCCGATTTCACGCCGGGCGCAGGCTCAAGCTCGAACAGGGTAACGACAGGGCCGGGACGTACTTCCTTGATCCGTCCGCGGACGCCGAACTCCTTGAGCACGTCGGAGAGCTGATGGGCCTTGGCGATCAGGGCTTCCTCATCGACACCGCCCACGCTCCTGGGCGCCGGTGTGAGGAGATCGATGGGCGGGAGCTTCGCCTGGCGGGTTCCGGCCCGGCGCTTGACACGCGGACGCGGCTGCGCAGGTGCCGGTTCGGCCTCACGGGCCGGCGGCAGGCCGCCTGGAACCTCCCCCTGCAAGTCTTCATCCTCACCCGTGTCGAGGGTGTCGGCCCAGGCATCTTCGTCTTCATGCTCGTCGCCCTGCACGAAGAGCGGGGCGCGATGATAGCGGCCCGACGCATCCATGTAATCCTCATCGACTGGCGCACTGCGCCGCGTCGTCACGCGGCGAACAAGACCGCCCGTGGCGGCCGACAACCAGCCCCCGAGGCTCCGCGCATGCCGGGCCGCATCGCGGCTGGATGCTGAAGCCGCTGTCTGCAGGGCGGCAGCGTCGCGCCGACCAAAACCCAGAGCGTTCAGCCCGGCAGCCAGCGCCAGCGCACCGAGCGCGACACCGGCCAGCGCTCTTGTCCAGGGCAGCATCAGCGCCTTGAAAGGCATTTCAGCCAGCCAGAAAAGCCCATCGCCGATCACGCCGCCTAGCCCGCTTGCAAGCGGCCAGGAGGCAGGGACCGGCCAGGCGGCAAAACAGGCCGCAGACAGCGGCACGGAAAGCGCGCCAAGCAGCCAGCGCGAACGGCGTGGACGCCCGATCAGTGTCGCACGCATGGCGCCGCCGATCATGAAGCCGATTCCACCTGCCCAGCTTGACCAGCCTAGCGTCTGGCGCGCGAAATCTGCGAACACGGCCCCCGTCCCGCCGAACAGGTTCTGCACGTCAGCATTCGTTGCGGCGTTCCAGCTCGGATCGGCTGGCACATAGGAGGCCACCGCACCGCATACGAACACGCCGAGCCCGAACGCGCCGGTACCTGTCAGGATGCGCCAGACCGGGTCGGAAACCGGGCGGTGCGCACTGTACTCGATCGGGTATTCGCTCATGTCAGGACCGTCTGCCGGGTTCACCATCACGGCCACCATTGAAACCCCAACAGGCTTAACGATGGGCAAATGCCCCGATATTTGTAAGAAAAGAAAAAGGGGCAGGCCCTACGGCCCGCCCCTTATCATTCAGACTGGCAAATGGTGCCGACGCCTTAGTTATCTTTCTCGTCGGAGGCCCGATCCGCAGCTTCCGCCGCGTCCTCGGCCATGTCTTCCGCCTCATCGCCAGCGTCTTCGGCGACCTCTTCGGAATCGTCCATCACGTCGCCGGCTGCGTCCATGGCGTCATTTGCCGCTTCGCTCGTCTCCTCGACGAGCGTTTCAGCGCCGTCCTGCACATCTTCCATTGCCGGTGCGGTCGTATCTTCGATGGCATCGCCGGCCTCTTCCATGGCTTCACCGGCCTCCTCGGCAGCCTCAGTGGCCGTATCCGGTGCGTCCTCAACCGCATCTTCGCCCGTTTCGACGGCGCCTTCTGCCATCTCCCCGGCCTCTTCCATCGCCGCATCGGTCATGTCGCCGGACATGTCGTCACCCTCGTCCGCCATGTCTTCAGCATCTGAGACTTTCTCATCGGCGTTTTCGGAGATGTCGGAGGCCTCGTCTTCAATCGCGGCCACCGCCTCATCGGCGCCGGTCGCTTCAGCAACTGTCTCGACAGCCTCTGAAGCGGCATCGCCAACATCTTCTGCTGCGTCCTGTGCCTCTTCGGTCAAATCCATGCCGGCCGATGCGTCCTCGCCGGCCTGATCATTGCCAGCCGCCTCAGCTGCTTCCTCAGCCGCTTCTTGAGCTGCTGCGGCGCTTGCTGCGGCCGCTTCCTTGCGCGCCTCGGCCGCAGCGTCGAGTTCATACTGATAGACCTCGCGGGCCCGCTCGCGGCTGCCCTCATAGCGCTCACGCGCAATGCTCGTGGATTCGCCATGCTCCTCCACCGCAGCATTCAACGTCGTCTCGGCTTCGTTGATGCTGGCTTCGAACGCCGCCTCGGCTTCCGCAACGGCCTCGCGGTGAGCAAGGCGCGCGGCTTCCAGGTCCGCATCGGCCGCTTCGAAGCGTTCGTCGCGCAGTGAGCGCGCACTTTGCAAGGCGCTATCGCGCTTGCGCTGAGCTTCGGCGACAGCCTCGGCATAAGCATTGTCAGCCTCGGAGAGAGTGGGCTGCGCCGGCGCGGCGGCCTCAGCAGCGGACGAATCGGCCTCCTGTGGTGCGGCCAGTGCCGCAGGCGTGGCCACCAGGGCCAGGATTGCGGTCGCACTGACGGCAGAATTCAGGAATTTCATACAGGATTACCTCTTGAACTATCGGCGCCAGTGGGATCGGTGTCGCAGCCGATGGCTGCGCGCTCACATGTTGTGCCGGGCGCCGGGCTGTTGCAGCACAACTTACGCGAAGACATTAACACATTCGGGTGGATGTGCGAAACTGCCGGCGCATTCGCGTTCAGACCTGCTTGCCGCCGGCCTTGCGGCGCGCGCCATCGCCCTGCGCTGTCTTGAAATGGTCTCCAACCTCGCCGGCAAGGCGCGCAGCAACAGCCGACTTGCCCGCGCGCGGCCAATGATCGGCATCATCGCCCCGGATCAGCAAGACCTCATTCTCACCACCACCCATCACATCGCCGGATACGTCATTTGCGATGATCCAGTCGCAGCCCTTGCGCGCCAGCTTGGCGCGGGCATGGGCCTCGACATCATGGGTTTCCGCCGCAAAGCCGATCACCAGTTCCGGGCGTTGTTTGCGCTTGCGTGAAACAGTGGCGAGAATATCGGGGTTCTCGGTGAGGTTCAGCGTCGGCGTCTCGGCAGCTTCGCCTTTCAGTTTCAGCTTTCGGGCGGCGGACTTTGCCGGGCGCCAGTCCGCCACAGCCGCGACCGACACGAATATATCCGCCGGCAGAGCTTCCTCGACTGCGGCCAGCATCTCGCGGGCGGTTTCGATATCGATGCGCGTCACCCCTGGCGGGGCGGGAAGGCTGACCGGGCCGGAGACGAGCGTGACTGCGGCGCCTTCGCGCGCAAGCGCCTCGGCAATGGCATAGCCCTGCTTGCCGGAGGAATGATTGGACAGGTAGCGCACCGGGTCCAGCGGCTCACGCGTGGGGCCGGCCGTGACAATGGCATGGCGCCCGGCAAGGCGCTGGCTGGCCGACAGGCGGGCCTCGACCGCATCGGCAATGGCCTCGACCTCTGGCAGGCGGCCCGGCCCGAACTCGCCGCAGGCCATGGCACCCTCATCGGGTTCCATCACCGTGACACCGTCGGCGCGCAGCTGCGCGATATTGCGCTGTGTCGCGCCATGGCCCCACATGCGCACATTCATCGCCGGGACCATCAGGACCGGCTTGTCAGTGGCCAGCAGCGCGGTCGTGGCCAGATCGCCGGCCAGCCCCTGCGCGGCTTTTGCCATCAGGTCGGCGGTGGCCGGGCAGATTACGACGAGATCGGCTGAGCGCGACAGCTCGATATGGCCCATCTCGGCCTCGTCGGTGAGGTCGAACAGGTCGGTGAACACTTTCTCGCCCGACAGGGCCGAAACTGACAGGGGCGTAACGAATTGCGAGCCAGCGCGTGTCAGGATGGCGCGACTGGCAATGCCGCGCTTTGACAAGGTGCGGATCAGTTCAAGCGATTTATAGGCTGCAATGCCCCCGCCGATGATGAGAAGGATGCGCTTTTCGTCCATGATACCTGCCGCGTGCCTTGCCGAAACCCCGAACCTAACCGCATTAAATCACGAAATGGTTGAGAGGGCACGAGGGCGCGGTGAAACCGCTCAGTATCGACGCGTGCGCGGGGCACCCAGGACATGCGGGCTCGCCGCGAAATCGCTGCGCCAGCGATACGGGCGCTCGACCAGGACAATCGACTGCTCGACCTGAACCCCGGCGCCGCCGGCGCGCTCACCGCCCGCGCGAGCCTGGCCGGCACATGACTTCGCCGGGCCGCGTCCACGGATGACACGCACGCCCTCGATCGGATAAGCCTTTTCGACAGACGCGCCGCAAAATGCCCCGTCATTGCCCCATGGCTTGAGTGAGGCCGGCGCATCGGGCGCCCCGGCAAGGGCTTCGCCATCGGCCATGGCGGTCACCGGCAGCGCAAGACAGGCAAGTACAGCAATAATGGCACGCATCGCAGCGGTCTCCTTGAGATGAGTGAGCCTAACCCGGCGACGGGCGCGCGCCAGCGCTTTCATCCTTCAGGCGACGCCGCGCGCGCCCACTCAACGCTGGCAGGTGCTGCAATGGAAGGTGGACCGGCCCGACTGCACGATCCGCCGGATGGCCGCGCCGCAGTCCGGGCAGGCCACGCCCTCGCGGTCATAGACGCGAAAGCCATGCTGGAAATAGCCGAGCGCGCCATCGGCTGCGGCGAAGTCGCGCAGCGATGAGCCGCCCGCCGAAATGGCTTCGGCGATCACGGCATTGATCGCTTCGGCAAGGCGCGCGGCGCGCTGGCCCTTCACGCTGCCCGCCCGGCGACGCGGCGAGATCCGTGCACGGAACAGCGCTTCGCAGACATAGATATTGCCAAGACCGGCAACGATACGCTGGTCGAGCAGCGCCGCCTTGATCGGCGTGTTGCGACCGGCAAGGGCGCCCGCGAGATAGCCGGCATGGAAACTGTTCGACAGGGGCTCGGGCCCGAGACCGCGCAAGCGCGCATACTGGCTCAAGTCCGGGCCGGGCCACAATTCCATGAAGCCAAACCGCCTTGGATCATTATAGATCACGCGCGCATCGCTACTCATCGTGAAGATCACATGATCGTGACGCGGGTCGCCGCCTGCCCTGTGATGGAAGTTGCCGGCCTGATGATCGTCGATCGTGAAACGTCCCGACATGCCCAGATGCATGACCAGCATGTCCCCGCCCGACAGCTGTGCACAGAGGAATTTGGCCCGCCGGCCAAGGCGTTCCACACGCTGGCCGGTGACGCGCTCGGCGAACTGAGGCGGAAAGGGAAACCGCAGGTCGGCGCGGTTGAGCCGGACATCGGCAATGTCGCGCCCCTCCATGATCGGAGCCAGGCCGCGGCGAACCGTCTCGACTTCGGGCAATTCAGGCATAAGCCCGCATATAGCGCTTTGAATGATTGGCAACTATGGTCGCAGCCATGACACAAGCAGATGACACCACCCAGCGGGTCAGTTTCGGCTTCGAGGATGTGGCGCCAGAGGAAAAGGCCGCCCGCGTGCGCGGGGTCTTCAACTCGGTGGCCCCGCGCTATGACCTGATGAATGACCTCATGTCTGCGGGCATTCACCGGATCTGGAAGCATGACACGCTCTCGAAACTCAATCCCCAGCCCGGCGAGCGGCTGCTGGACGTGGCCGGCGGCACGGGCGATCTCGCCCTGGGATTCCTGAAGCGTGCCGACAGCGTGCGGCGGCGGCGCGGCGGCGAGCCGGCCAGCGCGGTTGTCTTCGACATCAACGACGCGATGCTGATCGCAGGGAAGGCCCGCGCGGACGCACAAGCCGTCGCCGAGCGGCTGGACTGGGTGTGCGGCGACGGCGAAGCGATGCCTTTCCCGGATCGCAGTTTCGATGCTCTGACCATCGGGCTTGGTATCCGCAATATCACCAATCGCGCCGCAGCGCTGGCGGAGTTCCGCCGGGTGCTCAAGCCCGCCGGGCGGCTCGCCATCCTGGAACTGTCTCACATGACGGCCCCGGCGCTGCAGGCGGCTTATGACACTTACAGTTTCAATGTGATCCCGCGGCTCGGCGGTCTCGTGACAGGGGATGCCGACAGCTACCAGTACCTGGTCGAATCCATTCGCCGTTTTCCCAAACAGGATGAATTTGCGGAGGAAATCCGCGAGGCCGGCTTTTCGCGCGTGTCGGTGACGAATTTTTCCGGCGGCATCGCGGCGCTACATTTCGCCTGGGCGGTCTGACCTCATGTGGCGTATGCTGGGTGATTATTGGCGGCTCATGCGGGCAGGTGTGTCGCTTGCGCGCCATGATGTGGTGCTCCCGGGGGAGTACAAGTCGCGGCTGCCACTGCCGGCACGGCTGGCAGGGCATATCCTGCGCCTGACCGGCGGCGGGGCAAGGGGACGGCCGGGAGAGCGACTGGCCGAAGCGCTCGAAAAGCTGGGGCCGGCCTATATCAAGCTCGGCCAGTTCCTTGCCACGCGGCCCGATGTGCTCGGCGTGGACGTGGCCAATGACCTGTCGCGGCTGAAAGACAAGCTGGCGCCCTTTTCCGATGAGGCCGCGCGCAAGGCGCTGGAAGCCGAATTTGGCGTCGCAGAGGCAAAGCGCCTGTTCCCCGATCCTGGCAAGCCTGTCGCCGCGGCGTCCCTGGCGCAGGTCCATCGCATGCCCACCGTGGATGGCGTGCGCGCGGTCAAGATCCTGCGCCCCGGCATAGAGCGGAAGATCGAGCTGGCGCTGAGCGCCATGCAGCGCGCGGCCCGCACGATTGAGCGCGCCAGCCCCGACAGCCGGCGACTGGAGCCGGTGGCCTTCACCCAGACCATTGCCCGCGCCATGATGCGCGAGCTTGACCTGCGCCTGGAAGCGGGCGGCGCGGATGAATTGCGCGTCCTGGCAACAGAGAAAGGCCATTTCACGATCCCAGAGATCGACTGGGAGCGCACCGGCCAGCGCGTGGTGACGATGGACTGGATGGAGGCCACGCCGCTGACCGATCCGGCTGCGCTCACCGGGCCGAATGTGGACCGCGTCGAACTGGCCAATCATGTCACGCGCGGCTTTCTCAGCCATGCGATCGAACATGGTGTTTTCCATGCCGATATGCATGAGGGAAACATGATGGTGCTGCCGGACGGGCGGCTCGGCCTGATTGATTTCGGGATTATCGGACGGATCGGGCCGGATGAGCGCCGGTTTCTGGCAGAAATCCTCTGGGGTTTCATCCAGCGCGACTATACGCGGATTTCCGAGGTGCATTTCGAGGCGGGTTATGTGCCGGCCGACCAGTCCGTGGGTGAGTTCGCACAGGCGCTGCGCTCGGTCGGCGAACCGATCCATGGCAAGCGAGCCGAAGAGGTCTCGATGGGCCGGCTCCTCTTACAGCTGATGGATTACACTCACACTTTCGGCATGCATCTGCGCCCTGAACTGGTGCTGCTGCAGAAAACCATGGTGCAGGTGGAAGGCGTCGCGCGCGGTATCGACCCCACTCATGATATCTGGGCGGCGGCAGAACCCATCGTGTCGGGCTGGGTGCGGCGCGAATTCGGGCCGGCGGGCGCGGCGCGGCTGGCCGCGCGCAATACCCGCCAGGTGAGCGACCGGCTCAAACGCCTGCCGGAGATAATGGACAAGCTGGAAACCGCGCTGGAGCGCAGCGCCGCGCCGCCAGCGCCCCCGCCGCGCGAACGGTTTGCGCCCTGGTGGGGCTGGTTCGGCTTCTTCATCCTCGCCGGTGGGCTTGGACTGGCCGCGCTGGCGGTTGGCAGCTGAGGCAGGTTCCGATCAGCAGGTGTCGGCCAGCCGTGTCGCGCGCGCCGAGACGCTGATGGTGAGCGGGGTGTCCGGCGCGCCGGTCCAGCCTTCTGCGGTCAGTTCGGCCTGGCCGCCCTCGACCGTGATCTTGCCGGCAAGCTCGCCCTTGACGCTGCCGGTGCAGGCCAGAGCGAATTCATAACCGTTCTCGACCGGCCGGGCCGAGGTCAGTGCGCAGCCATCGGCGATGGAGCGGGCGGCCTCATCGAGATCATAGCTGTTTTCGCCGTCGGCCATGCATTCGCGCCCGTTATCGGTGAGCGTCGCTGCGCCGAGCATCGCCTGCCCGTCATAGGCCCACAGGCCGGGCGCAAAGGTCACGCTATCGGCAAGCGCGCCGGGCGCGAGGCAGGCAACCGCAAAGGCGGCGGCAAGGACTGTTTTCATGGACCGGCTCCTGTTACAGTTCCGCCTCATCACCTGAAAAAAGGGCAGAAACAGGGCGCGGGGTGTGTTTGGGAACTTACTAAACAAGCTTGCGGTATCGACCCGCGCCCAGGAATTCCAGATAAGCCATATCTCGGAGCAGCTGAAGTTGCTGCCGCAATTTTGGGCGGATATTATTGTTCTTAGGAAATACTTTCGCGAATTCGTCCTCCATTTCATATAAATCGCTCAATTCAAACTCTTCCGGCAGACGCTCAACCGCCTGGAGGGTCCGAGACAGCCATGCGCGCGTTGACGGAATCGCTTCGCGAAGGGGCAATGCTGCGCGCCAGGCACCTCTGACGATTTCCGGATCGAGCCTGATGCTGTTTTCGACCAGTGTGATCCGACCCAGTTTCGGGATCAGGTCCAAACGTATATTGCACCCAATCCAGCCCGCACGACGCGCTGATGGTGCCAGAGGTTTTCGCTTCTCTATGATATGGGCGGCAAAGAACTGTTTCGGGATGATTATGACGTCCGAGACCGACATTTCGAATTTGGAGTATCGCATCAGCAGAAGGTTCGGGCTTCGATCCGAAGCCAAGCGTTCGATCATGGTCGAATAAGCGCCATCGACAATTTTGCGCCCAAAGCGAGCCTTTTGGGCCTTTATCTCGAACTGCTCGTCGCAGTTCGAGCAATAGAAATCTGCCACGGGTCGATTGTTCGGAAACTGTTCAAGCTGCTCACTGGTGCAATGGGGGCAAAACATCTGACGAGCGGTCCAGTCTTCCGACAGGACACGCGCATTCTGCGTGGGTCCGCGATAAATCGCAGCTTCTTCTCTCAAACCCAGCTTTTTACGATCCGGCATGCCACCTCATGCCAGAATTTTATTGCTGAATTAGAAATCGCCCGTTCGCGTTTCTCCAACCTCTGTGCCCTCGTGGTCAATCGCAACGAATTCACGTGCATCGAAAAATTCAACGCCTTGAACAGACCATTCAAATTCGTCTTCGGCCTGTTGGGCGACGCCAACAGCCTCAGCTTCAGAATCCGCTTCAATATCCGTTTCGAAAACAACAAAGGAATCAACACGCCTGCGAACGCGATACTTCATTGCAAATCCCCATTTATTCCCGATTTGTTCTAAAGCTGGTAGGGCGGGAGTCAACCCCCCCGCCCCCCGCCTCTAGTTCCGGCTCTTGTCGACCAGGCGGTCATTCTGGGCCCAGTGCATCATGCTGCGCAGTTTCTCGCCGACGGCTTCGATGTCATGGGCGTTCATGCGCGCGCGGGTGGCGTGGAAGCTGGGCGCGCCGGCCTGGTTTTCCAGCACCCAGTCACGCGCGAACTTGCCGGACTGGATGTCTTCCAGCACCGCCTTCATCGCTTCCTTGCTCTCCTTGGCAATGACGCGCGGGCCGCTGACATATTCGCCATATTCTGCGGTGTTGGAGATGGAATAATTCATGTTCGCGATGCCGCCCTCATAGATGAGGTCGACGATCAGCTTGGTCTCGTGCAGGCATTCGAAATAGGCCATTTCCGGGCTGTAACCGGCCTCAACGAGGGTCTCATAGCCGGCCTTGATCAGTTCCACGATACCGCCGCAGAGCACGGCCTGCTCGCCGAACAGGTCAGTCTCGGTTTCCTCGCGGAAGCTTGTCTCGATCACGCCCGCGCGGGTGTTGCCGATGGCTTTCGAGTAAGACAGCGCGATGTCCTTCGCCGTGCCGGTGGCGTCCTGATGGATGGCGACGAGGCCCGGCAGGCCGAAGCCGCGCTGATACTGGTCGCGCAGCGTGTGGCCCGGCCCTTTGGGCGCTGAAAGGGAAATATCGACATTCGCGCTCGGGCGGATGAGATTGTAGTGGATGTTGAAGCCATGGCCGAACATGATGTGCTGGCCATCACGCACATGCGGCTCGATCTCAGTGGCCCAGAGCACCGCCTGTTTCTCGTCCGGCACGAGGATCATCACCACATCGGCCCATTGCGTCGCCTCGGCAGGCGTCTTCACATCGAGCCCTTCGGCCTCGGCCTTGGCGCGGCTGGACGAGCCCGGCTGCAGGCCGACACAGACCTCTTTGACGCCGCTGTCACGGGCATTGAGCACATGGGCGTGACCCTGGCTGCCATAGCCGATCACGGCAACCTTCTTCTTCTGGATCAGAGCGATATCGGCGTCGTTTTCGTAATAGATTTTCATTTTCGATCTCCGTTGGCGTTTCAGGAAGGACAGGGTCTGGCGGGCAGTGTCGCGGCATCTGCGCCACTTGTTTCCGGTTCGAGACCGAGCGCGTTGAGCACCCGAGCCTGGGCCGCTGGCGGCGCCGCGAATGTGACCAGCGCGCCTTGCCGCGTCGCCAGTTCGCGGAAGCCAAGCAACAGGCCGGTAAATGCTGAATCGACCCGGCGCGCGCCTGACAGGTCGATCCGGATATCGCCGCCCGCGCGCAGGGCCGCGCGCAGGACCGTGATAACATCATCAAGGCCGCCATGCGTCAGCGCGCCTGAGAGCTCGACCTCGCCGACAGGCCCGTTGCGGACCAGCCTCGCCGCGCCCTGAATGCCGGGCGTTTCATCCTGATGGGACAGGTCCCGGAGCAGCGGCCAGAGCCGGCCAGGCACCAAGCGCAACAGCGCCCAGCCATCACGCCAGTACCGGCTGAAAAGCGCGGGTTCGGCCTTGATCCGCCACAGCCATTCAAACCCGGCTTTTGCCCAGCCGTCAGGCGCGCGCGGCACTGTGCCGGCGACGAAATCCACGACTGCGCCAAGATGCGCAATGACCGGCGCATTCAGCCTGTGCTGGTTGGCTGATATCCAGGCCTGTCCCTTGGCCGCGCCAAGTGAGACGAGGAGGAAATCGGCCCGCGCGCGGTTCACCGTATCGAGAATGACCGGCGCGCTCATCGACTCCACGTCGCCATAGCCGGGGTTGAGATGCCCGCAGGCAATCATCCCTGCGCCCTCGGCATTCAAGACCTCTGCCGCCTTCTCGGCCGCGTCGGCCCTCCCGCCGAAGAAGAAGACCCGGATTGGCGCCTCACCTGCCCGCTTGCGACGCAGCCGGTCGAACAGGTCGGACCCGGCAACGCGCTCTTCCATCGGCGCGCCGAGCTTGCGTGCGAGCCAGACCACGGGCGCGCCATCAGCCAGGCTGAGATCGGCCTCCCGGATCTGCTGCATTGCCGACTTATCCTTCAGTGCGCGCACCAGCCAGTTCAGGTTGGGCGTCACGAAAGATAACCGTTTGCGCGCGCGGATAGCTGAGCGCACAGCCGCTTCTGCCTCGTCCATCGACACGGCATCGACAGGCATGCCGAAAACCGACCAGACAGGCCGTGACAGGGCATCCGCCGGACACGAACCGGGGGCCTGCTGAGGAGGCAAAGTGTTCAACCCTTGTCCTTGCCCCGCCGGATGGAAAGAACACCGGTGCGCGAGACCTCGATGAGGCCCAGCGGCTGCATCAGGGTGATAAACTGGTCGATCTTGTCGGATCCGCCCGTCAGCTCGAAAACGAAGCTTTCCAGCGTGGTGTCGATCACGTTTGCGCGAAAAATATCGGCGAGCCGGAGCGCTTCGATCCGTTTCTCGCCCGTACCGGCCACCTTGATGAGGGCAAGCTCCCGTTCGATCCCGCGTTTGGAGCGGGTGATATCCACGACAGCGCCGACCGGCACAAGGCGCAAAAGCTGCGACTCGATCTGTTCCAGCGTGTGCGGCGTGCCGGACGTGACGATCGTGATGCGCGAGCGATGGCGCGAGGCGTCCACTTCGGCGACGGTCAGGCTCTCAATATTGTAACCACGCGCAGAAAACAGACCGACGACACGCGCGAGAACACCCGGCTCATTGTCAACCATGACCGCCAGGGTACGACGCTCCAGCATCTCATCGTCATGGTTCATGTCATAGGCTGATCCGGGGGCTTGCGTATCGCTCATTCTGTGTCCTTGCGGGTCTGAAAATCATGCAGGATCGTGCGGCGCTCTTCGGCATCAACCATATCCATCCAGCCATCATCGCCGGCCCGCGTGAGCAGGCCGGGGCGGCGAACGTCAAGGATCAGGCCAAGCCGGCCGGCCGCGCGCAATGCGTCTTCCCGTTCAGTCTTCTTCTGGTCATTTACACGGCCGAGCAATTCCTCCAGCCGGCGCGGATCGAGATGCTCCTGCAATTCGGAGACAAGCAGGCGCCGGCATTCGGTGATGAAACCTGCGGAATCCTCGCCGCGAATACCGTCCTCCCCGATCTGCATGGCCTCATGATGGGCGTAAACCAGGGCATCGAGGATCGGGGGGCGCTTGCCCCGGAACGCTGCGTGCTTGTCGGTCCCGTGATGCTCAGGGTCGATATTGGGGAAGAAGAATCGCCCGCGATCTGCCAGCGCTGACAGGTGGCGGGCAATGTCGAGCCGCTTCTGGCGCCGGTCGAGATCGCTGATCATGGGCGCAATAGCCAGAGCAGCGGCCTCGCCCATGGCCTCGATCGCGTCATGGCCCCAGTCGAGGCTGGCCTGATCGACCCTGCGGCGCAACTCTTCTTCCTGAAGCTTGCGCTGGCGGCGGGTCTCACCGCGCGCGACCAGGGCACTGGCAAGGGCGACAAGCGCGGACATGATCGCGATAACGGTTTCGATATTCCCACCAATCCAGTTCATGGCAGTGTCTGTGGTCATGGCCTTCCCCTTTGGCTCCCCTCGCGGCTTTTGGCACGGCCACACAGGTTGGGGCAATTGCGCAAAAGGGTTCAGAAGCGGCAAATCAAGGCTGGCATGCGCTCCCGGGCGAACAGGCTTCACCGGCTTGCGCCTAAAAAGCCTGGGGTTCGACGCGCTGACCATTGCGCGTGACCAGGCTAGGCCCGCCCGGCACGGCTGTTGCTGGCGCCAGCGGGCGAAACGCCTGGGCGAATGTCAGGCCCGGCGCGGCGTCCCCATTGCGCGGCCCGGCGGCCATGGTCAGCCCGTCGCGGGCGGTTCTCGCAGTCTCCCGCAGTATCGGCTTTACCAGTTGCATCACACCAGCCCCTTTCCGTCCTCGCCTATCTCATCGCCCTGTATTGCACCGAGAATCATTTCATTGTGCGCCGCGCCCGAGGGGATCATTGGCAGGCAGTTTTCTTCCCTCGTCACCCGGCAGTCGAAGACCACCGGTCCGTCATGGTCGATCATTTCCATGATCTTGCCATCCAGTTCGCCCGGATCGTCGCACAGGAGCCCTTTCGCGCCATAGGCCTCGGCAAGTTTCACAAAATCCGGCAACGCCTCGGAATAGGAATGGGAATAGCGCTCGCCATGCAGCAGTTCCTGCCACTGGCGCACCATGCCCATCCATTCATTGTTCAGGATAAACACCTTGATAGGCAGCTTGTGCTGCACTGCGGTGGACAGTTCCTGCATCACCATCTGAACGCTGGCCTCGCCGGCGATATCGATGACCAGGGCACCTGGATGCGCGGCCTGTATGCCAACCGCCGCGGGCAGGCCATAGCCCATCGTGCCGAGCCCGCCCGACGTCATCCAGCGATTGGGCTCCTCGAAATGGAAATGCTGGGCGGCCCACATCTGGTGCTGGCCGACCTCGGTGGAGATATAAACGTCGCGCTCCTTCGTCAGCTCATACAGGCGCTCTACCGCATATTGCGGCTTGATGGCCTCGCTGCTGGGCGCATAGGCAAAGCAGCTGCGCGCACGCCAGCCAGCAATCTCGGCTTTCCAGCTTTTCAGGTCCGGCTTTTTCAGTTTGCGCGCCTTCCAGCCCTTCAGGAGTGCGTCGAGCGCCTCGCCACAATCTCCGATCACCGGCACATCGACCTGAACGATCTTGTTGATCGACGACGGATCGATATCGATATGAATCTTCTTCGATCCCGGCGAAAAGGCATCGATCCGCCCAGTCACACGATCATCGAAGCGCGCGCCGACACAGATCATCAGGTCACAGCCATGCATTGCATTATTGGCCTCATAAGAGCCGTGCATGCCCAGCATGCCAAGCCAGTCCTTGTGGCTGGCCGGAAACGCGCCGAGACCCATCAGTGTCGATGTCACCGGAAATCCAGTCGCATCCTGCAGCTTGCGCAGCAGCGCACTCGCCTGCGGGCCGGAATTGATCACGCCGCCGCCAGTATAGAAGACTGGGCGACGCGCCCCGGCCATCATGTCCAGCGCTGTCTCGATCGCCTCCGCCTTCGGCTTGCGGCGCGGTTTGTATGTCGGCCGGCTGACGCATTCAGGGCCGTGATAAGTGCCCGTTGCGAACTGGATATCCTTGGGAATATCGATGACCACCGGTCCGGGCCGGCCGCTCCGGGCGACATGAAAGGCCTCATGGATGGTGCGTGCAAGGTCTTCCACATCCGTGACGAGATAATTGTGCTTGGCGCAACACCGTGTAATGCCGACCGTGTCGCATTCCTGGAACGCATCCGTGCCGATCAGGTGGGTGGGCACCTGGCCCGTGATCACCACCATCGGGATCGAGTCCATCATCGCATCAGTGATCGGCGTGACCATGTTCGTCGCGCCAGGCCCCGAAGTGACCAGCGCCACGCCGGGCCTGCCCGTCGAGCGCGCATAGCCTTCCGCCGCGTGCCCGGCGCCCTGCTCATGGCGTACCAGCACATGCCGGATTTCCTCGGTATGGAACAGCTCGTCATAGATCGGCAGCACAGCTCCGCCAGGATAACCGAACATGACTTCAACGCCCTGCGCCTTCAGCGCTTCGATTACAATCCGTGCGCCGGTCATCATTTGAGGTTCGGGACTTGAGGCGGCGGCGAGGGCTTCAGGGTGCGGTTTCATGAGCTTTCTTCGGGATGTGTACTGGTGGTGTCAGGGGCGGGGCGGGCAAGAAAAAAGGGGCCTCGCCTGAGACCCCTGATAGTCGCGCCCGCAACCGGCTGGCTCGCATGGCCCAGCCGGCTACGGACGCCTGATAACGAGTAGAATGGTCTTGCGCATTGGCGTTTCCTCAAACTCCAACATCAACAATAACGTGCCCTTCAGCCGCGGTCAATCTCCCGAAAGAGGGCAAAAATTACCTTTTTCCGCTCATTCTGGTCCGGAGACGGAATTCTCGGCCAGAAGGGGAATTGCCGCCCGATCCAGGTGAACTGGCGCTTGGCATAGCGTCGGGTATCGCGCTTTGCGTTTTCTGCCGCCTCCTCGGGCGAAATCTCCCCGCCCAGGAATTTCGCCAGCCAGGGCATGCCATGCGCTTTCATGGCGGGCAGTTCCGGGTCGAGCCCGCGCGTCAGAAGCTGGCGCGCCTCGTCCATGGCGCCGCGCATCATCATCCCTTCGAATCTCCGGTCGATTCGCGCATACAAGCGTGATCGCGGCGGAGTCAGCGCGATGCCCAGCCATTCGCCATCTTCAAGGAGCACGCTTTTCGGTGCCGCATGAATCTCGCTCAGCGCCCGCCCGGTGGCCAGCCACACTTCATAGGCCCGCAATACACGCTGTCGGTCATTTGGCGACAGACGGACTGCGCTCGCCGGATCGACCGTTTTCAATCGCTCATGCAGCCCGTCAGCCCCGAGCGACAGCACCATGTTGCGAGCCTCGGCCCTGATCTCCTCCGGCACCGGCGGAATCTCGCTAAGCCCCTGTATGAGGGAAAGAAAATAAAGCCCCGTTCCACCGACAAATATCGCCACCTTCCCGCGCCGCTGAATATCGGCCAGTGTGCTGCGCGCATCGGCGAGCCATTTGCCGGTGGAGTAGCGTTCGGCCGCATCCACATGGCCGAACAGATGGTGGGGCACTTGTTCGGCCTCTTCCTCGCTGGGCCGCGCCGTGAGCAAACGCAGGTCGCGATAGACCTGCATGGAATCGGCATTCACGATCTCGCCGTCCAGTGCCTTTGCGATCGCGATAGCCAGTTCGGTCTTGCCGCTGGCCGTCGGACCATGGATGAGAAGAGCAGGGCGCATCCCGACAGGAGTAGGCGCTCACAGGCGAACTGAAAAGCGGTGAAAGCAAACTCATGGCGCAGAATATGAACAAGGCAGGCTGGGCACTGGTCGCAGTGGCCCCAAACAATCTCCCACTGCCGCGCGACGCAATTGCCGTGGCCGTTAAGCACGCGAGCGCGAGAGGCACTGAATGTCGAGAACTTGGCGAATCCATGGAATCTCATGCCCTTGAGATGAGGCTGGAGGCTGACTCACCATCCCGGATCAAGGCCATCCGCGCTGAGTTGGCCGATACGCTACCTCCGGAGACGGACTGGTGCCTGCTGCCGGCTGAATCGCGGCGCAAGGGGCTGCTTGTCTGTGATATGGATTCCACCGTGATCGGACAGGAGTGTCTCGATGAACTTGCCGATTTCGCCGGTCTCAAAGCGCAGGTCTCGGCCATCACGGAACAGGCCATGCGCGGAGAACTCGATTTCGAAGGCGCGCTGACCACGCGCGTGGCCATGCTGAAAGGGCTTGGCCTGGACGCACTGGAAGCGTGTTACAAAGACCGGATCTCACTCAATCCTGGCGCGCGTACACTTGTCGAGACGATGAAGGCCCATGGCGCGAAAACTGTCCTTGTCTCTGGCGGCTTCACGTTTTTCACCTCCCGCGTCGCGGCAGCAGCCGGCTTTGAATCCGACCAGGGCAATAGGCTGCTCGATGACGGGACACACCTGACCGGCGAGGTCGGCCTGCCCATCCTCGGGCGCGAGGCCAAGCTCGCAGCGCTGGAGTCCGCCAGCGCGCCGGTCGGAGGGGCCGCCAATGCATTGTGTATCGGTGATGGGGCCAATGATCTGGCGATGATCAGGGCAGCCGGTCTCGGACTGGCCTATCGCGCCAAGCCGATTGTTGCAGCAGAGGCTGATGCGGCGATCGATCATACCGACCTGCGCACGGCACTTTTCTTTCAGGGCTTTGAAGCCGAGAGTTTTGTCGAAGCCGGTTAATGCGGGATACGCTGGAGCATTCGCGCAATCTCTTTCAATAACAGCTGCCCGTGCGGGGCTGTCGGCATCTCGACGCGGCGTGCATCCGGGTCTATCAGTGCGGTTTGCGATAACGCCGACAAGAACCGCGCCATCTGCGCGGCATGAGGATAGCCATGGGACAACCCGTCATTTCCGCCACGGGGCTCTGGACCCCGCCCAATTCGGTTTCCAATGCGGAACTGGTCGAAAGCTACAATGCCTGGGCCGACCGCTGGAATGCCGATCATGCCGCGGCCATCGCTGCCGGAGAGGTAGAGCCGAAACCGCATTCCTCCGTTGAGTTCATCGAGAAAGCATCGGGCATCAAGGCGCGTTATGTGGTCGACAAATCAGGCGTGGTGGACCCGGACATCATGGCCCCGCGCATTCCCGAGCGGCCGGACGAGCAAATCTCCGTCCTCGCCGAAATCGCCGTTGAAGCGGCGCGCCAGGCACTGGAGCGGGCCGGCCGCAAGCCTGAAGATGTCGATGCGGTGCTGTGCGCGGCGTCGAATATGCAGCGCGCCTATCCGGCCATGGCGGTGGAAGTGCAGGATGCGCTCGCCATTCCCGGCTTTGCGTTTGACATGAATGTCGCCTGCTCTTCAGCCACATTCGGCATACAGACGGGGGCCGATTTCATCCGCGCGGGCCATGCGAAGTCGGTGCTCATGGTGAATCCGGAAATCTGCTCGGGCCATCTGAATTTCACCGACCGCGACAGCCATTTCATCTTTGGCGATGTCGCAACCGCGGTGCTGATCGAGGATGAGGCCATCGCCCCGCCCGGTCACTGGAACATCCTGCATACCCAGCTGAAGACGAAATTCTCCAACAATATCCGCAACAATTTCGGCTTCCTGAACCGCGCCGCGCCGGAAGGGGTCGATCAGGCCGACAAGCTGTTCGTCCAGGAAGGCCGCAAGGTCTTCAAGGAGGTCGTGCCCATGGTGGCGCAGATGATCCTGGAAGACATGGAGACTCTGCAGCTCGCGCCACAGGATCTGCGCCGGCTCTGGCTACACCAGGCCAATGCCAATATGAACCGTCTGATCGCCGCAAAAGTGCTGGGTCATGAGGCGAGCGAAGAAGAGAGCCCGACCGTGCTGGACGAATATGCCAACACATCCTCCGCCGGCTCGATCATCGCGTTCCACAAACATTCGGCTGACTTCCAGCCCGGTGAAAAAGGCCTGATCTGCAGTTTCGGGGCAGGATATTCCGCCGGAACCGTGTTTGTGGAGAAGACGGGCTGAGCACGGCATAGGGCGGGCAGTATCGCCGATTTGTCCCGCTTTGACGTTGGGTTATACTCAAGGCGTGCATACCTGTCCCTGAGCCGGGGCCTCCATCCGCGTACGCCAGAGCCGGCCAGATCGCAGACAAGGTCTCAGAAGGTCCCGGCTCTGCGCTTCGCTTCGTCCGGGAATGCGGAAATGGGCAATGACCGCTTCCAGCGACACGCCAGCCATTCTTATCTCGTCTGGCTTAATGCCCCCCCTTCACACCGGCGCGTTTCTCGGCTTTGCTCCCCTGAAAAACGGGAGGAAACCAAATGAAATGGCCAATCACCGCCGCTGGCGGCCTCATATTCGCCGCTTGTGCCCTTGGCGAACCACCTGCCGACTGGCCCGATAGCCCGCATGGTTCCAAGGACCGGATCGGCGCGGCCAATTATCTCAGCGCAGAGAAGACCGCCGCAGCCGCCGCGCTGGTCACGCAGGGGGAAACCTTCGCCCTTGGCATGGTCACCGGCCCGGACACCGCCGCCTATGGCCCGAGGGAATATGACGTGACGATCCTGCAACTGTCGGATGGGACCGGCGTTCCGCTTGGCGAGAACAAGGCCACCGGCAATGACGATCTGGTGCGCACATTTGTCGGCGTCGGCAGCCAGATTGACGGGCTCGGCCATATGGGCATCGATCATTATTACTATAACAAGGTGCACGCGTCGGAATTTGTCACGACCCGGGGCTTGCAGGCCTATTCGACCCATACCATCCCGCCCATGGCGACGCGCGGCATCCTGCTCGACATGACCGACGTCTTCGGGCAGAGCCCCGTGGCGGACGGGACCGCTATCAACCGTGAGGAGATCGACCGCGCCGCAGAGGCCGCTGGCGTGACGATTGAGGAAGGCGACGTGGTGATCTTCCACACCGGCAAGATGGCCGCGACAGATCCGAGCGAACTCTATCAGACCGCGCCGGGCCTGGGCGTTGAAGGCGCCGGGTATCTCGCATCGCTGGGCGTGGTGGCCGTGGGCGCGGACACATGGGGGCTGGAAGTCATCCCCTTCGAGGAGGCCGCGCGCCCGTTCGAAGTCCACCAGACCCTGCTGGCAAGACATGGCGTCTATATTCTCGAAAACATGGTCACCAAGCCGCTGGCCGAGGATGGTGCCGGGGAATTCTTCTTCGTTCTCGGCGTGCCGCGCATGGAAGGCACGGTGCAGGCCATCATCAATCCGGTCGCCATCCGCTGACAGTCCGCGGGCATAAACGACCATGCGGGCTTCCCAAACCGCTCCTGATCGGTCAGGCTTGCCGATAAACAACAAGCAAGCCTGACAGGCAGGTCCCGGAGGAATGTCCCAGATGCCCGATTTGCCAGTGTCCGCGCTCACGCCGGCTCCAAAGACTGCAAGTTCGATTCCGCCCGCCGCCGAGCGCGGCGGCGCACTGGACAAGCCGGGTTTCGCCTGGGCGGTATTCGAATGGGCACGAAATCCCTATTACATTCTCGTCGTCATCTATGTGTTCGCGCCCTATTTCGGCACGGTCATCGGCCAGCAGATGATGGCCGCTGGCCAGTTCGACGCGATGACAACCGATCAGGCGGCCAGAGCCGCGGGCGCCGCAGGCCAGGCGACGATTTCCTCCATCACCAAATGGGCCGGACTGGTGGCCGCGCTGACAGCGCCTTTCCTCGGCGCCGCGCTGGACCGGGGCGGGAGACGCAAGCCACTGCTCGTCTTCTTCCTCGGCTTGCTCGCCTTCATGTCCTGGCAGCTCTGGTATGCCGCACCGGACGGCTCGGGCCATCCGGTCTGGCTGACCATGACCGTGCTGGTCATCGCTTACGTGGCATATACCTATTCGGAGGTTACCCATAATGCGATGCTGAGCGTGTCGGGGCGTCCGCAGGCGCTGCCGCTGATCTCCGGGCTCGGCCTAGCGCTCGGCAATCTCGCCGCGACTCTCCTGCTGATCGCCATTATCCTGCTCTTCGCGCTCCCGGAAATGACCGGCTGGCCGATCAGCGAGCCGGCCTTCGGACTGGATGTTGAGGCGGGCGAGCATTACCGCCTGGCAGGTCCCCTGGCCGCTGTCTGGCTTGTCGTCTTCGCGATTCCCTTTTTCCTCTGGGCGCGCGATGGCGGCACGCCGGGGGCAAGCTGGACGGCTGCCGGGCGAAACGGGGCGCTGGGCCTGTGGAACACGCTTCGCCGGGCCGCCGACAATATCAATATCCTGAAATTCCTGGCCGCGCGGATGCTTTATGCCGACGCGATGGCGGCGCTTCTGACGCTGGGCGGGGTCTATATCACTTTGTTCCTCGGCTGGAACCTGATCGAGATTTCAGCCTATGCGATCCTCGCCTCGGCCTTTGCGTTTCTTGGCGGGCTGGTCGGGGGCTGGCTGGACAATGCGCTTGGGCCCAAACGTGCCCTGATGCTGGAAATCCTCGGCATGCTGGCGACACTGATCTTTCAGCTATCGATCACACGTGAGGCCATCCTGTTTGGCGCGATACCGAGCCATACGCTCTGGGGCGGGGTCGCCTTCACCGAATTGTCCGACGTGGTCTACCTCTCCACGGCTGCCTTCCTCGCGGTCACGGCAACGGCGAGCATTTCCTCTTCGCGCTCCATGCTGGTCCATCTCGCCCCGCCCGCACGGGTGGGCGAGTTTTTCGGGCTCTATGCGATTGCCGGGACGGTGACCGTCTGGCTCGGTCCCTTGCTGGTGGAGATCTTCACCAAGATCTCGGGCGACCAGCGAGTGGGCATGAGCGCGATCAGCCTTCTCTTCGTGCTCGGCCTTCTCGTCCTGACCACCGTCAAGGCCGGCAAGACCCCCGAACACGCCCATGAGGACTGACACAGAAACACGCGCGCCAGAGCGCGACTGGTCTCAGCCTTCGCCAAGATGTTCGGCAAGGCAGCTGGCGATGCTCTCTGCATCATCCTGATGGGTGAAAAAGGTCTTCAGCTGCCAGTTCTCGTCCATGAGATACAGGATCGAAGTATGGTCCATCGTATAGTCGGCGAGGCTGTCGGGCGTTTCGATACGCTGATAGTCGGCAGCGAAAGCGTCTGCGGCGGCCCGGATATCGGCCTTTGATCCCGTCAGGCCGACGATATCATCGGGGAAGGCGGGCGTTTCGATATAGGCTTTCATGGCCTCGGGCGTGTCGCGTTCAGGATCGACGCTGATCAGGAGAGTGCGCGGCGGCTCGACACCGTCCGGAAGGCTCTCATAGGCGGCCTCGAGCGTGACCAGCGTCATCGGGCATATATCGGGACAATAGGTGAAGCCGAAATAGATCATCGATGCGCGGCCCTTGAAGTCCTCCTGCGTCACGCGCAGTCCCGTATGGTCTGTGAGTGCAATCGGCCCGCCTATCTCGCCATAGGCCCTTGTCATGCAGCCAGCCTTGGCGCCCCCGGCCGACGGCGCGCTCTCACCCGGTCCACAGCCGGAGAGAAGAAGGCCTGCAACAGCCGCAAGCAGGGTGGGGAGCTTCATATGGTTGGTCTCCAAGATCTTGTTCAGGCAAAATGGGGATCTTCAGGGGCTTTGCACAGGCGGCGGCTTGCCACATAGGGAAGTGATGGAAGACGTCGCACGCCTCAGCCGTTCCGGCCTCGACGAGACGCTGTTCACCCTGACGCCCGAGGGGCTCGGCTCAGCGCAGTCCGCGCTTGGCCGCACCCGCCTGCGCACCTTCATCGCGCTGCGCTGGCTGGCGGTGGCCGGGCAGACATCCGCTGTGCTGTTCGTGTTTTTCGCGCTTGGCTTTTCCCTGCCGCTCGGCCTGTGCCTGGCTGTGATTTCCGCTTCGGCCTGGCTGAACGTATTCCTGTCGCTCGCCTTTCCTTCGCAACGCCTCGCGCGCGACTGGGAAGCCGCGCTGCAACTGGGTTTCGACACGGTCCAGCTCGCCGTCCTGATCTCCCTGACGGGCGGGCTCGCCAATCCTTTCCTTTTATTGTTGCTGGCGCCGCTCACTGTCGCCGCCCTGACTTTGCGCCCCTGGCAGGCCGCCCTGCTCGCCGCGCTGGCCTTCCTGATGGCGCTGACAATGACCCGGTTTGCGATGCCTCTGCCCTGGTCGGGGGAAGTCCCGCCGGATATTCCGGACCTGTTTCGCTGGGGACATCTGGTGGCCCTGGCGGTTGGGGGCGTGTTCTTCGCTGTCTCGGCCCTTCGCGTCAGCCAGGACGAGGCGCGGCTGGTGCGCGCGCTGGATGCGGCCTCGGTCGTCATGGCGCGCGAGCAGCGCCTTTCGGCCATTGGCGCCATGTCGGCGATGACCGCGCATGAGCTTGGCACGCCGCTCGCCACAATCCACCTTGTTGCCAGCGAGATGGCGGGCAATACCCCGCAGGGCGATCCCAATCATGAGGATGCGATGCTCATTGCCGAACAGGCCGAACGCTGCCGCACCATTCTGCGCCAGCTCGGAGAGGCGCGTGAAGCCAGCGACATCGTCCATGCCCGCATGCCGCTGCGCTCGCTGGTCGAGGAGGCCGCTGCCCCGCACAAGGGTCTGGGCGTCGATATCCGCGTGACATGGGAGCCCGGCGAGGGCGGCGAACTGAAAGCCCCCACCCTGCGCCGCAGCCCGGAAGCCCTGCATGCCCTCTCGGCCTTTATCGAGAATGCGGTCAGCTTCGCCCACAGCCAGGTGCGCGCGCAGGCCAGCTGGACAGGTGACCAGGTGATTGTCACCATTTCCGATGACGGGCCGGGCTTCGCGCCGGAAATCATTCCCAAGCTTGGCGAGCCTTATGTCTCCCAGCGCGGCGAGGCGCAGAAAGGCGGCGGCGATATGGGCCTTGGCTTCTTTATTGCAAAAACCCTTGTGGAACAGACCGGTGGCCGCATTGCCACCCGAAATCGTACCCCGCCCCGGACCGGCGCGGTTGTTCAGGCTGTCTGGCCAAGGGAAAGACTGGAAGCGCCGAACGAAAACGATATATAAGGTCAGAGTATGACAGAACAGACCCGCACAGATCGCCCCGTCACGGTGACGCTTCATGAGGCCCTCAAGGATGTCGAGGATCGCACCTGCCTGGTGCTCGACGATGACGGCCCTTTCCTGCAGCGTCTCGCCCGCGCACTGACGCAGCGCGGATTCCTCGTCTCCGCCGTGTCGAACGTGGCCGAAGCCAAGGATATCGCCCGCCTCAACCCCCCGGCTTTCGCCGTGCTGGACCTGCGTCTGGACGATGGCTCCGGTCTGGATGTGATCGAAGTGCTGCATGAGCACAATCCTGCCACACGCGCGGTGATCCTGACCGGCTATGGCGCCATCGCCACCGCTGTTGCGGCTGTGAAGGCGGGTGCGGTGGACTATCTGTCCAAGCCCGCCGATGTCGAGGATATCGTGCGATCGCTTACCACCCAGGCGGAGGGGAAGCCTGCCCCGCCTGACAATCCGATGTCGGCCGACCGGGTCCGCTGGGAACATATCCAGCGGGTCTATGAGCTGTGTAATCACAATGTCTCGGAGACGGCACGGCGGCTGAACATGCACAGGCGTACGCTCCAGCGCATCCTCGCCAAACGCGCCCCACGCTAACACTTCGGGTATGACAGAGCCGTGGATCCCGTATCAGGAGACGGGACTCATACTCCGTCACTGTTGGCGTCATGCGCACCACCACCCAGCTCGGAAACAGGGCGCCGGGGCTGGCAGGTCTCCCGCGAAGAGGGCGCACGCCAGCCCAGCCCGGCCAGCAGGCTGCGTGTCTCCAACAGCGGCAGCCCGACCACAGCGCTGTAGGACCCGGAAATGTGGCTGACAAAGCCCCCCGCCCGCCCCTGAATGGCGTAACCACCTGCCTTGCCCCGCCATTCGTCACTGGCGATATAATCGTCCATCTCAGCCGGTGAGAGCCGCTTCATCTTCACACGTGTCATGACCAGACGGTTTGCCTCTCGTCCGTCGGGCGCGATCACGCTGAGCCCGGTAAAGACCTGGTGAGCCCGCCCCGACAGCAGTTCCAGACAAGTGTGTGCCTGTTCAGCGGTCTCGGTTTTGGGCAGGATCCTGCGCCCGCAGGCGACAACCGTGTCGGCGGCGAGAACAAATCCCCTCTGCTGGCCCGCCACCGCCAGCGCTTTCTCGCGTGCCAGCCGTTCAGCCAGTACACGCGGCAATTCCCCCGGCTTCGGCGTCTCGTCTATATCGGCAGGACGCGTGATGTCAGGCGTGATGTCGATTTGCTGGAGCAGGTCTCGCCGGCGCGGGCTGGCACTGGCCAGGATCAGCGGAGCCGGCATCGTCGCAAGCGCTATTTGAAACGGTAGGTGATACGACCCTTGGTCAGGTCGTAGGGCGTCATTTCCACCAGCACCTTGTCGCCAGTGAGGACGCGGATGCGGTTCTTGCGCATCTTGCCCGCCGTGTGGGCGATGATTTCGTGATCATTCTCAAGCTTCACCCGGAAGGTCGCATTGGGAAGCAATTCCACAACCGTTCCGTTGAACTCGAGCAGTTCTTCCTTTGCCATAGGCACTCCTTGTTGACGGGTGCAGGAAAAGCGCACCCCGCGCTTATATGGGGAGCTTCGTAGCCCTGGTCGAGTGGCCGGTAAAGCACTGGTAAGGAATGAAGCGTCCGCCGCGATCATTGCCCCATGGCTTCGGCGATGAGTTCGGCCTCGGATTCAGCCAGTATATCGTCCTGAGTCGCCTGGCTGGAAACCGGCTCGCGGCCCACTTCCAGCATGACCGGCACGGCAAAGGGGCTGATCTTTTCAAGCGCCTTGTGTTCAATCTTTCCGGCGATCCGGGTGAGCGCATCGGACAGGCGGCGAATATCGAGCAGGCCAGTGGCGGCATCGGCGCGTGCAGCCTGTAGCAGGATATGTCCTGGCTCATGCTCGCGCAGCACGTCATAAATGAGATCGGTGGAGAATGTGACCTGGCGACCGGTCTTCTCCTGCCCCGGAAAACGCCGCGCGATGAGCCCTGAAACCTGTGCGCATTGCCGGAAAGTGCGTTTCATTAGCACGCTTTCGCCGAGCCATTCTTCCAGATCGTCGCCAAGCATGTCAGGTGCGAACAGCGCATCCATATCCAGCCCGGCCATGTCTTCCAGCCCCCAGATGGCGAGCGCGTATTCACTGGCCACAAAGCCCAGCGGGCGCGTGCCGGCTCGCTCCAGCCGCCGCGTGAGCAGCATGCCAAGGGTCTGGTGGGCGAGGCGTCCCTCAAACGGATAGGCAACGAGATAGAAGCGCCCGCTGCGCGGAAACGTCTCGACAAGCAGGTGGTCGGGCGGCGGGATCGCCGAGCGCAGGCGCTGGATCGCAAACCATTCGCGCACCGGGCCCGGCAGCGCCTCCCATTGGGCCGGATCGTGAATCATCTGCCGGACGCGTCCGGCCAGGAAGGTCGAGAGCGGGAACTTGCCGCCGGCATAGTAGGGAATAGCCGGGTCAGGATCAGAGGTGCTCATCACCAGGGCGTCATTGTCCTGTATCCCAAGAAAACGCAGCACCTCTCCGGCAAACAGGAATGTGTCGCCCGGCGCCAGTGTGGAGAGGAAATACTCTTCGATTTCGCCGAGCTTGCGTCCGGCGCGCAGGTTGCGCCGCTCGCCTGTCTTCGCGCCGACAAAACTCGCCTTGCGAACGCTTAGCGCCGGCGCCTCAACGATAGAACCGACATTCATCCGGTGCTGCTGGGCATCGCGCGACGTGCGGGCGCGCCAGATGCCACCAGGTCCGCGCACGATACGGCGGAATCTGTCGTAGACTTTCAACGCATAGCCGCCGGTGGCGACGAAATCGACAATCCGCTCCCAGGCCTCCCAGTCGAGCTGGCGATAGGGCGCGGCCCGGCGCACTTCCTCGAACAGCGCTTCAACACGAAACCCCTCCCCACAGGCCCGGCCCATGACATGTTGGGCCAGCACGTCGAGCCCGCCCTCGCCCCGCGTTTCACCATCAAGTTCCCCGGCATTCACTGCATCCTCCGCCGCGCGGCATTCGAGCACTTCAAAACGGTTGGTGGGCACCAACAGCGCGCGGCTGGCCTCGTCCATGCGGTGATTGGCCCGGCCGATACGCTGGACAAGCCGGGCCGCACCTTTGGGCGCGCCCATCTGGATGACAAGGTCGACCGCGCCCCAGTCTATGCCGAGATCGAGCGTCGATGTGCACACCACGGCCTTGAGGGCATCGGCGGACATGGCCGCCTCCACCTTGCGGCGCTGTTCCTTCGACAGGGAACCATGATGCAGCGCAATGGGCAGATGATCGTCATTGGCGCGCCATAGCTCCTGGAAGAGAAGCTCGGCCTGGCTGCGCGTATTGACGAAGACAAGTGCCGTGCGGGCCTGCTTGATGGCCTCATAGACCTCGCCGACTGCGAACCGGCCCGAATGCCCCGACAAGGGAATGCGTTCGCGCGATATCAGGATGGACAGGTCAGCGCTTACCCCGCCTGCGGCCCGGATGATGCGGGGCGGCTGTGCATCGCGGCGCAGGTTCAGCCAGTCGGACAGGTCGTCGGGGTCGCGCACCGTCGCCGACAGCCCGATGAACCGGCAATCGGGTGCCCATTCCGCCAGACTCGCAAGCCCCAATGAGAGCAGATCACCGCGTTTGGATGGCGCAATCGCATGGATCTCGTCAACAATGACGCATTTCAGATCGGCAAAGAATCTCGCGGCGTGGCCCGATGCGATGAGGAGGGCGAGCTGTTCCGGTGTCGTCAGCAGGATGTCGGGCGGGGACTTGCGCTGGCGCTGACGGGTGGAGGCGGGCGTATCGCCGGTGCGCGACTCGATTGAGAGGCCGAGCTCCATTTCTTCGGCGGGCGCCATCAGGTTGCGCTGCACATCCACCGCGAGCGCCTTGAGCGGCGAGATGTACAGTGTGTGCAGGGCCGGGCGGGCGCGCGGCGCGGCGCTCAGCTCAATGAGACTTGCAAGGAAGCCGGCCAGAGTCTTGCCCCCGCCGGTCGGCGCGATGAGCAGCGCGCTTTCGCCCGCCAATGCGGAACCGGCGAGTTCCAATTGATGCGCACGCGGATGCCAGCCGCGAACCGAGAACCAGTCACGGAACCGACCCGGCAGAATGTCCTGTGCGTCGCGAGCATCAGTCATGAGGCTTAAAATAGCGCAATACATGCGATTTGCGCGCGACAGATGCGATTGGATTCGGGCATTTTTTACGGGCCTGACCCTTTCAACGCTGATGGAGACACGAGATGGCAGACCGCACCCTACCGACCCTCGCCCTGGCCCTGGCCCTTGCTCTTGCCATTCCTGCCGGGGCGCAAACCTGGCCCGGACCGCTCCTGGCGGCTTCAGACAAGTCCGACAGTCGACCGGCCTATGCCTATGACCTCGCCATCGAGGTGGCCGGCCAGGCCGCAAAGGCGCGGATCGATCCATCCGCGCCGGAAGGCGAACGCCTCACCATCCTCAGCCCGCCAGAGGCCGGGCAAGGTGAAGAATTGCGGGAGGTTATCATGAATATCGGGAACAATCTCGACGGGCAGATCGGCTGTGCCCGGATGCTGGACATGGTGCCTGAGGCGGTGGAACTGGTCGGCGAGGACGGCGAAAGCGCGACCTATCGCTTCACCCCGCAGCCCCTGCCCGAGATGGAGGGCCAGCAGCGAAAGCTGATGACAAGACTTGAAGGACGGGTCACCGTCAGCAAGTCGCGACCCGATGTGCTGGCTTACGCCATGACGCTGCCCAAACCCTACAAGCCGGCCATCGTCGCGAAGATCGACAATTTCCACATGGAGGTCAGCTGCGCGCCCGGACCAGAGGGGCGACAGATTTCGGCCCGGCGCGTCATGGACATTTCGGGTTCAGCGCTTGGCAATGCATTCGGCGACCGCGAAGTCTACACGATCTCGAATGCGGTGCGTGTGGACATACCCGAAACGGCGCTTGCCACGGCGAAATAGGCGATCCGGCCGAAAGCGCGCTATTGCGCGGCCACCGCTATCATCGGAGCCGATCTTGCACCGCGGACGAGACGGCCCGGACGTGCCCCGGTCGGCTCCCCATTGCGCGAGATGATCTGCCCGGCAACGATCGTGGCCGTGTAGCCCGACGCGCGCTGGACAAGGCGGCGTCCGCCGGCGGGCAGGTCATGGGCGACTTCCGGGGCGTGCAGGGTGAGATTGTCATAGTCGATGACATTCAGGTCGGCGCGGTATCCCGGCGCAATGAGCCCGCGATCATACAGGCCCACCGCTTCAGCCGTGTCGCGGCACTGGCGCCTGACGATCCATTCGACGGGGAACCGCTCGCCGCGCGTGCGGTCACGGGTCCAGTGGGTCAGCATCGTGGTCGGAAAACTGCCATCACAGATCATCCCGACATGCGCCCCGCCATCGGACAAGCCCGGCACGGTATGGGCCGATTTCAGCATCTCAAAGGAGGGATCGAGGCTGCAATCGGCATAATTGAGGAAGGGGAAATACAGCATGCCCCGGCCATCGCCTTCGAGCATCAGGTCGAGTGCGGCTTCCTGCGGGCTGACACCTCGCGCGGCTGCGATGGATGCGAGCGTCTTGTCAGCGGTCGGCTCATAGTCAGGCGGGTCGCCAAGGACGAACATCTGTCCAAAATTGCGCAGCACGGCCTTGACGAAGGGGTTGTCGGAGGCCGGCTCATCCGCCAGCAGCCGAGCCCGGAAATCGGGGTCTCGCAGGGCTGCAAGGCGGGCCTCGAACGGCTCGTCCCTGATGGTCTGGTAGAGCGGGCAGGCGGAAAACGGATTGAGCGTCAGCTCCAGACCCAGCAGCACGCCAACGGGGCGCCCACAGACCTGCGCGCGCATGGGCAGGCCGTCATCGGCTGCCGCTTCAATGGCTGACAGAAGCGCGCGCCAGCCATCCGGCGCGACATTCGCCTGGGCCAGCGAGACAGAGAGCGGACGACCGGACCGCTCGACAATCCGGCGCAGCATGGCTGCTTCCTTCTCGGGATCATTGAAGTCCGAAACAAATTGCAACACTCCCTTGCCAGCCTCTGAAAGCGCCATGGCGATGCCGGTCAGCTCCGCCTCGCTGGCTGTCAGGGTCGGTGTGGGCTGGCCGTCACTGGTGCGGTGATTGAGGGTGCGCGAGGTCGAGAAGCCGAGCGCGCCGGCCTCGACCGCCTGTTTCGCCAGCGCCGCCATCTGCGCGATTTCACTCTCACTTGCATCCTCCCGATTGGCGCCGCGCTCGCCCATGACATAGACCCGCAGTGCCGCATGGGGCAGCTGCGCGGCAAAATCCACATCGAAGGCGCGCTGGGACAAGCTGTCGAGATAATCGGGGAAACTCTCCCAGTTCCAGGGCAGGCCTTCGGCCAGGACCGGGAAAGGAATATCCTCAACCCCTTCCATCAGCCGGATCAGCCGGTCACGGTCGCCTTCCCGGCAGGGGGCAAAGCCGACGCCGCAATTGCCCATCACGGCCGTTGTGACGCCATGCAGTGAAGAGGGCGTCAGCCGGTCACCCCAGGTCACCTGACCATCATAATGAGTATGGATATCGACAACGCCAGGCGTCACGATCTGCCCGCGCGCATCGATCTCCTCGCGGCCCGTACCGGCAATCGCGCCAACCACTTTGATGTAGCCATTATCGACGGCGATATCCCCCTCGACAGGCGCGTTCCCCGTGCCGTCAAAGATCTGTCCGCCACGGATAACAAGATCATGCGTCGCCATTCTGCCCTCCCGGATGGTCGATCCGCCCCGTCTTGATGCGAGGCTGCTATCACCATCATGGCCCAAAACGCCGCATTGCGAAAGCCTGTCAGACTGAGCCTGGTTCGACAGCGCCGGCGCTCATGCCCGGCAGTCGGCGCACAGGCCGCGCGCCTCGATGACAGCGCGGTTCAGGGCGAAACCAGCCGCCTCGGTTTCCGCCTTCAGCGCCTGACTTGTGGTCACCGAGTGGAGTTCCTCAGCGGCTCCGCAGGCCTCGCAGATCAGGAAGATGGCCGAGTGCTTGTGGCTGGCATGGCCGCAAGCGACATAGGCATTGAGGCTCTCGATCTTGTGGGCAAGGCCAAGCTCCTGCAGGAAATCCAGCGCGCGATAGATGGTCGGCGGTTTGGCCGATCCCTCGCCGTCAAGGCGTTCGAGCAGGTCATAGGCCTTGGCCGGCTCGCCGCTTTCGATCAGGAGCGAAAGCACCTTGCGGCGGATTTTCGTCATCCGCTGGCCCCGGGCCCCGGCAATCTCGTCGGCCACCTCAAGAAAGGCATCGATCTCCTGCGGGCTGCAGGGCGTATTGATATGCGTATGCGCGTCGGCGTCCGTCATATTTCTTATTTCGGACATCTGGCCGTGAATTGGAAGGGCTGGGCCGTGCGAGCGGCCTACCAATTGTTGAACTGGAATCCCGCATCACGCCCATTGCGCTCATAGGCGAGACAATTGTCCGTTGTGTAGCGGTGTCCCGCCAGCAGGATCTTGTGCCGCATGTCAGCCAGCTCGTCAGTTTCCAGGCATGGCAGGCGCAAGGTCATCTGCACTTCTTCCTCCAGCGCGAGATCAACGATGAATTTCGTCAGGCTCTGGGCCATCATCTGGGCGTTGACCTGTGCGGCGCGCTCGCGCCCGTCGCGGCTGCCGATGCCCGATTCCGACAGTGCGCCCTTGATCGCCCCTGCCGGCGCCGAATGCGGGAGCACGCCGTTATAATCATTCAGGGCGATGAAATTCGTCGGATTGAGATTTTCGGCGGCCACAAGCGCCGGGCCGGCCAGTGCTGAGAGTCCCGTTCCCCACAAATAGGTCTGGTAAGCGTCATTCCATGTGGCTTGGGACGCCTCTTCAATCGGCCCATCAAAGAAATGGCGGAGATCACGCACATTATTAATGGTCTCGACGATCACGCCATCACCAATCGCGAATGTGGCGAACGCACTCTGAACAGCCTGAAAGGGCGGGGCCGAAACCTGGTAGGCTTTCGCGGCGTCCCTTTCATTGAGTTTGGGGTAAACCGCCAGGAAATTCGACGCAATTTTGCGCTCATAAACTGGCGTGCCACTGGCCCTGTGAACAATCCGATAGGTCGCATGGCTCTTGCCGGCAAAGTTGAGGCCGAACTTCTGGCTTTCCAGCTCGTTAAACTCGACCTGAAGCGCATATCGCGCGGCCGTCCGCGTGGGCGCACGCAGTCCGGCGCGCTCAAGGCTCCATTCCAGCATCGGGCGATAGAGCAACTGGTTCGCTTCGGCGAAGAAGTATGAACGCTGGCTCATGCCGGAAACATAATCGACCGTGACGGATGCATGCAGCCTGTCATCCTGATCGAACGCGATGGCATGCGAATTCGGAAAAGCCGGGCGCTGGCGCTGAAGCGTGTCCTGATGCGACATCCCGACGGGCGATGCCATGAACGCTGATTTTCCACCTCCCGTCGACCCGCAAGCCGACAGGGCCAGTGCGCAAATGCCAATCACTCCAAGACGTTTCATGAGACACCCTTTCCGTTGGGGATGTTTCTACGAAACCGGTGGTAAAGATTCCGAGAACGGCGGGCAAAAAATCAAACCGCGACCTTTGGTTTCAAATTGCCCAGGATCATTCCTGCCACCTCTTTCGGGACCACCATCACGGTTTGTGCAAGGGTCTCGTTCCAGTCTTCGAGGCGCTCTTTTGCGGTGACAGAGCCGGTGCGCGCGGCGTGTTCCTGCAGCATTTCGCGGAAACTCGTGACATGTTCATCGGGCATGTCGGTGAGTGGGTACCAGTCGATCCCGTCGGGATTGGCGACCTTTTCGAACCGCTGCGTCGGGTCCCAGACCCAGGCAATGCCGCCGGTCATGCCGGCACCGAAATTGTCGCCGACCTCACCGAGAATGGCGACCTTGCCGCCGGTCATGTATTCGCAGCCATTCGCCCCGCAGCCCTCGACAACCGCTTCGGCGCCCGAATTGCGCACGGCAAAGCGCACGCCGGCCTGCCCAGCGGCATAGAGCCGCCCCGAAGTGGCGCCATAAAGGCAGGTATTGCCGATAATGGTGCTGTCGCTGGCATCGAGCGCGGCCCTGCCGGGCAGGCGCAGCTGGATCGTGGCGCCCGACAGCCCCTTGCCGACATAATCATTGGCATCGCCCGTCACATCGAGCGTGAGACCCTGCACGGAGAAAGCGCCGAGCGACTGGCCGGCCGAACCTTCCAGCCGGATATGCAGGCGCCCTTCAGGCAGGTCTTTTTCGCCGAATTTGCGCACAATGGCCGACGAGCAGCGCGCACCAATAGCGCGCTGGACGTTGCGCACGCCATATTGCAGCTGCATCTTCTCCCCGCGCGTGAAGAAGGGTTCGGCATCGCGCAGGATCTGTGCGTCCAGCGTATCGGGCACTGGCTCGCGGCGGGTCGGCTCATAGGTGACCGGCTTATCGGTATCGACCTGCACAAGCAGAGGATTGAGATCGAGATCGTCGAGGTGCGAAGCCCCGCGCGAGACCTGGGCGAGCAGGTCGGTTCGCCCGATCGCCTCGTCCAGCGAGGACAGGCCGAGCTCTGACAGGATGCGGCGGACATCCTCGGCGATGAAGCTCATCAGGTTCACCACCTTCTCCGGATTGCCGGTAAACTTCGCACGCAGCGCCTCGTCCTGCGTGCAAACACCGACCGGGCAGGTATTGGAATGGCACTGGCGCACCATGATGCAGCCCATGGCGACGAGAGAGGCCGTCCCAATGCCATATTCCTCAGCACCCAGCATTGCCGCCATGACAATGTCGCGCCCGGTGCGCAGCCCCCCATCGGTGCGAAGCGTGACCTTGCCGCGCAGATTGTTGAGGCTGAGCACCTGATGGGCCTCGGCGAGCCCAAGCTCCCAGGGCAGGCCGGCATATTTGATCGAGGTTTGCGGGCTGGCGCCGGTGCCGCCGACATTTCCGGCGATCAGGATCACGTCGGCCTTCGCCTTGGCCACGCCGGCTGCGACCGTACCCACGCCCGATCGCGCGACCAGTTTCACACAGACCCGGCAGTCCGGATTGATCTGTTTCAGGTCATAGATGAGCTGGGCCAGATCCTCGATCGAATAGATATCATGGTGAGGCGGCGGCGAGATCAGCGTCACGCCCGGTGTGGCGTGGCGGTTCTTCGCGATGAACTCGGTCACCTTGAAGCCCGGAAGCTGGCCACCCTCGCCGGGCTTGGCGCCCTGGGCCACCTTGATTTCCACTTCACGGCACTGGTTGAGATATTCTGCCGTGACGCCAAACCGGCCCGAGGCGACCTGTTTGACCGCCGAGTTCATATTGTCGCCATTGGGCAGCGGCTCATAGCGCTCGCGCACCTCACCGCCCTCTCCGGACACTGATTTTGCTCCGATCCGGTTCATGGCGACATTCAGTGTGCCATGGGCTTCTGGACTGAGCGCGCCAAGCGACATGCCCGGCGTGACGAACCGCTTGCGGATTTCGTTGATCGACTGGACCTCGTCGATCGGGACCGGCCGTCCGGCGGACTTGAAATCCAGAAGATCGCGCAGCTGGATCGGCTCGCGGCCGTTCACCGCGTCGGCATATTTCCGGAACGTCTCGAAATTGCCGGTATCGCAGGCGGCCTGAAGTGTATGAATGAGCTGGCCATCGAGAGCATGCGGCTCCGAACGCGCACGCAGGCGATAGAAGCCACCGACGGGCAGAGCCATGACATCCTCGTCAAACGCCATGAGGTGACGCCCGACCACATTCTCCTCAATTCCAGCAAGGCCCAGACCGGAAATCCGGCTGGTCATACCGGGGAAATAGTCGGCCACCAAAGCGCGCGACAGGCCAAGCGCCTCGAAATTGTAGCCGCCGCGATAGGACGAAATGACCGAGATCCCCATCTTGGAGAGGATCTTGAGCAGTCCGCCCTCTATCGCCGCCTTGAATCCCTTCACGCAGGCATTCAACGGCGTTTCGCCGAACAGGCCTTTTTCATGGCGCTGGGCGATGGCCTCCTGGGCGAGATAGGCGTTCACACAGGTCGCCCCGACGCCGACAAGCACGGCGAAATAGTGCGTATCCAGGCATTCGGCCGAGCGCACGGTGATCGAGCAGAAGGTGCGAAGTCCCTGCGCGACGAGATGGCTGTGAACCGCACCGGTCGCGAGGATCATCGGGATGGCTGCGCGCCCATGGCCCTGAAATTCATCGGTCAGGATGATATGCTCGCGGCCCGCGCGCACTGCCTCTTCGGCCTCGGCCTGGATCCGGTCGAGCGCTTCTTTCAGGATACGGCCATTGCCGGTGGCCGCGTCCATGTCGAAGGTGCAGTCAATCTGCGTCATGCCCACGCCGAGCGCGTCGCGCAAGCGCTCATACATGCCCGTTGTCAGCACCGGGCTTTCCAGCACGAAGACATCCTGCTGCGTCTCATCAGTGGCCAGCACATTGCCGAGATTCTTGAACCGGGTTTTCAGGCTCATCACACGGTCTTCGCGCAAGGGATCGATCGGCGGATTGGTGACCTGACTGAAATTCTGCCGGAAGAAATGGCTCAAGGGGCGGAACTCGTTGGTCAGGACCGCCGGCGCGGTGTCATCGCCCATTGAGCCGACCGCCTCCTTCCCCGTCTCGGCCATGGGAGACAGGATCAGTTCCAGCGTTTCCAGCGTGAACCCGGCGGCCGACTGGCGGCGCAAAAGCTCTTCGGTGTCATAGAGGCGCGGCTCGGGGCCCGGACCGACCTGTTTGTCGAGATCCTGCACATTCTGCAGCCAGTCCTCGAACGGATGGGCCCCGGCGAGCAGATCGACAATCTCTTCATGCTCATAAAATGTCCCGGTTTCCAGATCGGCGGCGATCATCCCGCCCGCCGGGACATGTCCGCGCTTTGTCACGCTGTGATCACCAAGCGGGCACATGCCGGTTTCCGACCCGACCGCGAGCAGTCCGTCGGCCGTCAGAGCCCAACGCAGGGGACGCAACCCGTTGCGATCCAGGCCCGCCACCGCCCAGCGCCCGTCATAGGCGCAGACGGCTGCCGGACCGTCCCAGGGCTCGATCACCGAATTGCAATAGGCATAAAGCGCAGCATGCTTATCCGGCATGATCGAGGCACGTTTGGACCAGGCCTCGGGGATCATCATCGCCTTGGCCATCGGCGCGCTGCGCCCGGCCTTGCATAGAATTTCGAACACGGCATCGAGCGCGCCGGAATCCGATGAGCTTTGTGGCACGACCGGCTTCACATCCTCGACATTGTCGCCGAAATGCTCCGACACCATCCGGATCTCATGGGATTTCATCCAGTTGAGATTGCCGCGAAGCGTATTGATCTCGCCATTATGTGCGAGAATGCGGAAGGGCTGGGCGAGTGACCATTGCGGAAACGTGTTGGTCGAATAGCGTTGGTGATAGATCGCAAACGGCGAGACGAAGCGCTCATCCTTCAGGTCGAGATAAAAATTATCGATATCCTCGGCCAGAAACATCCCCTTGTAGATCAGGGATTTCTGGCTCAGCGAGCAGATATAGAAGGCCGGTATGCCCGCCTCACGAGCGCGCCGCTCAATCCGCCTCCGGCAGATATAGAGCGCGCGTTCCAGCGCTTCCGCCGAGCGCGCGCGATCATCGCGGAACATGATCTGTTCTATTTCCGGACGTGTGTCGGCAGCTTTCTGGCCAATCACGGACACATCCACCGGCGGCTGACGCCAGCCATAGATATAGAAACCGAAATGCAGGATCTCGGTCTCGACAATTGTCCGCGCGGCCTCCTGCGCGGCGAGGTCTGTACGCGGCAGGAATATCTGACCGACGCAGATCTCGTCCTCTTCTCGCGGGCGATGCCCGGTGCGCTGGATCTGCTCACGGAAAAAATCCTGGGGAACCTCGAAGCGGATACCGGCCCCGTCGCCGGTCTTGCCATCGGCATCGACGGCGCCGCGGTGCCAGACATTCTTGAGCGCCCTGATACCCATTTCGACAATCTCGCGGCGCGGCCTGCCATCAAGCGCGACCACAAGACCGACGCCGCAGGCATCGTGCTCATCAGCCGGGTTATAGGCATGGGCCTCAACGAGGCGCTGGCGGTTTTCGAGATAGCGAGTGATGGAATCGGTCATTTCGAATTGTCCGAATAATTTGTCATGTCACTGATGGTGAGCTGAACTATGGGAAACAAGAAAAAGGCAACGAATGAAAGAAGTGCTGCGGCATCGCGCTCACTCCGCCGCGACCAGTGGCGGGGCAGAGCTGCGCACCTCGGCCTGCATGGCGGCGTGCATCGCTTCGGCCGCATCGCGGCCGTCCTTGATCGCCCAGACCACCAGCGAGGCACCGCGAACGATGTCGCCAGCCGCGAACACCCCCTTGATGCCGGTCTCCATCGTCTTGAAATCGATCCGCACAGCGCCCCAGCGATTGACGGTCAGGCCCGGCTCCTCAAACAGGGCGGGCAGGTCTTCGGGGTCAAAGCCCAGCGCCTTGATCACGAGATCGGCCTTCACGTCGAAATTCTCGCCGGTCTTTTCCGGGCTCTGGCGGCCCGAGGCATCGGGCGCACCGAGTTTCATACGCGAAGCGCGCACGGCTTTCAGTTTGCCGGCCTTTGTGTCCAGAACAGCTTCCGGCGCAGCCAGCCATTCGAATTTGACACCTTCTTCCTCGGCATTGAGCACTTCGCGCTGCGAGCCCGGCATATTGGCCCGGTCGCGGCGATAGAGACAGGTCACCGATTTCGCGCCCTGGCGCACGGCCGTGCGCACACAGTCCATCGCCGTGTCGCCGCCACCAATGACAACAACCCGCTTGCCGGCGGCATCGAGATGACCGGTGTCAAACTCGGCCACCGCATCTCCGAACCCCTTGCGGTTCGACGCGGTGAGATAGTCCAGCGCGGCAATGACGCTGTCATTTCCTACGCCCGGCAGTTTCAGGTCGCGCGCCTTGTAGACTCCGGTGGCGACCAACAGACTGTCATGGCGGGTGCGCAGCTCGCGCAAGGTGACATCCGTGCCGACATTGCAGTTGTATTCGAAAGCTATCGCACTGTCCTCAAGCCGTTTTATGCGGCGCTCGACAATCTCCTTTTCCAGCTTGAAGCCGGGAATCCCATAAGTCAGGAGACCGCCGCCGCGATCATATCGATCATAGACGGTGACCTGGTAGCCCTTGCGTCGCAGCTGTTCGGCAGCGGCAAGACCGGCCGGGCCGGCGCCGATGATCCCGACTGTCTGGTCTCGCTCGCGCGATGGACGGATCGGCTGGACCCAGCCCTGTTCCCAGGCATGGTCGGTAATATGCTTTTCCACTGCGCCGATAGTGACAGTGCCATGGCCGGATTGTTCAATCGTGCAGATGCCCTCGCACAAACGGTCCTGCGGACAGATCCGACCACAGATTTCAGGCATGTTATTGGTGGCCGACGAGACCCGCCAGGCCTCTTCCATCCGTCCCTCCGCCGCCAGCATGAGCCAGTCGGGGATATTGTTCTGCAAGGGACAGCCCTGCTGGCAAAATGGCACACCGCACTGGGAACAGCGGGCAGATTGGGCGGCGGCCGCCTCAGGCTCAAAGGCCTCATAGATCTCGTCGAAATCTGCCGCGCGCGCCTCCACGCTGCGCCTGGCCGGCATTTCGCGTTCGATCTCCGTGAATTTGAGCATCCTGTGGGCCAAGGCCACACCTCCTGAATTCAGCCACGCATACTATAGCCGCCTCGCCACGCACTCGGCAAGCGGCAAAACAAACGAAAGGCATCATAACGAGGTGTTTAATTCGGGCAATGATCATGAATCGCTGGCGGCCAGCAGGAAAAATGAGTATTTAATATTGTTATGATACGATCATTGGGGCGCTTGCGTCTGGCCCGGATGTTGCCAATAAAGCCCAAACTCTCGCAAAGGCGCGCTCCAATGTCCCTCCTCCAGCTTGTCATCATTTCCCTGATCCAGGGCGTGACCGAGTGGCTGCCGATTTCTTCGTCGGGCCATGTGTTGCTGGCAGCAGACTATTTCGGACTGGAGGGGCGCGACGAGCTGTTGATCAATGCCATGGCGCATCTCGGCACGCTGTTTGCCGTCCTGGCCTATTTCTGGCGCGACATTGTGCGCGCACTGCAAGGCGGGCTCGAGCTGATCGGAATCGGTCGCGAGCCGATGAATGCGCTTTCGCCGCGTGCGCGGCTCGCACTCCACATTATTCTGGCCACGCCGATTGCCGTGATGGCCGGCATTTTCCATGAGGCCTTCCTTCCCGAAGCCTGGCAGGCATCGATGCGCAGCGTCTGGACGGTGGCCGGCGCAACGATCATCTTTGGGCTCGCGCTCTGGTGGGCCGACGCATGTGGCGGGCTGACGCGTCGCGGAGAGGACATGACGGCGACCCATGCCGTCCTGATCGGTGCGACCCAGGCCATCGCCGCCCTGATCCCTGGTACATCGCGCTCAGGGATCACGATGACAGCGGCCCGCGCTCTCGGCTATAGCCGCACCGAAGCGGCGCGGTTCTCAATGCTTATTGGCGCGCCCTTGCTGGCCGCCGCAGGCGGCTATGCGCTTGTCCAGCTGACGGTTGCAGAACCCACCGCAGACGCCGTCGCCACCTTGTCTGACGGGCTCATTGTTGCTGCGCTGTCATTCGCCTCGGGCCTTGCCTCGATCTGGGGCCTGATGGCACTGCTCAAACGGATGAGCTTCCTGCCATTCGTGATCTATCGCCTGGTGCTTGGGGCGGCCCTGATCCTCACCAGCCCCGCCGCACTGGGCCTGTTCTGAGCGCCCGCACCATGATGCAATGACGTGACGCGCGGCCGGAGAAACAAGAACGCCTCCTGCCGCGCGCCACCCCTCTCACAGCGCATCCCTCGCCTGCGGAGAGCCTTGTATGACAGTAAGCATTTGCTCGAAATCAGGCCCCAAAAAGCGTGTCATGTGGCGGTTTCGGGGCAGCGCGTGAATTTCAATTTATGTTGACCATGCGATAGAATTCAAAACACCCGCCGCCGCAGCCCTCGCAGGATGAAGCGCATGGCGCTGACACGCTCTCGCGCCTCAAGGCTTGCCGCGACAGGATCGCCAAACAGTTGCGCCGTGACCAGGCCCGCTATCCAGGGGGCGAAAGTAAAGCCACGGCTGCCGAGGCCGGTGGCGAGCCAGACACCGGGCCGCAGCGGCGCTTCGGCGTCTGCCGGCCGGCCCGTGCGCAAGCCGGAAAAAGCGTCCAGCGCGCGGTCGAAATCGGGAAGCGGCCCGGCCACTGGCAACCGATCAGGCGTCGTCGCGCGGATCCCGGCGCGCGACACCGGCGTAGCCTCAAGCAGCTGACGCCGCCACCAGGGCGACAGCCCTTCCAGTGCGTCATCATTTCGCTGGCGCGCCCTCTCGCGCACCTCCGGCGGCCCGTAATGGCGCTCGAACGTCGCCCCCCAGAGCCGCGTATCGCCCAGCGCCAGGGCATAATGTCCGCTGGCAGTGGCCGAAGCCGGCGCATCAGGGCAGCCGATGACGCTCTCGACCTGGCCCAGCCGGGGATCCAGCCCCAGAAACGGTGCATGGTCTTCGACGGCCATACCATTGGCGAGGACGATCGCATCGAAGCGCTCGCCATCAACGCTGATCCGTTCCAGGTCGAGTGACGGTAACGCACCCAGCCGCATCTGCGCGCCAGACAGCAGGCCCCTGATCAGCGCCGCAGGCCGCAGGATCATAGCGCCCTTGTGCAGCAGCCCGCCGCCGGCAAGCGCTTCCAGGTCTTCCAGCGGCAGAGGCGGGTCGCTGAGGAGGCGCTCGAAACGGGCGGCCTCATCGGGATTTCGCGGCAACTGCCGGACGTCGGCCTTTTCGACACCCGCGCACCCGCCATAAGCTTGCCGGGCAGCAAGATAGGCATCAATGAGAAGGCGCGCTTCTGGCGTGTCGCCGGCATCCAGGCGCGGCATGAGGAGGGCGAGCGGATTCCCGCTTGCGCCCGCTGCCGGCGCGGGCGCGCTGTCGAAGACGGTGACGCTGGCCCCGCGGCGTGTCAGTTGGCGGGCAAGCGCAGCCCCGGCAATCCCCGCCCCGATCACTGCGACCGATTGGGGCGGGGCTGGCGGGCTGCACAATCCATGCCGGTCAGCCGCCTGCGCTGGCATCGAAGCGAGCCGTGCTTCCAGCCGTTCGCGCTTGCGGCCATGGCCGGGCCGCTTTTCGACCTCGAACCCGGCGTCGGCCAGGCCTCGGCGCACCTCTCCGGCCACGGTGAATGTCGCAAGCCGCGCGCCCGGCTGGCAGCGTTGCGCGATCAGCCGGTAGATCTCCGGCGTCCACATCGCACCGTTTCGGGCGGGCGAAAACCCGTCCAGAAACCAGGCATCGGCGAGGAGCGGAGCCTGAACCAGGGTTTCGGCAATATCGCCTATATGAAGGACAAGCCGCACCCCTTCTTCCGGCCAGCTGATGTCTCGCACGCCGCGCGCGCCGTGTGGCCAGCGCGCCAATAACCGTTCCGCAAGCGCGCCAAGCTCAGGACAGACCGACAATGCCCGCGCCGCGTCCTCCCGAAGCAAGGGGAACCCCTCGAAACTGACAAAATTCAGCCAGGCCGAGGCGGAAGGGCGAACTGCCAGCCAGAGCTGCCATGTGGCAAGGAAATTCAACCCCGTGCCAAAGCCGGTCTCGGCAATCGTGAACTGCTCGCGTCCGGCCCAGCCAGCCGGCAGGCCACAACCAGCCAGGAACACCGCGCGCGTCTCGTCCAGCCCGTCTCCGGTGGTGAAATAGACATCGCCATGGCGCGTATCAACGGGCGTCCCGTCAGGTTTCCAGTCGAGGACAGGAGAAGAAGGAAGCCGCGCCATCCCGCGCCTTATAAGGCGGTGCAGCGCATAGCCTCAAGGCTTGCGGATTTCGATCCAGGTCTGGTCGGCCTGGGCGATGAGGTCTCCGGCAGCGGTGTAGATGGCAGTGCCGGCGCGGTGTTTGCGACCCTCCGATCCGGTGGGCCAGCCGATGACGAGCAGGTCTTCGCCAGGGGCCGGGCGCCGGTCGATCCGCGCGCTCATCCGGCCGAGCAGCACGAAATCGGCATCTGTGAGCGCGAAGGCGCCGGGGCAATCGAGCGCGGCCCATAAGAAACGCTCACTCACCTGCCCATCTTCGCCCGCAAGGTCAGCCGACGGCGTCCAGGGTGCGGCGACAAGCGCGCTGCCGTCCAGTTTGCCGGCAAAGATGCGCAAGCCGTCGCCGGGCGCGCGGCCCGGCCCGCAGACAAAACAGGTGCTGAGGGAATGCGTCTCCGGCCCCGGATAGCTGGCCGGGCCCCTGCTTGCGGCTTCAAGGCCCGGAGAGGGCGGAACATCGGCGACATGCGCGCCGTCTCGCGCTTCCATGACCAGCGTCTCGCCATGCATGATATCGGCGCCGCCTTCATTCGGGCAAATCCGGAGCGGCGTCTCCAGCGGTGGAGGCGCGCGAAGCGTCACTTCCACAGGTCGGGCTAGGCGTTCGGCCAGAAGGCCGGCGCAATAGCCGCCATTGCCCGATTGGGGCGGGCCATTGAACCGCGCATCGATCAACAAAGCCTCGCTCATGCTCTCGTCTTCCTTGTCCGCCAGCTCGAAATCCATCTTGCCAGTGCGGACCCCGAGCGGAAGCCCTCTCGCTGCGTCAGGTCAATTCGGCCTCGATCTCCTGCGTCCAGCCGAGATAGGCCGTGTCCGCGGTCTCGATGACCGGACGCTTGATCAGTTCGGGATGCGCGCAGAGCAGCGTGACGAGATCGCCGCCATCGGCCTGGCGTTTCTGTGCGTCCGACAGGCCGCGCCAGGTGGTCGAGCGCCGGTTGACCAGCCGTTCAGCCCCAAAGGCGCGAATCCAGCCCGGCAGTTTGGCGGGCAGGTCACTGTCCGCGCGGATATCGATCATTTCGACCGCATGGCCGGCCGCCTCTAGCGCCTTCCTGGCCTTGCGGCAGGTGTCGCAGTTTTTCAATCCATAAAGCCTCAGTTTCATTCCGCCTCCTGCATTTTCACAGCCGCGACCGGGGCGACGACGCCAATTATGGGGCCCATGTCGAGGCCGCGCTCATTGCGATCAAGGGCCGGCGCGTAAAGCTTCGAGATATTGCCGTCCAGATAGAGCGCGTTCGGGGTGTCGAGATGGTCCCTGAACAGGCGCGCAAAAAGATGCAAACTGACAGGAACCTCGCTGATCGCAAAGGAGACCGTCTGGCCATCTTCGCTCACGCCGACGCCGTTGCGCCGATATCGAGACCGGCTTTGAGCGCGCAAAGCGGGATGCAGCTCGCCCCCGATCACCAGCATCGGCCCCGATTGCGTGGCATGGTCGACCGACAGGTCAGCTTGCGCGAAGGCGCTGGACTCGCTGACGCCGGCCAGGTTTCCATCAATCCAGAACACGCCGTTCGGCCTGAGGTGGAAATTGCCCGGCCCGTCGGCGAGGCTGAGCGGAGCAAGAGCTTCACCGGCGATGACACACAGCCCCACCGGCGCGCGGTCTGGATGGTACATGCCCGCATTCATGGCAAAGCGGAGTTCCAGCCCCTGCCCGGCCATATCTGTGGCAAGCGCGTCGAACTGGCCGTAAAGGCCGCCCGCCTCATCGGAATGGAAGATGCGGATATCGGCCTCATCCGTTTCGAACTGACACACGGTAAAGGGCGTCTCCGCGAACCGGACCTGCGCGCACTCGGCTAAGGCGCCACATGCCGATGCTGCAAGAGCCAGCGCACACAGGAAAGATTTCAGCCCGCTTGCAAACATGCGCCCATATCTGCCTCAACTGCATATGACTGAAAACCGCGCGATGCAGCGACTTTCCCATCTGCGAAACTCGTCTATGTGTAGACGCCATCATGCTGAGACCCCACGCCTTCGCCATCCCTCTCGCGCCGCTCGCACTGACCCTTGCAGGGCTTATCCCCTTCATCGCTGGGGCCGCAGCCATCCACGCCTTTGCAGGCGATGTGGCGCGCCAGGCCAGCGCGAAACTTGTGCTGATGCTCTATGCGGGCGTGATCCTGAGCTTTCTTGGCGGTGTGCGCTGGGGCGTGGAAATGTCGGTGCGCCGCGACGCCCCGCGTCTCGGCATTCTGACGCTCTCGGTTATCGGTTCGCTCGCCGGCTGGGGCGTGGCCTGGACTGGTGCGCTTGGCGGACTTGCGCCCTGGCAATTTCTCGCACTGGCCGGGCTGATCGTCGCCCACTGGCTCTGGGACACGCTTGCCGCTGGCGACCTGCCGGCCTGGTATGACGGGCTGCGCGCGATCGCCAGCCTTGGCGCGGGTATATCTCTGGTTGCGGCATGGGCCGCAGGCTCACCTTTCTGAAGGCATGAACGCGGTTTGGCGGGCGGCCAGGAAGCTGAGTCCGGCCAGGCCAAGCGAGGCCATCCCGTTCCAGGCGGCCATGGACAGGCCGAGAAACGACCAGAGGGTATCGGTGCAGGAGGCAATTGCGACCGGCTGGTCGATATCGATGGTCCCGCTGATGATCGTCTCGCGGCTGGCACCGGCTGCACACCCCGATGGCGCGCTGAACCAGCCATACTCCACGCCCATATGATAGAAAGCAACAACGGCCCCGACCAGAAAGGCGAGGCCGATCAGCAGATTGAACGCCATAAGAAAGCGCCGAGTCGGCTGCCAGCGCCACAAGGCCAGCCCGGTGATCGCCATCGCCACCACCGCCCAGTAGACCTCCCGCTGTTTAAGGCAGAGCGGACAAGGGGCGAGCAGCATGGCCCGTTCGAAAAAATGCGCCGCGCCCAGCATGGCCAGCGAGGCAAGGATTGCCAGCACGGGCCAGCGCCAGCCGGAGATACGGTTGAGGATCGCTTGCATGGCCATCAGTCTTGCCGTCAAGTCCGGCGCGGAGCAATGCGGCAAAGCACACGCATGGAAACCCGTGGCGGGCCGGTCAAATCCCGATCAGCCCGCGCACCGTGTCGATGCCGAAGGCGGCGACCGAGATGAGGAAGGCGACCCAGGCACTGCCCAGCACCAGGCCGCCCATGACCAGCAAGCCGTCCCGCTGGATCAGGCCGAAACTCGCCAGCGCCACGGCAAAGCCGGGCACGGTATTGGTCATTGGCAAGGGTACCAGGATGGACGCGCAGAAGATGCAAAGGATCGCCCCGATGACGCGCTCGGGGCCTGCGCCTGTGAGGAAGGTCAGCCTCGGGCGAGCGATGGCCTCAACCCATCCGAACCATTTGCGCCCGCCGCGTGCGGTATTGCTCAGGCCCTGCTTGTCGATCTTGCGCGCCGCGAGGTTGCCCGGCAGCCAGGGCTCCTCGCGGCCAAGGGCCATCTGTGCGGCGAGCGCCATCATCGGCAGCGAGACGATCTGCGGCACAAGATAGAGAAACGGCACGCAGCAAGGCAGCGCCAGCACAAACAGCATCGCCCCGAAGGCACGCTCATCCAGCCGGTCCATTATCTGACGCAGCGTAAACCCATCTGGCCCGGCCTCCTCGGCCATGGCCTCTATGGATTGCAGAAGCGTGCGGGGCGGCGCTGCGACGGTCATGAGCGGGGCAGTAGCCGGCTTTTGGCCCGGCGTCGAGGCTCTTGACGGGGCCTTCCGCCTGGCGCTCGCCGATTGACAAGCTGCGCGCCAGGCGGCATCGCCATACCCGCCTGCCCCCGTGGCGGAACCGGTAGACGCGGCGGATTCAAAATCCGCTTGCCTTGCGGCAGTGCCCGTTCGAGTCGGGCCGGGGGCACCATTTGCAGCCGGTGGTGCGCAGCGCAAAATCCTGGTCTGAGTTGGCATTGACTCGTCGGAAGACCCACACCCACGAGCGCGAGTCGGGGCTTTCATCTGGTGATTGATAGCCGGCAAAGGCGAAAATATGTGCCGCGGGAGCTTCTGGATCTGCGCTTCGTTTCGTCCCGGAATGCGGACCGACACACATGCTTAACGCCAATGCACCAGACTCGCCGGTGATGGACTTGCTCAATGCCTTTCTTACCCATCTGGGAGACGCACGGCGTCTGTCGCCGCACACAGTCGATGCGTATCGCAGCGACCTTTCGGCCTTTCTCGGCTTTCTGGCCGGCCATCTTGGCGACGCGCCGGATATCGATAGCCTCGCCAGGCTGGGCGCGCGCGACATAAGGGCCTTCCTGGCCGCCCGCCGGCGCGATGGTCTCGCGGATGCATCAATTGCCCGCAACCTGTCGGCCATTCGCAGCTTTTATGCCTGGCTCGACCGGGCGCATGGCCTTGCCAATGCCGAAATAGCCCTGATGGATGGGCCAAAGCGTCCACGCAGACTGCCCCGCCCGATCTCCATGCCCGCCGCCAGAGAGATGATCGAATCGGGCGACGAGGGCGAAGCACCAGCCTGGGTCAGCGCGCGGGACGTAGCAGTCCTGTCACTGCTTTATGGCGCAGGGCTGCGCATTTCCGAGGCGCTGAGCCTGACCGGGGCTGACCTGCCCGCGCCAGAGCGGCTACGGATCGCTGGAAAGGGCGGAAAAATGCGCCTCGTGCCGCTGATCCCGGCTGTACGCGAGGCAATTGATACGTACGCAGATTGTGTGCCATTTGCCATCCAACGTGACGCGCCGGCTTTCCGGGGACAGAAAGGCGGCCCGCTCAGCCCACGGATTATTCAGCTGCGGGTGCAGAAATTGCGAAGCGCACTCAGCCTGCCGGACACAGCGACACCACACGCGTTGCGCCACGCCTTTGCGACCCACCTCCTGACCAATGGCGCCGACTTGCGCGCGATCCAGACACTGTTAGGACATGCCAGCCTGTCAACGACGCAGATTTACACCGATATAGACGGCGAAAGACTGAGGCATATCCATGAAGCGGCGCACCCTCGCGGGGGAAGCTGACGAGAGGGCCAGACCGAACGCAGATATTACGGAACGCATCGTTCTGTTTCCGAAAAATTTACCATCATTGTACCTGCGCAGAGCCTCGGTCCTTAAATCGCCTTAACCAAGCAATGAGTTGAGCTGGCGAGATATCGACACCGGCAGACAAATAGTACGAAACGTACACGCACAAATATTGTGCCCGACCGTCAAGGGGGACGGCCGGGCACTTTAACGCTGCAGCGAAGTGGAGGGTCAACTGAGGGGAAGAGCTCTCACTGCGTTACAGCGAACAGGTTCAGGGCGCCTATCGGGCTGAAACGGCGGGGCCCTTGAGCGCATATTGCGAAGTCCCGAGGCGCGCCTCGACGGTCAGATAGCCGTCCGCACCGTCCAGCCGCGCACGATAGAGCTTCGGTGTGAGCCCCCGGGCAATCGTCCGGCCATCAGCCGACTCGATGCGCCAACCTTCGGCCCGGAAGCCTGAATCCACGAACTCAACAGGAATGTCCGAAACGAGCGGCAACTCAACCGGGAGGGGACGCGGCAAGAGGCCATCCACCTGCGCGAACACCTGGACCGCGTAAATGCGGCCATCTGCTTCTGCGAGCCCAAACCCAGCATGGGTGAACGCGTTACGGAACAAATTCTCGCGGCTGACCTCATCGCCAATCAGAGCATTATAGATTTCAACCGCACTGGCGTTCTGGTCGACCACAGTGATATTGGCACCAGCTGCGCCGAAGATCAGGTCCCGGCCGACCGCGCGAAGACGTGCCTCATGCCCGCGGCCTTCGGGATCGGTATGGCTGGCATAGCCGCGTGCGGCCATGTCCAGCGCGTGCATTCGGGCGGCCGCATCCAGCCCGGCATGCGAGCCGAGCGCAGACATGCCGTTCTTTTCACGCATCCGCTGCATCAGGAGCCGGGTGTCGCGGGCTTTTTCAACCAGCGCACCCGATTGCGGCCGGTCGAGGCAGGCGCGCGCCTCATCGATATAAGATGCCAGCGCGGCGCCATAGCCATCGACTAGATTGCAGCTCGTTTCGGGCACAGGCTCTGCGCTGTCGGCGAAGGCTGCGGAAGGGGTCGCAAGTGCCGCAAGAGCAAGCACAGTGATCGACCAGGCTTTGTCATAAAACTGTAACATTACGCCCAGATTGATTATATGACAGTTTTGTGTCAATCGAAATTTGTCGGATTCCGGACGGTTTTTTTGTATCCATACGGACGTTTTGTTGGAAACTCACGGAATTTCAGGCCGCTGGGAGGCTGCCCGAACCTGCAATATTTCTTAAAAAAAAGGCCGCCCTGGAGGGACGGCCTTTCTCAGAATGCCTTGAATGCCGGGCGGTCTTACTCTTCGCCAGATTTTTCGGCTTCGAGTTCCTGGCCCGTTTCCTGATCGACGACCTTCATCGAGAGGCGCACCTTGCCGCGTTCATCAAAGCCCATGAGCTTGACGAACACTTTGCCGCCTTCCTTGACGACATCGGAAGGGTGTTTCACGCGCTGCTCGGCCATTTGCGAGACATGGACCAGACCGTCGCGCGGGCCGAAAAAGTTCACGAAGGCCCCGAAATCCTTCACCGACACGACTGTGCCTTCATAAATTTCACCCACTTCCGGTTCCGCCGTCAGCTCGCGGATCCGCTTGATCGCCGCATCAATCGACTTGCGATCGAGCGCGGAAATCTGCACCGACCCGTCATCCTCGATATTCACCTTGGCGCCGGTAGAGTCGACGATCTCGCGGATCGTCTTGCCGCCCGAACCAATGACTTCGCGAATCTTGTCGACTGGCACCTGGATCATTTCCATCTGCGGGGCGTGTTCCGACAGGCTCTCGCGGCTGGCGTCCAGGGCCTTCGCCATTTCGTCCAGAATGTGCATCCGTCCGCCCTTGGCCTGTTCCAGGGCGGTCTGCATGATCTCGCGGGTGATGCCCGCGATCTTGATGTCCATCTGGAGGGAGGTAACGCCCTGATCCGTGCCTGCGACCTTGAAGTCCATATCGCCGAGATGATCCTCGTCTCCGAGAATGTCCGAAAGCACAGCGACGCCTTCATCTTCCTTGATCAGGCCCATGGCAATGCCGGAGACTGGCCGGGAAATCGGAACCCCGGCATCCATCATCGCCAACGCCCCGCCACAAACCGTCGCCATCGAAGACGAACCATTGGATTCAGTGATCTCCGAGACAAGGCGCAAGGTGTAGGGGAAATCCTCATCCTTCGGGAGCACTGCGCGCAGCGCCCGCCAGGCCAGCTTGCCATGACCGGTCTCACGCCGCGAGGTTCCGCCCATGCGACCCGTCTCACCCACTGAATAGGGAGGGAAGTTATAGTGCAGCATGAATTTGGACTTGTAGGTGCCGTGCAGGGCATCGATGAATTGCTCATCATCGCTGGTGCCAAGCGTGGCGACGCAGAGCGCCTGAGTCTCGCCGCGCGTGAACAGGGCTGAACCGTGCGTGCGCGGCAGCACGCCCGCTTCTGCCAGAATCGGGCGGACATCGGCAAGGCCGCGCCCGTCGATCCGTTTTTTTGTCTTCAGTATGCTGCCGCGCACGACGGCGGCTTCAGCAGCCTTGAAGGCCGATTTGAAGACCTGCGGATCCATACCGTCGGGCTTGTCCTCGGTGGCCACCAGCTCGGCGGCGGCTTTTTCCTTCGCCGCACCGACCGCATCCTGGCGGTCCAGCTTGTCGGTGACCTGATAGGCCTTATCGATATCCGCGCCCACAAGCGACTGGATAGCAGACAATTCTTGCGACAGGTCTTCGGCTTCGAAATCGAACGGCTCTTTGGCGGCTTTCTCTGCCAGATCGATTATCGCATCGATTACTGGCTGCATCGCCTCATGACCGGCGACGACCGCACCGAGCATAACCTCCTCCGACAGTTCCTTCGCCTCGGATTCAACCATCATCACGGCGTCTGCCGTGCCCGCGACAACCAGGTCGAGCTCGGACTCCTCCAGGTCATCAACCATCGGATTGATGATATACTCGCCATCCTTGTAGCCTACACGGGCCGCGCCGATGGGACCGAGGAAGGGCGCCCCGGAAAGGACGAGCGCGGCGGACGCACCGATCATTCCGAGAATATCGGGATCGTTTTCAAGGTCATAGGACACAGCCGTGAGGACGACCTGAACCTCATTCTTGAAGCCGTCCACAAAGAGCGGACGGATCGGACGGTCGATCAGACGCGAGGTCAGCGTCTCCTTTTCGGTCGGCCGGCCTTCGCGCTTGAAGAATCCGCCGGGAATCCGACCTGACGCGTAAAATTTCTCCTGATAATTCACTGTCAGCGGAAAGAAGTCCTGGCCGGGCTTGGCCTGCCGCTGGAAGACAGCTGTGGCGAGGACGGTGGTGTCCCCATAGGTGACGAGGACTGCCCCGTCGGCCTGCCGGGCCATGCGCCCGGTCTCGATCGTCAGCGTGCGGCCGGCCCATTCCAACGACACAGTGTGTTTGTCGAACATACGTTTCGTCTTTCATTCACATACGAAGAACCCGCCGGCCCCCATGGCGCGGCGGGTCTGATCGGGACCGCTATCGGCGGATACCCAATTCACTGATGAGAGTCTTGTATCGCCCCTCATCCTTGCGCTTGACATAGTCAAGCAGCTTGCGGCGCGTCGCCACCATTTTCAGGAGCCCCCGGCGCGAATGATTGTCCTTCGCATTGGTCTTGAAGTGCTCGGTCAGATTGGTGATCCGTTCGGTCAGAATCGCCACCTGCACTTCGGGGCTGCCTGTGTCGCCCTCTTCGCGGGCGAATTTCATGATCAGTTCGGTCTTGCGTTCCGGTGTGATCGACATCGTCAATAAGTCTTTCTCATTCGCCCCGCAGGACGTGTTGCTGTCGGGCCCTACGGACCATTCTAATGGGGAGGGCGCCGGGCGTTCAGCACAGGCCGGGATGTCGTCCAGCACCGGCTAGCGTCCATTGCTCGCCTCAAGACCGCGCATATGGCATTTTTTGCCCCTTCTGGGAAGGGGGACAGCTCTTCAGAGTCTTGTCAGCCCTGCCAGGCGCTGCGACGGGGAGGGCTCGGCTTCAGGGTCCGTGGTTTCGGCGGTCTCTTCCAGCGCGCCGCGCGCCGCGTCAAAGTCGAGTTCGCGGATGGCTTCATACTGGTGCAGGAAGACCTTGCCGGTGAGCTTGTCGAGGAAGTCCGATCGCCGGAGCCGGTCCATGACAGGCCCCTTGACCTCTGAAAGGTGCAGCGTGACGCCAGCCGCCGCGAGACGGTCATTGATCGCTTCGAGACTGTCCAGCCCGCTCGCGTCGATATGGTTCACGGCCGGACACATCAGGATCAGGTGCTCAAGGTCCGGCCGGCTGGCGAGCGCGCAATAGATCGTGTCCTCCAGAAAGCGCGCATTGGCGAAATACAGGCTTTCATCGATACGGATCGTAAGCAGGCGCGGCGCAATCACGACCGCATGACGGTTCACATTCCTGAAATGATGGGTTCCGGGGACCTGGCCCACGATCGCGAAATGCGGGCGCGAAGTATTGTAGAGATGAAGCAGGAGCGACAGGGCCACACCGGTGATGACGCCCAGTTCGACCCCTGCGCCCAGTGTCATCAGAATGGTCGCCGCCATGGCCGCGAAATCGCTCCTGGAATAGCGCCATGTCGTGCGCACCGCCTTCAGGTCAATCAGCGAGAGGACAGCCACGATGATCGTTGCGGCCAGGACCGCCTGAGGAAGGTAGAACAGGAGCGGCGTGAGGAAGACCGTCGCCAGACCGATCCCGATGGCGGTCAGCGCGCCGGCGGCAGGGGTCTGTGCGCCTGCATCGAAATTCACCGCAGAGCGCGCCAGCCCGCCAGTCACGGGATAACCGCTGGAGACACCTGCGGCGAGGCTTGCCGCGCCGAGGCCAATCAGCTCCTGGTTGGGATCGACGCGCTGGCGTTTCTTGGCGGCTAGCGTCTGGGCCACCGAAACGGACTCGATAAAGCCGATCAGGGCGATCAGCGCCGCCGAGCTGGCGAGCTGGCGCCACAGTCCCGCGTCATAGTCGGGAAGTCCGATGGCCGGCAGTTCCCGGGGCACCTCGCGAAGGATGGCGACGCCCTTCTCGTCCAGCCCAAGGCTCCAGACCGCGAGAATGCCTGCAATCACTGCAAACACCGGGCCCGTGCGCGCGATGATCGTCGCCGACTGCTCGCCCAGCCCGGCCCCCGTCAGAAGGCGCTTGAAGCTGCCGCGCACCCAGAACAGGAAGACAAGCGCGCCGCCACCCACCGCAAGCGTCGGCAGATTGGTTTCGGGCAGATGCGCAATGAGGGAGCGGGTGATCTCGAACAGATTATGGCCTTGCGCCTCAATTCCTAGAATATGCTTGATCTGGGACGCGGCGATGATCAGCCCGGATGCGGTGATGAAGCCCGAAATCACGGGATGACTAAGGAAATTGGCCAGAAACCCCATTCTGAACAGGCCCATGACCAGTAGGATAAGGCCCGACAGCAGCGCGAGTATCACAGCCGCTTCGATGTAGGCCGCACTGCCGGGCGCTGCGATCCGCCCGGCGGCCGCAGCGGTCATCAGTGAGAGAATTGCCACCGGCCCCACCGCCAGGGTCCGGCTGGTGCCGAAGAGGGCATAGGCGACCAGTGGCAGAATCGAGGCGTATAAGCCGACTTGTGGTGGCAGACCGGCCAGAAGAGCGTAGGCCAGCGATTGCGGGATCAGCATGATCGTGACGATCAGGGCCGCAATCGAATCATTCAGGAAAGCGGACGCGCGGTAGTCGCGCCCCCATTCCAGAATCGGGAAGAACCGTGACAGTGTTCGCAGCATGACGCACCTCCCGCCCTGGCGGATCTGGCCGCCGCCCCGTCCAGACTATCAGAGCGCGTCGAGCGGGATCTTGATATAGCGCTGGCCATTATCTTCCGGCGGGGGCAACTGGCCGGCACGCATATTGATCTGGACGGACGGAAGGATCAGGCGCGGCATGTCGAGCGTCGCATCACGGCTCTCGCGCATGCTGACAAATTCATCTTCCGAGACACCATCATGAACATGGATATTGTTCGCCCGCTCCTCGGCCACCGTGGTTTCCCAGCGATAGTCTTCCCGGCCTGGCGCCTTGTAATCATGGCACATGAAAAGACGGGTCTCAGGCGGCAACGCCAGCACTTTCTTTATGGAGCGGAACAGGGTGCGGGCATCCCCGCCGGGAAAATCGGTGCGCGCGGTTCCGAAATCCGGCATGAAAAGCGTGTCGCCGACAAAAGCCGCATCGCCGATCAGATATGTCATGCAGGCTGGCGTATGACCTGGCGTGTGCATGGCACAGGCTTCCAGTTCCCCAATCGTGAACGTGTCGCCATCCTGGAAAAGATGATCGAACTGGCTGCCATCGCGCTGAAACTGCGTGCCGGCATTGAAGATCTTGCCGAACACATCCTGGACGGTCGTGATTTCGCTGCCAATGGCCAGCTTTCCGCCCAAGGCGTCCTGGATATAGGGCGCACCTGAAAGATGGTCGGCATGGACATGGGTCTCCATGATCCATTCCAGGCTGAGACCATGCTCGCGGATATAGGCAATGATCTCGTCGGCCGACTCCTTGCTGGTACGCCCGGAAGCGGGATCATAGTCCAGCACGCTGTCGATGACCGCGCAGGCCTTTGTGGCCGGATCCGTGACCACATAGCTAACGGTGAAAGTCGGCGCGTCAAAGAAAGCCTGAACATGGGGCTTTTGCATTTCGGACTCCATCGCAATTCGGGTTCAAATTCTGTGTTTTAGATTATTCTAAAATACGCAAATTTCAATCCGGGTGCGACAAACAGCCTGCCTCTTCAGGCAGCTGACGCATTCGATGCGGCCGGGCAGAGGATGGCGCAGACATCCGCCTGTGTCGACGCTTCTCGCAACTGGTCGCGTATGACCGACTGGCGCAGCGCGCGGCTGACCTGGGCGAGGGCCCGCAAATGGTCGGCTCCGGCTGAAAGCGGCGCCAGAAGCATGAAGACGATATCGCAGGCGCGCTCATCGACGGCATCGAAATCGACGCCATGCTCGAGACGCAGATATCCGCCCACCGGCGCTGCGACCTCTTTCAGCCGGGCATGCGGGATGGCGACCCCGTCGCCGACACCGGTCGATCCGAGCTGTTCGCGCTCCATGACCGCATCGACGACATCGCGGGGCGCAAGGCCGCCGCCGATTTTCTCAGCAAGCGCCTCAGCCAGCAGGAGGATGGCCTGCTTGCGGCTCGTGGCCGTACCAATTGGGAGGATCACCCCGCCATTCAGGAGGGAGGAAAGATCGATGGCCATGACGGGTTCCGTGTCAGCTCGTGTCGCGTTCGAACTCAGCTTGTTTCGGTCACGCCGGGATCAACCCAGCCAATATGACCATCCAGGCGGCGGTAGACCATATTCAGCCCATTATGGCGAGCATTTCTGAACATCAAGGCCGGGGAGTCGCCAAGTTCCAGCTGCATGACCGCTTCGGAAACAGTCATGGTCGAAATTGAGGCACTGCCTTCGGCGACGGTCAGGGGCGCCTGGTCAGCGCCATTTGGGGGCGATGAGTCGGTCTCGTCGTCCCCGCTGTCGTCTTCCTCGCTCAGCTGCAGGACAAAGGCTGTTGCCGGCTCGCTGGGGAAGGGCTGGCGGCCAGGCCGGTGATGGTCCTTGAGGCGGCGCTTGTATCGGCGCACCCGCTTCTCGATCTTGCCGAGCGCGCCTTCAAGCGCCCCATAGGGCTCGTCGCCCTTGTTGACGGCCTGCAGAATGATCCCCGAAGGCAAATGCACATTGAGATCGACCTCGAAAAGATGGCCCTCCTTCGTGACAGTGACATGGGCATCTCCGGAACGGTCGAAATACTTGGTGACTGCCGCTTCGAGGCCGGCGGAGATACGCTCCTGCAGGGCCTCGCCGAGTTGCATGTTCTTGCCAGCGATCTTGATCTGCAAAACAGGCCTCCGTGACTGTGACTATAATGCACCATGGTGCGCCGAAAACGAAAAAAACGCAAAAGGGCAGGCACAGTGGCCTGCCGCAGGGGTCAGGCGCTTTGTCGCAGACGTCTCCGCCGTTGGACGGATGAGGGGATTCCGAGGCTTTCCCGATACTTGGCAACGGTGCGCCGCGCAATTTCGACGCCATACCCTGTCAGGATTTCTACAATCTGGTCATCCGAGAGCACATTGGCGGGCGTTTCATTCTCAATAAGCCCCTTGATGCGATAGCGCACCGACTCGGCCGAATGAGCATCGCCGCCGCCGGTCGCGGGAATGGCCGCCGAGAAGAAGTATTTGAGCTCGAACACGCCGCGCGGGGTCGACATGTATTTGTTCGATGTCACCCGGCTGACAGTGGATTCATGCATCTCGATCGCATCGGCGACCTGTTTCAGGTTGAGCGGGCGAAGATGCGCGACACCATGCGCGAAGAAAGCATCCTGCTGGCGAACCAGTTCGCTGGCCACCTTCAGGATTGTGCGGGCACGCTGGTCGAGAGACTTGATCAGCCAGGTGGCGTTGGCCGCGCATTCGGAGATGAATTCCTTCTCATTTTCCCGCATCGGCAGCGAAGACACTTCAGCATAATAGGCTTTGTCCATCAGCACCCGCGGCAGCGTTTCGGAATTCAGCTCTACCGCGAAACGCCCGTCATGCAGTTCGCGCACAAACACATCCGGCGCCACGGCAACAGTCGCATCGCTGGCAAAGCCAGAGCCTGGACGCGGGGTGAGGTTGCGCAGCTCCTCGATCATGTCGCGAATATCGGCCTTGTCGACACCGCACGCCTCGCTGAGCGCGGCGAGGTCGAATTTGGCCACAAGATCAAGATTATCGACAAGTGCCGCCATGGCAGGATCGAACCGGTCGCGCTCCTGCAACTGCAAGGACAGGCATTCGGGAACCGAGCGCGCCATGACACCGGTCGGGTCGAAACCATGGCAAAAGCCGAGCACGCTCTCAACATCGGCCTCTTCTGTACCGAGGGCTTGCGCCACTTCGGCCAGGTCGGCGCGGCAATAGCCCCCCTCATCGGTCTCGTCGATGAGGCGCGCCGCGATCAGCCGGTCTGCCGGCGTCAGACTCGCAAGATTGAGCTGGTTCTGGAGATGGTCACGCAGCGTCTTTTCGCTGGTGGCCACGCCCTCAAAATCGAAATCTTCACCAGAACCGCCCGCCCCAACGCCGGACCAGTCAGTCTGCGCCGATGGCCCGGTCGCATCGGCAGCCGCCATGGGCAAGTCCGACCCGGTGCCGGATTCATAGACATCCTCACTCGGCGCATCAAGCGCCTCGCGCGCCTCATGCAGTCCGCTCGAATCATCAAGGGTCAGGCTTTCACCTGGCGCTTCCACGCCTGAGCCTGGCGAGTCGCCCGAATCTTCTCCATCGCCGGCCTTAAGCAGGGGATTGCGTTCAAGCTCCGCCTCAACGAATTCGGCGAGTTCGATATTGGACAACTGCAACAGCTTGATCGCCTGCTGGAGCTGCGGGGTCATGACCAGAGACTGGCTCTGGCGGAGATCGATACGCTGTTTGATACTCATAACCCTTATGCCGCAAACCTGTCGCCGAGATAAACGCGGCGCACTTCCTCATTATTGAGGACCATGTCCGGCGAGCCGTCGAACAGCACCTCGCCATCATACATCACATAGGCCCGATCGACGATCTCCAGGGTTTCACGAACCTGGTGATCGGTGATCAGGACACCAAGGCCGCGCTTCTTGAGATATCGGACAAGGTCTGAAATGTCCGAAATCGCCAGCGGGTCGATACCGGTGAACGGTTCGTCGAGCAGCATGAAGCTCGGCCTCGAGGCCAGTGCGCGCGCGATCTCCACCCGCCGGCGCTCACCGCCTGAAAGCGAAGTCGCGGACTGGTCGCTGAGATGACCGATATGCAGCTCCTCCAGAAGCGCTCCGACCTGTTCCTTCTGTTTTTGCCTGTTCGGCTCGAACAGTTCGACAACCGCACGGACGTTCTCCTGAACGGACATACCGCGAAAGATCGACGCTTCCTGAGGCAGATAGCCCATTCCAAGTCGCGCACGCTGATACATCGGCAGGGAGGTCACATCTTCGCCATCGATACGGATGACACCGGCGTCGGCGCCGATCAGGCCCATGATCACGTAGAAACAAGTGGTCTTGCCGGCGCCATTAGGGCCCAGCAGACCGACGATTTCCCCTCGCGTCAGGGACAGCGAAACATCGCGGACGACCTGGCGTTTGCCAAAGCTCTTGCCAAGCCCTTCGACACCCAGGCCTTGCAGACTCTCTGTCATCCTCGTCTCCTCGCTGCAGCCAGGTGCCGCTGCCTTGAAACCTGTTTGCCGGACCTTGCTTAAGATCGCTTTAGGGCGGTCCGCTAATTTGACCCTTTCAGCGGCTAGCGGCCCGGGTCCGGGGTCACCATGCCAGCCGGACCGGTCGAATTTTCGGTCCCGGGTATGATCAGCATTTGCACGCGCCCCTCACCGCCTCGAAGTGTCGAACGCCCTTCGACAACATCAATGACAAGGCGCTCCCCGCGAGCCACATCTTCCCCGCGCACGAGAACCACCTCGCCCGTCAGCGTGATCGTATCGGTTTCGGCATCATATGTGCCAACCTTTCCCGTCGCCTTCAGGTCAGGCGTGACATAATAGACATTTCCTTCGGCGATCATCTTCTCGATATCACCGAACCCGCCGCCAACTCCGCCTGTTGCGCCTGTCTGGCGCGCGGCATAATTGAGGGTGACCTCGTCCGCCCTGAGCCGGGCATCGCCCTGGATGATATCGACATTCCCGATCACGAGAACTCGCCGCTCGCGCTCAAAGACCGAGGAATTGTCAGCACTGACGCGGATTGGTCCGCCGTCTGACGAAAGCTGGGCGGCCGCAGCTGGCGCTGCCAGGCTGAGCGCTGCGGCGATCGCCGCCTGTCGCAGGGTTGAACTAGCCTTCATCGCGATCGACATCCTCATTCTGATTGATTTCTTCTGTTTCCCCGCCGGTCGCCAGGGGCGTTGCACCGGCTTCATCTTCTTCGGGATAGAAGGTCATCTCAACATTTCCGCGGAAGTTGATGACATCTCCCTGTTCGAGAATCTCGTAACTGTCGGACCTGATATCGCCAAGCGGCCCCTGGCCACGCAAGGGTTCAAGTCCCTCGATACGGCCTTCCGACACGAAAAAGCGCGCCCGTGTCGTGCGGAAGCGGTAGCCGGCAGAATCGGCCACACGGACATCCCTGAACAGGTCAAGGGTCCCGCTCGAACGGTTATATACGCCTTCGGGCGCAATCACTTCGCTGCCAAGCTCATCGACCAGTTTCGGATCAACCAGATCGACCACATTCTCATTAGCACGGCGCCGTTGCGCGCTCGCAGCGGTGATCACATAAGCCTTGCCGCTTGCATCACGTCCGGTGAACCGCGGATTGATCATGGTGACGACCTCATTGGAGCGAAACGCCTTGCGCTCCCCTGACAGGCCGGCGGCCGCGTTGCGCACGACATGACCCGCGAGCAGGCCGATGGAAATCGCCGCGCAGGCCACGAACACCATCCGCATCAGGCGGACGAAATCCGACCGCTTGCGCGCCTGCTCCAGTGTCAGCTGCCGGCGGGGCGCCCAGACAAAATTGCTGGCGGCATCGGGGATGTTGGCACTCATGGCAAGTATCCGCGGGTAAACCGCAATGATGTTTCCAGTCTCAGTTCTTAGACAAACATCACCATCGACGAAAGCACTTATGCCATGACGGTTTGGTCACGACCCGCGACAGAGCTGAAAGTTCAGCCGCTATGCGCGAAAATATCGGTATCGGCCCAGCCCGCCAGATCCAGCTCGGCCCGCATTGGCAGGAAGTCGAAACAGGCACGGGCGATATGGGTGCGCCCCTCGCGTTCGAGCATGGCTTCCAGACCGGCCTTGATCGCATGCAGGTAAAGCACGTCTGAGGCCGCATATTCCAGCTGCGCATCGCTGAGTGTCTGCGCGCCCCAGTCGGAGCTCTGCTGGGCCTTGGAAATGTCTGCGCCCGCCACTTCGCGCGCGACATGTTTCAGGCCGTGCTGGTCGGTATAGGTGCGCGCCAGTTTCGAGGCGATCTTGGTGCACCAGACCGGTGTGCATGTGATCCCGAGCCAGTGCTTCATCATCGCGATGTCGAAACGACCAAAATGAAAGATTTTCAGCCGGTCGGGATCGGCGAGAACGGATTTGAGGTTCGGGCAGTCATAGCTGCGTTCGAGCTGAACGACATGCGCCTGTCCGTCGCCCGCCGACAGCTGAACAACGCAGAGTGCATCGCGAAACGGCTTGAGCCCCATGGCTTCGGTATCGACCGCAATCTCCCGGCCGAGATCTATGCCGGCCGGCAGATCGTGCTTGTGAAAATGGACTTGGCTCAAATTCGGAAACTCCCGACGCTGACAAACTTCAAGACCAAACCTTATGCCGAAACATGGCCCTGATCGCCAGAGGCCTGTCGCGCCTTGCGGGAATTTTCTCACCCGACGGGTGGCCGAACGGGGCGACGGCTTCTACATTCGCAGGCGGAATGGAGGTGGCCATGACAGATGCGGGGCGTGCTACCGCCGGAGAGCTTTCGGTTCCTGCTGCGCAGTTTCGCTCGGTTCGTGGCCATACAAATGGCCTTGCCGAAGGCCTGTCTGACGGCGATGCCACAGCGCAGTCTATGGACGATGCCAGCCCGGCGAAATGGCACCTGGCCCACACGACCTGGTTTTTCGAAACGTTCATCCTGCAACCGCACATGCCCGGCTACAGGATTTTTGACGAAAATTACGCCTTCCTTTTCAATTCCTATTATGAAGGCGCCGGCGAGCGTCATGCCCGGCCCAGACGCGGGCTGATCACCCGCCCCTCACTGGCCGAGGTGAAGGACTATCGCCGATATGTCGATGACGCGATAGAGACACTGTTTGAGTCAGGTCTGTCCGAAGAGCTGGGCAATCTTGTCCGGCTTGGCCTCCATCACGAACAGCAGCATCAGGAATTGCTGCTCACCGATATCCTCCATCTGTTCTCGCGAAATCCGCTGCGGCCCGCTTTTCGCGACCCGGCGCCCCTCCCATGGGCGGCGCGCTCGCGAGGGCCCTCCCAATTGTGCGATTATCCCGGTGGTATTGCCGCGATCGGTCATGAAGGCACTGGCTTTGCCTTTGATTGCGAGACACCGCGACATGATGTTCTGATCAGACCGTTTCGCATCGCCCGCCGGGCCGTCACCAATGGCGAATGGATCGAATTTATTGAAGACGGCGGTTACGAGACACCCACCCTCTGGCTGTCAGACGGGATCGCAAAAGTTCGCGAACACGGCTGGCACGCGCCACTCTACTGGCACCGCAGGGATGACGAGTACTGGGCGATGTCTCTGCGTGGGGACCAGCCGGTCGATCCGCACGCGCCTGTCACCCATATCAGTTATTACGAAGCGGATGCCTTTGCGCGCTGGGCCGGAAAGAGACTGCCCACAGAAGCCGAATGGGAGATTGCAGCAGCGCAGGCACGTGTTGCGGGCAATTTTGCGGATTCATGCCGGCTGCGGCCAGCGCCACAGGATTTAGGGCCAGATGGCGGACCGGCGGGTCTCTTCGGAGATGTCTGGGAATGGACCGCAAGCGCCTTCCTGCCCTATCCGGGCTTCCGGCCGCTGGGGGGAACAATCGGCGAGTATAACGGGAAATTCATGAGTGGTCAGATGGTCCTGCGCGGGGGAAGCTGCGCCACGCCGGAAGGGCACATCCGGGCCAGCTACCGGAACTTTTTCCAGCCGGACAAGCGCTGGCAGTTTTCCGGACTGCGGCTGGCGGAGGATATCTGATGGACAGCGACCTGCCAGCCTCAGCCGAGCCGACTTTGCTGACAGATGTCCTCAGCGGCCTGTCGGCGAACCCCAAAGTGCTGTCCTCACGCTGGCTTTATGATGAGCGCGGCTCGCAGCTGTTCGAGGACATTACGCAGCTTCGCGAATACTATCCCACGCGCACCGAAACGGCGATCTTCGAGGCTTACGCAGACGAGATGGCGGCGCAAGCGGGCGCCAATGCGGTTCTGGTCGAATACGGGGCTGGCGCGGCGGTCAAGACACGCATCCTTCTTGATGCGCTTGAGGCGCCCTGCGCCTATGCGCCACTCGATATTTCTGAAGAATTTCTGGCCGGTGTCGCCGTCGGCCTGCGGGCCGACTATCCCGCCCTGGATATCCGGCCGGTAGCGGCGGATTTCTTGACACCGACGGATCTTTCAGGCCTGCCCGATTGCGGCGGACGCCGTGTCGGCTTCTTCCCCGGCTCCACCATTGGCAATCTGACCAATGCGCAGATCGTCACCTTCTTCTCGCAGGCGCGTCGCACGCTCGGGCCCGATGCGCGCTTCCTGCTCGGCGCCGACCTGAAGAAGTCGCCGGATATTCTCATTCCCGCTTATGACGATGCTGAGGGGGTGACGGCCGCGTTCAACCTGAATCTCCTCACCCGGATCAATCGCGAACTGGGTGGAGATTTCGACCTGTCCGGCTTCCGGCATGAGGCGCGATGGAATGAGGCTGAAAGCCGGGTCGAGATGCACATCGTCAGCACGCGCGCGCAGAGCGTGGAAATTGGCAGCCGCCGATTCCTGTTCGCCGACGAAGAGAGCGTGCGCACCGAGATTTCGCGAAAATTCGACCTCGCCGCGCTCGGCGATCTGATTTCCGAAGGCGGCTGGAGCCTCCAACGCAGCTGGCAGGACGGTGCCGGCTATTTCTGCGTGGCACTGCTCGTCTGAAACAGCTGCGTTGACAGGAGGCAGGCTTCTGGTCCTTAACTTTCCGGTAAGGGGGAGAAACCGGACGGGGACCGGACATGGCGGCAGACAATGAAGGAATGCCGGCGCCCAGGCCGGCAAGGCGGAACCGAGGTGATTTCGGGAGCGTCTGGGATGTGCCTATCGGCGTCCTGCTTGTCCTGGGCTTTGCCGCGATTGCGCTGGCCTTCACTGGCTGGCTGATCGTGTTGCGGCCTGAAGAAGGTGGGCTCGGGCGGATTGAGGAAGCGCTTTATCGGGCGATTTCCGTGAACACATTGTCCGAGATCTATGCCCGCCCCATTGCCGGCGGGCATGTCAAACCCGACCCGCCCTGGTATGGGATTGCCATCCTTGTTTTCGCCCGCTGGGTGGGGGTGCTGGTCTTCTTCCTGACACTTGCCAAGGTCGTCGTCCGCCTGTTCTGGCAAAATTTCCTGACCTGGCGAGCCCGCACGCGGTTCCGCGACCATGTGGTCATTGTCGGGGACCGTGATTTCGCCCGTCATGCGGCGGAGGAAGCGGTCGATGCCGGTCTGGAGGTCGTCCATTTCACGCCAGGCGGACGCGAGCTTGTCCGCGACGGAATCCTGACGCTGGATTCCAATGTCGGGCTTGAGGAAATGCTGCGCCTGTCGGCGGCCCATCGCGCGCGCTCGCTCGTCTTCGCCTTCGAGAACAATGCCGAAAGCGCAGACCATGCCCGGCAGGTGTTCGAAATGGACAGTTTCGCCCGCGCGGCTGAGAGTGAACTTGGCCGGCGCGCCGAGGCACATGAACGGGTCGGGCCGCATATCTTCGTCTTCGTGGATGATGACTGGTTCGAGCATCGTGAGGAGCTGAACTACGCCTTCCACAAACTGCCCGATATCGGCGCGGCCGCGAATGGCGGCCAGCTCGACAGCGTTGTCGAAATCCTGTCGGAAAGTCGCTGTGCCGCGCGCGCGGTCCTCAGCGCCCATCCGCTCTTTACGCTCCAGGAAAGCGGTGTGCAGCACACGCTGCTTGTGGGTTTCGGCGCGATGGGCGAAGCGCTCCTGACCGAGATCTGCGAGACTCAGCGGGTCGATGCCGACCGTCGCCAGCTGATCACCATCATCGACCCGGACCCCTCCAGCTGGGCCCGCTTCGAGCGGCGCTGCCCGCACTGGCAGAACGTCTTTGACGGGCATTTTATCGCCCGTCCGCTTGAAGCACTTGGCGGAGACGAAGCCGGTTTTCTCGAACGGCTTCGAAAAGCACCGCTGACGGCCGCGTATGTGGCCACGGGCGAGGAACACGATCCGACGATGAATGCCGCCCGGCTGAAGCAGCTTCTCGACAGCCATGCCGATGAAGGCCGGCTTCCCGAGGGCGATCTCTGCTTCCCGATCTTCACCTGTGAGCGGGGCGGCTCAAGCGGCGCTGACCTGCCGGCCGGAGCCCAGGTCGCCCTTCTGGCCGGCGGCACGGTGATGGAGCGTCTCGCGATCATCCCGTTCGGCTCCTGGCCGGAAGTCGTTGCCGCCTCGCGCGTGCTGGAGGACGAGCCCGACCGCGCCGCCTTCATGATCCATTCGGTCCACAATTCGCTCTATAGCGATGACGAGGCGACGAACTGGAGCTGTGTGGCGGAGGTCAACCGCTATTCCAGCCGTTCAGCCGCCAGCTTCGTCCCCGCCCTTGTCCATGCAGCGGGCTATGATCTCAGCGCCTGGCTTGTGGAAAGCACGCCGAATCCGCCAAGCATCAACCGCCTGCCACAGATCGCGCCCGGACATGTGCTGGCAGAACGCGCGAGCGAACTGGTTTATCTTGCGCGCCTGGAACATGCGCGCTGGTGCGCCGAGCGCTGGCTGCGCGGTTTTCGCCGGGATATGAAGAAAGACAAGGAACGCAAGCGCCACCCCGACCTTGTGCCTTTCGAACAGCTTCCAGAAGCTGCGCAGGCCTATAATATCCGCTATGTCGCGGAACTCTCCAACCGGCTGCTGCCCTCGGCGCGCGGCGCCCTTGCGCCGACCCGCAACGGGGCAAAACGAATTGTGATGCGCCCGACCGACATGGTCAGGATCGCGCAAACAGACCTGCCGACCCGCAGTGTTGAAGATATCGCGGCGGCCACCGAAAAGGAAATGGAACATGCCTGACAGCACCGTGCTGATCCCCGGCGAAGGCTCCAGCCTTGTCTATCTTTCGGGCACCGAAGGAGAGGTCTTCACCCCGGGCGAAACTTATATTTCCATTTCGGTTCGCCGGATCAGCCTGAAAAAGGGGCGCGTCGATTTCCGCAAGTACGGCCCTTATGTCTATGGCGTCCTCGGCCAGACGAGTTTCGACGACCAGATCGAGCTGACAGGCGTGTTTTCGCCAGCGCGCGAGGATGACCTGTTCGCCGGCGCATCCGTGGTGCCCGGCTCACAGGTCGGCGCGCCGGTTGGCGCCCTGGAAGTCCAGCCTGGCTTCGGTCCGATGCAGGCGGAAAGCTTTCGCCGGCTCGATCGCATGCTGCTTGTGGATCGCCAGCTGACCCCGCGAATGGTGTTCAACGGTCCGGGTCCGCTGGAAATCGGTTTCGGCGCCGTGCTCCAGAAAGACCATCTCGCCGATACGCTCGGCCTCATCGAGGAAGTGGTGAAATCACCCGTCGCGCAGTTCGTGTCGGCGGTTGTGCCGCCCGTCGGCGGCGCGCTTGCCGGCGCCGATATCACCGGGACGGTGCGGCGCCTGTTCGGACGGATGGACAAGGAAAAAGGCGCCGAACGCCTGGCGGCCCTGTCGACGAACCTGTCGGCCCTGATGGGTGAGAACGGGCGGCTGCGCCCGGGCACCTATGCGCTGATTGCCGGCGAAGAGATGGGGGAGGGCCTGCGCTTTGACGCCAGGCGCCAGCTTCTTGTCGATGACAGGGACAAGGATTTCGATGAGGCGCCTTATATTGCCTTCGACCTGCGAAGCGAAACGTCCCGCCCGGACTGGGGCAGCGTGCCCGATGTCAATTCCGCCTGGCGGGCGCTTGAAGCCGAGGCGATGGATGGCGACCCCAATCGCGCGCTGGAATCCTTCAAGCGCGCGGTTTATCTTTCGCCCGACCTTGTGCCGGCCGACAGCCGGCGCCTGCATGAAGCGGCCCGGCGCAAGCTTTCGCCTTTGCTGACGGGCGCAGAATTTTTCCATATCCCGAAACTTGGCAAGGTCGGCGAGGCGCTCAAGTCAACTTATGACGACCTCGTGGCCGGCGAACTGGGCGAGGCGCGCGATGAATGGGCGCGCTTTCATCGCTGCCATGACGTGATGCGGATCAATGAGGGCGGATATGTCGATCATCCCGACGATCCTGGCGGGGCGACGAACAAGGGCGTGACCCAGCGCACGTATGATGCCTGGCGCGCCCGCCAGAAACTGGCGCCTCAACATGTGCGCGACATCCATGAGTCGGAAGTGCTGCAGATCTATTTCGAGGGATACTGGCGCGCTGGTCATTGCCATCGCATGCCCGGCGATGCTGCAGCGCTCATCCTGTTCGACGCCTGCGTCAATCACGGCCTACAGCCGGCGATGAAATTCATCCAGCGCGGCGCCGGCCTGCCCCCGCGCGAGGTGGATGGACTTTTCGGTCCGCGGACCCTTCGCGCGGTGCAGATGACGGACCCGGCACTGCTGGTCCAGCGCGCGCTCGATGCCCGCTGGCATTTTTTCGAGAAGATCATGAGGCGCAATCCGCGCCTGGAGAGCTTTCGGCGTGGCTGGCGGGCCCGTGTCGACCGGATGCGCGGGATCGCTCATGGCTGGTTGACGGGACAGGAAAGCGCGACCGCGCCGCTGCCCATTATGGAACCGCACGAGATAACCGCACCGGTGCTCCGGGGTATTTCATCCGACACCGGCGCGACGGGGGAGACTGGCGAATGAAGATCGACACTACCATCGACCCGGCCGAGGAGTGGCGCGAGTTCGAACAGGCACGCTCCGAGGTCATGATGCTCGGCCGCGAGCAGACCCGGATCGACTCTATCCAGACAGTGGCCCGTCTGGTCGGTGAGGCAGACGATCTCGGCGCCCAGGGCGCCGATCAGATTTACGCGGTTGTCGGCGCCTTGCAGAAGCGCCGGGCCTTTGCGTTGATGCTGGTGCTTTGCCTGCTGGCGCGCCAGGCGGGGCTGGGCTCGCCGCGCCTGCAGCAGAAGGAAGTTCAGGCCCTGATCGAGCTTGGCCGGCTGGAAGAGGCGGTGCGCACGGCCCGCGCCCTGTCAGAAGCCACGGTCAGCGCCTCGCCGGAAGACGAAAACGTGCGCGATGATTACAAGCTCTGGGAAACGGCGAATGGCAATATAGGGCGCGCCTACAAGCAGGCCTATATCAATGCCAGCCGGGTCCCGGACACGCCGCCGCTTCCCGATGAGCAGGACCTGCAGGCGGCGGTTGAGACTTATCTGTCTGTCTGGCGACGAAATCCGGGCAAATCGACCACCTATCACGCGATCAATGCTGCGGCCCTGATCATGCGCGGCGTGCGCGACGCGGCAGCTGGAAAACCCGGCGATTTTTCCTGGGCGAGGGTTGAGTCGGCCCGTGAGATTGCGGGCGATATCCTGCGCATCCATGAAGATGACCTTCGCGATGCCCTGAAACCGGGCAGCGGCGACAATGGCGATGTGTGGACGCTGGCCACCTGCGGCGAGGCCTATCTGGTGCTCGACCTGATGGACGATGCCGCGCTCTGTTATGGCGCCTATGCCGGGCTGAGCACCGCCGATGCCTTCGAAATCGGAGCATCCCTGCGCCAGCTAGAGGAGGTCTGGGAATTCGATGGCAAGACGCGCGGTGAGGGCGGCAAGCTCGTCAGGCTCCTGAAGACGGCGCTGATCAATCTCGCGCCCCGCTCTGACGGAAATGCCGCCGGCGACATCCAGACCGACAGTGTGACCCTGACGCCCACCGAGGCCGGACTGATCCAGCAGGACCTGAAGGATCGCGAGGATGAAAGCGTCGGCAAGCAGGACGGCTATGAGGCCTATTTCGAAAAAAGCCGGCCTGACCGCGCGGCCGGGCGGATGGAACAGGTGCGTAAGATTGCCGGCGCGCTGCGCCGCGCGCTCAGCATCTGCGCCATCGAAGCGCTCTGTGAGGGCCGCTGGCAGCGCATGGGCACCGGCTTCGTCATTCGCGGCGAGATCCTGCATGAGGACTGGGCGGGACAGTTGCTGATCATCAGCAATCACCATGTGGTGAGCCAGTCCGATGGCGCCCTTTCTAGCTCGTATCGTCGCTGCCGTGCGAATTTCATCGAATATGATCCGATCACCCAATCGGAAAAACAGCATCCTGTCCTGTTTGACGGCGTGCTCTGGCGCTCCGGCGAGCGTGCCCATGATGTGGCCGTGCTCAAGCCTCGCAGCGATCTGCCGAAATTCGCCTCGCCTCTCGGCCCCGACGACGTGACCGACTATCTTCCACGCCGTCCCGATCCCGAGATTGACGGAACGGACATGCATGTCGTCATTCTCGGTTTTCCCGGCGGCGGGGACCTGCAATTCTCGTTTGGCGACGAACTCCTGCTTGACCATGATGCCTGCGCCCCCGGCACCGTGCCCAATCTCGAGCGCGAACTGGATGGGCGCCCGGTCCGCCTGCATTATCGCACACCAAGTCTTCCCGGCAGTTCCGGCAGCCCAGTCTTTTCGGCGGGTGACTGGAAGCTTGTCGGCGTTCATCATCGCGGCCAGCCCAATTGCAGCAGGCTTCTGCCGAAAAAGGGCACTTATGAAGCCAATGAAGGTATCTGGCTGCAATCGATCAGCGCGGCGATCAAACGCGCCAGCGTGACGGCGGGCGAAGACGCGCCGAGCGATGCCGATCCGCGTACGGCCGGGGATGTCCCCGAAGCGATCGAGCCGCAGGGCGAATGGGTTAAAATCCCCACTTCGGCTTATGGGGCGGTCAAGAGTGTCTTCTCCGATGGCACTGCAACGCCGACCCCGCAGGCTCCCGAACACAGGCAGGACGGGATCGAAAAGGTCGTGTTCGGCAAGAAGATCGGCCAGAGCGACGATGTGCAGGCCAGCCCCGAACCCGCGTCGGCATCACTGGTTATCCTCGGTAACAGGGTGATGATGCCCGAAGATTCCCCGGACGTGTTTGCCATGCACCTCAAGAGCGGCAAGTTTCATGGCGATCTCGACGCCTTCCGGGCTCAGTCGCAGGGCTTCGAGACCGTCATCGGCGACGATAACCGCACGCAGATCCACGCAACAGCGAGCGATCCGTTCCGGATGATCTGCTCGCTCACGGTGCATTGGCCGAACATGTCGCCGACAGCCGGCACGGGCTTCCTGATCGGGCAGCGCATCCTGCTCACGGCCGGCCATTGCGTGATGCCCGGCCCCGGCTTTCCAGATCCTACCGCCATCGAGATCCGCCCGGGACGTTCCGGCCTGCGCGAACCGTTTGCCGACCGGCTCGGTCAGGTGCATGCCGAGCGTATTTCGGTCCACGCGCACTGGTCCAACGGGTTCGATCCGCGTTTCGATGTCGGGGCGATCCATCTGTCCGCCCCTGTCGGAGAGACGCTTGGCTGGTTCCGCGTGGGCGTGCGCACGCCCGACACGCTTCGCCGGCGCTGGGCGAACGTCACCGGCTATCCCGGCGACAAGGTCACGCCAACGGCTTCGGGCCAGCTCTATGCCGCTGAACAGTGGCACCACTCCACGCCGATCAGCGAAGTGCATGACGGGCGCGTCTATTATCCCGCTGATACATTCGCCGGGCAGAGCGGGGCGCCGGTCTATATTATCGAGGATGATAATCGCCCGACCGTGATCGGCGTGCATGCCTATGGCACCGGACCAAATGCCGGTCAGCTCGCCATGGAGAACAATTCGGCAGCCTGGATCGACCCGGCCTTGCTGCAGGTGATCTCTGACTGGAGGAATATCTCGTGAGCCATTCAATCGATGATGACCGCCTGACCGCCATCTGCCGGACCGTGCATGAAGCCGTGCGTGCCTGGTCGGCCGCTCATGGCCAGGAGGGGATTCCGCACTGGAACAAGGCACCGGCCTGGATGCGCGAGTCGACCCGCGAGAGTGTCGAGTTCACGCTCAACAATCCCGATGCGCCCCATAGTTCGCAGCATGATCAGTGGATGGCCCAGAAGCAACGCGATGGCTGGGTTCATGGCCCGGTCAAGGATGCGGATGAGAAGACCCATCCGATGCTGGTACCTTATGAGGCGCTGCCGGATATGGAAAAACGCAAGGACGCCCTGTTCAAGGCGATTGTCCAGGCCCTCGCCTGAAGCAGGCCCCGGACGCGGCAGCCTTCAGGCGGCCATGTCATATCCCGCATCACTCCAGAGCGGGCTGAGCCCAGCCTCAAGATCGGCCCGGATCGCACGGCGCTGGCCCGCATCTCCCTCGACCAGAACCAGGACCGTCTCTGCACCGTACCGGGCGGCATCATGCTGTGCCCAGAGCGGCTGGAGATCATCTTCCCTGCCCTGCATTTCGGCGATCCTGATGATGCGCCACCCAAACCCGTCCACTGTCGCAAACAGGGCAAGGCCAGGTTGACGGATCCAGCTGCTATCCGCGTCCATCACGCGGAAATCATAGACTTTTCCAGACTGGCCGCGGAAGCGTTCGGGGCGATGCATGTTCTGTCTCCGTTCTGTCCCCGTTTTATATACCCTTTTTGTTCTTCCGCAAGAATTTTATCGTAAACAAGAGGTTAACGGGTCGGACGACCTGAACCGCCCGGCGCCAATCAGACCTCTTGTGCCAGCGGCAACCGCCCCCAAATCTCTTATGAAGGTGCTGCCGCTGAGCGGGGCGCCGGACACAAAAACCATCCTGTGCGGCGCTTGCCGGCGGGAGACAGTCTGCCTTTGGAAGGGGATGAGACATGAATATCGAACAATATACCGAACGGGCCCGGACGGTGCTGCAAAGTGCCCAGACCTCTGCGCTGGCCGCATCGCACCAGACATTGACACCTGAGCATGTCCTCAAGGCCATGCTGGAGGATCGCGACCAGCTCGCGGTCAATCTGATTCGCTCCGCTGGGGGGCGACCGGAACTTGTGGCGCAGGGCGTCGAGACGGCGCTTGGGAAACTGCCGCGCGTGACGGGCGGCGACGGCCAGTTGCGCCTTGACAACCAGGGCGCGAAACTCTTTGCCGATGCCGAAACCGGCGCAAACAAAGCGGGCGACAGTTTCGTCACGGTCGAACGATTGCTCCTCGCGATGGCCGGCCTGTCCGACTCGACTGCGGCCGGTCTTCTCAAGGATGCCGGCGTCACCGAAAAAGCGCTGCAAGCAGCCATCGACCAACTTCGCCAGGGGCGCACCGCCGACAGCGCCACCGCTGAAGAAGGCTATGAAGCGCTGAAGAAATATGCCCGCGACCTCACCCGCGATGCGCGCGACGGCAAGCTCGATCCGGTGATCGGACGCGATGAGGAAATCCGGCGCGCGATACAGGTGCTCTCGCGGCGCACCAAGAACAATCCGGTCCTGATCGGTGAGCCCGGCGTCGGCAAGACCGCCATTGTCGAGGGCCTCGCCCTACGGATCATTGATGGCGACGTGCCCGAAAGCCTGAAGGACAAGAAACTTATGGCGCTCGACATGGGCGCGCTGATAGCGGGGGCGAAATTCCGCGGCGAATTCGAAGAGCGTCTCAAGTCGGTGCTGAACGAAGTGCAGCAGGCCGAAGGCGGAATCATCCTGTTCATCGACGAGATGCACACGCTGGTCGGCGCCGGCAAGACCGACGGCGCGATGGACGCATCCAATTTGCTGAAGCCGGCCCTGGCGCGGGGCGAGCTGCACTGCGTCGGCGCCACGACGCTGGACGAATATCGCAAATATGTCGAGGGCGACCCGGCGCTGGCGAGACGTTTCATGGCTGTCTTTGTCGATGAGCCGAGCGTGGAGGACACTGTCTCCATCCTGCGCGGGCTCAAGGGGCGATATGAGGCCCATCATGGCGTGCGCGTCTCCGATGCGGCCATTGTCTCGGCCGCCGCGCTGTCGAACCGTTATATCACCGACCGTTTCCTGCCCGACAAGGCGATCGACCTGATGGACGAGGCCGCCTCGCGCCTGCGCATGCAGGTCGATTCCAAGCCCGAGGAACTCGACGAGATCGACCGGCGCCTGTTGCAGCTGAAGATCGAGGCCGAAGCGCTGAAGAAGGAAAAGGATGACGCCTCAAAGGACCGGCTGAAGAGCCTTGAGGGCGAAATCGCCGAGCTTCAGACCCGATCCGATGAACTGACCACGACCTGGGCGGCGGAGAAGGAAAAGCTGAAAGGCGCTGCCAGCGCCAAAGACCGTCTGGCACGCGCCGAATCCGACCTGGCTGAGGCCCAGCGCTCGGGCGACCTGCAAAAGGCGTCGGAAATCAAATATGCCGTGATCCCGGATCTGGAAAAACAGATCGCGGCGGCTGAAGGGCGCAGCGAGGAGGCGGCCGGCGACGGGGCGCTTGTCTCCGAGGTGGTGCGCCCGGAACATGTCGCGGCCGTTGTTTCCAAATGGACGGGCATTCCGGTCGACAAGATGATGGAGGGCGAACGCGAAAAGCTCCTGCGCATGGAAGAGGCCCTGCGGACCCGCGTGGTCGGCCAGGAAGAGGCGCTTTCAGCAGTCTCGAATGCCGTGCGCCGCGCGCGCGCCGGCTTGCAGGATCCGAACCGTCCCATTGGCTCCTTCCTGTTTGTCGGCCCGACCGGTGTCGGTAAAACCGAGCTGACCAAGGCGCTGGCCGGCTATCTTTTCGACGATGACAGTGCCGTGCTCCGCCTCGACATGTCGGAGTTTCAGGAGAAGCATTCTGTCGCGCGCCTGATCGGTGCCCCGCCGGGCTATGTCGGCTATGATGAAGGCGGTGTCCTGACAGAGGCCGTGCGCCGACGGCCCTATCAGGTCGTGCTTTTCGACGAGGTGGAGAAAGCCCATCCGGACCTGTTCAACACGTTGCTTCAGGTGCTCGATGACGGGCGCCTCACCGATGGCCAGGGCCGCACGGTCGATTTCAAGAACACGCTGATCATCATGACATCGAATCTTGGCTCCGATGCGCTCGCGTCAGGCGAGGCCGGCGAGATCAGCGAGACTGCGCGCGAAGCAGTGACGGGCGCCATCCGCAGCCATTTCAGGCCGGAATTCATCAACCGGATCGACGAGATTGTCTTCTTCAGGCGACTGGGCCGGGATGAGATCGACCATATCGTCGACATTCAGATGCGCCGTCTTGATCAGCTGCTGGCCGATCGCAAGCTGAGGGTTGAACTCAGCGAGGATGCGCGCAGCTGGCTGGCCAATCGCGGCTATGATCCGGTCTATGGCGCAAGGCCGCTGAAACGCGTGATCCAGAAGGAACTCCAGGATCCGCTTGCCCGCCTCATCCTTGAAGGGCGGATCAGCGATGGCGACATGGTGACAATCGATGTCGAGGGCGGCCAATTGTCAATCAATGGCGTCCCGAATGATTTCGCCAAGGGCGCGGCCGTGCTGAACTGACGTTTCGACGCAACTGAATCAGGCAGTCCTCATTGCCAATACCGGGATCAGGCTGCTGCACTGCAGCAGCCTGACATTCCGTAATTGCATATCAGTTATGACAAAACATGTCTGGTTTTATGCTGCAGTCGCACAACACTTTCTGCATGTGCGAAGCTGAAGGCAGCTCCTCCCACTGCCGGCTTCGCTCATGAGCATGGAAAGGGGACCGAAATGTTCCGCAAACTGACCGCACTTGCCGCCGCCGCCACGATCTGTGCTGCGGCTACCGCCGACGACCTCAGCACGGTCGAAGCGGAGTTCACCTATGAGATTGCCAAGCTGGAAAGCGCGTCAGGCGCTGCACAGGTCATGGCATCTCTTGAGACCCAGGCCCGCAAAGCCTGCGAAGTCGTGTATCTCAGTGGTATGGCTCGTCGAACCGATCTGGTCTGCGCGAGCGACATGCTGTTCCAGGCCGTGACTGCGATCGCCAGCCCGGCCCTGCACGCAGAATATGCCGCATCCGAACTGGTTATCGAAACGCCCTCGCGTCGCGTGCGACTCGCGCAGAACTAGAGCGTTTCAGACTTCGACAGAATCGCTTGGGATTCCTTTCCGGTTCGAATT
>CAYQBG010000013.1:0-128743 GCA_964415675.1 uncultured Hyphomonadaceae bacterium
GAGAAATGGCGCGAGTGACGGGGCTCGAACCCGCGACCCCCGGCGTGACAGGCCGGTACTCTAACCAACTGAGCTACACCCGCGCATTTTCACTCACCCCAGCCGGTTCGGGCCGTGGTGAAGCGCGTCATTACAAAGCTGCACCGGGACGGTCAAGCACAGATGCCTCAAATTTGATGGCCGGCTGCATCTCGACCGCTTCGCGGCGTGCAAATCATGCTATTGCACGGAGCTGAAACTGACACACAGTCCGAAGGAGAATAGCGGTCATGAAGCGTTTCCTGCTGATCGGCGCAGGCCTGTTGTTCGTACTGGTCGCAGCTGCGGTCATCATTCCCTTTCTTGTCCCCAATGAGGTTTATCGCGCCCAGATCGAAAAGAGCGCCAGCAAGGCGCTGGGCCGGGATGTGACGCTCACCGGGGAGGTTGGCCTGTCCGTCCTGCCGCGAATCTCCGCGCGTATCGACGGTGTGACCATCGCTAATCCGCCCGGTTTTTCGCGCGAACACCTGATCGAGGCCGGCGAGCTTCGCGCCGTGGTGCGCTGGGCGCCGCTCCTGACGCGCCGGGTCGAAGTGGCCGAACTGATCTTTGCCGATGCCGATGTGGGGCTGGAGCGGCTGGCGAGCGGCGAGACAAACTGGCAGATTGGCGAGGCTGGCGGCGCAGCGTCCGAGGGCGAAGGCGGCAGCGGCGGGGGGAGCTTCGATGCCGGCATAGACCGGGCCAGCCTGCGCAATGCCGCGCTGACCTATAGCGATGCCACGACCGGCGCCGAATATGCGCTTCGCGACTTCAACCTCACCGCTTCGCTGCAGGCGCTTGATGAGCCGCTGGGTCTGGAAGCCGACGGTATCTTCCAGGACGAGGGTTTCGAGATTGATCTGACACTGGATGCACCCGAAGCGCTGATCGCGGGCGAGCCCGTCCGGGCGCGCGCCGACCTGTCGACGGAGCTTGCCGATGCCCGCTATGAGGGCACCGTCACGCTGGGCGAGACGATCGCTCTTGATGGCGAGTTCGGGCTGGATGCACGCGACCTGGCCGCTCTGGCGGCGCTGGCCGGCGTTGATCCCGGGATAGACCTGACTGAGATTGCGCGGATCCGGGCGGATGGGCGCGCCACAGGTGCGCCGGACAGTCTTGCGTTGCAGTTTTCCCGCTTCGATATAGATGGACCGAGCGTAAAGGCGGCCTATGAAGGGGCGCTGACAATGGCGCAGGTGCCGCAGCTGGACGGGGCGGGGAGTTTCAATACCTCCGATCTTGGCGCCTTGCTTGCGGCGTTCGGCGTGGACGCGCCCGGCGGCGCGGCCCTGTCGAAACTCGATTTTTCCGGCACTTTGTCAGGGCCGGTTGACGCTGTGTCGCTGAAGAATGTGCGCCTTCGCCATGATGGGCCCTTGCTTGGTGCGGCTTTCGACGGCGACGTCTCGATGGCGGGCCAGGGCCGGATCGATGGCGCGGTCTCGGCGCGCAGCGACCGGCTGCGCGAGCTTCTCGCGGCCTTCGATGTCGAGCTTGAGCCCGGCGAGACGCTGGAACGCTTCAGCCTGGAGGCGACTGCTACAGGCACGCTCGCTGCGATCCGGCTGGAAGGGCTTGAGGCAAGCCTTGACGAGATCGCGGCCACAGGATCGGCCGGGATCGACCTCACCGGTGCGCGTCCGAAGGCAAGCGCCAACCTGACCACCGGGACGGTCGATCTCAGCGGCTTCCTTGGCGAGGGCGAGACAGGCGAGACGCCCGCTGCGGATAAGGGCTGGAGTGATGAGCCGCTCGACCTGGCGGGTCTGAGGGCCGTCGATGCCGACATTCAGATCCGGGCAGACAGGATGATACTCGGCGATGTGACCCTTGAGGCTGCCGATCTGGGCGTTCGGCTCGATGGCGGGCGCCTGACCGCCGATATCCGCTCAGCCCGCGCTTTCGGGGGCGCCTGGACGGGACGGCTGGGGCTGGATGCCGCCGGTGCGGTGCCGCGAATGGATCTCGACGTGTCGGGTCAGCCGATCGCCTTGTCGGACGCGCTCGGCGTGCTGGCGGGGCTGAACGCGCTGACGGGCACCGGGGATGTCAATATTGATGTCAGCTCATCTGGCACCAGCCTGAAAGCGCTGGTCTCGGGCCTGACCGGCGAGATGTCCGCCAATGTCGCTGACGGCATGCTGAAGGGAATCAATATCGGCCAGCTGGTGCGTTCACGCGAGGATATTGTGCGCGCGCTGGCCGACGGTTCGCTTCAGATGGCCCTTTCGCCGCAGGCGGAGACGGATTTCACCAATCTCATCGCCGGTCTCAGCCTGCAGAATGGCGTGGCGGAGCTGAAGGATTTCCGGCTCGACAATCCGGTCCTGTCGCTTGAGGGCAGCGGGCGGATCGATCTGGGTGCGCGCACGCTGGATGTAGGCATTGTCCCGCGGCTCGACACGAGCGGGCAGGGGCAGGGCAATGCGGTGCAGCTCAATGGCGTGCCGATCCCCTTCCGTATTCGCGGGGACTGGCTGGCGCCAAAGCTCGCGCCCGATACGCAGATGGTGCAGAACATCCTGCGCGAGGACCTGACGAGCCGGGCGCGAGACGAAATCCGCCAGCAGATCGGGGAGGATGTCGCCGGCAGTGTCCTGGGCGACATCCTGGGCGTGCCTGCGCCGAAAGAGGCCCCGCCGCCGGCGGGCGAGACGGAAGCCACTGCGCCAGATGGCTCAGCGGATGCTGTGCCGGCTGGCGAGGCCGAACCAGCGGCCGAACCGGCTGAACCGTCAGAGCCCGCAGACCCCGAAGACATCATCCGCGACGCCGCCGAAAACGCCGCCCGAGACGCCCTCGGCGACATATTCGGCGGCAGCGGCGACCGCGAAGAGGAGAACGGCGGGGAGGAGTGACCTGAGGCGGGGGAGTGACTTCCGGAAGGGGGCTTGCCGGTCTCGCAGCTGAATGACTGGCTCAGGCCGTACTTGCATTTCAATTCTCGCCGGGCAGCCCCTCCGGGCACTTATTCGCTGGATGCTCGAACATCTCATCGGGCAGGAAACAGCGGCAGGGGGATATGAAATCACTGCTCGGATCATCGGGGTCCACGCGCGGTTCGCCTTCGAGGACGGGATAGGTGTCAACATCCGCCCGCGTGAACCAAAGCGGGGCGTTTGCCTCGTGCAGCATTTCACAGGCGATGCGGACCTGTTCGCGGGGATTAGGCTCCAATGAGATGGCGGGCAGATTCCAGAGCCTAGCCGTACCGTCATTAGAGCCGGTGACAAGGCGGCCATCTCTAGTGAGCGCCACGGAGGAGACATCGTCCTCATGCCCTACGAAGACGCGGATCTCTTCGCCGGTGTCCAAGTCCCAGAGACGAGCGGTACCGTCCACCGAGCCTGTGATGAGTAGGTTATCGCCGCTCAGCGCTAGGGCTTCGACGGACCCGGAATGGCCAGTGAAGATGCGGAGGCGCTTGCCCGTGTCCAGGTCCCAAAGACGTGCTATGTTGTCAGGGTCAAGGCCTCCGGAGGCTGTGACCAGACGCCCGTCACCGGTCAGCACGACGGATCTGATTGCACCGTCATTGCTTTTAAAGACGCGGAGCTGCTCGCCAGTCTCTAGGTTCCAAAGCCGCGTTGTTCTGTCGCTAGAGAACAGGCCTCCAGAGCCGGTAACAAGACGGCCATCGGCGGTAAGTGCAACGGTACTGATATCGCCTTCATGGCCAGAGAACACGCGGATCTCGCCGCCGGTCTCCAAGTCCCAAAGACGCGCCGTATCGTCTTCGGAACCGGTGACCAGGCGTCCATCGTTGGTTAGCGCCACTGACGTGACCCTGCCGCCATGGCCAATGAAGGCGCGGATTTCTTCGCCCGATTCCAGGTCCCAGATTCGCGCCGTGCTGTCGCTTGAGCCAGTTACCAGAAGGCCATCGCCCGTCAGCGCCACGGAACTGACAGCTTCGGAATGCCCTATGAAGGCGCGAATTTCTTCGCCGGTCTTTAGGTCCCAGAGCCGCGCCGTTCCATCCCAAGAGCCTGTGATTAGGAGGTCATTTCCGTTCAATGCTACGGATCTGAACCCGCTGTTACGGTCCGCAAGGCCCGTGAACGCGCGGATCCTTCCGCCAGTATCTAGATCCCAGAGTCGAGCTGTGTTGTCGTCCGCAAGCAGCGACCCCGAGCTGGTGACGAGGCGGCCATCGACGGTCAGCGCCACAGACGTGACCGGAGCCTTATAACCGGTGAGTAAGCCGCGTTGTTCGCCCGTCTCCAAATCCCACAGCCGCACCGACCCGTCTTGTGAGCCAGTGACAAGTCGGCCATCGCCCGTAAGCGCCACCGAATTTATCCAGCCCTCATGCCCGGTAAAGGCGCAGATCTCGTCGCCACTCTCCAGATTCCACAACCGCGCCGTGCGGTCGCCAGAGCCGGTGACGATGCGACCGTCGCCCGTCACCGCCACGGACCTGACCACGTCCTCATGGCCGGTAAACGCGCGCAATTCTTCGCCTGTCTCCAGATCCCAGAGCCGCGCTGTGTCGTCGAAAGAGCCGGTGACGAGGCGTCCATCGCCAGTCAGCGCTACGGACCAGACAGAATCCGTGTGCCCCGAGAATACGCGGAGCTGTTCACCTGTCTTCAGATCCCAAAACCGCGCCGTGCGGTCGCCAGAGCCGGTGACGAGGCGACCGTCGCCAGTCAGCGCCACGGAGGTTACCTTCCTGTCATGGCCGGAGAATACGCGGAGCTGTTCACCCGTCTTCAAATCCCAAAGCTGCGCCGTGCCATTCCAAGAGCCTGTGACGAGCCGATCATCGCCGGTCAGCGCTAAGGAGGTGACCATGCCGAAACCGGTTTCGAAGGTTCGGATTTCTTTTCCCGTCTTCAGATCCCAGAGTCGAGCTGTGTTGTCGTCTGAGCCAGTGACGAGGCGACCATCGCCGGTCAGCGCCACCGACGTGACAACGAGCCGATGGCCGCTGAAAACTTGGCGCAAGCGGTTGTTGCTGACACCCGCCATCATGCGGGCGCGCGCAACCGGATACCCGGTCTTTCCGTCAAACTGATAGCGCAGCCAGTTGCGGCTGGCGCTGGGATCGGCTTGCAGCGCCATAAGGATGGACGTTGTGTGATCTCCCCGTTCTGAAAAAAAATAAGCCTTGGCTTCGCGGGCGATCAGGCTGGCGGATTGGCGATCGACAGCGGCGAGCCCGGATACCGCGAACCAGCCCGCTACGAGGGCAGCCGCTGTGAGCATCAGACCGAGAGCGACAAGGCTTCCGCCAAACGCCAGCTGGCGTCGTTGGCGCCGGCGCTGGCGTTGCCAGAGAGCGTCAAACGGAACGCTCGCAAGCCCCGCAGCGATGCGCGTAAGCGCGCTGGTGCGGCCGTCGAGCACCAGATTTGCGGCGAGAGGCTCACTTTCACGAAAGGCGGGCGGGAAGCATTCGGTCGCCTCCTCGCCCGAATTCGGCGTGCCCGCGATGATCAGCGCCAGCACCTTGTCGGCGCGGCCCGTGGCGCGGAAATGGCGGATCTCCTTGTCCACCCATTCCGATTGCGCCGCATTGGGCGAGCACAGCACGATCAGATATTCGCTAGCGGCAATTTTTGCCTGCAGCGCGGGCCAGACTTCGGGGGATGCGGTCAGGTCGGTCTTGTCACGGAAGATGCTGCCGATCTTACGGGCGTTCCTTCTGGACGCTGCGACTGCCTTTGGCAGGCGAAAACTCTCCAGCCATGACTGGACTTTCCCGGCCTCGACAGAGTCCTTCTGCGAATAGGAAATGAACGCCTTGTAGCGTTCTTGTGCCTCGTCTTCCGCCATGATCACGTCCCCCGACATTCACTATCGAGACCGTACTCAGCGCAAAGGCAGTCGGCAATGTTCGGAGCGATTTGAACGGCTCGCATAGAACCCGTTGCGGCCATTGTCACTTGGAGCCGCCAGGCGCTTACACGCCAAATCCGGACCGCGCGAGCCCCAATACCTCCGCCCTTATCCCCCACACCCGCTTGCCACTTTCCGCCCCTTCGGCTGGCGCATCTTCAGGTCAATCCGGGTCAGCGAAGATGCGCCAGTTTCTTGTGTTGGCGCATTTTCTTGACGCGAACCGGTTCCCACTTCGCTTGAAAATGCGCTAGGTCCGGCGTCCATGTCGGCTGGCCCGGAGACATGTCTTGCCTTTTGCCGTCCTTGCAGCCTTGTTCCTTGTCACGGCGGTGCTTTATGCGGCGGTCGGGTTTGGTGGCGGGTCGACCTATAATGCGCTCCTGGTGCTAAATGGCACCGACTACCGGGTGCTGCCGGCCATTACGCTGACCTGTAATATTCTCGTCGTCAGCGGCGGGCTGTGGCGATTTTCGCGGGCCGGCCTTCTGCGCCCCCTCGCAATGGCGCCCTTCCTCGCCGCCTCCATGCCGGCGGCCTGGATGGGCGGGCGGATCCCGGTGTCGGAGACCTTCTTCGTCGGCCTGCTGGGCGCGGCACTGCTCGCCTCCGGCCTGCGGCTGGCACTTCAGCCCGGGCCGGGGGAGAGCGCGCAGACCCGGCGCGAGACGCCCTTGCTGGTCGCCCTTCCTGTCGGCGGCGCGATCGGGCTTGTCGCCGGGCTCGTCGGGATTGGCGGCGGGATCTTCCTCGCCCCGGTGCTCTATCTCCTGCGCTGGGGCACGCCGCGCGAGATCGCCGCCGGCTGCAGCCTGTTCATCCTCGCAAACTCCCTCGCCGGGCTGGCCGGGCAGGTGATGAAGCTGCAGGATCTCGCCATCCTGACGCTGGCGGCGGCCTATTGGGCGCTGCCGCTGATTGTCCTTGCCGGCGGGCAGATCGGCTCCTGGGCGGCTACGCGCGGGCTGAAGCCGGGCTGGGTGAAGCGGCTGACGGCCTTTCTCATCCTCTATGTGGCCGCCCGCCTGATCTGGGAATGGCTTGCGCTGATGGGCTGGCGTGGGGCATGAGCGCCATCATGAGCGATGAGACGCAAGCCCGGATCAGCCTGCGGATCGACCTGCCCGGCGGCGCGCGCCTCGGCCCCGGCAAGGCCGCCCTGATGGAAGCGATCGAGCGCGAAGGCAGCCTGGCCGGCGCCGCGCGCGCCCTGTCGCTGTCGTATCCCAAGGCCAAGCGGCTCGTGGACGAGCTGAACGGCGCATTCGCCACCCCGCTGGTGGCCACCCGCCATGGCGGCCATGAGCGCGGCGGCGCGCAGCTCTCGCCCACCGGACAGGCCGTGCTCGCGCTCTATCGCCGCGTCGCAGGCAGCGCGCAGTTGGGCGCGGCCGGCGCACTTGAAGAGCTTTGCCGGCTGACCCGGTCGGCCGGGGAGTCATGAATCACTTGGCACCGTTATTACCATGCGTTTATATCGGGCCATGGAGTCAGGCGGGATCTGTCAGGCCGGTGAGCACCCGCTGGATGTGCTCAGCTTCGTGGCCGCACGCGCGGCGAGGGGCGAGCATTGCGCGCTGATTGTCGTCACGGCAACGCAGGGCGGGGCGGTGCGAGCCCCCGGCGCGCTGATGGCGGTGACGGAAACAGGCGCGCGCTGCGGCTATGTCTCCGGCGGCTGTATTGACGAAGACGTCGCCCTGCAGGCCGGTGAGGCCCTGAAAGCGGGCGCCGCGCGCCGGCTCGTCTATGGGAAGGGCTCGCCCTTCATGGATATCCGCCTGCCATGTGGCGGACGGATCGAGCTTCTCGCCCTGCCTGACCCGGATCCCGGCCTCGTGGCCGACGCGGCTGAAACGCTCGGCCAGCGCCATCGGGTGCAGCTCAGTTTCAGCGAATCCGGACTGGCAGCGGTGGCGGCGGGCGAGCCCCCCCGCGCTGATGCATTCATCGCTGTTCATCGGCCGAAACTTGCCATTCGCCTGGCCGGGCGCGGGCGCGATCCGGTCGCCCTGGCGCGCATCGCGTCGGCGGCGGGGATCGCAGTTGAGCTCTGGTCGCCCGAACGGGCCACGCTCGACGCCTGCGCCGACCTGCCAGCCGTCGCGACCCGGCTCCTGGACACTCCGAATGCGATCCCGCCTGCTGCCGACGACGCTGAGACGGCATTCCTTCTCATGTTTCACGACCCGGACTGGGAACCCGCCCTGCTCATCTCTGCGCTGGCGGGCGAGGCTTTCTATATCGGCGCGGTCGGCAGTCGGGCGACGCATGAGCGCCGCTGCGAGATGCTGGCCGGGCGCGGAATCGAGGCCGGGCAGATTGCGCGCATTCACGGTCCTGTCGGTCTGGTCCCGTCCATGCGCGATGCGTCCATGCTCGCCATTTCGACGCTGGCCGAGATCGTGGCGGCTTATCATTGCGAGGCCGTTTCATGAGCAAGGGGGTGATCGTCTTCGCGCTGCTGGCTGCCGGGAGGTCGCTGCGCTTTGGCGCTGGTGACAAGCTGGTGGCGCCGTTCCGGGGCGCCCCGCTGGTCGCGCAGGCCGGCGCGCGGCTTGAAGGCCGTGACGGGGTGCAGCGGCTGGCGATTGTCGCGTCCGGCGCCGATGAACCCGCCAACCGGCTGGCGGATGCCGGCTGGCAGCTGGTCGAAAATCCCCGCGCAGCCGAGGGGCAGGGCACATCCGTGGCCTGTGCAGCCCGCGCAGCCCGCGAGCTGGGCGCGCGCGCGCTTCTTGTTGCGCTGGCCGATATGCCCTTTGTGCGCGAGGACACGCTGGACCGGCTTATCGCGGCGACCGCCACGCATGAGGCGGCCATGTGCCGTGGCCCGGATACGCTTCTGCCGCCGGCCATTTTCCGTGCTGACCTCTTTGACCGTCTGGAAGCGCTCACCGGTGACCGGGGCGCACGCGCGGTGTTTGTCTCGCTGACGGACACACGTGAAATACCCATCACGGCCCGCGAGGCCCTCGACATAGACACGCCGGCCGATCTGGCCGCGCTGGACAAGGACGCTGCCCATGCCTGACACGCAAAGTTTCGAGCGCCCGCTGATTGACAGTTTCGGCCGGCAGGTCACCTATCTGCGGCTGTCGGTGACCGACCGGTGCGACCTTCGCTGCACCTATTGCATGGCCGAGCATATGACATTCCTGCCGCGCAAGGACCTGCTCACGCTGGAGGAGCTGGAAACCGTGGCGCGCGCCTTCATCGCGCGGGGCGTACGCAAGATCCGCATCACCGGCGGAGAGCCCCTGGTGCGCAAGGGGATTATCAGCCTGTTCCAGGCGCTGGGCGAGGAGCTGGGCCGGGGCCTTGATGAGCTGACCCTGACGACGAATGCCACGCGCCTGGCCGATCATGCTGAGGCGCTTTACCGCGCGGGTGTGCGCCGGGTGAATGTTTCGCTCGACTCGATCGACCCGGACCGTTTCCGCGAGATCACGCGGCGCGGCGATCTCTCGCAGGTTCTCGAAGGCATCGAGGCGGCGGCGGCGGCGGGCCTGAAGGTGAAGATCAACACCGTCGCGCTGAAACACCAGAATGCCAGCGAGCTGCCGGCAATGGTGGAGTGGGCGCATGCGAACGGTCATGACATGACGCTGATCGAGGTGATGCCGCTGGGCGACACATCCGAGGACCGGTTCGACCAGTATCTCCCGCTGACGATGGTGCGCGACGAGCTTGAACAGCGCTGGACGCTGGAAGACCTTCCCGCCGATACGGCCCATGCCGGCCCCTCGCGCTATGTGCGGATTGCGCAGACCGGCGGGAAGCTCGGCTTCATCACGCCGCTGACGAACAACTTCTGCGCCGGCTGCAATCGCATGCGGGTGACTTGTACCGGACGCATCTATATGTGCCTCGGCCAGGATGATCATGTCGATCTGCGCGCCGCGCTGCGGGGCGAGACGCCGGATACCGCGCTTGACGACGCGCTTGGCCGCGCGCTGGGGGCCAAGCCCGAGCGCCATGATTTCCGCATAGAGACGCCCGGCGCGGCGCCGGCCCTGCCGCGTCACATGTCGGTCACGGGGGGCTGAGGCCATGGCGACATTGTGGTATTTCGGCAAACTGATGGACGTGACCGGCAGTCATCGCGAGCAGCGCGAACTGCCTGACACGGTGCGCGAGACAGCCGGCCTGCGCGCCTGGCTGGATGAGATCCACGAAGCTGAAGGCGCCTTCAGCGACCCGGCAGTGCGCTTTGCCATCAATGACGAGATCGTCGCCGATCCCGCCCCGCTGGCCGATACCGACGACATCGCGGTGCTGCCGCCAGTGGGAGGCGGGTGATGATCGCCCTCATGGAGACGCCTTTCGAGCCCTCCGACGCGCTCAGACGCTTCGAGGCGGACGCGAGCGGCGCCGGCGCGATTGTCAGCTTTACCGGCCATGTGCGCGCGCAGGCCGCATCCGGCCCGGTGACATCCCTCTACCTGCAGGCCCATTCCCCGCTGACCGAGCGTGGGATCGAGGCGGCCGCGCAAGAGGCGCGTGAGCGCTGGCCGCTGACCGGGCTCACCATCCTCCATCGCACCGGAGAAATGGCGTCCGGCGAGGCGATTGTGTTCGTGGCGACCGCCTCGGCTCATCGCCGCGCGGCGTTCGAGGCGGCCGATTATCTGATGGACTATCTCAAGACAGAGGCGATCTTCTGGAAGAAGGAGGCCGGGCCATCCGGCGCCAGCTGGATCGAACCGCGCCATGAAGACTACCAGGACCGGAAACGCTGGGACTGAACAGGGAGACGACAGATGCACGGCATCAATGACAAACTGGACTTCCAGCCGGTGAATATCGCCGTGCTGACGGTCAGCGACACGCGCACGATGGACACGGACACCTCCGGCAAGCTCCTCGCTGACCGGATCACTGCGGCGGGCCACCACCTGGCCGCACGCCAGATCGTATCCGATGACAAGACGCAGATCCGTGCCGTCGTCTCGGGCTGGATCGCCGATCCGCAGGTGGATGTGGTGATCTCCTCGGGCGGAACAGGCCTGACCGGCCGCGATGTGACGCCTGAAGCGCTCGCCCCGCTCTTCGACAAGACGATTGAGGGCTTTTCGGTGATCTTCCACCAGGTCAGCTTCGAGAGCGTCGGCCTGTCGACCCTGCAATCACGCGCCGTTGCCGGCGTGGCGCAGGGCACATTCGTCTTCTGCCTTCCCGGCTCGAATGGCGCGGTGAAGGATGGCTGGGACAAGGTGATTTCCCACCAGCTCGACAGTCGTCACAAGCCCTGCAACCTGGTGGAAATCATGCCGCGCCTGATGGAGGTGTGAGCGGGCATGGCGAACCTCACTCATATCGGCCCGGACGGGCGCGCGCGCATGGTGGATATCGCCGACAAGGCCGAGACCGAGCGGGTGGCCGTGGCGGAAGGGCGCGTCGAGATGGCCCCGGAAACGCTGGGGCTCGCCCTCTCAGGCGCCACGAAGAAGGGCGATCCGCTGGCCGTGGCCGAACTTGCCGGCATCATGGCCGCCAAGCGCACCGCCGACCTCATTCCGCTCTGCCATCCCCTGTCGCTGACCAGCGTCAAACTGGAGATCATGCGCGACCCGGACCAGAGCGCGCTGATCGTCACCGCACGGGTAAAAACCACCGGGCGAACGGGGGTGGAGATGGAAGCGCTCACCGCCGTCTCCGGCGCCTGCCTGACGCTTTATGACATGCTGAAGGCCGCCGAGAAGGGCATGGTGATCGGCGCGATCCGCCTGATTGAAAAGACCGGCGGCAAGTCCGGCGACTATCGCCGCACGGAGGGTGAATGAGCCTGTTATCCCTCGACGAGGCGATCGATCTGCTGACAGGCCTGCGCCCGCCCATGATGGTGCAAACCTGCCCGCTCAGCGAGGCCGCTGGCCGACGCCTCGCGAAAGAGGTGATCGCACGCGTCAGCCGGCCACCGGCGGCCGTTTCCGCGATGGACGGATATGCCGTGCGCCTGACCGATGTCGGCCAGCCGGGCGCGCGGCTTGCGCTTGTCGGTGAAGTGCCTGCCGGGCGGCCTTATGACGGGCATGTCGGGCCGGGCGAGGCGGTGCGCATCTTCACCGGCGGGGAAATTCCCGAAGGCGCCGATCATATCGTCATCCAGGAAGAGGCCGCGCGGGACGGCGAGCATGTCATCTGCCGCGAGGGCTACAGCAAGGCACAATTTGTCCGCCCCGCCGGCATGGATTTCGCGGCAGGTGACACGGTTCTTCAAGCCGGCCGGCGGATCGGTGCATTCGAGCTCGCAATGGCTGCAGCGGCCAATCATGACACGCTGAGCGTGCAGCGCCGCCCGCGCGTGGCGATCCTCGCCAATGGCGATGAGCTCAAACCGCCGGGCAGCGCGCTGGTGAGGGGTGAGATCGTGAACTCCAATCCGCCCGGGCTCGCCGCGCTGGTCGCGGCCTGGGGCGGCGAGGCGATTGATCTCGGCATTGCCGGCGACACGGTTTCCTCGATCCGCGAGCATCTGGCGCGTGCGCGCGATGCCGATATCTTCCTGCCGGTCGGCGGGGCCTCGGTCGGCGAGCATGACCATATGCGCACCGCGCTCGCCGAAGAGGGATTCGGGATCGTGTTTCAGGGCGTGCGGGTGAAGCCGGGAAAGCCGTGCTGGGCCGGCCAGCGCGGGCGCCAGGTCGTCCTCGGCCTGCCGGGCAATCCCGCTTCGGCGCTGGTCTGCGCCCATCTGTTCCTGAAACCGCTGCTCATGGGTGAGGATGCGCATCGGCGCTGGCCGGCCCGGCTTGGCGCAGCCCTGCCCGAAAATGGGTCCCGGCGCTCATTCCTGCGCGCGCGTGCCGGGATCGACGCCGAATGCGGCCTTCTGGTCAGGGCTGACGAGAACCAGGACAGCTCCCGCCTCTCGCCCTTCATCGCAGGCAATTGCCTGATCGACCGGGCGGAGAATGCCCCTGCCGCTGCAGCGGGGGAAAGCGTGCAGGTCCTTTGGCTTGAGGGCGCATCCTCCGACATTGTTGCGCAAACGGCTCTGGCGGGCACGACAAGACGACCCTGAACAGAATTCCTCCGGGGCCGGATCACGCGGTCTTCCCCGCGTCCCCGGCCCTGAGCCGGGACCTCCCCGCAGAAGCTGCGCCCTGTGTCGGCGGGAGGGGCCGGCTCTCCGGCCGGCCATCCCGGCTATGTTTTGACCCAGCCCCCGAAATTCCGGCCATGAGATTGCAGAGTCCTCGACACACAGAGGATGCCACATGCGCAAGTCACGATTTCAGAAGAGCAGATCATTGGGATTCTCAGGGAGCACGAGAGCGGTTTGAAAACGGAAGAGCTCTGCCGCAAGTACGGCATTATATCGCGTCCGGAAAGCCGACTCATAACGCCTTCGGGGAGAGCTTTGATGGCCGCTTCAGAGACGAGTGCCTCAACGAGCATCTGTTCGATACGTTTCGTGATGTCCGGGCCATCATCGAGACCTGGAGGGTCGATTACAACACGGCCCGTCCGCACAATGCGTTGGGTGGCCTCGCCCCGCTGGCCTTTGCCGATCACCACCGCAGACACCGGCCCGGCTCACTTGCGCGTCGCGTTGGCTCCGCTCGCGGGGCCTTGACCAACCCTTCAACAGCAGAGAGAGAGGCGAACAGATTCTCCGAATAAACGGCCCGGATCAGGGGAGCGGGTCAAGCCAATTGAGACGGATCCGTTGTGGAGCTCAAAAGGCACGCGTGCTTGATCGAATGAATGGGAATTGCGACGCGGTTGCGAAGGTCAACTCTGCTGCGGTCGCGAAAGACGGATCACCTGCGTGGCATGATGGGTCAGGTCTTCGCGATGCGTGACAAGCAGAACGGTGCGATCCTTCAGGGATTTGAGCCGTGCGATAACGGCCTGTTCTGTCCCTGAATCAAGGGCAGAGGTTGCCTCATCGAGGACCAGCACCTGGGCCGGTTTCAAGAGGGCCCGCGCTATGGCGAGGCGCTGGCGCTGGCCACCGGAGAGGCGGTGGCCGCCCGGACCGATATCTTCCTCAATGCCCAATGGAAGGTCGCGAACAAACTGGCTGGCCCCGGCCTGTTCAAGGGCGGACCAGATGGCCTTATCGCTGGCAGTCGAATCTGCCATGCGGAGATTTTCGGCAATCGTGCCTTCAAACAGCAGGGTTTGCTGGCTGACATAGGCGAAGCTTTTCCGCCAGTTCGTCAAGCGTTGACCTGACTGGACAAGATCCCCGAACACCACCTTGCCCTCATTCACCTGGACAAGGCCGAGGATAATATCGAGCAAGGTCGACTTGCCGACACCGGACGGACCGAGAATGACCACGAACTCGCCCGGCGCTGCTTTGAGGGACAGTTCATTCAGCACCGGAACTCCGGCCTCATAGGCGAAACTGACCTTATCGAGGCTGAGGTCGCCGAATGATGATGTGGCGCTTTCGCTGGCGCCGGCCTCCGGTGTCAGATCGACTATCTGATAGCAGCGCCGCAGCGCCGCGAGCCCCTCCTGAATCGCTCCGCTGAGACCGCCCAGCGATCGCAGTGCAGGGCTGGTGACAAGAAGCGCGACAATAAAGCCGAGAAAGTCGCTGACATCGCTTGCGCCGGATATGGCGCGCCAGCCGGCGATCACGAAGACAAGGGACAGCGCAACACCGCCAAATACTTCAAGGATGGGTTCGATACGTGCCCGAAGGCGTATGACGTCCATCTGCAAGCCGAGGCGCTCGTTGAATTCGTTGGTACTGCGCCGGCTGGCCTCGCTTTCCCAGCCAAAGGATTTGACAATGCGTGTGCCGCCAATTGTCTCCTGCAGATAATTTGTCGTCGCGCCGATATGGGCCTGGGTCTGGGTGGCGCGCCGTGTGATCGCCGCGGCGATGCGGCTCATGACCGGCAGGATCACTGGCGCAAGAATGAGCACAGCCAGCGCCAGCACCCAGTCCAGCCAAAGCATGATGGCAAAACCCGCAAGAAGCTGGACACTGTCACGCAACAGGGAATTGCTCAGCCGGATCAGCATCTCGCGGATCGCTGAGAGGTCATTGGTGAATCGTGAGAGCACATCGCCGGGTGCCATCGCACGAATGGCCGAAAACTCTGCCCTGACGAAGCGTTCATACATTCGTGACTGGAGATCGCGGCAGATGGTCAGCGCCAGACGGCTTGTGACCCGCATCTGAAAATGCAGCGACACCGCCCGCCAGATTACGACCCCCATGACCAGAAGCGGTGCGAGCCAGAGGATTTCAGGGGACGCGGCTTCAAGACGCCTGGTCAGAATGTTGACAACAAGGGCATACCCGCTGGCCGCCAGTGCAGTTGCGCCAGACAGACCCGCACTGGCAGCGATCAGGCGCCAGTGCGTTCTTATATCATCTTTCCACAGCCGTTTGAGCGAACCGTCTTCAGCCCGTTCAGAGCTGGACGTCGGATTTGATGGCGGTGGGCTGCTCTGCATGTTGATGACTTTGTCTCTCAGTTTTCGGGGTCGTTTCCACGAACGTGTCACGACGCCACTTGCGGAAGCGATTCGCCGTATCCCGGAAGTAGCGCCCCCCAAAGAAATAACGCAGGATCGTGTCATCGCGATACCCGGCGCTAAGTGCCGCAGCACGGGATCTGTCCCGCAGAGGCAAAATCATGGGTTCTTCGGTCTCGCGTTTTCTGAAGACGGTTGATGTTGATTGCATGTCACGATCCCTTTTCGGGATCAGGCCTGTCCGTGCCATCGCGACTTGCAGCGTCTCGGGTGTGAACCCGTAAATATGGGCAAAGTGAAACCGTTCGAAAGTCGGCTTGCTGTTCGGCCTCATGTCCGGAACCGAAATATAGGCCACGCCCTCTGGCTTCAGCCAGTCCGACATAGCCGTCAGCGCGGCCATCGGGTCGCGAAGGTGTTCGACAACCTGATTGCAGGTCACCACGTCGAAGCTTCGTTTCGGCAACTCAGCCTGATGCCAGGGGGCATTGATCACATCGATACCATACTCTGATTGGGCAAACGCTGCATAGCTTGTCCCGGGTTCGATGCCCACGGCCTCGCATCCCCGATCCCTTGCCAGCTTGAGAAATTCACCGGTGCCGCATCCCACATCAAGAACCCTTGCGCCGGGCTTCAGCCAGTCGTCGAGCTTTTCAAGCCGGCTCCTGGCTTCCCGCATCGAGCGCACCAGATGGAACTTTGGCGGACGTTTTCCTGCCAGTTGATAGTCGAACCGGTACTCATCACGATAATACCGGCTCAGCTCATCTTCGGTCGGCATCGGATCCGTGCGCATCAGACCACATTCGGTGCAGGCGACGGTTTTCAATGGCTTCCAGCGACGATCCTTGCTGCTGATAAGGGCCTTGTCTTCACTTCCGCAAAGGTTACACGGGATGGGCTCGCCACGATAAGGATAGGCCATAAAGGGAAGCAGACTTTGAAGAAGTTGTTTCACGAGAGCGCCCTCCGAATTGTGAATACTCTGCTGTCATCAGCGCCTTTCCTGATGAAAAGCTGACGGAGCAGGACCTTGCGATTTTTGCTTGTCGAGGATCATCCGAGATTCGGTGCCAGTCTGGTCGAGGCGCTGAGCGCTGATGGTTACACGGTTGACTGGGTGCGTTCACTGGAGGAAGCCCGCGCCGCCCTGCATCTGGCCGCCTACAGCCTGCTCTTGCTTGATCTCGGCCTGCCGGATGGAGACGGGCTGGATTTCCTGAAGACTGTCAGGCGTGAGGATCTCGAAACACCCGTCATCGTCCTGACGGCCAGAGGTGGCCTCAATGACCGGATTGATGGTCTCGACGGCGGTGCAGACGATTATCTGGTCAAACCGTTCGCAATGCGTGAACTGTGTTCGAGGTGCCGGGTGCTGCTGCGGCGCCCCAGGCAATTGGTGCCTGAATCGCTGTCGCTTGGAAATCTTGTCTTCAATTTCGAAACCTCAGAGCTCAGGATTGCGGGTCAGGCGATCAGCGCGGCGCGGCGGGAGATACAGCTGCTCAGGGCGCTGCTGCGACGTCAGAGCAGGGTTGCGACGCGCGACTATCTGGAAAATGAACTCTACGCCTTTGACGCAGAAATGAGCCAGAATGCCCTGGAAGCCTCCGTCTCCAGATTGCGCGCCCTGTGTCTGGACAATGGAGCCAGTGTCGAGATCAGAACCATCAGAGGGGTTGGATACTGCCTGCAGCTCAAACCGGAGCGCGAGGCATGACAGGTTCTGTTTCCGGCTGGTCGCTCGAGCGGCGTCTGCGCAAAAGACTCGCCATCATCACGCTTCTGGTCACGCTCCTGACATCGGCGATTGTCGGCATCCATTATGGCCGCGATGTCTCGGACCTTCGCCAGCGGAAAGTCCTTGAGCGGGCTGAAGCCATTGCGGCCGCTCTGGCGGACACACCGGTTGAGACGATTCGTGCGCAGACACGTGCGGACATGTTCGGGCAGTTTTTTACGACACATTCGCACGCCTATGGGTGGCGCATTCTGGACCCTTCCGGCACCCTTCTGGCGGCATCTGACTTTGACTGGGCTAAACTGACGTCAATGCCGCCTTCATCGGCCGATGAGTGGACGCACCGGCTGGGCGAAACGGGCTGGATCGCAGGCAAGCATTTTGCCTGCGGCTTATCGCGATGCGAAGTTCAGGTCACCGCCCTGTCTGATCCGGCGCATCTTCTGTCCTGGCTGATTGCCGGGGAGATTGGCGTTCATATCCTGCTTCCCATACTACCTTTCGCCATCCTTATGCTGCTGGCTTCGCGGCGGGTGATTCATTCGACCCTCATTCCCTTGCAGCACATGTCCGGGCGGGCCGAGGCCATACGGGGACTTCAGGATGTTGAGCCGATGGAACTTGCAGATGCGCCCACGGAAGTGGCCGGACTGGCGACGGCCCTCAACGGTGCGCTCCGGCGGCTGCGGTCGGCGATGGAGAGAGAGCAGGCACTTATCCTCGACGCAGCCCATACCCTGCGAACGCCGCTCGCTGCGCTGGGCTCCCGTCTCGAACTTGACGGAGCGGGGGTCGATCCGGAGGCCCTTCGCAAGGATGTCGATGCGCTGACCCGCTTGTGCAGCCAGCTACTGAATACTGCGCATGCTGATCGTCTTGTCATCAATCCCAATCGCCGGTTTGATGCCGGAACCCTGATCATGGACACGATTGCCCGCCTTGACGGGCTGGCTCAGAAATCCGGCGTAGAGCTTGCCTATGAATGTCATTCTGAAAAAACGCTCATCAAGGGCGATGAGGATGCGCTTGCAATCGCTCTGACAAACCTAATCTAAAATGCGATCCAGCACGCCCCTGTCACCTCGGAAATCCTTGTCTCGCTGCACCATGAACCTGTGCGCATGACCGTTTCTGATCAGGGGCCGGGGATTGCAGACAGTCAGATTGAAACGCTGGTCTCGCGTTTTGCGCGCGGGCGTGGGGCGCGCGATGGTGGGGCGGGTCTCGGTCTTTCGATCGTTTCACGGATTGTGGAGGTGCATGGCGGGCATTTGCGCTTTCAGACGCCTGAGCAGGGTGGGCTGGCCGTCTCGTTGATCTTGGAACCGAACCGAACTGATCCGGGTCATCCAGATTGACCTGTTTCTGCTGACTCTTGCCTTGTCGATGGCTCAATCTGAACGGTATCTGCGTGCACTATGCTTCCAGAGCGGCATCCCTCACCGCGTCGGAGTGGCCGAGGCGGAGGGTTTCCTCGACCAAGAGGTCAATATCCTCTTCGCTTGTGCGGTGGTTGGTGATGTTCACGCGGATGGCGAGACGGCCATGGATGCGTGTGGTCGAGGGGGCGGCGATGCCGGAGAGCTGCAACTGGCGCACGATCTCGCGGTTCAGCCGGTCAAGCGCCTCGCCCTTCCAGTCAGGGCGGACAAAGCGGAAGCAGCAGATGTTCAGGGGTGCCGGCGCGAGGCGTTCCAGATCGTGATGGGCATCGACGGCTCCGGCAAGGCGCGCGGCCAGCAGGCGATTGGCCTCGACGACCTCGCCGAGCCTGGCGGTGCCGTGTTCGGCAATCTGCGCCCAGACTTTCAGCGCCCGGAAACCGCGTGACAGTTCCGGGCCATAATCGACCGGCCAGGGCTGGCCTGCCGCAAGCCCGTCCTGCTGGGGCGTGAGATAGTCCGGCCGATCTGCGAAGGCCTGCCGGTGCAGCGCCTCATCGCGGACCAGCACGCAACCGGCATCATAGTTGACCTGCATCCATTTGTGGAAATCGAAGGCGATGGACTGGGCCCGTTCAATGCCCTTCAGCCGCGCGCGCAATTGCTCGCTTAGCATCGCTGACGCCCCGAAGGCCCCATCGACATGCATCCACAGCCCTTCGTCTGCGGCAATACCGGCGAGTTTATCAAGGTCGTCGCTGGCGCCGGTATTGACGCTGCCGGCGGTACCGATCACCGCGAATGGCGTCGCGCCGGCGGCGCGGTCGGCAGCAATCTGGTGTTCCAGCGCGCCAAGATCCATCTCGAACCGCGCATTGACCGGAATGCGGCGCAGGGCAGATGTGCCAAGGCCAAGCAGGTCGAAGGCGCGCGCGGTGCAGCTATGGGCTTCCTGGGAGGTGTAACCGGTCAGCCTGGCGCCCCCGACGCCCGCGATCCGGCTTTCGAAATCCAGTCGGGCATCGCGCGCCACTTTCATCGCGATGATCGTGGCCAGCGAGGTGCCCGACACGATGAGGCCGCTGGCGCCTTCGGGAAATCCCATCAGACGGCGCGCCCAGTCGATGACAAGCCGCTCGATCTCGATGGCTGCATGGTTGCGCCCGCCGCAATTGGCATTGATGGCCGCCGCAGCAATGTCCGCGAGCAGGCCGGTCGTCGTGCCGGCACCATGGACCCATCCGAAAAAGCGCGGATGAGTATTGCCCACGCCATAGGGCAGGAGGGCTTCAAGCTGGTCGCGGGTCACGCCCGGCGTGGCGGGCCCGTTATTGAGCGCGGTCTCGAAACTCTCCATCAGGCCGGGCGGACAGGGTGTCCAGACCCGGCCCTCTGCTGCGCGTGACAGCTGATCTACAGAGGCGTCTAGAATCCGGTGGGCCTCTTGGCGGAACCGGTCCCAGTCGGAAGGGTCGAGCCGGCCGCGGCGGGCATTCTGATCATCGTGTTCGTACATGGACTCCATCTCCCGCAGGACGCGGAAGGATGGAAGCCCCTTATTCGCGATTCAGCGGCGACGGATGGGATTGAGCACCGTGACATCCGCGCCGTCTGGCAGGCCAAGCTCGGCGAAGCTGTAGCTTACCTCAACACCATCAGGCACAAGCGCGCGGCAAAGGTCGGCCCTCTTGCGGTCGATCGATACGGTATAGCGATCGCCGCCGCGCGAACTGATCTCTGTGCTGAAAGAGCTCTCATCGGTGCAGCCATTGCTGGTGACGCGGAAAATGACCTGGTCATGATGGACCGCCGCGCCATAAACCGTGCCAAGGTTGTTCTCATCGGCAAAGGCGGCGGAGATGTCGCCCTCGTCGGCATCGATAATGATGCAGCCGCCGAGAAGGGTTGCTGCGGCGAGAGTGGGCAGGATGAAAGACGCTTTCATATGAGGCATTCCTTATTGACAAGCATGATTATATTATTGACTATCAATAATTCGTAGTCAAGGGCCTCCCGAACTCGAAAGGACGATTACCATGCTTCGCCACAGTTTCCCCGCCGCGCTCGCCGCGCTTGCGTTCAGCCTTCCAGCTGTGGCCCGGACCGAGACCTGGGACTATTCGGGGTTTGACGGGATCGACGCGTCAGCTGGAATCCGCGTCGAATTCGAGACCGCCGCTGACTATTCGGTTTCCGCGGAATTCGAGCGCGGCGATCGCGGCGATGTCCGGGTCCGGTTGCGCGGTGATACGCTGGAACTGAGCCGCAAGAGCGGATGGAACCGTTCAGACCGTGCGCGGGTCACATTTCATGTGACTGCGCCATCTCTGGAAAGGGTCGAGGTATCGTCAGGCGTCTCCATGCGCGCCTCGGGCATAGAGTCGGAAAATTTCGGGATTGCGGCGTCGAGCGGCTCTTCGCTCAGTGTGGTCGGGCGCTGCGGCGATCTCGAAATCGACGCATCGTCAGGTACAAGTGTGGATGCCAGCGCGCTGGAATGTACTGACGCAAGGATCGACGCCTCCTCTGGCAGTTCCGTGCGCGCCTATGCGAGCGGCGAAATCCGCGCTGACGCAAACTCCGGCGCCAGCGTCCGCATCGCTGGCGGCGGAGAACCCGCAGACATCGACACCTCCAGCGGCGCCTCGATCCGCATCGAGCCACACGAACTGTAATCTTCAGGCCGTGCCTTCATGATCGGCTTCTGCGAAATGGCGCGATCCATGCGGCTCGGCCTCGCCTCGCGGATCAGGATGTATAAGCACGTCGGCAGCGGGAAATTCCGACAGGATCGCCTTTTCAGCTGCCACCATCATCTGGTGCGCTTCCACAAGGTTGAGATGCGGTGGCAGGTCGGCATGGAACTGGACATGGACATAGGGCCCGGCCGCACGTGTGCGAAGGCCATGTATGTCAAGCAGTCCGCCGGTTGACAGCGCCAGTTCGCGGATGCGTGCGCGCGCCTCGTCGGGCAGTTCGCGGTCGAGAAGCTGGTCAAAGCCGCCCCGCGCCACGTCCAGCGCGCTCCAGGCCAGCCATAGCGCCACGCCGAGTCCCACGGCCGGGTCGGCCCAGCGCAGGCCAAGCAGCGTGGCCGCGCCGATGCCGACGATCACGGCGAAATTTGCGGCGAGGTCAGCGGCATAATGAGCGCGGTCGCCATGCGTGGCGACTGATCCCGTCCGGCGAATGGCCCGGGTCTGTGCCCAGATAAGGGCCAGTGTCAGGACCATAGAAACGATCATGACGCCCACCGCCAGGCCGCTTTGCGCAATCGGCTGGGGATGGCTGAAACGGTCTATGGCTTCCAGCGCGACAAGGGTGGCGGAAACGCCGACCAGCAGCGCCTGCATCATCGCGGCGAAGGCTTCAGCCTTTCCATGTCCATGACGGTGTTCGGCATCCGGCGGCTGCGCGGCATAGGTGACGGCCATCAAAGTGAACAGCGAAGCGATGCCGTCAAGCCCACTATCGGCCAGCGAGGACAGCATTGCCACCGAGTCGGACGCGATCCAGGCCCAGGCCTTCAGCGCCATCAGAACAAGCGCCGTGGCCACTGACAGTCTCGCCACACTTATGGTCAGGCGCGTGGCCTCATCAGCGGCGAGCGATCCGGGCAGCGCGTGCGCGTCTGCTTGATCTGTCGACATGCGGCTGTCTCCCTGTGGTGGCCTCGCCCGACCTTTCACTGAGAGATATGCGACCGGATGCGCGGTAAGTCAAAATTTTCATTGTGAATCAGATGCTTATATGAAAATGCGAGGCGTTTTCATGGAGTGGTCGGCGCCCGTTCCGTTTGACGCTGGACGCGGGCGGGCCTAGCGTCTCGCCGCCATCACGGGACTTCCGCCAAGAGGATATGTCATGCAGCCCAAGACACCGCGCCAGTTCTTCAAACCGCTTGCCGCCGGGGCGCCCGATCCGTTGACCGAACTGCCTGTCAGGCTGGAGCGGATGATCCATTTCGTCCCGCCGCATCTCGACAAGGTGCGCGCGAAGGTGCCGGCCATGGCAGAGACGGCCGATGTGATCCTCGGAAATCTGGAAGACGCCATCCCGGCCGATGCCAAGGAGGCTGCGCGCGCCGGCGTGGTCGAGATGGCCGCCATGGTCGACTGGCAGGGGTCGGACACAGGCTTCTGGACGCGGGTGAACCCTCTCAATTCGCCCTGGTTTCTCGATGATGTAATGATGCTGGTCGAAAAGGCCGGCCACCAGCTCGACGTGATCATGATCCCGAAAGTCGAGGGCCCCTGGGACATTCATCATGCCGACCAGCTCGTCGCCCAGCTCGAAGCGAAACACGGCCTTGCCCGCCCGATCCTGTTCCACGCCATCCTGGAGACAGCCGAGGGCGTGGCCCGGGTCGAGGAAATCGCGCAGGCTTCCCCGCGCATGCAGGGGATATCGCTCGGACCGGCCGATCTCGCCGCCTCGCGCCAGATGAAGACAACACGGGTGGGCGGCGGGCACCCCTTCTATCGCGTGATCGAGGACCCGCGCGAGGATGGGGCGCCGCGCATGTTCGCACAGCAGGATCCGTGGCATTACACGGTCGCTCGCATGGTCGATGCCTGTGTGATGGCCGGCATCAAACCCTTCTATGGCCCGTTCGGCGATATTGCCGACCTTGAGGCCTGTGAACAGCAATTTCGCAATGCCTTCCTGCTCGGCTGTGTGGGAACATGGACCCTGCATCCCGGCCAGGTAGACGTGGCCAAGCGCGTGTTCAGCCCCGACCCGGACGAGGTGAAACTCGCGCGCCGAATCCTGGAGGCCCTGCCCGACGGGCGCGGCGTTGCGATGCTCGACGGCAAGATGCAGGATGACGCCACCTGGAAACAGGCCAAGGTGATCGGTGATCTTGCTGACCTCGTTGCGGCAAAGGATCCGGACCTGGCTGCGGCCTATTCGGCCTGATATCACCATGAAGGCAATCATCGCCGGGGGAGGCATCGGTGGACTGACAACGGCGCTGGCCCTGCTCGCGCGCGGCTGGGATGTCCTTGTGCTTGAGCAGGCAAGCGAACTTTCCGAGATTGGCGCGGGGCTCCAGCTCAGCCCCAATGCGATGAAGGCCCTGCGCGTGCTTGGGCTTGACGGTGCGCTTGAGAAGGTGGGGTTTCGCCCGGAAGCGCTGGAACTGCGCCTTGGTGAAAGCGGGAAGGGCGTGTTTTCCATCCCTGCCGGCAAGGCCGCCGAGGCGAGATGGGGCGCGCCCTATCTGCATGTCCATCGCCGCGACCTTCTTGATGTGCTGGTCAAGGCGCTAGAGGCGAAAGCGCCTGGGGCCGTCCGGCTGTCGGCGCGGGTGATCGGCTATCGCCACATGCCGCGCGGCGTGCGGGTCCTGCTCGAAGACGGTGAAACCGAGGATGTCGACCTTCTGGTCGGCGCGGACGGGATCCATTCTGCCATTCGTGCGCAGATGATCGGGCCGGATAGGCCGGATTTCACCGGCAATGTCGCCTGGCGCGCCGTGGTGCCGACTGCTGTGCTGGGGCAGGCCGCGCCGCCGCCGACGGCCTGTGTCTGGGTCGGCAAGGGGCGCCATGCTGTGAGCTATCGCCTGCGCGGCGGTGAGCTGTCGAACTTTGTCGGCGTGACCGAGCAGAAGGGCTGGCGCGAGGAATCCTGGACACAGAAGGGCACGCGGGAAGATGCGCTTGCCGATTTCGAAGGGTGGGTGCCGGAGGTCACCCGGATCCTTGAAGTCGCCGAACACCATTATCGCTGGGCGTTGTTTGACCGGAAGCCGCTGCATCGCTGGAGCGAGGGGGCAGTGGTCCTGGTCGGCGATGCCGCCCATCCGACACTGCCCTTCCTGGCGCAGGGGGCGGCGATGGCGATTGAAGACGCTTATGTCCTGGCGCAGGAGTGTGCGCGGCTCAAGGCCGACCTGTCAGCGGCCCTGCTTGCTTTTTACCGCCAGAGGATTGAGCGCACATCACGTGTACAGGCCGGCTCGCGCGCGAATATGAAGACGTTTCATCGCCGCCTCGCGCCGATGCGGCTTGCGACTTACGGGCCGATGTGGATGGCGGGTCGCGTGGCACCGGGCTTTGTCAGCGCCCGGCTCGACTGGCTTTATGGCCATGACGTGACCGCCAAAGGCTGATCAGGCGATCTCGGCGGCGATCAAGCCCTCATCGACGATATCGCCCTCTGCGATATGTAGCGCGCTGACCTTTCCAGAGGCGGGCGCGGCATAAGGCACCTCCATCTTCATCACTTCCATGATGAACAATTCCTGGCCTTCCTCAACGCTGTCGCCCTCGCGCACAAGGACTTTCCAGACGGTGCCGCCGGACTCAAGTTCGATCTTTTCTACCATGTCCTTGTCTCCTTCAGGGCCGCACCGGGAAGCCCGTTCGCCCCTTGAGCGGTTCGAGCAGGGGCTGGACCCGGTCGATCCAGCGGCCAAGACGCGGGCGGGTTTCGCGCGGGTCGATCAGCTCATGTACCGAGAGCGCCTCGGCGCGCGGGAAGGGCGACTGGCGGGCGGCGAGCTGTTCTTCCAGTTCGCGCCGGCGGGCGTCAGGGTCGGGTGCGGCCTCGATCTCTCGGCGGAAGGCGACAGCGACCCCGCCTTCGACGGGCAGCGGCCCGCTCTCGGCCGAGGGCCAGGCGAGGACATAAGGGTCTGGACCATAATGGGCTGCCTGCGCGACGCCGAAACTCTTGCGCACGATGACTGATGCCCATGGCACGCGGGTCAGCGCGGCAGTCAGCACGGTGCGCGCGCCATGGCGGATCGTCGCTTCCTTTTCGGCCTTGGAGCCGATCATGAAGCCCGGCTCATCGACAAAGGTCACGATGGGAAGGTGGAAGGTCTCGCACAATTCAATGAAGCGCTGGGCCTTTTGCGCCCCGTCTGCAGTCATTGAGCCGGCAAGCTGGCGGCAATCATTGGCCCAGATGCCGACCGGCTGGCCATTGAGGCGCGCCAGCCCGGTGATCTGGTTGCGGCCATAGCCCTTTCCGATCTCGAAAAAGCTGGCTTCGTCAACCACAAGCCTGAGAATGCGGCGCATGTCATAAGCCCGCCGGCGCTCGCGCGGGACGATTTCGAGCAGTGCGTCTGCCTGGCGATCGATCGGGTCATCACAAGGGCCGACCGGCGCAAGCTCCCAGACATTCTGAGGCATGTAGGACAGGAAGGCGCGGATCTGCGAGAGGGCTTCGGGTTCATCCTCCGCGCCATTATCGACTGTGCCATTCTTTGTGTGGACGCCTGCGCCGCCGAGTTCATCCTTGGTGAGCTTCTCGCCCATGGCTCGCTCGACCACCGCCGGGCCGGCGACGAGGATCTGGGCTGTGGATTTCGACATGACCGAAAAATGCGAGGAGACCAGCCGCGCTGCCGGCAGTCCCGCCACCGCGCCCAAGGCCGCTGTCGCAACAGGCAGGGTGGCCATGGCCTCGGCCACGGAGCGGAAGCGCGAGGGCGCAAACACCGGGCCCGGCAGGCTCGGCCCGCCGCCCGATCCGCCAACGCTTCCGCCCGCGCCTTCATGCAGGCGGACCAGCGGGACCCGGTGCTTCACGGCCAGATCCTCGGTGTAAACGGATTTGCGCAGGCCCGCCGGCGAGGGCGAGCCGCCTTTCAGGGTGAAATCCTCCCCGCCGACAATCACGCGCCGGCCATGAATTTTCGCAAAGCCGAGCACGAAATTGGCCGGCGAGAAGTCCAGAAGCTCGCCATTGTCGCCGCGCGTCGCTGAACCGGCGCCCTCGCCGATCTCGTCGAAACTGCCCTCATCAATCAGCGCGTCAATCCGCTCGCGAATCGTCAGGCGGCCCTTGTCATGCTGGCGGGCGACGGCGTCCGGCCCGCCCTGGACCTTGGCGAGGTCGCGGCGTCTTGCGATTTCATCGGCTTCAGGTTTCCAGCTCATGACACAGATTGTTGCGGCCCGCCGCAAGGGAAGTCAAAGGGCGCGGGCCAAAATGACGGGCTTTCCTACGGGGCGGGGGTCGATTAAGGATCAGCGCAATGCTCAAGACCCGTATCATTCCCTGCCTGGACGTGAAGGATGGGCGCACCGTGAAGGGCGTCAACTTCGTCAATCTGCGCGATGCCGGCGATCCGGTCGAGCTGGCGCGGGCCTATTCGCAGGCCGGCGCCGATGAGCTCTGCTTTCTCGATATCACGGCCAGCCATGAAGGGCGCGGCACGCTGCTGGATGTCGTCACGCGCACCGCCGAGCAGTGTTTCATGCCGCTGACAGTGGGCGGGGGCGTGCGCACATCCGATGACATGGTGGCGCTGTTGCGAGCCGGGGCGGACAAGGTGGCTGTCAATTCCGCTGCCGTGGCCAATCCTGAGGTGATTTCGGCCTGCGCGGCGCGCTGCGGGCGCCAATGTGTCGTCGTGGCCATCGATGCGCGGCGGGAGGGCGACCATTATGAGGTCTTCACCCATGGCGGGCGACGCGCGGCGGGGCTCGATGCGGTGGACTATGCGCGCGAGGCGGTGCGGCGCGGCGCGGGGGAAATTCTGCTGACCAGCATGGACAGGGACGGGACGCGGTCCGGCTTCGACATTCCAATGCTGAAAGCCGTCACCGATGCGGTCAGCGTTCCGGTCATTGCTTCGGGCGGCGCCGGCAAGGCGGAGGATTTCGCGCCGGCCATCATCGAAGGCGGGGCCAGCGCTGTGCTGGCCGCCTCGATCTTCCACTTCGGCGAGGTCTCGCTGGCCGATGCGCGCGCAGCGTTGGAAGCGGCAGGTGCGCCGGTGCGGCCAGTTGCGGAGGGGGTTATATGAGCGAGCGGCCGCTGGGAGACATGGCGCGTCTGGAGAGGGCGCTGGCCCATCTTTCCGGGACCATCGATGCGCGCGGCGGCGCCGATCCCGCGAGCTCCTACACGGCCAAACTCCTCTCGCGCGGGCCAAAACAGTGCGGCAAGAAACTGGGGGAAGAGGCCGTGGAACTGGCGCTGGCGCTTGCGGCCGAAAGCGATGAGGAGGTGGCGGGCGAGACCGCTGACCTGATCTATCACCTTCTCGTCGCCCTGCGTTCGCGCGGTGTCTCGCTCGATCGCGTGGCCGAAGCGCTGGAACGCCGTCAGGGCATGTCCGGCCTTGAAGAAAAGGCGCGGCGGATCGAATAGGGCGCCGGAGTCGCCGGGCGCTCGCCCGGACGCAACGATTTCATTCGCGGTCCAGTTCGAGCTCCAAGGGCTGGCCGGCCTGCAAATCAAGTGGCTCGGACATTGCGACGAATTCGCCGCTCTCATTGTCACGCGCCGCCAGCACATAGGTGATGTCGTCGCGAATAGCCATGAGGAAAGCCTCACCTGGTTTCTTTACCTCCCAGGGCTTGTCATCGAGATTGTCTGCATCAAGCAGCCACCAGTAAAAGCCCTCTGTGATCTCCGATCCTTCCGAATCGATCAGTTGGGCGGTAAGGCGGGTGAAAGGGATCGACAGGGTAAAATCGGTGGTTTCAAAGGCGCGGACCATGACGGTCTCGCTGCCGCGCAACAGGCCGCTGGCGACGCCGCGAACCCAGTATTCCCCTGGCGGGAGCTGGACCTCAAATGTCGCGCCAAGCTCGCGCGCCACCTGCTCGCCGACTTTCTCCTCCTCACTGTTCCATTCGCGGATGGACCATTCGAGGCCGAAATCGGGCTCGGCGCCGGCAAAGTCGAAAGCGCCTTTCAGCGTGCCCACTGAGAGGTCGGGTTCCAGGACGGTCAGCGTTCCCGGCGCAATATCGACACTCCGGGAGGTGCGCGTCTCGCCGCGATTGAGGCTGATCTCATGCCTGCCTGGCTCGACCGAAAGGATATGGGCGCCGGCGGAACTTCCAAAGCCGGTCGTGCGTCCGTTCGGGCGGACGAGCCGGCCGGAAACGCCGGTGTCGCTGACAGGATCGATGGCGAGAAGGGCGCCTTCCAGCGGCACACGGATCTGAGCTGCTTCCCCTTCTGCGATCTCGATATCGACGCTGGATTCCAACTGTCCGGCTTCGGCCTCGACACGGTAGTGACCGGGCGCCAGCGCGATATCGAGCTCCGCCACATCATAAGGGGTGCCGCTATCGGAAAAGACGGGCGGCCCGCCATCTTCCGGGACGTATCCCGGGAAAACGGCCCATTCGACATAGTCTTCCAGCTCAGTCTCACCTGGCTGTAGGACCGCAATGGCTTCCAGCCGCGATTCGTCCGCGCCGGGCGCATTGGCGCTGGAGCTGTCAGTCCCGCCGCAGCCGACGAGTGCGGCTGCGGCCAGGCTTGCGAGGAAAAGGTTGATCTCTCTGCGCATGTGCCACCCTTTTGTCCGCTTCAACTCCACCAGACTAGAAGACTCGCCGCGGGCAGGTCAAAAGACTACGCACGCCTCAGAAAGTCGCTCTCAGGCCGATGCGGATGTTCTGCCCGGGAAGCGGCGCGAGATCTTTCAGGACCGAGGTCGCCACTCGGGCCTCTTCATCGGTGAGATTGCGCAGCTCGATGAAGGCTTCGGTGCCATCGGCGCCAATCCCGAAATCGCTGAGATCGACCTCGCCGCGCAGATCCACGAGTGTATAGCTGTCGGTCGGCAGCTCGCTCGCACCGGGATCATCCTGCTCGCCAGCATAGGTCAGCTGCGCACCGATCTCCCATGCGCCCCATTCCGCGCTGGCTCCGGCATTCAGGGTCATTGGCGGGATCAGAGGGACATTGGCGCCGCCATCCAGTTCGGCATCGACCAGATCGAGACTGGCATCGAATTCCCAGTCGGCGGCGAGCAGGCCGTCTTCGACCTCCAACTCACCATAAATCTCGCCGCCGGTGAATTGGGCATCGGCTTGTGTAAACAGGAAGACGGGCAGGCCATCCTCCTCGGTCACTTCCACGCCTTCCTCGATAATTGCGCCGGGCGCAAGATAGATGAAATCGCTGAAATCGGTGACGAACAGGTTCACGCCGATGCGGCTGCCTTCGACGCGCCAGCGGGCTGTGGCCTCGAAGTTGAGCCCGGTTTCCTTGTCCAGGGTGGGGTTGCCGACCTCGTACTGGGATGTGGCAAGGTGCGGGCCATTGGCGAAGAGTTCGCTCTCATTGGGCGCGCGCTCGGTATAGGCCAGCTGGGCGCCGATGAAGATCCCACTGTCGAGATGCCTGTGAAGCCCGCCAGACGCGCTGACAAGGTCGAAATCGACGCTGCCATTCACTGAATTATCAAGCTCGATGCTTTCGGCGCGCAGTCCGCCCTCGACGCCGAAGCCGCTCTCCCATTCGCGGGTCTCATAAAGGAAGGCGCCGATGCTCTGCGTCGCCGTCGGCGTGATGAAGGCTTCCTCGCCAAAAGCGTTGAGTTCCTTGTCGAGATACTGAAGCCCGAAAGCGCCTTTCACCTCGCCAATGGCATGACCGAATTCCAGCCGCGCCTCAACGCCGTCGGACTCGTAAACCGTGCCAGGCTCGCCGGGCGCTTCGAATTCCGTATGCTCATAATCGGCGAACGCGGCCGTGGCGACGATATCTTCAAGGAAGCCATTATGGACATGGATGCGACCGCGAAGATCAACACGGGTCTGCTCAAGGTCGATGAAGGGCAATTCCTCGCCTTCGTCGCCATGGCCTTCCTCGTCATCCGTTTCTTCTGCGTGGGCCTCTTCGCCGTGTTCCTCCTCGGCGTGGCCATGACCATGAGCGTGGCCGGGCAGGCCATATTCAGCTTCCTGACGACGAACCGCGATGCCGAAGGAGGCACGCTCGCCGACCCAGGAGAGCCCGCCGGCCAGCGTGGCCGTCTCTACGAAGGAGTTTTCCAGTGCGCCACGCGTCTCTTCTTCGCCGTGGTCGTGTTCATCATCATGACCATGCTCTTCGTCATGGTCCTCTTCCTCGCCATGTTCCTCACCGCCATGCTGAGCTTCTTCCAAAGCTCGCAGCCCGGCGGACTCGGCGAAATCGGGAATGTCATAATCGCCGAAATCGCGCATTGAGCCCGACAGGGTGAAGACGAGGTTTCCGGCCACGAACTGTGCCCGGCCGGCCGCTTCCGTGCCTTCATTAACGTCGTTAAATGCGGCGAAAACGTCGCCGCTCGCTGCCTTGTCCGGCCGGGTCTCCACGATCAGGCCATCAATCACATTGACCACGCCGCCAATGGCCTGGCCGCCATAGGCGAGTGCTGCCGGGCCGCGCAGGATTTCGATCTTTTCCGCGTCAATACCGTCTGCCGCGACCTGATGATCCGGGCTGGCGGCGGACGCGTCAATCACACCGATGCCATTGGTGAGCACCTGCACGCGTTCGGCGCCAAGACCGCGCAGGACCGGGCGGCTCGCGCCCTGGCCGAAAAAAGTCGAGGAAACGCCGGGCTCACGGTCCAGCGTGTCTCCGAGTGAGCCCGCCAGCCTCTCGACAATATCCTCCCGGTCGAGGGCTGTGGCATTTCCGATCAGCTCGTCAGCCGTGCGCGCCGGGCCTGGCGTGGTCACGATCACGGGGGATGCAATGAGGGCATCCTCTTCCTGCGCGGCGGCAAAAACAGGCGCTGACAGCCAGATGGCGGCGCCGGCGATCCATCCGAATTCCTGCTTCATATCAAAAGACCTCTCATGGATAGTAATGTTATTGTATAACGTGTAAGCGTATTCAGTGAGCAAGTGCAAGGGACCTTCGTCGCCGGGTGAGGAAAATTTCGAATGACGTGTCGCCGGGCGGGGCGCTGACATATGTCTGCAATGCAAAAGGGTTAGAAAAGACGGCTAACATGGAGGCGATTTCGATGGCGGACAGCGAGAACCGGACGAGCAATCCGAGGATTTCAGGTGGTGCGGAGACGATTGGCGATGTCGTCGCCGCGCGGCTGTCGCGGCGCGGTTTCCTTGCCGGGCTGACCGCGAGCACCGGTCTGGTTGCAGCCGGCTGCGCGGTTTCGGTGCCTGGCCCCGACACGGTGGCAGGCACGGCGGCCGGGGACGCGGCCGGGGCAAAGAGCGCCTTCTCCTTCTCCGAGATCGCCCGGGGCATGGATGAAACTCATCATATCCCCGAGGGCTATGAGGCCGATCTGCTCCTGCGCTGGGGCGATCCGGTTTTCGAAGATGCGGCGGCGTTCGATCCGGCCCGGCAGACAGCTGAGAAGCAGGCGCGCCAGTTCGGCTACAATAATGACTATATCGGCTATTATCCGCTCGCTTCGGAGGCTGACGGCAATGCGCGGGGCCTTCTCTGCGTCAATCACGAATACACGTCCACCACGCTGATGTTCCCTGCGGTGGCCGAGGGCTTCCCGGACTCCGTCACGCGCGAGCATTGCCGCACCGAGATGGCCGCCCATGGCGGGACCATCATCGAGGTCGCGCAGCGCGGCGGGGCCTGGGCTGCGGTACGCGGCTCGCGCTATAATCGTCGTTTAATGGCTGACCAGACTCCCATGCGGCTGACGGGCCCTGCAGCCGGACATGAGCGGCTGAAGACCCCTGTCGATGAGACCGGCAGCATCGTCATGGGCACGCTGAACAATTGCGCCGGCGGCATTACGCCCTGGGGCACCTATCTGATGGCCGAGGAGAATTTCAACGGCTATTTCCTGGGCGAATTGCCTGAAGGTCATCGCGAGGCGGAGAATTATCAGCGCTACGGTGTTCCCGGCGGCTGGTATCAGTGGGGGCGCTATTTCGACCGGTTCGACCTGTCAAAGTCGCCCAATGAGCCCAACCGTCATGGCTGGGTCGTCGAGGTTGATATTCTCGACCCGGAATCGACCCCGAAAAAACGCACTGCGCTCGGTCGCTTCAAGCATGAGGGCGCCGAAAGCGTGGTCGCGCCCGATGGCCGCGTTGTTGTCTATATGGGCGACGATCAGCGGTTCGACTATCTCTACAAATTCGTGTCCGCCCGCCCTGTCGATAGCGCCAACCGGGCCGCCAATATGGACCTCCTCGACGAGGGCACGCTTTATGTCGCGCGCTTTTCCGACGATGGCACGCTCGACTGGCTGGCGCTCATCCATGGTGAAGGACCGCTGACTTCAGACAACGGCTTTGACAGCCAGGCCGATGTGCTGATCGAAACGCGCCGCGCCGCCGACCTTCTGGAAGCTACACCCATGGACCGGCCCGAGGATGTAGAGCCCGATCCCGCCAGCGGTCGGGTCTATGTCATGCTGACCAATAATTCCCGGCGCAGTGAGGATCAGGTGGATGCCGCCAATCCCCGCGCGGCGAATGAATTCGGCCACATCATAGAGATCCGCGAGCCCGGCGGTGATTTCACGGCGACGCGCTCGGACTGGGAAATCCTCGTCAAATGCGGTGATCCGGACAATCCGGAAGCAGGTGCGGCCTGGAACCCGGCAACCAGCGAGAATGGATGGTTTGCGAGCCCGGACAATTGCGCGGTCGATCCCACGGGGCGTCTCTGGGTGTCAACGGATGGCAATGACGACACCGGAGCGGCCGATGGCGTCTGGGCGCTGGAGACGGACGGGCCCCTTCGCGGGATGGGCCGGGCCTTCTTCCGTGCGCCGGTGGGCGCGGAGGTCTGCGGACCGCGATTCACGCCCGATGGCGGGACACTGTTCGTGGCTGTGCAGCATCCCGGAGATGGTGACGGCGCAAACTTCGAGGCGCCCGCCACGCGCTGGCCCGATTTCGATCCGGTCACACCGCCGCGCCCTTCGGTCCTGGCGCTTCGTCGCAAGGCCGGCGGACCGGTCGGCAGCTGATCGTCGCTAAGCGGGCCTACCTGTTCGGGCCGAGCAGGGCTTCAAGCGCGGGTGGCAGGTTGAGACCGTAAAGGTCCTGCAGCTTGTCAGCCACGCCGAAGACCAGGATGAAGGCCAGGGCAGGCGGGATCGCATAGCGCAACAACGTGCGCACAAATGTGACGACGCCATTGCTTCCCAGTTCGGCTTCGATCGACTCGCGCGACAGGACCCATCCAGCAAATAGCGAAATCAGGATACCGCCCAGCGGCAGCAGGATGGACCCTGTGATGAAGTCGATATGGTCGATCCACTCCCCATAATAGACATAGCCGACGCCGGCGAGGAAAAGGATTGCGCCCAGCGCGGCTGCGCCCTGAGCGCGGTTAATCCAAGGCTGGTCTTCCAACCACGACACACCAACTTCGAAAAGGGAGATCGAGGATGTGAAGGCCGCGAACAGGGCGAGTGTGAAGAACAGGCCGCCGACAAGGCCGCCGAATGGCATCTGTCCGAAGGCCACCGGCATGGTCACGAAGAACAGTCCGCCGCCCCCCGCGGGATCAAGCCCGAAGCCGAACACGACCGGGAAGATGGCGAAGCCGGCGATCAGCGCCACGAAAGTATCTGCGCCCGCGATCTGGTAGGATGAGCTTGGAATATCGGTATTCCGGTCAAGATAGGCGCCATAGGTCACCATCAGGCAGGAGCCGACCCCGATGGAGAAAAAGGCCTGTCCGACGGCAGACAGGAAGGTGCCGAAACCCACTTTCGAAAAATCCGGGGACAGGAGGAAACTGGCCGCCTTGCCGGCATCGCCGACAACCAGGGCAAACATGACCATGCCGAAAAGCATCAGGAAAAAGGCCGGCATCAGGATCGCAGCCGCCCGTTCGATGCCGCCATGAACGCCGCGAGACACGACGAACACATTCAGGGCCAGGAAACCGGCGAGGTATAGCAGGATCCCGAACTTGTTCGAAACAGTATTGGTGAAACTGCACGCGGACACATCACCCTGAGCTATGTCACGGTAGAAATGGGGATTTGTGTGGTCGAGAAACTGATGCCAGAATCCATCATTAGGAATGCGTTGTACAACTCCCGAATCTCCAAAGGCACATGCGCTCATATCCGAGAGAGTGCTGAGTTGAGCAACCACATCAGCAGAGCTCTGATTGAGGCTTGCGTTCAATATTTCTGCATCCACAGACAGCCCCGAAAATACTCCGGAAAAGGCCTGGGGGATGAAGTCGAACACCCATGCGGCGATCACGATATAGAACGAGAAGATCGACAGTGCCGCCAGCGCACCGATCCAGCCGATCGCAGTCCATGCTGGCGATTTGCCCTCGCTCTGGGCGATGTGCCGTATCCCCGAGATCGCAGAGCGCTGTCCTTTTCGCCCGACCGCATATTCCGCCATCAGCACCGGAAGGCCGAGCAGGATCACGCAGGCCAGGTAAATGAGGATGAAAGCACTGCCGCCATTTTCGCCGGCGGTGAAGGGAAAGCGCCAGAGATTGCCAAGCCCCACCGAGGAACCGACGGCGGCCATCAGAAAGCCGAAGCGCGACCCCCAATGCTCTGTCTTCGAGTGAACGCCGGTCATCGCGATTCCTCCCCATGGGCCCCTTGGCCGGTCTGAGCGCGGAAACTACGGGCAGTCCGGCAAAAATCAATCGCCAATCCGCGTGGCTCAGAAAAGGCCTTGCGTCGATGCCCTCGTCTTGCGGTGGATTTCTGCGGACATCACCAGTCCGAAGCCGGCCATCACTGTCAGCATCGCCGTGCCGCCATAGGAGACCAGCGGCATCGGCACACCGACCACCGGCAACAGCCCGACGACCATTCCGACATTGAAAACGATATAGAAACCCAGCATCGCGACGGCCCCCGCAGCGGCGAGTCGTCCGAACAAACTCTGGCAGCGAAAGGCGATATAAAGGCCCCATCCGATAATTGTTGCCCAAAGCAGAAGCAGCCCGGTCGCGCCGATAAAGCCCAACTCTTCGGCAATCACGGTCAGGATGAAATCGGTATGCTGTTCGGGAATATAGTCCAGTTGAGACTGCGTTCCCTTCAGATAGCCTTTTCCGCGCAGGCCCCCCGATCCGATCGCGATTTTTGCCTGCTCGATCTGGTAACCGTCTCCAAGCGCATCGCTCGATTCCCCGGCAATTTGCTCAACGAACGTGTCCACCCGTTCGCGCTGGTAGTCCTCAAGCACATAATTATAGACAACCGGAATGCTGGCCGCCCCGAACAGGAACGCCGTCGCCATCACCCGCCAGGGCAGGCCGGCGATGAAAATGATTGCGCCGCCGGATGCCACCAGGGCCAGTGTCGTACCGAAATCGGGCTGTTTGAAGATCAGCGCAGCAGGCACCAGCATCAGGGCGATCGCAGGCAGGTGCAAAAGGTAGCGCCCGCCTGCACGCGGCAACACCGCATGATAATAGCGCGCCAGCGCAAGCACGAGCGCCAGTTTCATGAATTCCGAAGGTTGAAGAGCGACCGGACCCAGCGTCAGCCATCGCTGAGCGCCGCCGCGGACCTCACCAAAGAATTCAACGCCCAGCAATAACAGAACAGCCAGTCCATAAGCGGGCAGGGCCAGCCGCATCCAGAAACGGATCGGGATCATGGCTAGCAGGATCATGATCGCAAAACTGATCGCGAACCGGATCAGGTGTTTGAGTGACAGCCCGGCCTCCGCAGCGCTGCCATGCGTGACCGAATGCAGCATGCCAGTGCCGATCAAAGCGATGGCCACGATAAACAGGACCAGCCCCCACGGCAGCTGCGCAAGGCGCACCACCAGCCCGGAACGCGCAAAGCTGAGCCCGCCGGCGCTGCCCCTGTCCAGATTACCGGACATATCCATCACAGCGCCCCTTCGCCGGATCCGGCTGGCAAGTCATTGCGGGCCATGCGCTGCACGTTTGGTGCACGCCGGCTGTCGAGCCTCAGCGCCTCGGCCATGATATCCCTTGCCACTGGTGCTGCCGCGCGCGAGCCTCCGCCGCCATGCTCGACAATTGCGGAGACGGCGTATTTCGGGTCGTCGGCGGGAGCATAGCCGACAAAAAGGGCATGATCGCGCAGGCGCCGCTCCAGATCGGAATTGGCGATCACTCCGGTGGCCCGCTCAGCCGCGCTGATCCGACGGACCTGGGCGGTGCCAGTCTTGCCCGCCATCAACGCGCCGGCAACGCCAAGTTCACCGGCGCGGCGCGCGGTTCCGCCCCACTCAGAGGTGACCGCGAACATGCCTGCCTTCATTCGTTGCAGGATCTCGCGGTCAAAGTCCGGGACCGGGTGCGGCTTTCGGTCCTGCTGCGGTCCCACCACGAGGAGATTGGGCTCGACGAAGCGTCCCTCCGTGGCGATCCGTGCCGTCATCAGAGCGAGCTGGAGCGGGGTGGCTGACAGGTATCCTTGCCCAATTCCGAAATTCAGCGTTTCGCCTTCATACCATGGCTCGCCAACCGCTCTGCGTTTCCAGGCATCGTCGGGGACGACGCCTTCGGCCCCGCCGGTCATGCCCAGCGACCAGGTGTCGCCAAAGCCGAAACGGTGAGACACCTCGGCAATCTTTTCCACGCCGGTGCGCCGCGCAACTTCGTAGAAATAGACATCGCAGGACTGTTTGATGGCATTGTGCATATCCATCGAGCCATGTCCGCCGCGCTTCCAGCAATGCCAGGTCCGGTTGCCGAACCGGTAGTGTCCAGGACAATGGATACGTTCGCGCGGGTCGATCACTCCGGCTTCGAGCGCAGCTGTGCCGACCACCATCTTGAAGGTCGAGCCGGGCGGATAAATCCCGTCGAATGCCTTGTGATAAAGTGGTGAACGATCATTGTTGCGCAGGGCATCATAATCGGACTGGCTGATTCCGTTGACGAAATCATTCGGGTCAAACGCCGGCGTGGAAACCAGTGCGAGAATATCGCCTGTCTCGACATCCAGTACAACGGCGGCGCCGGACTCCTTGCCGAACCGGTCAATCGCAGCTCTTTGCAATCGCGAATCGATCGAAACGACAACGTCGCGGCCAGGCTTTGGGGCGAGGTCCGAACTCTCGATCTCATTGATGATGCGCCCCGCCGCATTCGTCACCACTCGCTGTGAGCCGGGCGTGCCGGTCAGCCAGGCGTCACAGACCCGCTCGACACCCGAACGGCCGGTCCGCATGTCGGGGTGCTGATAGAGCCGGTTGAGATTGCGCCGGGCAGCCTCCCATTTCATCTGGAGCTCGCTGCCTTCTGGCAAGTTGCGCCCGGTTACCGCCGGATGATCTGACAAGTCTATGCCAGCCCTCTCAATCTGTTCGCGGCGCCTGTCGGCGTCCTTTTCCGGGAAGACCGTTTCGGCGATCAGACGCGCAATGTCTCGCTGGCTGGCCTTGGCCACATAGCCAAGCACATGAGCGAAGTCGCGCCCGCGCGGATAGGAGCGTGTGCGGCCCATTTCAACAGTGACGCCGGGCAGTTCCACCGCATGTAGCTTCATGCGGGCGAAGTCCTCATAAGTCAGTTCACGCGCGACAAGCGTGCTGACAAAGGGCGCCTGTCGTGCGGCCTCGCGGGCAATCCGTTCCTGACGTTCCGGCGGCAGGTCGATCAGCTTTGCAATCGCTTTCAGCGTGTTGCGGACATCGCCAACCTGCTCGCGCACCAGTGTGACATGCCCGGCCTGACGATGCGAGGCGAGGGGCTGGCCGAACCGGTCAAGTATATCTCCACGTTGTGGCGGGGCGAGATCAAGGCGGACGCGGTTTTCTTCGGCCAGGGACCTGTAGGCTTCGCCGCGCATCAGCTGCAACTGGGCAAACCGGCCGATCAGTCCGGCCCAGACAACCGCGCCCGCCCCGGCGGCGATTGCGAGTCGGCGGCCATGATCAATGCCTTGCGCATCGCTGGGTTGGTTCGCCATCAGCCGAGCCCCCCATGATCACCGGGCCGGCGGTTAAGATTGAACACCGGTTGCGTCAGCAAATAGAATACCGATGTGGTCAGCCACACTCCGATCAGGGGCAGGAGCGACACGGCATGGTCGGCCAGGGCCGATGCGATCAGCCATACCGCAATAACACCGGCCAGCAGGCTGACATAGGGCAACAGGCGGGCCAGCACCGGATCATGCGCGGTGTCGAGCGCTCCGGCCATGGCTGCGTAGAGACCGTAAGTGACCAGGTTCACCATCATGAAACAGCCGAGCGGCGCCATACTGATCAGGTCCTGCAACAGGCCAAGCGCACAAAGGACAAGCATGGGCCGGATCGACAGACCGACCCGCGCCCATCCTACAGCGCCGGCGAGAGCGGCATAGGGCCAGGCGAGCTCTGCTCCGAAAAGGGAACGCGGGGTCAGCCCGAAAAGCATGATCGCCGAGATCAGCGTGGTGCCGATGACCAGCCGGGTGTTTGGACCAGCCATGCGCCATTGCATCAGAAGGCTTTGGGTTATGCCGCTCCGGCTCATCATTGCACGGCCGTCTCAGTGGTATCCGGAAGCGGTTGCTCCTCGCTGACCTGGCTTTCGGCAAGGCTTTCCTCGATGGAGGCAGGCGCGTCTTCAGGCGTCGGTATCTGCGCGGGCGGGATTAGCCGGACAAAGCCGCCACGGGTCTCGGCCAGCGAGAAATGGACCATCCATTGCGTGGCGCCATTGCGGGCCTTTCGCGAGAAGACCTTTCCCACTGTCAGGCCACGCGGGAAAACGCCCCCCTCGCCGCTGGTCAGCACGCGTTCGCCCGGTACAAAGGGGTCATTTTCAGGCCGGTCGTCCAGCACGCCATCGCCGTCTCTGTCGCCGAAAAGGATCGCGCGCACCCCGCTTTTCTCGCCGAGAACCGGTATTCGCGAATTATAGTCGGTGACCAGCAGTATGCGGGACGAGGTTTCGCCGACCTCGATGACCCGGCCAACCAGCCCGCCCTCGTTCACGGAGATATAATCTGTCCTCACGCCTTGCGCGCGTCCGGCATTGGCAAGCATGGTCTCGTAAAACGGGCCGGTCGGTTCTGCCACAATACGCGCCGTAACACCCTTGCGCGGTGGCTCGCCAAGCGCGTTCAGCATGGACTCATAGGCTTCGAGCCTTTGTGCCATCGAGCGTGCCGCAAGCTCGTATTGTGACAGTTCGCGAACCTTCGCCTCCAGTTCGCGGATCCGGGTCTCATTCTGCGCCTGCCCGGTGATGTGCGCCAGCAGGCCGGGTTTCGGAGTGTTGAGTTTCAGGCTGCCGCCAACAATCGCATCACCGGCGGTCATCCGGGCAGGCGCAAGAAAAGCGGCGATTCCCGGCGCGCTCTGCACGATAAGCAGCGCCATTGACAGGGCAATCAGGACACCAAAAAACAAGCGCCGGGCCGGGCGTTTGCGTGCCACAGTTCGGCTGGTTCGCGCCATGGGTCTATTCGCTCCTGTCGTGCCCGCCAAAGCGTGGCATGATTCTCATGCCCGACCGCCACCCATCGCGACCGTCTTCACAGGGCCTCAAGCTTTAGACTTCGGGGCTCAGGACGGTTTTCATCTTCGGATAGTTTTCTAACACAACTCCGCACCCGTTGACGACGCATTTCAGCGGATCATCGGCCAGCATGACCGGGAGTTTCGCCTGTTCGCGGATACAGGTGTCGAGATTGCGCAGCAGCGCACCACCACCGGTGAGCACAATGCCGCGATCAACAATATCGGCAGCCAGTTCCGGCGGCATCGCTTCGAGCGCAGTCTTCACCGCATCGACGATTGCGCCAACCGGCTCTGCGAGTGCCTCTGCAACCATTTCCTCGGTGATCTCGGCTTCCTTGGGCACGCCATCCATAGTGCCGCGGCCGCGAACGGTCAGGGCCATGCCGGGGCCGTTTTCCGGCCTGATGGCGCTGCCGATTTCCTTCTTGATCCGCTCGGCGGTCATTTCGCCGATAAGTATTTTTCGCTCGCGCCGCAGATACTGGACGATGGCCTGGTCCATCTTGTCACCGCCGATGCGAACCGAGCGCGAATAGACAATGCCGCCAAGCGAAAGGACAGCCACTTCCGAAGTGCCGCCGCCAATATCGACCACCATCGAGCCGGCCGGATCCTCGATTGGCAGATTGGCACCGATAGCAGCCGCCATCGGCTCCTCTATCAGTTCGACCTGGCGCGCGCCAGCTGCCAGGGCCGATTGATGGATGGCGCGGCGCTCGACGCTGGTGGCCGAGCTTGGCACGCAGACAATGATCAGTGGAGACACAAAAGCGCGCCGGTTATGCACTTTCCGGATGAAGTGCTTGATCATCTCTTCGGCAACATCGAAATCGGCGATGACGCCGTCACGCATCGGACGGATCGCCTCCATGTTGACCGGTGTCTTACCCAGCATCTGCTTGGCCTGTTCGCCGACCGCGTAGACGATCTTGCGGCCGCCCTGGGTCATGAAGGCGACGACCGAGGGTTCATCGAGCTGTACGCCCTGACCCTTTACATAGACGAGGGTGTTTGCCGTGCCGAGGTCGATGGCCATGTCGGTCGACAACATGCCCATGAGTGAACCGATCATTCTGTGCGCCGCCTTGTGATTTGTGCCAGCCTTTGCCGGACTGTGTGTGGATGAGTTTCTCCCAACCCTGATACCCGTTTGCCGTTTAGAACGGATTAAAGCAAGATTCGCGATGCAGCAAATTCGGAACGCATCGTACGCGGTTTCGATATGGTTTGAATTCACGGGCGTATTCACGGGAAAAGGTGACTGCGAAACAGCGCCTCAAAATACGATGCGTACCGTCTTTTGTTCGCGTCGCTTTGGTGGCAAAGTGCTGGCAGGGTCAGCGTCGGCTCGCCCCAACCCGGACGGCTGCCTTTCCTTCATTCGTCGAATGCGCTTTACGCAGGGCCATGACATTCACCGCGACCTGCCTGACCCTTTTCCCCGGCGCCTTTCCTGGTGTCCTCGGTGTATCCATTCTTGAGCGGGCCCGCGCGTCTGGAATTTGGTCGCTCGAAGTGCTGGACATTCGGGAGTTTTCGGATCATAAGCACCGATCCGTCGATGAAACGCCCGCTGGTGGCGGGGCCGGAATGGTCCTGCGGCCAGATGTGGCGGCGAAGGCGGTGGACGCGGTGGCTGACGGGCGACCGCTGATTTATCCGAGCCCGAGGGGCGCGCCGCTCACCCAGGCCCGCGTGCGAGAGATCGCCAGCGGAGCTGGGGTGATTTTGTTTTGCGGACGGTTCGAGGGCCTGGACCAGCGTGTCATCGAGGCGCGCGGCATGGAAGAGGTCTCACTCGGCGACTTTGTGCTCGCTGGAGGCGAGGTCGCTGCGCAGGCGCTCATTGAGGCGAGTGTGCGGCTTCTTCCCGGTGTCGCGGGCAATGAGGCTTCGCTGGAGGATGAGAGTTTCGAGGGCGGGCTACTCGAATATCCTCACTATACGCGACCGCGTGTGTGGGAGGGTAGGGAGATCCCGCCGGTTCTGGTGTCGGGCAACCATTTGAAAGTGGCGGCCTGGCGGCAGGAAGAAAGAGAGAAAATCACCCGGGCCCGCCGGCCGGATCTGTGGCGGGGCTGGGCGCGTAAACATGGCAGGCCAGCGTCGGAGATTGATGATGAACGTGATTGAACAGCTGGAAGCGGAAGAAGTCTCGCGTCTTTCCGAAGGCAAGACCCTTCCGGATTTCTCGCCCGGCGACACGCTGAGCGTGAATGTGCGCATTCGCGAAGGCGAACGCGAGCGCGTGCAGCGCTTTGAAGGCGTCTGCATTGCCCGGGCTGGTGCTGGCCTGCAGGAGAATTTTACCGTCCGCAAGATTTCATTCGGCGAAGGCGTCGAGCGGGTCTTCCCGGTCTATTCGCCGCTGATCGAGAGCATTGAGGTCAAGCGCAAGGGTAAGGTACGCCGCGCAAAGCTCTATTATCTGCGCGATCGTCGCGGCAAGTCTGCACGGATTGCCGAGCGGACCACGGGGCATGGCATGGAGCAGGTCGAGACCGGCATCTCCAAGACCGAGAAGCGCCGCCAGAAGGCTGCCGAAAAGGCTGAGCGCAAGGCCGGGGCTGCGCGTGAGCGCGAAGCCGCAGCCAAGGCCAAGGCTGAAGAGGAAGCGGCAGCAGCAGCTGCAGCCGAAGCCGAAGCCAATGCCGAAGAGGCAGCGACCGACGAATAGGCTGATCGTCCGAACGGCTCGGGCGGGACAAATCGAAGCAGCGGCGCCGGAAACCGCTGTTTATTCCCGCTCTGCGATCTTTCCCTCAAACCCGGCTGATGGCAGCCTGTCGATCGGACAAGGGGGAGGTCAGATTGCGACGGCTGCTATCGTTGTTGGTTTTTTTGTTGCTCACCTCCTGCGCAGAGCCGGCGCTGGTAAACAATGGCTATGTCGATTTGTGCCGTCCGGCGAATACGCCGCCTGGCAGGCTGGGCATCGGTGATATGACGGTGGCGGCAGGCAGCATGTCGGTGCGCCTGGACGCACGGGGCGAGTCGGGCTGGTATGGCATCCAGATCGCTCTCGACCCGGACGCGGCCGACAGACTTGCGCAAGTGACCCGGGAAAATGTTGGCCGCCCGCTTTTGCTCAGCCTGGATGGCGAAGTTATCGCCGAACCGGTCGTGCAAACGCCGATCCTGGATGGCCGACTGCTGATAACAGGGAATTTCACCCGCCATGAGGCCGGCCTGATTGTTGAGCGCCTGTCAGGGCCATGCTTGACGGGTGAAGGGAGTTTCGCACCCGCACAGTCACGCGAGACCGACGGGGCGGGTGATGGTGTCGCGGATCAGGCATTGCAGCAGGACTGACTCGCTTTTACCGTCATTTTCAGGCATACACCGCGCGATGACTGAGACCCGCGTTTCGACAGGCCCCAAACGGCTGTTCATCAAGACCTATGGCTGCCAGATGAATGTGTACGACTCCGAGCGTATGCGCGATGTCCTGGCGCCGCTTGGTTATGCCCCGGCTGACACGCCCGAGGGTGCAGATCTTGTTGTGCTCAACACATGCCATATCCGGGAAAAGGCGACCGAGAAGGTCTACTCCGAACTGGGCCAGCTGAAGAAGCTGAAACAGGCGGCGGGTGGAAAAATGACAATTGCTGTCGCCGGCTGTGTGGCACAGGCCGAGGGGGCGGAGATCATGCGTCGCCAGCCGGCCGTTGACCTGGTTCTTGGCCCGCAGGCTTATCACAAGCTGCCGGAAATGATTGCAAGGGCCACCCGGGCAGCCGGCGAGCGACTGGAGACCGGGTTCGAAACGCTTGAAAAGTTCGACGCCCTGCCGTTGACCCGCGAGGCAGACGGCCCGGCGGCTTATCTGTCGATTCAGGAGGGTTGCGACAAATTCTGTACTTTCTGCGTCGTGCCTTACACGCGCGGCGCGGAAGTCTCGCGGCCGGTCGATGCGATCAGGGCCGAAGCGCGCAGCCTCGCGGCGCAAGGTGTGCGCGAGATCACGCTTCTTGGTCAGAATGTGAATGCCTGGCACGGTGCCGCGCCGATTCTATCAGGCGATGAGGGTGAGTGGAGCCTTGGCGCGCTCTGCCGCCATCTGGCCATGATCGGCGGAATCGAGCGGATCCGCTACACCACCAGTCATCCGCGTGATATGGATGATGACCTGATTGCCGCCCATGGCGATACGCCGGCGCTGATGCCCTATCTCCATTTGCCTGTTCAGTCGGGTTCCGACCCGATTCTGAAAGCGATGAACCGCGCCCACACAGCTGAACATTATCTGTCGATCGTCGAGAAAGCGCGCGCTGCGCGTCCCGATATTGCCATGGCGTCGGACTTCATTGTTGGCTTTCCGGGCGAGCGTGAAGAAGATTTCGAGGCGACGATGCAGCTGGTGCGCGAAGTCGGTTATGCCTCGGCTTATTCCTTCAAGTATTCCGCGCGTCCCGGCACACCTGCTGCGGACATGTTCGGGCAGGTGCCTGACGAGGTCGCTTCTGACCGGCTGCAGCGCCTGCAGGCTCTCCTGCGCGAACAGCAGCGGGCCTTCAACGCGTCCAAGATCGGGCAGCGTGTGGCGGTGCTGGTCACGGGTCATGGGCGACGCGAAGGTCAGCTTCATGGCCGCTCGCCCTGGATGCAGGCCGTGCATTTCGATGGTCCGGACACGCTGATCGGCACGGTTGCCGAGGTTGAGGTTGTCGGGGCGAGTCTGAACGCCCTGACCGGCGAATTGCCCGGCCGCAGGGAGGCCGCGGCTTGACGCCGCCCGCCCGTCCGGCCCAATCGCCCAAGGCGCCCATCAGCCGTTTCTATGAGGTCGCATCGCCCGAGCGCCTGCGCGATCTTTGCGGGCCCCATCATCGCCACCTGCAGAAGCTGGAAGCCCATTTCGCTGAATTCGGGCTGCGTGCGGAAAGCCAGGGGGGCGGGATCATGCTGTTTGGCGAGGCAGAAGGGGTGTCGCTGGCGGAAGCGGCGCTGTCGGAATTCGAGCGGCGCCTGCGCGCTGGAGCCGATGCCGGCGAACTGGAACTGGGCGGCGCAATCGAGGCGGCCGATGCACCAAAGGGCCAGTTCGGGACCCTGAAGGGACTGAAACGTCCGGTCACGCCGCAGAGCAAGGGGCAGGCGGCCTATCTCGACCGGCTCACCGAACCGGCAAATGGCCTTGTTTTCGGCGTCGGACCTGCAGGGACGGGCAAGACCTATCTGGCCGTTGCGGCGGGTGTGGCGGAACTTGTGGCCGGCCTGCGGGACCGGCTGATCGTGACGCGACCGGCGGTCGAGGCGGGTGAGAAACTGGGTTTCCTGCCGGGCACGCTGGAGGAGAAGGTCGATCCTTACATGCTGCCGATCTGGGACTCGCTGCGAGAATTGATGGGTCAGGAACAGATGGACCGGAGAATGGCACGCGGCGAGATCGAGGTCGCACCACTTGCCTTCATGCGGGGCCGGACGTTGAAAAAGGCCTTCGTCATTGTCGACGAAGCCCAGAATACCACCGTGCCGCAGATGAAAATGGTGCTGACACGGCTGGGCCGCGACAGCCGCATGGTGGTCACGGGTGATATCGGTCAGGTCGATCTGCCGCGTAGCCAGGGTTCGGGCCTGATCAATGCGCTCGATATCCTCAATGAGGTCGATGGAATCTCAATTTGCCGCCTGACCCCGTCGGATGTGGTGCGCCACGAATTGGTCAGCCGGATCATTGATGCCTACGAAACCGCCGGGATGTGATGGACGAGGTTGAAATCGACTTGCGGATCGCCGATCCCCAGTGGGAAGCGATTGCTGATCTTGAAGATGTGTGCCGGTGCGCGCTGGCTGCCGGCCGGGCAGCTGCTGGCGGGCGGGGCGGAGAAGTCGCCGTGCTGCTGAGCGATGATGGAGACATGCAGGCGCTGAATCGGGACTGGCGGGGTAAGGACCGACCGACGGATGTGCTGTCCTTTCCAGCGGATAACGTGCATGCGGGCTTTCTGGGCGATATTGCGCTTGGTTATGGCATTTGCACTCGCGATGCAGCGCGGATGGACCGGGCATTCCGGTCGCATCTGATCCATCTGCTCGTACATGGGCTGTTGCATCTGTATGGCTATGATCACATTGAAGACACACAAGCTGTGGAAATGCAGGCACTAGAGCGCCAGGCGCTTGCAAGTCTTGGCCTACCGGACCCATATCTGGGCACTATTTGAGCAGGATGATGAACGATTCCGATCCTCAGGATGCGGGTGAACCGCCCAGTCGGCTTGGCCGGCTCTTAAGATTACCCCGTCGGCGCGCTGATCGCGCCGGCGAGGTTCCACAGACAGTGAATGGAAATGGTGCGCACGCGCAAACGGATATGCGCCTGCGCCTGGCCGAGTTTGAGGCGAGCACGGTCTCTGATGTCATGATCCCGCGGGCCGATATTGTCGCTGTCGAAGTGTCAACACCCTTTGACGAGGCCCTGAAGATCTTTGCGCGCGAGGCCCATTCGCGCCTGCCGGTCTATCGCGAATCGCTCGACGATCCGGTGGGGTTTGTCCACATCAAGGACATGGTTGGCGAGCTGGCGCGTGAGGATGGTCCTCAGGCGCGCGCCTCGTTGGAACGTCTCCGGCGGAATATGCTGTATGTGCCCCCTTCCATGCCGCTGGCTGACCTTCTGGTGAAGATGCAGTCGACGCGCATTCATATGGCGCTCGTCGTCGATGAGTATGGCGGCACTGATGGACTTGTGTCGCTTGAAAACCTCGTTGAGGAAATTGTCGGCGATATCGAGGATGAGCATGATGAAGAGGCGGACACATTCATTCGCCGCGGACGGAACATCTTCGAAGTTGATGCGCGCATGGAAATCGATGATTTTGCAGATGAGACGGGCGTCGATCTCTCCCTTGCAGATTTCGAGGACGAGATAGACACGCTGGGTGGAATCGCGTTTGCCTTAGCGGGCCGGGTCCCTGTGCGCGGCGAGGTGCTGAGACACCCGGGGGGGTGCGATATGGAAATCATGGATGCAGATACGCGCCGGATCCGCCGTCTACGGTTGCGCATGCCGGGGGCTGGCGGGACAAAGCCAGACATCAGCTGATGACAGATGCCGAAGTGCGATCACATGGGGTCACTGTATTTGCGGCCCTTCATGAAGCGCTTGCGCGAGCAACCGGATGGCGGGCGATGGCCGTCGCCATTCTGTTCGGTGCCTTCGCCTCGCTTGCCTTTGCCCCGTTCCATGCCACGCCGGCCCTGATCGTCTCCTATGTGGGCCTGATCTGGATGGTGGATGGTGCGCGAGGACAAAAGCGCTGGGGAAAGGCTGTTTTCGCTCGTGGGTGGGGGTTCGGCTTCGGCTTCTTTATCGTGAGCCTTTACTGGACGGCCGCTCCTTTCCTCGTTGAGCCGGAAAAGCACGCCGTGTTTATCTGGATGCCTCTTCTTCTCCTGCCGGGCGGAATGGCCCTCATCTGGGGCGCGACGATGGCGATGGGCGGCGCCTTCTGGTCTGCATCGCCGTCGCGGGTCTTTATCTTCGCCTTCTTTTTCATGCTGGGCGAATTCGTGAGAGGCAGCCTGTTTGGCGGTTTTCCGTGGAACCTGCCCGCCACAAGCTGGATTCCGGGCGGAGCCGTTTCGCAGGGCGCGGCACTTGGCGGCGTTTACTGGCTGAGCCTCCTGACCCTGATTGCCTGCGCCGCGCCAGCTGCACTTGTTGATACGCGCCGGCGCCGCGGCCTGGCCATCCGGCTCCTGCCGACGGCTGGCAGCATTGTGGCCTTCGCCATGATGTGGGCCTGGGGCGCCCAGAGGATCGCTCAGCCGGTTGAGCTGACCGGGCAAAGCGTGGTCCTGATGGACGCGGGTATCCCCCAGAAGGACAAGTTCACTGGTGACGGTTACGCCAATCCCGAGTTGTTTCGGACCTATCTGGAATGGCTTAAGGATGAGCCGGGTGAGGAGGGCGATATTGTTGTCTGGCCCGAAGGTGCGATCGGCACGCTTCTCCTCGATGACCGCCAGCTCGTGCCGACAGCCGAGTATCTGGGCAAGCGAACACTGATCGCCGGAACCACGCGACAGCAGAACGCGCCGGCAGGTGGTTATGAATGGTTCAATTCCCTGGTGGTTCTTGGCGAAGAGAGTGCAGTCACGGGTGCATCGGGACTTTATGACAAGCATCGCCTGGTGCCGGTTGGTGAATTGGCGGCGGCAAGGATCGTCCCGTTTGGCGAGGCCATTTCAGGAGTGCTGCCCGGTGCCATCCAGCGTATGGCGACCAGCGGTTTCACGCCAGGTGTCGGCCCGGCGATTGTTTATGGTGATGAAATACCGCCCTTCGTGGCCATGATCTGCTATGAGGCCCTTTATCCGCACGTCGCGCGCCGGGCGCAGCGCGAGGCCGGCCATCGGGCCGATTGGCTCGTCGTGATATCCAATGATGCCTGGTTCGGCGCGATGATTGGCCCGGCCCAGCATTATGCCCAGAATCGCTATCGTGCGATCGAGACGGGCCTGCCCATGGTCCGCGTCGCCAGCCGTGGCGCTTCCGCCATCGTTGACGGCTATGGCCGGGAGGTGGCGCGTGCGCGCCCGGCTGACACCGGGCATGATGACTGGCGCGGCCGTTTTCTGCGCGCAAGGCTGCCCGCCCCGCAGGCACAACCGCTGTTCCAGTGGCGTGGAGGCACTGCGCTGTTCCCGATCAGTCTCATTCTTGTCGCACTACTGGCCTTTTTCCTCTGGCGCCGTTAAAAGGCCTTATCGCAAAATAATCAGAAACTTATCCCCAGAGAAGAAGAATGTCTGACAGCAAACATCCCAGCGATATTGACCGTGTCGTTGGTCAACGGGTGAGATGGAGACGGCGAGAACTGAAGCTGACCCAGGAAAAACTTGGGGATATGCTCGATCTTACTTTCCAGCAGGTCCAGAAATACGAGAAGGGCGTCAACCGTATATCGGCGGGACGATTGTATGAAGTCGCGTCGGTGCTTGGTGTGCCGGTCACCTATTTCTATGATGGCGCGGAGGAATACATTGCCAGCGAACGGGCGGGACTGGCTGAGCGTGATGACTCCGTTCAGGCGCCGGTTATGAATTCCGAGACACTGGACCTTGTCGCCGCCTTCCAGAAGATTGATGACCCTGCATTGCGCAAATCGATCCTGTCGACAGTCAAGGCCGCATCGAAGGCGCTGAGAAGTACCGAAAGCTCCTGAAGTCTGACTGGGTGCGAAAGAAGATGCCCATCCGGCCCGGCTGGAAACAAGGGAGAAAGGTTTGAGTGGGTCGCCTGACAGCCCCATCCGCACATTCGGGCGCAGGCAGGCGCGCAAGCTTTCGGGCCGCCAGCAGAGGCTTCTCGATACGCTCTTGCCGGCGCTGGCGGTTGAGGCCGCGCAGGCCGGGGGCATTGCGCCGTCATCCTTGTTCTCGCATGTGCCCTGCGAGACCTGGCTGGAAATCGGCTTTGGCGGCGGCGAGCATTTCGTGGCCCAGGCCAGGACGCATCCCGGCTGTGGCCTGATCGGGTGTGAGCCGTTTATCGACGGCATGGCGAAGGCGCTGGTCCAGATTGACGAGGCCGGGCTCGGCAATGTTCGCCTGCATATGGGCGATGCGCGCGAACTGATTGGCTGGTTGCAGGACCATTCGCTCGACAGGGTCTTCATCCTGTTCCCGGACCCCTGGCCCAAGGCGCGTCATATCAAGCGCCGCCTTGTCCAGCCGGCGTTTCTGTCCGATCTCCACCGCGTCATGAAGCCGGGGGCTGAGCTTCGCTTCGCCACAGATGTGCGCAGCTATGCGGACTGGGCGATCACGCAAATATCCTGCCATGGCGGCTATGAATGGACGGCGACGCGGGCCGATGACTGGCGTATCCCGCCCCAGGATCATGTGACGACCCGTTACGAATCCAAGCGGCTCGGCGATATCGATCCGGTCTGGCTGCAGTTCCGGCGAAAAGTGTCATTGCGCTGAGACACTTTTTGGCTACCCTTGATGGTAAACAAGGGGAAAGCGTGATGAGATTGAAAACTGTTGCGGTTCTCGTATTTGTCGGAATTTCGACTCCGGGGATGTCCGCCGAGAGTTTGCCAGAAGCGATTGAGCGATTTGATACTGTCGTAACCAGTGGCGCAAGCACAGCAGAAGTCGTTCAGGTGACGAAAGAGCTGGCCAGCGCAGCGATGGCAAATCCGGAGTCCGAACTGGCAGGCCCCATTGCTTTCGAGGCCGGGTGGTCGCTGTGCCAACTTGGTAGCTGCGGGCAAGCGCGTGAGGTGGCGGCGTTTGCGTTACAGCAGCCTTCCGGAGACAGCCATCCGACCAGAGCTTCGCGTGCGGTGCTCAAAGCCTATGCCGATTGGTCGATCGACCAAAGCGCGGAAAATCGTGAGGCGCTTGAGGCAGCTGCTGAGGATCTCGTGCCCACATCACCGGGCAGATTTTCGGTTAATCTCTCGTTCAACTGGGTCGAAGCCGATCTCGAGCGCGAAGATTTCGCTGGCGCCGAAACCAGCGGATCTCTTCTGCGCGCGCATCTGGAGCCGACCGCCGACACGCTGGGCGATGGCTGGCTGGCGCAGTCCCTGATGATTTTTGTGGCCCGCTATGGCGGCGAACTCGATGCCGGCCTGCAGCGACGAATGGTTGAACTTGAGGGGCGTCTCAAGCGAATGCGCCAGCGCTATGAACGCAGGGACATGGACGCTCCCGAATGGCTTTCGGATGCTTACTGGCAGGTCAGTGTCCATGGGATGGCATTTCATTCGGCTTTGAGAAGCCAGGACAAACCGACCCTGACGGAAGACGAGTTCAGAAAGAGGCTTCAGGCTTATGAGCTCCCTTTGCCGGCGGGCAAGGTTCCAACATGCGAAGTGGACTATCTGAGGCCGCCGAAACCCCGCTATCCAAGGAGTTTTGCGCGCGAAGGATATGTGGGTGCTGCCATAATCGGTGGCGAAATCGGAACGAACGGTCCCGTGAGCTACAAAGTTCTGGCATCTATCCCGAATGATGAATTTGGTAAGGCGGCGCAGAAGAGCATGAAGACAGTTCGATGGGAGCGCAAAGCCGAGGCAGATTCGGAGCCCTGCGAATTCGAGGGTCGAGAATATGTGTATCCATTCTCATTCGAGTTGGAAGACTGATTACGGCGTCCTGCTGCGCCGCCCATTTTGCTTGACGCGGCGGGAGATTCATGGCCATTTCCGGCCATCGAATACGGTCGGTCTGAATGCCAAGACCCCGTCAGACCGACGGATTTTGACTTCCACTCTTCCGTATCGAGACCCCCGCGGACCCGCTTGCGCGGTGCAGGCAATGGGATCGGGATCAATGCGGAAAGGCCAGAGAGATGGCGACCGGAAAAGTCAAATGGTTCAACACCCAGAAGGGCTATGGGTTCATCAAGCCGGATGATGGCGGTAAGGATATCTTCGTGCATATCTCTGCCGTGGAAAAATCCGGCATGCAGTCGCTGCAGGAAGACCAGGCAATTTCTTATGAACTCTACACAGACGACCGCCGGGGCAAGACATCGGCGGTTGACCTGAAAATCCTTTGAAGACGAGGTGATGGCGCTCAGATGAAGCACCGGGCAGGGCGCCAGCGCCTTGCCATGCACAGAATCTCACAAGTCCGCGCGTCTTGCATGATGCGCGGGCTTTTTCTTTTGCAACGTGACCGTTTCCGGCACTCATAGAAATTCCGTGCGCGGAACGAGGTTCCGCAACATATCGCCAGCCAGGTAGCGCTGTAGATTCTCGAGGAAGAGCGCGTCTGTTCGCTGTTTCGCGGCCTCGGTCAGGGCGGAAATATGGGGTGTCAGGGTGACTTGCGGATGGCTCCATATGGGACTCTCCGCCGGCAGGGGTTCCTCGGCGACCACATCTAGCGTGGCATGGGCCGGCCGGCCGGCGGCGAGCCCGTCAAGGAGCGCGGCTTCGTCGACCAGCTTGCCCCGACCGACATTGGTAAACAGGCTCCCGGGCTTCATCGCCGCGAAGAACGCCGCGTCGGCCAAGCCTTCGGTTTCATCGGTCAGTGGCAGGCTGAGCAGAACAGCATCGGCCTCGGGCAGGGCGACCGGCAGGCGGTCTGGCGTGATCATCGCGTCGGCATCCAGATGCGATCCGCCCGAGCGACGCACCCCGGTGACATGGGCGCCAAGCGCGCGGAGCCGTTTCGCGCTCTCCTGGCCAATATGACCGAAGCCGACCACCAGCCAGTGCGTGCCGGCGATTTCGCGGAAGGCCATCCGCTTCCAGTCCTTTGCTGCCTGTGCGGCGCGGCGCTCCGGCCCGCCCTGGAAGAAATCGAGCCCGGCCCAGGCCACCCATTCCGCGATGGAGGCCGACTGTTCATGGCTCGATGTGTAGGCACCGGCCTTTGCGCCGATCGCACGCAGGACCGGGTGTTCGATCCCGGCTGCCGAGGACTGAAACCAGTCAAGGCGGTCATTACCGGTCAGGATCTCGAAAAAGCGCCCGACGGCTTTCGAGAAATAGATATCCTGCGTCGCATAGACGATTTGCGGTTGCGGCTCGGCGGGCGCATCGCCGCCCCAGGGGGCTGTGAGCGATTTGTCGTCATGAATCACCAGCGGGCGGATCTGTGCGTCAAACCGCTTGAGCCCCGCTTCGATGCGGGCGAAAGTCGTCGCATGGCAAAGACACTCATGCATTCCCTTGTCCTCCGTTTCCTGCTGGCTAGCCTTATTATGGCCGGGGCCGCAAGCGGAGCGCGCGCACAGGAACTGCCGCTTCGCAGCCAGGAATACCTGCGCGATGCCCAGCACCTGGCGGCCGTCCTTGGCAAGGCGCATGGTGTGCGCCACACCTGCAAGGGCACGCATGACCAGTATTGGCGCCAGCACATGATCGAGCTTCTGACGCTGGAAGCGCCGGATCGCGGGCCGTTGCGTGACTCGATGGTTCGTGCCTTCAACTCGTCCTTTCAGCGCACACAGGCGCGTTATCCCCTTTGCACCACCGAGGCGGTGAAGGCGGAGGCGGACTACGCCGTCGAGGGCCGTGAGATCGCCGACCGGCTGGCGGCCTATTATTTCCCGAAACCGCAGCACAATTGATTCCTGTCAAAGCCATCGGTGATGATTCGAGACAGGCCGTTATCAGGAGGAGGAGGACGAGATGATACGCACCCTCATCGCCACAGCCATGGTCGCCAGCTGCCTTGCGGCCTGCGCACCGGACACGGACCGCGACACCAGCGCGCCTGAAGCCGGCACGACCCGGGCCGAACTTATCGGGCAGGGCGAGGTCATGGCCGAAGCGCTCTGCGCGCGATGCCATGCCATCACCCGCGAGGATGAGAGCTCCCATCCTGAGGCCATGGCCTTCCGCGAGATATCCTGGCGCTACCCCGTCGAAAGTCTCGCCGAACCTCTGGCCGAGGGGATCATGGTGGGTCATCCCGATATGCCCGAATGGCAGTTCGAACCAAAGGACGTAGATGCCCTCCTCGCCTATATTGAAAGCATCCAGGTCCCGCGCGGCACCTGAAACATCTGGTCGTATCGCTTTTCGACTCTGCTCCGTTCGAGTTCTATGCTGAATGCGGAGATGAAATGAGGAAGCGCTGCCATGAGAATTTTTGCCGTCCTGCTCGCCGCTGCAGGTCTTGCCGCCTGCGCCGCCATGGAAGAAGGTGCGCCGCCACCCTCCGCGCCCGCGACGGCGAGCTATGAGACCCGCACCCTTTCGAGCCAGACGGGCCCCGGCGACCGCCTCGACACCGGGCGAGAGCATGGCCTGCGCTCGGCTGTTGTCGCGCCGAATGCAGCGGCGGCCACGGCCCATCCGCTGGCCACGCAGGTGGCGCTCGACACGATGAAGACCGGCGGCAGCGCCATGGATGCTGCGATCGCGGCCAATGCGATGCTCGGCCTGGTCGAGCCGACCGGGAATGGCATCGGCGGGGACCTCTTCGCCATTGTCTGGGACCCGGTAACGCAACAGCTCTACGGTTATAACGGCTCGGGCCGCTCGCCGATGGGCGCTACGCTTGAAGACATGCAGGCGGCGGCTGACAAACATATGGATGGCGAGGAGATCCCGCCCTATGGCGCGGCGACTGTGAGCGTGCCGGGCACGGTGGATGGCTGGTTCGCCCTGCATGAGCGGTTTGGCAAGCGGGCCATGGCCGACAATCTGCGCCCGGCGATCCAATATGCGGAGAATGGCGCGCCGATCCCGGAAGTCATCGCGTATTACTGGAACCTTTCCGAAAAGCGTTATCGCGAGGCCCATGATAGCGGCATGCTGGAGGAGGTGGATAACGCAATTGCCACTTATTTCTCCCCGGCGCCCCGCGAAGGCGCGCTGTTCCGCAATCGCGACCTGGCGCGCACTTATCGCCTGATCGGCACCAAGGGGCGCGATGCGTTCTATAAAGGGGAGATCGCGCAGACGATGGACGCCTATATGAAGCGCATTGGCGGCTTCCTGCGCTATGAGGATTTCGCCCGGCACAAGGGCGAATGGGTCGAGCCGGTGTGCGCCGATTATCGCGAGGCGCGGCTCTGCGAACTCGGGCCGAACACACAAGGCGTCGCGGCGCTGCAGATGCTGCAGATGCTGGAGCGGTTCGACATGCGCGGCTTCGGCTATGGCTCGCCCGACAGCCTGATGGCGCAGGTGGAGGCCAAGCGGCTGGCCTTTGCCGATCGCGCGCGGAGCTATGCCGATCCGGCGTTTAGTGGCGTCGATCCTGCGGTTTTCATTGCGCCCGGTTTCAATGACCAGAAGGCTGCAATCATTGATCCCGGTTCGGCGCTTGCCGGCGAAGAGGTTCATGACAGGGCGCTGGGACTTGCCATCGAGAAGGCCGACGCCAAGCTCGAAGACGGCGACACGACCTATCTCACCACCGCCGACAGTTCCGGCATGATGGTCTCGCTGATCCAGAGCAATTATCGCGGCATGGGTTCGGGGCTGGTGCCGGACGGGCTGGGTTTTATGTTCCAGGATCGCGGCCAGCTTTTCAGCCTCGACCCGAAGCATCCCAATGTGTTCGAGCCCGGCAAGCGCCCCTTCCACACGATCATCCCGGCTTTTGCGTTCAAAAAGGACATGCCGGGCTGCCAGGTTCGGGCTGTGCCCATCGAGCAGGCCTGCCCCTATCAGCCCTGGCTCAGCTTCGGCCTGATGGGCGGGGGGATGCAGCCGCAGGGCCATGTCCAGATCATCCTCAACCTGATCGATCATGATATGGGCCTGCAGGAGGCCGGCGATGCGGCGCGCTGGCGCCATGATGGCGGCTGCGAGCCGACCGACGCTCTCACCGGCGATGCGTGCGAGAGAGATATGGGCATCGTCTATGTCGAAAGCGGCATTCCGGAGGCGACCCGCGCCGCGCTTGAGGCGCGTGGCCACACGGTCAGGCCGGGCCGCTCCGGCTTTGGCGGCTATCAGGCGATCATGCGCGACTTCGAGACCGGCGCCTGGATCGCGGCGACCGAAATGCGCAAGGATGGCGCGGCTGGCGGGTACTAGGGTCGGTCTGGATGGCGGGCCTCCTCAGCATGAGGGTGGGACAAGCGCCGCAATCCGGCCCGCCTTTCGGCGTCCGGTGGCTCATGAAGGGCAGGGGCCCGGCGCGGAAGTGTCGTGGACGCTTCCATGAGTATAGCGCTTGAGTGAGTCTTCGAAGTGTCACCGGACACTTTCCGCGCCGCAGGAGGCGTCTTCACGGACTTCTGGTTCCGCCCGGGTCCTGTGCGCCTTCGGAAACGAACCAACGACGCCGTGGGGGTGCGAATCCGCCGGGATTTGTCCCGGCATCCGGACTGGTTCCGCCAGCCATATGCCAGGCCGTTACCCCTGGGCATATGGCGTGAAACCTCCCGCACCTCCCCGCAAAGCCGAACGGCCGACCCGGCCCCAGACGGGGAAGATGTATTTATAATGACTCCGTTTTTCAGGTGTGGGACAAGATCGGTTCTGTCCGCGATATGGTTGATGCCGTCGGCCTGTCGGGAATGATACGCTGTGGGTCGCGGGCCCGGCTCGACGGCGGCGGGCGCGTTAACAGGTCATTCACAGGTTATCCACCGAAAAATCCGTGCCCGGACCGCTTTGACCCGTTGACGGGTCATTAACCAAGGGGGCACTATATCTTGTGTCAGGGGTTGATTTGGCCACCGCATATGGCGATTTTCCGGATCCACCCTATATAAGTAACTCTTGCCCGAAGGGGGTTCTCATGTCCGCGTCCGCGCCCGTGACCACTGCAGAAACGACCAAGGCCCGCCGCGGCAAGCCCCGGCGTCAGGAGAGCGCAGAGCTGCGCGTTGTTGACGGGATCAGGGTCGAAACCGACCCGTCGCGCGATTCGCTTCTGACCGCGTTCGGCAAGGTGACGCTGAAGGACCGCTATCTCCTGCCCGGCGAGAGTTTCCAGGACATGTTTGCGCGCGTGGCGAGCGCCTATGCCGACGATCAGGCGCACGCCCAGCGGCTTTATGATTACATGTCGCAGCTCTGGTTCATGCCGGCCACACCCGTCCTGTCAAATGGCGGGGCCGACCGTGGCCTGCCGATCTCCTGCTTCCTCAATCAGGTGGATGATTCGCTCGACGGGATTGTCGAGACATGGAACGAGAATGTCTGGCTCGCCTCCAATGGCGGCGGCATAGGCACCTATTGGGGCAATGTCCGCTCTATCGGTGAACGTGTCGGCCAGAATGGGCAGACTTCGGGGATCATCCCGTTCATCCGCGTGATGGATTCGCTGACGCTGGCGATTTCGCAGGGCTCGCTGCGCCGTGGTTCGGCAGCCTGTTATCTCGACATCCATCATCCGGAAATCGAGGAGTTCCTGGAAATCCGGAAAGCCTCGGGCGATTTCAACCGCAAATCCCTGAATCTGCATCATGGGATCAATGTCACTGACGAGTTCATGGAGGCTGTGCGTCTCGATGAGGAGTTCGGCCTGCGAAGCCCGAAGACGGGGGATGTCGTGCGCACGGTTTCGGCCCGCAAATTGTGGCAGAAGCTGATCGAACTGCGCCTGCAGACCGGCGAGCCCTATATCCTGTTCACCGATACCGTGAACAATGCGATGCCCGCCCATCAGAGAAAGCTGGGCCTGAATGTGCGCCAGTCGAATCTGTGTTCGGAAATCACGCTGCCCACCGGCACCGATCATCGCGGTGAAGAGCGCACGGCCGTGTGCTGCCTGTCCTCGCTGAATGCGGAGAAATTCCTGGAATGGAAAGGCGATGAGCGCTTCCTGGAGGATGTGTTCCGTTTCCTCGACAATGTGCTTGAAGACTTTATCGAGCGCGCCCCGGCGGAGATGGCGCGGGCGGTGTATTCAGCGAAGCGCGAGCGCTCGGTCGGGCTGGGCCTGATGGGTTTCCACTCCTTCCTGCAGGCCCAGGGCGCGCCGATGGAAAGCGCCGCCGCAAAGGCCTGGAACAACGCCCTGTTCAAGCATATCCGCAAGGGCGCTGACGCGGCCTCGGTCAAGCTGGCCAAGGAGCGTGGCCCCTGCGAGGATGCGCGCGATGCCGGAATGATGGCGCGCTTTTCCAACAAGATGGCCGTTGCGCCGACAGCCTCGATCTCGATCATCTGCGGGGGCACATCTGCGGGGATCGAGCCCATTCCGGCAAATATCTATACCCACAAGACACTCTCGGGCTCGTTTACGGTGAAGAACCCACAGCTGAAGGCCCTGCTTGAGCAGAAGGGGCTGGATACGCCGGAAATCTGGACCTCGATCCTGGAGCATGAAGGCTCGGTCCAGCATTTGAGCGGGCTGGACGAACATGAGAAGGCCATTTTCCGGACCGCCTTCGAGATCGACCAGCGCTGGATTGTCGAGCTGGCGGCCGATCGTACGCCCTATATCTGCCAGAGTCAGTCGCTGAACATCTTCCTGCCTGGCGATATCGACAAATGGGATCTGCACATGCTGCACTGGACCGCTTGGGAGAAGGGATTGAAATCACTCTACTACTGCCGGTCGAAATCCGTCCAGCGCGCCGCTTTCGCCGGGTCGGAAAAGGTGTCGGGCGATACGCTGGAGACGCCGAAGACCGATTATGAGGAATGTCTCGCCTGCCAGTGAGTGAGGCCTGCTTAAGTGAGTGAGGCCTGCTTAATGGCGAGAAGGCGGGTCGCGGCCCGCCTTTTCTCTGGAAACCTGTTGCGTCTCAGCGCATTAATGGAGAAATTGCGCACAGTTCTTGCATTGTCACAATTTAACACTTTCTCGTGAAGAATTCATTCGGGAGCATGATCTATTTGTGCTAAGTTAACGGCTCCAGTGCTTTAGTGCTCAGCGTAGAGTTGTCGGGAGCTGGCAAATGAAGCGAGTGGGGCGAATGATGACCTTGATCACATCCGGACTGGCCGCACTGGCGTGCCAGGGATGTTCCAGCCATCTCGGTGGCATGGAGAGCGAGCTTGTGGCGTCCGTTCCGACAAGTGCAGCTCAAATCAGCGAAGGCATGACGCTGGCTACAAGCGGCGCATTCCCGAGTGGTATCGATGTCGGTGCTCACCCTTACAACACGCAGATCCCTGGCCAGCCGGTCGCGACCACGCCGCGCCCGACATCAGCCAGCGCACAGGCGCTGGTGAGCGCCGAGGCGTTTGCAATTGACTGGCCGGTTTTTGACGGACCGACGGCTTCTGCGGGCGCCTTCTCTGGACTTGGCTGGTCAAGTGCCGAGCCATTGCAGGCCCTGGAGGCAAACCTGGAAGCTGCGCGGCTCGTTGGGCCCGTCGACAGGGACAAGGACTTTACGGCGGATTTCGCATTTGGCGCATCGCGGCAGGATACCGGCCTCGCCTTTGATATCGGTCTGGCTCCGCGTGTCCGCGTGCGCGAAGAGGGACAGTTCAGATCCCGAAGCCTGGGCGCACAGCTGCGGATCGGTCGCGATTTCGACCAGCGCGGCACCAATGCCGTTGCGGATAGCTGGTATGTCTTTGCCGGTGCCGAAGGCGAAGCGCTCGTCTGGGAGGCTGGCGAGTACGGCCTGACAAATGTCTCGGGCGCGATGGCCCTTCGTGACCAGGTCACTGTCGGCGACATGCAGGCCGGAGTGTCCTTCCAGCGCGGGCCAGGTCAGCTTTCGTTCAGCTATATCCGCCGTGAGGTTGAGTTCAGTGACCGCAATGGCGGGACGAGCGAAGACGAGGATTTCGCCGGCGTCAGCTTCACACTGCGCCAATAGGCAGGCACCTCGCCACATTCGCCATAACGGACGTTTTCAGGACATTCTGGCATGGGGTGCCGACCCCCGATGCGCTCGCGATCAGGCCCGGCGGGATCGTTCCCGGGCGACTGACTGAAACCTTGACGAGAGAACGGGTTCCAGATTGCCCTCCGGCAAGTGTGTGGCCGACAAGTCAGGGGCTGTTGAGGAGAATAATGTCCACTCATCAGGCGGATGACTGTCTGGAACTTATTGATATGGCGTGAAATATTACAGAATATGTCATCACCCGATGTCGTAATGTTGTCATTCATTTTGCAAATTATACATGTGTGTCATGACTGATTTTGCGAATAAACATGATCCGTTATTTTTTGAAATTGGTGGTCCTGGAAAATACATGAAATGAGATCTGGGCCTCGGATATTTGTGAACTGCCGAATCCTGTCGGAAAATTACTTCGACATGTGACGAGCCTGGATGTAAATGCACCTGTCGTGCCAGTCTCATTGATCCCGCCCCGCATCACCATCGCGTTTGCCGTCGCTTCGCTCGGAGTGGCAGGCGTGTGCGCTGAGCCGGACGAAATTGGCAAGGCGCCCGGCGTGGTCTCCATAACTTCCGAGAATGACCTGTTTGGCGGTACCGATCGCAATTATACAAATGGCCTGCGCCTGGAGCGGTTCGGGCCGGCCGATGATGTTCATCCCCTTTTGCGCCAGGCCGCCCAGTTCGTCCCGTTCATCGATCTCGAACACACTGATTTGCGTCAGGGCTTTGCCATCGCCCATGCGATTTACACGCCTGAGAATATCGAGCTTGATGATCCTGATCCGAACGACCGTCCCTATGCGGGCTGGTTACATGTGTCGGGCACGGCGGTGGCGAGCAATGACAGTTCGCAGGATATCCTGCAGCTCAATCTCGGCTGGGTCGGGCCGGGGGCGGCGGGGGAATTTGTCCAGACGAACTGGCATGAATTGATCAATGGTGTTGAGCCGCGCGGCTGGCATGCTCAGTTACCCGATGAACCCGGTATCGAACTGGTCGCCCAGCGTGTGCAGCGCTATGACGGGCCGCAACTGCCCTTCGGCGTGGAAACCGATTACGGCCTGAATTTTGGTGGCGCGCTCGGCAATGTCCGCACCTATGCCTCGGCAGGCGTCATGGCACGCCTGGGGCGAGACCTGCACGCCGATTTCGGGCCGCCGCGCATTCGTCCCGCACTGTCGGGTGCCGGCGTCTTCCAGCCGGGCCGCGATCTTGGCGGCTATGTGTTTGTCGGACTTGATCTGCGCGCTGTGGGCCGCGACATCTTCCTTGATGGCAACAGTTTCCGCGACAGTCCGAATGTCGATGACAGGCGCACCTTTGTCGGAGACATCCAGACCGGCGTGGCCGTCCATTACAAGCAGGTCCAGGTGGCCATGACCTATGTTCACCGTACCGAACAGTTCGTGCGTCAGGACGGGCCGCAGCGTTTTGGCGCTATTTCCGTGTCCATAGCGCGCTGAACGCGGCGATTCGGGTTAAGCAGGTCTTTCGCGATCCGATCCTGTGGAGAAGTGCCGCACTCCGTGATCCAATATCTTGCGTTCTCTTGCGAACATGGTCACTATATCTGGTAAGAGAATTGCCATTAGCCTGCCAAGGGAGCTCTTCATGGCCGACGGATCCGATACCCGCCCCGGACTGCTCACGCCGAGCCTTGCCTACAAGCCGTTCCGCTATCCCTGGGCCTATGAGTTCTGGAAGAAGCAGCAGCAGGTCCACTGGATGCCGGAGGAAGTGCCGCTCGGCGAGGATTGCAAGGACTGGGCAGTCAATCTGAATGATCGCGAGCGCAACCTGCTCACTCAGATCTTCCGCTTCTTCACCCAGTCGGATGTCGAGGTCGGCGCCAATTACATGGAAAACTACATGCCTCTGTTCAAACCGACAGAGGTGTCCATGATGCTGGCCTCCTTCTCGAACATGGAGACGATCCATATCGCGGCTTATGCGCTGCTGCTGGAAACCATCGGCATGCCTGACACGGAATTCTCCGCCTTCATGGAATATGAGGAGATGGCCGCCAAGCATGACTATCTCGGGAAGTTCGGCTGTGAGACGAATGAGGATATCGCCGTGTCGATGGCGGTGTTCGGCGCGTTCACCGAGGGACTGCAGCTGTTTGCCAGCTTCGCCATGCTGATGAATTTCCCGCGCTTCAACAAGATGAAGGGTATGGGCCAGATCGTCTCCTGGTCGGTGCGCGATGAAAGCCTGCATTGCGAGGGCATGATCAAGCTGTTCCACGCCTTCTGTGAAGAGACCGGCGTGATGAGCGATGCGCTGGCAGACAAGATTACCGAATGCTGCCGCACCGTTGTCAGCCTTGAGGACAAATTCATCGAACTGGCCTTCGAGGCCGGCGAGGTCGAAGGCATGACGCCTGAGGATATCAAGCAATATATCCGCTATATTGCTGACTGGCGGCTGGGACAGCTCAAGCTGGAGCCGATCTATGGCGTCAGCCAGCATCCGATCCCATGGCTGACCGAGATCCTGAACGGTGTCGAGCACGCGAATTTCTTCGAACAACGTGCGACGGAATATTCCAAGGGTGCGACGCGCGGTGACTGGCACGGCGATGATGGGGTCTGGTCGAATTTCGACAAGCTCCATTCCGGCGAAGGGGTGGCGGCGCAATAGGCCGTGACTGTCATCGTCGGAAGCGGCCCTGGTCGGGATCGCCTTGAATGAAGGGTTGGGGGCCGTGCGCTCCAGCCCGGATATAGACCGGCGGGAACGCGTGATTCCGGATCAGGCGTTCCAGATTCGCCATTGCCCTGGGGCGGGCCTCTGCGATCTGTGCGCCAAGTTCGGCCAAGCGCGTCTTGGCCGCTGCGGTGCCGGGACTGCCAAAGCCGGTCAGCCGGTGGTCGCGAGCCCAGCCTCTGAGCGACCTGTCCTGGGACCAGATGGCCTGCACGGCCAGCTCGGCTGCAAAGCTGCGGGCCCAGACTATGGGATGTTCTTCATAGGGCACCGGAGGGCAAAGCCGGTTCTTCTCGTCATCATCGTCGTAATTCGCTTCGACATAGCCGATCGCCGCCGCGCTCAGGCTGACGAGCCCCTCGCGCACGATCTGCAGTATGATCCGGCCGTTTTCGAAGACTGGCCGCGTCGGCTGATAGTGAAACGCGCGCGCGGTGCAGTCGATAAAGAGCGTGTCTTCCGGAAGGGTGCGTATCGTCGCGCCGAAATCGATCCTGCCGGGCGCGAGGTGGCGCACACGACCGTCTCGAATGATGTCGCTCACTTGCCTGAGCAGGGATAATTCGCCGCGCGAGATGGTGGCATTGTGGTACATTGACGGGCGGACGTGCGGATCGATGCGGAACAGCTCTTCATGGCATTCGAGACGGTCGAACAAATCGTCGAGACCGGAGGCCTGGGCACTGGCATCGAGCTTGTTGGCCTGGCTTTCGGCCATGCGCAGGACCCCGGTCTCGCCCGGCTGGGCGGCCTCGCGATTGATCAGCCAGGATTCGCGCGGGCGCACCCAGCTTATGCATTTGGCCGGGAAGCCCGCGTCGATCAGCCAGACGGCGACATCCATACTGGTCTTGCCGCCGCCGAGAATGGCGACATTGCGGTGACCGGGCAGCTCGTCGGCCAGTCGCCGCGGCGTGGTAAGGGGTGTCTCGGGCGCGAGAGTGAAATTCGGACGGTGTGTCTCTGGCGTCTGCACGTCATAAAAGGTCGTGTCCACCAGCCGCCGGCGCACGCGGATCTCGATCTCCTTGCCAGTCATCCGCGAGCGCACCGTATGGGCGTTGTGCCAGTCTCCAGCATAGTCGTGCAAGGGCAGGAAGCGAACCCGGCCGGACGCCAGCAGCCGGTCCTTCATCGCGCGATGAAAATGGCTGAGCACGTCCAGGCCTGAAGCCTGTTCATAGAGGCCGGCATTGGGGCCGCGCGTCTCGATCCGGTCGCTGCCGAGCGGCAGGGAGCCGACGCCGTAAAAGGCCGAGGGCTGGTGCAGGGTGACGAAGGGATAAGCCTCGTTCCAGTGCCCGCCGGCCGCGTGGCGCCGGTCGATCAGGATGATGTCAGCCGCGCTTTGGGCGAGGATTTCGTCGGCGAAGATGAGCCCCTGCGCCCCGGCGCCGACGATGAGGTAATCGGTGTCCACGTCGCATCCCCGCTACGGCTCCCGCATTGGCAGATGATGGCCCAGTTGTCAGGGCATGAAAAGTGCGGTCATGTTAGTGCAGGCAAGGCGCTGGATGGCCGGCCTGCAATCAGGGTTCCCTGCGCTGCAGAAATTGCGTCTGCGCGCTGGCTTTGCTAAGAATTTCTGACAGTGACGCGCGCGATTCTGCGTGCGGTATCAGCCCCGCAAACGAGGCCTTCCGATTTGAGTGATGACACGACCCCTCCGGACGAGCCGGAGACGCCCGAGGACAAGCGCGAAGACGGCATCGATCCGATCTCGATCGAGAGCGAGCTGAAACGCTCCTATCTCGATTATGCGATGAGCGTGATCGTCAGCCGCGCGCTGCCTGATGTGCGAGACGGGCTGAAGCCGGTGCATCGGCGCATCCTCTATGCCATGCAGGAGGGCGGCTACACCCATGACAAGGCCTATCGCAAATGCGCCCGTGTCGTCGGCGATGTGATCGGTAAGTATCACCCCCATGGCGACAGCGCGGTCTATGACGCGCTGGTGCGCATGGCACAGCCCTTTTCCATGGGGCTGAAACTGCTCGACGGGCAGGGCAATTTCGGATCAATCGATGCCGACCCCCCGGCAGCGATGCGCTACACCGAAGTGCGCCTCGACAAGCCGGCCTCCTACCTTCTCGAAGATATCGACAAGGACACGGTCGATTTCCAGGACAATTACGACCAATCGGAAAGCGAACCAGTCGTCCTGCCGGCGAAATTTCCCAACCTGCTTGTCAATGGCGGGGGCGGTATCGCCGTCGGGATGGCGACCAATATCCCGCCGCACAATCTCGGCGAGGTGGTTGATGCGACGCTGGCGCTGATTGATGACCCGGCCATTGAGGACGAAGCGCTTCTGGAGATTGTCCCGGGACCGGATTTCCCGACCGGTGGGCTGATCCTCGGCTATGCCGGCTCGCGCCGCGCGCTCTTGGAGGGGCGCGGTTCGGTAATCATGCGCGCGCGCACGGAAATGGAAACGGTCCGTTCCGGCCGCGAGGCGATCATCGTTACCGAAATTCCTTATCAGGTGAACAAGGCCGCCATGGTTGCGAAGATCGCCGAGCTTGTGCGCGAGAAACGCATCGAAGGCATTGCCGACATGCGCGATGAAAGCGACCGCCATGGCATCCGCGTGGTGATCGAGATCAAGCGTGATGCGAGCGCCGATGTCGTGCTCAACCAGCTTTTCCGCTATTCGCAGATGCAGACCTCATTCGGGGTCAACATGCTGGCGCTGAATGGCGGACGGCCGGAACTGCTTAATCTTCGCCGCGTGCTGCAGGCCTTTCTCAGTTTCCGTGAGGAAGTGGTGGCCCGGCGCACGAAGTTCGAGCTCGCCAAGGCGCGCGATCGGGCCCATGTCTTGGTCGGCCTTGCCCTGGCCGTGGCCAATATTGATGAGGTCATCCGCATTATCCGCCACGCGCCAGACCCGGCAACAGCGCGCGAACAGTTGCTGGCAAAGTCCTGGGACGCCCAGGACATGGCGCCGCTGATCGAGCTGATTGCCGACCGGCGCACGCGCCAGGCCGATGACGGAACCATCTATCTGTCAGACGAACAGGCCCGCGCCATTCTCGACCTGCGCCTGCACCGGCTCACCGGGCTCGGCCGCGACGAGATCGGCAATGAGGCCAGGGGGCTGGCGGAGAAGATTGCAGACTATCTCGATATCCTGCGCTCGCGTCCGCGCATTCTCGACATTATCCGCGCGGAACTCGCCGAAGTGCGGGAGAAATTCGCCATCCCGCGGCGGTCCGAATTCGTCTTCGGCGATGCCGATATGGATGATGAGGACCTGATCGAGCGCGAGGACATGGTCGTCACCGTGACCCATGGCGGCTATGTCAAACGCGTGCCGCTGACGACCTACCGCACGCAGAATCGCGGCGGGAAGGGGCGCTCGGGCACAGCGCTGAAAGATGAGGATTTCGTCACGCGGCTGTTCTCGGCCAATACCCATACCGAGATCCTGTTCTTCTCATCGGCCGGGATGGTCTACAAGGAGAAGGTCTGGCGCCTGCCGCTCGGCTCTCCGCAGTCGCGCGGCAAGGCGCTGGTGAATATCCTGCCACTCGAAAAGGATGAGTGGATCACATCGGTGATGCCGCTGCCCGATGACGAGGCGGCGCGCGCGCAGCTCGACGTTATGTTTGCCACACGTAAAGGTAATGTCCGGCGCAACAAGCTGTCGGATTTCATCCGCGTCAATCGCAATGGCAAGATCGCCATGAAGCTGGAAGAAAGCGGCGAGGACGGCATTGTCTCGGTGAAGATCTGTTCCGATCGCGACGATATTCTTCTGACCACCGCCAGGGGCCAGTGCATCCGTTTCCGTGTCGATGATGTGCGGGTGTTTGCCGGGCGCAACTCGACAGGCGTGCGCGGTATCCGGCTCGGCAAGGGCGACAAGGTGATTTCAATGGGCGTGCTGCGTCATGTTGAAGTCACATCGACGGAGGCACGCGCCTATCTCAAACATGCTGCTGCGATGCGCCGCGCCACTGATGGCGAGGATGTCGAGCTTGGCGATGACGAGGTGGAGACTGGCGAAGAGGATGCCGCGCTCAGTCCGGAGCGGATCGCCGAGCTTGGCGCGGCGGAGGAATTCATCCTCACCGTCACGACGGGCGGCATGGGCAAGCGCGCCTCGGCCTATGACTATCGCGTCACAGGGCGCGGCGGGAAAGGCCTCATCGCACATCGCCTGACCAAAGGACAGGACATCGCCCAGAGCTTCCCGGTTGAGGAGGGTGATGAAGTCATGCTGGTCACCAATGGCGGCCAGCTGATCCGCACACCGGTCGGCCAGATCCGGCTCGCCGGACGCTCGACCTCCGGCGTCTGGGTTTTGCGCACGGGCGAAGGCGAGAATGTTGTGTCTGTAGCGCGCCTTGTGGAACAGGATGAAGACGATATGGAAGACAGTGACAATAGCGAACAATAGGCCGGGGCAGGGGCGTCGGCGCATCAGATATATGCCTGGGGAGACTACATGGAACGCGTCGGCCTTTATCCCGGAACCTTCGATCCGATCACGCTCGGACATCTCGATATCATCCAGCGCGCGACCAAGCTGGTCGATAAGCTGATTGTCGGTGTCGCCATCAATGAGGCGAAGAAGCCTCTTTTCTCGCTTGAAGAGCGTGTGGCCATTGTCGAGCGCGAATGCCATGCGCTGGATGCGCCGAACGCGGCGAATATCGAAGTGCGCCCCTTCAACAAGCTTCTCATCCACTTTGCCGAGGAATGCGGGGCGGGCGTCCTGGTGCGCGGATTGCGGGCGGTTTCGGACTTCGAATACGAGTTTCAGATGACGGCCATGAATGAGGTACTGAATCGCAAGATTGAAACCGTCTTCCTGATGGCGGATGTTCGCCATCAGGCGGTGGCCTCTAGGCTGGTCAAGGAGATCGCAAGCTTCGGCGGCGAGATCGGCAGTTTCGTGACACCGCGCGTGAAGGAAGAATTGCTGGAGAAATACGCGAAATGACCATTCGGATAGTTCTGGCCGCGCTGACGGCCGTCCTGTTTGGCCTGGCGGCGGGTGCACAGACACAGCCGGCCGGCGGGCTCCCGGTGCCCGACGGCGCAGAGGCGGCGATTGCCAGCGAGCAGGACTGGCGACCGGTCGATCCGGAGAATCTGATCATTTTCGATACCTCGCGCGGGCGGGTCCTGATCGAGATGCTGCCCCAGGCGGCGCCGAAGCATGCCGAACAATTCCGCGCCATTATCCGGTCGGGCGATTTTGACGGCACGGCGTTTCATCGGGTGATCAAGGATTTCATGGCCCAGGGCGGCGATATCTTTGCGCTCAAGGGCCGCGAATCCGGCCTGCCCGACATTCCGGGCGAGTTCACTTTCCGCCGGGGTCCCGCTGAAATGCCCATCGATACGATCGGTCCGGTCGATGTGGCTCAGGATGGCTGGTATCTCGGCTTCCCGATCAAGACGCAGGCGCAATGGCTCGCCGAAATGTCGAAGGATGGCCTCGTCGAGGCCTATATCCCGCATTGCCCCAGCGTGGTCTCCACCGCGCGCACCGATGACCCCAACTCGGCCAACAGCCAGTTCTTCCTGATGCGCGGGCGCGCAGAACATCTCGATAAATCCTATACCGCCTGGGGCCGTGTCCTTGACGGCCAGGATCATGTCATGGCGATCAAGCTGGGCGAACCGCCGGCCAATCCCGATATCCTGACCCGTGCGCGTATGGCTGCCGATGTGCCTGAAGGCGAGCGCCCGCAGGTCTTTGTCATGCGTACTGATGGGCCGGCTTTCAACAGTATTCGCGAAGATGCCGCGCTCAATGGTCCGCAGGATGTCTGCGAGCATCCGCCGGTGCCGGTAGCTGTTTTCGAATAGGCGCGGATGGACCTCCGGCAGTTCGATTTTGAGCTTCCTGAAAAGCTGATTGCACTGCGTCCGGCTGAGCCCCAGGACAGCGCTCGGCTTCTTGTGGTGCATGGCGATGGGCGCCTTGAGGATGGGCGCATCCTCGACCTGCCGGACTGGCTTGAAGCCGGCGACACGCTTGTTTTCAACGACACACGCGTTCTGCCGGCAGCGCTGAAGGGTGTACGGCCTGCACGCGATTCGGACGGGCGAGATGTCGCCTGCGATGTAAACCTTGTTGAGGAACTCGTTGAGGGGCGCGGGCTCTGGCTGGCGCTGGCCCGGCCCGGCCGGCGGCTTCGGCCCGGCGACCGGATCGTGTTCGGAGATGATTTCTCAGCCACGATCGGGCCTGCGCATGATGGCGGCGAAATCGAGCTGGCGTTCAATGTGAGCGGTGAGGCGCTAGGCAGCCGGCTCGATGCGCATGGCGCCATGCCGCTTCCGCCCTATATCGCCCGCCGGCGGGGGGCAGACGCGCGCGACCGGGACACCTATCAGACGCGTTTTGCGGGCGATGAGGCGAAATCTGTTGCGGCGCCGACGGCCGGCCTGCATTTTACCGATCGGCTCCTGTCGCGCATCGAAGCCGCCAGCCTCAGGCGGGAGACAGTGCGCCTGCACGTCGGGCTCGGCACATTTGCGCCGCTCGACGCGGCAGCGCTTCGCGAAAATCGCCTGCATGAGGAGTGGCGACGCCTGACACCGGACGTGGCCCGGCGTCTGAATGCGGCGCGCGAGGCGGGCCGGCGCGCGGTCCCGGTGGGCACGACGGCGCTGCGCACGCTTGAAAGCTGTGTCGACGCCCATGGCCTCCTGCATCCTGCGACGGGACCGACGGACATTTTCCTCAAACCCGGCGACCGGATGCGCGCGAGCGATGCTCTGGTCACCAATTTCCACCTGCCACGCTCATCGCTGTTCATGCTGGTCTGCGCGCTGATGGGAACCGGCACCATGCAGGCGGCCTATGCTCATGCCATTCGCGAAGAGTATCGCTTCTACTCCTATGGGGACGCGTGCCTGCTCCTGCCCTGAAGGCGCTCGTCCTTCGCCTTCGCTCAGGATGAGCGCGCGAGCCGTTTATTGACATATTACAGCCTGAAGTAGAAATTTGGGCCATGGAAACTCGCTTCTTTGTATATATCCTGAAATGCAGGGACGGGCGATATTATGTGGGCAGCTATCGCGGAGACGACATTGCGGTCCGGGTCGGTGAACACAATGCCGGAAAGCACCCAACGGCCTACACCTATCACCGTCGGCCTGTCGAATTGCTCTGGTCGGAAGAATTTGCGGAACCCGAAGCGGCGATCCAGGCGGAGCGGCAGATAAAAGGCTGGAGCAGGGCGAAGAAAGAGGCGCTGATCGCGGGTGATGTGGCGGCACTCAAACGCTTGTCGATCTCGAAGAGTGCTCCGGCCGATCCATCAAAACGCACCCCGTGGCGCTCATCCTGAGCGAAGGCGAAGGACGAGCGCCTTTTGCGTATCAGGTTCAGCCGGCGCAGCGTCAGGAGTATTTCAGCGCGGGTCCGTCCAGGTCTATCTTCGGGAATTCGTCCTTTTCGCGCCAATAGTCCTGTGTGTGCTGCCATTCGTATTTATCGAGCCGTTTGGGCAAGAGGTGCATGCGGCGCATCAGATAGCCTGGATTGAAGTCATCCGGATCGCCCCAGGGCAGGCGTTCCATTGTCTCTTCTTCCGGTGAAAGCGCCACCTCGACCTGCTTTGCGCCCTTCACGTCCATATGCCGGAGCAACCGGGCGACGAAATCGCCGAGCATGTCGACGCGAAGCGTCCAGCTGGCGCGGAAATAGCCGAACACCCAGACAAGATTGGGCACGCCGGTAAACATCATGCCGCGCCATGTCACCGTGTCGGCAAAGTCCACAGGTTCGCCGTCGACCGCAAAACTGATATTGCTCAGAACCGACAGGTTGAAGCCTGTGGCAGTGATGATGATGTCGGCATCGAGATGTTCGCCTGAGGTCAGCTGGATCCCTGTTTCGGTGAAACTCTCGATCGTGTCGGTCACAACGCTGGCCTTGCCTGCCGCGATACCCTGGAACATGTCGCCATCGGGCAGGAAGGCGAGACGCTGTTGCCAGGGGCGATATGCCGGGCCGAAATGTTCCTCAATGGGGTAATTCTCGCCGAGATAGGCCTTCACGCCTTCCAGCAATTCCTGTCGCACCGCTTCCGGCTCGACCTGGCAGCGATGGGTCAGCTCGTTCTGGTCGAACAGGATCTGCTGGCGCACGACCCGGTGGATTGTCTCTTCATCAATGCCGATCTGGCGAAGCCGGTCGGCCAGCTCATTCTGGTTGCCTCCGGGAAAGAAATAGGTCGGTGAGCGCTGCAGGAGGGTGACATGCGCACAATCATCGGCGATGGCCGGCACAAGCGTCGCCGCCGTCGCGCCAGAGCCGATACAGACAACCCTCTTGCCGGCGAGGTCGATATCTTCTGGCCAGGTTTGCGGGTGAATGATTTCGCCCCTGAAGCTCTCCATACCCGGCCAGTCGGGCGTGTAGCCTTCCTCATGATGGTAGTAACCTTGGCAGGCCCAGAGGAAATTTGTCGAGAAACGCTTCGTCTCGCCGGTATCGAGATTGGTGGCACTGATCCGCCAGAGCTTGTCCTCGCTCGACCATTCGGCGCTGTCGATCCGGTGGCGATAGCGGATATGCTCGTCCAGCGCGTTCTCCTCGATCACTTCGCCCATATATTTCAGGATTTCGTCGGCCGAAGCGATGGGCGCACCGACCCATGGCTTGAAGCGATATCCGAAGGTGTAGAGGTCGCTGTCCGAGCGGATGCCTGGATATTTGTGCGTCACCCAGGTGCCACCGAACGTGTCCATTGTTTCCAGGATCACATAGCTTTTGCCCGGGCATTGGGTCTTGAGATGATAGGCTGATCCGATCCCCGAGATTCCGGCGCCGATGATCAACACATCGAAATATTCGCTCGTATCGGGCTCCGGCTTTTCAAGTGTTTCAGTCTTGTTCATGGTTTCCTCCCGGTGTGTCCGGCTTGTGTCTATTGCTAACAGAATTTCGTTTCTGCCGGGCGCTGGCGCAGGGAACATGACGCCGCCGTCATTTTCAATATGGCGCCTTGTCATGTCTGCGTCTTGATGCAGATCAAGCTGGCTTGCGCGCCTTATCCACTATTGAAGTGCCCATAAATCCGCTCGGCGAGGGCGTAGCTGATGCCTTCAACGCTTGCGATATCGGAGAGTTTGGCGCGTGACACGCCACGCGCCGATCCGAACCTGTGAAGCAGTGCCTTCTTGCGCGTAGGGCCGATCCCCTCGATTTCGTCGAGCGGGTTGCTGCGGATGGCGGCCGAGCGTTTCGCCCTGTGGGCGCCAATCGCCCAGCGATGTGCCTCGTCGCGCAGACGCTGGAGATAATAGAGCACGGGCGCATTCAACGGCAGCTGGAACGGCGCGCGGCCTGGCCGATAGAATTTCTCGCGGCCTGCGTTTCGGTCGGGGCCTTTGGAAATGGCGACGAGATTGAGGTGGTCCGGTGTCAGGCCAAGTTCGGCCAGGGTTTCGGTTACTGCGGAAAGCTGGCCCGGCCCGCCATCGATGAGGACGAGATCGGGCCAGTTGGTGGTCGGGCGTGCTTCCGGTGAGACGGGCGCATTCGCGCCCTCCCCGGGATGGCGGCTCTGGTTGTCCTGGGCGCCGCCCTCATGCTGAGGACCGGTCAGCGGGCCGCGCCTTGAAGAAGAGTCATCACTCAACTCCCCCGCCTCCTTCAGCAGCCGCGAGAAGCGCCGGCGCATCACTTCGCGCATCATGGCATAATCGTCGCCGGGCGTGAGATCGTCATCCTTGATGTTGAACTTGCGATACTGGCTCTTGTCGAAACCCTCAGGCCCGGCGACGACCATGCCGCCGACCGCGTTCGAGCCCTGAATATGGGAATTGTCATAGATCTCGATCCGCTCTGGCGGTTCCTTCAGATCTAAGGCCCTGGCGAGCTCATTCAGCAGGCGAGCCTGGCTGGCGGCCTCGGCGAGCTTGCGCGCGAGCGCCTCTCGGGCATTGCGCTGGGCCTGTGCGACGAGATCGCGCTTGCCCCCGCGCTGGGGCACGCGAATTTCGACGCGCCCTGCTGCGCGCATCTCAAGCGCTTCCTCGATCAGTTCGTGCTGGTCAGGCGCCTGGCTCATCAGGATGTGGCGCGGCGCGGGGCGCTTGTCATAGAACTGAACGAGGAAGGCGGCGAGGATTTCCGCATCGCTCTGGTCCTCCTCATGGCGAGGGTAATGCACGGATGTACCCCAGTTCTGGCCGGCGCGGATGAAGAAGACCTGCACACAGCTTTGTCCGCCATCGCGCGCCATAGCGAAGATGTCGGCCTCTTCGATGCCTTCGGGATTGATATCCTGGCTGGACCGGACAACCGCCAAAGCGCGTATTCTGTCGCGCAGGGCGGCGGCGCGCTCAAAATCCATCGCCTCTGCGGCAGATTCCATTTCACGCGCCAGTTCCGTCTGCAGATCGACCGATTTCCCGCGCAGGAAGTCAGCGGCCTGGTCAGCCAGCCGATTATAATCGTCCTGGGAAATTTCACCCGTGCATGGCGCAGAACAGCGCTTGATCTGGTGCAGCATGCATGGGCGCGTGCGTACGGCATACACACTGTCCTCACAGGTGCGCAGGAGGAAGGCCTTTTGAAGCGTGTCGAGGGTGCGGGTGACGGCATTGGCGCTGGCGAAGGGGCCGAAATAATCCCCGCGGTCACGCTTCTCCCCGCGATATTTCAGGATTTGCGGGGCCTCATGGTCGCGCCGGATAAGGATATAGGGAAAGGATTTGTCGTCGCGCAGCAGGATATTGAAGCGCGGCTTGAACCGTTTGATCAGATTGGCTTCCAGCAGCAGCGCCTCGGTTTCGGTTTCGGTGACCACGAATTCCATTGAGGCGGTCAGCTGGATCATCCGGGCAATCCGCTGGGTATGGCCGCCCAGCCGGGCATAATTGCCGACGCGGTTTTTCAGGTTCTTCGCCTTGCCGACATAAAGCACCTCGCCGTCGACCGAGATCATGCGATAGACGCCGGGCTTGCCGGGCAGGCGCTTGAGATTGTCCTTGATCACGTCCACCCCGCGCAGGGGCGTCGACGGATCGGGTGTCACATCATCCATGGCCAACAGATAAGGCGAACGCCCGCGCGGCGCGAGTGGCGAAAACGCTGGAAACGCCTGCAAAGTGGCATTAACCCTTCTGCGCTAACAGGCTGGTATACGGATAGTCTTGTGAGTTCCCCGCATGCGCGACCTGCGCCCTGATCTTGAAAATCTCTGGCGCAGCCTGCGACGCATCCCCTCTGCGGGCGGCGGACGCGCGGTCATGTTCCTGTCTGCCCATGAGGGAGAGGGGACGACCAGCGTCGCCGCATCGGTGTCGCTGCTGGCCGAAGCGCGCAGCCAGCGTGCGATCTGGCTGGTCGATCTCGACCTTGAGACAAACCGCGCCTTCTATGGATTCGAGAACGGCTTCGCCGGCCAGCTCGGCCGTCCCGGACGGGCCTTCGACGCCTCATTGGGCGTTGCACCGCCGTGTCAGGCAAGTCGTCCGACCGGGTTGCAGCGCGCCGCCCCGATCGATAATCGCCACCTGCTCTGCGCCCATCAGATCGGCCAGTCCAGGCTGCTGGTGACGCGGCTGCGCGGCGAATTGCTGACGGCGAACCAGAAAGTCCGGTTTCGTCCGAGCGATGGCTGGTGGCATGCCCTGCGTGCCAAGGCGGACTGGATCATCGTTGATGCCCCTGCGCTTGAGCGTTCGGGAGCCTCGCTCGCGCTCGCCTCTCAGGTCGATGGAGTTGTCCTGGTTGTGCGCAGCGACCGTACCCGGGCTGACTCAGTGGCCGCCGCGCGTGATGAGGTCGAGGCGAATGGCGGCCAGGTTGTCGGGATCGTCCTCAACCGCGTGTCGGGCGACGCCCGCCTGATGCAGAGCCTTGGCGGCTGAGCCATGTCGCAGGCAAGCCTTCGCGCGCCTCCGCCTGAAACCAGCCTGTGGCCGCGCATAGAGCTCGGCCTGGTCATCCTGTTCCTGGTGTTATTCTCCGGCGGGCTGGTGCAGAGGCTTGTGACGGGTGAGCAGGATGTCGATGGCAATATCATCCTTCGACTCATGTGGCTTCCGGTCTATGCCGGCGTGATCGCGTTGGCACTGACCCGCTTTGCCGACATGGTCCGGCTTGCCCTCAAGATGCCCTTCCTGATGATCCTCGTGGCGCTGGCGCTTGTGTCATTCATCTGGTCCATCGACCCGGCGCTCAGCCTGCGCCGGGGTGTGGCGGCCGCATCGACGACGCTGTTCGCGATGTATCTTGTCGTGCGTTATGATGCGATCGATCTTTTGAGGCTGGTCGGCGGGGTCTGGCTCGCCCTCGCGGTTGTCAGCTTCGTCGCGGGTCTGGTCGCGCCCGGATTTGCGCGCATGCAGGATATTCACGCCGGTGCCTGGCGCGGCTTCTGGTTCGAGAAAAATTCGCTGGGCGGCCAGATGGCGCGCGCGGCCATGGTCTTTGCCGTCCTTGTGCTGGCAGATACGATGCGTCGCCGCCTATGGGCCGCCGCCCTCCTCTTGTCGGCGCTGCTTGTGATCCTTTCGACATCGGCGACGGCCCTGATTGCGCTTGTCATTGCCTTGTCGGTCGCACTCGGCGGAGCATTGATGCAGCGCGGCTCGGTTCAGGCCGTCCTGCTCGCCTGGCTGGGCGCCACGCTGCTGGGCGCGCTGGTCCTGGTCGTCCTCCTGGCGCCTGAACTCGTCCTGGGCCTGTTCGGTAAGGATCCCACCCTGACAGGGCGCACCAATATCTGGAGCGCGCTGATGGGCAGCATCTCCGAGCGTCCCTGGTTCGGTTACGGTTATGACGCCTTCTGGGCACCGGATTCGGTTCCTGCCCACTGGGTGCGTGTGGCGGTGCGCTGGGAGGCGCCGAGCGCGCATCATGGCTGGCTTGACCTGTGCCTGTCGCTGGGGCTGGTCGGTCTGGTTGTATTCAGCCTGCACATGGCCGTGACGGTTTGGCGGGCGGTGCGGGTCTTTCTCAATCACCATTTTGCCATCTTTGCCGCCGGTTTCCTGCTCCAGTTTCTGCTGTTCACCTCATCGGAGAGCCTGATTCTGGCCTCCAATCACATGGCCTGGATTTTCTACGTGATCGTCGCGGGCCAGCTTGCGAAGGGGCTGGAGGGGACGGGCCGGGTGTCGCGGTCCGACCGGGCGGGCCGATCAGGCCTTCGCATCGAGCGCAGTGACAGTTTCGTCTGGCGCGGTCCGGCCTGAGGCGCGCGCGGCGCCCGCCTGTCCGTAGAAATTCTCGCGGTGGAACCAGGCCAGTTTGCCTAGCCCGCGCATCGTGCGGTCGAGCCAGTCGGCGCGTCGTGGATGGCGCACCGCGACCATTGCCAATGCCACCGTTCCATAGACGAGGCTCTGCCCGGCGCCGATCCCCATCCACATGAACAATCGGCCAATTTGCGGCGGGCTCCGCCGGCGCGCCAGCGTACATGGCCCCTGACCATAAGAAAAAGCCCGCGGCAGCGTGTAGCCGAGCCGGGCGCGCGTTGCTGGCACATGTTCGAAAACCGGTGCGGCGGCACTCCATGCGAAGCGGCCACCATTGGCTCGGATCGCCGCGAACAACATGTCATCCTCGCCGCCCGATTCGTTCATGTCCGGATTGAACAGCGGATCGAGCGTTGGCAGCCGGTCCCGGTCCAGCAGGCAGTTGCCGCAGCCATAGGAGGCATCAAGGTAGCCTTCGGCATGTCCCGGCTCACGGGCGAAGAAGGCTTCCAGATAGAGTCTGTGGGTCTCGATATCGCCCGGCAGCGCGGTCACCACAGGCCCGAAAGTCGCGGCAGCCGGCGTGCGCGAATGGGTGGCCAGCAACTCAGCCAGCCATGTGCCCGGCGCCGACTGATCATCGTCGAGAAAGGCAATCAGCCGCGAGCCCGCCACCGCCATCGCCGCATTGCGGGCATTGGCGACGCCCGGGCGGGGTTCGTGGACGATTTCGACGTGCCATTTGTCAGGCGCGTCCACCTTCAGTTGATAGGCGACAGTGTGGGCGGAATGTTCGGGATCATTGTCGACAATGACAAGTTCCAAACGTGCGGCCTCCAGTCCGGTCTGAGCGAAGACGCTGCGCGCGGCCTTGTCCAGGCCAGCAGGACGGCGAAAGGTCGGGATGACAACGCTGACGCGCGGGCTGATCATGACGCGCCTTTCTCGATCCGGTCAATGGCCTCATCTGGCGTCACGAAGGCCAGACCGGCATCGCGCGCGGCGCACACCACCTTGCGCAGCACTGCCGGCGTGACACCCCATGGGCCGTGGCTCTCACTGACATCATGGCTGAAGATGACCAGCCAGGCTTTCTCCCGAACGGCCTGTTCGATCGCACTGAGGGCGCGCGGAAGGCTTTCGGTGTCGCTATCGAGTTCAACGGCGCGCAACTGCATCCGGTCATTGCCCCGGCGATTGAGCCCTGACAGCACACCGCGGGCTGTGCGAAAGCGCTGCGCAAGTGCGCGTTTCACATCAAACCGGGTTTCGCCGAACGGGTAGGCGAAGTTGCGAACTGATGCACAATGCCCCATGGCGCGCAAATCTTCGAGGCCCTGTGAGATATCCGCGAAAATGTCGTCGATGCTGGTCCGGGCGCAATCAAGATGGCTGCGGGTATGGGCGCCGATTTCGTGGCCTGCGCGCGTCAGTTGAGCAAGGTCGCGCTCATCAAACATGTCGCCGCAGACCGTTCGGGTGCCGGCCATGGATGAGCAGGCATAGTAGCATGCGCGCGCGCCGACGCCCTCGATGATCTCCGCGCCGGTGTCGGCAGCTGATTTCGGAAAGTCGTCGAAAGTGAAGCTTATCATGGCTTCAGGTGGGGCGGTTGCCAGGGGTGCTGCAGCGCGCCACTGGACAATGCGGCGGCCGACACGCGCCGGCAGGCTGCGTGAAGGCTGATAGGCTGTCGCGGGATCTGCCAGCATGTCCATCAGACCGACCTCGCATAATGTGCGGCGCGATAGAGTTTCAGCCCCATCAGGCGAAGCGGCATGGGTGCCAGGCGAAACCGGGCCAGGGCGCCGGCGCTCCAGGCCAGAGGCCAGTTAAGCGGGCCGATCCATTTCAGGGTGCGGGCTGCGCGATAAAGACTCATCGACCTTGCGGCCTCGGGATGTCGTTTGATGAGTCGCGCAAAATTCGGGCCGGAGCGGCGATATTTTCGCATCAGCACGGAGTCGCGATCAAGCCCCAGATGCGTGGCTGTATTATCGAGATGGCAGACCGGATATTGCTGTGCGACGCGCAGGCCCCAATCGACATCTTCCCATCCCCAGCCGACAAAGCCCTGATCGAATGTCACCGCGTGTAGGATTTCGCGATGGACCAGAAGGTTTGAGGTGAACACATTCCGGCCGGGTTCGCGCGAGCGCGCTTCAGCATCAAGGCATTCGGACCGGAGCGACTGGGCGGCATGGAGTTTCTGATGGCCACGCGCCTTTACGCGTTCGAGGCTGAAGCCGCCCGCAAAAAGGGCAGGGCGCTCGCATGCGCGGGCCGCTGCCAGATAGACCTTCAGGAAGTTCGTGCTGTCGGGGAGCATGTCCGCGTCGATCAGGAGTATCCAGTCGCTGCCGGCATGAGAGATCAGCCGGTTGCGCGCGTGGCTGCGACCCTTGTTGTCACGCGCGGCGACAAGTGCGCCGGGGCCGGGATAGTCCTTCAGCGCATCGCGCATCCGCTCGCGCATGGGAGGGTTCTGCGAACCGTCATCATAGACGATAAGCTCTGTGCGATCGGATTCGGCGCATTTTGACAGGGCGCGGATCATTCGGCTCGCATCGTCGCGATAGGTCGGCACAGCGATCGTGATCAGTGCCCGGCCGGCCTGGCCGTTCACCCATATCAGCTCACCATTTTCATCGAACATGGCAGTCCCCCGTGACGGAGACACCGTTTCGCGGGGCCTGTCGCTCGAGAAACGGTCGCTACTGCCGCTGTCCTGCTCGCTATTCCAGAGACTGTCAGGCATCTTGTGCATCTGTCCCTTATATCAGCGCTCGCGCATTCGGTCGCCGAGCAAAACGGGCGCAGTCATCAGAATGATCCAGAGATCGAACCAGAAGGAATACCGGTTGAGATATTCCAGATCGAGACGCACGCGCTCGCGAACATCCTGCTTGGTGTGTACTGGCCCGCGAGACCCGTTAATCTGCGCCCAACCGGTGATGCCCGGCTTCATCCTGTAGCGGTGCGCATAGTCGCTGACAATGGCGTGGACTTCCGTCTGCTGGGCGGTCATTCCGATCGCATGGGGCCGCGGGCCGACCATAGACATGTCCCCGCGCAGGACATTGATCAGTTGCGGCAGTTCGTCGATCGACGTGCGGCGGATCAGGTGGCCAACTTTTGTGATTCGTGGGTCGCCGGAGAAGGTCTGGACCGACATACGCTTTTCCGCTTCGGCATCAGGGCGCATGGACCGGAACTTCCAGACCCGGATCACCTGATTGTTGAAGCCGTGTCGGTTCTGGCGAAAGAAGACCGGGCCGCCATCCTCCAGCTTTATCGCCAGTGCCGTCACGATCATGATCGGCGCAAAGAAGCAAAGCAGCAGGAAGGCGATCACGAAGTCGGTGCCGCGCTTGATCATGTTGCGCATCACATCGACCGGAGCGCCCGACATATAGGCTGCTGGTGAGTTGGCGATACGTGCGAGCGACTCTGTTTCCGGATCGAAACCGTCAAGATCGAGCAGAAGGACCACCTGCTGGGGCAGGACGCGCAGCCGGTCGACCAGCCCGCGCACCCGTTCACGTGCATTCGAGGTGACCGTCACGATGATCCTGTCAATCTCGGGAAGATCTTCCCAACCGAGCAGGTCATCGACGCGGCCCAGGACCGGCACACCGCCGAGATCCTGGGGCACCCGGTTGAGCCGGTCATCGAAGACCCCGGCAATGTTGAGCTCGCGGGTTGCGGCGTTGCGCGCGATCAGCTTGCGGGCATTCTGGGTGGCGCCGACGATGACAACGTTTTCATTCAGCTGTCCTGTCCTCGTCAGGATACGGATCCCGGCGAGATAAGCGCCGTGAAGAACCATGATGGCTGCCCATCCCGCGACCGCTGTCCGAAACAGTGTCATCGACACATTGAAGGGCGTCAGCAACCAGGCCAGGGCCAGCATCACGGACAGGCCGATCGCTGTCGCGATGCCGACACGGATAAGGTGATCGCTGGCCTGGCGCGAGAAGATCAGGCGATATGCCCCTGAAACAGGAAGCGCCAGCAGCGCGCCGGACACCAGCGCGGCATAGGGCAGGATTTCTGTGACACGCGCATCCAGCAGCGTGACTCCTGACAGGGTGAGACCGGTCCAGGCGATAAACGCCAGCATGAGGCCATCGCACCAGCGAGCCACAAAGCCGATCACTTCGCGGGGGATATGGGTTCCCCGCCTGCGAGACGGCGGTGCGGAAATGTCCGCGCCGATCGCGCCCTTGTCTTTCAGTTCAACCGCATTTGCCGGGGACTTCCCAAGCACCCGCGCGGTGTCAATCATGCCGTCCGCCATCAGCCCTTTTCCTAGCCTCGCGTTCGTATTTCTTCGACGCAGGTTTGCACTGGTTCAATCCTGTTTTCTTTGCAAATGTCCATCACAGTACTGCAAAAAGAGGGCCATTTTCTCTTCATAGGAGAGTTTCTCCTGACCATTCGCGTGACATGAAGCCGTCGATAAGATCGCAAACGGTCTCAAGCTCACTCAGCGAGTCCGTGAACCTGTGCGGATCGGCGAGCGGCCCGAACAGTGAACCCGCCTCGAACCGGTCATGCCCCTCCAGGGCCAGAGTCATACAGCCATCTTCGAAGACGCCCCGAAGGCGGCCCTGTGAGAAAAGCGCTTCAAGCCGGATCAGCCTTTCCATTCGCTCTGGGGTCAGCAGCGTGCGCGCCTCCACCTGGTCGTTGGAGTAGACGGTGAAACTGTTGTCGATCTCACGACTGTTGAGGTCGACTTTCTGCAGCGACCGGGGAGCGGGCCTCAGCCGCCATACATCCTTGCGCGCGATGATGGTGCGCGCGAGAATGCGGCGGGGATATTCGATATGCAGCAGGATCCCGGTGAAGACATTGACGGTTCGCTTGCCGCTTAACGTGTCCATGGAGGCTTCTACCATTGAAAATCGCACGCCGGCGCGTTCCCCGGATACGAGATCCTCGAAAAGCGCGCGAAAATGTTCGGGCAGGAGGCCGGCGCGCTTCATCGCGTCATAGGCGGGTGTGGGCGGCGTGCGGGTGCGTGACGCATAGCCCAGGAGTTCCGCAATTCCGCCATGATGCTGCATCGTGAACTTGCCGAGCCGGCGCAGGAGCTGACCGTAATTGCGAATGCCGGAGAGATCCTCGTGAAGACTGTCATATTCAAAGCCGAAGCTTGCAGCCGCCGCGCCGAGGATGAGGTGTTTATTGTTCCGCCGGGACGCGAACACGGCGATCCAGTCGAACACGCAGATCACTGCGCTTGTGACCCCTCCCAGCAAGATCGCAAATAGAAGTGTTCTATGGCCGGGAAGCGCAATGCTCAGAGCCAGGAAGAACAAGGCTGCGCCAATGATGGCGTAAAGCATCGTGTGAAAGATCGCGCTGGTCAGCTGGCCCTGATACTGGCTTTCGCGGCGCGACAATTCGGGCGCCAGTACAGTCCGCCAGACGCGTTCCGCACTGGCGAACTCGCGACGCCGCGAGGTGATCGCGTGCCAGTCCGGCGGCGCCGCGGATGCAGATGTGGCCTGGATCGCAGAAAGGGCGTTCATTGGGCAATCGTGCCCTGACGGGCTCAAAATTCCGTTTGATGAATCAGTGAAATTCATTCGGCCTTGTCACTGGGCCTTGCCCCGGACGGGGCTGGGCATTAGACGAATGCGTTCAGAGCGCGGAGAGGTGGCCGAGTGGCTGAAGGCGCTCCCCTGCTAAGGGAGTATACGTTCACGCGTATCGAGGGTTCGAATCCCTTCCTCTCCGCCATTTTCCGCTTGCGCATGATCGATGCGCGATACCGTCTTGGCATTGGTCAGCAAAACAGCCTGAGCGCGACCCATCGCGAAGCCGCAGGCGAAGCGGGCGGTCTATAAAAAAAGACCGCCCCCGAGGGAGCGGTCTTTCTTATGTGTCGTCTCGAAGGGCGGTTTATGCCGCTTCGATTGTGTCCACAGCGGTCTTGCCCGAACGCTTGTCCACGGCCGTCGTGAAGGAAACTTTGTCGCCTTCCTGCAGCGGGGCCATGCCGGCGCGCTCAAGCGCCGTGGCGTGGACGAACACGTCGGTTGTGCCGTCATCCGGCTGGATGAAGCCAAAGCCTTTGGCGGAATTGAAGAATTTCACGGTTCCATGTGTCATGGTCGGTTCCTTTCAGGAAGCCAGTATTCGGGCGTGGGAGTATTCCCGCGTCCGGTCGTCTCGTTTCAGAAGGATGGGTAGAAAGTCCGTCTGCGTATACGAGACGTGCCTGCCTGATCGTCCGGCCGAAAGTCGATAAAGGAGCCATACACGCTTCGGGCGAGTCTTGCAAACCCCGATTTGTCAGCGGCCTGCCATCCGGCGCCTGAACGGTTTGCGGACCGGCGCGAAACCGTCTAGGCGTCCGAACGGATTCAAGAGGAGGCCAGACATGTCCGATGGCGACAATACGCTGTTGATGGAAACCACGCAGGGGCCGGTGACAATCGAGCTGCGCCCCGATCTTGCGCCCAATCATGTGGCGCGGATCAGGGAGCTTGCGCGCGAGGGCTTTTATGATGGCATCGTCTTTCATCGCGTGATCGACGATTTCATGGCGCAGGCTGGTTGCCCGAAGGGAATCGGCATTGGCGGATCGGACAAGCCGGACCTCAAGGCGGAATTCTCCCGCGAACCCCATGTGCGCGGGACCTGTTCCATGGCCCGCACGCAAGATCCCGATTCGGCCAACAGCCAGTTCTTCATCTGTTTTGGCGACACCGGATTCCTGGATGGCCAGTACACGGTCTGGGGGCAGGTCACCGAGGGTATGGAGAATGTCGACAAGCTCAAGCGCGGTGAGCCGGTGCAGAACCCGGACAAGATCGTCTCGATGAAGCTTGCCAGCGACGCCTGAAACCTGTTCGCGCTTGTCGCGGGGCAGAAAGGGCGCCTAAAGCTCGCCAATCATGGCTGCTGCTCCCTCTCTCGCCGTCTTCCGGCATCGTGCCTATGCCCAATTCTGGGGTATGCGTGTCCTGGTGGCGGCCGCCCGGCAGATGGAGGCGGTGGCGATTGGCTGGCAGGTCTACGACCTCGCCCGGGAGACGCGCTCGATTGAGCAATCGGCCCTCCTGCTCGGTTTTGTCGGGCTGGCCCAGTTCGTTCCGGTTTTCTTTCTGTCCCTTGTCGGCGGGCAGGCGGCTGACCGTCTGGACCAGAAACTGATCCTGATTGTCTGCCAGCTGGTGCGCGCCGCCGCATCGCTGGTGCTGGTCGCCGCTGTGTTCATGCCGAGCGCGCAGGCCTTGCCGACCATCTTCGTGGTGGCGTTCGTGCTGGGGACGGTGAACGCCTTCACGCCGGCGGCCGCCAATGCGCTTTATCCCCGGCTTGTCCCGCGCACCATCCTGCCGCAGGCAATTGCCTGGAACTCGCTTGGCTTCCAGTCAGCGGCCATTGTCGGGCCGGCCATAGGTGGCCTGCTTTATGTGCTTGGCGGTGAAGTCGTTTATGGTACCGCGGCCGTCCTGTCCCTGATCGCGACTGTCCTTATTGCCACGGCGGGCACACCGCGCCACGAAAAACGCCCGGCCGCCCGCGGGATTGGCATGGTGATCGAGGGGCTCCGCTATGTCGGGTCGAACCGGATCGTGCTGGGTGCGATCTCGCTCGATCTCGTCGTGGTGTTCTTTGGCGGTGCCATTGCGCTGATGCCGGTTTATGCGCGAGACATACTTCATGTGGGAGAGGAGGGGCTCGGCCTTATGCGGTCCGCCCCCGCTGTCGGCGCCGGGATCGTGGCCTTTTTCCTCGCCAGCCGGCCCTTTTCGCGCCATGTCGGGCGCTGGATGTTTGCGGCCGTTGCGGTCTATGGCGCCGCCACATTGGTGTTCGGGATTTCGCCGCTTTTCTGGCTCAGCCTTGCAGCCCTCGCCGTCACCGGAGCTGCTGACATGATCTCCGTTTTCGTTCGCCAGTCCCTGATCCAGTTGTCGACGCCCGATGAGATGAAGGGGCGCGTGAGCTCGGTCTCTTTCATCTTCATTTCGGGCTCGAATGAACTTGGAGAGTTTGAAAGCGGCGTGGCGGCGCGCTTTCTCGGGCCCGTTGGCGCGGTGATTCTGGGCGGATCGATGGCAATCGGTGCGGCGCTCGTCTGGATGCGACTGTTTCCGCATCTCGCCGCAGCTGATCGGTTCGACGATATCGAGGAAGAACACCCGGGCGCCGGCCTGTCGGCAGCCACTGGCGCAAAACAGGAGGCTGAGTAGAGTTTGGGCATGACGAGCATGAATGACCTTTCGCACAGGCCAAGGCGCGGCAAGGGCGTGATCCGCTCGCGGATCGCGCGGCTGATCTTTGCGTCCAACATGGCCGGGCTGGCGATCCTTATTGCCGGCGCCATGGTGCTCAACGAGATGCGCGCCGGGCTCGTCGTCTCTAAGAAGCAGGATCTTGTCGCCCAGTCGCAGGTCTTCACCAATCTGCTCAGCGAAGGCGCGACATTTGGCCAGCCGCTGCCGCGCATGGATGGCGAGCTGGCACGCGCGACGATTCGTTCGCTGGCCCTGCCGGTCAGTGTGCGCGCCCAGGTTCGCGACCGGGCTGGCGACGTGGTGGCAGACAGTTTCATGCTGTCAGAGCGTGTCGATGTTTCGGCCCTGCCGCCTCTTGAGGAACCTGGTGCTGTGCAGAGAATGAGTGCCGACCTGTCGAACTGGGCCAGCGGGATCCTTCAGGACATCCTGCCCGAACGCGGATCCGGCGCGGTCCGTGCGCAGAGCTTTGAGGAGGAATTCGCTTCTGCCATGTCCGGCGAGACAGCTGCCAGCCAGCGTTTTTCAGACCGGGGCCAGCGCGTCATCTCCGTCTCTGTGCCGGTTCAGCATGTCTCGGCTGTGGTCGGCGTGCTGACGCTGGAGGCCAGCGACGTCGAGGAGATTGTCCGCGCCGAGCGCGCCGCGCTGGCACCGTTTATCCTTGTCGCCGTGCTTGTCGCACTGATTACGGCCGCACTGCTCACACTGGGGATTGCCAGGCCGCTGCGTCGGCTCTCGGTGGCGGCCGACAGTGTGCGTGCAGGCGATGCCGACCGTCTTGACCTGCCCGAACTCAGCCGCCGGCGCGATGAAATCGGCGACCTTGCCGAATCGCTTCAGGCCATGACCCAGGCTTTGGTCGACCGGATCGAAGCCAATGAACGCTTTGCCGCCGATGTCGCCCATGAAATGAAAAACCCGCTCACCTCGATCCGATCGGCCGTTGAGACGGCAGAACGCGTGCAGGATGATCCCGAAGCGCGTGAAAAGTTGCGCCAGCTGATCGCAAGCGATGTGCGCCGGCTCGACAGGCTGATCACCGATATCTCAAATGCTTCGCGCATGGAGGCGGAGTTCACGCGTCTGCCGACCCAGAGCCTCGATATTGGCCGGTTGTGCGAGGATATCGTCGAAACCTATGATGCCAGCCGTTCGAATGGCGAAATTCCTGTGCGGTTCACCGATGAGACCATGGGCGCGGGTTTGCTCGTGCGCGGGCGCGAAGGACCGATCGGGCAGGTGCTGCGAAACCTGATCGACAATGCGCGATCCTTTTCGCCGGTGGATCAAGTTGTGACTGTGGTGCTAGAGCAAGGACGCTCCGGCCCACAGACTCTCGCTCGAATCCTGGTGGAGGACCGCGGCCCCGGCATCCCTGAAGACAAGCTGGAGACGATTTTCGACAGATTTTATACGGATCGACCGCCGGGCGCGGCCTTTGGTAACAATTCCGGTCTCGGATTGTCGATTGTGCGTCAGATCGTTGAAAGTCATCGCGGCCGCGTCACGGCGGAGAACCGCGCAGAGGGCGGCGCGCGCTTCATTGTCGAACTGCCAGCGTTTTAGGGGAGTATAGAGTTATGGCCAGGGCGAACAACAAAACGACAGTCACAGGCGCGGACCCGCGGACATTCCTGGAACAGGTAGAGCCCCGGCGCCGGCGCGATGACGGGCTTGCGCTGCTGGAGCTATTCAACCGGGTGACGGGGCTGAAGCCGCAGATGTGGGGGCCCAGCATTGTCGGATATGGCCGTTATCTCTATCGCTATGACAGCGGTCGCGAGGGCGAACACTTTCTCACGGGCTTTTCACCCCGCAAGACCGCACTGACCGTCTATATCATGCCGGGATACAGCGATCTTGCCGAGCCGCTCTCCCGTCTCGGCAAACACCGGCTCGGCAAGTCGTGCCTCTATCTGAACAAGTTGGCCGAGATCGATACTGATGTTCTCGCAGAAATTATCGAGCTCGGCCTGAAGGATATGCGGGCACGCTACGAGACCTGGGACGCTTAGGGTCGTCCTTGTCAGATGCGAGCCTTCACGGCCTCGACAACCGCGTCCGGCGTGATCTCGAAATGCTCGTAAAGCGCCTTGTAAGGGGCGGACGCTCCGAAACTGTCCATCCCGACAAATCCGCCATCAGAGCCGATCCAGCGGTCCCAGCCAAAACGTACGCCGGCTTCGACAGCTACGCGCGGCAGATCTGGCGGGCCGAGCACGTCGGCCTGGGTGTCACGGGGTTGTGCGTCGAACAGTTCCATGCACGGCATTGAGACGACACGCACGCCGAACCCGGCTTTTGCGAGTATGGCCTGGGCGTCCAGCGCGATGCCGACCTCCGAGCCGGTTGCGATGAGAACCGCCTTTTCTTCGCCGCTCGCAGGCGACAGGACATAGGCGCCGCGTGCGCTGAGGTTCTCGTCATCATGGCTGGTGCGGGCGCTGGTGACAGTCTGGCGGGTCAGGGCGAGTGTCGAGGGGCCGTCGGTATGGCGCAGGGCCAGTTCCCAGCACTCGGCCGTTTCGACGCCATCGCAGGGGCGAAACACTTGCATGCGCGGCATCGCCCGCAATGAGGCGACATGTTCGACCGGCTGGTGGGTCGGGCCATCCTCGCCAAGGCCGATGGAATCATGGGTCATCACATGGATGACACGCAGGCCCATCAGCGCACCGATCCGGATCGCGGCGCGCGAATAGTCGGCGAATACGAGGAATGTTCCTGAATAGGGAATGATCCCGCCATGCAGGGCCATGCCATTCATCGCGGCGGCCATCGCGTGCTCGCGAACTCCATAATGGATATAGCGCCCGCTCCAATTGGCGGGCGTCATCGGTTCGGTATGGCTGGTCTTCGTATTGTTGGAACCCGACAGGTCGGCCGATCCGCCGACCATTTCCGGGATGGCAGCTGTCAGGGGCTCCAGTACCGCGCCCGACCATTTGCGGGTCGCGTCCGACTTGCCGCCCTCGATAACGGCCTGCTTGTGAGCGGCGACAATCTCGGCAAGGTCAAGCGGCAGGGGATCCTCGATTGCCTTCATGAAAGCGGTGCCGTTCGACGCACCTTTCAAGCGCGCCTGCCAGGCCATGTGTTCGGCCTCGCCCTTCAGGCCTGCCTCACGCCAGGCCGAAAGGACCTCTTCGGGAATGTCGAAGGGCGGATGCGACCAGCCGATATTTTCGCGGATGCCTGCAATCTCATCGGCGCCATAGGGGCCACCATGGGCCTTCCCGGTGCCTTCAATGGTCGGCGCGCCATAGCCGATCCGGGTCTTCACCGCGAGCATGACCGGGCGGTCCTGTGTCTTCGCCCATTCCATCGCGGCATCGACATCGCCTGTATCATGGCCATCGACCCGGCGGGTGACCCAGCCGGAGGCTTCGAACCGGGCGCACTGGTCGGTTGAGTCCGAAAGCTCGGTCGATCCGTCTATCGTGACCGCATTATCGTCGAACAGGACAATCAGGTTGGACAGGCGCATATGGCCTGCCAGCGTGATGGCTTCCTGGCTGACGCCTTCCATCAGGCAGCCATCGCCGGCGAGCGCCCAGGTCCGGTGACTGACAAGGTCTTCGCCGAAACGCGCATTCATGTGGCGCTCGGCCATGGCCATTCCGACGGCCGTGGCGATTCCCTGGCCCAGCGGGCCTGTGGTTGTTTCCACTCCTGATGTGATGAAATTTTCCGGATGTCCGGGCGTGGAACTGCCCAGCTGCCGGAAATTTCGGATATCATCGAGCGACACGCTGTCATGGCCTGTCAGATAAAGAAGCGAATAAAGCAGCATCGATCCGTGGCCGGCTGAGAGAACGAACCGGTCTCTGTCCGGCCAGTCGGGCGCCGTAGGGTCATATTTCAGGTGCTTCGTGAAGAGGACGCTGGCAACGTCTGCCATGCCGAGTGGCAGGCCGACATGACCGGATTTTGCCTGTTCGACCGCGTCCATGGACAGTGCCCGGATCGCATTCGCCATCTCTTTGAGTGTGACAGTCATGTGGCGCCCTTGTTAACTTGTTTGCGGGATGGCCAAGGAGGGGGCCGACGTCAAGCCGCTTGGCGCCTGGTCCGGTTGGAGTTAGGGGTTTTTTCCATGTCGGGTATCGTTTCAGCTGTGGAAAGATTGGAAACTGCGCTTGAGCGTCTGGAGGGGGCGCTCGACACGCTGTTGGAGTCGAGCGTCGATCCCAGGGTCGCGCGCCTTGAAATGGGCGCCCTTCTCGCCGATCGGGCGCAACTGGCCGAAGACCTCAGCGCTGCACTGGCACGTGAGCAGGCGCTTCAGGGCCTGGCAGATGAAGCCTCTGAGGCGCTGGGATCGGCGATCGAGGAAGTCCGCGCGGCGCTCGGGCGGGAGGAATAGGCGGTTATGGCAAAGGCCGATATCAATCTGCGCGGGCGGGCTTACTCGATTGCCTGTGCGCCGGGTCAGGAGGAACGGCTTGTCATGCTCTCGCGCGAGCTGGATGCCCGGCTGAGGCGGATAGAACAGGCGGTGGGCGATGTCGGCGATGAACGCCTCCTCCTGGTGGCTGCGCTGTCGATGCTGGACGAACTGTCAGCCGCAGGCAGCGAGCGTGGGCCTGAGTCCAGCGGCGAACAGTTGGCGGCTGAGGCCCTGGTCCGCGCGGCCGAGCGGATTGAAGCTCTGACCTCACGGGTCGGTAATCGGCAATAACTCCCAGCCAAATCAAATAGGGGACCGCACAGATGCGCTCTGAAGACAATCTCCAGCCCTTCCTTGTGGCATTCCCAGGCGGCGAGGGTGGGCAGACCGTGATGCTCGACCCGTCATTTTTCAACGGGACCGATGAGGTGGGACTCTTCCTGGCCGATGTCGCGCGGCATTTCGCACGGGCCTTCGTACAATCAGGACGGGCCCGCAATATGGAGGACGCCATCGAACAGATCCGCGAATTGTTCGATGGCGAACTCGACAATCCAACCGATGAAGGGGAGGCGACCTGACAAGCTGACGTCCGACGCGCGCCGACGCGTCAGGCGGCGCGGACCCGCACCATGGTCGAGCGTGCGCCTTCGACGATGATGCTGGTGCCTTCCGGAATGTCAGTCCCGTCCATGGACTCAGCGAGCCATTCCGTATCGCCGATCCGCACCCGGCCCTGACCGCTGACAAAGCCGACCACGACCTGCCCTCTTGCGCCCTCCAGCCGAGACATGCGCTTGTTGAGCCCTGGCAGTCCGGGACCACCCGTTCGCATTGGTGCAAACACGGTGCGCCCGAGTATGATCAGCGTGATCGCAACACCGAAAAAGACCAGGAGCTGGCTCTGCCATCCGGCAAGATCGGCCGGGGCAAACCCTGTCCAGGCGGCCGTCAATGCGGCAGCGACTGCGACCATGAGCAGGTCGAAGGTTCCCAGCGCCATTTCCGTGAGGAACAGGATGAGCGCGAGCGCCAGCCAGTGCCAGATGTTCAGCGGCAGGAGGATTGAAGTGTCCATGTCTCTGGCTCCGTGGAATGGGTCAGGTCTCGTCGTTGCGGGTCGGCGGGACTGCGCCCGCGCCGTCACGGCGAGATTGCTGGACAGCCTTTGCCTCCTCGGTGAGGCTGCGCACGCCCTCGATTGCGCCGACAAGCGAGGCGAATTCGGCCGGGATGATGACGGTTCTCTGCTGGGGCGAGTCCGCGAGCTTGGCGAAGGCTTCGACATAGGCCTGGCCCAGGAAATAGTTGACCGCGTTGACATCGCCCTTGGCAATGGCCTGGCTGACCATGGCGGTCGCCCTGGCTTCGGCCTCGGCTTCGCGTTCCCTGGCTTCAGCATCGCGGAAAGCCGCTTCCTTTCGCCCTTCGGCTTCCAGGATCTGGCTTTGCTTCAGGCCCTCGGCCTTGAGGATCTGGCTCTGCTTCTGGCCTTCCGCAGTCAGGATTTCCGCGCGTTTGAGGCGTTCGGCCTTCATTTGCCGGGCCATGGCCTCGGTTATGTCGGCGGGTGGCGACAGATCGGCAATCTCGATGCGCGTCACCTTCACACCCCAGGGGTTTGTGGCTGCATCGACGATGGTCAGGAGACGCGCATTGATCTCGTCGCGATTGGAAAGCACCTGATCGAGATCCATGGAGCCGAGCACTGAACGGATATTGGTCAGGGCGAGATTGGTGATGGCCATGTCCAGATGGTGAACTTCATAGGCCGCCGAAACCGGGTCGATGATCTGCGTGAAGACAACCGCATCGCATGAGACCGTGGCATTGTCGCGTGTGATGACTTCCTGGGTCGGGATGTCGAGAACCTGCTCCATCATGTTCATCTTGCGACCGACCCGGTCGAACAGGGGATTGATGACCCCCATGCCCGGTTCAAGCGTGCGGACATAGCGCCCGAAGCGTTCGACCGTGTAATTATAGCCCTGCGGCACGAATTTGAAGGCCTGGAACAGCGCGATAAGCGCCACCACCGCCACGATGATCGCAACAATTGCCGGATCCATCCTCTCCCTCCCTTGGTACGGATGCGCGACAATCAGATGGGGAGAGTCTTGCCGACACTCAACTAAAATAGAGCGTGCCTAGACGTCCGGACGCCAGTCCGGCGGAGCCATCTCAAATCCGTCAAATGAAAAGCCGGGCGCGACCACACATGAGACAAGGGTCCATGCACCAAGCGTCTCAGCCGTTTGCCACTGGCCTGCCGGCACCACCAGCTGCGGGCGCTGGCCGGCGCGCAGGTCCGGGCCGAGCTGATGGGCGCTTGCGCCCCTGCCGTCCGCCGGTGACAGTGTCAGCGCCAGTGGCCCTCCGGCCTGCCATAGCCAGGCTTCATCGGCATCGGTCACGCGATGCCAGGCCGAGAGTTCATCGGCTTGCAGAAGATAATAGATAGCCGTCATGGCGGCACGCCGCTCTCCCACCACCCGGGAGCGGAACGTCTCGGCATAATGCCCACCTTCCGGATGCTGCCTGAGATCGAGCAGCCGGATGATCTCGCTGGCTGCGAGATCGCCGGAGATAGCCCGCATCAGAACCGGTCCTTGCGCTGGCGGATTTCAGCAAAGGTGGCAACGGCATCGCCGGGATGTCCCATGGCGGCCTGCAAGGCAGGATCGTCGGCCCGCAGGAACGGGTTGGCGGCCAGTTCGCGAGCGATCACGGTCGGCACTGTCCACTCTCCGCGCGCGCGCTTGTCCATGACGTCCTCGGCATAGGCTTTCAGCGCGGCATTTTCCGGATCGACCGTAACGGCGAAACGGGCATTGGCCTGGGTATATTCGTGGGCACAATAGATGGTTGTTTCCGCAGGCAGCGCCTTCAGCCGGTTGAGACTCGTCCACATCATTTTCGCATCGCCTTCGAACACCCGCCCGCAGCCCAGCGCGAACAGCGCGTCACCAACAAATGCGACCCCCGCAGCGGGAACATAATAGGCGATATGGCCGAGTGTGTGGCCCGGCACGTCGATGACATTGGCGGTCATGCTGCCAAGCGTCACCGTATCGCCACCGCCGACTGTGCAGTCGATGCCAGGTATCTTTTCGGCTTCCCCGGCGGGCGCTGTGATCTGGCAGCCTGTTTCGGCCTTGATGCGTTCATTTCCACCGGCATGATCGGGATGCCAGTGCGTGTTCCAGATCTGGGTGATGGTCCAGCCTCTGGATTGCGCCTCGGACAGGTAGCGTTCCGCGTCTGGCGTATCGATCGCAGCTGTCTCGCCGCTGCCTGGGTCATGGGCCAGAAAACCATAATTGTCATTGAGGCAGGGAAACTGATGGATCTCAAGCATGGACGGGCCCTCCGGGTTTCAATGGCGATTTAACCCGTCACTACCATATGGTTGAGGTATGCGTCAGGACAGTGTTTCAATTTCGCGCTTTTACGACTCGCCGTTGGGGCGGGCAGCAGGCCGCGTATTGACGCAGCGGATTTCAGATTTGTGGCGTGATGCGGCGGGGCTGTCGATGCTGGGAGTGGGCTATCCCCAGCCAGTTCTGGCCCCGTACGTTTCCACGGCCCGCCGGCTTGCCGTGGCGCTACCCGATGAGGCCGGCCAGATCCGGTGGCGCCCGACGGGGCGGGGCAATGCCACTGTGATCAGCCCGGACACGCGCCTGCCCTTTCCTGATGGCGTGTTTGATCGGGTAATCGTGCTGCACGGTCTTGAAGAAGCCGGAAACCCGCGCGCGGTCTGCCGGGAGATATGGCGGGTCATGGCACCGGAAGGGCGTATCATTGTGGGACTGGCCAACCGCTCCGGCCTCTGGGCGCGTGCGGACCGCACGCCCTTTGGCCATGGACGGCCCTGGACGAAGCGGCAGATTTCCAGGCTGCTGGGCGATTGCACCTTCCAGGTCACTGCAAGCACGCACGCCCTGTTCATGCCGCCGATTGCGAGCGGGCTTATTGTGTCGGGAGCCGACGGATGGGAGCGGGCTGGCAGCTTGCTTGCCCCGGCACTTGGCGGTGTGGTCCTCGTCGAAGCTGTCAAGAGGCTCTATGTCGATCCGGGCCGTGGTGCCGTGGCCCCGACCTTGTCTGCTATAAAGGCGCGCAGCGGACGCGCTGGTGTGCCCACAGACCGGGCAGGTCACTCCGCAGACAATTGCAGCCGGTCATCCTGATTGACGCCGGCACGGTGCGGTGGTTCGCTGGGCTGCAATAATTGCAGGGAAGCCGGATTCATGAAACTCGTTACAGCCATCTTCAAACCCAGCCGTCTCGACGCCGTGATCGACGCGCTGACAGAGACGGGAAACACGGGTCTCACCGTGTCGGAGGTTCGCGGCTATGGCCGCCAGCAGGGCAAGACCGAAGTCTATCGAGGCGCCGAGTATGAGGTTCGCCTGCTACCAAAGGTGAAGATAGAAGTCGCTTGCGGCGATGAGGCCCTTGACCGGGTCACAGATGCCATCATCAAAGCGGCGAACACTGGCACCATCGGCGATGGCAAGATTTTTGTCCGAAGCCTGGATACAGTGATTCGCATTCGCACTGGCGAACGTGATGAGCAGGCGATTGGCGACTGACCGGTGGCAGGGCCGGCTGTCGACCTGGTCCGCGTCATTCTCTGTCTTCGAACCTGGCTTCTTCGGCGCGATGGTGGAGCTGCAGGTTCATCATGATAGCTTTTAGCGGTCGAAGCAGCCACAAGACGAATATCATCATGGCGCTGATCAGAACGATATAGGCAGGCACGAGGGCCCAGACCGACCATCCGGTCAGCGGCAGGATGAAGGCAAACGGTCCAAAGAGAATGAGCGCGGCAAACATCGCGAAAAATGCCGGCCCGTCAGCCGGGTCAGCTGATGAAAAATCCTGGCCGCAGGTGTCGCATTTGGGTTTGATCGTCAGATAGCCGCGAAATACCTGGCCTTCGCCACAGTTGAAGCAGCGACATTTCAGACCGGCCATGACGGGGGATTTCTGCGACATTGGGGGAGGGCTCCTGAATGACAGGAGGGAGGTGTAGCTTCGCGATTCCACCCCGGCCATGTGCGTTATTGTTGCAGGCCGGATGACAGGCTTTCATTGCGGGCAGATATGTCTAATCTTAGTTCATGAGCCCAGATGATACCCTCGCCCGATGGCTGGACGATTGCCAGCGTGCCGTCGTATTTACCGGAGCCGGTATTTCCACCGAAAGCGGCATTCCCGATTTCCGCAGCCCCGGCGGCGTTTGGAGCAAGATGCGCCCTATTTACTTCCAGGACTTTGTCGCCTCTCGCGAGAAGCGCCAGGAGGCCTGGAAGAGAGTTTTCAACCGCGCGGCGGGCTGGACAGGCGCGAGCCCCAATGCCGGCCACAGGGCTGTCACAGCACTGGTTGAGCGCGGCAAGGTCTCCTGCGTGATCACTCAGAATGTCGACAACCTGCATCAGGACAGCGGCACTCCGGCGGACAGGGTGATAGAGGTTCACGGCAATGCCAGTTATGCCAAATGCCTCGAATGCGCGGGACGCTATGAATATGAAGAGCTTCGCCCGCGCTGGGAGAGCGGAGAGGACATCACCTGCGCGGCCTGTGGCGGGCTGGTCAAGTCAGCGACCATCTCTTTCGGGCAGGCCATGCCGGAAGAGGAAATGATCCGCGCCGAAGACGAGGCCCGCGCCTGCGACCTTTTTCTCGTGATGGGCTCGTCACTGGTTGTCTACCCGGCCGCTGCGCTGCCGATGATCGCCAAGCGCCAGGGCGCAAGGCTGATCATCGTCAACCGGGAAGAAACCGAACAGGATGTGATTGCCGATCTCGTCGTGAATGAGGAGATCGGCCCCTTCATGAGCCGCGTGATGGAGCGGCTGGAAGCTCGCGATTAGACAGTCTCGACGCGGCCGATGAAGAGGATTGCTCCGCTTGGTTTATGGACCAGCGCGAGCAGGAATGGCCTGTCAGCGCGGAACTTTGCAGGTGGTGGACCGACCGGCATGCTTGTAGCCTCGATGCCGATCGCTGTCGCAGCGGCCGCCTCCGTCCCTTTTTCGTCCACAGCCAGGAACGTCTTGTGAGCCACGCCGCTGACCGCGTATTGCCCGCCATCGAAGAGACCCGACAGATCGGCGCCTTCAGTGAAGACGCGCCTGAGGCCGACAGATTTCAGGGCAGGGCCGAGCGCGTAACCCGTTTCCATTTCGAATTTGGGCAGGGTCAGGCGTACATCGCGCTTGCCCGCGCCCGATATTGATGCCAGCGCATTGACGATACCCTCACTTCCAAGTGTGTGCTCGAGCGCATTGAGGCCAAGGCGTTCGCGCGGAAGGACGATCTGCATGACATAATCGCCGCCGCGATACGGCAGTTCCACGGCCTGATACTGATCTGTTTCGACATAATGAGCATTGAGCGTCTGATTCATGAGCCTGGCGGGCAGGCTATCGTCATTGGCCGTATGGAAGCGCCCATCCACAGTATTGTAGGCTTCGAAGGCAGAGGTCCAGTCGGCCTTGAACCAGACCGCATTTGTCAGCACGAGTTGTGTCATCACCGGATCGATAAAGTCGGCTGAAATGAGCTGCTCGATCCGGTTATTCGTATGGCGGGCCACCCAGTTGTTGATCTGCGCGGCTGCGGCCACCGGCGCGCCGAAATCGGCCTCGGATATTTCCGCATCGAGGTCCTTGCTCAACCGTTTGACATAATCTGCACGCAGGCGCGAGATATCGCGCACCCAGGCGGCATTGGCGATCGTCAGCGCAGCGGTCTCGTCCCTTGCTTCCATCGATGAAAGAAGCGCGCCCAGAGTCTTGTGCGCATCTTCGCCGTCAGCAAAGCCGAATACGTTTGCCATCTCGCTCGCCGTTTCCCCGCCAGCGCCCGGATAGAGAAGCCCAAAGGCGGAGGATATGCTGACCGGCGAGATGAAGACGTTTCCATCTTTGTCCGCCAGCTCGATATAGATGTCTCCGGCAAATCGGTTCGCGCCGCTGACAAGATCGGCTGTATCCATGACGCGCGGACTTTCGCCTGATGCGCTCGCCTCTTCTCTGGCTTCTGCAGCCGTGTCCGGACCAGCGGTTTCGGCGGGAGCCTGACCATAAGTGCAGGCGGCAACGGCCAATGCAATCAGTCCGGAGAGGGAGACCAGTATACCGGTACGCATCGCCATGTCCTCCAATGGCCTGGGATTCGCGACACCTTCGCCCCTAATTGCGCCGGAATTATGCTCTTGGTCCGCACGCTTGCCGCTATTGCCCTGTGAACCTGGCGGGACGTTTTTCGAGGAACGCGCTCACGCCTTCCTTGAAATCGCTTGTCCGCCCGGCGATGCGCTGGGCATTGCGTTCAGCGTGAAGCTGGGCTTCGAGATCATTCTCGCAGCCATCCCAGATCAGTCCGCGCATGACCGAGAGTGCGCGGGTCGGGCCCTTCGAAAGCGTCATGGCCAGGTCCATGGCTTCGCTCATCAACTGGTCATCTGGCACAACCTTGCTCACCATGCCCCATTCCAGCGCCTTGGCAGCAGGCAGCTTCTCACCAAGAAGCGCCATCTCCATCGCTCGCACGCGGCCAATTGTGCGTGGCAGCAGCCAGGTCGAGCCGCCATCGGGCACCAGGCCGATGCGCCGGAACGCCTGCAGGAAATAGGCGCCCTCAGCAGCAATCACCATGTCGCCCATCAGCGCTATCGAGCAGCCCACGCCGGCGGCGGCCCCGTTTACGGCGGTGATTACCGGGTGGGGATGCTCGCGCATGACCTTGATGAATGGGTTATAGTGGCTATCGAGGGCCTTGCCCGCATCCGGCTTGCCCCTGGGCTTCGAGCCTCCGCCGACGTCGCCCGACAGGTTGGCACCCGAGCAGAAGCCGCGGCCATTGCCGGTGAGGATTGTGCCGCGTGCGTCGTCCCCGGCCTTTTCAAAGGCCAGCAACAATTCTTCCACAGTGTCGAGTCCAGCCGCATTCATCGTCTTCGGGTCGTCGAAGCTGATGACGGCGATCTCACCCTCAAGGGCATAACTGATTTTCTCGAAATCCATGGGCGCGCTCCCTCGCAAATTCTGTTAGCGGCAGTTTATGGAGCCGGACGGTGATGGCAACGCCTGACGCCGGGGCGGCGGTTTGACTTTTTCACTCGTGCCAACTGGTCTAGGCTGCATGTGAAGGCGGCACAAAGCGCCAGGACACAAGATCAACCCCGGGAGAGACAGATGGCACTTGAAGGCGGACAGGGCGGCTCAATGGCGGATATCCTCGAGCGGCAAAAGGCGGCCCATCTGCGTGACGGCACGCCGAGCGCGGAGAAGCGGATCGAATGGCTGGATCGCTGTATCGGCCTGCTTGTCGATCATCAAAGCGAGATAGAAGAGGCCTTGTGCGAGGATTTTGGACATCGCTCGAAGGATGCCTCGCGCTTCACAGATGTCGCATCCTCCATCGGGGCCCTGCAATATTCCAGGAAGCATCTGCGCAAATGGATGCGGAGCGAGCGGCGCAAGGTGGAGTTCCCGCTTGGCCTACTGGGGTCGAAAGCTGAAATCCAGTATCAGCCGAAGGGCGTTGTGGGTGTCATTTCGCCGTGGAACTTCCCGGTAAATCTCACTTTCACCCCACTCGCCGGGATCTTTGCCGCTGGCAACCGGGCCATGATCAAGCCATCGGAGTTTACCGAACAGACATCGGAACTGATGAAGCGGATGATTGCCTCGGCCTTTGACGAGGATGAGGTGGCCGTCGTGACCGGCGGGCCGGAGGTTGGCCAGGAATTCACCAAACTGGCGTTCGACCATATCATCTTTACCGGCGCGACCTCGATCGCGCGTCATGTCATGCGTGCGGCGGCTGACAATCTGGTCCCGCTCACGCTGGAACTCGGCGGCAAGTCGCCTGTGGTGCTGGGCCAGTCGGCCGATCTGGACAAGGCCGCAGCCCGGATCATGGCGGGCAAGACGCTGAATGCCGGCCAGATCTGCCTCGCGCCGGACTATGCCTTCGTGCCCCAGGACAAGACCGCCGATTTCGTCAGTGCGGCTACCCGCGCGGTTGAGACCATGTTCCCGACAGGCCTGAAGGATAATGACGACTACACATCCATCGTCAACCAGCGCCATTATGACAGGATCATGGGTTATATCGATGACGCGAAGACCAGGGGTGCGCAAGTCGTCGAGATCAATCCGAAGGGTGAGCATTTCGACCAGCAGCCGCACCACAAGATTCCCCCGCACATCATTATCGACCCGACCGACGATATGTCCGTGATGCAGGACGAGATTTTCGGCCCCATCCTGCCGGTCAAATCCTATGCGCAGACCTCGCAGGCCGTGGAATATATCAATTCCCATCCGCGCCCGCTCGGCCTGTATTATTTCGGCGATGACCGGAGCGAGAAGGACATGGTGCTCGATAACACCATATCGGGCGGTGTCACCGTGAATGACGTGCTGTTCCATGTCGCGCAGGAAGACCTGCCCTTTGGCGGGGTCGGTCCGTCGGGCATGGGTGCCTATCACGGCTATGACGGCTTCCGGGAATTCTCCCACGCCAAAGCGATCTACACCCAGACCGGTTCGGAACTGCTCGCCATGATGCGCCCGCCCTATGGCGAGAAATTCCGCAAACAGGTCGCCGGCCGGATCAAGCGCTGATCACCAGCCGTCACGAGGTGCGTTGTGCGAATGGGCGCACCTATTCCACAAATGCCCAGAGGCGCGCGGCAAGGTAGGAGGCGGCAGGCACAACCGCGATGGCTGCCAGCCTCAGCCAGAATTCAGGTGCCAGCTGCGCGCCGATCATGGCGGCGAGTGCCAGGTTGCTCGCCGCCAGGCCGATCGCCGAGACGACAAACCATCTGGCAATGGCCTTGCTCCGCCCTGTTTCGAGGCGGAACGTATAGGCCGCATGGCCGAGTCCCGACACGCCAAAGGCGATGAGGAAGCCCAGTGTGTTGGCGGCCAGTGCGGGCATCTGTGTCGCAAGCGCCAGGATGGCCACGACAAGCAGGTGCGTGCCAGTCGCGAGAACGCCGATCAGGCCGAAACGCCCCAGTGTGGCAAATTCCGTCCGATTCACCCGGTTTCATCCGCGCGGTAGTGATGTTCGACGAGGTAATTGGGGCGCTGTTTCGCTTCCAGGGTGAGGCGCGCAATATATTCACCGATCACGCCGAGCGAGATCATCTGCGCACCCGAGGCCACCAGAATGATCACAATCAGTGAGGCATAGCCCGGCACGTCAATCCCGAAGAACAGTGTGCGCAGGAAGATGTAAGCCGCATAAAGGATCGCAATCAGCGCCAGGACCATGCCGAAATAGGTCCAGGCTTTCAGCGGCAATGTCGAGAAGCCGAACAGGCCGTCCAGGGCGAAATTCCACAGTCGGCGCATCCGGAACTTGGTGGTGCCCGCGGCCCTTTCGGGGCGCTCGAAAGTAACACCGACAGACGGAAAACCCACCCAGGCAAACAGGCCCTTCATGAACCGGTTGCGCTCGGGCAGTGCCCGCAACGCGTTCAGGACGCGCGCATCGACCAGCCGATAGTCGCCGACATTGGGTGGAATCTTGACCGGCGATATCATATTGAAAACCCGGTAGAACTGACGTGATGTGACGCGTTTGAGCCAGGTATCGGTGCCGCGCGCGCTGCGGATGCCATAGACAACGTCATAGCCCTCGCGCCATTTGGCGAGGAAGTCGGCGATCAGTTCCGGCGGATCCTGCAGGTCCACATCCATGATGACCGCCAGATCGGAATGGGCCGCATCGATGCCTGCGGTCAGGGCCGCTTCCTTGCCGAAATTGCGCGCCAGGTTGATACAGGTCAGACGCCGGTCGCGCGCAATCTCGTCCATGATGCGGCCCAGCGTGGCATCCTTGCTGCCATCATTGACGAAGAGGATCGACCAGTCGGCCTCCAGACCGTCAAGTACCGGCCGGACATGTTCGAGAAACGGGGCAATCGCGTCTTCTTCATCCAAGACCGGGACGATGATGTCCATTCGCGGGCGTGCCGGACGGTCCGTTGCCCGGCGGGCCGCAACGAGGGCATCGCTTTCATTGACCTGATCGGTATCCAAATCTGTGACCTCGCGATTTTCATTATTCGGCGGCAGAAGCGCGGGCTGGCGCATCGCGCCCGATCAGTCCGCCGCTGAGCAGGGGCAGGAGGAAGATGACGCTGGGAATGGGCAGGAAAGTGGGGGCGGCGGAGCGCCGGCGGACCCGATTATGAGAACGGCCCATACTACCATCCATGTCAGCTTCCGGGGAACGACCCTTTTTTGCCCTATCCAGCTTTCACGGCGGCGTCGAGTCTCCTCTTGACCGGGCGTTGCAGGCGAATGTGGTGTGCCCTTCGCACAAGGAAGCTGGCGCCGAGAAGGAAGACGGCCAGCAGCGAAATGGCGCTGGCCAGGCGTTCAATGGCGGTGGGTGGCAGATGCAGCGTGACGCGGCTTTGGCCGGCCGGCAAGGTGATCATGGTCATGCCGAGGTCTGTATCAGGGCGAAGCGACAGCTCCTTGCCGCTTGCGTCGAGCCGCGCCTGCCAGTGGCGCCAATAGGGGACCGGCACGCGCAGGTCGCCGCTATCGACGCCCATATCGACGGAGACCCTTACCGTCTGGCCCGACACATTCAGGAGTGTCACGGAAGCCGCATCGCTCGCCGCATTGGCCAGCGCCTCGTCGCGCACGCGTTCGGCATGGTAGAACCAGCTATTATACTGAGATTCGCTGGATCTGCCGTTGGGGTCGGCGGCGAGATAGCGGGCATTGATGGCGCGGAATGTGCCGGGCGGAATATATTCGGCCGCGCCCGTGGCTGGCGATGCACCGTCCAGCATATGACCGCGTTCGATCGCAGCGCCCGCATGCGGCAGGGCTGTGGCGCCCGTTGCCATTATGGCGAGTAGGAGTGCGCCGCCCAGAGCCGCCGGCATGGCCCGGCCCTTCTGCGCGCTGGCCCATTGCCGCGCAATCTCGCACAAGGCCAGCGCGAGGCCGAGATCGACGATTACATTACTGCGCCATGGAAACTGGACGGCCTGCAAGGGCGTATGCGTCCAGAGGGGCGTCGAGATGGGCGTCATCATCACCAGCCCGAAAACAAGCGGACCTAGCGCCCAGGCCATGGCGTTTTTACTCGCCTTGCGGCGCAGACAGACCAGCGCCAGAGCCGCCAGCACGGCTGCAGCCAGTTGCATGCGTACCACCGACATGGTGACCGAATTGGGTTCCGGCCGGCCATCAAGGACGAACCAGTTTGTGGGTGTGGCATAGGCATTGAACAGCAGGTCCGGCGATACGTCTTTCAGAAGAACCAGTGCCGGCAGCCAGTATAGCGCAGCCAGCGCCGCCCCAAGGCCGCCCCAGAGCGCGAACGGTGCCGCACGCCGGGCGGCGTCTGCCCAGCTTTGCCTATCGCGAACAATCAGGATGGTCACGATCACGGCGATGAAAAATAGGGTCAGCAGCGCGCTGGGCAGATGGCTGAAGGTCAGTGCGGCAAAGCTGCAGGCCAGCAGGCGCCCGCCGCTCCGCGGTGTCTTAAGGAGCTTCACGGCTCCAAGCGCGACCAGTGGAATGATGGCCATGGCCGCGACCTCGCCAACGGCCTGTCGAATGAACCAGTTGGTCATGTAATGATAGGGAAGGATCGCGTAGATCAGCGCGCCTGCCAGCGCCAGTCTGTGCGAGTAGAATTGCCTCGCAAAAGCGTGAAAGCTGACCACCGACAGCGCTATCATGACGGCCCCGCCAGCGGCCAGCGCACCATCGGCGCCCTGGCCCGGCGCTAGAACAGGTCCGGCCAGGCTGGATACCCAGAAGGGCACCGGCGCATAGAAATAGAAGTCGAGCCCGCCCAGGCCGTACCACAACCCCGAAATACGTCTTGGATAAAGGTCGCCGCTCCAGAACGCGGCGTGAAAGCCTTCGATCCAGGGAATATTGTGCCGGTAGCTCGCACCACCGGGCACGCCTGTCCAGCCATGAAACAGGACCAGTGCGCCTGCGACGAGCAACGTGATAGCCGCAATCTGGGCGATGGGGAAGCGCATCATGAGCGCGTCTATGACCGATCAGGGTAAACAAATCGGCAGGTGAGACGACCTGAAAGGTTAACGCTTCAGGAAATCCGGTACATGATCGCCAAAACCTTTGACGCCATCGGCGGCCGGGGCAAGTTCCGATCCGTCATTGTCACGTCCGCCGCGGCGACGACTGCTTCGCTGGCCGCGCTCGCGAGGTTCGCGTTGTTCGCGCGGTTCCTGTTTCGGGCCAGCCTCAGCCCCTGTGTCACGGTCCTTGTGACGGCCTGAAGCATTGCGGGGCTTGTCGGATGACGATCTGGAATTGCGCCCGCCACGCCCATGTCGGCCACCCGTGTCGCCTGGCAAGTCCTTCAATTCCTCCTCAAGCCCTTCGGGCATGAAGTCATGCACCTCTGTCTTGATCATCTTCATCACGCCCGCCCAGGCCTTGTCATCCTCTGGTCCGACGATCGTGTAGCTTTTGCCGGTCCGCCCGGCGCGCCCGGTTCGCCCGATCCGGTGGATATAATCCTCATCCTTGGGCGGAGGTGCATAATTGAACACATGGCCAACATCGGGAATGTCGAGCCCTCGAGCGGCAACATCGCTGGCGACGAGAAGTGCGAGGTCGCCATCGCGGAAACGCTCGAGTGTTTGTGTGCGATAGGCCTGCGGCAGATCACCATGGATCGCGGCGGCATCGAATCCGTGGCTGGTCAGTGATTTGACAACCACATCGACTTCCCTCTTGCGGTTGCAGAACACGATACCGTTCTTGATGTCACAACTTTTCAGGATGGCGCGGAGCGCGGCGCGCTTTGCCTTGTCGCCGCCCTGCTCGATCCGCGTGACATGCTGGGTGATGGTCTCGGCCGTCTGTGTCGGTCGTGAGACCTCGATACGTTTCGGATCGGTCTGGAATGTCTTCGCCAGCCGGGTGATCTCCGGCGGCATGGTTGCCGAAAAGAGGAGCGTTTGCCGCTTCGGCGGCAAAAGGGTGCAGATCCGCTCGATATCCGGGATGAAGCCCATATCGAGCATCCGGTCCGCCTCGTCGATGATCAGTGTCTCGACGCCGTTCAGCAACAGCTTGCCGCGATCGAACTGGTCCATCAGCCGTCCGGGTGTTGCGATCAGGACATCAACGCCCTGCATCAGAAGCTTGTCCTGCTCCTTGAAGCTCACCCCGCCGATCAGCAGCGCCATGGTCAGTTTCAGGTATTTCCCATAGGTCTCGAAATTTTCCGATACCTGCGCGGCCAGTTCCCGAGTCGGAGCCAGGATCAGGCAGCGCGGCATGCGCGCCCGGGCCCTGCCGCGGGCGAGGCGATGGATCATGGGCAGCACAAAGGCCGCTGTCTTGCCGGTACCGGTCTGTGCAATTCCGGTCACGTCGCCGCCAAGGATGACGTGAGGGATTGCCTGTTCCTGAATAGGGGTTGGTGTCTCGTAACCAGCCTCGTGGACGGCTTTCAGCACGTTTGGCCCAAGTCCGAGATCGTCAAATGTCATGAGTGTGTGGAACGTCTTTCAGCGTCAATCGCTTTCGATTTGCGCCAGAACATAAGCGCGATCGCGGCAGAGTCAAACTCTCGCCACCCACCGGGAGGCCGATGTCCGGCCAAGCCGGCCAGGACTTTGGTCCCGGCCGGTCTGGTGAGGCCGTCTGAACAGGTTGGCTTCAGAGATTCTGGTTGGCGAAGTCCCAGTTCACCAGATTGTCCAGGAAGTGGTCGATATAGCCCGGACGGTCGTTCTGGTAGTCGAGATAATAGGCGTGTTCCCAGACATCCATGGTCAGCAGCGGCGTGGCGTCTGCGTTCTCTACCGGGGTATGGGCGTTCAGCGTATTGGTCACGTGGAGCTTGTCGCCGGCCTTGACCAGCCAGGCCCAGCCCGAACCGAACTGGGTCGCGCCCTTGTCCTTGAACGCGGCCTTGAAATCCTCATAGGAGCCGAAATCGCGCGCAATCATGTCGGCCACGGGACCGGTGGGCGCCCCGCCGCCATTCGGGCGCATCGAGTGCCAGTAGAATGTGTGGTTCCACACCTGGGCGGCATTGTTGAAGATGCCTTGCCGGGCGCTGTCGCCTGACGTCGCCTTGATGATGTCTTCGAGCGATTTTCCGTCAAGATCGGTGCCGTCAATTGCGGCGTTGAGTTTGGTGACATAGCCCTGATGATGCTTGCCATGATGGAAGCCGAGCGTATTGGCAGAAATATGCGGCTCCAGGGCATTCTTTTCATAGGGCAGGTCGGGAAGTTCAAAGGCCATAAGGTCACTCCTTGCAATTGGCTCTGGTCAGATCGGGTCTCTGCGAACCATATGGGGCACATGTCCCTGCCTGCCAGCCTCCTCAATAATGATCAATGGAAAACGCTGGATGACCTTGTCGCGCGTGTCGATGAGGACCGGTGGTTGTCGAGCCGTTATGCGCCCCTGCCGGAGCGACGGGCGCTGATCGCCCTCTATTCGCTGAATTATGAGCTTGTGCGCGTGCCGAACCTTGTCTCCGAACCGACGCTCGGGGCGATCCGTTACGAGTGGTGGCGCGAGGCGATCGGCGAGATCGAACAGGGCGAGCCGACCCGAAAACATGATGGTGCCCTGGCCATTGCAGACGCGGTGGGGGCTGGCCAGCTCAATCCCGAAGCCCTGCAGCGGCTGGTCGATGCTCACGAAGATGCGTTCGAGCACAAAGACAGGATGCGCGAGCCTGAAGCCCTGCTGATGGCTGTCGCAGCCGGAGTCTTTGCGCGCGCGCATGGCTGGGGCGAGCATATCCAGACGGTTGCGCCCTTTTTTGCGGCAACCCGGCGCGGCGCCAGCCGGGAGATCGGCCCGATCGTCCCGCCGGCGCCCGCCGCGATACGTCCGGCCGTGGCGCATGCCCGGCTGCGATGGTCCTATGCGAAGACGGATGAGCCGGGCCGGCTTGCTCGCCGCATCGTCATATTGCGCGCAATGATGCGTGGCCGGGTCTGATGAGGGATTGGAAATCGGGAAAGACAAGGCTAGGAAACCCCCATGATCGCGAACACTTATCCCACGCTGAACTTCGACCTCGGTGAAACTGCGGACATGATCCGCGATACGGTGAAAAACTTTGCCGCCTATGAGATCGCGCCGCTTGCTGCCGAAATCGACCGGACGGATGTCTTTCCGCGCCAGCTCCTGCCGAAAATGGGCGAGCTTGGCCTGCTCGGCATCACCGTGGAGGAGGAATGGGGCGGCACCGGGCTTGGCTATCTCGAACACTGTCTCGCAATGGAGGAGATTTCCCGCGCCTCGGCGTCGGTGGGGCTTTCCTATGGGGCCCATTCCAATCTCTGTGTGAACCAGTTGCGCCGCTGGGGCTCTGATGCCCAGAAAACGCGCTATCTCGGCAAGCTGGTCACTGGTGAACATCTCGGCGCGCTCGCCATGAGCGAGACCGGGGCCGGCTCGGATGTGGTGTCGATGAAGCTGCGGGCCGAGAAGAAGGGCGAGCGCTATGTCCTCAACGGCTCGAAAATGTGGATCACCAACGGTCCCGACGCCGACACTCTGATCGTCTATGCCAAGACCGATCCAGATAAGGGCTCACGTGGCATCACGGCCTTTATCATCGAAAAGGGCTTTGCCGGATTTTCCGTCGCGCAGAAGCTCGACAAGCTGGGCATGCGCGGCTCGGAAACGGGCGAGCTTCTGTTCGAAGACTGTGAAGTGCCTGAAGAGAATGTCGTGGGCCCGCTGAATGGCGGTGTCGAAGTGCTGATGAGCGGGCTGGATTATGAACGCGCCGTCCTTGCTGCCGGCCCCATCGGCATCATGCAGGCGGCTCTCGACGCTGTGCTGCCCTATATCCATGAGCGCAAACAGTTCGGCAAATCCATCGGCGAATTCCAGCTCATCCAGGGCAAGGTCGCCGACATGTATGTCGAGATGAATGCCACGCGTGCCTATGTCTATGCCGTGGCAAAATCCTGCGACCGGGGCGAGACGACCCGCAAGGACGCCGCTGGCGCAATCCTCTACGCCGCCGAAAAGGCGACGAAGATTGCCCTGGAGGCCATCCAGATCCTGGGCGGAAACGGCTATACGAATGACTATCCGACCGGGCGACTTCTGCGCGATGCCAAACTGTACGAAATCGGCGCAGGCACCAGCGAGATCCGGCGCTTCCTTATAGCGCGGGAACTGTTCGGCGAGTCGGCATGAACCGGCCTGAGTGCCGCCGGGCCTGCACCGATTGTCTTGCCCTTTGTCGAAACACCGTCACAGTCGAACGCTAATAGAGACGTCAGCTATTAGATCGAGAAGAGGTGACTGCTTATGATGTGGGGTATTTTCCGGGTATCGACAAAACTGGTTGCGACGGCCTTTTTGTCGATCGCTTTGATCATTCTCGGTTTCCTGTTCGTGCCCAATCTGCTGAGCTCGGTTTATGATTTCGCCGATCTGGTCGAGAAATGGCTGCCCACGGCACAGGATCTCGAAATGAAAGACCTGCCAGGTGCGCTCTATCGTCAGGTCGTCAATGACACGATGATTTTCGGCGTGCTGCTGACGCTGATTGCGCGAATCATTGTCGAGCTTGTCTGGGGCCTCGGCGCGCTGGCTTTTGGCGGCAACGCCAGGCTGGACTGAACTGGCCGGCGCGGGTCAGACGACATCAATGAGTTCAGGAAATGGCCGGTCTGGCCGTTTGTGTGGCGCTGACAGGAGGTCTACACCTTCAAGCGCTTTGATCGTTGCATCATAGCCAGCCTCGACCGCGCGGTCATAAGCCTTCCAATCACGCAATTCAACATTTTCCAGCTGCGGCAGCACCAGCAGGTCGGCCAGGTCTCGCCCTTCATTGGGGTCGGTGTTCACCGTGGCCGAACGCATGAGAAGTCCCGCAATCGGCGGCGGGTTGGAGAAGCCATGCTCGAACACCCAGCCGAAAAAACCCTTGGGTTCGACGAACTCATCGGCCGAAAGCCCCCGTGGCGCGCGCGCCACATCGCTCCCCACCAGCGCGCCGCGATGAAAGTCGCGCATCACATCACACGGGAAATTGTTCAGGACGGCGCCATCGACGAGAACTTCGCCATCATCGACCAGTGGCGGCAGGATGCCCGGCAGGGCGATCGACGCGCGCAGCGCCCGGCGCAGTAGCCCTGAGCGATGCACCCGAAAGGCTCCATCAGTGAGATTGGTCGAGATGCAGAAGAAGGGCAGGTCGAGATCGCCGATTTCCGCCTCGCCGAAATGCTCCTTCAGCCGGGCATCGACCCGTTTGCCGCGAACCATCCCGACAACGGGCAGGGTCCAGTCGCCAAGCGGATTGGTATCGACAAACGCCTTGCGGATGCGCCAGTCGATCTCGTCATCATCCCACCCCATGGCCACGCAGGCCGCCACAACGGCCCCCATTGAGGACCCGCCGGTAAAATCAATCGGCAGGCCCTTTTCCCGCATGGCCCGGATGACGCCGATATGGGCATAGGCCCGCGCCCCGCCACCCGACAGGACCAGGCCGACCGAGCGCCCGGCCATGACCCGTGCGAGCCTGTCACAATCATCGCCGGCCATGTCGCACCAATGGAAGACGCGGCTGCCGCCTGAGGCCTCGCGCCACTCATCCGGGCTGGCAGCGCGGCGTTCCACCGAGTGGTGAAGCAGGACGACATCGACCAGTTTGAACGCCCGTGCCGGAGAGTCATCGGCTGGCATCAGCGGATTGGATGGACGGGCATCAGCACGCCCGAGTACCCAGATACGATCAGCCTGCCGGACGGCCAGACGATACCAGGAACTGTCGCGGATGGGAGTCAGCAGGATGACGATATCAAACTGGCGCTCCAGATCATCGAAATAGCTTGTCGGCTTGTCGTCGCCCTGGCTTTCCTCGACCAGGCAGGCGGTGAGTCCGAGTTTCGCAAGGGAGTCACGGATCGCTTCACCGCGCAGCTTGAGGTCAATTGTCGGTGACGTTGCGACCAGGGTAAAGACCCGCGGTTCGGCACGCTCGGAGCGCCGGCCGGCCTGTTTCAGGCGCAGCAGGATGATGCGGATCATCGCTTCGAGGATTTCGGGCTCGGCCTTGATCAGCCTTTCGAAGCCGGCGCGCGACAGGCACAGGATTTCGCTGTCGCGCAGCGCGTACACCGAATTGGAGTGCGGCGCATCTTCCAGTTCGCCATCGCCATTCTCATCCTGCGCCAGGAATAGGGCCATTTCCCCCACAGGTTCGCCGGCGCGAATATGACCGACCAGTTCGGTCCGTCCGTCCGGTGACGTGCGAAACGCGCCGAGCGAGCCTGACAGGACGAAATAGATACTGTCCGACATCTCTCCGCGCAGGAAGAGCGGCGTTCCTGCTGGCAGCGAAAACCATTTTGCCTCGCGTCCCGCTGCGCGCAGCGCACGCCGGGGAACTTCCTTCAGAAAAGGAATGGATTTCAGTGAAGGACCTAGTTGGTCTGCCATGCCAGCGAACATGAGCATATTGGACGTCCCTGAAAAGACTCAGATCGCCGCGACCCCACCACAGTCACGTGACCACTTGGTGACGGGGGCGTGACATGTCGGTGTCTTTGCAAGTCATGGGCCTGTTGGAGCGCACCGATATCAAGCATATCCTGCGAGCACGTCGTCGACGGCGCGTTCCAAGTCTTTCAGTGTCGCGATCACCGCAAGTGTATCGCAATAAGGCTTGTAGCGCAGCAATTCGCTGTCGCCTGTGCCCCAGAGTGATTCGGGTTCGGGAGACAGCCATATCGTGCGCTTCGCCCGCGCGCTGGCTTCGCGAAAAAGGTCGATGCGCGGATCGCCATGATTGGAGCGTCCATCGCCAAGAATGATCAGCGTCGAGCGTCGGTCGATCTCGTTCCAGTGGTTGACCTTCATGTCCGAAAGCGCCTGACCGTAATCGGTTGAGCCCATACCGAAATCGCGAAGGATGCGCTCCATCGCGCCCTCGAACCCTTCAGTGTCGAGCCAGTCGGTGACATTGCCCAGCCGTGCGGAAAAGGCATAGGCGCGCATGTCGGGGACAACCTCCTGCAGGCCGTGCAGGAACAGCAGCAGGAACCGGACATAACGCGCCACTGAATTCGACACGTCGCAGATGCAGATGATCTTTGGCCGGTCGCGGCGTTTCTGCTTCCAGTGAAGTTCCATGGGCACGCCGCCAAGCCCGGCATTGCGCCGCAGCGTGCGCCGGATGTCGAGCTGGCCGCGATTTTTCTTCCGGCGCCGACGCGAATATTTCACGGCGAGCTTCTTCGCCAGCTTCTCGATCAGGGCCTGCATCCGGTACATGTCCGAACGGTCAAGTGCCGAGATCCGCTTCTCGGCCAGGAATTCTTCCCGGAACCGTCTTGTCTCACCCGTCCCGAACACTTCGAACTGGCGCTGAACATGTTCGCGCGCGCGGCCGAGCATGTCGCGCCGTGCCTCAATCAGCCGTTCAGCCTCGCCATCGCCCTCAGGCGTGTGTTCCTGGAGCTTGTCGAGCAGGCGGTTTTCGAGCCGTTCGACCCCGAGCGCCTGCATCATTTTCTGGGCAAAATAGGCCGTCTGTGTGGAGAACCGGATATTGTCGACGCCAGCTTCGCGCCCGGCGCGTTCCATGGCCATCGCGACCGCAGCCTCGTCACCTGTTTCACTGAGGTCCAGGAGGTCTGGCACTTCTCCGGCCTGAGGCGAAGCCGTGTCCTCACCATCCTCTCCCGACGACTCGCCCGGCTTGCCGGTCTCTGGCGCTCTTCGCGAAAAGAACAGGTCGAACAGCCGGTCATAGGCGGCTTCGTCGGCCAGCGACTTGGCCAGAACGGGGCGCAGGCCCTCCTTGAGCCGTGTTCGGTCGCCATAGCCGACCAGCGCCATGGCGCGGGCCGCGTCGATGGCTTCAGCGGGCGAGACATCGACATCGGCCGAGCGCAGGGCGCGGACGAAATCGGTCAGCGTCCGTTCCGTGCTCATGACAGGTCCGGATACCCCGACTGCGTGCGACCTTTCACATCCGCCTGGGCGGCGGCGCGCGTCAGCTTGCCGAGATCGCGCTGCGTGGCGGCGATATCGCTCTCATATTTCAACAGCACATTCAGCGTGTTGCGCACCAGCTCTTCATCCAGTGCGTCGGCGTGCATCAGCACGAGCGTGCGCGCCCAGTCCACCGTTTCCGAGATCGACGGCCGCTTCTTGATGTCGGCTTCGCGCAGCGACTGCACAAAGGCGACGAGTTGGGCAAGCAGCGCATCCGCGATTCCCGGCACCCGCGCCTTCACGATTTCGCGCTCGCGCCCGGCCTCCGGGAATCCGATATGCAGGTGGAGACAGCGCCGTTTGAGCGCATCGCCAAGCTCGCGAACCGCATTCGATGTCAGGATGACCAGCGGCGGCACTTGCGCGGAAATCGTTCCGATCTCCGGAACCGTGACCTGGTAATCGGACAGGACTTCCAGCAGGAAGGCCTCGAATTCCTCGTCTGACTTGTCGATCTCGTCGATCAGGAGCACCGATCCGCCCGATTGCTGCATCGCCTTGAGAAGCGGACGCGGCTCAAGAAATTCGTGACTGAAGAAGATGTCCTCGAAATCGCCCAGCTTGTCGGTCAGCGCTTCGAGCGTGTCAGCCCCGCCCAGGACTTCATTGAGCCGGTCTTTCAGGATCTGTGTGTAGAGTAGCTGCTTGCCATATTTCCACTCATACAGCGCCTTGGATTCATCCAGCCCCTCATAACATTGCAGGCGCGTCAGCGGCGCATCGAGAAACCGCGCCAGCGACTGGGCTAGATCGGTCTTGCCCACCCCGGCCGGTCCTTCAATCAGGATCGGCTTTCGCAGATTGTGGGCAATGAAAACCGCAGTCGAAATCTCACGGGTCGAAATATATCCGACCTCGCCGAGGCCTGCCGTGATCGCATCGATCGAGGCGAGTGGGCCATAGGCCTCATGGCCGGCTGGGAGCGCTGTATCTGGCATGGTGATAGCGATAAGCGCTGGCCCGCCCCCGGGCAAGCTCTGCCGCTGGGTCAGGTGGCGCCTGAGCGGGGCTGTAGCGCCCGTGCGACAGGAGCGAAACTTTGCCGGTGTATCGCGCACGGGCCGAGCCGGGCGAGGGCTTCGCAATGGGCGCGCGTGCCATAGCCCTTGTGTGCCGCGAACCCATAGCCGGGATAGTCGGCGTCAGCGGAAATCATCAGCGCATCGCGGGCAGTCTTGGCCAGGATGGAGGCCGCCGAAATCGCGGAATGCAGGCCGTCTCCTCCGACAATCGTTTCAGCCGGGCAGGGCAGGCCCTCCGGGCAGTCATTGCCGTCAATCACGCAGCGGTCGGGCATGTGGGCGAGCCCTGACACGGCGCGAAGCATCGCAAGATGCGTCGCGCGCCGGATATTGAGCCGGTCAATCTCGTCGGGCGAGGCCCAGCCAATGGCAAAGCCGAGCGCGTGGCTGCGGATCTCATCGGCCAGGGCGGCCCGGCGGGTGGGCGAGAGCTTTTTTGAATCCGCAAGCCCTGCGATTGTGCGGTCTGGCGCGAGGATCACGGCGCTCGCGCAGACCGGCCCGGCCCAGGGACCACGCCCGGCCTCGTCGATCCCGCAAATCAGGTCTACTGTGTCCATCGAAGACGTTTCACATGGATTCGCAAGGGAGCACATCATGACCACCAGCCAGGTTGTTCGCATGCACGAGACGGGCGGGCCGGATGTCCTGAAACCTGAGAAGGTCACGCTCGGGCCGCTGAAGCCGGGCGAGGCGCGCGTTCGCCAGACCGCAATCGGCGTGAATTTCATCGACACCTATCACCGGACCGGCCTCTATCCCGTCAAGCTCCCCTTCATTCCGGGATCGGAAGGGGCGGGTGTGGTCGAAGAGGTCGGCGAGGGTGTCGAGACACTCATGCCGGGCGACCGCGTCGCCTATCTGGGCGCGGGGACTTATGCCCGACATTTCACGGGGCCGGCCGCCAGGATGATCCGGTTGCCGGATGAGGTCAGTGAAGAGACGGCTGCGGCGGTGCTGCTCAAGGGGCTGACGGCCTGGATGCTGCTTTTCGAAGTGCGCCGGGCGGTGTCCGGAGACACAGCGCTGGTCTGGGCGCCGGCGGGCGGTGTCGGCTCCGTGCTGGTCCCCTGGGCCACAAGTCTGGGCGTGCACGTCATTGGGGTGACATCGAGTGAGGAAAAAGCGGATCGGGCGCGCGCGCTTGGTGCGGCGGATGTGGTTCTCAAACATGAAGATGTCGCGGCGCGGGTGCGCGAGATAACCGGCGGGCGCGGCGTCGATGTGTCCTATGACAGTGTCGGGAAGGACAGCGCCGAGGCCTCACTCGCTGCGCTCAGGCCACGCGGCTGGTGGATCAGTTATGGCAACGCATCGGGACCGGCCGAACCGGTCGCGCCCGGCCGTCTGGGCGCGTTGGGTTCGCTCGTCCTGACCCGTCCGGGACTGTTCCATTTCATTTCCAGCGCAGACGATCTTGCGCGCGGGGCCGCCGCACTGTTCGGCGCGCTCAGGGTCGGCACGATCGGCGCCCGGATCGGTCAGACCTTTCCCCTTTCGGACGCGCAAAAGGCGCACGAAACGCTGGAGGCCGGTGCCACTCTCGGCGCTAGTCTGCTGTTCCCCGACTGATGACCGTTTCTGATGTTGGCATTTGCGTCAGTTCCACGGGCGTCCTGCTGAACGACGAAACATCCATATCGAGCAGCAGGGCAGGATCGATATAGAAATCATTGCTCCGGTCGCTGCTCTGCGCATTCCGCCATTTGACCGCCCAGTGCAGATGCGGTCCGGTGGTTCGTCCGGTATTGCCCACGGCTCCGATTGTCTGCCCGGCGAGCACGTCGTCTCCGGTCCGGATATCGACTTGCGACAGGTGCATGAAAACTGACACAAGCCCATAGCCATGATCGAGAAAGATCGTGCCCCCCTCATAATAAAGGTCCGGCTCTGCGAGAATGACCGTGCCGGGTGCAGGCGCCGTCACTGTCGTTCCGACGGGCGCTGCAATATCATAGCCCCGGTGCACCGAAACCTTATCGCAAGCCTCGCCCGTCTCGGCATTGACACCGATATATTTTCGCGCCGGTCCGAAAGGAGATGAGGCCGGCCCAGGTGCGGGCCTTGAAAAACCTTCCGCAGCGCCAGGGCCGTCCCGGAAATCGGCGAATGCGTCCTGCTTCTTCACCCAGCTCCTGGCGGCATGATCCTTCTGTTCAGGTGTGCGGGCATCAACCTTGTCGCAATCAAGACCCTCAATTATCCGGAATCTGTCCTTGCGAGGCGAAATCGGGAACTGCCCCGACCAGGTCCCGCCGGATGGAAGTTTCGCCATGACCTCCAATGTCGCAGAGGCGTCCCGGCGCAGCCCGAACATGGCGAACCCGCGGTCATCTGCTCGCAAGGTTCCGCCCGGCCATTCAAATACCGACCCAGGTGGCCCCTGACAAACGACAAGTCCGCCCTGCCGGAGCGCCCCGCCGCACTGGACCGCCTGGGCGAACGCTGGCGACTGGCCGGCTGACTCAATGCTCGCCGGCCAGACCCCAAAGGCACAGGCAAACAGGAGAATGTCGCGAAGCAGGCTCATGCTGATCGTCCCGAACTGAGGCGGCTGTGCGCGGCTTCCGCGTCAATATAGGGCTCCTGCCGTTCCACACTCCAGTACCGCAGTGCGGCCAGGGGAATCTTCCGCCCTGTGACGGCACAGGTCACGAAGTCACCAGGTGAAATCACCTGGATATCGGCATCCATATAACGAAGGCGAGCTTCGCCGGCTTCGGCGGGGCAGCGTGTCAACATGCAACTGACCATGACGCATTCCGTGAGCGAAGAAAAGTCCCTCCGGCCAAAAATTCATGATTTGTTCCGCAGAACAAATGTGATACGAAGTGTGAGAGCAATAATTTCGGTGGGCCTTGCCAAGCCCCCGTCGCGAATGACAAATGGAGACTTGATATGAGCAAACCGGTTCTGCAACTGGTGGATAAGGATAGCGGCGTGGACAAGCAGAAAGCCCTCGAGACGGCTCTGAGCAATATTGAACGCTCCTTCGGCAAGGGGTCCGTCATGCGCCTTGGCGATAACAAGGCTCTTGATATCGAGGCGGTATCGACCGGGTCGATTGGGCTCGACATTGCCCTTGGCATTGGTGGGTTGCCCAAGGGTCGCGTGGTCGAGATTTACGGTCCGGAGAGTTCGGGCAAGACGACGCTGGCCCTGCATTCGGTTGCTGAGGCGCAGAAAAACGGTGGCGTTTGCGCGTTTGTGGATGCCGAACATGCGCTCGACCCGGTCTATGCGTCGAAACTGGGTGTGGATCTCGATGATCTTCTGGTTTCTCAGCCCGACACCGGAGAGCAGGCGCTCGAAATTGCAGATACGCTTGTTCGCTCCGGCGCTGTCGATGTGGTTGTTATCGATTCGGTCGCCGCACTGACACCGCGCGCAGAACTTGAGGGCGAAATGGGGGACAGTCTGCCAGGTCTTCAGGCGCGCCTAATGAGCCAGGCCCTGCGCAAGCTGACGGGGTCGATCTCCAAGACAAATTGCATGGTCATTTTCATCAATCAGATCCGGATGAAGATTGGCGTAATGTTTGGCAGTCCGGAGACGACGACCGGCGGTAATGCCCTGAAATTCTATTCTTCTGTGCGTCTGGATATCCGCCGGATCGGTTCGCTCAAGGACCGTGAGGAGGTGATCGGCAACCAGACCCGGGTCAAGGTCGTCAAGAACAAGGTGGCTCCGCCTTTCCGGCAGGTTGAATTCGACATCATCTATGGGGAGGGGATTTCCAAGACCGGAGAGTTGATCGATCTCGGCGTGAAAGGCGAAGTTATCGAGAAATCCGGTTCCTGGTATTCCTATAATGGTCAGAGGATCGGCCAGGGTCGGGAGAAGACGCGACAGTTTTTGAAACAGAACCCGGCAATAGCCGATGAGATTGAGGATGCGGTCCGCCGAAATGCAGGTTTGCTGAGCGATGATATGCTGACTGCCGGCATGGGTGTTGAGGACGAAAGCAGCGAGACGGGGTGATCGTTCGGGTCGCCTGAGGAGGGGACGGCTTGGCGCTGGCGACCTGCCCCTTTATATGGCGCTGACGGCAGACGAGATTCCAGCTTTCGGAGAATGATTCGCAATGACCAGCGTCAACGCGCTAAGAGAGTCCTTCCTGTCCTTTTTCGAGTCGGAGGGGCACGCGCGCAAGGCGTCAGCTCCCCTGATCCCGGAGAGTGATCCCACATTGCTGTTCGTCAATGCAGGCATGGTGCCATTCAAGAATGTGTTTACGGGCGTCGAGACGCCCGACGTTCTGCGGGCGGTTTCGGCCCAGAAGTGTTTGCGGGCGGGCGGCAAGCACAATGATCTCGACAATGTCGGTTATACGGCGCGCCATCACACTTTTTTCGAAATGCTCGGCAATTTTTCGTTTGGCGACTATTTCAAGCAAGATGCGATCGAGTTTGCGTGGCGTCTGGTGACGCGTGAGCTTGATCTGTCGCCGGACAGGCTTCTGGTCACGGTGTATGCGGAAGATGATGAGGCGCGGTCAATCTGGCGAAAGGTTGCCGGTCTTCCTGACAGCCGCATCATCCCGATCGCGACGAGCGACAATTTCTGGTCGATGGGCGATACTGGCCCGTGTGGTCCGTGTTCTGAAATTTTCTTTGATCATGGACCGGATGTGCCCGGCGGACCGCCGGGAAGTCCTGAAGAAGACGGCGACCGTTTTATCGAGATCTGGAATCTCGTTTTCATGCAGTACGATCAGGCCGCAGACGGGACACGCAACGCCCTGCCCAGTCCTTCGATCGATACCGGAATGGGGCTTGAACGCGTGGCGGCTGTTCTGCAGGGGGTTCACAATAATTACGAGATTGACCTGTTCAGGCATCTCATTGCAGCGGCCGAGGAGGTTTATGGCCAGTCGGCAGATGATGAGCGCCTCGCATCTTTTCGGATCATTGCCGACCATCTGCGCGCCGGAGCGTTCCTGATTGCGGATGGTGTGCTTCCCTCGAATGAGGGACGGGGCTATGTTCTGCGGCGCATACTTCGGCGGGCCATGCGACACGCACATGCGCTGGGGGCGCGCGAGCCGGGCATGCACCGGCTTGTCATTCCGCTCGTGTCGGAAATGGGCGAAGCCTACCCTGAGCTCGGCCGGGCGGCAGCGGCCGTGACCGACGCGCTCGAACAGGAAGAGGCGAGGTTCCAGCGCACTCTTGGCCGGGGACTGGCCTTGCTGGATGAGGCGAGCGCCGGGCTAGGAAAGGGCGATCGGCTTGGCGGTGATGTGGCGTTCAAACTTTATGACACTTACGGATTCCCGATGGACCTGACCGAAGATATCCTTCGTGGTCGGGGGATCGCTGTCGATACTGAAGGGTTTGACGTAGCGATGGCGCGGCAGCGGGAAGGCTCACGCGAGAACTGGACGGGCTCGGGAGATACGACCGCCCATCAGGCCTGGCGCGATATACTCACCGGGAGCGGCCCGACGGAGTTCACCGGTTATGAGCGGCTGCAAGACACAGCGCCGCTTGTTGGGATTGTTGTGCAGGGCGAGCCTTGCAAGACACTGAGTGGCGGAGAGGCGGACCTGATTTTTTCAGCGACGCCTTTCTACGCGGAAAGCGGTGGCCAGGCGGGTGACCATGGTGAAATCCGTTTCAGGAACGGTGCGCGATTCGTCGTTCGCGATGTCACCAAGCCCGTTCCCGGACTGCATGTGCATCATGGTGAATTGTTTGAAGGCAGGGTCGGTCTTGGAGATGAGGGCAGTCTTTTTGTGGACGGTGAACGCCGTCGCCGGGTCATGGCGAACCATTCCGCCACGCATTTGCTGCACGCTGCTTTGCGTAACATTCTCGGCGAACATGTGAGCCAAAAGGGGTCGCTTGTGGAGGAAGACCGCCTGCGATTCGACTTCGCGCACGGGCATCCCATGTCGACGGCGCAAATCGAAGCGGTCGAGAGTGAAGTGAATGCCGTTATCCGCCAGAATTCGCCTGTTGGTATCAGGGTCATGTCGCCCGACAAGGCGATAGAGGCTGGCGCTCTGGCCCTTTTCGGAGAAAAATACGGTGATGAAGTCCGCGTGCTCAGCATGGGGACGCCGGCCGGAGAGGAACGCTCGGCTTATTCGGTTGAATTGTGCGGCGGCACGCATGTCGAACGCACCGGTGATATTGCAGTCCTTGCGATCACGTCTGAACAGGGCGTGTCGGCAGGCATCCGGCGGATTGAGGCGGCGACCGGGGCGGAGGCGCTGGAATTCCTGAAAGGGCGCGGGCAACTCGCCGTCGATATTGCAGACCAGCTCAAGGTTCCACTTAAGGACTTGCCCGCCCGTGTGTCGTCGCTCGCTGATGAACGTCGTCGGCTGGAGCGGGAAAATGGCGAGCTTCGCCGCAAACTGGCCCTGGCCGGAGACGGCGGGTCGTCTTCCGGGCCCGGCATCGAATCGCTTGGCGACGTGAAACTCATCGCGAGAGTGGTTGAGGGCGTTGGCGGAAAGGAATTGCGCAGCCTGGTTGATGACGCAAAAGCACAGATCGGTTCCGGGGTCGTGGCATTTGTCGGCGTGAATGATGGAAAGGCTGCGGTTTCGATTGGTGTGACCGATGACATGACCGGTCGTTTCTCCGCAGTTGAGTTGGTCAGGCTCGCGAGTGCCGAGCTTGGAGGCAAGGGGGGCGGTGGACGAGCCGATATGGCTCAGGCCGGTGGACCCGACGGGGCGGCTGCGGACAAGGCCCTGGGCGCGGTGCGTGCGGCCCTGACGCCCTGATCAATCCAGGCGCAGGTGGACGTGCAATCATCGATAGCCGCGCGGGCGCTGGAACAGCCGGTTTGCGATCATGGGCCAGGCCTTGTGCCAGCTGGTGTATGGCAAAAGAAACTCTGCGCCCCGGCGTTCGCCTCATGGTCGGAGTGAGAGGATTCGAACCTCCGGCCCCTGCCTCCCGAAGACAGTGCTCTACCAGGCTGAGCTACACTCCGACCGTGAGGGCGGTGATTTACGCTGGCGCGCGGCGGATTGCAACCGCGCAATTCAATCCAGTTCGAGATGCCTGCTCGAATCCGGCCGGGTCTTCGCGTCGGCTTCAAAAAGCCAGGCGTGTAGACCTGTCGGCGGTCGGTCGGTCAGAGGTCCCGGACCATGATGATATCGTCGAATGTCTCGGCGCCGACCTGGAACTGCCGCGTGCCGGCGATCGTGAATTCATTGCGTCGATAAAAACCGATTGCCCTGTGATTTCGCGCATAAGTACCAAGGCGCATTCGGCACGCGCGGCTCGTGCGGGCATGGTCCAGGGTGCAATCCATCAGGCGCTGCGCGAGACCGGAACCATGAAACCGTGAAAGGACATAGATGCGTTTCAGCTCGATCTCGCCGGGACCGGGTTGGACGGATGCGTCAGGTGTGGTCAGGAGGGCGTAGCCGACCGGCGCGCCGGTATGGCCGTGCTCAGCGATCCAGCCGGAAGCCTTCGGGTCGTCATTGAAGATCGCGCGATATGCGTCGGCCGCATGCTGGCTTGCGCAGTGTTGCATGATCGCCGCGCCGGGGATGTCTTCGATGAAGGCTTCAAGAAAGGTCGCCGCGCCAATAAGGGCGAGCATTTCGGCGTCCTGCGGTCCGGCGCTTCTGACATTGATCATCATGGCAAGGAGCGAATGTCCGCCCTTCGCGCCAGTGTCAATCGCCGTGCCCGCCCTAAAGGAGTTCCGGACGCATGAGCATCAGCCACAGAATGGCGAGCACAGCGAAGAATGCCGGAAAGCCGCAGGCGAGCCAGATCCGGAAAAGCCGGTGATACTCGGCCGCCAACGCTATAGACAGGCGGCGCTGACGAGGATCGATGCCAGGGCCGCAAATCTCGTGAAAGGGCATACGAGCAGGGCCGGTCCGATGGCGATGTCCGCCAGCAATGGCGCCATGGACAAGCGTAGCCGGCAAGGTTCCGACCAGTTCGGCTCGCGCGGCGCTGAAGGCGAAAGAGCCGATCAGACCCGATGCGATCCAGAAGCCGGAAAGCAGGAGGCGCTTTTGCCGGGCTCAGGTCAAGAGACCGAACAGTGCCGCCAGTGAGATCGCGGTGAAGAAAATCCACTGTGGCAGGGCGAGCAGGCTGAGCCTGTTCACCACGACCAGTACAATGCTCAGTGCGGCGAACGCAGCCGTGAGCCCCGTCAGCAAAACGGCAAGGCTCGTCTCCTCCGGATGAAAGCCGACAAATGCGAACCCGCCCGCCATGGCGACGAGGATGATCGAGGTGATATGCCAGCAATAATACGCCGTCAGGCGGGGAACCGTCCCCATGTCCGCCGATCCCAAAAGCGGCTTGGCCACCTCGTCCCCGCCTGCGAAGAGGTGGATGAGCGCGGTGATCAGCGTGAGACCGGCTGCGAGAAGGAACCCGGGATCCATCAATCATGCCCCAAAAAGAAAACGGCACCCCGAGAGATGCCGCTTTCGCGTTTCCAGACCATGCGCCCGGTTGCCCCAGGCGGTTGGAAGATCAGGCGCTGGCCATGGCTTTTTCGAAATTCTCACCGACGGCTTCCAGGAAGCCTTCAGTCGTGAGCCAGTCCTGGTCGGGACCGATCAGGAGGGCGAGGTCCTTGGTCATCTGGCCGGCTTCGACAGTCTTGATAACCGTTTCCTCCAGCAGTTGGGCGAATTTGCGAACTTCGGGGGTGTCGTCCATGCGGCCACGATGGTCGAGGCCGCGCGTCCAGGCAAAGATCGATGCGATGGAGTTTGTGGAGGTGGCTTCACCCTTCTGGTGGTTGCGATAATGGCGGGTCACCGTGCCATGGGCGGCTTCGGCTTCGACGGTCTTGCCGTCCGGCGACATCAGCACCGACGTCATCAGGCCGAGCGAGCCATAGCCCTGCGCAATCGTGTCGGACTGCACATCGCCATCATAATTCTTGCATGCCCAGACATAGCCGCCGGACCATTTCATCGCCGCAGCAACCATATCGTCGATCAGGCGGTGCTCATAGGTGCCGCCGAATTCCGCGAATTTGTCGGCGAATTCCGCGTCGAAAATCTCCTGGAAGATGTCCTTGAACCGGCCGTCATAGACTTTCATGATGGTGTTCTTGGTCGACATATAGACCGGCCATTTGCGCTGCAGGCCGTAATTGAAGCTGGCGCGAGCAAAATCGCGGATTGACTGGTCGAGATTGTACATACCCATCGCAACGCCGGCTTCGGGGAAGTCGAAGATTTCATGCTCGATGGAATCAGACCCGTCAGCCGCTTCCCATTTCATGGTCAGCTTGCCCTTGCCGGGAATCAGCATGTCGGTGGCGCGATACTGGTCGCCAAAGGCGTGACGGCCGATGACAACCGGTCGGGTCCAGCCGGGAACGAGACGCGGCACATTGGAAATCACAATCGGCTCGCGGAAGACCACACCTCCGAGAATGTTGCGGATCGTGCCGTTTGGCGACCTCCACATCTTCTTCAGGCCGAACTCTTCCACGCGCTGTTCGTCCGGCGTGATCGTGGCGCATTTGACGGCGACGCCATATTGCTTGGTCGCATTGGCTGCATCAATGGTGATCTGGTCGTCGCTGGCATCGCGCGCTTCGATGCCGAGGTCATAATACTTCAGATCGACATCGAGATAGGGATGAATCAGCTTGTCCTTGATCATCTGCCAGATGATCCGGGTCATTTCGTCGCCATCCATCTCCACGATGGGGTTCTTCACCTGAATTTTCGCCATGGGCTGTCCGTCCTCTTTGTTGTCCCGGATTCTGGCCCCGGCTATAGCAGGGCCCGCCAGAAGGTCAAAAGCGACCTTTGGCGCGTAAGGCTGTTTGACGAAGTCGTGTTGCGGGGGCAATCAGCCAGCATGAACGCTTCTGTCCTGCCGAAACAGCCCGCCATTATTCTGCACAGCCCGCAACTCGGCGAGAATATCGGGTCGTCTGCGCGGGCGATGCTGAATTTCGGCCTCACCGACCTGCGTCTGATCGAACCGCGCGATGGCTGGCCCAATCCGTCGGCTGAACCAATGAGCGCAGGCGCGTTCGAAGCCGGCGTCGATGTGCAGGTCTTCGCCAGCCTGGAAGGCGCCTGCGATGGGATCACGCGCCTCTATGCCACAACAGCGCGGCCGCGCGGCATGGAAAAGCCGGTCATGGGGCCGCGAGCGGCCGCAGAAGACGTTGCTGCGCGGCCAGGACAGGCCGGCTTCCTCTTTGGCGGAGAACATTCCGGCCTGCCCAACGCGGCTGTTGCCCTGTCCGACGTGATCGTGACCTATCCGGTCAATCCCGCCTTTGCCTCCCTGAACCTTTCTCAGGCCGTGTTGGTCCTGGCCCATGCCTGGGGCGAGACGCAGGCCATGCCCGGCCGGTTTGCGGGCGCCGAAGGTGTTGGCGCGCCGGCCGAACGGGCCGATTTCATTCGTATGCTCGAGCATTTCGAGGATGAGCTCGACCGTGCTGGCTTTTTCTTCCCGCCTGAGAAAACCTCGCTGATGAAGGACAATCTGCGTGCCGCACTGGTCCGGGCAGAATGGACAGAGCAGGAAGTGCGCACCTTCCGCGGCGCCATCAAGGCGCTCGCCATCGGGCGCGGCAAAGCGCGTGTTGTGAGGAACTGAAGGGGCAAGCCGGGGATGGCGGTACCTGGCGTTTTTTGCCTGTGAGGCTTCTGAATATCTGCATCCCGAGCCCTGAGCCGGGCCTTCATCGTCGCTTTAGACAGACCGCAATAGAGAAGACTTTATCGCGGGAGGTTCCTGACCTGCGCTTCAGTTTGTCCGTGATTGCATGAACCTGGCCCGGCCAATCCGTTTTCACGACAGCCGGAAATGCGCTAGTCTTTCGCCATGAGCCATCCCATCACGATTGTCGAAGTTGGCCCGCGTGACGGGCTGCAGAATGATCCGGCCGACCTGACCACCGCCGAGAAGCTGGAATTCATCGCGCGGCTGGAAGATTGCGGCGTGACGCGCATGGAGAGCGGCAGTTTCGTCTCGCCCAGGGCGGTGCCGAAAATGGCTGACAGCGCGGAGGTGTTTGCCGGGCTTAACCGCGCGCGCGCAAGCCGGCATATTGCGCTGGCGCTGAATGAGAAGGGCATGCGCCGGGCCGTGGATGCGAAAGCCGACGAGATCAATTTCGTCCTCGTCGCCGGCGAGGGGTTCGGGCGGCGCAATCAGGGCATGAGCCCGGAGGAAAGCGCTGACATGCTGGAGCGCTGCGCGCCGTTGGCACATGAAGCGGGCATTCCCCTGTCCGCGACGATTTCAGTGGCCTTTGGAGACCCTTATGACGGCGAGGTGAACCCGGCCGTGCTCGCCCGCCTGGCCGCGCGGGCCGACAAGGTCGGCGTCAGCGAGCTGGCGCTTGGCGATACGATCGGGGTCGCCACGCCCTGGGATGTGAAGGACCGGCTTATCGAGGTGCGCGAGGCCGCACCGGAAATGACCCTGCGTATGCATTTCCATGATACACGCGGGGCCGCGCTGGCCAATGTCCATGCGGCGGTCGAAGAGGGCGTGCGCGTGATCGATGCCAGCTGCGGGGGCATTGGCGGGTGCCCCTTCGCGCCGGCGGCGACGGGCAATGTCGCCACAGAGGATGTCGTCTATATGCTGGAGCGGGCCGGCTTCGAAACCGGGATCGATCTGTCGAAGATGATCGAGACGGCGAAATGGCTGGAAAGGGTTCTGGGTCATGATATCGCCTCCAGCCTGTCTAGGGCCGGCGGTTTTCCTGGCTGAGGCGACCCGATCCCGGCTTCCGCCAGGTCATCCGATGGGCTAACCTCGACGAGCACAGGGAGGGCTGGCTGATGAAATGGTTTCTGGGTATCGTCTTGGGGCTGGTCGTGCTGCTGGCGGTCCTGGCATTCATGTTTCGCGGACTGATCGGCTTCATGGTCTTTCGCGCCTCGGTCAAACCCGAAGCGAGCTTTGCAGAAACCACCGCGCCGGCTCCGCCCGATTATGGCAATGAGGGTCATTGGGCGGCCCTGCCATGGCATGAGGACAAGGCCGACCACACGCCCGCTGGCGCTGTGGACGGGCAGGAGGCGGCCAGTGTGGATGTGTTTTTCGTGCATCCGACAACTTTCATCGAGAATTCCGGCTGGAACGCGCCGATGGGCCATGCGGCGGCCGATGAATTCGTCGATGGCTTCGTCATGCGCGGGCAGGCGAGCGCCTTTAATGGTTCGGCCAGGGTGTTCGCCCCGCGCTACCGCCAGGCGCAGTTCTATTCGTTTCTGGCGCTGGAAGACGGCGGCTGGGATGCTCTGGAACTGGCCTATTCCGATGTCGAGGCGGCATTCGAGCATTACCTCGCCGAATACAATGATGGCCGGCCCTTCATCCTTGCCGGCCACAGCCAGGGGGCGCTGCATACGCGCTGGCTGCTGGAGCGGAAGATCTCCGGCACGCCGCTGGCAGGGCGCATGGTCGCGGCTTATCCGGTCGGCTACTATTTCAAGCAGGTCGAGCTTGCCGATTCCCTGCCGGACATACCGGTCTGCGCATCCGCCGATGAGACCGGATGCCTCGTGACCTGGAACACGACCGGTCCGGGCTATCGCAGTTTCGAGCCGACGACGGGCATGGTCTGCGTCAATCCGCTCAGCTGGACCACAGATGAGACACAGGCCGGTTTCGAGGCGAATCTCGGCGCCATGTCCTCAGCGCGCGGCGAGGTGATCCCGCAGGCGGCCGATGCGCGGTGCCGGGATGGTCGTCTGTTCGTCAGCGAGATCCGCACGGACGCTTTCGACGACATGCCGATGGATCTCGGGCCGGGCAATTACCACCTGCTCGATTATGCCCTGTATTGGTCGAATTTGCGCGAGAATGTGGCCACGCGCGCTGGAGCGTTCGCGCAGTGACGCGTCAGCGCCGGGCGCGGCGCAGATGCCAGCCGAGCAGGGGCAGCAGGATCGCGTTCAGTAACCTGTCGGCCGGTCGGCGCGCGAATTTTTTGAAATAATGCGCAAGACTGTCAGCCTTATGGTTGCGCACATCAGCCGACGGGACATCCGAGGTTGCGCCCGCATGCAGCGCGCCCGCGGCTGGCTGGTAGATGACGCGCCCGCCTGCCTCGCGCACGCGCCGGCACAGATCGACATCCTCGACATGCAGGAAATAGGCCTCGTCGAAGCCGCCCAGCGCCTTGAAATCCTTTCGCGGCATGGCGAAAAAGGCGCCGGAGACACAGTCCATTTCGACCGGCCCGGCCGGCGGCGGGGCGTTTTCGAATGTCCAGCGTTTCACGCCAAGGGCCGTGGCCCATGTCAGCTCGCGGCGCCGGCAGCCGCGCTGCTCTCGCCCGTCCAGTCCGAAAATGCGCCCGCCGATCAGCACCGGGCGATTCGCATTGGTGTCGGCGGCGACAAACTCTCGCACGGCGCCGCGCTTCACCATGGCGTCTGGATTAACAAAGATCAGCCAGTCGGCGCCGCCGGCCGCCTCAGCGCCGAGATTGGCAGCGCGCCCGAAACCGAGATTGCTGCCGGGCTGGATCACCGTGACGTCGCTGCGGCGCCCGGCGAAACGCGCGATCCAGGCCGCGTCCTCTGGCGGATTGCCATTGTCGATCAGGATGACGCGGCCGACAGCCGGATCGCCGGCCAGCGCATACAGGCAGTCTTTCAGCCGCCAGCCTGTGCGATAGCTGACCACTATGGCGGTAATCTTGAGCGCGGTCATTCCGGCTGCGCTCCCTGTCGCGCCAGGAGCATCGCACCGGCGCCGGCAAGCGCGACCATGGCCCAGGCGGCCTCGTTCCACATGCTGTAGGAAAAGCAGAACAGCGACAGCGCCGCGCCCATGATGCCGGCTGCCGCGAAACGCGCTTCGGGCACCAGACGTTCCGGCGCAGGCAGGCGAAGGCCGAGCGCCAGAAGTGCCAGCACGGCCAGCGCCGCGCCGACAAGGCCTGTGTCGGCCCAGATCTCAAGCGGCATATTATGCGGATGACCGGGGATGATCCGGTAATTGCTCCAAGCCTGCGGGTGGCCGCCAAGCGCCGTCAACTCGGACAGCCATTCCGGCCGGCTGGCATAGGTGGCGTCCCATGTGCCCGCCGCTTCGAGACCATGACCGGTCAGGGGTTTTTCCCAGATACGTTCACCAACGCTCCGCCAGGCATAAATGCGCGAGTGGAAAGAGAAGGGGACGGGCAGGCCGGAAGCGTCGATCAGGCGGCCCATATGGGCAAAAACGAGCGGGGCAGCCAAAATTGATCCGGCCCAGATGCCTGACAAGGCGAAGAAACCCCGCTGCGGTAGGAGTTTGACCAGGCCCATGGCGAGCGCGGCGAAGACAAGTGCCATAAGCGCAGCCGCACTGCCGAAGCGGGCAAAGACAAGACCGGCCAGAACGCCGCACGCGATTGCGGCCCCGCGTGCCATCCAGTCCGGGCGCGCAGACCAGATCATTGCGAGCAGGACTGGAAGGGTGATCGAAAACGCATTGGCCTGGCGCAGGGCGTTCTGCATGCCTGCTGTCATTGCCTCATGGGGGTCATTATAGGCCAGGGCCAGCATCGGCTGCAGGAAAATGGCCGACAGGACAAGCATCAACCCCGCCACCCCGAAGGCTGCTGCCAATGTCCATCTCGACCGGGGGGCGCTGGCCGCCGGCACGCGGGACATCGCCATGAAGACAAGAGTGACCGAGAGCGCGACCGCGATAAGGCGCACACTCGCCGCATTCACGGAAAATGTGCCGTCCCGGATGGCACCAGACACAAACGGCCCGCCTGCCGGCGACCAGAGGGCGCTCAGCGCGGCCCATGCCACGAAGGCAAGTCCGGCCACCGCATAGGTTCGCACTGGCGGGCCGGCCCTGGCAAAGGCGAGGCCGGCCAGTCCGCAAAGCCCGACCAGCGGAGAAAAGCCCTGTCCGCCCAGAAGGGCGACCAGCGCCCACAACATGATGAGGCCGGAAAAGATCGGGGCATAGGCCATGGGCGAATTCCTTTGCCGTGCCAGGTGCCGGATGGAGCGGGCTGGCCTTGTCGTCCTAACCTGGCGCGCGCCTGAGGTCCGGCGCCAGCGCTTCATCGGCCAGACGCACCAGTGCCTCATCCAGGGCGAGGATTTCCTGACCTTTCGAGCCGAAGCGCCGGAGCGCCAGCGTGCGCTCGGCCGCCTCACGCTCGCCGACCACGGCGATGACGGGCACTTTCTGCACCGAATGCTCGCGAACCTTGCGATTGATCGTTTCGTTGCGCGTGTCGATCTCGACCCGCAGCCCTGCAGTCCGAAGCGCGCTGGCAGCTTCGCGGGCATAGTCATCGGCCGCTTCGGTAATGGTCGCCACGACGACCTGAACCGGCGCCAGCCAGATCGGGAAAGCGCCCGCATAATGCTCTACAAGCAGGCCGGTAAAGCGTTCGAACGTACCGAAGATCGCGCGGTGCAGCATCACCGGGCGGTGTTTCTCGCCATCCTCGCCGATATAGCTCGCATCAAGGCGTTCAGGCAGGACATAGTCGAGCTGGAAGGTGCCCGCCTGCCAGGTCCGCCCGATGGCGTCGGTGAGATGGAATTCCAGTTTCGGGCCATAGAAAGCCCCTTCGCCCTCGGCGATCTCGTATGTCAGGCCGGCCGCATCGAGGGCGGCGGCAAGATTGCGTTCCGCCAGGTCCCAGCTCTCATCGCTGCCCGCGCGCACCTCAGGCCGGGTGGCGAGCTTGTAGGTAAGGTCGGTCATCGCGAAATCGTCATAGACCGAGGCGAACAGTTCGAGGAATTCGCGGGTCTGGTCGACGACCTGGTCCTCGCGGCAGAAGATGTGCGCATCGTCCTGCGTCATCTGGCGCACACGCAGCAGGCCGTGCAGCGCACCGTGGGCCTCGTTGCGATGGCAGCAGCCGAACTCGGCCATCTTCATCGGCAGGTCGCGATAGGAACGCTGCGCGGAATTGAATATCTGGATATGCGCCGGGCAGTTCATCGGTTTCAGCGCCAGCATGTCGGCGGCCTCATCGAATTTCACCTCCTCGCTGTCGAGCGAGGGGATGATGTCGGGCACCAGGAACATGCCATCGCGGAATTTTGCCCAGTGGCCGGAAGTCTCCCACAGCGATTTGTCGAGCAGCTGCGGGGTCTTCACCTCGTCATAGCCTGCCTCATCGAGACGGCGGCGGATATAGGCTTCCAGTTCGCGCCAGAGGCGGAATCCCTTGGGATGCCAGAAGACCGAGCCCTGTGCCTCGGCCTGCAGGTGGAACAGGTCCAGCTCGCGTCCAAGCTTGCGATGGTCGCGCTTCTCGGCCTCTTCCAGCCGGGTGAGGTGGGCCTTGAGATCCTTCTCATTCGCCCAGGCGGTGCCATAGATGCGCTGCAGCATCTCGTTCTTGGCATCGCCGCGCCAATAGGCGCCAGCCAGTTTCATCAGCTTGAACGCCTTGGGCAGCTTGCCGGTGGAGGGCAGGTGAGGGCCGCGGCACAGGTCAAACCATTCACCCTGGCGATAGACGGTGATCGGCTCGCCCGGCGGGATGATATCGTCGATGATCTGCGCCTTGTAGTCCTCGCCGATCTTCCGGAAGGTTTCGATCGCCTCATCCTTGTCCCAGACCTCGCGGATGATGGGATAATCGGCATCGACGATCTCGCGCATCTTCGCTTCGATCTTCTCGAAATCCTCTGTCGAGAAAGGCTCCTCGCGCGCGAAATCATAATAGAATCCGTCATCGACGGTCGGCCCGATGGTCACCTGGGTGCCGGGAAACAGCTCCTGCACGGCCTGGGCGAGCACATGGGCGGCGTCATGGCGGATAAGTTCGAGGGCTTCGGGGTCCTTGTCGGTGACAATCTCGACCGCCGCATCGCCGTCCAGCGGACGGGTCAGGTCGAACAATTCGCCGTCCACGCGCGCGGCAATGGCCTTCTTTGCGAGCGATCTGGAAATGCTCTGCGCAATATCAAGCGGGCATGCGCCGGCTTCGAATTCGCGCCGGGAACCGTCGGGGAGGGTGACTTCGATCATGGTTTCAGTGTCATGTCTGGCGGCCGTGCGGCCCGTTCTGGCGGAGGCTTAGCGCGATGCGCTGGCGATGCCCACCGTCAAATCGCGGCTGAAAGGCGCTGTTTATGGGGAAAAGGCTTTGCAGGGTTTCAACGGGTGCGCGCGAGGAATGTCATGCCTCGGCCCGGTTCGGGCAGGCTCACGCACCCTGGCAAGTTCGCCGCGTCTCAGATATCATCCGGAGATTCCTCATCGCGCCCTGAATGGCACGCTTTCTCATCAGGTTCAACGCTCGCGCGCGGGCCGCGCCAGTCACCAAGCCGCCAGGGCGCCCAGAACGGGGCTGCCGGGCTTTGCGCCGGTACGGGATCATAGCCCGACGAGCCGAACGGCCGGCAGCGCTGCAGCCGGGCCAGCCCCATCCAGCCACCCGCCCAGACGCCATGTCGCGTGCAGGCTTCGGCCATATATTCACTGCAGGTGGGCAGGTGGCGGCATCGCGCCCCAAAAAGGGCGAGCAGCGGGCTGGCACTCGCCTTCCACAATCGCAGGAGGAAGCTGGCGACCGGGGCAACATGTGTCTGGCGTCCTGAACCTGATGGGGTCATTATTCAGTTCAATTACTAGCGAAGCCCTCTATATGTCTCAGCGTGACCAAGATTACACCTGATACCGCAGGAATTGACGAGAAATCGCTGCGCCGCGCGCTGGGGCATCTCCTGTTCTGGCATCGTATCGGCGCACTGATCGGCTTTGCCATCAGTTTTGCCATAGCTTTCGTGCTCGTCCATTATCTGGCGCGAATTGATCCGCTGCAGGATGTCGTTCTCGGCACGATCGACGCCATGCCTTTTGTGACGACCGCGCGGCGGGTCGAGGTGATTCTTTTCGTGGTTGGCGCGCTCATGCTGCTTGCCCTGACAAGCACGGGGATGGCGATTGCCAGCGACATTGTCCGCCACCGGGTGATCGCACGCACCAATGCGCAGGCTGACCCGATTGCGCTGGCCGAGGCGATGAAACTGCGCCTGCGCGCGCGTTCGGGCCGGCTGGAGCAGCAATACCGCTTCTTTCCCAAATTTGCCGAAGGCGGACAGCTACAGCCGAACGGCCTGTTCGTCGGCATCGGGACGGTGACGCCCTTCCTGTTGCTGATGGTCTTCTTCTTCTTTTATTTCAGGTGGTAGCGGGCGCTGCTTCCCGGATCTGGCGGATCGCTTCCACGGCGGCGTCGAAGGCCAGCAGTGTCGAGGCGTGGCGCGGGGGATAATCGGCCACGCCGGCGAGGTGGCGCAGCTCATGAAAGCGTCCCTCGGGCGGGGCGGCCTCTTGTTTCAGCATCGCGTAAAGCGCGTCGCGCGCCGCGATGATCTCATCGACATGCGCGCCGACGGCGTGTTCGGCGAGTATGGCAGTGGAGGCCTGGCCGAGCGCGCAGGCTTTCGGATCAACCGCAATGGCCGTGACATGCTCGCGTGCCTCATTCAGCACAAGATCGACCCGCACCGTGGAGCCGCAAATGCGTGAGACTTTCTCCACGCTGGCCTGCGGGGCCTCCAGCCTCCCGAGATTGGGAATGCCGGCGGCGAGTTCCAGGACACGGTTATGATAGAGTTCAGCGCTCATGGACCTGAAATCGGCCGGGGCGGGCGGAAAATCAAGCCAGGATCGCGCCGAACAGCTCAATGACGCGCGGGATGACGCGCAACATCAGGGCGAACGAACCGGCCAGCGCGGCGCCCGACAGCGCGATCACCAGCCCGTCACGCGCGGCAAGGCCAAGGCCGAACAGCAAGACCGCCAGCCCCGGCAGGACCGGGCCGAACAGGATCAGGCCGAGCGGGAAGGAGATCAGCGCCGCGCCGATGCAGATCAGCGCGATCAGCTGGGCAAAGGGCGGCTCTGTCAGGAAGATGAAGCGCGGCTTCAGCCAGCGGTCGACATGGCGGGCATATTTTTCGCCCCGTTCAATCCCGTCGGTCAGGTGTTTCCGCTTGAACTCGAAATCCAGGAACCGCTTCGGCACCCAGGGATATTCCCGGCCAATCAGGATCTGCAGCGAGATGATCAGGATGATCAGCGCCACCAGCCAGTTGGCGCCGGGAATGATGGTCAGCGGGCTGATCGCGATAAAGCCGAGCAGGAGAAGGATCGGCCCATAAGAGCGCCGCCCGACCGCGCCGAGCAGGTCACGCACCGTGACGCTCTCGCCCTGCGTATTGTCGGCAAGCGAGCGCAGCAGCGTCTGGAGATTGTAAACATCCGCCATGGCGCCCCTATAGGACAGGCCGCCGGCAGTCACAAAAGGAAAAGCCGGTTCCTAAACCCGCCGCCAGGTGCTCCCGCCCGCGCCGATAACTGAGCTGGTCCCAGAAAACTGGACAGTGAGCTAAGGTATATCCCGACAGACGAA
>CAYQBG010000014.1:0-62036 GCA_964415675.1 uncultured Hyphomonadaceae bacterium
CCCGTCACTCGCGCCATTTCTCCTGATCTTCCGGACGCCGGGCTCTTGGCCTGCCGAAAAGTCCGAGTGGCCAGATGCTACAATTTGGTCAGACACGGCCCTGGCGCTGCCTGTGGTGAAACTTGAGCACTGTGTTTTACCGCCTGCCGGGCTTACAGGCCGCTCGCTTGCCGCAGCCTGCCCAAGGCTGTAAGGGGCAATTTACAGCATGACAGGAGACGGGATCAATGAGCGTATCGAGGGATGATGTTCGAAAGGTCGCGCGACTCAGCCGGATTGCGGTGCCCGACGACCGTATCGAGGCGCTCGCCGGTGAACTGTCAGGCATCATGGACTGGATCGAGCAGCTCGGTGAAGTCGATGTCGAGGGCGTTGAGCCGATGACATCTGTCGTGGATGCCCAGCTGCCCAGGCGTCAGGACGCTGTCACGGATGGCAACCGCGCCGAAGAGATCCTGTCCAATGCGCCTCGGGCTGCGGATGGCTTTTTCGTGGTGCCGAAAACAGTCGAATAGGCGCGGGTCAGGCCTCTGACGCCGTTGACGTGGGCTCTTCGTCATCACCCGGCGCATCTGCAGCGTCGGGATCCCATTCATGGATGCGCTTCACCAGGCAGCGTTGCGGAAAGGGATCGCCGCGGCGCTGCAGTGTGAACGCTGAATCCGATGCGATGATCGCGTCGCCCCTGGTCAGGCAGGACCCGAAACTGTCGATACCAATGGACTGAGCCCAGTCGAGGTCGAGGCAGGCGCCGACAGTTTCGACCAGAAAATGATCATTGGCGCCGCGTTCGAGCACAACAGTGCGGTCGGTCGTTTGCGTGAATCCGTTGATGCCAGACGCGAAACATATCCGGTCAACCTCCTGGCCAAGACGAGGGTCGTCGATGAACCCGGCCAGAGTGTCCGTGTCTTGTTGTCCGCCGCTCGCGCATGAGGTCAGCAGGCCGGCAAGGCTGGCTGTGATAAGGGCTTTGTTGCGAGGCGACATCGTTGAATTCCTCCGAAAGAAAGCGTGGCTTTCATGGTTGGTCTTCTGTGCAGAATACCATCAGCGAAGCGGAATAACGAGGCTCCGACTTTCGCGATACTGTTCTCAGGGTTGCGCGTGCGGGGGGCTGGGGCGTAGGGAATGCGCTTGCCATTCGAGAACGGGGCCTCAAACCATGAGCGAGCTCACCCAACTGACCCTGGCTGCGGCCATTGACGGGCTGAAGGACAAGACCTTCTCTGCCAGCGAGATCACGAAAGCTTTCCTGGCCGAGATCGAGGCGGCCAATCCGGCACTCAACGCCTATGTGGTTGAAACGCCCGAAAAGGCTCTGGAAATGGCGGCGGCGAGCGATGCGCGCCTGGCTAAGGGCGAGGGCCGCCGGCTTGACGGGGCGCCGCTGGCCATCAAGGATCTCTATTGCACCGCCGGTGTGCGCACCACCGCCTGTTCTGCGATTCTCGGCGAGTTCACGCCGACCTATGAGTCGACCGTCACTCAGAATCTCTGGGATGCCGGTGCGGTGATGCTCGGCAAGTTGAACATGGACGAGTTTGCCATGGGCTCGTCAAATGAGACCTCACGATTCGGTCCCTGCGCGAATCCCTGGCGTCGCAAGGATGACAATCGCAACCTGACGCCCGGCGGCTCTTCCGGCGGCTCGGCCTCGGCAGTTTCGGCCAATCTGTGCCTCGCCGCGACCGCCTCGGACACTGGCGGGTCGATCCGTCAGCCGGCTTCGTTCACTGGCACGGTCGGCATCAAGCCGACCTATGGCCGGGCGAGCCGATATGGCATGGTCGCGTTCGCCTCTTCGCTCGATCAGGCAGGACCGATTACGCAGACGGTCGAGGATGCGGCGATCCTGCTTGAAGTCATGTGCAGCCATGATGAGAAGGACTCTACCTCTCTGCCAGTGGAGACTCCCGACTGGCGCAGACAGGTGGGCGCCGGTGTGAAAGGCATGCGGATCGGCATTCCGAAAGAGTACCGGATGGACGGCATGTCTGCCGAAATCGACACGCTCTGGCAGCAGGGAATCGACTGGCTTCGGGCCGAGGGGGCCGAGATTGTCGATGTGTCCCTGCCGCACACCAAATACGCCCTGCCGGCCTATTATATTGTTGCGCCCGCCGAGGCGTCCTCCAATCTCGCGCGTTTTGACGGCATGCGCTATGGCGCGCGGGTGGAAAGCGATGACCTGCTGTCCACATATGAAACCACCCGCGCGAACGGGTTTGGCGCGGAGGTGCAGCGCCGGCTGATGATCGGCACCTATGTGCTCTCGTCAGGCTATTATGACGCCTATTATCTGCGAGCCCAGAAAGTTCGCACGCGCATCCTGGAGGATTTCCGGTCTGCGTTCGAGACCGTGGATGCGCTGCTAACACCGACCTGTCCGAACGCGGCCTTTGCCTTCGGCGAGAAGAGCGACAATCCGGTCGATATGTATCTCAATGACATCTTCACTGTGACGGCCAATCTCGCCGGCCTGCCAGGTATTTCCGTTCCCGCAGCTCTCAATTCCGAAGGGTTGCCGCTGGGGCTGCAGGTGATTGGCAAAGCACTTGATGAGGCGACGTGTTTCCGCGTGGCAGGCGCGCTTGAGATGGCGGCTGGCTTTGCCGAACGACCGCAAAGATGGTGGTAGCGATTTGCGCCGGCACGCAGATAGCCTAATATCCTGCGCATGACTCGGTTCATCCTCTACGCCTTTCTGGGCTTTGTCGCCGGCGCGGGCATTCTCTATGTCATGGCCGTGCAGGCCGGGCTCGATCCATTTGCAGCCAATATCCGGACCCTGTCATTCCTCGCGCTTGTGGTCGCGCTCTATTTCGGCATTCGGGTTGCGATGGTGGTTCGCAATCTTGAACGTCGCAAGGGCGACCAGCCAAAGAGCGGCGACAAGACCGCGCGTTCCGCTTTTCGCAGCCTCGGACGCGACTCGAAGCTGGACGCGAGAATGGAGGCACGGCGCGAGCGGGTCCGGCGGGCCCGGGAAGTGCGGGATGGTGACAGCTAGCCGGTTGGCCGGCTGCCCTCAGTCAGGCGGGCGCAAGGCTGGTTATTGCAGGCTCCGCCGGGGCGCGTTCCGGTTTGATCACGGGCGAGCGCGTTCCGCCATCCTGATCGTCGTCATCGTCATCACTGTCGCGGTCGGCAACCCGGCTCATATATACGCCGAGCCCGACAAATGCCCCGAGCGCACCCGCCTGGAAAAGCATGGCGAAAGCGAACAGAATGGGGATCTCGATAGACGCCCCGGCCATCGCCATGAGGATCAGCGCATAAAGCACCGAGCCGAGCGTGAAGCCGCACGCAAACCCGATAATACCATGGCGGATAAATCCACGCACCATGGCACGCTCTTCCGGGCACTTGGTTTCCAGCAGCATTTTGAACAGCATGGATCGTCTCGCCCCTGACCTCGTTGCCCTCCAAATGATGCATCAATTTGCCGCTGAGGCAAGGCTTGTGACACGTGGGCGGTCGGCATTTGCCGTCTATTTCATTGAAATTGATGCAAAATCTTTCGCGCGATCTTTTCGCGTTCTGCGGCAGGATTATTCCCGCAAGACTTGGACAGGCGGGGCGACATGCGCGATTTCATCCTGATGGCTGTGATCGGAACACTAGTAATGGGCGGAGCGTTTATCTGGCAGACGCTCAATCCCCCACCGCCCGCCGACTATGAGATCGTCTATTTCGGCTCGACGACCTGCGGCGCCTGCAAGGCGTGGAAGCGCAGCGATCTCACGGTCTGGCGTGAAGACCCCGCCTCCAGAAGCGCGACCCTGCACCTGGCGGATCTGCCGGGTGGGCGCGGCGCCTGGACGGGCGGCTATGGCCGCCATCATGACACCTTTATGGAAGCGTTCGGAGACCGCCGCTCCATCTCATGGCCGAGCTTCGTGCTGTTGAACCATGGTGAAGTGGTGCGCGTGAAGCGCGGCGCACGCGGGTTCCAGTCCATTGCAGACGAGGTACGCCGCGAGCATCGCCGGCAAGAAAACCGCCAAGCGCGGGCGACCAGCTGACGGCCGGCTCGACAAGCCCCGACCGGACAGTCTATCTAGCGAGTTCTGATGATCCGCTGGACAAGCCGGAGATGCACCGATGAGCGAGACGCGCCCCTCTTACATTCTTGAAGGCGAGACTGGCGACTGGGAAGTCGTCATGGGGTTGGAGGTCCATGCTCAGGTCAAGAGCCGCGCCAAGCTGTTCTCCGGCGCCTCAACAGAATTTGGCGCTGACCCGAATGCCAATGTCGCTCTGGTCGATGCCGCGATGCCGGGCATGCTGCCGGTGATTAATGACAAATGCGTCGAACAGGCGGTGCGGACCGGCCTGGGCCTGAATGCGCAGATAAACGAATATTCGCGTTTTGACCGGAAGAATTATTTCTATCCGGACCTGCCACAGGGCTATCAGATCAGCCAGTTCGAACATCCTGTTGTCGGCGAGGGCGAGATAGAAGTGGATGTCGAGCCAGCACATGGCGATCCGGCTTACAGTTTCACTGTCGGGATCGAGCGGCTGCATCTCGAACAGGACGCCGGAAAGTCGATCCACGACATGGATCCCGATGCGACTTATGTGGATCTAAACCGTTGCGGTGTGGCGCTGATGGAGATTGTCTCGCGCCCGCATATTCGCTCACCGCTAGAGGCGGCGTCCTATGTCAAGAAACTCAAATCCATCCTGGTCGCGCTCGGCACCTGCGATGGCGACATGGAGAAGGGCCAGCTGCGCGCGGATGTGAATGTTTCGGTGTGCAAGCCCGGCGGCTATGAGAAATTCCGTGAGACCGGCGATTTCAGCCATCTCGGCACGCGCTGCGAGATCAAGAACATGAACTCGTTCCGCTTCATCCAGGCCGCAATCGAGTATGAAGCCCGTCGCCAGATCGAGATCATCGAAGGCGGTGGCGTGATCGACCAGGAGACCCGCCTGTTCGATCCTAACAAGGGCGAGACACGAAGCATGCGCTCCAAGGAAGACGCGCATGATTATCGCTATTTCCCAGACCCGGACCTGCTCCCGCTCGTGCTGGAGCCGGGCTATATCGACCGCATCCGCGCCGAATTGCCCGAACTGCCCGATGAAAAGCGCGCCCGATTCGAGCGCGATTATGGCCTGTCGCGATATGATGCCGGCGTACTGACGGCCGATGCCGAAAGCGCAGCTTTTTATGAAGAGGTCGCGAAAAGTCGCGATGCAAAGCTCGCCGCCAACTGGGTCAGCCAGGAACTCTTCGGTTATCTCAACCGTGAAGAAATTGCTCTTGCCAACAGCCCCGTCAGCGCTGCAGGCCTTGGCGAACTGATCGATCTCATCAGCGACGATACGATCTCCGGCAAGATCGCCAAGACCGTGTTCGAGAAGATGATCGAGACCGGCGACGCGCCCGTTGAAATTGTCGAGCGCGAGGGGCTTAAACAGGTCACCGATACCGGCGCGATAGAAAAAGTCGTAGACGAGATCATCGCCGCCAATCCGCAGCAGGCCGCAAGCGTGAAGGAAAAGCCCAAGGCAATGGGCTGGTTTGTCGGCCAGGTGATGAAAGCCACCGGCGGCAAGGCCAACCCCAAGGCCGTGAACGACATCCTGAGGGCAAAGCTGGGGCTGGATTGAACCGCGTCCCATACCCTCCCATCGCGAGGAGCGGCTCTGAAGGGGGGCGTCTCGACGGATGGCGCCATAGGCGCGGCCTTTGCGTGCTTCGAGACTGCGGCCAGCGCGCCTCCTCAGCCATGAAGTTTGACGCGGCCGCTGCGCCTTCCCGCATCGGGCTGCTTTCGCGACTTTCTGAACCCGGCTAGAGCGTGGCGACATGACCAGCTTCCCCTTCCACATCCATGCGCGCCAGGGCGCGGCGCGCACCGGAACGCTCACAACGCAGCGCGGGGATATCCGCACACCCGCTTTCATGCCGGTCGGCACGGCAGGCACCGTCAAGGCACTCTATATGGACCAGGTGCGCAGCGCCGGGGCCGATATCATCCTCGGCAACACCTATCACCTGATGTTGCGTCCAACGGCTGAGCGCGTCCATAAGCTCGGCGGACTCCACGTCTTTTCCGGCTGGGAAGGGCCGATCCTGACCGATAGTGGCGGGTTCCAGGTCTGGTCGCTGGCCCAGCTGCGCAAGATGGACCGGGACGGGGTCACCTTTCAAAGCCATATCGACGGCTCGACCCATCGGCTGACACCCGCGCGCAGCATCGAAATCCAGGCGGACCTGCTTGGCGCCGACATTTCCATGCAACTCGATGAATGCACCGATTTCCCGTGCAGCCATGAAGACGCGCTGCAAAGCCTGGAACTTTCCCTCGACTGGGGCGAGCGTTCGAAAGCCGCCTTCGGCAACCGTACGACACAGGCCCTGTTCGGCATCGTGCAGGGCTCGAACTACCCGGATCTGCGCGAACGCTCGGCAAAGGGCGTGGCCGGACAGGGGTTTCACGGGGTCGCCATAGGCGGGCTGGCCGTTGGCGAAGGTCATGAGCAGATGTGCGAAACCATCGATTTCACTTTGCCCCACCTGCCGCCGGCAACTCCGCGCTATGTCATGGGGGTGGGCAAGCCGATCGACCTTGTCGAGGCAGTTGCGCGCGGCATTGACATGTTTGACTGCGTCCTGCCCACACGATCAGGTCGCCATGGCCAGGCCTGGACATGGGCCGGGCCCGTGAATGTCAAAAACGCGAAATATATTGAGGAGACCGCGCCGCTCGACCCTGAAAGCGACTGTCCGGCGAGCCGTGACTATTCGCTCGCTTATCTCAATCACCTGTTCCGCGCCGGCGAATATCTCGGGCCGATGCTGCTCTCCTGGCACAATGTGGCCTTTTTCCAAGCGCTGATGGCGCGTCTGCGAGCGGCTATTGCCGAGGGGTGCTTCGAGGCATTGCGGGCGCAGCTCAATGCCCGCTGGGCGCATACGCGCTCGCAGCCGCGCGCCTGATCAGTCAGGGCGATCCCCGCGAAATTCGATTCGCTGACCAAGACCTTCAATATCCTGCAGTGGCGCGGCGGGCCAATGACAGCCAATCGCCTGGCCATAACCTTTCAGATAGGCGCGGCGCTCGCCGCCAAGCCTGTAGGCACGGGTCACGCGGCGGGAATGGGCGGAGGCACCTGTGGCATCACGCACCAGGCCGCGAAAAGGTATGAAGTCGCGCGCTTCTGATGCGACTGCTCCAAGCGCGGCATCTGATGATTTGTCGGCAGCCCATTTGGCCCTGTCCTCATCATCCCTCTCCTCATCAGGCGGCGGCAGATCGTCATCCTCGCCAAGCACGGCGGTGAGGCGCGAGACCTCATCAGCAATTGCAACACAATTGAGCTCACCGCCTTGGGGCAGGCCATAGGGTGTGTCGAGGCTGGCGAGGCGTTCAGGGATATCCTCGCGGCGCAGGTTAAGGTCTTCCAGCGGGCTGAGGGCCGCATCGGTCAGCCCGTCACCAGTTTGACGGACCGCGCTTTCCGCAGCCTCGCTCATATCCGTTGCATCCTCGGAAGAGCTCGCACCATTCGTCGCGCAGCCCGTAGCCGCGAACAGGCAGAACATCGCGAGCATCAGATTATTTCTGGTCATGAACGTGACGAAACCGCCAAAATTCGACATTTGCAAGTCATCCGCGACAGAGCATTCATTGACCTGCACGGCCGATCCCTATATCTAGCCGCTTTCCTGGAAGAGCCGTTAGCTCAGTCGGTAGAGCAGCTGACTTTTAATCAGCGGGTCGCAGGTTCGATTCCTGCACGGCTCACCAGGGAAACAAGGGTCGAGGGTCGGCCCCGGAGACACGGGTAACAGAGTGTTCCGGAGCGATGGCCACGTCGCAATGCTCACAGTAAACCTGTATCCGACTGTACTTGCTGCTCGCCAGATCACAAATAAAACCCGCCAACTGGTTCAATCCGGTTGGAATCGGCCCTAATGGCAACACGATGGCACTTGTAAATCTGACGGACCTGCCCCCAGCCGGTGTCCTTCTTGGACTGGACCCCGGCAGCCGGACCATAGGCCTCGCCGCGAGCGACGCGCTGAGGCTGATCGCTTCGCCCGTCGAGACGCTGAGGCGGGGCAAAAAGCTCGCCCCGGTGCTGGAGAGGCTGACGAGACTCATCGATGCGAGGGGCGCCGTCGGGCTGGTCATCGGCCTGCCGCTCAACATGGACGGGTCGAGTGGCCCGCGCGCCCAGTCGGCCCGCGCGCTCGCACGCAACATTCTCGAATGCCGGGACCTGCCGATCGCATTCCAGGACGAGCGTCTTTCCACAGCGCAGGCTGAACGCGCAATGCTCGAAGCCGACCTTTCCCGGGCGCGCCGGGCTCAGATCATCGACGCATCTGCAGCCGCCGTGATTCTCCAGACTGCGCTCGACCGGCTTGCGAACCAAGCCGGCTGAATCTGCCCGATTGCCCGGCGATGAACATTAGACTTCCGCGCTTTCACCCGCCAAAAAGAAGGCCCCGGCGTCGTTGAGACGCAGGGGCCCTCATATTGTACTGCGACATCAGGTCAGTCGCAGGATCTCGATTAGTACGGGTTCACGCCGAGCGCCTGAACCGTCGAAACGGTCAGGTAACCAACCGGCAGGCCATTGGCGCGCTGGAAGGATTCCATGGCACTGAGGGTCTGCGGGCCGAACTGGCCATCAACCGGATTGTCATAGCCCGAGGCGTTGAGGGCTTCCTGCACTTCGCGGACCTTGGCCGGCGCTGCGTTGGTGTCGCAAAGCACTTCGCGCCATTCGAGGCCACCACCAGCGGTGACGACGCGCTTTTCGATGGTCTTGTAGGTCGCCGGGATCGTGATGACTTCTTCACTGGCCGGCTCAACCAGACGGCGCACTTCAACCGTGTCATAGACAGCCGGGATGACTTCCTCGACCACCTGGGCCGGCGTGTCGACGACTTCGCGGGTCACGGTCTCGTAACGGGCCGGGATCACATTGGTCTCGGTCCGCTCCGACTCGACGAGACGCGTGCGCGTCACAGTGTCATACTGGGCCGGGACCTCGACGCGGCAGAGAAGTTCACCGGTCGCCACCTGCGCATTGCCGGCTGGCATGGAGCCCGTCCCCGCAGCGCCACGACCGAAGAGGCCGGAGCCCGGCTTCCAGGTCGTGTAGGCCGGGCGCACCAGGACCTGCTCGGTGTAGGTCTCGAACTTGGCCGGAACAACTACAGAATTTGTCTTTTCCGGCTCGACCAGGACCTCTTCGGTCACGGTCCGGTAGGTGGCTGGAATTGTGCGATACTGGATCGACTCTTCCTTGACCAGAACCTGCTCAGTGATGGTTTCATATGTCGCCGGAATAACGTTGATTTCCGTGGACTCCGGACGATCGACAACCTGCTCGGTCACGACTTCCGTGGTCTCCGGGATCAGGACGCGCGCAAAGCACTCGCCCGGATCGGCATTCGGCGGCATGTCAGCGGCCTGGCCAAAGGCCGTACCGGCAAAGGCGACAACAGCCGCCGTCGAGAACACAATCTTGTTCATCAGTTAAATTCCCCTTCTCAAGACGATGGCGTCTGCGCACCGCCTCCTCGGCTAAACACCCAAAAACCGGCCTCTTGCCGGTTCAGGCTGGTGTGCAGGCCGGTGCCCCCGGACCGCTACAGTTAACCGTTTAGCTCAGGTACTCATCACCGACCAGAGCGAAACTGCAGTTCATCAGCCTGTTTTTTGACTATCCGGCGTCTTTGTTTCAGGACGATGACAGTTCGCCTTCATTTCCTCTTTGAGCCTTGCACAAGAGGTTCGGATTCGTGAAAGCGTGACGTGACGACATGAGCCTGACCGTGCCCCCTAAGGAGTAACCCCCGAAATGATAGCCCGATACTCACGACCTGAAATGGCTTCTATCTGGAGCCAGGAGTCGAAATACGGCATCTGGCTGGAAATCGAGACGCTGGCCGCCGAAGCGATGGAAAAGCTCGGGCAGGTTCCATCCGGCACGAGCGCCGCAGTGCGCGAGCGGGGCGGATTCGACGTGGCCCGGATCGACGAGATCGAACGTGAAGTCAAACACGACGTCATTGCCTTCCTGACGAGCGTCGCCGAACATGTTGGCGAGGAAGCCCGCTTCCTTCACAAGGGCATGACCTCTTCAGACGTGCTCGACACCTGCCTGGCGGTCCAGCTCGTGCGCGCCAGCGACCTGCTGGTGGATGGTATCGACCGCCTGCTCGGCGCACTTGAGGCCCGGGCGCTTGAGCACAAGCTGACCCCTACAATCGGCCGCAGCCATGGGATTCATGCCGAACCGACAACCTTCGGGGTCAAGCTCGCAGGCTACCATGCAGAGTTCCAGCGCGCCCGTGGGCGCCTTCTCGCGGCGCGCGCCGATGTCGGCACCTGCGCGATTTCAGGCGCGGTCGGCACGTTTGCGAATATAGACCCCCGGGTCGAAGCCCATGTGGCCCGCGCGCTCTCCCTGACACCAGAGCCTGTCTCCACGCAGGTGATCCCGCGTGACCGCCATGCGATGTATTTTGCCGTGCTGGGCGTGATTGCCTCGTCGGTTGAGCGGCTTGCCACCGAAATCCGCCATCTTCAGCGTACCGAGGTGCTTGAGGCTGAGGAGTTTTTCTCAGCCGGCCAGAAGGGATCATCTGCGATGCCGCACAAGCGCAATCCCGTGCTGACGGAAAACCTCACCGGTCTCGCCCGCCTGGTGCGCTCGTCTGTCACCCCGGCTATGGAGAATGTCGCCCTGTGGCATGAGCGCGACATTTCTCATTCTTCAGTTGAGCGGGGGATCGGGCCGGATGCCACCGTGCATCTCGATTTTGCGCTGCACAGGATGGCCGGCGTGATCGAAAATCTGGTGGTCTATCCCGAGCATATGCAGGCGAACATGGACAGGATGGGCGGTTTGCACAATTCCCAGAGGGTCCTTCTCGCCCTTGTCGAAGCGGGCACCAGCCGCGAGGCGGCCTATCAGCTTGTCCAGCGCAATGCGATGAAGACCTGGGCCGGCGAAGGGGCCTTCCTGGACCATCTCAGATCCGATGGAGAGGTCACTTCGCTCCTGTCGGACAATGATCTGGAAGCGCTGTTCGACGACACATACCATTTCAGCCGGATCGACGAGATTTTCGCCCGCGTGTTCGACTGACGGGCATGCGGCGCACTTCAGGCCGCTTCGCGATCCTTCTCTTTACGGGTACCGAGTTCCTGCTTCACCCGCTCGGCCAGCACTTTCACCGTGAAGGGTTTGGGCAGAAAGGAGACCTGGCGGTTCTCATCCAGCTGTTTGGCGATATCGCGCTCGGCATAGCCGGAAATGAAGATGATGCGCGCGTCACCGAGATACTCGCGGGCTTCTCTCATCAGGGTTGGCCCGTCCATGCCAGGCATGACCACATCAGAGATGATCAGGTCGAAACTGCCGGGGGCATCTTCGAGGATGGAAAGCGCCTCCTCGCCATCACATGCCTGTTCGACATCATAACCACGAGACTTCAGCAGTGACGCGGCAATGCCCCGTACACCGTCTTCATCCTCGACAAGAAGGATACGACCGCGCCCGGACATATCGACGGGCTGGGAAGCAACCGGCGCCTCGACGAGCTGTTCCGGCGCCTCCTCTGGCAATTCCTCGGCCGACAGCGCCGGCAGGTAAATCTGGAAAGTGGTGCCCTTTCCGACTTCCGAAATCGGGCAGATATAACCGCCGGATTGTTTGATGATGCCATACACGGTCGACAGTCCAAGACCGGTGCCGACACCGACTTCCTTCGTGGTGAAGAAGGGCTGGAAGATCTTGTCCATCTCGCTGGCCGGTATGCCGTGACCGGTATCCTGAACTTCGATCAGCATGTACTCGCCCTGCTCGACAAATCCGAAGCCCTGCTGATGGGCCTCCTGCGCCGTTGCCGAACGTGTCCGGATGATCAGCTTGCCGCCAGGATTGTGCTTGAGCATCGCATCGCGGGCATTGGTAGCGAGATTGATGATGGCAGTTTCAAGCTGGTTCTTGTCAGCCCTGATCGCCGGCAGGTCGCGGCCATGCTTCATGTCCAGCTCGATCCGCTCATCAAGGATCTGGCGCAGAAGAATGGAGAATTCCGAAAGGAAATCGGTGACGTTCATCACTTCGGACTTGAAGGTCTGCTGGCGCGCATAAGCCAGCAGCATTCGCACAAGATCGCGCGCCCGCACTGAGAATTCATGGATGGATTTGAGGTTCTGGTAGGATGGATCGCCGACCGGATGACGGGTCACCAGCGTATCCGTGTTCAGCATGATGCCCGTGAGCACATTGTTGAAATCATGCGCAACACCGCCTGCGAGCTGGCCGATCGCCTGCATCTTCTCACCCTGGGCAAGGCGCATTTCGAGCTGTTTCTGCTCGGTCATGTCGATCACATACGCCACCGAGGGATGCCCCTGCGGATCGAGCGTGACGAAGACATTCACATGCCTTGTATCCTCACCTGCCATCTGCAGGCCAACTGGCTTGTCGATCGCATCCAGAAGCGCTTTTGAAAGCGCTTCTGCGCCGTCGCCGGCCACAAACAGATCGGCGAATCGCCCGCCCGGCGCCGCCTTGCCTTCCGACAAGCCCATGAGCGCCCGATTGGCATCAAGAATGACGGCGCTCTCGACCGAATCGCCCTGAAGACGAACAGCGCCGAAAGGCGCATCATCAAACATCGGGTCGTGGTCGATGCGCGGCGGGCGGCTGGCCGATGTGGCGGTCAGCCGGTCGCTGCCAAAGGTCTGCGCGTTCGGGAGAATTACAATCCGGCCATGGGCGGAGACACCCTTGCCAGTCCATGTGGTGATCGCTGTCACCGGCACTTCGACCCCGTCGCGCGCGCGCAACATGATCTCAGCACGCCCCGGGGCGCCCGATTTTCGATCGCGTGACAGCAGCTTGACAAATTCCGGCCTCATAATGTCGTCGGCGCGCACGCTATCAAGACTGTCAGACAGCCCCAGAAGCTCGCGAACCCATGCATTGGCATAAGAAATCGACCCATCCGGGCGGGTCACGAAGAAGCCCAGCGGGGCGTCCTCGACATAAAGCGATTTGAGATCCGCCGCGCCGGTCGCTTCTTCGGTGCCGGCTATACGGCGCAGGCGCCAGAGCACACGAGCGCGCGGCAACACCGAGACCCCCACCTCATACTGGGCAGGCACCCCATCAGAGCCAAGCGCGATAGGCGGCAGGATTTCGCGCCGGGCCTCACCTGCCCGCGCAGCCTTCGCCAGCCGATAGACCGGCGCAGAAATGCCCGGGCTCGCCCCGAACAGGCGATCGACCGACACGGCCCCGGTATCATCGCCAGGCCGCGTAATCGCCATGTCCATCAACGCCTTGTAACACTCATTGGCGGCAACAGGCGCCCCGCCGCGATCAGCAATCAGCACGGCCTCATCGAGGGCTTCTATCCAGGGAAAACGCGGCTTGGACGGTGTTGCTGCCTCAGCAGCCGACCCGCGCTCGGGAAACAGGCCGAGCCTGCGACCGGCTCCGCGCAGCACCCAAAGAAGAAAGACCATACCGCCTGCGGCCATTGCGATCAGCAGGATCGGCCCCGTCGCACCGACCGCCGAGGGCCAGACGATCGCAACGGTGGCAGCCGCTACTGCCAGCAGAAGGCAACCCCAGAACAGGGCCTGCAGTACGTCAAAGCCGCCGCGAACGGGCGCCGTTTCCGTCAGTTCTGCGCCATTTTCGGGGGCACTCACCACTTCACGCTCGTCCATCGCCAGTCAACTCCTGCCAACCCTTAAACCTTATGGATTGATTCGCATGCCACCAGAGGCATACCTGACCCGGGCGCAAAAAGCGCCTTGCCCGATCGGTCAGGAATTACTCCTTGCACCGAAAGGTTAACGAACCCGAAAAAGACGTTATGTCTGAGGTCATAATTGGGCAATCTGAATCCCGAAGGAGAAGTTACAGCATGCGTATCACGACCACCTCCATTGCAGCACTCATGATGCTGGCTGCCTGCGAAACCGTTCCGTCCGAGGCGCCCCGGGATATCTCCGCAGGCAAGTCGGCAGAGCCCGCACCTGTGTCCAGCCCTCAGGCCGTCGAATCAGAGATGTCGCAGACCGAGGCCATCAACGCCTTTTTCGAGAAAAAGTTCGACGAGGCGGTGGCCCGCAGCCCGATCTTCCAGACCTATCTCGGCATTAAGGATGATTACGGCAAATGGGATGACGCCTCCCTGGAGGCGGACTGGAAGGAGCTGGAGATCCAGCGCGAATCGGTCGCTGAGATGAAGCGCCGGTTTGATTATGACCAACTCGACGAGCAGGCGAAGCTCTCCTGGCGCATGGCAGAATATCAGCTGGAGCGCGCTGAAGCAGACTGGCCGTTCCGCTATCATTCCTACACATTCAACCAGATGTTCGGCGTCCAGAGCCAGATTCCCGCTTTCCTGATAAACCAGCACCGGATTGCCAGCGAAAGCGATGCCCGGGCCTATATCGACCGGCTTGCAGGGGTTCCCGAATATCTCGGCCAGAATATTCAGATTGCGAAGGGCTCCTATCAGCGCGGAATCCAGCCGCCGAAATTCGTTTATGACTATGTCATTTCCGATGCGGAGAATGTGCTGAAGGGCTACCCGTTCGAAGATGGGAAGGACAATCCGTCGACGCTTTATGAGGATTTCTCCGGCAAGCTCGATGCGCTGGTCCAGAAGGATGAGCTTGACGCAGAACAGGCTGCGGACATGCTCGACCTTGCCGGTGACGTGCTGCGCAAGGAGGTCGGGCCGGCTTATCGCGACCTGATTGACGTGATGAAGGCGCACCAGGCGACGGCGACGACAGAGGATGGCGTCTGGAAATTGCCGAATGGCGAGGCGTACTACAACACCCGTCTCGAAGCGCGTACAACAACCGACATGACGGCCGGAGAAATTCACCAGCTGGGCCTGCAGGAAACCGCGCGGATCCATTCTGAAATGCGTGAAATCATGGAAAAGGTCGGCTTCGACGGCACGCTGCACGAATTCTTCGAATTCATGCGCACGGACGAGCAGTTCTACAAGCCGAACACCGACGAAGGCCGCGCGGAATACCTCGCCGAAGCCACGGCTCTGATCGACGCGATGCGCCCGCGCCTGCCGGAAATGTTCAACCGCTTTCCCAAGGCCGGCATGATCGTCAAACGGGTCGAGCCCTTCCGCGAGAAATCAGCCGGCAAGGCCTTTTACCAGCGCCCGTCACCGGACGGTTCCCGCCCCGGCACCTATTATGCCAATCTTTATGACATGGCCGACATGCCGATATACCAGATGGAAGCGCTGGCCTATCATGAGGGCATTCCCGGCCACCATATGCAGCTCGCCATCCAGCAGGAGCTTGAAGGCATTCCAAGCTTCCGCCGTTTCTCGGGCGTGACCGCATATACGGAAGGATGGGGTCTTTATACCGAATACCTTCCCAAGGAGATGGGTTTCTATCAGGATCCCTATTCCGATTTCGGGCGGCTCGCGATGGAACTGTGGCGCGCGGCCCGCCTGGTCGTCGATACAGGCCTTCACTCGAAACAGTGGACCCGCGAAGAAGCCACACAATGGCTGCTCGACAATACCCCGAACCCGCAAGGCGACGCGCGCAAGGCGATTGACAGGTATATCGTGATGCCTGGCCAGGCGACCGCCTACAAGATCGGCATGCTGAAGATCCTCCAGTTACGCGAGGATGCGCGCGCGGAGCTTGGCGAAAAGTTCGATATCCGCGAGTTCCACGATGTGGTCCTTGCAAGCGGTCCGCTGCCACTGGCCATCCTCGAAGAACAGGTCGGGGCCTGGGTCGCAGACAAACAGGCGGGCTGAAGACAGCGACAGCACAGATGCTCCGTGGCGATCCGACCGGATCGCCGCGGGGCAAGCGTGCATTGCACTTTGACTGCGGGCCGCGATTGAACCCATTGAGCAAAGCGGACTAAACGGGGCGGAAATCGCGGCGTGGGGCCGCATCCATGCGATGAGGGGGAGCCAGTCCGATGGCCGAAATATTTGCTGAAGTGTTTTCGACGAGCGGTTTTTTTACACTGCTCATGCTGCTGATGTTGCAAGCCGTGCTCGGCTTCGACAACCTGCTCTATATTTCGATTGAATCCAAGCGGACCGGCGAGGAGAACGCCTCGAAGGTGCGGCGCTGGGGCATTGGCCTTGCCGTCCTGTTCCGCGTCGTGCTCCTGATCATCATCGTCAACATCTTCACCCTGTTGGCCGAGCCGCTGTTCGGCATCAATCTGACAGGCGTCATAGAAGGCGAATTTACCTTCCAGAGCCTTGTTACAGTCGCTGGCGGGGGCTTCATTATCTACACTGCCATCAAGGAGATCACGCACCTGCTGTCGGTCGAGCATATCGAGCATTCCGAGGGCGGTGCCGGCAAATCAGTGATGCAGGCGATCTTGATGATCGTGGCGATGAACCTTGTTTTCTCGTTCGATTCAATCCTCTCGGCGATGGCCATCGCGAATGTCGAGATCGCGCGGATCGTCGATGCGTCCGGGGCCCTTCTCGGCACCTTCGATGGCACGGTAACGCAATGCAAGGCAGAGCTGATTGCCAATCCAGTGACCGGTGCGGTGGGTTGTGAGCCCGGCAAGGATTACCAGGTCTGGATCATGGCGATCGCCATTATCGCATCAGGCGTGCTCATGATCCTGATGGCCGACTATGTGGCCGATTTCCTCAAGCGCAACCGGATGTATGAGGTGCTCGGCCTGTTCATCCTTTTCCTCGTTGGCGCCCTGCTGGTCACCGAAGGCGCGCACCTGGCCCATCTGACCCTTTTCACCTATCCGATCGAGGCGATGTCGAAATCCTCCTTCTATCTCGTCGTCTTCGTGCTCGTGATCACCGACGTGATATCCAATCGCTACCAGAAACGGCTCTGGTCCCAGAAAGTGGCAGAGATCAGCGGAAACCATCCAGAGACGGACGGCCTTCATGCCGTCGACGAGATCATGGCGAAGGGACAGAAGGGCAAGGCCTGATAAGCAGGCCCGCCCGACCGGGCCGCTCAGGCCGTTGGCGGCCAGACCGACACACCGAAAAGAACCGGGTGCAGCCAGATAAGGATAGCCGCGTAGGCGGCTGTCCCGATGGCAACCGACAGAAGGTCGCCGGTCAGGCTCGGGCTGGCCACCGCGCCGGCGCCCAGATCGCCGCGCCGCTTCGCGGCGATCCGGTCGAACACCGCGTAAGCAAGGAAGGCGCCGAACAGAATCACCGAATTCAGTTCGCCATTCGCCAGGAGGTGGCCGAGCGCCCAGACCTTCACCGCAGCCAGCATCGGATGTTTCAGAGCCTTTGCGACATGTCCCTTCGGCGCATAGGCGGCGACAAGCATCACGAGCGCGATCCACATGAGAATATAGTTGAGATGTGCTGTCCAGGCCGGCGGACTGTAGAGCACGGGCGCCGGGCGCATGGCATCATAGCCAAGCACGATCAGACCAAGACCGACGATCGCGACAAGACTGTACAGCCCCATATAGGGGCCGTAGCCAAGGCGCTCGCGAATATCTGCGCCCGCAGCGCGCGAACGCACCGCGCTGAACAGGTGCGGCCCGAAGAACACAACCAAACCCAGAACCATCATCGCCATGCCAAATCCCTCCTTGCCTGCCAGTCGGCCTCGTGCCCGGTCAGGACACGCCTCGCCGCTATCGCCAGAATAGGAATAGCATAAGGCAGGGGCGTATGAATTCGAAGCCGGTTTCTCATGGCGGCTCGCCCCAAGAGACCCAGACAATTATCGCCATGAGCTTGCCGCGCCCGGCAATCCTTGCGGGGCGCGTCTGAAGCCCTATGCTGTCGTCCAATTGGAAAATGCGTTGGAGGAACCCCATGATGTCCAGAGTCTTTCTCGCCGGTGCCGGCGCGCTTGCGCTTGCACTGGCCGCCCCGGCCGGCGCCGAAACGGATGCGGCCACTGCCGATCTGGTGGATCTCTACACCCATCTTCATGCCAATCCCGAATTGTCCCTGCAGGAGGATGACACCTCAGCCCTGCTCGCTGGGGCGCTGGAGCGGATGGGCTTCGATGTGACGACCGGGCTCGGTGACGACTGGGTCAGGGCAAAAGCCGAGCGCGACCAGGGCGGGGTCATTGACGAGGTTGGCGGTTATGGCGTTGTCGGCGTGCTGGAGAATGGCGACGGGCCGACCGTTCTGATCCGCGCCGATATGGACGCCCTGCCGGTCAATGAGCGCACCGGCCTGGACTATGCCTCGCAGGTGAGCGATGTGACCTGGACGGGCGTGGAAAACGGCGTGATGCATGCCTGCGGCCACGACATCCACATGACAAGCTGGGTCGGCACCGCGCGCGAACTGGTCTCGCGCAGGGATGAGTGGTCGGGCACGCTGGTGATGATCCTGCAGCCGGCCGAAGAGCTTGGCCTGGGCGCGCAGGCCATGCTGGCCGATGGGCTGTTCGAGCGGTTCCCTCTGCCCGACTATAATCTTGCCCTGCACGTGTCATCGGCCACACCGGCAGGCACGGTGGCCTATTCGCCAGGCTATGCCATGGCCAATGTCGACAGTGTGGACATCACGGTGAAAGGCGTCGGCGGGCACGGTGCTTATCCGCAGACAACGAAAGACCCTGTTGTTGTCGCCGCGCATATCGTGACGGCCCTGCAGACAATTGTGTCGAGAAATGTCGACCCCCAGAAGCCAGCCGTCGTCACCGTCGGCGCGATCAAGGCCGGCGCCAAGCACAACATCATTTCCGACGAAGCCCAGCTCAAGCTCACCGTGCGCTCCTATGATGACGAGACGCGCGATCTCCTGCTTTCGAGCATAGAGAGGGTCGCAAAAGGACAGGCAGCCAGCTTCGGCGCGCCGGAACCTGAAGTGGTCGTCGAAAGTGACTACACGCCATCGACATACAATGATCCGGCCCTGACCGAGAAGGCGATGGCTTCGATCTCTGAAGCGATCGGCGCTGAGAATGTCATGCAGGTGCCACCCGTGATGGGCGGCGAGGATTTCAGCCAGTATGGACGCACCGGCGAGAAGATTCCGTCGCTCCTGTTCTGGGTCGGCGCTGTCGATCCGGACACGTATGAGAAGAGCCTGGGCCAGAAACTGCCCCTGCCCTCCCTGCACTCGCCCTTCTTCGCACCGGATGCTCCGCCAACCATCGACACCGGCGTGAAAGCGATGACGGCGACAGCACTGGACCTGTTCAATGAAGGCTGAGCCAGCCAGGGGTCATACATTATGAGCGATGACAGCGAACCGACACTGGTTGAGAGCCAGACGCAGGAGGCCGGACGTCCCGGCCCCTGGCGGCTTGAGAATATCATTGATGGACGTTCGCTGCGGGTGAAACTGTCGACGGCGGCGCTTGACAATATTGGCGATGAACAGGCGATGCGCGCTCGTGCACTTGACCTCCTGCACGGCGCGCTTTTCCGCGGGCGACTGATTGCCCAGGAAAGACTGCAACAGGGCGCCGACGGACTCGACACCGCCCGGCTGCTGGCCGCCGTGCAGGATGAGGTGACATCTGCCCTCTACGATTTCACGACGACCCATGTGTTCCGTGCGCGAAACCCGACTGAGGGCGAGCGCCTCGCCATTGCAGCGACCGGTGGCTATGGCCGAAGCGTGCTGGCCCCCTCATCGGATATCGACCTTCTTGTCCTGCACGCCTGGAAGGCCAGTCCGCATGGCGAAAGTGTCCTAGAATACATGCTCTATGCGCTGTGGGATATGGGCCTGAAAGTGGGTCACGCCTTTCGCACACCCGACGAATGTGTGCGCCTGGCACGTGAGGATGTGACCATCAAGACCTCCCTTCTCGATATGCGTTTCATCTGCGGAGACGGGGAATTATTCGAGGATGCACGCAAGGCGTTTCAGGACAAATGCGTTGAAGGCCAGGATGCGCAGTTCATCGCCGACAAGCTGGCGGAGCGCGATGCCCGTCATGCGCGCCAGGGTGACACGCGATATGTGGTCGAGCCCAATGTCAAGGAGAGCAAGGGCGGGCTGCGAGACCTGCAGACGCTTTACTGGATCATCAAGCATATGGAGGGCGGCGAGGCACTCGAAGACGTAATGAAATCCTCTGTCTTCGCGCGGGCCGATTATCGCCGCTATGTCCGTGCGGCTCGGTTCTTCTGGACCGTGCGCTGTCACCTGCACTATCTCACCGGGCGGGCAGAGGAGCGGCTGGGTTTCGACCTTCAGCCGGAGATTGCCGAACGCATGGGCTATCGCGACCGTGGCGGACAGCTGGGCGTGGAACGGTTCATGAAACGCTATTTCCTCGTCTCGAAGGATGTCGGGACGCTGACCCGTATCCTGGCTGCGAAACTGGAAGCGCAGGAAAAGAAAAAGCCCGAGGGGTTGATGCGTTTCCTGCCCCAGCGTTCGCCGAAGCCGCTCGAAGACGCGCCGGGATTCGTGATTGATGCCGGTCGGCTGTCGGTCGATGACGAGTCGGTGCTGGTCGATGACCCGGTCAACATGATCCGCCTGTTTGTCCTGGCCGAGCGCGAGGGCGTCGACGTGCATCCCGATGCGCTATGGGCGGTCACGCGGCATCTGGGAAAGTTCAGGCCGGACATGCGAAGGGCACCGCAAGCTCGTGAAACGCTCCTGGCCGCGATTCTTGATGGCGAACGCCCTGCCCGAACGCTGAAACGGATGAATGAGGCCAGCGTTCTCGGAAAGGCGCTGCCGGAATTCGGCGGCATCGTCGCCCAGACCCAGTTCAATATGTACCACCACTATACGGTCGACGAACACACGCTGCGCGCTGTCGAACGGATTTCCGATATCGAGCATGGCCGCGTGGAAGGGCTTAAACTCGCACGGGACGTTTTCCCACTGATCGAGAACAGGCGCGCACTCTATCTCGCCATGCTGTTGCATGACACCGGCAAAGGGCGAGGCGATCAGCAGGTGGAAGGTGAAAAGACATCGCGGCGCGCGGCCAAACGCCTCGGGCTGCCCCGCGCGGAAGTGGATCTGATCGGCTGGCTGGTGCGCAATCATCTCGAAATGAGCGAGACAGCGCAGAAGCGCGATATCTCCGATCCGCGCACAGTTGCCAAGTTCACGGCACTTGTGGGCGATCTGGAACGGCTTCGCTGTCTCTATGTCCTCACAGTCGCCGATATCTGGGCAGTGGGTCCGGGCGTCTGGAATGCCTGGAAGGGACAATTGCTTGCGGATCTCTATCACAATACAGCCGCTGCACTTCGCGGCGACCGAACCGATGAGGCCGCTGTCCAGGCGGCGCTGGAAGATCGCGCCGAGAAGCGCCGGGAACAACTTGTCGAAATCAATGGCTACCTGCCCGAGCGGATGCTCAAGATGGAAACGGCCTACTGGACCGGCTATGATCTGGACGACCTCCAATGGCATTGTGATCAGCTCACACAGTCCGGCGAGGCCCCCCTTATTGCCTATCGGGTGCGCGAAGGACGCGGCGGCGTGGATCTCCTCGTCAGCGGGCGCGACCGGATCGGCCTTTTCGCCAGCCTGGTCGGGGCGATCGGCGCGCGTGGCGCAAACATTGTGTCGGCCCAGGCTTTCACCAGCCAGGAAGGCGAGCTTATCGATACATTTGTGCTGCAGACGCCGAGGGGCGATGTGTTCGCAGACGGCGACCCGCAACGTCTGGAAAGCCTCGCCGCGCAGGTGCGCCTCGCCCTGATCGGCGAAAGCGAACCGGCGGAAATCCGAACCCGGCGCGAACGTCGGGAAGCGGCTTTCATCGTCCAGCCCATGGTTCAAATCAGACAGGACCTGTCAGCCGAATGCACGGTGATCGACCTGGCGGGCAGAGACCGGCAAGGTCTTCTCTACGATGTCACTCGCGTTCTCGCCCGTGAGGCTCTCTCTATCCGGTCGGCCCATGTCGGCAGCTATGGAGAGCGGGTGTTTGACGCCTTCTACGTGCAGACTCCAGCTGGAGGGAAGATCCAGGGCGCAGCCCATGCCGAGCGCTTGCGGGCCGAACTGCTGGCGGTGCTCGACCGGGATGCGCCGGACGCGCCTTCAACGCCCGCTCGCGAACTCAGGCGCGCCAGCGCGGTGGACAGTTTCTGATAACCGGGCCACCAACCATCCCATGAGCCTTGTGCGCAACACACTCGTCCAGTCTTCGCTCACGCTGGTGAGCCGGATACTCGGCTTTGCGCGCGACATTGTGCTGGCAGCAAAGATCGGCGCCGGCCCGGTCGGTGATGCGTTTTTCGCCGCGCTGATGTTTCCGAACCTTTTCCGGCGCTTTTTTGCAGAAGGCGCATTTGCCCAGGCGTTCGTTCCCGCCTATGCGCGAACGCTGGAAGCGGAGGGACCCGAAGCGGCCCGGCAGGTCGCTGCCGACGCCATGCGCGTCCTTTTCGCAGTGACCGCGCTGATCGTGATCGTCGCACAGATGGCCATGCCCTGGATCATGGTTGCCTTCATGGGCAGCTATCTCGACGATCCGGGCACGTTCGGGCTGGCCGTGCTGCTGACCCAGATCACGATGCCGTATCTCGTCTGTATGGCGCTCGCCGCACTGCTCGCGGGCGTTCTCAATTCTGCCGGCCGGTTCGCATTGACGGCCGGCGCGCCGACACTGCTCAATGTCTGCATCATCGCGGCCGCGATGATGGCTGGCGACAAGGAGATGACCGCCCGGTTCGCAGCGATGGCGGTCACCGTCGCCGGCATATTGCAGGCGGCACTTCTGTGGTGGGGCACGCGCCTACAGGGTGTTCGCCTGTCGCTGATCGGATGGCCGCGACTGACACCGAATGTAAAACGCGTCATGGCGCTGGCCGTCCCTGGTGCGATTGCCGCATCGGGCATGCAGATCAATGTGCTGGTCAGCCAGGCGCTGGCTGGGCTGGAACAAGGCGCGCGGTCCTGGCTGCAATTTGCCGATCGCCTCTACCAGTTGCCGCTGGGGCTGGTTGGTGTGGCTGTCGGCGTGGCGATCCTGCCGCGCCTGTCGCGTGCCGCCCGCGTCGATGACACGGCCGCGAGCAGCCAGATGATGGATGACGGGATTGGTTTTGCCATGGCACTGACACTGCCGGCAGCGGCCGCTCTGATGGTCGCACCAGCCTATCTGATCGAAGGCCTTTTCGCACGCGGGGCCTTTACCAGCGAAGATGCGAGCCTCGCTGGCAGCGCTCTGTTTCACTTCGCCTGGGGTGTACCCGCTTTTGTCCTGATCAAGGTATTGGCGCCCGGCTTCTTTGCCCGTGAAGACACAAGAACGCCGATGCATTTTGCCCTCGTGTCGGTTGTGATCAATACGATCCTCGGCGCCGGGCTTTTCTTCTGGCTGCGCGATCAGGGCCAGCCGGGCTTCCCCGGTCTCGCCGTGGGCACAAGTGCCGCCGCCTGGGTCAACGCCGTGTCCCTGTTGCTCACCCTGCGCGCACGCGGTTGGTACCGACCCGGGCAGCGACTGGCAGGCCGGCTGGCCAGCGCCTTCCTGTCCAGTCTCGGTATGGCATTCACTCTGGTCATCCTGCTGACCCATGCACGTGGCTGGCTCAATTCGTTGGTACCGAGCCGTTTTCTCGAAGCCCTGGCTTTCATTCTGGCCGGGATGACCGTCTATGGCTTGTTCGCGATATGGTTCGGAGCCGTGCGCCCCGGCGACATCAAGGCACTGGCGCGCCGGCCCGCGCCGGAGTAACGAGACGAGATGACAGACGAAACCCCGATCTATTCCGGCCCCGAGCGGGTCTTTTCCGGCGTTCAGCCGACCGGCGACCTCCATCTTGGCAATTATCTCGGCGCCCTGGTCAAATTCGTTGCACTGCAGGACAGCCATGACTGCATCTTCTGCGTCGTTGACCTGCACGCGATCACAGTGCCGCAGGACCCTGGCCAGCTTGCGTCGAAGACACGGGAGATCGCGGCGGCATTCATGGCCGCCGGGATCGACCCTGAGCGCTCGATCGTCTTCGCCCAATCAGCCGTGCCGGCGCATGTCGAGCTGGCCTGGCACTTCAATTGCGTCGCGCGGATGGGCTGGCTGGAACGGATGACCCAGTTCAAGGAAAAGGCCGGTAAGGATCGTGAGCGGTCCTCGGTGGGGCTGTTTGACTATCCGGTGCTGCAAGCGGCCGATATCCTCGCCTACAAGGCGACGCATGTACCGGTTGGCGAAGACCAGAAGCAGCATCTTGAACTGACGCGCGACATTGCCGACCGTTTCAACCGCGAATTCGATGCGCCGGGCTTCTTCCCCTTGCCGGAACCGCTGTTCGAAGGACCCGGTGCCCGGATCATGAGCCTGAAGGACGGGTCGAAGAAGATGTCCAAATCCGATCCGTCAGACCTGTCGCGAATCAATCTCATCGACGATGCTGATACGATCGCGAAGAAGATCAAAAAGGCGAAGACCGACCCTGAACCGATTCCGGAGACCGCGGACGGCCTTGAAGGTCGCCCGGAAGTCGACAACCTCGTCAATATATATGCCACATTGAGCGGCACCGGGACCGAAACTGTCCTGCAGCAATTTGCCGGTGAAGGCTTCGGCGCGTTCAAGCCGGCACTGGCCGACCTGGCGGTGCAGAAGCTGGCGCCGGTCACGCAGAGAATGCGCATGCTGATGGATGATCCGGCCGAGATTGACCGCATCCTTGCCGACGGGGCCGAGCGCGCGGCCGCCATTGCCGCACCCGTGATGGATGAAGTGCGACGCGTCATCGGTTTCTGGCGCAAACCAGACTGAGACCGCCGACCCGGGACAGGAGCCCCACATATGATGACCCGCTACTCTCTCACCGCCGGATTGTTGCTGCTTGCCGCCTGCGCGCCTGCGACGGCACCCGGCTCACCGACAGTCGAAGCTGGCAATGCCTTCATACTGGAGCCGCCGGGCGGCCGCGATGTCACCATGGGTGGGGTAGACCTGTTGGCAAGCGGGGGCGATTTCAGCCTCGTCGGCGCACGTTCCGCTGTGGCACAGCGGATAGAGATCCACACAATGTCGATGCAGGACGGCAAGATGAAGATGCGAAAAGTGGATCAGATTCGCGTCCCGGCGGGTGAAACCGTGCAACTCCAGCGTGGCGGAGACCACCTGATGATTTTCGGCATCAACGCCCTGGGAGCGGGCGAAAAGCATATTATCGAACTGGAGTTCAAAGGTCCCGATGGCGAAAACCGAGTCGTCGAAGTGGCGGCATCCGTGCGCGCACTTGCCCAATAGTTGGTCCTGAACACCGTCAATGTACAATATTGCTGGAAATTCATCTTCTTCAGCTTGCAGTCACTGGGGCAAGTGCCCAAAGTAGCGGCGGGGTGAAGGAAACAAGAATCCATGTCGCAAGTGCCAGCCAATCTACCGGATGTTTATCGACGCGAGGGGCCGGTCGTGACCGTGATTGGCGATGAAGAAGGCATGAATTTCGATGACGCGCGGCCAAGCCCGGTCATGCTCCTGGCAGGACGGTTCTGGCGCGCTTGCAAGACAACAACAAAAGTCGGGCTGCTGGTCGGTCTGGCCGGACTTTATCCGGCAATGATGTGGTCAGCCCATGAGATTGATGACGCCTCCGTCGATGCGGAAGAAATCGCGCTTTGGCCCGCGCCTGAAGCCGGCGTCGCCATTTCACTTATCGCGCGAGAAGTTGAAGGGCCGGGCTGGACGGGCGACCTTCCCGCCTGGCGTCCGGCCTCCCAGCTGACAGCACAACCCGCCTGGCAGGATGCACTGATGGTGGCGATAGCGGATTTTGCTCAGCTGAGCGCCGCGATCGTGGCGGGTGATGGCGAGACCGACCCCGATCTTGCAGCGGCCGGCCGGCTGCTTCGCCCTGTCGAGACCGAAGACATGACGCCCCGACTGGTGGCCGGAGCAGAGGCACTTGCGCGATATAGCGGGCGGGTCGATCATGGGCTCGCTGGCCGCCTGGACACCAATGCTGAACTTGCACAGACTGTTGGATTGTTCGCCAACTGGGCACAGGAATCGGGCCGCGATATCGGTGCCCTCGTCGGCGCGCCGGATGGCTGGCCCGCCGGTCAGAATGATGTGACGGCTTTCTACCGGGCGCGCGCCAGGGCGCATGTTTCGAACAACATGCTGAAAGCATTGGCGGCAAACAATCCCGACCTGGAGATGAGTGCAAGCCTGCGCGCACAGTGGCGCGAAGTCGAAATGCTTTGGGAGCGCATCGCCGACCAATCACCGCTGATGGTGTCGAACCAGGAGGGGGATGGCCTTTTCCTGCCAAATCATCTGGCGTCCATGGCGTGGCATCTGGAACAGGCCGGCGAGGCGACAGCCCAGCTTGCAGAACTCCTGCAGGGTGCCAAGCCCGACACCGCGCTGGCCGAGGCTGATATCGTGATCCTGACCACTTCGCCGTGACGGTTACGCACATTTACATTGAAACTTCGCGGCGCGCCTCCATTTCGTTGTCTGTGGAAATGAAAGGCGTTCTCACATGTTCATACAAACCGAATCGACGCCCAATCCTGACACGCTGAAATTCCTGCCCGGACAGCCTGTGGCCGGAGAGGCGGGACCGTTCGATTTCGCGGATCCTGGCGAGGCGGATACAAGCCCCCTGGCCCGGGCATTGTTTGAGGTGAGCGGCGTGGAACGCGTGTTTCTCGGTTCAGACTTTCTGTCGGTTTCCAAAGCCGAGGCGGCTGACTGGAAGCATGTCAAACCACTCGCATTGGCGGCGATCATGGATCATTTCGTGGCGGGCCTGCCGGTGATTGAAGAGGGGGCCACCTCTGCGACCGACTCCTCGGAAGACATCGAGTATGAAGGTGACGTCGCAGAGATAGTCGGCGAGATCCGTGAACTGATCGAAACACGTGTGCGCCCTGCCGTCGCGCAGGATGGCGGGGATATCATCTTCCACAAATTCGAGGCGGATACAGGGATCGTCCACCTGCATATGCGCGGGGCCTGCGCAGGTTGCCCTTCATCAACTTATACGTTGAAACAAGGCATCGAAAACATGCTCAAGGCCTATGTCCCAGAAGTGAATGCTGTAGAAGCCGTCCTATAGCTAAGGTCCTGAGCAGGACTGTTCCAATTCCCGTTTTCCCAGATCAGGAGCATATTCATGGCTGCACCCGTCAGCGACAGTGCGCTCGACACCATCTTCCGAGAGGCGCGCACTTATAATGCCTGGGAAGACAAAGCAGTACCCGAAACTCTTGTGCGGGCGATTTACGAGTTGCACAAATGGGGGCCGACCAGCGCCAACAATTCCCCGGCGCGATATGTGTTCCTGCCCAAGGACAGCGATGGCCGCAAGAAGCTCCTGCCTTTCATGATCGGCCCCAATCGCGAGAAGACAGAAACGGCACCATGGACGGTGATCATCGCCCATGACATGGAATTCCACCAGAAAATCCCGAAATTGTTCCCGCACAATCCAGGGGCCAAGGCATGGTTCGAAAACGAACCTGGCCGCACCGAGAACGCGGTCAGAAACGGTACGCTCCAAAGCGCCTATTTTCTTATCGCCGCGCGCGCACTCGGCCTGGATTGCGGACCCTTGTCCGGCTTTGACATGGCCGGTGTGAACGAGGCGTTTTTTGAATCGGCCGAGGGCGAGATGAAACACTGGCGTGCCAACTGGATCTGCAATCTCGGCCATGGTTCAACAGAAGATCTCTTCCCCCGTTCGCCTCGCCTCGATTTCGACGAGGCCTGTGTGATTCTCTAGGGTACGGTTCCGCCCATGCGGATACTCGCGATCAATACCGCCTCAGCTGCATGCGACCTGGCCATCGTCGCAGATGGACGAATAGTGTCCGAACAGTGCGAGGAGATGGCAACGGGCCAGGATGCGCGTCTGCCCGGTGCTGTCGCAGACGTGCTGTGCGCGGCTGGAATCGGTCTTGGTGATATCAACAGGATTGCCGTTGTCTGTGGGCCGGGCAGTTTCACCGGCGTGCGGATTGGCGTCGCCTTTGCCCGAGGGCTGGCCCTTCCTCTGGGCATCGACTGTCTCGGCGTGTCCAGCCTGGAGGCCTGCCTTCCGCTGGAAACCCGGGCGCCGCATCGCATCGCACTGGTCGCGCGCCGGCGTCCTCCCGACATCAGTTTCTGGATGCAGGATCTGGCGGACATGACAGCAATCGGTCCACCTGAGGAGCGGTCAGTCAGCGATATTGCCGGCGACCTGCCAATCCTCAGCGACAGGCCCGACCTCATCGCCGATGCGGGAACTTGCGCACCCCTGGCGACAATTGCCGGCCTGCGTGCGGCGCGACTCGACCCGGCCACACACCCTGCCCGCCCGGTCTATGTCCGTGAGCCCGACGCTGAGCTACCCACGCCGCGCCGATGACCCGGGATATCGTGATCCTGAGGCCGAATGATGCCGAACGCATGGCCCGCCTGCATGCGCGTGCATTCGCTCACCCCTGGTCTCGCGGCGATTTCGAATCATCACTGGCAAACACAGCCAACCTGACGCTGGCGATAGAAAGTGCTCACGGTGACGACCTTGCCGCTTTCTGTCTCATCCAGTTTGCCGGCGATACTGCAGAGATCCTGACGCTCGCCACATCACCTGACTGTCACCGACAGGGGCTGGCCACGACCCTGCTCAATGCCGCCTTCAGGCGCGCGGGCGAGCGTGGGGTCGCGCGCGTGCTCCTTGATGTTGCCGAGGACAATGCCGCCGCGCGCGCACTCTATCAGCGCCACGGCTTTGCTGAGGATGGCCGGCGACACAATTATTACGGACCCGGCCGGGACGCTCTCCTCTTATCGCGCTGCATGATCAGATGATCTGGACTTTGCAGGCGTTTATCGCCATCTAGGTGCTCATGAGCCGCATTGAGACACTCTGCATCGAAAAGGGCCTGCGGATGACGCAGCCCCGCCGGATTATCGCCAGAGTCCTTTCCGAGGCTGAAGACCATCCGGATGCTGAAGAACTGCACCGACGCGCCAACAGTGTTGATGCGTCGATTTCGCTCGCAACCGTCTACCGGACAGTGAAGCTGTTCGAAGACTATGACATTATAGAGCGTCACGATTTTCGCGACGGACGGTCACGCTTTGAAGAAGTGCCCGAGGAGCACCATGATCACCTGATCGATATCCGCTCGGGCAAGGTCGTGGAATTCCAGAATGAGGAGATCGAGCGGCTGCAGGAAGAAATAGCCCGCAAGCTCGGCTATAAACTCGTCGATCACCGTCTTGAACTCTATGCCGTGCCCCTTGACGACTCGGGAATGGATTAAGGCAGACTTCAGTCGCCAACTGACTCCGGCTTTTGCGAAACGCGTTCAGGATGATGGGACTGCGGAGGCATTCGTTGCCACGAAGGCAGCCGCTTTGGCCACGCAGGCACGGCTAGCAACCGACAGCGCCTGCGCCCGCTCGCCTGGGGCATTGCCCGACGACCTGCCCTCTGCGGACACTTTCGCTGCCGCGACCGGCGCCCGCGTGCGCCCATCAAGCAGGGTCAGGTCGAGTGCGCAGCGTGCCCTGTTCCCGCTCACAGCGATTTCCGACACACGCCAGGACAGTTCATAATCGCCCGGCGCTCCGCTGGACGCTTCCAGGGCCATACCGTCACCACCCGACAATGAGTCGATCAGCGCGATCTGGACGAGCCGGGTATAGCGTCCGGCCCATTCGGCGCCGGCCACGAGCCTGAGACCGCCATCGGCCCCCTCAACGACCATATCCCGGCCGGCAAACAGACGCGGCGCTTCGGGTTCGCGAATGACCACATGGGCGGCAAGCTGTGATGATGTCTCCATCTGGCCGATCCGGTAGAGCGCACCAGGCGCACTCGGCTCAGGCAGGACCGACAAACAGCCGCCCAGAGCGGCAAGACCGATCAGAGTAAAGAGTGATCTCCTGATAGCCATTAGCGGGTCTCCTCATAAGGCAAGGCATCGCCGATCAGGACGCTTTGCGGGTTCTGTTCGACCTCGCGGACAAGCGCTTCGGCGCGCGCCATCAGACGCCTGAGATCCTGCGAGGCAATGCGGATATCCTCAAGCGCCCGCGTGGCCGGCCCCTCGAGAAGCTGCGTGGCGCTCTGCGCGGTACGGTTACCGCTGTCGAGCGTCTCATCCAACCGTGACAGCGTGTTCTGCGCGGACCGTGTCACTCCTTCGATATCACCGGCAAGCGCGGCCAGCTGAGCGTCGGCGGACCGCGCAAGTTGGCCAAGTTCGCGCGAGGCCGCATCGAAGCTTTCACCGGCCTGTGCCGCCTCTGCCAGAACACGATCGGCACGGCTGATCAGGCCGTCCTCGGCCGCAAGACGTTGCGAAATGTGCTCCAGATTGGCCAGCGTGCGTTCGACGGATGCAATATTCTGGTCCGACAATAACTTGTTGAGCTGGCGGGTGGTCTGGCCGGCATCGGCGAGGATCTCGCCGCCTGAACTGATCAGCTCCGACAGCTGGGTGCGCTCGGCGGTGATCACCGGCACCGGCTGTCCGGGCTCGCGCCTGAGCTCCTCGGCCCGCGGTGAGCCGGCATTGATCTGGACATAGGTGACGCCCGTAATCCCGGCAAAATCGATCGTCGCGGTCGAATCGGTCTTGACCGGCGTCTCGCTGTCGATGCGGATGCGCGCGCGCACCTTGGAGGGGCTGGCCCGGTCAATGCGCACCCATCTTACCTCGCCAACCTTGATGCCGATATACCGCACCGACGCACCATCATCGAGCGTGACAGGCCCTTCGAAAACGACGTCATATTCTTCGAATGTCTCGCGGAACTGTGACTGGCCGAGCCAGAGAATGAAGCCGATCAGCGCGACGCTGGCGAGGATCACGACGGCACCGATCAAGGCATAATTTGCGCGCGGTTCCATGGGAGGCGCTCCTTCAGGCGGCTGTGGCCGCGCGCCCGCGCGGCCCGTTGAAATAACTGTCGATCCAGGGATGGTCGATGGCCCTCAGCTCAGTGATCGTGCCGACGGCAATGACCCGCTTCTCAGCCAGAACCGCGATCCGGTCGCAGGTGGCTGCAAGGGTGTCGAGATCATGGGTGACGAGAAAGACTGTCAGCCCGAGGCTCTGCTGCAGGTCGCGGATCAGCGCGTCGAAACCTGCGGCCGTGATCGGGTCGAGCCCGGCAGTCGGCTCGTCGAGAAAGAGAAGATCGGGATCGAGGGCGATGGCGCGGGCCAGTGCGGCGCGCTTGCGCATCCCGCCTGACAGGTCGGACGGGTATTTGCTGCCGGCATCGTCGCCAAGGCCGGCGAGCCGGATCTTCATACCCGCAACTTCTCGGCGCAGGCGCGGTGAAAGATCGGTATGTTCCCCAAGCGGCACCATGACATTCTCGCGCACGGTGAGGTTCGAGAACAACGCCCCGTCCTGGAACATCAGGCCCCAGCGCCGCTCCAGCCGGTCGCGCGCCTTGCCCGAAAGCTGAAGGATATCCTCTCCGAAGACCTCGATACGTCCAGCCGAGGGGCGCTTCAGGCCCACAATGGCGCGCAGGAGAACAGATTTGCCTGTCCCCGACCCGCCAATGACACCCAGCACCTCACCGCGCCGGACATCAAGATCGAGATTTTCGTGGACCACATGCGCACCGAAGGCCGTCTTGAGACCACGCACACGGATCGCCAGCTCCCGCTCGATCATATGCCCATCTCCATATAAAAAATGGCGAAAATCGCATCGATGACGATGATCGAAAAGATCGCCTGCACCACGGATGTGGTCGTATGATGGCCGAGCGACTGAACACTACCGCCAACCAGAAGCCCTTGCCGGCAGCCGATCAGGGCCACCACAAGACCGAAAATCGGTGCCTTGGACAGGCCGACCCAGAAATTCGACACCGGCACATAGTCCTGTATCCGCGCAGCGAAGACCGTCGGACTGATATCAAGCGCAAGCCAGCCGACAACGATACCGCCCGCGATTCCGGCAAGCGTGGCAACAAAGGCCAGCATCGGCGTCATCAGCACCATCGCGAGAATGCGCGGCACCACCAGCACATCCATGGGCGACAGACCAAGAGTCGTCATGGCGTCGATTTCCTGGCGCATCCGCATGGCGCCTATCTGTGCGGTGAAGCTCGAATTGGTACGGCCAGCCAGGATGATGGCGGTCAGGATGACGCCGAATTCGCGCATCATCGATATGCCGACCAGCTCGACCACGAAGATGGTCGCGCCGAAATCCGCAAGCGTCGTCGCGCCGATAAATGCCACGACCATGCCGACGAAGAACGAGAGAAACGCGACAATGGGAAGTGCATCCAGACCCGCCTCTTCCATAACGGACACGGTCGGCGTCCAGCGCAGTCGCACAGGGTTGAGAAGAAGGGCGCCGGTACGCGCGAGCGCTTCACCCAGGAAGGACAGGGTCGCCACGCTTTCATGCCAGAGCTGGACCGAACCGCGCCCGGCGCGTTCGAACAGGTCGAAAATTCCGCCAGGTGCGGGCTGGTCGTCCTCACCGGATGCGCGAGCAGCATGGACCTGTTCGATGATGGCTGCCGCGCTGGGATGCTCACCAATGATGTCCGGGCGACCCTCGCCACCCAGAGTACGATCAATGACCAGCGCGCCGGACGTATCGATCCGGCCAAGATTGCTCACATCCAGCGCGATTCCGCTATCGGGCAGGTCCAGCGCCCTGAGCCCGTCATCCACCGACTGGATCGTTGTCACGACCCAATCGCCCGACACGGCCAGAAACGTCTCGCCGTCTTCGTCGTTGAGCCTGAATGTCGGGGTCTTTGTCATGTCACATCCGCGTCCAGACGTGACCCAAACAGATCATGGTTAAATCCGAGCCCGGAAAATCGCTCGAATTTCAGGTATTCTGGAAAGGGCCACTGACCTTGCTACACATTCCGATCCGCTCCGCGGTACGTCGCGTCGCTATCGCGCCCGCATGGACGGTGCGATTGTCGAGCAAGATATGCGCCGGACGCGACAGATGCCAGTGACCGGGTGGCGCCGCCAGCCGGCGTCAGGAGATCGATTTCAGGCGCTTGCCCTCTGGATCGACATTAAGCCGCGGTGCAATATCCTTGGTCCAGGCCGACCGCGCCGGGATCCGCGAGCGGTCGAGCCGGTACTCATATCTCTTCGCCACTTCGACAACCTCTTCAAGAAGGCCCTCTTCAAGCGTTGTCGGGTTGAGGCCGAGACCGAGGAATTTCTCGTTCTTCACCACGAGATCGTTTTCCGCCGCTTCCTTGCGGGGGTTTGGCAGATAAGCGATCTCCGCGCCGGTCATGCGCCGGATCAGTTCGGCCAGGTCGCGTACGCGATGGGTCTCGGTCATCTGGTTGAAAATCTCGACCCGGTCACCGGCTTGTGGCGGGGCATTCAGCGCCAGTTCGATACAGCGCACCGAGTCGCGGATATGGATGAAGGCGCGCGTCTGACCGCCGGTGCCGTGTACGGTCAGCGGGTAGCCGATCGCAGCCTGGATCAGGAAGCGATTGAGAACGGTGCCATAATCACCGTCATAGTCAAAACGGTTGATCAGCTGCTCATGACGCCGGGTCTGATCGGTATGGGTGCCCCAGACAATGCCCTGGTGCAGGTCTGTGATCCGCAGACCGTCATTCTTGGCGTAGAACTGGAAAAGGAGCTGATCCAGGCATTTGGTCATGTGATAGATCGAGCCGGGATTGGCCGGATACAGGATTTCCTGGCTGGCGGTCTCGCCTTCGAGCGTCTCGACGCCTACCGGCAGATAGCCTTCCGGGATCGCGGCCCCGACAGAGGAATAGCCATAGACGCCCATTGTGCCGAGATGGACGAGATGTGCATCGGTCCCGGTTTCGACCATCGCATTGAGAAGATTGTGCGTCGCGCTGACATTGTTGTTAACCGTGTAGTTCTTGTGGCGGTCAGACAGCATCGAATAGGGTGCGGCGCGCTGTTCGGCGAAGTGGACAATGGCATCGGGACGATTGCCTCCCAGCCACTGTTTGAGGACATCATAGTCGCGCGCAATATCGATCAGGTGAAAATGAATGCGATGACCGGTTTCCTGGTGCCAGACGCGGGTGCGTTCCTGGATGGAGTCCATTGGCGTGAGCGACTGGACGCCAAGCTCGGTATCGATCCAGCGGCGCGAGAGATTGTCGAGTATATGAACCTCATGACCCAGGTCCGACAAATGAAGACTGGTGGGCCAGCCAACGAATCCATCACCGCCAAGGATTGCGATTTTCATTATGCGGTTCCTTTCTCAACGCACGCCTGCACACCGGATTGAACTCAGGCGCCAGAATTTTCCGCCCCTGCTTAGGCCAGTCGCTTTCGCGGCGATAGCCCGGCCGTGCAATTCGTCATCGACGGTTTGTCGCGGCTTTTGGCGCCGGTTCGTCAATAAGCGTGACCTGCCGGCCGGCACGCTGTAGAAAAGACCGAAGGCGAGGCACGATCGGTTCGCACTCGCAAACCGGCCCCGGAAGGATCGCGCGCTCCCTTGTCAGACCGTTCCCTCACCATCGCCGCACATACCGCAGGCCTGAAATCTGCCTTCGCGATTTCGCGCGGCAGCAAGACATCTGCGCAAACGGTTCGGGTCCATATCCGGCGCGGGGAGGCTGCCGGGAGCGGGGAAAGCGTGCCCTATGGCCGCTATGGCGAGAGCGTGGACAGCGTGATCGCACAGATCGGGGCGGTGCGCGGCGAGATCGAGCTTGGCGCCGGGCGTTCGGAGCTGAAACTCCTGCTGCCTGCCGGTGCGGCCCGCTGCGCGGTGGATTGCGCCCTCTGGGATCTGGAAGCCAGGCTCGCCGGCCAGCCGGTCTGGCATCTGGCGGGGGTCGCCGCGCCCCGACCAGTCGAGACGGCACAGACCCTCGCGCTCGCCCCGCCCGGCGAGATGGCGCGGCTTGCAACAGCGATCTCCGGAAACCTCCTGAAACTCAAGCTGGGCGGGCCCGATGACCTCGCCCGGGTAGCGGCCGTGCATTCGGCGCGGCCCGATGCGCGGCTGATTGTCGATGGAAATGAAGCGATCTCGCCGGGCGATCTCGACGCGCTCGCGCGTGAAGCCGCCGCCCTCGGCGTGGTCCTGATCGAGCAGCCATTGCCGGCGCGCGAAGACGCCTCGCTCCGGCGCGGAGCGTTCGCCGTGCCTGTCTGCGCTGATGAAAGTGCGCACACCGCAGCCGATATTCCAAGGCTTGCCGAGCATTATGACGCCGTCAATGTGAAGCTCGACAAGGCCGGCGGGCTGACCGGCGCGCTGGAGATGCTGGAGGCCGCCCGCGCGGCGGGCCTGATCACGATGGTGGGCTGTATGGTGGCCGGATCGCTCAGCCTCGCCCCGGCAGTGATTGCCGCTCAGGGCTGTGAATTTGCCGACCTGGACGGGCCGACCTGGCTGGCCGATGACGAACCCTATGGGCTGGACTTCGAGGCGGGCCATGTCTCGCCGCCCGATCCGCGCCTTTGGGGCGCTGGGGCCTGAAGGTCAGGCTGGCAAGGCATCATCCCAGGTGCCAGCTGACTGCGCGACGCCAATCAGATGATCTTCCAGGCGCCGGCTCTGCTTTGCGAGGTTGAAATCACTGAGCGCAAACTGGCGGCCCGCCTCACCCATGGCGCGCGTGCGTTCAGGATCGGACAGCAGGCGCGACAATCGTTCGGCCAGAGCCGCATCATCGCCCTCTTCGACAAGATAGCCCGTCTCGCCATCCTTCACACATTCGGGGATGCCGGCATGGATCGTGGCGGCCAGAGCGCAGCCCGACAGCATCGCCTCCACACAGACCAGCGGCAGCCCTTCGGCATCGCCCGAAGCGGCGCGTTTCGACGGCACGCAGACAATGGCCGCCTCTGCAAAATGTCGCGGCATTTCGTCGGCAGGGATCCAACCGGGCAATTCGGCGCAGATGCCGGCGGCCTCCAGTTTCGCTATAAGGTCGGCTTTCAGTTCCCCATCCCCGAGCAGGCGGACCCGCCAGCCTTCGAGCGCGTCGGGAATGCGCGCGAGCGCCGCGATCAGCGTGTCGATGCCCTTCTTCTCAGTCCAGCGACCGGCAAAGAGCAGGATATTGTGCTTCTCGACGGGCTGGAATTTCTGCGGGTCGGCCGTGTTGTGGTGGACGACCATTTTCGCCTCTGGCGCACCCTTGGCGAGAAGTTCGCGGCGGATGAAGTCCGAACAGGGCAGGATCAGCGCCGCTTCGTCCCAGAGCGCGGCGCGGCGGCGATTATAGACCCGTATGAAACTGTCCTTCGTATTGGCTGTTTTGGTGGCATCGCCACCATAATAGGTGACAGCCAGCGGCAGCGAGAGCTTACGCGCCAGCGGCAGCGCATAGGCCCCCGACTTGCCGAAACTGGCATGGATCGCAACCGGATCAAGCGCGCGCAGCGTCTCTTCAAGCTTTGCCGAGACTGTGCCGAGCTGTTTGAACGCGGCTTCACCGCCCGGCCCATGAAGAGGACCCAGCTCAATCACCTCTGCGCCCGCAGGGACAGGACCTTTCAGCTCATGGCCAATATAAACCGGCTTGAGGCGTTCGAAGGCGCTGTAACCGCGTGGAATGAAACTCTCCGACGGGGTAAACAGCTTGTCGCAATAGGCGAGAATTGTCCGCGGCATCTAGGGCAGATTCCGTCGCGAATTCGCTTCTTTCTGATGCCAGCCCCATGCCGTGCGTATGATCGTGTCGATGTCGGAATGGCGCGGCTGCCAGCCCAGCATCTCACGAGCCTTGCCGGCACTGGCCACCAGCGCCGGTGGATCGCCCTCACGCCGCGGGCCGGTCTTGTGCTGGACCGGACGGCCTGTCACGCGGCCGACGGCCTCGACAATCTCCATGACCGTGGTGCCCGTGCCGGTGCCGAGATTGAAGACTTCGGAATCGCCGCCCTGCTGGAGATAATCGAGCGCGCGCGCATGGGCATCGGCAAGATCGGTGACATGAATATAGTCCCGCACGCAGGTGCCATCGCGCGTGTCGAAATCATCTCCAAAGACCGTCAGGTCAAATCCGTCCTTCAACTGGCCCTGCAGGGCGAGCGGGATAAGATGCGTTTCCGGTTCGTGGCGCTCGCCAGTCTCGCCGTCGCCGTCGGCGCCCGCAGCATTGAAATAGCGCAGCTTCACCGAGCGGATGCCATGGGCACGCGCATAGTCATCAAGAATCTGCTCGACGAAGAGTTTCGACCAGCCATAGGGGTTGATCGGACTTTGCGGCGTATCTTCCGTCATCGGCACCTTGTCGGGAACTCCATAAGTCGCGCAGGTGGATGAGAAGATCAGCTTGTCCACCCCATTAGCCTTCATCGCGTCAAGGATCGTCATCGAGCCGAGCGTGTTATTGCGATAATAGAGCCCTGGGTCAGAGACGCTCTCGCCGACATAGGCGAACGCGGCAAAATGGGCGACCGCATCGGGCCTGACCTCCGCCATGGCGGCGCTCAGCCGCGCCTCATCGAGAATGTCCCCCTCGATCAGCTCGCCCCATCTGACGAGATCGCGCCAGCCGCGCGAAAGATTGTCATAGGTCACGACCTTCCAGCCGGCCTGATGAAACGCCTTGCAGCAATGGCTGCCGACATAGCCGGCGCCCCCTGTTACGAACACTTTTCCTGGCACGGCTCCCGCCCTTTCGATCCAGATCCCCTCACCGGAAAACCGTGCTAGTCGCGGCGCCGGGCCTTAGCAAGGGGCAGGACAGCGTTTTGCCTTGGCTTGCCCCTGCCGATTGCCCTAGAAGGCTGAATCTGACTGATGATTGGATGCGACATGCCCGACTACCGCCTCTTCGGAGCCGAGACTTCCCCCTATTCGCAAAAAGTGCGCGCTGCTCTGCGCTACAAGGGGGCTAAATTCGAATGGGTGCCACGCTCCGTGAAGACCGAAGCCGAGTTTCAGGCGATGGCCGCGACACCGACCGTCCCGCTCCTGATCGCCCCCGGCCGCCCGCCGAGCCAGGATTCAACCGCCATGCTTGTCGCGCTTGAAGCTGACAAGTCCGAACCCTCGACGGTGCCCGATGACCGGGCATGCGCTGCGCTCGCGCTGATCCTGGAAGATTATGGCGATGAGTGGCTCAACAAGGCTATGTTCAATGAGCGCTGGTCGCAGTCACCGGACCGCGAACAGGCCGCGCACAGGGTCATGCTGCAGCTTTTCGCCGGCAATCCGCCGGACAATCGCGAAGCGGCCGAGGCCCAGATTGCAAAGCGCATGGCGAGCCGTCTCGGGCTCGTCGGTGCCGGCGGCAAGAATTCGAAGAAGCTGAAACAAAGTTTTCACCGCTTCGCCGAACGGCTTGACGCGCACCTGAAGGACAATCTGTTCATTTTTGGCGGACGGCCCAGCGCAGCGGATTTTTCGATCGCCGCGCAGCTCCAGCAGATGCTGCTCGATCCGACGCCCGGCGAATGGCTGCGAGACCGCACGCCGTTCGTCACGGCCTGGTGCGAATTCATGGAAACGCCGAATGCCGGCGCCCCGTTCAAGCCGCTTGAGGAGTTGGCCCCTACACTGTTGCCGATCTTCAAGGATGAGGTGGCAAAGACCTATCTTCCCTGGGCCCTGGCCAATGCCGACAACGCCTCGAAACGGCGCAAGCAACTCTCAGTCAAGATCGCCGGCGGCCAGTTCGAGGAAACGACGCAGCGCTATGCTGCCAAGAGCTTCAAATCGCTTCGCAAGACGCTCGCCGCATCCACAGATGCCGAAGGGCTCGCCCCATTCCTGAAATCGGCCAGGGCGAGCGCCATACTCGGCTGACACCTGATTGAGCCTACCCCCAGAGCGCCGGGCGTTCCTTCTGCCAGGGATGAGCGTGCTCCAGCTGCGCCGCGAGGCGGAACAGCGTGGCTTCATCGCCATATTGTCCGGCGAACATCATCCCGATCGGAAGACCATGACTGTCACGCCCGACCGGGACGGACATGGCCGGCTGGCCGGTGAAATTCTGCGGCGGTGTGAAAGGGAAGACTTCCGCCTGGCGCCGATCGACATCGCGCGGCGCCATGTTCACCGGATCAATCTCGCCAATCTTTGGCACCGGCGCACCAAGAACCGGCGAAAGGATCACATCATAGGTCTCGTGCAGGGCCAGGATCTGGCGGCTCATTGAGCGTAGGGTTGACCAGCCCGCCATCGCCTCTGCTCCGCTGAGCTTTTTCGACCCGCGATAATTGCGCCAGGTCAGCGCCTCCAACTCATCCTCGCGCGGCTCGCGCCCTTTCGCTTCAATCAGCGCATCGACCGTAGCGGCGAAATTGGCGCCAGACACCGCACGCTGGGCCAGGTACAGACGGCGGTAATCTATGCCCAGGCCGCGTTCTTCAACATGGTGGCCGAGCGCTTCAAGGCGTTTCGCAGTCTCTTCCAGCGCGCTGCGAATTTCCGGATGCACCGGCTTGCCCATGGGAGTCTCAGAGTGGAAAGCGACGCGAAGCGCGCCAGGCGAGGTCTCAATTTCCTCCAGATAGGGACGATCTTTCGGCGGCGAGGCGAAGGGCGAGCCCGGCTCGCGATAGCCGGTTGCATCCAGCAGGCCAGCGCTGTCGCGCACGCTGCGCGAGACCACGTGTTCGACCGTCATGCCAATGGCTGCCGCACTGTCATAGGACGAATTGGGATTGCGATCGCGCGTGGTCTTCAAGCCGAACAAGCCGCAACAGGCTGCGGGAATACGGATCGAGCCGAGCCCGTCGCTGGCATGCGCCATGGGGACGATGCCTGATGCCACAGCGGCCGCCGCGCCGCCCGATGAACCGCCGGTGATATGATCGGTGTTCCAGGGATTGCGGCAGGCCCCGTGAAAGGCGCCTTCCGTGGTGCCCGTAATGCCGAATTCCGGCGTATTGGTCTTGCCGAACAGAACCAGACCCGCCTCACGAAAACGCTTTGTCAGTGCGCCATCCTCTGGCGCGACATCATCGGCGAGAAAGCGTGAACCGCTTGTCTGGGGCCATCCCGCAACGGGGGAGGCAATATCCTTGATCAGGAACGGGACGCCACGAAATGGCCCATCGGGCAATGTCTCAGCCGCTTTGTCCCGGGCCTGCTCATAGGCCTTGTAGGTCAGCGCGTTGAGTTCGCCATTATAACACTCGGCCCGGCTGATGGCTTCATCCAGCAGCTCGGCTGGCGTGGTCTCTCCGTTTCGAACCAGTTCGGCAAGCGCGGTCGCGTCATGCTCGGAATAATTGTCGATGGCCATTTGTTCTCCCTCGGGCGTCCACATTTCATGATGCGGACTGCAAACTGATCAAGTCTTCACCGAATCAGAGACCGGCGGCAAGGTCTTCCGGGGCATCCCAACCGACAGCGCCTAAGCCTTGCTGCCAAAAAGCCCGGACAACAGACGACCGAAAAAACCGCGCGGCGATACGCCAGCTGCGGCATCAGACGGGCTTTCAGCACTGACAGGCCGCGCGTTGGCCTGCGCTGCTGCGACGGGTCTCGGCGTTACATCGCCATACACGATAAAATGGGGATTATCGTAGCCACGCTCGCGCTTGCCATAAAGCAACGGCTCGCCTAGCTCGCTTAGCACTCGCGCCCCAGCCGCCTCGGCAACGGCCTGTCCTGCAGCGGTGTCCCATTCCATCGTGCGCCCCATACGCGGATAGAGATCAGCCTCACCGGCCGCGATCAGGCAGAATTTGAGCGAAGAGCCGGCCGAAATGACATTGCTGACACCATGATCCTCCAGAAAGGCATTGGTCTCTGGCGAACGGTGCGACTTCGACGCGATAGCTGTGACGCCTTCATCTGGCACGCGGCGTATGGAAAGCGGTCTGCGCTCGGAGATGCTGTCAATATCAGCGCCAGGCTTCGCGCTTGCCTGCCATGCCCGGTCCGGACCCTCAGCGACAAAGAGCCGGTCCAGCGCCGGGGCGTAGACAACACCCATGACGGGACGGCCATGTTCGATGATGGCGATATTGACAGTAAACTCGCCGCGACGGTTGATGAATTCCTTGGTGCCGTCGAGCGGATCGACCAGGCAGAAGCGCTCGCCATGCTCGGGAACATGACCGGCCGCAACGCTTTCTTCTGCGATGACGACCAGTTCAGGGTCGGCCTTGCGCAGGCCCTCCAGAATAAGTTTTTCGGCTCGCTGGTCAGCTTCGGTCACCGGCGACTTATCGTCTTTGTCGGCAACATCGAAATCGGTTTCATAAACCTGCATGATCAGGTCGCCAGCCGCCAGCGCAATGCGGGCGAGCGTGTCTGCTGTCAAAGCCATGTCATTTTCCCGGATATGTTAACGACGCTGCCCGGCTATTCGGTTTCCCACTGAGAGTCCACTGGTGCCTGGCGCTGGTCAGCCAAACGCCCCGATGCGGCGGCGGAAGTCGGGCGTAGGTGCCGTTTCTTCCATCAGGGAAGCCTTGATGGGGCGTGGCGATCCGAAGACATGCCCCTGCCCGTAAGGAATGTCATATTCCAGTATCTCTACCACGCCGGCCTCATCCTCAAGCTTTTCGGCAATCAGCGTCACACCATAGCGCGAGAAAACCGCTGAGACATCATCACCCGCAATCCGGGCCATGACAGAGCTTTCCGGTCGCGGCCCACCAGGATCGCGCAGCTGGTGCAGAAGATTCTGGGCGTCGATCTTGACGAAACGCACTCCGGCATCCTGCAGGCGCGGGAGATCAAGGGCAATATCGGGCGCATGGTCCAGGGAGAACCGGAAGCCCATAGCCGCCAGCTTGTCCATATTCTCGCGCATCTGTCGTGAGCGGCTCTCGAACCGGTCGGCACGCATCTCGAAAATCACAGCCCCCGACAGATCGTCATGTTCGGACACGAATTCGAGAAATCGCGGGAAGAAATGGGCATCTTCCAGCGAGGCGGCGGAAATATTGCAGAACACACCCACACGGCGGTCACGCTCGGCGAGCCGGCGGACAATCTGGACACAGCGAAACAGGGTCAGCGTGTCGATCATGCCAAGAAGGCTGGCGCGGCGTGCAGCATCAAGGAATTCGCCTGGCAGGATCAGCGAACCATCGGCACGGCGCAAACGTGTCAGCCCCTCATAAAAGGCCACGCGCCGCTGCGGCAGTGACACAATGGGCTGCAGGTGCAAGTCGAGCCGGCCAGCCTCCAGCGCCGCCTTGACATCACGAAGGGCGTGATCGTCGCGCGGCTCCGGCGCAACTTCGCCGTTGGCAAGGCGGGACTCGAAATTTTGCGACAGGCGGTCGATCAGCGTTTCAAGCTGTTTCATTTCCGAGACCAGCGCATCGCGCCTTTCGGTCAGTTCATGCTTCAGCGTGGTCTCGACCGCGTCCGTGCGCGCTTCAAGCACGCCAACGCGCTGGCTGTTATTGGCCTGCGCCGATGACAGGTCATCGAGACGCATGGATGTATCGTCCGTGCCGCTGGCCGCAATGAACAGGTGTGCCTGTCCGAGCACGAGGCCTATTATCGCCCCGCCCGCAACCGCAAACTGCCAGTCCAGTCCGGCATACTGCCAGCCGGCCCAGCCCGCACCGGCGCCGAGCGCCAGGTAGAGGAAAAACAAAACGACTTTCATGCCCCGCCTATTCGCCAGAACCTCTATATCCTTAACGCATACGGACCGGAGGTTGATCAGAAAACAGAAGTACACGTATTTGCCGGGTTTTTCCAAGCCTGTGTGCATCCGGCACGCAAATCAGTCCGAATTGAGCGTGATGGCGTGCACTGGCAACGGCCAGTGGAGATCATCCCCGGCAGTTTCACAAGCGACGTGGCGATCCGCCGCACCCGATGGCTGATCTGCGCCTTTTACGCAGGGCGACAGCTTCAGGGTCAGCCCGCCATAACGGACAAGATAGACAAGATCGGCCGGCCCAGCTGGCGAGGCAGTCACTTGCAAGTCGCCAGTGTCGAAGACTTTTGCCACCTGCCCTGGCGCTACCTGCCGGGCCATGAACGGGGCAATATCGTACCCTCCGGCTGGGGGGGTCTCTGTCCAGACAATGGCATCGCTGCGAGCCAGCGCGCGCTCAAGGGCCTGCGTAAGCTCTGAGGTCCCCTCCGGACCGACCAGGCCGAGGCGGGCCTCGCGACCAGCCTGCCAGCTCTGATTGCGCAAGCGCATCAGGCCCTCCATTCCTTCCCCGCGATGGCTGAACAGGAAGACCGCATCGGGCACGGGCACGCCAATCGCCTCCAGTGCTCCGGCCGAGCCTTCCGGGGCACCGAAGATCAGTGTCTTGCCACCCGCCTGCACAATCGCGCAAGGTGGGCCTGACACGACGTTCGCACAGCCGCTCAGGGCGAAATCGTCCGGTTGCACGCGTGCGAGTGCATTCTGATCGATACCTGCATTCTCAGTCCTGCCGGGCGATGGGTCCCCGCAGGCTGCGAGCCAGGCCAGAATCAGGGCGGCAAGAAACGGGTAAGCGCGCCCCAAGGCCGTCAGACCCCGATCCGGGTCTGACGGGTTTCGGCAACGATCTCGTTCTCGATTGCGCCGATCCCGTCAATCTCCACACGGAACCTGTCACCGGGGACGAGATAGCGCGGCGGATCAAACCCAGCACCGACGCCGGCGGGCGTGCCTGTAAAGATCACGTCGCCGGGCTCAAGCGTGAAGGCGGCGGAAAGATGTGCGATCTGCTCGGGAATCGCGTGGATCATCTGCCCGGTGACGCCCTCCTGACGAAGTTCGCCATTGACGAAGCTGCGGATTGTCAGGCTGCCCAGGTCGGGCACTTCATCGAGTGTCACAATTGACGGGCCGAAGGGGGCATGGGTGTCAAAACCCTTGCCCATAATCATGGTCGGGCTCGCTTTCTGCCAGTCACGCACGGAATAGTCGCAGCCGCAGCACACACCGGCGACGATTTCGAGCGCCCGCTCGGCTGGTACATGTCTGCCCCTCCGCCCGATCACAACAACCAGTTCGGCTTCGTAATCAAGCGCATCAGAGACAGCCGGACGCTCAACCGGGTCGAACGGGCCGTTGGCCGCAGTCGCCTGCTTGTTAAACCATTTCTGGACGCTGTCACCGGGCAGGTTGACAAAGCTGGTGCTCTCTCGCGCATGGGCGGCATAGTTTAGCCCGATACCGAGAATCTTGCCGGGTCTGGGGATCGGGGCCAGCAAGCTGACATCGCTCAGCGGCACGCGGGCGCGGCCCACGGGATCGGGTCTCTCACCGGCTGCGAGCCTGTCAACCAAAGGCCTGTGGCCGAGATCGATGATCTCCTCGCTGTCAAGCAATCCCACACGTTCATCCCCGTCCGCCGACCATGTTACCCATCGCATGATGCGTGTTCCTCCTGTCACACTCCCGCAACATTAGAAGCTGTCGCCGCTGTAACATTATTGAGACGTTTCGGCGCAAGGGGTAGGCCTGTCGCGTTGGAGGACGCAATGGATTTCGGCATCAGTTCGCGTATCGTCTCGCTCGCCTCGTTCTTCGCGCCCGGCGTGAGATTGTGCACACCTGCCTATCAGCGCAGTTATTCTTGGGGCGAACGCGAGGCCATGGCCCTTCTGGGCGATCTTGTGGATTCGGCCGATTACGGCAATGTGCATTTTATCGGGGCCATTGTTCTCGTCGAAAACCTTGCCAATGGAACACTTGAGATTGTTGACGGCCAGCAGAGGCTGACAACACTCGCCATCCTGCTTAGCGTGTTGCGCGACTTCGAACCTGACGCCGCACTTGCAGAAAGCTTGCATAATATGATTGCCTCGCCTCCCGATCCCGACCGCGGCGAGCCAGCGGGATGGCGTCTGACGCTGAACCATCTCGACAGCGCCTTCTTCCGCGCCACGATCCAGACGCGCGGGACAGCCGCTGAAATCGCCGAAGGTCCTTATGACAGTCACAGCCAGCGCCGGCTGACCGAAGTGGCGGCTGGCTTTGCCCGCGAGGTCGAACGGATGAGTGCCAGCGAACGGCGCGCCCTGGCCGACACGGCGGTCAATCGCTGCGCCCTCGACATTGTACGCGTGCAGGATCGCGACATGGGCTATCGCGTGTTCCGGGTGCTCAACACCCGCGGCAAGGAACCCAATGCCCATGACATCGTGAAGACCGAACTGTTCGAGCGTGCCCGCTTTGATGTGCGCGATGCCGACCGTTATGCGGCGCGCTGGGCCGAGCATGAGGCGAAAATCGGCGGCGCGCCCTTTGACGACCTGCTGCGCCAGGTGCGTACCCTGCTCGACAGGTCGGGCAAAGGCGACCTGATCACCGGCTATCGAAAGGCGATCCTGCCGAAAATCTCCGCACGCGATTTCCTGGACCGCCATTTGCCGCGCTATGTCAGCGCCTATAGCGAAATCACGCTGGGACATGTCGATCTCGGAACTGCTTCGGCGGACGTTGCGGACTATCTCAATCGCATGCGCGCCCTCGATCATCAGAGCTGGCGCGCCCCGGCACTGAAATTCCTCGTCGAGCACCGTCAGCGTATCGATCTCGCGCCGGAATTCTTCAGCCTGCTGGAACGCCTGTCATATGCGATGCAGTTGATCGTCCCGAAAAAGGACCAGCGCGACAAACGCTATCGCAGGGTCATTGATGCTCTCGACAATCCAGACAGCCTGTTTCGTAACAATTCGCCGCTCATGATCAGCCGCGACGAAGCGCGCAAGATTCGCGAACGGCTACTCGGCCGGTTTGCGACTTTCGGGCAAAGGCGAGCCATGGCCCTGCGAATGAATGCAGCCCTGGAAGGCGGGGAAACGCTTCCGCCCGAGGCCGACGCGACGGTCGAACATGTCCTGCCGCGCAATCCCGAACCGGACAGTTTCTGGTATCTGGTCTGGCCGGACGGGCACAAGCGCCGGGAATTGTGCGACACGCTGGGCAATTTCATTCTCCTGCCACACGAGGAAAACCAGCTCGCCGACCGGCTCAACTATCGTGACAAGAAGAAAGTCTATTTCAACGGCGCAGGCGGCGCGCATTTCGCTCTGACGCGCGACCTGGAGTATCTGGAAGCCTGGACACCGGAAATCGTGCGCCAGCGAACCGAGCGCCTCGCGGCGATCCTGGCCCGCGACTGGCAGTTGCCCTGACAGATTGACCCTGAGTGATGACTGGTGCGCGGGTGCGCGGCCTCGTAACCTGTGGTCCTGACTGAAACTGATATGAGGGAGGCCGCCATGAGCCTGTTCGATCTTTCCGGAAAAGTCGCCGTGATTACCGGCTCCTCGCGGGGCATAGGCAAGGCAATCGCGGAATCCTTCGCCGAACAGGGCGCCAAGGTCACGATTTCGTCTCGCAAGCCCGGCCCATGCCAGGAAGTGGCCGCCGAGTTGAATGAGACCCATGGCGAGGGCACAGCGATTGCCGTGCCGGCGAACATCTCCTCGAAAGAAGAGTTGCAGCGCATGGTCGATGCGACCAATGACGCGTTCGGCAAGATCGATATCGTGGTCTGCAATGCCGCCTCGAACCCATATTATGGTCCGATGGAGGGAATTTCCGACGACCAGTTCGAGAAGATCCTGTCGAACAATATCATCTCCAATCACTGGCTGATCCAGATGTGCGCGCCGCAGATGCGCGAGCGCAAGGATGGGGCAGTGATCATCGTCTCGTCGATTGGCGGGTTGAAGGCCTCACCGGTGATCGGCGCCTACAACATCTCCAAGGCGGCCGATTTCCAGCTGGTGCGCAATCTCTCGCTGGAATTCGGCCCGGACAATGTCCGCGTGAACGCCATTGCGCCGGGACTGATCCGCACCGATTTCGCTCGCGCACTCTGGGAAGATCCCGACACGCTGAAACGCTCGACAGCCGGGACACCGCTCAAGCGGATCGGAGAACCGGTCGAGATTGCCGGCGCCGCGGTCTATCTCGCCTCGTCAGCCGGCAGTTTCACCACTGGCCAGATGCTGGTGGTCGATGGCGGTGCGACGATCACCTGATCCGGAGCGGAACATGATTGACATTACCGAGGGCGATTACACGCCCTTTTTCCGCGCTTTCCTGACAGGCGTGCAGGGCGGCGATTGGGACATGAAACCGCTGGCGCTGCGCAATCTTGGCATCTGGCCCGAGCGCTGGCTGAAAGAAGCTTCGCCCGGCCGTGTGCGCTATGTCTGGCCGAATGACGGCTCGCGCGACATCCAGCCTGGCCGCGCCTTTGGCGGATGGGTCGGGGCGCTGTCGGATCATGTGGTCTCGATCTGCATGTTCTCGGCGCTGACCGGAGATGAGGGCTTCACCACGCAGGATCTTCAGATCAAACTGTTCCGCCCGGTGCCCAATGGCGATATCGAGATCATCGCCCAGGTCGTGAACCGGTCGCGATCAACCGGCTATGTCGAAGCGGACTGGCGCGGCCCGGATGGTAAGCTTCTGGTGAAAGTGCTGGCCTGGAAGGCCATTCGCGATCAGAGCGCACTCGCCGCCCGATGAGGCGCATGCAAGACCTGCAATTCCAGAATCCAGACAAAATACTTGTTGCAATCTCGCCGGCGCTGCGCTTGCCATTTATTGGACGTAGCGAAAGTGGGACACTGAAATGGCAACCATATACCCTGTAATCATGGCCGGCGGTTCAGGAACGCGACTATGGCCGGTTTCGCGCAGTCACCATCCCAAGCAGTTCCAGCGCATGCTGGGTGAACGTTCAATGTTTCAGGAAACAGCGCGCCGGGTTCAGGGGGAGGCCGGACACCATAGATTTGCCGCCCCGTCCGTCATTGGCGGGAAACGCTTCGAAACGCTCATAATGGAGCAGCTCGCAGAGATCGGAGCCGGGGCCGCCTCGGTGATCCTGGAACCGTTCGGCCGCAATACTGCTGCGGTTGCGGCCCTGGCGGCGGCAGTGCCTGACGAGGACGGTGCGCTCGTCCTGCTCTTGCCATCAGATCATTTTATTTCGGAGCCTCAGGCCTTCCGGGATGCAGTTGGAGCGGCCGCAGACAAGGCTGTTGATGGATACATTACCACATTCGGTATCGCCGCGCGCGAGCCGGAAACCGGCTACGGCTATATCCGTCAGGGCGAACATCTGGGCGGGTCTGTCTATCACTTCGACGCGTTTGTGGAGAAGCCCGACCTGGAAACCGCAAAATCCTATGTCGCGGACGGACGTTATACCTGGAACGCGGGTATTTTCCTGTTTCCGGCGAACCTGATGCGCAAGGAGATGCAGGTGCATGCGCCAGACATTCTCGATGCCAGCCTGGCGGCACTCCACGCGGGTGCGCGGGACGGCCCAGTCGTCCATCTTGATCCGACAATTTTCGAAACTTGCCGGGAGGACTCTATCGATTACGCTGTCATGGAAAAGACCAGAAGTGGTGCTGTCTACGGACCGCTGGAATGCGGCTGGAGCGATATCGGCTCGTGGAAAGCGATTGCTGAGCTTGCTGACACCGACACTGTCGGGGATGTCATCTCGATCGACAATAAGGATTGCTATCTGCGCGGCGACGGGACAACGCTTATTGCTGTTGTTGGCTTGGAGGACACACTCGTTGTCGCCCATGAAGGCGCCGTCCTGGTTGCCCCGCGAAACCGCGCACAGGATGTCAAAAAGATCGTCAATATTCTCAAGGATGGCCAGCGACAGGATAGGCTTTAAGCGTCGGTGAGTCGGCGGTTGGACCGATGTCCTGCGGCCAGCGGCCATCGCGCAGGGAAGCCCGGACCTGACGCTGCTACGTTATGGATATCCGCGCGTCCCATAATCTTTTGCTCATCTATCCAAATCGCATTGCCAGCGATGCCTTGAATGGGCTTATGAGCAGGCGCAAAAAAAACGGCCCACAGCCTTCACCTCTTATCCCGCGTTCGATAGAACCCCGAACGATCCCGAGTGAAGTTCGCATACTGGATACTCCCCGATGACACAGATGACCCATCTCGACCGCCTGGAAGCCGAGAGCATACACATCATGCGGGAGGTGGCCGCCGAGACGGAAAACCCTGTCATGCTGTATTCCGTCGGCAAGGACAGTTCGGTTATGCTTCACTTGGCAATGAAGGCATTCTATCCGTCTCGCCCGCCATTTCCGCTGATGCATGTCGATACGACCTGGAAGTTCCGGGAGATGATCGAATTCCGGGACCGCAAGGCCGCCGAGGTGGGAATGGACCTGATCGTCCATGTCAATGCCGATGGCGTTAGTGAAGGCGTCGGGCCATTCAGTCATGGTTCATCTTACCATACCGACGTGATGAAGACCCAGTCGCTGAAACAAGCCCTTAGCAAGTATAAGTTTGATGCCGCCTTTGGTGGTGCGCGCCGCGACGAGGAAAAATCGCGTGCCAAGGAACGGATCTTCTCATTCCGCACACCTGAGCATCGCTGGGATCCTAAAAATCAGCGGCCGGAACTCTGGAATGTCTATAATACGCGCATCCGCGAAGGTGAGAGTATTCGGGTCTTCCCGCTCTCCAATTGGACGGAGCTTGATATCTGGCAATATATCCGCCGTGAGAGCATTGAGATCGTTCCGCTTTATTTCGCTGGAGAGCGCCCGGTCGTAGAGTGGAACGGCGTGCCGATAATGGTTGATGATGACCGCACCCCCGAGGATCTGCGCGAGACCGCCCAGATGAAGTGGGTCAGGTTCAGGACATTGGGCTGCTATCCGCTGACCGGAGCGGTGGAAAGCCGGGCGAGCACGCTGGAAGAGATTATCCAGGAAACGCTGTTGAACACGTCCTCCGAACGCCAGGGCCGGGTGATCGACTCAGACCAGTCGGCGTCCATGGAGAAGAAAAAGCAGGAAGGCTACTTCTGATGCGTCATACAGATGACATGATCGCGACCGACATCGTCGGATATCTCGAAACTCATGAAAACAAGTCGCTGCTGCGCTTCATCACTTGCGGCTCTGTCGATGATGGAAAATCGACCCTGATCGGGCGCCTGCTATACGACTCCAAGATGATCTATGAAGACCAGCTGGCCTCTCTGGAAAGCGATAGCCAGAAGATGGGTACGCAAGGCGAGAATATCGATTTTGCACTTCTCGTCGATGGTCTCGCGGCCGAGCGGGAACAAGGCATCACAATTGATGTGGCCTATCGCTTCTTCTCTACCGAAAAGCGCAAATTCATCGTGGCCGATACTCCGGGGCATGAGCAGTACACGCGTAACATGGCGACCGGCGCCTCAACAGCCGATGTCGCTATCCTGCTGATCGATGCACGCCGCGGAGTCCTCACACAGACAAGGCGCCATGCCTTTATCACCTATTCGCTCGGCATCCGTCGCATGGTGCTCGCGATCAACAAGATGGACCTCGTCGATTACGATCAGGGCGTTTACAATGAAATCGTCAGCGAGTTCCTCGCCTTCGCCGACGAACTCGGACCTGATCTTGAAGTCGAGCCCATTCCTATGTCGGCTCTGATGGGTGAAAACATCACCGAAGCGCTGGGGTATACATCCTGGTATGCCGGTCCATCACTCATGGAGTATCTTGAGACGGTTCCTGTTGGCGATAAGCGCAGGGCCTCTGCGTTCAGGATGCCGGTTCAATGGGTGAACCGTCCCAATCTCGATTTCCGCGGCTTTTCTGGTCAGGTCTGCTCCGGCGAGGTGAGGCCAGGAGACCGGATCAAAGTTCTGCCGAGTGGTAAGGAATCGCGCATCGAACGAATTGTCACCTATAGCGGAGATGTCGATGAAGCATTGCCGGGACAGTCGGTGACACTCACATTAAGCGATGAGATTGACTGTTCTCGCGGCGATGTCATTGCAACGGCCGACGCGCCGCCGGAAGTCTCCGACCAGTTTCAGGTCCGTGTCCTCTGGATGTCGGACAATCCGCTCCTGCCGGGTCGCAAATACATTCTCAAGATCGGCGCCAAACAGGTGTCTGCGACCATAAACGCGCCTAAGTATTCGATTGATATAAACACGCTGAGCGACGAACCCGCCAAGACGCTGGAACTGAACGAATTTGGCGTTTGCACCATCTCGCTCGACGAGCCGATCGCGTTCGATGCGTACAACGAAATCCGTGAAATGGGCGGCTTCGTCATAATTGACCGGCTGAATTATGACACGATGGGCATGGGGCTGATCGATTTTGCGCTGCGCCGGGCTTCTAACATCCATTGGCAGTCTCTTGATATCGACCGCGAGGTGCTCGCCGAACAGAAGGGGCAGAAGAGTGCCGTGCTCTGGTTCACCGGACTTTCGGGTTCTGGCAAATCGACCATTGCGAACGCGCTTCAGAAACAGCTTTTTGCCATGGGGCGGCACACTTTCATCCTCGACGGCGACAATGTCCGCCACGGCCTGAACCGAGATCTCGGCTTCACCGATGCTGACCGTGTGGAGAATATCCGGCGCGTGGCCCATGTCGCGCGGCTGATGTCCGATGCTGGCCTGATTGTTCTCGTCTCCTTCATCTCGCCTTTCCGCTTGGAACGCCAGATGGCGCGTAACCTCATGGCCGAAGGTGAGTTTGTCGAAGTCTTTGTGGATACGCCGATCGAACTTGCCGAACAGCGCGACGTGAAAGGTCTCTACAAGAAGGCCAGGGCCGGCGAGATCAAGAATTTCACCGGTATCGACAGTCCTTACGAGCGCCCGGAAAATGCGGAAATCATACTCAAAACGGAGAAGAATTCTGCCGACGAGACAGCGGACATAATCCTAGACTGGCTGAAATCGAAAGACTTCATATAAAGCGCTTGCGAAACCAGTCGACGCTTGGATTGTTGACCCAGCCTCTGGTCCGGGCCGTTTATTCGCAGACACCGTTCGCCTTTCTTTGTGCTGTTGATGGATCGCTTAACACCCTGCGAGCGGAGCCATCGAGGCACTCAGCGGGACAGGTGTCTGCGATGGTGTTCGCCATAGGTTAGCGGAGCGGCACACCCGAGCGCGGCCTGCCGCCTCGCAGAATATTGTAACCGCCCGGCCTTCATTACAAGGCCGGGCGGAAAACGATTTCGGATCAGATCCTGAACTATATGCGTCAGTCTTTCATTTCAGTCCCGGCCACCGATTCAGTTTAACGTTCGTGCGCAACTGTCCGGCCGCAAGCGATTCTGATTGCTCCAACGCTACTTTAGAATCGAGCCTTCATGTTTACACCGAGAGTCGTGTAGCTAAGGTCTTCACGTCCTGCTGTGCCTTCCACAAAGACCGCGCCCTGGAAACGGCCGGTTTCGTGCCCGAAGTTGAAAGCACCGCGCAGCTCGACCCAGCCCGTATCCCTGGTCCCGCCCAGAAGGGTAATCGGATCTGCCGGACCACCGACAAAGCTGGCTGTCACATCGTCACGATTATCTTCGAAATCATGGACGATACGCGCGCCAATGCTCGGGCGTAAAAGGTCTGCCTGAGGATTCTCAACATCGTAAAGGTGCAGCTCTCCGCCGACCTTCAGCTGGAGCGACGTATAGTCCCGTCCGGCTATGTCCATGGCTGCAGGCGCGCCCTGCTCGGTGTATCCGCCGATGTCGTAATTGATGTAGTCGAGCCGGGCTTCGGGCACCAGCGCGTGACCCGCCGATTTGTTGGCCGGATAAACGGCGGACACGGCGATGCCAGCAAACAGTTCATCGGCCTCTGTTGAGCCGGTCAAGGCGCCACCGAGCGCGCTGTTGCGCATCGTGTCGATATCGCGCTGGCCATACCCGGCATAGGCCGACAGATCGCCGCGAGAGAAAGACTGAACCCCGTACGCGCCGAAGGCGAAACCCGAAGACTCGGTATTGGATCGACCAGTACTATTGCTGCTTTCGCCCTCCGCATAATTGATAAAGACGCCGCCGCGAAGCCCTTGCGTGAGTTCCGCGTCTGCACCGAGTGTCACTGCGGTACTGTCAATGTCCGCATCGCTGCCGCGGCTGCCTGATTGATAGTCGCCAGTCGAGAAAGAGACCTCGCCGAAAACGTCGAAACGCTTTCCATTGTCCCTTTCACCGGCTTCGCTTGCGCTGGCGACTGACGCAGCCTGCCCCACGAGCGAGGCCATTTCGAGATTGTCGAGCGAAGCAATCATCTGGCTGGCGCGGGAATTGAAAGCCATGCCATTTGATTGCCCCATGCGAACGGCACCGACCCGCCGATCAATATGCGTCGAGATCGTTTCCGCTCCGATCACGCCGATCCCGGGAGCCTGGAATGCCGCTTCAGGCGCAAGATCACCCAGTTGAGCGACCAGCGGCAGGCCGGAAATAAAGTCGACCGAGTCGTAAATCTCCTGAAGCTGATCAAAATTCCCTGCACGAAGCACATCGAGATAGGCGGCCATCCGTGCGGTGTTCGGATCCAGCGCATCAATGTCCAGGAACTCGGTAAAATCCTCGGCGATCACTTCGAAGGCGACCTCACCCGTCAGATAGTCCACATTCACCTGGCGCACGCCCTCAAAGCCGAATGGCCGGAATTCGCCGACACGCTCTCCGGTGAAGGTTAGCACAGTCCCACTATTTCCGGGCGCGAGGCTGTCCAGCATGAGCTGGCCTGCCAGCGACACACCACCATCCACGTTCACCGCGTTGCCGCCATAGGCAAGCGCTCCACCAGAGGTTAATATGGCGTCACCGACAATATCCAGTCCGCCCGGTCCGGCCCGCAAAATGCCCGCATTGAACAAGGTTTCGGTGTTGATGGTGCCATTCCCCGTCACGAGGCCACCATTGAGGATATCGCGAGATGTGAAATCGCCCGCGACATCCAGCGTCCCGGATGCAATCTGCGTGTCAATGATCGATTCGAACGCCACGCCTTCCGCGATCGCCAGCGTTGCCTGGCCGTTGTCCAGTGTCAGCTTGTCGATCACCACGTCGATATCGGCTGTCGTCGTACCCGAGTTTCGCAAGGTCACCTCGAAATAGCTGGCAGATATGCCCGCCACGAGATCCCGATCGGTGTTGTTGGGAACAAAGCCGGTCGAGCCGGGGCCCGCAGCCGGGCTCGGCGGAGCGACATCACCCTGTGTCAGCGTCGCGACGCGCGAGGCGTTCGCCGGGCCAGTCGTTGCCACGAGGCCTGATCCAAGCGTGGACTTGATGTCGCCGCCCGACACTGCGCCCTTGGTTTCGCTGTCATTGCTGACCTTGCCTGTGTCCTCATGCGGCACCGCGTCCGCTGCGGTGACCTGCCCGACCTTGCCTTTGGTTTCGGCGGTTTCATCAAGCGTGTTGACCTCACCGCGTTCACTGCGCCCATCCTGCTGGTCATAGGAGGCTTCTCCGGACAGCGCTGACAGAGCCGTGGCTTTGTCGGTCGCCTGGGATGTGGCTGTTTCGGACGGTGCAGGCGGCTGGATCTCAGGATCATTGACATCAATGTCGAAAATCACCCCGTCCTTGAGATCCTGGCCGCCGGCCACGCCCGGTTCCGGTCCCTCCGGCAGGCCGTTCACGACGTTTCCGCTCTCATCGATGATGAGATAACCAGGATCGAGATCCTGCACCCAGTGGCTGGAATCGCTCCAGTTTCCATCACCCTCGACCGCCGAGACATATTTGTACGGATTGGATTCAGCGATCCAGTCATGAAACAGGAAGAGAGGATTATAGTAGGACACATCACCGTAACCTGACGATGCCGGGGCCGTGAATGTCCAGCCGCCCGAAAGGACGCCGCCAATGATCAGTTCGTCCTCGACGAGTTCGTCGAAGAAGATTGCAGAACCGGAATCGCCACCGGCCGTGCCTGCTTCATTATCGAGGGCGTCCGGGTTGGCTTCATCGGGAAACCAGTCAATCGAATCGTTGACCGATGTAACCGAAGTGCCATCGGCTGTTATCGCCGGCGAGAAGGGTCCGGGATCGCAAATCAGGTCATTCGGGCCTATAAAAAGCGTCTCGCGCCGGCATTCATCGACGTCGCGATCGGGCCTGTCAAAATCAAGATGGTACATCACCTGGTCCGCGTCGCTACCGTCGATGACGCCGGCCGTCGGCGAACGGAACGCGCCACGGAGAAAATCATTCTGGCTGCCAATCAGACCAATCAGGTTTTCACCTGCCTGACGCTTGCCATCAATCCCGACATCGCCGGTCGAACCGATGCCGTGGCCGCCATAAGCGACCTGTACGACATGCTCGCCCACTTCAACCGGGCTGAAAAGCATAGAATAAGACGGCAGCTGATCAAGCGGGTCGTTCAGCGCAATCATCGCCACATCAGCGCCCGGAAAGGGAAGCCCGCCATTCTGTGTGTCGCCATCAGGATGGAGGTAAACCTGACTGCCGAAGGTGAGACCATTGCGCTCGTCAATCTCAAATTGTGCGAGATCGCCTCCCGAACCCAGCCAGCCAAAAAGCGCGTCGAACGTGTCAGGCCCATACGCGATGACCGGGGTGACGTCACCATTTTCACGGTCCACGCCATAGGCCTGCGAGGGCAGAGAATTGAAACAATGCGCAGCCGAAATGGCGGTGCGGTGATTGACCAGCGAGGCCGAGCAATTGAAGAAAACGCCGCCATCCGGATTCCACATGTAAATCTGGACCGCGCCGTCATAGGCGGGATTGTTCGCACGATCCTCGGACCCCTCGACGCTGACGTCATCCCTCACGGTCAGTGCCGTCGCCTCGAATGCCAGCCCCGCCAAAAGGGCTGCAAGTGACACGCCTTTCAGGTATGATTTCTCGAATTTATGGAACATATGTTCAACTCCCCTGGCTGCGAATATGAATATTTTATTAATATGACTTGGGTGTCTACGCTAGGAAAAAAATGTCGGAATAGGCTGGTACGCAAAGAGTCCTGCTGCCAAGCGCAGCGTTTAGGGCATGGTGTCCGTGCGATCTGCCAAAGGCAAGGTAACGAACTATGATGAACTGGATGAACCCTGCTGGCCTTACAATCTGCATTCTGCTGATGCCTGCATGCAATGCTGCCCGGCCCGGACCGGGGGCGCCAGGGGACGAGCAGTCAGCAGACGCCCCCGAAACAGCGGGCGAACCAGGTCAGAATGAAGACGAAGGCCGGCCAGAGCTTCCGAAGACACCGGCAACAGATGCCGACCGGCTCGCCGAGCGGGGCCCTGTTGGCAGGGTGGTCGAGAGCCCGGGCGGGCCGGTCAACCAGCCTGTGCCCCATCCACTCGCCAGGAGTCAGGACGAAACCTGGCCTGATCTTGCTATCGCGGACCTGACCGGGACATGGCGTCTTCGCTCGACCTCCGGACAGCTTGACTGCGTCCTCAGCCTCGGCCCGGCCGGCAGAAGCCGGCCCGGAACCGTGACAGCGAACCAGCCATGCGCGTTTGTTCCCGTCGATTTGACTTGGGTTTATCTGCCGGACACAGCCCAGCTGGTCTTGTTGTCAGAACCTGGGCAGGCTTTCTGGCGCGGCCAGCGGCGCGGCGCCATGGAGTTCCGGGCCATGAAGGACGGGGAGCTGTTGATCATGTCTCCTTCAGGCAAGTGACCCGGGCGCTGGCTTCCCGAGCGAGGGCCGGCGGCGCAACAGCTCAGACGTGCCTGTGGCGGACCTAAACTTCCTTTCTTATAAAAGGCTGACGCATTGCGGCGGATTGCCATGTTCGAGATCGAAATACAGCCTCGCAGGATGGAACGGTTCCAGCGGAAGTTCATGGACCGAGCCTGGCTCACATTCACGCCAGTCCTGACAGTTTGAAGTCCTCCATCTGAGCGGACCCTTTCCAATAAACTTTATACCATTCGTCTTTGAACTGGACGTGTTGACGATCTCCCATTCAGCCAGTGCCCCCTCCTCCGAAAGCTTCCTGTCTGAATGATGACGCAGAGCATTTCTAAGCGGTCGGAATACGGTCTTCAGCGGACCAGCCTCGGCTTGATGTTGCATCCAAAAAGCAACAAGCGACTTGATCGCTGCCCCCCGGCCACATGACCTTGCGACCAGCCTTGCAATCTCTCGGGCCCGGGTTGGATTCATCTGCATCGTCTTGGTTCCAGGCTCAAGCACAACCCCTGAAAGCGTGTCCTCGATCATCGTGAAAGTCACATCGGCTTTGAACAGCCTCACCCATAGATCCCAGTCCATCGTGTATTCTAGTCCGGGATCAACACCGCCAACCCGCGCCAGCGCTTCGGAGCGGACAAAGGCTGACGGCTGAGAGATATTATTCGATCGACAAATTGACGGACCGGGAGGCCCGAAACAGGGATGTGGCCCGACATATCGCCCGAAACCGTCGATCATCATCGACTGACCATACACGAGGCCCGCATCAGGGTGATTCTTGAATGCCTGTTCTACACGCGCCAATGATGATGGATAGAGAAAGTCATCTGTATTCAGCCAGCCATAGATATCCGCTTTCTCCGCGTTCCAGCCCTCCAGTATTGCCGCCGCCTGTCCATCATCCGGATGTGACCGGAAATAGGCGATAAGCGGCCTTATGGGGTCTATGTCCCGCATGACCCTGGGATCCTGACTCGCATCAAGCAATGCAATCGAGAGATCAACTTCGCTTGCCTGGGCTTTGAGGGAGCTCACTGCGATTGGCAAACGGCGATTCCACGCACCGACTGGCATGGCAATCGCAAACCTTAGTCGTGTCATCTAATAACTACTCTGGTTGAATGTCCCGATCAGCATGCGCGTCGTAGCAACCCCTGGCTCAACCAGCAGCAAAACACACCTGGGCAAGGTCACTCTTGAGCCCGTTCTGGCACGTAAATTGAATAGCGTTTCCAGAAGCTTTTGCAACCACACCGCCCCTAGGTAATACTGGAGCATCCAAGCCATGCCGACCCAACCCTTTGCAGGAACAGCGCTAGAAACAGGTGGCGCCGCCATCATTTCCTACCAGGAGGACGGAGACACGGTCTGGTCAATCGTTCTGCTCGAAGACATTATCGCCGGCACCGAAATCTCCTTTACCGATAATGGGTGGCGCGCCAGCGGCGGCTTCAATCCGGTGGAGTCAGAAGGGCTGACCTTCACCGCGGGCAGTGGCCTTTCCGCCGGAACGGTCGTGGTTTTCCGGGAAAACGGGCCGGGCTTTGACGCGACGCTGGTCGATGGCACGACACCGGCAGGGACCGTGACAGGTGACCGGCTCGGCCTGTCGAGCGCCGGCGACCAGATCATCATGTATCAGGGCAGTTTCGATCCGGTGACCGGCGATCTCGACCCCGGTTCGCAGCTGATCTCCGCCTATCACGCCAATGGCGCCTGGGATGCCGATTCACTGGATGACAATACCAGTGCGCTGCCGCCGGAACTTGTCGATTACAGCGTGGATCAGTCGGTTCTCGGCGAAGAGGACAATGCAGTCTATGTCGGTCCGACCAGCGGGTCGCCGGGGCAGATCTGGACCCTGATCCAAAACCAGGCCAACTGGGTTGGCGGCGGCTCGCCGACGAGCCCGCCCTATGGCCCGGGTTTCGATGCCCTGACAAATTTCACGGTCGACAACACCAACACCCTTCCAACGATCAGCGTACCGGCTGGTCTCGTTTTTGAGGTCGATTCCACGGCAAACACGATCACCGGGCTTTCAGTGGGCGATGTGGACAATGACCGCCTGACCGTCACCCTGACCGTCGAGGGTGATCTCACTCTGGCACAGACGACAGGCCTGAACTTCCTCGCCGGTGACGGTACAGCCGACGCCACAATGACCTTTTCCGGCCGGGTCGCCGATATCAATGCCGCACTCGACGGCATGCTCTACGCGCCGGCCGCCGGGGACGATGATGGTGATGCAATCAATATTTCCGTATCCGACGGCTCGGCCACAATCACGCAGGGAAGTTTCCCGGCGAGCGTTGACCTCGACACGCTGGACGGCACCAACGGCTTCCTGATCGAAGGCCTCGTGGAGCGTGACCAGCTTGGATATTCCGTCGCAAACGCGGGCGATGTGAACGGTGACGGTATCGACGACCTGATCATCGGCGCGCCCTATGCCGAAAACGGCCTCCTGGACGCCGCCGGCAAGGCCTATGTCATTTATGGCAATGATGCCGGCTTCTCGTCTAGCTTCGATGTTTCAACGCTGGACGGAACAAATGGTTTCGAGCTGACCACGGGTGTGGCGGGCGATGAGCTCGGCCACTCGGTCTCGGGCATTGGCGATGTCAATGGCGATGGCATAGACGATTTCGCCCTTGGTTCGTTCAAGGCGCATGTCGGCGCGGCCGCCGATGCCGGCAAGGCCTGGATCGTCTTCGGCAACGCCTCCGGCTTTCCCTCGCAGGTCGATGTCGACACGCTCGACGGCACTGACGGTTTCGTCTTCAACGGCGTCAATGCCGATGATTATGCCGGCCGTGTGGTTTCGGGCGCCGGCGACATCAATGGTGACGGCATTGATGATATCCTCGTCAGCGGTGACAGGACCGACCCGAATGGCGTCCAGCAGGCTGGCGCGACCTATGTCATCTACGGCTCGAATTCGGGCTTCAACGCCTCGCTGAGCGCGGGCGATATTGATGGCACGAATGGGTCCCTCATCGCAGGCGAAGAGGCCGCCAGCCAGACAGGCCGGATGGTGAAATCCGCTGGCGATGTGAATGGCGACGGGTTCGACGACCTGGTCATCGGCGCCTACAAGGCCACAGCAGACGGTGACGCGCAGGCCGGCAAGACCTATGTCGTTTTCGGCGGTACTGGCGGGCTGGGCGCGCAGCTTGACCTCAGCACGCTGGACGGCAGCAATGGCTTCTCGATAGATGGCATCACGGCGGGCGACCAGTCCGGCCGCGGCGTATCCTCCGCCGGTGATATCAATGGCGACGGCTTTGACGATATCCTGATCGGTGCCCCGGAATCCGACAGTGGCGGCACCTCCTCGGGCGGCGCCTATGTCGTGTTCGGCAGCGGGTCCGGCTTTGCGGCCAATATCGACCTGGCGACGCTAGACGGCACCAATGGTTTCGCGATCACCGGTGAAGGCCCGTTCAAACAGACAGGGTTCGATGTCACCGAGCTTGGCGACATCAATGGCGACGGCATTGACGATATCCTGCTGGGCGGTCGCGCGTCGTCGGGCGTCGAGGGCAAGTCCTATGTCGTGTTCGGTTCGTCGACAGGCTTCGGGTCGAGCTTCGACCTGGCCTCGCTGGACGGCACCAATGGTTTCGAATTGCCCGAAGTGGTATTCGGCGATCGTGTGGGTTTCTCCGTTTCTTCGGCTGGCGATCTCAATGGCGACGGCATCAACGATCTCGTCATCGGCGCCAATGGCGCGGACCCGTCAGGCGCCAATTCGGGCGAGGCCTATGTCGTTTACGGCAATGCCAACATTTCGCAGAATTTCATCACCGATGCGGCACCGATCAGCCATGTCTATGCGCCGGTCATTGCCAATCTCGATGGCGACACGGTCACCCATACAGAAGGCGACGCGCTGACCCTGCTTGATGCCGGCGCGGACTTAGCGATCAGTGACGTTGACAGCGCCGACTTCGACGGCGGCCTCCTGACGATTGCCTACACGACTGGCCAGGCGGGCGAGGACCGGCTCGTGATCGATATGTCGGGCGCGGTCACGCTCTCGGCCGGCCAGACCGCAGGCAGCGATGTGTCCGTGTCGGGCACTGTTGTCGGCACGCTTGTGGCCGGCGAAACGGGCGGCGCGAATGAGGGCTTGCAGGTGGCGCTGAATGCGGCGGCCACGCCTGCGCTGGTCCAGTCGCTGCTGGGCGCGATCGGCTATGCGAATGCGGCCGGTGACACGCCTCAGGCGGGCACCCGCACATTCGACATAACCCTGAGCGATGGCGATGGCGCCGACACCAGCGTTGCCACCAGCCTCGATGTCGTGGCGGTCGATGATGCACCGACGCTTGGCGTGCCCGGCGCCCAGAGCTTTGCGGTCAATTCCGCTGGCAATGCAATCACGGGTGTTTCGGTCGGCGATGTCGACAGTGCAAGTGTCGAAGTCACTTTGACCGCAGAAGGCGCGATCTCGCTCGCCCAGCTGACGGGCCTGACCTTCACGGCAGGGGCCGATGGCACCGCCAGCATGACCTTCTCTGGCACCGTTGCCGATGTGAACGCCGCGCTGGCCTCGCTCGGCTATGACCCTGCAGCCGATGGCCGCGATGGCGACAGCCTGTCGGTCACGGTCAATGATGGCACGACCCCGGTGATTGACACGGTAGCCATTGCGCTGACCAATACCGATCCGCTCGCCAATGACGATGCGGTTGCAGTCAGCGAGGACGGGCCTGCACTGTCCGGCTCGCTCTTCGTCGATAATGGCAATGGCGCCGACAGCGATGCCAATGGCGACACGCTCACCATCTCCGCCGTCAATGGCGAAGCCGGCGATGTCGGCGCGCAGGTCCAGCTCGCCTCCGGTGCGCTTCTGACCGTCAATGCCAATGGCACGTTCGACTATGACCCCAACGGAGCCTTCGACTCGCTCGACGAGACCGAGACCGCCAGCGACAGCTTCACATATACGGTCGATGACGGGTTCGGCGGAACCGCCAGCGCGACCGCGACGGTGACCGTCAACGGCGCAAATGATGCCACCCTCCTAACGCTTCCGGGCGCGCAGAGCTTCGCGGTGAATTCCACCGGCAACACGATTGCAGGCCTGGCGCTCGCCGATGTTGATGACACGACAGTGTCGGTCACGCTCTCGGCCGAGGGTGCGATCAGTCTTGCCCAGGTCACGGGCCTCACCTTCACCAGCGGCGCCGATGGAACGTCCTCGATGACCTTTGAGGGGACCATTGCCGACGCTAACGCCGCGCTTGCCACCCTCGGATATGATCCGGCAGCCGATGACCGGGACGGCGACAGCATCTCCATTCTTGTCGATGATGGGACCTCCACCACGCCCGGAAGCATCGCGGTGGCCCTGACCAACACCGACCCGCTGGCCCAGGATGACGCGGTGAGCCTGGCTGAGAGCGGTTCGGTCATTGCCGGCGACCTGTTTGCCGACAATGGGTCCGGCGCCGACAGCGATGCCAATGGCGACACGCTGACCATCTCCGCCGTCAATGGCGAAGCCGGGGATGTCGGCGTCCAGCTGACGCTGGCCTCCGGCGCACTGCTGACGGTCAATCCCGATGGCAGCTATGACTATGACACCAATGGCGCCTTTGACGGACTTGCGGACGGCGAAACAGCCACTGAGAGCTTCACCTACACGGTCGATGACGGCCTCGGCGGCACCGACACAGCCACAGTGACCCTGACGATCAATGGCGAGAATGAAGCGCCGCTGGCCCAGGATGACGCGGTGAGCCTGGCTGAGAGCGGTTCGGTCATTGCCG
>CAYQBG010000014.1:62136-63000 GCA_964415675.1 uncultured Hyphomonadaceae bacterium
GCCTCGGCGGCACCGACACAGCCACAGTGACCCTGACGATCAATGGCGAGAATGACGGCCCGGACATCACGTTGCCAGGCGACTCCGAGTTTTCACCATCGCCAGCGGGTAACGATCTGGTTGGGCTTTCTGTCGCCGATATTGATGACGCCAGCCTGACAGTAACGCTGGTTGCGGACGGCGAGATGACGCTGTCCAGCACTTCCGGACTTACATTCGCTGTCGGCGACGGGGAATCGGACACAGCGCTGGTCTTTTCCGGGACGGTCGCCGATATCAACGTCGCTCTGGGCACTGTCAGCTATTTGATGGAACCCGACAGGGGTGACATCATCAGCCTCGCAGCAAACGACAGAGATTTCGCAGCGAGCGGGCAAATCGTCTACGGGACATCCTCTGGCGATACGCTTGATGGAATATCAGGCCCGAGCAACATATACGGCCTGGCCGGCGATGACACGCTGATCGGCGGCGCCGGAGACGATCTCCTCGTCGGCGGCGCTGGAGCCGATACCATGCTCGGCGGCGCAGGCGATGACCGCATCGTCTGGGATGACCAGGACAAGCGCAGGGATGCGGCCGGCAACATACTCGACATGGGCGGCGCCGGGCGCGACACGCTGGAAGTGGCCTCCGGTTCGCGTTTCGTCACCAATGGCCTGTCAGTCTACGGCTTCGAGGTCTTCGAAGGCGCCGAGGGCAATGATGACGTCCGCGGAAATCTCGCCAGCGTCGATTATGAACTCAATGGCGGCGCAGGAGATGATATCCTGACAGGCAATGGCGGCAATGACACGCTTATCGGTGGCGCCGGCGATGACACGCTGATCGGCGGCGCCGGAGACGATCTCCTCGTCGGCGGCG
>CAYQBG010000014.1:63100-117345 GCA_964415675.1 uncultured Hyphomonadaceae bacterium
CGCCGGCGATGACACGCTGATCGGCGGCGCCGGAGACGATCTCCTCGTCGGCGGCACAGGAGCCGATACCATGCTCGGCGGCGCAGGCGATGACACACTGATTGCAGGCGCGGGCACAAACATCCTGACTGGTGGCGGCGGTGCCGACACGTTCGTGTTCGACGCGCTGGATGATAGCGACAACACTGTGACAGATCTGACAGCTGAGGACATCATCCGCCTTGACGGCTTTGGTTATGCCGACGTCACTGATGCGTCCCAACATTTCGCGCAGGTCGGAGATGATGTTGTCTTCGAGGATGACGACGTCTCGATCCTTTTCGAAGACATGGTGATCGAGGACGTTCTCGATATACTCGATATCTGACCAGCAATGCCGGAGGGTCGGGCAAACGACGCATTCACGATTTTGTTTGTGAAGATGGCCGGTCTTGCGGGGACAGAGGGTGCGACCAGACGCTGTTGAAGTTCAGGCAGCGCCTTTGATCGGATGCCTGAACTTCCCGCGTCCGCCAGGCAAGCTCCGGCCGGCTTCGGTGTAAATTTACTCTAGCAGGACGCAGCGGCGAGACATATTGTTGGCGTGCTGGGAGGCGCCGCTGAACAAGCAGAGGACATCGCTTGAGCACATGAGTCGTCTGGAAAAGCTTCTCGGACCCGTCGGGCTCTCAGGCTTAGTGCGAGGCCCAGCTTACCGAGCGATCCGGGACCCCGAATGGACATTCGGTCAGGCCGGTATCCGCAGCCGAAATGCTCTGCGACAACTGCGCAATAGCCAGAAGGGCGCTGAAGGCTTCATCGTCGGCACAGGCCCAAGCCTCAACAATACGGCACTGGACAAAATCGATAATCGGCCGTCGATCGGTCTCAACCGGCTTTTCCTCGGGTTCCAGCACTTCGGCTTCGTTCCAGACTTCCTGGTCTGCGTGAACCTTCTGATGATCGAGCAATCGGGAGCTGCCATATCGCAGCTTCCGTGCACCAGGATCGCTTCCTGGGAGGGGCGACGCCATCTTGGACAGAACGTAGACACGATCTATTTGCGGACCACCGACTCAATCGCCTTCTCGCAAAGGTTGATGGATACTGTTTCGACAGGCGCGACCGTAACTTATGTTGCTATTCAACTGGCCCATTGGCTTGGCTGGCGGCGGGTCGTGCTTTTGGGAGTCGATCACAATTATGATCTCGAGCATCATGAAGCGGGTTCGTCCCCGCACCAGAAAGTGACGCGGACCCAAGCAGACCGCAATCACTTTCATGAAGACTACATGCCTGCCGGCAAGAGTTGGCAGCTTCCCGATCTGGTTCAGTCAGAGATGGCCTACCGGGAGGCTCGCAGGGCGTTCGAAGCCGAAGGCCGCGAAATCGTTGATGCGACGGTCGGGGGAAAACTCCGTGTCTTCCCGAGATGCGAGGAAAACTTCGCCCGCCCGAAAGCGACGGTAAAGACCGGACAACTGGGCTCGGGTTAATGCTCCGCGTCAATCACGATGAAGGCGTTTGTATCATCATCGGTGCGGATCAATCCCGCCGTGTTGCGAATGGTATCCCGCCTCAGGTCGGCCCGGATTTCAAAGCTCCTCTCGGTCTGGAAGAAGGGCCCGATACTGGCGACGTGCTGGGAGTTGGCCTCGATCCCCAGGATCTGAAAGGCGCCATGGAAGCTCACTTGCGGAATGACACGCTTGACAGCATGAGGATAGAAACTGCTTACGAGACGTTCGCTGATAGCCGTGGCAAGGGCTACAGGATTGTATGCGCCAGGCCCCGGACCGTATTGCTCGAAATAATACTGGCACAGCGAGAGCTCTTCCGGCTGTGATCTCCTCGTCCAGGGCGTTGCAACTGTACCAGACTCCAACTTCATCCTGGAAATCGTGGCGGTGCCCGAAAGGCCGAGCGTCACTGTGTCCAGGCCATCACCGGAATTCGTGAAAACCATGGCTTGCCGATTGGCTGAAGCCACAAGCTCAGCTTGCATGTTCAGACAATGAACATGCAATGCACCATCCGATACATCCGCACTGAAGACCACGCTTTCGCCCGGCGCCAGAGCCAAGTCCACCACCTGTTCGAGGTGGCCGGATTGCAAGGCGATGCCCCGCTTGATGGGCGTGTAAACAGTCTCCGACTGCCCGGCGCGCCAACGGTCATGACCATACTGCCCCGCTGCGAGGCGGTCCCCGCTGAATTGACGCTGATTGATCGTGAACTCGGGATTGATGATGAGGTTTGGTGTATGCGACGGCGCGGCAAGCCCCGCAGGAAAACTGACCTTACCGGATGCCGGGTCGATATCGAGGGCGGTCGTCCATTCGCCCCCATCGGACGACACTTTGACACGAAACCGGTCGTCGCCGGAAAGGCCGAATTCCGCACGTCCCGACCAGTTCGTCTGAAAAAGCAGGGTCGCGGTATCTTCTGTCGCGGCCTTGTTGATCTTCATTCGATGATCGTCGCCGGAATGGCTGAAAAGACTGCTTGGCGAGGCCAGGGAAAGCCTGTTCGTACTGTCGGGCGTCGTGGCGATACCGAGACGCGAAACTTGTTCCGAACCCGGCAAATCCATCCAGTCAGACCCGTCAAAGACGGCGAGCCGCTGCGTATCCTCGATCCAGGCCCGCCAGCCCTTTTTCGGCCGATGGAACGACCAGGCACCATCATGGAAATGGGCAATCTGGCGCTCACGCCCCTCAACAACACCGGATAGTGTGTCAGGCACGATGCACACATCGCCATTGTTGGCCGGGTCTGGCAGTGGGGCAGTGTCACTCGAGGCAGACAGATTAACCAGCCCGTCGAGCGCAGAGAGGCTCTCATTCACAGTGACGTGTTTCTGCGCCTGCGCCGGCAACAGATACGGCAGATTCAGGTTGGGTGTGTTGGAAGCCATGCAGGTCACCTATCCATCTTCGGAATTCACGAAGAGGATAAGCTCTCAAGACCAACTGTCGGACAGGTACCAGCCTGTCCATGGCGCAGAGGGCGGGTCACTCAGGCACGCCACCGCGCGCATCTGCAATCACTCTGTCGAGGCGGGCAGTTACCTTTTTTCCTTTTCGAGGCGGCGCAAACGAGCCTCAATCAGTTCGACATGATCTTTAAGGACCGTGTAAAGATAGCCAACCAAAAAGAGGCACACGGCTATCGCCAGCATCGGTAAAAACCCGACAAGGAACCCGAGGCTGCGCACCCCCGTCATTGCGGCGATTGCTGGCGCACCCGCCATGATAGCAGCGACTGCTGCGAGAATACCGCGCCAACTCATGTAGAACCGAATGACGCGCAACAGACGCGAGCCCGGCCGTTGACCCGACGGCGCATGGCTGCGTTCCCGCGCCCCTCTCATTTCGGAGGACACACCAGACCGGCTCGATGCTGTCTTTCGGGTTCGGGTTCCAGTATCCACGATTTTCCGCTCATTTGCTATTATGTCAGCGATCTCGGCGTCGTTTGCCGGGGCCGAGATGTTTGCCTTGCTGGCCGCAGCGCCTCGCAGGATTTGCTGAAAACGGCTGCGTTCGATTCCGATATCATGATTGGCGAGGGCAAATTCGCGACCATCGGCGCCAAGCTGACCAATCCGCCGGCGGGCCTTTTCCAGGACACGCAGAGCTTCAAGAATCGGCTCCGGACCCGGATCACGAACGACCCATGCCCCGCCGGAACGGTGCAGATGCCGGATGGAAGTATAGTCGTCCGGCCCGATTGCAAGAACGGCGCGGCCGGATGCGAGGACTTCGGGAATCTTGTTCGCCATCGAATACTGAACATACTGCCGCGACGCATTGTCGAAATTGTAAGCAACCGCAAGGATATCTGCCTCACACAGCCAATCGAAATAGGCCTGCCTTTCTGGGTGAGCCACATGCAGACTGGTCGCCTGAAAGCCATCAAAGGCGTGTCCGCATTCCCGAAGCCAATGGTCCCTAGTCCTGATCTCAAAGCTCACAGGCCGGGTCTTCGCAAGCGTCTCAACAGCCCGGGCAAGATTGACCAGGCTCGACAGCGTCATGTCCGGCGACAGTCCGCCTGAATAGCGGATCACGAGCTCTTCGCGAGTTCCCGGAGCGCGCAAAAATCGATTTGCCCATGCATCCCGATCAACGCCATTTGCAACGACGTCGAAATGCGCACCCAGACGCTGTTCCATTTCAGCTTTCATGTCAAAGCTGATGGCGATGTTGCCTGCGGCTTTCGAGGTAAGTCTCTGAAGGTCAGCAACGAATTTCCTGTGCGTCCGACGATCACGGGTTGCCAGACGGGCAAGCCAGTCATCCATTATCCAGGTAACAAGGGGCGCCCCGATCTGTTCCATGAGCTGCATCATGAACGCATGCAGGAAGGGTTTGTCGTCAAGCGGCCTGTATAAGACCACATCCGGCTGGAACGCCTCACAGATTGACATTACCGGCTTCGCATCATCGAAAACGACGCAGTCACGATAGCTGGATACAGGACCACCCTGAAGGCTGAAATCCGATCCGTTCTCGGCCGATATGGACATCAGCTGGCTTGATGGCCAGCCATGGAACAGGGCCTCCTTAAGCGCGCCGGTCGCTGCCAGCCCGCCAATCGGCACCATGTCGATCAGCAGGACTCGTGGATAGTCGGAAAATGCATTTACCGCTCTCTGTGAGACGCTTGAGTTTCCCAGCTCACGACGCCGCCTCTGCGCCTCATCAAGTGGCAAGCCGGACAGTTCATCGAATGTTTCAGGCCGGGTGGCGTGAGGAAAGATTTCGCAGAAGTCCCTGCGCTCGAAGACTTCGAGCTTTCCGCCGATGGTCGCGTTGAATATTCGGCGCCCCGTTTCATCGGTGACCCTGCGGGCTTCACGATAGGCCTCCAGCATCTCGCTGACCTGCGGGTCATGCCAGCGATAACCTTTGCCGAAATAGTCTGGGTGGAAATGGTTCGGATCATCGCAGGCCATATCGATGACGCCGGTGCCTGCAGATTCATCCATATCGCTGGCGTCGGGGATCTCGTAGTCGGCATCAACACCGATCAGATAAATTTCCTCAAACCCTAAATAGAAGGCCAGCTGCATGCATGTGAACGTCACGGTGCAGCCCGTATAAGTGACCTTTGCCGCGTCGGTCGAGAAATCGAAGCCGAACGGATAACTTACACGCGCGCGATGATTTATGAATATTGTATCCTCGGCCTCATCAAGACAGTATCCGAGATAAGAAGGATAAATTTTCGTAGGCCCTTTCAGGCTATTCAGCTCAGATGCTCGATCTTCCGCAACGAGATGGTCCTCGACGACGTGAAAGGTCGGGGTCCAGTCGAGTTCCGGCAGCTTAAGGAAGAAGGCGTTCGTCGTGAAGGTAATCTCACCGGCAAGCTGCGTGAGATCCGTTCGGTTCAGGCTCGGCCCGTTGCCGATAATAAAGCAGCGCTTTGTCCCCGAATACTGATTCCTGAGCGCCTGAAGACGCGGGCGGTACAGCGTCTCAAGCCGTTGATTGTGGATCTGCGAGACCCGCCGCATGCCAGTCAACTTGTCTGTCGGACTCACGCGGTCGGTCGGAAGATAGATCTCCGCGTTCCATGGCACCTCATCGAGCAGGCGACCGTAGGCGAGCTCGAAATCATCGGCTTGGGGGCTCTTGAGGAAGTCTTTCATCAGGCGATTTGCTCGCGGGTTATATGTTCTGTCTCTGACGACGCAAGCACAGGCGCCGCGCCGGACGGACACTTTGAACGCACATCCGGCATGGCGATCATCACCTTGCCCCAGATGTCCGGTCGTCGCCAACGCATCAGCCTTTTGACAGTCCTGATTGTACTCCTGTCAACATCGGATCACCTCGGAAACTGCAAGCAACTGCCCACCGAGCGACCGTGAGAATGCAGCATGGCCTGAAAATGGCGTCTGCGAGACTGTTGCAGCCCTTCAGCTGAAGAACGTCAAGCCGGCAAGACCTGTGTGCTGGCGCTTTCGGACCACTCGAGAAATTTACAGCAATTTAACAAGGGCGCTTGGACTGGCGTTCAGGACGGTGCTATTCGGCTCAGAAGGGTGGCCCGGGAATTTGGGGCGAGTCGAGAGAACGAAATGGAGACAGCAAGTTGACGCGTATCGCTGTATACCCGGCTCTGGAAAGCGAGGCTGATGCAGCTGACGTTCTGGCGCGATTGAGTTGGCACTTTGCGCCTTATGCAGACGTGATCACTTCTATTGCCGTTGTGACGCCCTTTCCCGCCGACGAGATAGCCCGTCTGGCCGCGCCCTACTATCTCGATCCCGCTGCAGCGCTAGGCAATACGAGCGAAGCTTTCCGGTCGAAATTGTCTATGCTGCGCGCAACAGGGATTGATGTCGCCGACTGGACGGGCCTTTTCGACAGACAGGACATGGTGATCGTCTGGCGGCTACCCGACCCTGCGTCAGGTGCCTGCGACCCATTTGCCAGCCTGGATGAACTCAAGGAAGCGATCGGGGACGACACGAAACTACTCATCGCCGACCGGCAGGTTCGCGCCTCCGAAGCATCGCTTTTGCTCACGGCAGGGCTCGAACTGCGCAGTGATATCGACCCCTTTGTCGCACAGAGCCGCGAGCGCTTTACCGCCTTCTCCGAGACTATCACGACTGACATCTGTCATGTTTTTGGCACCGGCCCTTCCCTTTCGCAGGTCGATGCGCATGATTTTGCCGATGGCGACGTCATCTCCTGCAATTCCTTCGTGGCAAACCAGGAATTGATGGCAAAGCTGACACCGAAAGTGATTTGTGCAGCGGACCCGATATTTCATGCAGGCCCGTCCTCTTACGCCGCAGCGTTTCGCCATGAGTTGGTCAAGCGGCTGGCAGAATACGACTTCTACTTGTTTGTGCCTATGCGCGATTATTTCGTGCACCGTCACTACATACCTGAAGAATTTCACGACCGGCTGATCGGGCTTCCGTACCAGCGGGGCGACGTCAATCTGGACCTGAAGGCAGAATTTCACGTCGCGCCACTGCCCAATGTGCTGACGCTGATGATGATGCCGATTGGTGCGAGCTGCTATAGCAAGATGAGCATTTCAGGCTGCGATGGCCGGCCAATCAGCGAGGACCAGTATTTCTGGGGGCACCACAAGGCATCACAGTTCAATGACAAGATGGCCGATATCAAGGCCGCCCACCCGGGTTTTTTCAAGATTGACTATAATGATTACTATCTGAAGCACTGCGATCAGGTCGAGGAGATCTGCCGCAAATATGAGGATGCCGGCGGCGAAGTCTGGGGCGAGACGGCCTCCTTTGTTCCGGCGCTGCGAAAGCGCGAAGCCGCCGAACCGCTGCGACAGCCGCGATACGCCAGGCGCGACGCCCCGGTCACAGTACTCTCCCTGAACCCCGATCTCGTCGACAAGGTCGGTCATTTCTGGAACTATGAATCAAAGCTCGCGCCGATCATTGCCGGACGTGACTGCGATTACCGCGTAGCCGCCAATTCGCGCGTAGGCGACGATATGGTCGAGGAGGTGCTCACCGACGGCACCGTCAGGATTGACGGCGTCACGGTCGATCCCTGCCTCGACATCAACAGCTGGACACTGGCCAACCGGATAGGAGAGCGGCGAGATTCTTTCGAAGATGTAGAGGCGGAAGTCGCCGCGGAGTTCAGACGCGCCATCGATCGGGCAAGAGCGGCATGCGACGGTGAACTGATCGTCTACATGTATACTGGCAGCTTCGAGCATCTCAATATCTTGTACCAGATATCGCGAGACCGACCGGATGTGCGGATTGTCGTGAATTTCTTCTGGTTGAAGACATCGTCGATCTGGTCGCCGCGCTTCGCTTCAAACTATGGCTGGCTTCTCGAGGTGCTGCAAAGCGATTCGCGTGTCTTCGCCACGGCGATGACGAAACACCAGCAGCGTGAGCTGCAGGCGCGAACAAGCTACCGTATCCCGGTGGCCCAGCACCCCAGCCCCCTTATAAGCGATGCCGATGCGCGACGTATCATAGCCGAGCCACTGCGCGAACAGTCGGATCAGTTCCGGATCTTCTTCCCCTCAGCCGACCGGGTGGAGAAAGGCTCCGAGCTGCTCTACGATACTGCACGCCACCTCGCGTCGATGTTCCGTGGCGAAAACTGCCGGATCGCCTTCCGGACCAACCCGCTGGACGCGGATCGAAGCGATGAAGAGGAGTCGGCTCTCGGAGAATATCGGGTACTCGCCGGACATATTGACGAGCAGAATTTTGTCGAGATCCTGCAGACAGCAGACGTCATCGTCCTTCCCTATCTACCCCCTGATTTTGCCGACCGAACATCCGGCCTATTGATCGACTCGCTCTATGCGGGAACGCCGGTTGTCACCCTTGGCGGCACCTGGCTGGCCGAGTGCGCAGACGAGTTCGGTTTCGGAAAGGTCGTCAATATTGCCGAACCGGAGCATATTGCCCGCGCCGTTTATGATATTGCACACGCCGCAAAAAACGGTGAGCTCGACATGTCGGCTGCCGCGTCAGCCTATTTTCAAGCGAATTCCTGGGAAGGCCTGGGCGATCAAATCCTTAATGGAACGCAATCGGCATCCAGCGTTCACTGGACAGCCGAAGAGAGCGAGCAGGCCGAGACACTGCGCGAATTGGCGTCCCCCCTTATCGGGCAGATCAGTGTCGAGGCTGATGCACGGCTCAATGCTCTGGACCTGGTAATGAAGGCCTGCCAGGATTCGGATGGCGGGCGGCTGGTTGCATCCGGCATCCAGGAACCCGATTGCCTCCTGACCGGAGCCAAGGCCGGCTGGGGCGGACACATTCTCGAAAGCGACCCGCTTCACTATGGCGCCATTCTGGATGCGACCGGCGATGATAACACCCCCTGGACCATTCACGATCACAGGCCCAGCGCCGGAAAGGCAACAGGCTCGCCGGCGGTAACAGTCAGGCGGCTCCTGCAAGACACCGAGAACAACAGGTTCGACGCCCTTGTCGTCGCCGATGCAGAGGTCGATCTCATTGATCCGATAACTTACTGGGCAGATCAGGTGTCGCCGGAATACCTCGTTCTCGGTTTTCTGTCAGGTGCGCATGAGCAGCCGGCCCGGCGGGCTTGGGAAATGGCCAACAGCCTGCATCAACGCGGCTATCAGGTTTTGATAGCCGAACACTGGCACCCGCGCCGCACGGGCGAACGGTGCCCGCTGCGCAGGATTACGCTCTTCCCGTACATGCCCTCACGCCCGGGAGCTGTTTGCAAGGTGATCGCTTTGCGCCAGGCACGACCGCTGCGCGAGCTTAAAGCACTGTTGGAGGCAGCCTGCGAGAATGCCGAATATCGTGAAGTGTCATCACCTGAGGCGATCGCGGCACAGCTGTGGGCAGGCGCGAGCCCTGCACCTCTCAGTTCCGTGCTGGCCGCCGTCGAACGACCGGGAGGCAAGGACTGGCCTGTTTCGGGGATCGAACCTGGCGATATGCAACCTGACGGATTCCGTGAGCTCACCGAGACCGAGCAGAAGCGCGTGCATCGCGCGCACATCGAGGCGCTCCCCTCACTCGGCCTGCCGCTGACATTCGGCATCGATATCGAAAAGCGGAAGGCGCGCTTCATCTCCTTGTGGTTAACCGACAAACAGTCCAAACTGGTTGGCGAAGCGATTTTCGATCTGGAGCTGGCAAAGTCTGTCAGCGTTCGCAATGTATCCCCCCTGATCGAGGGCGAACCATTCGCAGGTATCGCGGCGCTCAACGATGATGATTCGGATTATCCGCGCTTCCATGTCTGGCTCAGCATATCTAAGTACAATTCCGATCAGCCCTTGCTCGCTCAATTGGTATTGCGGGAATCCGCAGCTGGTTCGGCCCAGTATGAGGGGTCGGCGGAACGCGACATTGCGGTGCGGAACGCGATTGTAAGCGCCACGGATGTGCCCGTCATCTATACGCAGCCAGCCGGGGATGCTCGCGAAGTTGGCGAGGCGGCCACGGCGCGGCCAAACACTGAGTCCGCTCCGGTCGGTCCCGACAGAAACAAGGAAGAGCCCGCGCCTCAGGGCGGGCTTCGCTCGACCGTGCAACGGGTATCGGCCGAGAAAGTCGGTCGGTTCGGATTGTTCTGGAAACGCGAAGATTCGGCGCGCGGATCATCAATCGATGCGAGCCTGCCCCGACGCGGCGCGGCCCCGGCCGACCCGCAGGCCCGAAAGCTTGCCGAGACCAGGCAACGCAACCTCATAGAGCTGGGCTTCAGCGCTGATCCGACAGAAGGCTGGTGTGTTGGCGATGGCGTGATTGTCAGGAATGGAGATGGCGGCATCAGGCTGGACCGCAACGGCGCCGGTCACAGAGATCAGTTCTTCACCGTCCTGCCAGTCATCGCCGGACGCGACTATCTCATCGATCTCGACATTGATGAGCTGGACCCGAGAGTGGTTGTACTCGTGGACGGCCAAGTGAAGAGCGAGATGAGATCGCCCAATAACGTCCAGCTGAAAGCAACCGCAGGCTCCAATCAAATGCGCGTCGAACTGAAAGCCGTCGATTCCCACAGTGCGCGCTTTCATCTTCGCCGTGCACAGCTGATCTCGCCGGGCTGACCGGCGTCTGTCCGGGCGAAACACGCTCAGAGCTCCCATTGATGAGGCAAAACTGTTGCGGGCGCGCGATTATGGAAAATGAGACTTTCGCGTCCGGTCACATGTTGTTAACACCCTAACCATCTTGTGAAGGGAGTTCCTTGATGATCTTCAGATCGACATTGCTTGCAATCGGAGCGGCATCGCTCGCAACCGCATGCAACCCCGCCAGCAATACCGAGACAACCGACACTGCAACGGTGGATCGCGTAGAAGCCGATCCGGCATCGCAGACGCCTGCCCCTCCTGCGGAACCTGTCGGCGAGACGCTCAACGGTCAGGACGAGATCGCGCTCGAATTGCCGCGTTCCATACTGCAGTACACCATGACTTTCGCATTGATCAGCGAGCCCGGACAGCCGAGCGGGAACTACACGGAAACGACACCGGCCATGCCAATGGTCAGCCCGGGCCTGAACATGGCGCTGGACGGCGAGACTTACCTGTTCACCATGACAACCCTGAATGACGAGCGTGAAAAGGTGAACGCTGGCTCCGCAACCGAACGAACGGATGTCACGCTGGTGAACACTGCGGAAGGCGGCATATTGGCGGTTAATGGCGATGTTGTATGGTCAGGCGATCAGGTGAAGCCCATGAGCGAGGCCACCTTTGGCAAGGGATTTCAGCAGAGATACTGGTCTGGAACGATTTATGAGAAGGCCGCCTGCGTCACCAGCGCCGAAACGACTCTTGAAGCCGTGAAGGCCGATCCTGGAGTTGCGAACTGTGCTGGCGATGAGGGTTGAGCGACCAGCAGCCTGAACATTGAAACAAAATGAGGGACAAAATGGGCATTTTGAGAAATCGCGACTCCGGGGAGTCAACGGGCAATGGGCTGCCCCGCGTGGCACCTGCCCAGGCGGATACGGGCGGCGTGGTCGAGGGGGCAGAGCCTTCAGGGAACATCCAAACCCACTGGGACGAGACCGGGCGAATGGGTTTGCTTCCGGTCGGCGAAGGCGAAGCCCTGGCGTCTAACTGGGCCCTGAAGGACAGCGAGTCAGGACGCTGGCTGTCGGTGCTGTGGGTTTCGAGAAATGGCGGGGGCCCCGGAGACCTTGCGGCAACCCGTTTCCAGACCGTCGAGGGACAGCTCTACACGCTCAATATCGCCGTGGCCGATCTGGTCGGGAAGCTCCAGGTTCTTGCCGATGGTCAATCCATCATGACAGCTGATGAGAGCGGGCTGTTTCAAAGCCGCTTTCGGGCCCGAGGCGCGCAAACCACCATCAGCCTGCGTTGCGTGTCACGGACCGATGCCAACGCCGTCGTCACGGAGTGCTTTATCGAAGCAAATTGACGCTCGATGATGGCTCAGATCCGGTCATGGCTGAAAGCATCTGATCCGGGTTTTGAAGTGAGCTGCCAAGCATGAATTTACTGAAATGCCGCTACCGATTGCCGAGCGGCATTTTTGTATGTCATAGTAATAAAATCGGGTAGAGGATTCAGCTCTTGATTGTACTTTGTTATGGGTTGCAGAAGTCGGCGAGCAGCTTTTGCTATCAGCTCATTTGCGACGTTCCACCTCACTTCCGCAAGTGATTGAATAAAAACCGCATCCGAATAAATTCATCTGGCGATATCGTAACAGCGTTCATCCGCCCGCCCACCTTTAATTAGCAGGTCAATACGAATATCATTCAAGCCCATCACGCTGTGACAAGCCACTTTTCACGCATGCTTTCCAATTCTTCAGGCGTGTAAAAATGGTTCGCCAGCCGCGACTTGTAAATTCGGTTTAGCAAAGCATCATCCGGCCGAAATAAGTGTTTGAACTCCTGGTAAGCAGGACCAAACTTTCCGCTTCCAACATTGTCAGCTTCCAGTGAGATATTACTAGTTTCAAGGAACTTCTCGAGTGCTTCCTTTTTAACATCCTCACTATCCTCGACACGAAGGACGAGCAAAGACACATTGTCTTTTCTGATCCACAAGCGCTTATGAACATGATCGAAAGGCTGGTTGTATATTGTGAACCCAAAAACATCCCGAAATTCATCTGAAAACCATTTCGCCGGAATATCATGGTCATACGCATTGAATCGGCGCAATAATTCATCAGCCTGCGCCTCTTGCCTAGAAACTTTCGACCTGAATCCGAAAGTGTCGAGATTATTGAAGAACGCAGATACGTTTCGCGCCATAGGGTCTCTAACCAGAGAAATTATCTTTATATGAGGCTCGTGCCCGATTATAGTCGCCAAAACCTCAAAGCTATCATTCACATGATTAGGTATTTTCAGGTTTTTTTCTCTTCTCGACCTGACAAAATTCCTAAGCTTCTCCACATTAAGTATATGGGTGTGGTAAGCCCTATATTGCTTTATATTTTTTACAGCGTTATATATCGATGTTGAACCGACCCGACCCATCTGATGTATCAGCAGGGGGGTGACGTCGAGACCATGATCCTCATTGAGTTTTTTCATTGCACGTCACCATTGAAAAATTAACACTTAACCCCGCCGCACCCCTATGCACAACATCAATATTTTGCCGTAATAGGAACCCGCTTTTGATATTTTTCGGCCCAAATCCGAAAATCATACGCAACACATACCATATATGCATGAAGCCATCTCGCTAACTCCAATCTTACGCGGCCTGTACACTTGCAGGCATCATAGAACTTATTCGACATGCAGTTGACACAAGACTGAAATTTTATAGTTCGTCGCGCTCAAGGTGGCAATGAATTTTTACATGCCCAATGCTACTGATTCCCAATTTCTTGCCAGAAGATATCCGGAACGAATTGTCCCCACAGCTCGCGTTTCTGTTGGATTTCGAGTGGCGGCACGGGGTTACGGTAGAGTGTCTGGCTGCCATGGGCGATGCGGATCGCCACATAGTATTTCGGCTGGGCCAGCGTCCTTGCCATCAGACCGATCAGCAATCCGGCCTGCCCGTCTGCCTGCGAGGTGATCTTGTGGGCAGCGCGCGCCAGGGGCTGACCGCTGTCATCATAGAGAAAGAAGATGACACTGAGCGATTCGCCGGCAAATTCCGGCGCCACGCGCATCTGCAGATTTAGCTGAACAGGGTCTGCGGGCCCGTAGCGATCCACCCGACATTCCTCAGCGTCAATCCATTCCGCAGACAACTCCGGAAGCGCCGCTTCATCATGATAAGACGGTCCAAGCTGAGGCGAGGGATTCGGCGCTGGCGGCGATGGCACCGCCTCACCGGTCTCGTCATCAACAATATCACTCTCGTCAGCGCCGAACCCTTCCAGGTAGCGCGCAACCGCCTCTCGCGCGTCACCGGCAAATGCGACCGCCCCCGCATCAAGGACGAGCACCCTGTCGCAGAATTGCAGTAGATGGCCGGTATTGTGCGTGCACAGCACCACAGCGCAATCGGACCGCATCGCCTGCAGCCGCGCCATGCATTTCTGCCGAAATCCATAGTCACCGACTCCAATGACTTCATCGATCAGAAGGATATCCGGCTTGACATGAACCGCCACGGAGAACGCCAGACGAAGCCGCATCCCCTGACTGTAGGTCCCGAACGGAGCGTCTATGAAGTCACCAACCTCGGAAAACGCGATGATTTCCTCGCTGACCTTGCGGGCCTGCCGCGGCGACAGCCCGCGGAGCGTGGCGCCGAAACGGATATTCTCGCGGCCACTGAGCAGGGGCTGATAGCCGGCTGTCAGATTGATCAGTTCGGCAACGCGGCCATTGACGTGAAGTTGACCCCTGTCGGGCAGCATGTGGCCGCCGAGCAGCCGCAAGAGAGTCGACTTGCCTGCGCCGTTCCGCCCGATGAGGCCAACAGCTTCCCCCCGACGCAACTTGAACGAAATGTCCCTGAGCGCCCAGAATTCATCGCGGCGCAGATGGCTTTGTCCCGGATCGACGAAAAGAGCCGACCGGGCCATCGCCCGGCTGAGGCGGCGACGATTGGCGGGAACCGTCTTGCCGAACTTCTTCCAGGCCCCTTCCAGATGGAGCAAAGGCGCATCGGGCATCTGTCTCTCCTAAGCCTGGAGCGATTCCTTGATCGGCGGCTCCAGGGCCACGAAGGTTCGACCGGCCAGTAACAGGACCAGTGGTGCCGCGACCAGCCATGGCAACAGCATCGAAAAGTCGCTCATGGTCCCCACAACGAGCGATTCGCGGATCTGTCCAAGAAACAGCGCGAGCGGGTTATAGGTGTAGAGTGCGTCAGATCCGAAAAGTGTCGGCACCGGCCAGATCGCGCCGCTGAAAAAGATCAGGTAACGGAACAGGATCTGCAGGAGATTCTGCACATCCGGCACAGAAGCGACAATCGGGATCAGAATGATCCCGACCGAAAAACCGAGCACCAGTGCGCCGAAAAGGACACCCAGAGCAGGCGCGAGCCCGGAAATATCATAGGCCCCGAGCCAGACAATCACGACCGCACAAAGGGCCGCGCGGATAAGGGTTTCCAGCACGACATTACCAAATCCGACGACAACTGCGCCGATCAGTGGGAAACGCGCCCCCGCAGCGAGATTGCGATATTTACGTACGGAATCACTCGGCGTCATGACCGCATCCCGCAGCATCGTCCAGAGCGTCACGCCGACAGTGACCCATACTACGGGATGGATCTGTTCCGCCGCGCCCTGCTCATCAACCTTGATGACCCCGCGCAAAAGGAGAAAGGCGCTAACCGGCAAGAGAGGCATGATATAGGCCCAGGCCACCCCGAGAAGGCTTCGCCGGTGAGGTGCCGTGAAGTCTCGCCAGAAAACCATCAGGATCTGCCGCCGGAAGATCCAGATGTCCTTTAGCAGACTGGCATTGGCACGCAGGAAGCCTGTACGGTGGCGCCGCTGGCGAACGAATGACCGGCTCTGCTTGGGAGCCTCGCCGGGTATCGAATCCTCATTGGTAATGCTATCGACCATCGCTCAACTTCCATTCGCCGTCGTCGGATGGATCGAACGCCCGCCATTCCTGCTCCACCTGGCGCGAAAGCCGGCGATTTCCTCATCAGTGTAAAAATGCCGGGAAAGCCGGGAATCATAGAGCTTGTCCAAGACGTCCTCCGGCAGACGAACAATGGCCTTCACCTGCTCATAATGCGCCGCATAGGACTTTGTTTCCGCAATATTGGCGCGGCCAAGGTCGAGCTGTGATAGCCCAAGATGCCTGGCGATGGCTTGTCCCTTGACCGCGTTATCATCTTCCGCGCGCACAACGATCAGCCGGCAACGCGCATTCTTGGCAATCAGCCTTTTGTGCTCATGGTCGAACTCGCGCGAAAACACATCCAGCTTGAACACGCGGCGGATATTCGCGTCGAACCAGTCGAGTGCATTGGTCTGGCGGTAAGTCGAGACGAAGATTTCCGCAGTTTCTTCAGGGGCATTGCGGATCTCCCCGCCGTCGATCTTCAGGAAATTGTGCGCATTCTCAAAGAAAGCAGACAAGTTGCGCGCAACCGGATCGCGCACGGCGCTGACAATCTGAACCTGACCCGGATTGGTTTGCAGCCAATCCAGAACAGCCTGCGATCTCAGGAGGTTCGGCGGCGGCGTGATGCCGCGTTCCGCATTCAGCTTAGACAAGCGCTCTATCCGCCCCCGGTCGAGATGATGGATATGAACGACATTCCAATCCCCGACCTCATCGAGAGCATGAGCAATCGAAGTCGATGCAACCTTGCCCATCTGCAGAACCAGAAGCAACGGCTTGAAGTTCGCCGCGATCGCCCGGTCTACGGCTTCGCTGAAAAGCTCATCCGACGGACGCCCGGTGATGCGTGAGAACAAGTCGGCCTTGGCTCGCGCTTCTGTGGAAACAGCGCGCCCCCAGTCATCATGCGACATATACACTTACCTCTACAACATGTCGGGCCGCTCGCAAATTCCGCTCGCCAACTCCATTCCTGCAGCGGCCGTGTCGTGCCAGGGACGCGACCTGCACCACGGCACCTGCGGCATGGGTCGTTGCGACCGTGTTCGATCAGGAAAATTCGCTTTACCCGTTCGGGCCTTCCTTACCAACCGCAAACCACATTCGCCAGAATGTACTACCAGTCCATATCGTCTTCGTAACCAAGATCGGTGAGCAGCAGCCCGTATCGCCGTTTGAAAACGGCCTTAAGTGGCGGGGTCAGCACATCCTGCCATGGCTGCGAGCTGGCATTCGCATTGTGCATGAGATCATAAGATTCCGGCCTCAGGGTCAATCCCAAATGATCGACGACGTGCTGCACTCTTGGATGGTCGCTGGTGTGCGCATCCTGGAAGTCTTCGAGCCTGACTTCGAGTGTGTTGGGGCGGGGGCGCCAAGGCTCGACCTGCCCTGCGAGAACGTCCTGTGTGATGCTCTGCAGCTCGTGGCGCAGACCTTCTTCCAGCGAGCTGTCCCTCAGGATCGGCCGGTCCTTCATCAACCGGTCCCAGACCCAACCCGCACGGGATTCGGTTGGGTGCCTGTCGCGATGATGGAAATAGTTGGAGACCCAGATCTGTCGGGGGTCGCGAACCACATGAAGGCCCAGGAAGTGTGGACGGCGCCGCATGACCTCGCCGACCACGCGCGGGCTGGAATTCGCCAGCAACAGCATGATCGGCTTGTCCCCACCCAGCCGGGAAAATTCGGTATTCTTCATGTCCAGCTCGTCGAGCCGACTGTGATGAAACGGAGCCGAACGGATGTTGTAACGGACCACCTCATAACCATTCATTTCAGCAAGGGGCTCAAGGACACGCAGACGGAAGAACCGGCTGCCGCATTTGTGGTGGCCGAAGAAGACAATATGAGGTTGCGAGATCACGCCCGTCGTTCCTGGCTGTCTGTCAACAGTTGCGCCCACTTCGAATCAAGGAACCAGCGATAGGTCTGCGCAATTCCTTCCGCCAGACCGATCTTTGGTGCCCAGCCCAACGCGCGCAGCTTGTCAGCCGCCATCAGCTTGCGCGGTGTTCCGTCTGGTTTGGTCAGATCGTGACGCAGCTCTCCGCTCAACCCGACCACATCCATGACGGTTTCGGCAAGTTCCTTGATCGTAACATCGTTGCCTGATCCGATATTGATGTGCTCGGCGGCCGAATAGCACTTCATTGTATGAATGAGCGCATCGGCAAGGTCATCCACATGAAGGAATTCACGTCTCGGCGTTCCTGTACCCCAGATTTCAATCCCGTTTTCACCTGCCAGCTTTGCGGTATGCGCCTTACGGATCAGTGCGGGCAGGACATGGCTTGATTCCAAGTCGAAATTGTCGTTTGGGCCGTAGAGATTTGTTGGCATCGCCGAGATGAAATCGAGACCATGCTGCTTGCGATAGGCCTCGCAAAGCTTGATCCCCGCAATCTTGGCGATGGCATACCATTCATTGGTCGCCTCGAGCGGGCCTGTCAGCAGGGCGTCTTCCCTTATCGGCTGCTCGGCAAATTTCGGATAAATGCATGACGAACCGAGAAACATCAATTTCTCCACGCCGACTTCAGCGGCAGCGTGGATCGTGTTCGCTTCGATCATCAGATTGTCATAGAGGAAATCTGCCGGGTAGGTGTCGTTTGCAAGAATCCCACCCACCTTGGCCGCAGCAACGATCACGGCGTCGATCTTTCGGCTGGCGAAAAACCTCTCCACATCATTCTGGCGCATGAGATCGACCTCATCGCGCCCGGTGGTTATAACCTCCGCGCAACCCTCCTCCGACAGACGGCGCACACAGGCCGAGCCGACCATGCCACGATGTCCGGCTACCCAGATCCGTTTTCCCTTAAGTTCATAGCGCGGCTCAGCCTTCCCGGTCACGGCGGTTCTCCTCTCGCGCGACGGTCTCCAGGTCAGACGCCACCATTTCGGATACCAGTGTGGGGAATGGTGTTGAATGCACCCAGCCAAGCTTTTCACGCGCCTTGGTGGGGTCCGCCAGCAATTGCTCGACCTCGGCGGGGCGGAAATACCGCGGGTCAATGCGCACGAGCACCTTTCCGTCAGCCTTGTCGACACCGATCTCGTCGACGCCTTCACCCTGCCACTCGATCTCGCGGCCAGTATGCCGGAAAGCAAGTTCTACGAATTCACGCACCGAGTGCATTTCGCCGGTCCCCAGTACGAAATCATCAGGCTCGTCATGCTGGACAATGCGCCACATCCCCTCGACATAATCACGCGCATGCCCCCAGTCGCGCTGCGCCTCGAGATTGCCAAGAAAGAGCGTATCCTGAAAGCCGAGATCGATCGCGGCAACCGCCCGCGTGATCTTGCGCGTGACAAAGGTCTCCCCACGCCAGGGACTCTCATGATTGAACAGGATGCCGTTCGACGCGAACATTCCGTAGCTTTCGCGATAATTCACCGTGATCCAGTAGGCATAAAGTTTCGCCGCGCCATAAGGCGAGCGGGGGTAGAAGGGCGTGGTTTCCTTCTGGGGCACTTCCTGAACGAGACCGAAAAGTTCGGAGGTCGATGCCTGATAAAAGCGGGTCTTGTCCTGCAGCTGTAATATTCTCATCGCCTCGAGAAGACGCAGCGTTCCGACTGCGTCTGACTGGGCGGTGTATTCCGGCGACTCGAAGCTCACCTGGACATGGCTCTGGGCGCCCAGATTATAGATCTCGTCAGGCTGGATATCCTGAACCAGGCGGATGAGATTGGTCGAATCCGTGAGATCACCATAGTGCAGGTGGAACCTTGAATCGCCTGCATGGGGATCCTGGTAAATTCCGTCTACCCGCTCAGTGTTGAAGCTCGAGGATCGGCGCTTCACACCGTGGACTTCATAGCCCTTTTCAAGCAAAAGCCGTGCTAGGTAAGCGCCATCCTGACCGGTAATACCGGTAACAAGAGCTCGTTTGGGCATTCGACGTCCCCGAAATTATTGCAAAATTGAACCGAACGGCGGCTTAGTCAATTGCCACTGGCAAATCAAGCCACCGTTCGTTTATTGCTTCAATGCCCGGTGGGAGCATGAAGAGAGAATCAGGCTCACGAGGGCGCGAAAGAACAGTGCCCAACGCGCCCAGCCCCTGGTTCAATGACAGAAGGCCCCCGGCAGGGGGACTGTCGGCTAGCGGGCAGACCTTCGGCTGAATGCCTATTGTGCGGGCAGCTCAGTGCCGCGCCGGGGCGTTGCGCGCGACCTGATCATTTAACGCTGGAACCAGATGGATAGCGTGTTATACGCATCGTTAAGATTCACCGTGAGGGGGAAATCCGTGCCTAAAGTAAGTATCATTTTCCGAGCGCTTAATGAGGATCGCTGGTTCGAACAGGCAGTTGAAGCCTGCAAGGCGCAGAGCACCGACGATCTGGATATGGAGATCATCCTGGTCGACAGCGGCTCGACCGACGAGACCATTCCGATTGCGCGCCGTCATGGGCTCAAATTGGTGCAGATATCGCGTTCACAATTCACGTTCGGGCGTTCGCTGAATTGGGGCTGCGAGGCGGCGAGTGGTGACTTTCTTGTATTCATTTCCGCCCACTGCATTCCCTCGCATGACAAATGGCTCGAGAATCTGATCGCACCGCTACGCAGCGGCATTGCCGACTATACGTATGGCCGACAGCTAGGTCACGAAGTCTCCAAATTCTCCGAAAAACGCCTGTTCGAGAAATATTTCCCATCGTTTGATCGCGTGCCGCAGGAGGGATATTTCTGCAACAATGCCAACTCGGCAATTCGGGCGGATGTCTGGCACAAGTATCAGTTTGATGAAGATGTGACGGGCCTTGAGGACATGGTGCTTGCACGCCAGTTGGTCGCGGATGGGGGCAAGATCGGATATGTGGCTGATGCGCCCGTCACTCACATTCACGAAGAATCTCTGAAGCAGACCCGCAACCGCTATTACCGAGAGGCGCTGGTCCTTCGGAATATCATGCCCGAAGTACATGTTACCCGGCTGGACGCGTTGCGCTACTTTTTCGCAGGTGTCGCGTTCGACATGGTTTCAGCTGCAAAGCAGCGTCTCCTTTATCGCAAGGCGGGCGAAATCATTGGCTTCCGGTTCATGCAGTATCTTGGAACCTATCGCGGCCACAACGAGCACCGTCGATTGTCACGCGCTCAGAAGGAAGCCTATTTCTACCCTAAGCCGGCATCGCCAAATCGGGACCTGCCCGAGCCAGCCTTGCCCGAAGCTCAGCTCCGGCGTACGGCCTGATACCAGCCCTCGCGCTTTCGGCCCGGTGTGTGCGCGAACACCTCTCTCAACTGCCGTCTTCGAATCTTTCCTGTCGCGTGTTCAGATAGCGCTCAGTTTACGCGACTCGGATTAGGCGAAAGGAACTTTTCGCATTTGGAGATCGAAGATATGGGGTGTGTCTGACTTGCTTCGCGCCACCTTCCACCGAACTTACCCCGCGTCCAGCCCACTCGAACCCGATCCCGCAGCTCTATTCGATCTTCGGTCCTGATCTCAATCTTGCTCTCGGAGTCCTGAAATGTCCGAACATGGCCTCGTTGCCCTATTGCCTATGAAGGCTCACAGTGCACGCGTGAAATCCAAGAATTTCCGGAGTATCGCTGGAAAGCCGCTGTTCCGCTGGATTCTCGATACGCTGCTGCGCGTCGATGAGATTGAGAAAGTCGTCATCAACACAGATGCGCGCGAACTTTTGGCCGAGGCTGGCCTCAATGACGGGGACGCAGGCGGGCGGATTATGATCCGTGACCGCCATCCCGAGATTTGCGGCGATCTTGTGTCAATGAACTTGGTGCTTGCCGATGACGTCGCGAATGTTGACGCTGCGGCATACTTCATGACGCACACGACCAATCCACTGCTCGCTGCGTCTACAATTCGCGAAATGCACACGAAATATCTGGACGGGACGAAAAGCGGCGCGGCCGATTCCCTCTTTACCGTTACCTGCCACCAGACTCGTTTCTATACGCCTCAGGGGGCGCCCATCAATCATGACCCTGCCAATCTCATCCGCACCCAAGACCTGCCTCCATATCTGGAGGAAAATTCGGTCGGCTACTGGTTCAGCCGCGAAAGCTTCGCAAAAACGCAAGCGCGCATCGGCAAAGAGCCTATTCTCTTCGCAACTCCGCAACTGGAATCTGTCGACATTGACGAGCCGGCCGACTGGTTCATGGCTGAATCTCTTCTCATGCGAGTTGCTGCAGGTGAGCCCCTTCCAGAGGCCTGAGTTCAATTATCCAGACAGGAGTCCGAAATGAGCGAGCCTCGCATTCTCGTCACCTGCCCGCCAATGCTCGGGCTTTTCAACGAATTTCGCCCGACATTCGAACACTACGCACTCGTTGGCCAGCCCGCCAATGTCGCCCAGGTGATGACCGAAGATGAGTTGATTGCGACCCTGCCCGAATATGACGGCTGGATCATCGGCGACGACCCGGCCAGCCGGCGGGTTTTCGAAGCGGCCCGGATGGGAAAGCTCCGGGCGGCCGTGAAGTGGGGCGTGGGCGTGGACAATGTTGATTTCGCAGCCTGTCACGATCTTGGCATTCCGGTATCCAACACGCCCAGCGTTTTCGGACGTGAGGTGGCCGATGTCGCCATGTGCTATGTTCTCGGCCTGGCCCGGAAAACCTTCGAAATCGATCGCGCCATACGCCAGGACCATTCTTGGCCGAAACCTCCGGGTATCTCGACCTGGGACAAGACCGTGGCCCTTGTCGGGTACGGGGATATTGGTCGAATGACGGCAAAGCGGCTCAATGCCTGCGACATGAAGGTCATTGCTTATGATCCCTATTTCACACCCGCTGACAGCATTGAAGTCGAACCGGCGACATGGCCCGAGCGTATCGGCGAAGCCGACTTCATCGTTTTTACCTGCCCTCTGACACCGGAGACCAGGCACATGTTCAATGAAGCTCTGCTGGCGCATCTCAAGCCGGGCGTGCGCGTTATAAATGTCTCCCGCGGACCAGTCATCAAGCAAAGCGCACTTGTACAGGGCCTCGAAGACGGAATTGTCGGTTCGGCCGCACTGGATGTGTTCGAGGTCGAACCTATCGCGACTGATAGTCCGTTGCGGCGTTTTGACAACACGATTTTCGGCTCCCATAACGGATCCAACACTGTTGATGCCGTGCGGCATGTAAGCAAACTTGCCATACAGAAAATGGCAGGGCTCCTGAAAATGACCTGACCGGAGCCAGGGGCGTCGTCCGCATCGGTTCTGTCGAAGCTGCCGGCCATGGACATTTTCAGAGACCCGCGATCTCGACCTGGCTGGGCCGCTATCGGTCAGGCCGGGGTGCTGGTGCCAACCATAGGCGAGCGCACAATGGCCAGGTCGTTGATCAAGGCACGTTAACTCGCCTGAATCACGCATCAGACTTCTGTCTTGCAAGGCAAAACCTGTTCGTGTCTAACCAAGCAGGTGATATCAGGGATCAACTCTGCAATTATGCCGAAGCGATGCGCCGACATTCAGCCCGAAACGCTCGATTTCGAGATATTCCCGCCGGTGAAACTCTCCGGCTTTCAAGAATATGGGGCACGTTGGCGGATCAATGGCATGGGCCATGAAACGGCTCCGAAACTGAGCCTGAAAGATATCAAGGCGCTAGCAGGCGGCGGCATTCTCTGGCGCAAGGTTGTCGATGTGAACCCGATCAGTGGCGCGCGGGTGACACCCGATGACAGCTCACGGGTCCTTGTGCGTGCCTCCTCGAGCAAGCCAGAACTCGTGATCATACTCGAAAACATGCAGAGCGACGACGATATGCGCGACCTGTTCCACAAGGAAATGAAACCGCGCCAAATATACGGAAACTGCAAAATACAATCAGGAAATCTGACCGCGACATGCAGCCAAGCGACTTAATACGTGTGTATCCGGGACTGGATGGCGCACGGGTCTTCATTACCGGCGGCGCGACGGGTATCGGCGCAGCGATCGTTGAGTGCTTTGCAGACCAGGGAGCCAGAGTTGCCTTTAACGATATCGCCGAGATCGAAGGAAATCAACTTGCCGACAAGACTGACGGCGAGGTGCATTTCTCGGTTTGCGACGTCACAGAAGCGGGCAAGCTGAAAGAGGCTATTGACGAGGCGGCCACAAAACTCGGCGGCCTTGACGTACTTATCAACAATGTCGCGAACGACCAACGTCAGGCTTTCGATGAGATCGATCCCGAAGATTGGCGCAGGAGCCTTGCAGTAAATCTGGACCCGGTTTTCTTGGCAACCTCGGCGGCCATACCTCATTTGCGGAGGGCTGGCGGCGGATCCATCATAAACATGAGTTCCCTCAACGCGTTTCTTGGACCAGCAGACCTTCCCGCCTACACTGCGGCCAAGGCGGCAATCATTGGTCTTACGAAGACAACGGCCCGGAAGTACGGCCCTGATAGAATTCGCGCCAATGCCATCGTTCCAGGCTGGGTCGTCACGGATCGACAGAAGTCCCTTTGGCTGACCCCGCAGGCCGAGCAGGAGTGGAAAGAGATGTGCTGCCTCAAGGACGATCTCCTTCCGGAGGACGTGGCGCGACTGGCCCTTTTTCTTGCTTCTGAAGATGCGAGCATGATCACCAATCAAGCCTTCATAATTGATGGGGGGCGGATATGAGAAGGAATGAACAGATGCATGCTCGCCTTCTCTTTACTGTCAATTGCGGTGATCGCCTTGGGGAAGGAATCATCTGGGATGAACGAGCCGGCGAGTTTCTCTGGACAGACATATTGGGGCGGCGCTTCCACAGTTTCGATCCACACTCCGGCAAACACACCAGCCATGAGTTGCTCAAGCGTCTGTGCTCGTTCAGCCTCACGGCGGAACCCGATATCCTGCTCGCCGCTTTCGACGATGGCGTTGCGCTCCTAAACCGGCGCTCACTGTCTGTGGAATGGCTGGCGCGTCCTCAAATGCACCCGGGCACGCGATTGAATGATGGCCGCACGGGTCCGGACGGGCGATTTTGGGTTGGTAGCATGGTCGAAAACCCCAAAATCGCCGGGGGAACTTCGCACGGCTCACTCTATTGCGTCGATTTGGACGGGAATATGAGTACGCATTTGGACGGCATCGGCATCTCCAACGGCATCTGCTGGAGCCCGGACGCCAGGACCATGTATTTCGCTGACACCTCACATGGCGAAGTCAAGACGATAGAGTATGATCCCGTGAACGGTACCCTCGGCAAGGCAGTCTCCTGGCTGACATTCACCGGAACGGGCAGACCGGATGGCGCAATCACCGATGCCAAGGGCGTGTATTGGTCGGCGCTTTGGGGAGAAGGCTGCGTCGCTGGCTTTGATGCTGATGGTCGTGAACTGGACCGGCTTCCACTACCCGTGCCTTTTGCCACTTGTCCGGCATTCGGCGGAATGTCCGGCAACCTTATTGGTGTAACCACAGCTCAGGCACTTGCCAACGCAATGCCGGAAAATCGGGAAATTGCAGGCGAAGGCAGTATGTTTATTTTCGAGACCGACCTGTCGGGACCTCCGGCCTGTCATTGGAACGGCACAGTGGCAGTATCCCTGCGATAAGCGAGCTGGTCCCGGAAAATCGACAGTGAGATCAGGAACATCCTGACCGACAAGGCGATATCGCTAACGGTGCGAATGCAATAGCTGCCTGATGTGTTGCTGCTTTTTAACGAACTGCCCTGGCAGGAGAGGGGTGGCTCGGTCCGTTTGAACAGATTTGGGACTTTGGACAGGCTGTTTCCATTCTTGTCAGAAACGGTCTGAGGTGGCAAAGGGCCGCCCGGCGCCATTGCGCCGCCCCCCGCTGAGGGATTTAGCACCCGCAAAGCTGCCGTGCGCACAAGAAAACAAAGACCGGTTCCGCTGAAAGCGGAAACAGCCTAAGCGGATTCCTTGCCCTCGGATCCTGGCGTAACCGGGATTGGCTAAAGCGCGTTGAAGCAGGCCTGGTCGGGTTTTTGCCGGTCAAGCGAGCGTGTGACAGTCCGAGGAAATCCGGGCGCCCTGTGGCTTCACTCTGCAGACTCATCGCACGCTTGCCATTGCGCCGATGGCACCTGCTTAACAGGTCGGATAACCGGCTTGCGTTGTAACATTTCCAGCGGGTTCCAGCTCATGGCAGAGAGCAGACCGACCAGGGACACGCGCCGTTCCCGCTGCACAGTCTTTCGCGCCTCCAGCACCGGCCCGAGCCCGCCGAGACCAGCCAGCACGCCCCGAAACGTATCGGCAAAACGGCCGGTGAACAATCCGCGAGCGAGTATCGCCACGGTCAGGGCGATATGCCCCGGAAGGGTCAGCAAAAGCGCTGGCAAGGGCATGTTCTTGGCATAGGTCCAGATGCGATTTCGAGCGCCATGTCTGAGCGAAAATGCGCTTGTTCGTCCCGACAGGCCGCCGCCGGCATGGTAGATGACCGCATCGGGCCAAAAAAGGCAGGTCTCACCGCGCAACCTCAGCCGGAAGGCCAGGTCAACATCCTCGCAGAAACAGAAAAAGCTCTCATCGAACCCGCCTGCGGCGAGGAAAGTCTCACGCTTGTAGATGGCACCGGCGCCGCAGGGCGAAAAACACTCTCCGCGACCGGGTAGTTCCTGCGTACTCCGTCCAAATCCCCCGCGCCAGGGAATGCCAAAACCCAGATAGCAATCGCCGGCGCCATCCAGTTGCTGATGGTCGTGAAGATCAATCTGCGCTGATGCGAACATCGCCACACAAGGATTCTCGCAGATGGCCCGGTCAATCGCCTCCAGCCAGTCCGGCGCGGCCTCGGCATCGGGGTTCAACAGCACGAGCCACTCGCCGGAGGCCTGCTGCGCGGCGAGATTATTGGCCTTCGCAAATCCCAGATTATCCTCTTGCGGAAGGCAAATCGCGCTTGCCAGTGCATCGGTTCGAAGGCCGGTAAAGGAGTCGTCGTCAGACGCATTGTCGACGATGAGCGTTTCGAAATCCGTGAAGCTCTGCCGGCTCAGCGAGCCCACTGCACCCTGAAGATAGTCGCCACCATTATAATTGACGATGACGACGGAGAATCTGGGCGATGGCATGAACAGGCCTGGCAATTGAAGCTACTGACGGCATGGGCAATCGCAAGCGTAAAGTAAATCCCGGAACCGACAAAAGACACAGCCGTCGCCCGGGCCGCGATGGGCTGGCTGGTCATACAAGCCAGCCGGACACTGGCTGTGAGGACGCTTGCCGGAGATCAGTCGTCGCGGAATTAAACGAACCGAAAGATAGGCCATGCCCGGATAGCGTGCAAGAGAGGCATAGAGCTTGCCCCGCTTCCCCGAGGCCATGGCGATGACCGGTGCGTTCTTCCTCGCAGGTCGTTCATGTCTCGACATCGAGGCGAGTATTCCGACGAGACGGTAACCGCCACCGGCGGTTTGCTCAAGACACGGCACGCCTTGCCGGATGGCCCGGATGAGCCGGCCCATGACGGGGCGAAGCGGAGAACCTTGCGTGTCGCCGAGAGAAAACAAGTCCATCAGGCGACATCCGGATGCGGGACTAGCGTGCTGAGGGCCGATGCCCTCAGCTGCCCTCATGGGTGCCCTAGAAAACCGGGCACCTGCCCTCGCACCTGCCCTGCCTTATCCCTTATGTGTCGAGGAAGCTGCGGAGCTTGCGCGAGCGGCTGGGATGCTTGAGCTTGCGTAGCGCCTTGGCCTCGATCTGGCGAATCCGTTCGCGCGTGACCGAGAATTGCTGGCCGACTTCCTCAAGCGTGTGATCGGTGTTCATGCCGATCCCGAAACGCATGCGCAGCACACGTTCCTCGCGCGGGGTGAGCGAGGAGAGCACACGCGTCGTAGTCTCGCGCAAATTGGACTGGATCGCCGAATCCACCGGGAGGAGCGCCATCTTGTCCTCGATGAAATCGCCGAGATTGGAATCCTCATCATCGCCGATGGGCGTTTCGAGACTGATCGGCTCCTTGGCAATCTTGAGAACTTTCCGAATCTTTTCAAGCGGAAGGCCAAGCTTTTCAGCCAGTTCCTCCGGCGTCGGCTCTCGCCCGATCTCATGCAGCATCTGTCGCTGGGTGCGAACAATCTTGTTGATGGTCTCGATCATGTGCACCGGGATACGGATGGTGCGCGCCTGGTCTGCGATCGAGCGGGTGATCGCCTGGCGGATCCACCAGGTCGCGTAAGTGGAGAATTTATAGCCGCGCCGATACTCGAACTTGTCGACCGCCTTCATCAGACCGATATTGCCTTCCTGAATTAAATCAAGGAATTGCAGGCCGCGATTGGTGTATTTCTTGGCAATCGATATGACCAGGCGAAGGTTGGCCTCGACCATCTCTTTCTTGGCGATCCGCGCCTCGCGCTCGCCTTTTTGCACGGTCTGAACGATACGGCGAAAATCATCGACCGGAACGCCGATTTCCTGGGCAACCGAAGAGATATCCTCGCGGAGCGCATCAATCTTGACCCTCTCCACATCAATGAATTTATTCCACTTTTTAGACTTTTCTGCAACATCTTCCAGCCAGTTCGGATCAAGCTCGCGACCGAAATAATTGTCGAGAAAATCCTTGCGTGACACGCCATGGCTGTCGGCCAGGCGCATCAGCCGGCCTTCCAGGCCCATCAGCTTCTTGTTGATCGCATAAAGCTGTTCGACCAGGGCCTCGATGCGCGCATTGTTAATATGCATCGTCTTGAGGTATTCGACGATGGATGTCTGAAGCGCGTCATAGCCCTCCTGCTCCTTCGGCGTCAGCCCCTTGCCCTCAAGCCGGCGGTCAATCAGTTTTTCCTGAAGTTTCCGGTACTTAGAGAAGTCACTCGCGATCTCGTCCAGCTTGGTGAGAACACCTTCGCGAAGCTCGGCCTCCATGGCCGACATGGACATGGCCTGACCTTCTTCCTCGTCCTCGCGCTCCTCACGCTCCCGTCGTTCTTCGGGAGTTTCATTCTCCCGGGCCTGGGCCTCTTCCTCGGAAAGCGCATCATCCTTCTCTTCCGGCTCAGGCGGCGGATTCTCGGCGCCATAAGTGGCTTCCAGGTCGATCAGGTCGCGCAGGAGGATCCGCTCATGCACCAGCTCGTCGCGCCAGACCATCATGGCTTCGAAGGTCAGCGGGCTTTCGCACAGCCCGCGGATCATTGCATCGCGCCCGGCCTCGATCCGCTTGGCGATGGCGATCTCACCCTCGCGCGAGAGCAGTTCCACCGTGCCCATTTCGCGCAGATACATGCGGACCGGATCATCAGTCCGCTCTGACCCGCGGGCATTGCCTTTCTTGACGACGGCTTTCTTGTCGTCGGTCTTGGCAACGGCCCGGCTCTCGCTTTCGGCCTCTTCTTCCGACTCCACGACATTGATGCCCATTTCGGACAGGGCCGACATGGTGTCTTCGATCTGGTCAGATGTCAGCTGATCCTGCGGGAGCAGCTTGTTGAGTTCATCATGGGTGACATAGCCCCGTGACTTGGCCTCCTTGATGAATTTCTTCACGCCCGCATTGTTCATGTCGAGCACGGGGCCGTCTGCAGCCTCGTTCTCGTGCTCTTCGATGTCGGCTTTCGCCATATGGTCGGTCTCCTGCGAGTCCTGCGCCCGTCACGTTGGTTTGTGGCCGCCCGGGGCTGGGGGACTCATTCCTGTTCATCATGCCTGCGCTTGCCGGTCAGCTGCGATCCACGTCCTCTGCTGCCTCGTTCAGCCGGGCGATCCGCGCCGGCCGTTCGGACACTCTGCGATGTAAAACCCGCCAGGCTTCAGGCGACTCTGTCGCCTCCGGACTGACTTGCTCTTCCCTCGCAGGGTCAGGATCTTCGGCTACCACGAAATGCTCAAGGGCGATCAGCCATTCCCGTGCCGCAGGTGTGCCGGCCTCCAGCACAGGCATATCGGGATAATCTTCGAGCAAACGGGCAGCGCGCGCATTCCCTGCCTGATTAAAATGGTCACTGAGTGCGGCCCGGTCAACCACCTGACCGCGATTGATGAAGTCGAATATCGCATCGCGCAACGCTGCGACGTCAACATCGGGAAAATGGGCGGCTGCAAGCGTTTCACCATAGTGATCAATCAGGTCGGGACTCACAGCAGCCCGCATGACAAGGCCCAGACCGGCCGTCTTTGCAGGCCGCTTGGCGGAACCGAGCGGTTCCCCCACCGCATTCGCGACCCCTTTTGCCCCCTTCCGGCGCGCAAGGACCAGCTGCCAGAAATGGTCGCGCATGCGCGAGAGAAGGTCACGCTCATAGGCGCTGCGCACGCCGGGATGCTCGATCCGAGCTGCGGCAGCCTTCAGACGCGCTTCAAGGCCAGCCTTGCGTTCGGGCGTATCGAGCGGTTCGCCGTCGCGCTCGCGCCGCCAGAGCATTTCGATCATGGGCAGGGCGTTTTCCAGGGCGCCTGTCAGGGTTTCCCTGCCGGATGGCTGGCGCAGGAGGTCGTCGGGATCCATGCCTTCGGGCAGGAGACAGAAATAGACCGACTGGTCCGGGCGCGCATTGGGCAGCGCCACATCGACCGCGCGGAACGCGGCGCGAAGGCCCGCCTTGTCGCCGTCAAAACACATGACCGGGTCCGGCCCGGCCTTCCAGATCAAGTCAAGCTGATCGGGTGTAAGTGCGGTGCCGAGCGGGGCCACGGCATTGGCAAACCCGGCCTCGGCCAGCGCGATCACATCCATATAGCCTTCGCAGACGACAAGACCGCCGCGATCCCCATAGCCGATGGAGTCGCGCGCGCGTCTGTAATTGTAAAGGATACGCGACTTGTGGAAGAGGTCGCCTTCCGGGGAGTTGAGATATTTCGCCTTGTCATCCGGGCTCAGCGCGCGCCCGCCAAAGGCGATGACGTCGCCGCGCGTGTCGGTGATCGGGAAGATGATGCGGTTACGGAACACGTCATAGGGCTCTCCGCCCTTGTCGGAGCGTTTTGCCAGTCCCGCCCCGGTGATTTCCGCCTCGCTGAAGCCTTTGGCGGTGAGATGCTGATAGAGCTGTCGCCAGTCATCGGGCGCAAACCCCAACGACCAGCGCGCCCAGGCGGCGGGGGCAAGGCTGCGACCTGCTTCCAGGTAAGTGCGGGCCGCCGCGCCCTCGGGACCGCGCAAACACGCCTCGAAGAATTCGCTGGCCGTAGCGCAGGCCTGTTTCAGGCGGGCAAGCCGATCATAGCGCGCCGCTTCCTGCGGGCTCGCCTTCGGAATCTCCATCCCGGCCGTCTCGGCCAGCCGCTCGACCGCTTCCATGAATTCCAGGCGTTCAACCTCCATCGTGAACGCAATAATGTCTCCGCCAAGACCAGAGGAGAAATCCTTGAAAATGCCCTTCTGGTCATTGACGTAGAAGCTGGGCGTCTTCTCGCTGGTGAACGGCGAGAGCCCGACCCATTCCTTGCCCTGCTTTTTCAGCTTCACCTTTCGCCCGATCACGTCTGAGGGACGCAGGCGGGCTTTCAGTTCATCGAGGAAACCATCGGGAAGACGCTGCATGCTCATACATATAGTGTGGCGAATCATTGAGCGGGATGCCATGCACACAGCGTCCGCCCCGGGGATTTACACAGCAAATCATGGCCGCCGCACCGTATAGGTCACATCGCGCCCATGGCAAACCCAAAGCCTGCGCCCGGTCGGCAATGCTCGCGCAGGCCTTCAATCAGCCGAGCGCCTCGCGCACCGCCTTGCCGGCCTTTTGCGGGTCGATCCGGCCGGGATAACGCGCCTTAAGGGTCGAAATGCAGCGACCAAGATCGCGCAGCGTGCTGGCTTCAAGATCCTCGACAACATCCTGGACGGCCACCTCGAGCGCTTCTCCCTTGAGGGGTTGCGGCAGGAACCCCTCGATCACGGCGAGCTCCTCGCGCTCACGCTCGGCATCGGCGATACGACCAGATTCGTCGAATTCGCGCGCGGACACGCGGCGCTGCTCGGCCATGATTTCAAGCACGTCATGCACGCCCGTATCGGGGCAGCCCTCACAATCGCCGCGACGGCGCGCGGTCACGTCACGATCCCGGATGGCGCACGCCACCAGACGCAGGGTCGATGCGCTGACACTGTCAGGATCGTCAATTTCAGCTTGCCGGAGCGCATCATCTATACGCGCTCGCAGGTCGGAGGACGCGTCAGTCTGCAATTCAGCCATGTTGGCCTCTGCCTTTTCCTTACCGGAACCGCCTTGACGGCACCGATTATCAGCCCCTACTTCCCGCCCAACCTGCTTGTCGCAACGATTAGCAGCGCAAACGGTGCGAGAAGGCAAGCCACATATGTCTTACGGTTCTGTTACACAAGACCCCGCATCCGCGACCGGCGCGATCGCCCTGTCGGACGGGACAGTCTTTCTCGGCCGCGGTGCAGGCCGGGCCGGGATCGCTGTGGGTGAACTTTGTTTCAACACAGCGGTGACCGGGTATCAGGAAATCCTGACCGATCCGTCCTATGCCGGCCAGATTGTCCTGTTCACCTTTCCCCATATCGGCAATGTCGGCGCCAATGAGGAAGATTGCGAAGACAGCGCCCCGCCAGCGGCCAGGGCGGCCCGCGCAGCGGTGTTTCGCGGGCCGGTGACGCCGCCATCCAACTGGCGCGCCGGCGATCATTTCGAAGCCTGGCTCAACCGCCGGGGGATTGTCGGCCTTTACGGGGTCGATACACGCGCGCTGACCCGCGCCATCCGCCACCATGGCATGCCGCGCGCAGCCGTCGCACACAAGCCTGAAGGCGGCATTGATGTGGACGGTCTGATCGAGGCGGCGCGTGCCTTTGAAGGCCTGGAAGCCGCCGACCTGGCTGCGGGCATGACCGCCAGCGCCCCGTTCGACAACCACGAACGGCTCTGGCAGCTGGCCTCGGGTTTTTCTTCGCTGGAGGCTGGCGAGTTCCATGTCGTCGTGCTCGATTTCGGCGTCAAGCGGAACATCCTGCGCAATCTCGCAGAAGTGGGCGCACGCGCCACGGTGGTGCCTGGCGATATCCCGCTTGCCGAGATCGAAGCGCTCAAGCCCGACGGTATTGTGATCTCCAACGGCCCTGGCGACCCGGCCGCCACATTCGCCCGCGCCGGCGGCACGATCCACGCCATCATCGACAGCGGACTGCCGGTTCTGGGTATTTGTCTTGGCCATCAATTGCTTGCGCTGGCGCTTGGCGCGAAGACCCTGAAGATGGCGCAGGGCCATCATGGGGCGAACCATCCGGTGAAGGATTTCGAGACCGGCAAGGTTGAGATCGTGTCGATGAATCACGGATTCACGGTCGATCCGGCGACGCTGCCCGAAGGCGTCGAGGAGAGCCATCGCTCCTTGTTTGACGGGACCAATTCCGGCCTCAGGGTTGCCGGCAGACCGATCATCTCGGTTCAGCACCATCCCGAAGCGAGCCCGGGGCCGCAGGACAGTTTTTATCTTTTCGATCGCTTTGCGCAGCTCATGCGTGGCTCATGAATGCTGCCTGCCGAGCAGGCGGGTTATCGACACGGGCGCTGGATCGGGTAGCCTGCAACTTCATTTCAGGGCTTGAGATTCGGGCGGGAGGCGCGGCGAGATGAGCGAGACGGTCAGCAGCGACAATACCCAGAAGGGTTTTCTTGGCTGGGTCGAACGCACCGGGAACCGGCTGCCGGACCCGGTTTTCATCTTTTTCTACCTGATCATCGCGCTGGTCGCGGTGTCGGTGATCTGCGCCCTGACAGGTGTGGCCGCGACCCATCCCACGCAGCTCACAGAGGGTGGCGAGCCGGTGACCGTCAGCGCGGTCAGCCTGTTATCGCCGGACAATATCCAGCGGCTATGGGTCGAGATGCCGGCGACCTTCACCCATTTCCACCCGCTCGGCTATGTTCTCGTGGTCATGCTCGGCGCCGGTGTGGCCGAACGGTCAGGCCTGTTTTCAAGTGCCATTCGCGCGGCAGTCCGCGGCGCGCCGAAAACGATGCTGACACCGCTTGTCGCGCTTGTCGCCATGCTGTCCAACCATGCCGCCGATGCAGGATATGTGGTCATGATCCCGCTGGCGGCCATCATTTTTGCCTCGGCCGGCCGTCACCCCCTGGCGGGTATCGCCGCCGCATTCGCCGGCGTCTCGGGCGGTTTCTCAGCGAATATCGCCCCCGGCCAGCTCGACGCACTCCTGTTTGGCATCACCGAGACAGCCTATACGGCGAGCTCCATTGATGCCGGCTGGAGCGTCAACATTGCCGGCAACACCTATTTCATCATCGCCCTGCTCATGCTGTATCTTCCGGTAATCTGGTTTGTCACGGACCGGGTGATCGAACCGCGCCTTGGCAGCTGGGCGCCCGGCCCGGAACATGCCCATGATTATGGCCATGAAGACGATCCGCTGACGGCCGGGCAGCTCAAGGGGCTGCGCATGGCCGGGCTGGCGGTGCTCGGCGTTGTCGCACTCTGGGCGTTCATGACGCTGGGGCCGGGCACGCCTCTCTATCTCACAAATGCAGACTATGCCGCCCAGGGCCTCAGCGCGGCAGACATCGCAGGCAAGGAATGGTTCGACCGGCTCGGGCCGTTCTTCCGCTCGCTCGTCGCCGGCTTTCTGGTGCTGTTCCTGGCGGCCGGCTGGGCCTATGGCGCCGCAGCCAACACGATCAACAATCACCGCGATCTTGTCGCCATGATGAGCGAGGCGATGAAGGACATGGGCTATTATCTCGTCCTCGCCTTCGCCGCAGCCCATTTCGTGGCAATGTTCGGCTGGTCGAATCTGGGCCTGATATCGGCGGTGCATGGCGCGGAAGCGATCAAATCGAGCGGGCTTCCGCTGCCGGTCGTTCTTGGCCTGCTGGTGATCCTGACGGGCGTGCTGAACCTTTTTGTCGGCTCGGCAAGCGCGAAATGGGCACTGCTGGCGCCGGTCTTCGTCCCGATGCTGATGCTGCTGGGAATCAGTCCGGAAGGCGCAACAGCAGCTTATCGCGTCGGCGACGGCGCGACCAATATCATCACCCCGCTAATGGTCTACTTCCCGCTGATACTGGTCTTTGCTCAGCGCTGGCAGAAGGATTTCGGACTTGGCAGCCTGACGGCCACCATGATCCCGTATTCGATCTGGATGCTGACCCTCGGCGTGGCCCTGATGATGATCTGGGTCTTCCTCGGTTTGCCGCTGGGCCCCGGTGCGCCGGCCGGCATCAGCCTGCCGGAAGCGATCAATCGATGAGTTTCTGAGCTTGACCCACCGCCACGCTGTGGCAGCGTATTGTTGGTCTACTGTTGAAAAGGCAGGCTTCAATGATCGGCATCGTCGTGGTCAGTCATGGCAATCTCGCCCGCGAGCTTGTCGCAGCAACCGAACATGTTGTCGGCGAACAGCGCCGGTTTCGCTCGATCGCGATCGAAGCGGAAGACGATATCGAAGCGCGCCGCGAGCAGATTCGCGATACCGCAAAGGCCTGTGATGATGGTTCGGGCGTCATCATCCTCACCGACATGTTTGGCGGCACGCCGTCGAATCTCGCCATTTCCGTGATGAAATCCGGACAGGTGGAAGTGCTGGCCGGGGTGAACCTGCCCATGCTCATCAAGCTGGCGGAAGTGCGCGGCGAGGTGACGCTCGACGAAGCCGCAGAGATCGCGACCGAAGCGGGCCGCAAATATATCTCGATCGCCTCGAAACTCCTCAATACGGCCTGACAGGGATCCATCAGCCAATGGGACTTGCAGGCCAGCGCGTCAGGATCGTCAACACAAAGGGGCTTCATGCCCGCGCCGCAGCCGCCCTGTCGCGTCTCGCCAGCGAATATGAAGCACGCGTCACTGTCTCGCATGAGGCTGCCAGCGCCGACGCGCGTTCCATCATGGATCTTCTCCTGCTGGTCGGCAGCAAGGACTGCGAGATCGAAATCCTGGCAGAAGGGCCCGATGCCGAAGCGGCGGTCACGGCGATTGCCAGCCTTGTGGCCGACGGTTTCGGCGAACGCGACCCGCCTGTGGGGAGTTGATTTCAGGAACCGCGCGGACGCCCATCACCATTGGCAGACGCCGCACGTCGGCGCTCGGCCTGCTGGCGCTCCTCGCGGTCGGGATCCGGCGCTCTCAGGGCCGAAATGACCACGGTGACCGAGCCGTCTTCGGAATAGTCGCGGGCAAGCCCCAGAATGACATCTGCGAACTCTTCGGGGCTGACACGACGGTCAAGATTAGGATCGAACCGCACGGGATTGGCAAGCGTCTCGTCGCGCGTCGGCAGGTCACGCGCCCAGGCTTGCTGCTCAAGTGCGGTCAGCACGCCGTTCCCGTCAGCATCCGCTTCATCGAATGCGCGTGCGATACCCGCCTCAATTTCATCCTCCACCACCACGCCGTCGCCATTGGCATCAAAGCTGATGAAAAGGCCGCCCCCGGGAAGCAGGCGCTCGCGCGGGGCCCCTGCCCTGACAGGCTTTTTGAGCTCGCCACCTCCCGGTAACCTGACCAGTTCGGGCGACTTTTCATCTGCGCCGGCCGCCAATGAGCCGTCTGAAAAGCCCAGGCAGACAAGTAGTGAAGAAAGCAGGACACGCATGGGAGCACTCGCGCCAGGAAGGTTACTCTGTCAACAGACTAAACGATTGTGGCATGAATACCACATGACGATCATTTTATTTGCAGTTGGAGGTGCCTGCTCAGACCGAGAAACTGGTTCCGCACCCACAAGCGGCGGTGGCGTTTGGGTTGTTGATGCGGAAGGCCGCGCCAATCAGCTCGGTTGAGAAATCAATCTCGGCGCCGCGCAGGAATTCAAGGCTCATCTCGTCAATGACGACCTGCGCGCCGTCCCGCTCGACCACGAGGTCGCCCTGTTCGACGCTCTTTGCGAAATCGAAACGGTAGGAAAAACCGGAACAGCCGCCACCATCGACGGCCACGCGCAACGCTGTAGCGTCCGGCTGTCTGGCCAGAATCGCCTTAATGCGGTCTGCAGCGGACTGAGATAAGGTCACATCAATCATGACACGAATATAGGAAAGGAGAAGCGTTTGGAAAAGCCCGTTCGTCCACTCGCACGCTGGGCCAGCGATCCGGCGAGGTCGCGCGGCCGCTTCTATGACGAGCCGTCCTCGGCTACGCGCACAGTGTTTCAGCGTGACCGGGACCGGATCATTCATGCCAGCGCCTTTCGCCGACTGAAGCAGAAGACACAGGTCTTCGTGGCCCATGAAGGCGATCATTATCGCACAAGGCTGACCCATTCGCTTGAAGTGGCGCAGATCGCCCGCTCCATTGCGCGCACCCTGGCCCTGGACGAAGACCTCGCCGAGGCCCTGGCGCTTGTCCATGATGTGGGCCATCCGCCCTTCGGTCATGCCGGCGAGGACCAGCTCGACGACTGCATGCGCGAGTATGAAGGCTTCGACCACAATGCCCAGACGCTGCGCGTCGTCACCCGGCTTGAGGCGCGCTATCCGCATTTTGATGGTCTCAATCTCAGCTGGGAGACACTGGAAGGGCTGGTCAAGCATAATGGCCCCCTGCTGACGCCGGAGACCGGAATCGAAGACCTGCCGGCCGCCTTTCGAGATTTTGCCTGGCTTGAAGAGCTCGAACTGCGCACATATGCCGGGCCCGAAGCGCAGGTCGCTGCCCTGTCGGACGATATTGCCTATAACAATCACGATATTGATGACGGCCTGGCCGCAGGGCTGTTCACCGCTGACGACCTCATGGATATTCCGCTTGTCGGTGATGTCTTTGCCAGGGTGCGCGAGGACTATCCCGCGCTAGATGATCGCCGTGTCGCCTTTGAGGCGGTGCGCCGCCTGATCGGGATCTGGATCAATGACCTGACCGGGGAATCCTCGCGGCGGCTGGAGGAGGACAAGCCGCAAACCGTTGAGGATGTGCGCGCCAATCAGCGGCCGGTCATCGCCTTTTCCGATGAGCATGACCAGCGCCAGAGAGCCCTGCGCGCTTTCCTCTATGAGCGCATGTACAAGCATTATCGCGTCAACCGGATGCGCAGCCAGGCCAAGCGGATCCTGAAAGACCTGTTTGAACTGTTCCTGAATGAGCCCGAGACCCTGCCGCCGCCCTGGCGCCAGGACGCTGAGCAGGTGTCCGGGTCGCGCCGCGCAAGGCTGGTCTGCGACTATGTCGCCGGAATGACCGACAGTTTCGCCATCGAGGAGCACCGGCGCCTGTTCAATCTCGAACCGATGTATTGAGGCGCACGGCAAGATTTGGCCAGAATCGCGTCATAACATCTGCACGCAGTGTGGTCGCAGTTTAGCGCTCGTTAACGCTGGCGGGGATAGCGTTAACAGATTGAAGGCAATTCTCGAGGGGCTCTGATGATCCGAGACAGCCATGACCGTTTCGATTTTGGTCCGTCGGACGACCAGTATCGCAGTTTCGACACAGGCGAGGAAGAGACCGCGCGCGGACCGCTGATCCTGGCGCTGGCCGCAGGCGTCCTGATTGTTTTCGCTGCGGTGGTCTGGAACACTTACCGGCAGGGCGTGCGCGACGGGTCCGGCGGCGTGCCGCTTATTACTGCCGATGCCGGTCCATACAAGCGCCAGCCCGATGATGCGGGCGGCGTGCCGACCCCCAATCTCGATACGCGTCTGTATGATGAAATGGACGGGAGCGAACGGACCGAGCCTGAAGAGCCCGAAGCCGGGGAGATCCTGCAGGGCGGACCGCCGCTGGAACTTCGGCCGGAATTCGATGATGGCACATCGGATCCCGAAACCGGCATGCCCAATGCCCTGAGCGAGGAAGTGCGCCGGCTTGCCGACCTGGAAGGCCGGCCCGATGAGATCGATGAAAGCGGCATCGATCTCGCTGCGATCAGCGAAGCCCCACTTCCTGCGCCGGCACAAACCCCAGAAGCCCCGCCCGAACGCGAGCCTGGGCCAGAGCCGCGTTTCGATTTCGATCCGCGCGGTAAATACCTGGTCCAGATCGCGGCCTTTCGCGATCCCGCAGCCGCTGAATCCGCCTGGACGCAGGCGGTCGCCGAGAATGAAGCGATTTTCCGCGGCGCCGGGCGCGACATCCAGCGGGCCGATCTCGGCGCCCGAGGAACGTTTTACCGTCTGCGGGCGAGCGCCTTCGCCGATCGCGATACCGCAGGGGAATTCTGCGCCGCACTGAAGGCCGCTGGCAGCGACTGTATTGTGGTCCAGAGATGACCTTGTCTGCCAATGCGTCCATCCTGACGGTGTCGGGACCTGAACTGACGCGCGATGAGCGCGACTTCCTCGCCGATGCGCGCCCCTGGGGGCTGATCCTGATGGGACGGTCGCTGAAGACACGCAGGCAGGTGCGCTCACTGGTCGATGATATCTGGTCTGCACTCGGACGCGAATGCCTGATCTTCATCGACCAGGAAGGCGGACGGGTTGCGCGGCTGAAACCGCCCGAATGGCCGCTCTTTCCGCGCGGGGCACAATATGGCGCCCTGTACGCGCAAGATCCTGCGGGGGCCTGCGAGGCGATCTATCTCGCCCATCGGCTGATGGCGCATGAGCTTCGCGAGATCGGCATCCATGCCGACTGCGCCCCCGTCCTGGACGTGCCGGTTCCCGGTGCGCATGACGTGATCGGCGACCGCGCGCTTGCCGAGACCGCCGACGCAATTGCGATTCTCGGCCGCAACGCGCTGAGAGGGCTGGCCGATGGCGGTGTCGCAGGCGTGATCAAGCATATCCCCGGCCATGGGCGCGCAAAGAGCGACAGCCATCTCGAACTGCCGCATGTCGATGCGCCAATTGAAGCACTGGAGCGTGATTTTGCGCCCTTTGCAGCCCTCTCTGACGCGCCGATGGCGATGACCGCGCATATCGCCTATGACGCCATCGCGCCCGGAGAAGCGGCAACACTGTCGCGAACCGTGATAAATGACATCATCCGCACACGAATCGGTTTTGATGGCTTGCTGATGACAGATGATCTCGAAATGAAGGCCCTTGGCGGAACCCTGCGCGAGCGGGTAGACGGCGCCCTGGCGGCCGGTTGCGACGTCATGCTTCTGGCGCTGGGCTTCCTCAATGATCCTGGCGAGATCCTGTCTGTGATGCGCCAGACCGCAGAGGCCACGCCGGACCTGTCGGGTAAGTCCCTTCAGCGGGCCATGCGGGCAGATGCCGCTGCCGGTATGCCACTCGCTTTCGACGCGCCGGAAGCGCGGGCACGTCTGGATAGCCTTATTCCTCCCATGGGGGCCGCGGCATGAGCGATGAAGCCATCAGCATCGACGTACTGTCAGCCGAAGCCGGCGAGGCGGAAGCTGATGACGTCTTCTGCGTCGATACCGACGTCTATGAAGGCCCACTCCACCTGTTGCTGGAATTGGCGCGCCGACAGAAGGTCGATCTTCTGCAGGTCTCGATCCTGACGCTGGCTGAGCAATACCTCGAATTCATCCAGGAGGCGAAGGCCAGCCGTATCGATCTGGCCGCCGACTATCTGCTGATGGCCGCCTGGCTGGCTTATCTGAAATCGAGGCTGCTGCTTCCGAGGCCGGAAAAACCCGAAAACGAAGGCGCCGATAGCGAGGATATGGCCCAGCGCCTCGCCTTTCGCCTGAAACGGCTCGATGCCATGCGTGACGCCGCAAAAGAACTGATGGGTGGGCCCATTCTCGGCGAACGTGTTTTCCTGCGCGGAGACCCTGAACAGCCAAGGGTCGTCAAACATACCGAATACGACACCTCACTCTGGCACCTGATGCAGGCCTTTGGCGGCATCCGCGCACGCAAGACAAAGGCCGCGCCCCACCGGATCGAAAAACAGTTCGTTCTGCCGCTGGAAAGTGCCCGCCAGAGCCTGAAATCCCTGAGCACCGAGCTGAAGGAGTGGGCGAGCCTCGATGTGATCCGTGGCCAGCTCAGGAATATCGAACCCGACCTGCCGACGCGATCAGTCACCGCCTCCGTCTTCTCCGCCGCACTGGAGCTGACGCGTGACGGCGATGTCGATATGCGCCAGGATTTGCACTTCGCCCCGCTTTATCTGCGCGGGGCGGGGGCTGACAATATGGAGGCTGCCAATGACACCGCCTGATAGTGAACGTCTCGAAGACGCACCTGAAAATATTCGCCAGGCCGTACGCCAGCTGTCTTTCGCAAAGCGCACCGCCGGTCAGGTTCTGGCCGCCAGCGGCACCCGGGAAAAAGTGTCCGCATCCAACGGACCGCGCACCGGCATGGCCGAGGCTGTGCGCCGCGCTGAAGCCATCCTGTTCGCCGCCGGCGAACCATTGCCCGCCGAATCGGTCGCCGAAGTGTTGCCCCAGGGGTTCGACGCCGCCGAAGTCCTGATGGCGCTGAAGAGCCAGTATCACGGCCGCGGGGTGGAACTTGTCGAAGTTGCCGGCAAATGGCGCTTCCAGAGTGCGTCGGATCTCGACTTCCTCTTTGTCGAAGAGCGCCACGAGCAGAAAAAGCTCAGCCAGGCCGCGCTCGAAACCCTGGCCATCATCGCCTATGGCCAGCCGGTGACGCGCGCGGAGATCGAAGCGGTTCGCGGCGTGGCCGTCTCCAAGGGCACAATCGATACGCTGATGGAGACCGGCTGGATCCGTATCAAGGGCCGCCGGCAGACGCCCGGTCGCCCCGTCACCTATGGAACCACCGACAGTTTTCTGGAGCATTTCGGGCTGGAAAGCCTCGCGGTCCTGCCCGGCAAGGCCGATCTCGAAGCCGAAGGGCTCTTGTCCGATGTCGTCCCCGATGACTTCAAGCTGCCCGGGGAATCCGATGGTGGAGACGAGCCTGACGAGGAGGCGCCCCTCAATGGCGAGGGCGATGACGGCGAATTCATCACCGATTTCCACGAGGCGGAAGCGGCTGCCGAATAGAGACCGGTTCGGCCGGCTCCGGGAAAGGTCCAGCCGCCGGCCCTGTCGCCCCCTTTTGCAAGTCTATTCTTCGGCAGGCACGTCCGGCGCTGGTGTGGCTGCACATTCGATCACCCATACATCATAGACCGGATGTTCCAGCGCGTTCAGGCCGGGTGACGAGGCAAACATCCAGCCCGAGAAGATGCGCGGTTCGGCCTCGGCGTTCTCATCAATGATATCCGCCATGGGCTTGAGCGAATCGACCTGAAGAAAGGCCGCGCTTTCGGGCACTTCTTCCGGCGGAGTCTGGTAACAGACCTGCAGATGTACCCGCAGAGAGCCGAATTCGAATGGCTGTCCGACCCGCATCCGGAAGTCGGTAGAGCGACCGGTAATCTTGTCGAGCCCGCGCAGTGTGGCGGCCTGGCGCTTGTTCCAGGTGCGTGGGCGGGCTCTAGGCGTTTCGATACTATCCGTGTCTGCGCCAGCCTCGTCCGACACTGTTTCCGACTGGCTGTCACTGGTCCCTTCACCAGGCAGCGCGTCGCTTGCATCCTCGCGCGGGTCCTCCGCAGGCGCCGTCTGCGCCGCCGAAATGGCGCCGAGAGCGGCCACAGATACAGCCATCAGGCCGAGGCGCAGGCGGTTCATTCCGGGTATCCTCCAGCACTGTTGCCGCTCGCAGGGTCGCTGCCAGCGCCATCGGAACCACTGTTTCCGCTGGCAAAGGATGCAAACAGCGTCAGCAGATCGACACTTCCCTGCGTGTTGACGATCATCGAACAGCCCGATCCGTCGAACAGGTCCTGGCCGTCCTTGCAGGCCGGCAACGGACCGAGCTCAAAGGCATCATACCCGGGATCGAGGCTGACATAAGCGCCGCCGAGCAACCCATCGGTCTGCACCCGTGCAACCGCGTCTTCATAGATGTTCAGCGTATCATCGACTGCCAGCACAGCCTGCGCTTCATTGGTTTGCGTGTCCAGCGAGATCGACTTGATCAAGCCGACCTTTACGCCGGCCACGCGGACATCGCCCCCGCGCGAGACGCCAGAGACGGAACTGAACCTTGCACCCAGTTCGCGTTTATCTCCGCTGCTGGCGCCCGCATCACCGCCACGGGCAAGCGCAAACCAGAGGAAGACACCTGCCACGCCTACAACAGCGGCCCCTATCAGGGTCTCGACCAGCGACTCACGCATCCGGTGTCCAGGCCTCGTAATCGCTGTCTGCTGCCTGACGCGACCGGTCGGCACTGATCGCGCCTTTCGGTTTGGTCGCCCAGAGCGTGCCGGTCATGTTCGGCGTATGGTCGGTTTCCCAAGCCTTGCGCTTCAGCGGCGCCTCGGTCGGCGGCTCATCGAATGTGTGGTGAAGCCAGCCATGCCATTCGGCCGGCACCTTGGACGGCTCCGCAAGGCCGCGATAAATCACGTATCGGCGATAATAATCCTTGTCGTCCAGCGAGCTTCGCCGGTCTTCATAATAGCGGTTGCCATATTCATCCTCGCCGACGAAATCTGATCGACGGCGGATATCGAACAGGGCGCCGAGTGTGGTGGAGTTCCACCAGGTGAAAAGCTTCATGAACACGGGGGCTGGTCCTGATCTGTCGTTGTGGCCGCAATATGACCTTTCCGGGTTTGTAATTCCAGCCGCACCTGCAGCGCAACATCAAGCCCGTTAAAAGCTGGCGCGCTTCTTTGCGAGCGGGCAGAATCCCACGAGTAGTAGCGGTCCTGAGTGACGGGATGGTCTGAAATGAAAAGGTGACAGGGATGAGCGGTATGCATGACGCCAGCGCAAGGGTTCTCCAGGCCGCAAGGCAGCGCGGCAGCATAAGTGCTGTCGTATCCTTTGCAGACCTCGCCAGCTGGCTGACGGCGGCGCAACCCGTGTCGTCTCCCGATGAGATTGCGAAAGCCGCTGGCAGGCTTGCCGATTCGCATGTCGAAGCCGCCGCTCGCCTGTCCATGGCCGAAATGCTTGAAGTGATCCCGGACACGCCGCGCGATCCGGAACTGGCACATGCGCTCAATAATGGCGTGCCCGGCGAACTGATTGAGGAAGGCTTGCGCCACCCCAGGGGATTTGGCGGCCTGGCAGCCCGGCTGCGAGATCGCGCAGCCGAGACTGGGACATGGATATGCCGGACCTGTATGCCTGCACTCGTCGAGGACGCCGCCGGCATCAGCCAGGAATGGCTCGGCCTTGGCGGCCAGCTTGTCTTCTGGCCCGGAGAGATTCCTGACGCCGCGACGCCTTCGGTGAGTCTCGACCTGTCGGAATTCGTCACCCCGGATGGCCTGGAAACCGAAAGGCTGTGCGCGGTTTGCACTGCACTCCGCGATCAACCCGGAGAAAACGGGTTGGTCCTTGTCAGCGGTCTTGTGGCAGCCGCGATGAGCCTTGGAGCGGATATCGCCACCGCCGAGGGGCGGGACGTCGCGGCCGCCCTGATAGCTCTGGTCGCCAGCGATCTGAGCGGCCATCCCCTCAAGAAGGCACAGGCTGATTGTCTCGGACTGAAATCGCGCAGGGCTTGCGCACACAAGGGGCCGGGGCTCGCCGTTCTGGCACTCTCGCCCGGCATTCTCGATCTTGCGGCGGGTAGCGAAGGGCTCAACCCGCCGGGCGCCTATGTCGCCGAAGGCGCCGACGGGATCGAACCTGGCCGGGTGCTCCGTCTCGCGCTTGGACGGCTGCAGCCCGGCGCGCTCGACCATCTGGCAGACCAGTTCACAGCCGGCCAGGCGCTGAGCGAAGCCGGCGAGATTTCCGAGGAGCGGTTGCGCGCGCGCGGGTTCACCGTGGAAGCCATTCATCGGATCCGGCGCGCCCTTGGCGAGGGACTGCCAATGAATGCCGCCTTTTCACGCTGGGTCCTCGGCGATGAGATCATTTCCAAAGACTTGCGCCTGGCGCCTGAGGGGTTTGATGCTGACGGACATGCGCTGCTATCGGCAATCGGGTTCTCCAGGCGGGATATAGAAGCTGCCGAACAGGCGGTCGACGGCTGGGCCGAACGCACAGCACGGGCAGCCCTGCGCGAAGCGGGAATCGAACCCGCGCCATCCGCTGAGGCCCTGCTGGCGCTGGGCGCGCAGATAGCGCCCTTCCTGACCCTGCCGCCGGTGCTTAGACTGGCGCCCGCTGACGGGCTCGAACAGCTCGAAGCTGCCGATAAAGCCGGGACAGCACTTCAGGTGACAGGCGGTGGGCGCAACGAGCCACCGCGACTACATGAGCGGCTTGCACGCATACACGCGCTTGCCGACGATCTGCTTGATGGCAACGAAGCCGGTGAAGAAACGGCCGCGCCACCCGCGAGCGTCGATACGCCTGAACCGCCCTTACCCGGCGAGGCCCAGCGGACGCGCTTGCCCGACAGGCGCAAGGGCTACATCCAGAAATCGACCGTCGGTGGCCACAAGGTCTATCTGCACACAGGCGAATTCGACGACGGCTCCCTCGGTGAAATCTTCATCGACATGCACAAGGAGGGCGCCGCCTTTCGCTCCCTGATGAACAATTTCGCCATCTCAGTCTCGCTTGGACTGCAATATGGTGTATCGCTGGACGAATATGTCGATGCATTCGTGTTTACACGTTTCGAGCCGGCCGGCGATGTCACCGGAAATGACCGGATCAGCCGGGCTACATCCATTCTCGACTATATTTTCCGCGAGTTGGCTGTGTCCTATCTGGGCCGCGAAGACCTCGCCGAGCTGGGCGATGCGACCCATGACGGGCTTGGCCGCGGCCTTCGCGACGGTATCGACAAGACCGGCGGCACCAATTTCACGCAAGAGGCCGCCCAGCTCATCTCCCGGGGGTTCTCGCGCGGGCAGTTGCCGGACAATATTGTCATTCTTGACAAGCGCCGCCCCGCGACCGACGGCGACGGTGAAACGCCCTCAGACGCGGTCACACCCGGCGAGATCATGGCCAACGCCCTCGATGACAACCATTACCTCAGCGAACCGTGCGCAGAATGTGGCAGTTTCACGCTCTATGCTGCAGGCGAGGATGGTGCCGTGAGCTGCGAGACCTGCGGCGCGCGGCAAACGGCCACCTGACCCTCGCTCCCGGGCGCATCCGGCGGGCGAGGCTGGCCTGCGAATTGCGCGTTGAGCGCGAATTCCAGTGCTGGTACCAGTGAGGCTGCCCCATGATGAAACACTTCGCCACATTCGCTGCGCTTGTCGCCATGCTTGCGCTTCCGTCCACTGCCCAGGACGCGCAGGAGATCGCGAAGGTCCAGGCCGGGGAGGCTTGTCCGGGCTGCAACCTCTTCCAGGCTGATCTGTCCTATCGCGACCGGCCCGGCCTTGATGTCTCGGGCGCACGCCTGCGCCAGGCCAATCTCTCGCTGGCCACAATGAACGGCGCCAATTTCGCACGGGCAAACCTGTCAATCTCGAATCTGTTCGGCGGACGATTTACGGGTGCGCGCTTCGTCGCCACTGATCTCAGCCGCGCAGTGCTTGTCGGGGCCTATCTTGGCGATGCCGACCTCACAGGCGCGAAACTGGACGGTGCCAATCTGTCGGGCGCCAATCTCTCAACCTCGAAGGGCCTGACCCGGGAACAGCTCTCGAAAGCCTGCGGCGACAGCAGCACCCAATTGCCCGATGGGCTTTCCGTGCCACACTGCCAGTGAGAAATCACAGTCATTAAGACTTTTTCAGTTCCTTGACCGTCGCTTCTCTTGTAAATCTCCGCGCTATGCTTTCAAGATTTCTGTCGTCAGCTGGCTTAACTGCCCTAATCACGGGAGCGTTGTGCACGGCCAGTGCGCAAGCGGCAAAAGTGGCATGGTCGCCATCCTATTCTGGTTCTTGCAGCGATTGCAGCCTATCCGGCAAGCAGATGGTCGGCTGGACACTGGATGGCGCCAATTATCCCGGCGCCCGGATGGACGATGCCAATCTTCGTCATCTTCAGGCCAAAGACGCCGTATTCACAGGCGCGTCCGCAAATGGCGCATGGTTTAACGACGCCGTCCTGGACCGGTCTGACTTTTCCGGTGCCGTCCTGGACGATGCGCACTTCGACAGAGTTTCAGCCACAGGCGCTGATTTCACGGGCGCCAGGCTGGAACGGGCGATCCTGGACGGTGCCAGTCTGGTCGGGGCCACCTTGTCACGGATCGAAGCGACCGGCCTTTCGGCCAGGCGCGCCGTCTTTTCTGGCGGCAACCTCACCGGCGCGGTTCTGTCTGGCGGGCTGTTTGGCGAGAGCATATTCAACAATACCGACCTGACCGGCGCAGATTTCAGCCAAAGCGATATTGCCGGAGCAAGCTTTCTGGACGCGCGGATAGATGGCGCCGATTTCACCGGTGTGAAAGGGTTCAAAAGTGCCGATTTCACCGGCGCGTGCCGCACGCAGGCGACACGTCTGCCATATCTTCTGAATCTGCCCGAATGCGTCGCCCCCACGGCGGACCAGCGCTAGCGCATCTTCAAGCCAAGTTGAGACTTTCAAGATACGCAGTGTCCTGTTTCGACGGGCTTTCTGGACGCGAACCGGGTCCCACTTCGCTCGCAAATGCGCTAGCCCGCCGCCAGGCGCCCGCGCCAGGCAAGATACCAGTCGACAAAGCGGGCAAGACCATCGGCAAGCGGCGTCTCCGGCGAGAAGCCGTAGTCGGTGCGCAGACGTGTATTGCTCGCATAGGTCTCGACCATGTCACCTTGCGGCAGTGCTGCGAGCTCGACCGTGGCGGACTGTCCCAGAAGGCCTTCCAGAATCTCGACCATTTCACCAACAGGCTCGGGCGCATGATTTCCGATATTGTAAACCCGGTGACCCGGCGCCAGCGCCGGCCCGTCTGCAACCTCGTCCACCATCCTCGCGATCGCAGTTGTGACGTCATCGATATAGGTGAAATCGCGCCGCACATTGCCATAGTTGAACAGGCGAATGGGCTGGTCCTCAAGGATGGCCTGCGCGAACTTCCAATAGGCCATGTCCGGTCGTCCCCATGGCCCGTAGACGGTGAAGAAGCGTAGGCCGATCATATCGGTCTGGTAAAGGGCATGATAGGTGCGACTGAGCGTTTCATCGGCGATCTTGGTCGCCGCATAGAGCGATTTGGGCGTTGGCAACGCCATATCCTCGTCGAAAGGCAAGGCCTCGACACCGCTATAGACAGAGCTAGACGAGGCATAGATCATACGCCGCACACTCGGGCAGTGCCGTACCGCCTCCAGCAGGCTGACCTGCCCTGTCAGGTTGGAATGGGCATAATCCATCGGCGCATCGAATGAGTGGCGCACACCTGCCTGCGCCGCCAGGTGGATGACAACCTGAGGCCGGATTTCCGCAAACAGGCGCATCAGACCGTCAGCATCCGCGATATCAATGCAGGCATGCTCGGCTGCTCCGGCGAGATCAGACAGCCGCGCCTGTTTAAGGCGGATATCGTAATAGGTGTTGAGATTGTCGACGCCAAACACCTGAATTCGATCAGACGCGGCGAGTCTTGCGCACATGTGTGCGCCGATGAACCCGGCCGATCCAGTGACGAGAACTCTCAAAACATGTCCGCCTGTCGCATGATCCGGCTGGCCCGGACGCTATCTCATCTGGCCTCTGGCCCGACGCGCCAGAACACTATGGCGCCTCTCGCCAAGCGTCAAACCTTGCGCCGCTTGCCCCGCGGTGAGGGCGCCGACAGGCCTTTCGGCGAGTTGACCCTGCAGACGCTCAGGCCTACCAAATTTGCAAATAAACATCACCGGGAGCGTCCACAGGGAGGACAGACAATTGGCTGATATTGACGAAAAGGCGCTGGGAGACTTTGCAGCCGACGCAGACGCCTGGTTTGCAGAGAATGTGAACCCCGACCCCGGATTCATGCTGCCGCTGACATTCATGGAAGTTGGTAACGAGCAGCAGTTCAATTTCCTGCGTGACTGGCAGAACAAGGTCTGGGAGGCAGGCTATCTGGGCGCGTCCTGGCCGAAGGAATATGGCGGCGGCGGACTGCCCGAGGCCTTCCAGCGCGCCGCGACCCGCGCCATGCGCAAGCATCACGCGCCGATCATGCTCAACGCCATCGGGCTGAACTGGACCGGCCCCCTGCTGCTCGATATCGGCACGCCGGATCACCGGGCGAAATACCTCAAGGGCATCCTTTCAGCCGAGGATATCTGGTGCCAGGGCTTCTCCGAGCCCGAACACGGCTCCGATCTCGGCAACGCCCAGACCCGCGCGGTGCGCGATGGCGATGAATACGTCATCAACGGATCGAAGATCTGGACCACACAGGGCAATTACGCGAAATACATGATCCTTCTGGCCCGCACCAATCCGGATGCGCCGCGCAAATATGACGGTCTCAGCTTTTTCCTCGCGCCGATGAAGATTCCTGGCGTCGAGACCCATCCGATCCGCAAGCTGACGGGCGAATATGGCTTCACGCAGACCTTCTTTACCGATGCGCGCATCCCTGCCGATGGCCTCATGGGAAATGAAGGCGAGGGCTGGAAGGTGGCCATGCGGACGCTGGAATATGAGCGCGGGGCGCGCGGCGGTCAGGCCGGCGGCTATGTCGTTACCGAACGCGACGCCTTCGACGTGCTCGACCTTGCCCGCCGGATGAGCCGGGGCGGCAAGCCGGTCCTCGATGACCCGGTGCTCAAGGACCAGCTCATGGATTTCATCATCGAAATCCAGGGCAACCGGCTCTGCCAGGAACGCCAGAAAATCGCGCCCCTGACGGCCGACAGGCCGATGGGGCTGCCCCTATCGTCGAAACTGATGACGACCGAAATGGTCAGGCGCCTGAATGAATTCGCCGTGTCCCTGACAGGGGCGCATGGCGGGTATTATGTCGGCGAGGCAAATGCGGTCGATGACGGCATCTGGACGCGCGGTTATCTCAATTCCTTCTCGGCAACGATCGGGGGCGGAACATCGCAGATCCAGCACAATATTATTGGCGAGCATGTGCTCGGCCTGCCGAAAAGCTGAAGCGGGAGCCAATCATGGAACATCTGGGCCGTATGGGCTTTAGCGAGGAACAGGCCGATCTTCTCGATATTGCGGAGAGCTTCTGCCGCGAGCGTTCGCCGATCGACAAGGTGCGTGCGCTGATCGATGACGAGATCGGGCATGACCCGGCAGCCTGGGAGGAGCTTTCCGGTCTTGGCTGGCTCGGCATAGCGATCCCGGAAGACTTTGGCGGCTCAGGCCTCGGGCTGGGTGAAGTCGTCCCGGTGGTCGAACAGATGGGCAGGCAGATGATGGCGGGGCCGTTCGTAACTACCACACTCGCCGCGCAGTCCCTCCTCATAGGCGGGCAGGAGACTCAAAAAAGCCGCTGGCTACCAAAGCTCGCCATGGGCACGCCTGCGACTCTCGCGCTGATGGAAGGCGATGGCAATTGGGATCTCGAAGCGATCACGGCCAAGGCAGAGGGCGGCGACACGCTCGCGCTGTCGGGGCGCAAGCTGTTTGTCGAGAATGGTGCAGTCGCCGAACTCATCATCGCCTCGGTTATCTATGATGGCGCGCCCGCCCTGGTTCTCATTGAGCCCGCGACCCTGCCCGGGGAAGCGCTGCGCCGTGAGGCCGTAATTGACGAGACCCGGCGCAGTTTCGAACTCACACTCGATGGGGTGACGGTCCCGGCATCCAGCCTGATGGACACGGGCAAAGCGCGCGCCACGCTCGCCCATATCGGGCTGGCGGCCAGCCTGCTCGCAACAGCCGAGATGGCCGGCGGCACGCAGGCCTGCATTGATGACACGCTCGACTATCTCAACACCCGCAAACAGTTCGGCAAGCTGATCGGCTCTTACCAGGCGTTGAAACATCCGATTGTCGATGCCTATGTCGAATACGAACAGGCGCGCTCGCATCTCTACAGTGCGGCCCATAGTTTCACCGAACAGGGTGCCGGCGAAGTCGCCACACGCATGGCCCGGGCCCAGGCCGACAAGGCGTTTTCCTTTGCCGCCGATCGCGCGATCCAGTTCCATGGCGGCTTCGGCTTCACCTATGACTGCAATGCCCAGCTGTATCGCCGCCGCGCCATCTGGCACGCCTCCCAGACTGGCGACGCCGCCTGGCACAAACGCAAACTGGCGGAATTGCTTTTATAAGTATGCATTGGGAAAGCGCTCCAGGCTCCTGCCCCAATCAGGACGACCGAAGATCGCCGGAAGGCGACAGTCGTCGCTGATAGTCGAACGTCTCTCAAGTTCTTAATTTGCCACTGTTATGTCAGATGGGGAACGTTAGCCGCAACACTTGCAGCAGAGAACCCCGAAATAGAGAACACTAGTCATCATTGGGGGTGGCGGGATGACATTTCGAAATGAGCTCGAGTTCATCGCCGAACGCCGGGGCGATACCGAAAAGCTCCAAAGAGGGTTACAGCTATTCAGCGAGACCCACTTTCTACGACCAAAACGTTCTGGAGACATCCGCCCGCATACTTGTCATCCATGTTGGATATAGATTCTATGGATTACTTTGCAGTTGCCACTCAAAAGATCATCATGCTTTCTGGTGAATTCGATGAGAGCGTGCCATCTGAATCACCGGTCTTTTTAGCAAACGCACTCCGACAAGATGCGGAACGAACCGTTATCATTGATGTAGTTCCCGGAGCAAACCATGTTCTTGAGCGGGATGGCGAATATTTGAAGCCAGAAATCATGTCAAACCTACATGCATGGTTTTCGGGTGCCGAATACTCAAAGCCTTAGCCTTCAATGACGGCTAACCATAGCATTTCTGCCGTTCACGCGAGGAGTTATGACGACTGTTTCGGGCGCTGGGACGAACATCGTAACCTTTGCCCATAGGCGGGCTCTGGGCTTAATGTTTCGGGTTCTCTGACACCTGCTGCGGGACCGCTTCCAAGTGAGCAAGGCTCGGCATGGCGTGCTGCTGCGGCTTCGTGATCGCGGCGCTCAAACTTTTCCTGGTATTTCACCGATTTGGCGCTGCCCTTATTCCCGTTCGTAATCTCCGCGTGGGCGGTCGATCAAGCCTGAGAAGAAGATCGCATTCATCAGGAGTTTTTCCGTGCCCGGATAGGTGCCGCGGAAGACGGGGTTGTCGGCCATGAGGATGATGCTGCCGCGCGCCTTGCGCCGGGCGACGACCGACGGTGTGCCTCCGATCTCTTCGAGCCGGCGCGCCGAGGCATAGCCGGTCAGCAGCGGCGCATCGGTGTACTGCACAGCTACGGCGTAGGGGTTCTCCTCTGGACGCGTAAGCGTGAAGTCGACATTGCGATGGACGGGTAGGTCGCGGTCAGCGTAGCCAAAGCCAAGTGGGTGGCTGGTGTCGAGATCAGCGGCAAATATCGCCCCACCGATAACATGCTCTGCATCGCGCAGCGCCATGTCGGCAAAGTCGAGCCGCTCGGGTGTTTCTGCTGTTTCGCTGTCATTCTCAGCGGCCTCGTCGGACTGGGCATCCTTCTTGGCTTCGTCTTCGCTATCTTCAAAATAGGCGCCCTCGGCCCACTCCGCCGCTTGGCGCGTGGCAATCAGCGTGCCGCCCGCCTCAATCCAGCCGCCAATGACCTCTGTAAGCTCCTCGTCGGGCGCGCCATCGCCGCCGACAAGGATGAGGTGGGTGTACTCTCGCCAGTCGAGGCGGCCGAGATCGTCTTTCTCGACCAGCGTGACCGGCATGCGGTGGCGATAGTCCAGCGTCCACCACACCTCACCCACATCATAACGCGACAGGCCACCGTCATAGGCGAGGACGACGCGCGGCTTTTCGAGGGCGCGAAAGCTGCGGTTCGAGCCAAGGTCTCGGCCTGTCATGGGGGTCAGGCCGGATGTGGCGGCGTGGACGGGCACGCCATCTTCTGCCGCGACAATCTCCATGATGGCGTGAATCTCCTCGGCAGGGATCTCCTGCAGGTCGAGGGGCACGAAAATCGCGCCGCGGCCGAGCTGGATCTCGCCGCGCGTGGTTGCGACCGCGCTCTCCTTCATGCCGGCGCGGGCCATGATCCCCTTGGCAAGGATGCGGTTCACGGCGCGCGGTGCGTAGGTGTGCGACCAGTCGAAGACGTAGCCATATTGCGCGCGGTCTGGCACCGGAGCGGGCTGGAACGCGCCGTCTGCGAGCTCGCCCGAAGGCGCATTTCGAACGAGGCGCGACGGCACGGGCGCATAGTCGAGATCATAGGCCAGCGGCAGCGTCCAGCCTGAGACATCGTAGAAGATGTTCTCGTCGAACCTGGTGAACCGCTCGAAGATACCACGGATCATGCGATTATTGGTCTGGGCGAGGGGCACATAATAGCTCTCACTGGCGGGATAGGTGACCTCGTCTACAGTGAGCGCGCCATCCAGGCGCGTCACGACAATATCGTGCATGCGGAGCAGGCGCACGAAGCGGGCGGCGCGTTCGGAGTCGCCTTTGGCAGTGAACACCCAGCCGGCCTGGTCGCCGCGCGCAGCCTGGCGGACATTTTCAGCGAAGAAGTCGCGCTGGTAGGCGGTGATTTCTTCGCGCAGGTCCAGTGCTCCCCCAATGGTGGTCAGCGCCGTGCGGAACTGTGTGCGCACATTGTCGGCGGTCTCGACAAGGCCGCGATCTGTCTGAACCGCGCCGCCGCGCGCCGCGCCCGCCTCAAACAGGATACCAAGCGCGCCGTTGATCTGTGGGTAGGTCGAGCCCTTGCCGATGTAGAAATTATCGAAGCCCTCTTCGGTCCAGTAGAGCCTGGCCTCGCTGTCGAGAAAGGCGGCGTGGCGCTCGCCGATGGCCTGGGTCAGCTGACGTGCGCGCTCCGGGATGAGCGGGTTGCGGCGCAACTCCTCGCCCGGGTGGAAATAATAGGGGCTGGACGAGCCCATCTCATGGTAATCGGCCGAAACCATGGGCTTCCAGCGATGCCAGCTCTGAATCCAGGCTTTGGACTCCGGCTGGGTGAGCAGGAGCCATTGGCGGTTCAGGTCGAACCAGTAGTGATTGGTGCGCGTCTCGATCCACATATTGTGAGCGGCATCGTTGAGGTCGATATTGTCGGCGTAGGACCAAAAGGTCTCCACATGGTCGATGCGACGGGCATGGCCATCGGGGTTGAAGACGACGGTAAAAATCATCACCGCGTCGTTGAGCTGTGCCTCGACTTCCGGCCCGCGCGCGGCGGCGTAGTGGTAGAGCAGAGGGATAGCGCCATCCATGGAGGAGGTTTCCGCCCCGTGCACACCCCAGTTGATCCACAGCACCATGGGCGCGGCGTCCGGCGCGGCCTCGCCTTCCAGGCGGGCCAGGTGGGTCTCGCGGATGGTGTCCAGACTGGCCTGGTTTTCGGGGCTCGTGACGATGAATGAGAGGATCGGGCGGCGCTCATGGGAATAGCCGATGGTCTCCACGCTGATCCGGTCTGAGCGCTCCGCCAGGCCCTCCAAATAGGCGACCATGTCGCCAATGCGCACCGGCCGCTCGCCGATCTCATAGCCAGCCTCATCCTCAAAGGCCGGCACGTCCTCATCATAGCTCACCCCCTCGACTTGGAAGAACTCAAGCGGTTCGGCGAGCGCTGGGCGCATGGCTGAAAACAGGATCAGGGCGACACTGGCGATAAAGGTACGAAGCATGGGACGCGGACACTCCTTTTGACCGGAAAGGGCTCATGGAACCATTAAGGCGAGTTCATTCTCGTTGGGAATGGGGGCGCGAAGGGTTTTTGGTCGCGGGGGCTTCGGTGTTCGTCTGCAACATCCCAGAAACAGACATCAGCTCTGGATTTGATCGATGACCGCAAACTCTTAAGCGATCAAAGACGCCCGCCCTGCGCAGCCGACAGCCCCGAGCCAGGTGGCGGGCGTCTTTGATCGCAGAATGCCTGACGCGCGGACAGCCGGGCTGGCTATGGGGATTTGAAGAAGGCCCTGGCGTCATGCGGCGTGTGTCTCCTGCCGCGCCGAGGCTGAACAATGTCCGGTATCGGTCCCTGTAGGCCCCCAGTTTCTGGTTTCGAGACGCTGGTCACGGTCACCTTGCGGCCAGGCCTGTTGGCAGCGCG
>CAYQBG010000015.1:0-100726 GCA_964415675.1 uncultured Hyphomonadaceae bacterium
GGATCCTTTTAACCCCGACCGCAGAGGGAACTATCACATACGCGATCGCGTCTCTCAGTTTCGTTCAGTAGGCGACTGCTCGCAGCGATTTTTCGTCATTCCGGTTCGGCAGTGACACTGTCTCCAACCCAAGTGTCAGTGAGGTCGATACATGGGTTGAACTCGCATGAGAATTGTGCGCACGGCGCTGCCAGAGGCGCTATCGCAGGTCCAGTACAGCGACGCCCTGATCGCCCGCGGCGCGGATCAATCCGCCATCGCGACTGGCAAGCGAGGCATCGCGAAGCTGCGCAAGATCGAGATAGACCGCGTCATAGATCGACAGCCCCAGGCGGCGTGCGAGATCGCAGATGCGTTGCAGATCGGTATCGCCCAAAGAACCCTCAAAACCGATCACCGCTTCGAGCAGTCTGAGCCCTGTCTCGCCATGGTTTGCAGGCAGGACGCCCCTCGCCTCCAGCTTGATGAGCGCGGCGCGCACCTCCAGCCGGAACAGATCAGGTGCGATCAGTCCCCCTGGAAGCGCTGACAGGAAAGCCCGCGAGGCGCCCGTTGCCTGGCTCGGCACCAGCGCTGAGAGCGCACCCGATGCGTCAAGGACAATGCCGGCCAACTACTCCCGGCCCTCATCCATCAGGGCCCTGACATCGTCCCAGTCCAGAGGCTTGCCAGAAGCAGGATGGTCTGCTGCCACCCCGTCCAGTCGGCTGAGAAGATAGCGGCCAAGCACGGCGCGCTCCTCAGCTGTCGGGCCCGCCTCGATGCGCACCAGGCGCACTGCAGGCTTGCCATGGCGCGTGACAACGATTTCCTCGCCCGTTGCTTCGATCTCGGCGATCAGCGCGGACAGATTGTTCTTGGCATCAACAAGCGGCACTTCTCTCATAACCGAAATATAGCTTGAGACTGGCCAGAATGCAATCTGCCCGGGTTCATCACGCGGAATGACGGGTCCCCAGCCCGAAATGTGCGCGCCCTTTGCGCAGTGGCCGAGGCTTCGAGGTGGGCGGCTGCCCTTCAAGCAATGGGCGAACCATACAGTAGGATCAAGCCTATGCGGTGGTCCGGCCCGCACCCTGACGCAGGTTTCAGTGACAACTGGTTGGGCGGTCCCTTGGGCTCTGCTGTCTGGCGTTTTCCCTCTCCAATCAGGATGCTTGCGAGCGCCGCCCTTTTTCGCGTTTCGGTTCGATTGGGTGACAAAGGAGGGCTTGGACGCGTGCTCCCGTTTCTGGCGGGACATGTCCCCTCTCCGCCTTGGTGCGAAAGGCCTGACCGAACGCCGCGTGGGCCTCAACCGGCTGGCGCCGGTCCTCCACATGCGTTGCGGTCAGGACTGATGAGACCCGCGCGCCGCCCGCTCCATCGGCTGCGCATTGGCGGGGATCGGCCTGACATTTCCTATATGGTGATTGGCCGTATTCGGCGTTGCTGTTGCCTGTCCGTGGGGGCCGTCGCGCATCCGTTCGCTCCAGTACTTCTTGAAGGCGAGGGCGTGGTCGCGGGTGATGTCGGTGAGCGGCAGGTCTCCGACCATTTCCACAAAGTAAGCCAGCGAGCGGCGTTTCACCTTCTGCCACTGGTACTTCTGCTGGTCGGACTTGTTGAACTGCTCATCGATCGCGATTTCGGCGAAATAGACGTCGAATGCGTCCGATATCGTGACCTGGGGCGTGGGCGCTGCACCGAGGAGGGCCTCAGCCCAGGCCGGGCGAATGGCGCCGTCATTTGTGCGCTGACCGCTGACCGCTGACCGCCAGGACGCGTTCCACAATCGACGTGGGTCCGCTCTTCGTCGAGCAGTGCTTCCATGGGCTTGCAGGTAAATCCCGAAGCCAGCGCGAGGGCGCAGGCGGCCCGGTAACGCCGCTCGGCGACCGGCCGGCTCAGCGCCTGGCCATCGACGGAGCCCGCCTCAACAAGCACCAGAGATGCCGAGTATTCGTCGTCCGCGACGGCGGGTTGGTCCCGCCGCAACCGTGCCTGGTCAAGGGAGGTGGTCCCGAGCGCGAGGCGTGTGGTTCCGCGATCGTCAAATGCGGCGAATTTCGCAGGGACGCGCCGATAATAATACCAGGAATGGCTTCGCTTCTGGAGGTATCGGTCAGGCTTCGTCATGACCCGATTGTATGCCAATTTGCACCAAGATCGTAGCACAACTGGTGCGGCCCTGCGAATTCGACCTTTTCGGGCGATCCATTTTTCTTAATTTATTCAGGGTGTTGAAAGAGATTTGACTTGTGAAAAATGGTGCGGTCGAGAGGACTCGAACCTCCACGGATTGCTCCACAGCGACCTCAACGCTGCGCGTCTACCAGTTCCGCCACGACCGCACACTTTTCCGGCCCTTTCGGGCCAAGGGCGGCTGTATAGGCGAGCGCGCGGCCTATGTGAAGCCCGGATCAGGCGCTATATGCACCCAATGAAGGAATTTTCTGCTGTGGAGTGGGCGGTCTCGCCCGGACTCGTCGATTATGGTGAAGCCGTGGCGCTGATGGAGGCGCGCGCGAAGTCCATTCGTGCCGGTGAGGCAGGTGAACTCATCTGGCTGCTGGAACATCCGCCGCTTTATACGGCTGGAACCAGTGCGCGGGCCGAAGACCTGCGAGAGCCCGATCGATTTCCGGTGTTCCAGGCCGGGCGGGGCGGGCAGTACACCTATCACGGGCCAGGCCAGCGGGTGGCCTATGTCATGCTGGATGTGGGGGCGCGCGGGCGCGATGTGCGCGCCTTCGTGCAGTCGCTGGAAGCCTGGATCATCGCCGCGCTCGCCGAGTTCAATATCGAGGCGGATGTGCGCCAGGGACGGGTCGGCGTCTGGGTCGATCGCACGCAGCCGGGTGGGCCGGTGCGCGAGGATAAGATCGCGGCCATCGGCATAAGGCTGAAACGCTGGGTCAGCTTCCACGGCATTTCGCTGAATGTGGAGCCGAACCTTTCCCATTTCAGTGGGATCACGCCCTGCGGAATCGCCGATCCGCGCTATGGAGTCACCAGTCTTGTCGATCTCGGCCGGCCGGTCGGCATGGATGAGGCCGACCATGCGCTTCGTGTGGCCTTCGAACGCGTCTTCCGATGCGCGACGGTGCCGGCGGTGCCGCCTGTGCTTCAGCCGACTTCGTAGGGGCGCACTTCTTCAAAGCGTGACCGGATCGAACCACCGCGATTGGGCAGGCGACCAACCCAGAGCAGACTCCAGAGCATCACGGCGAAGGCCGGAAGTGCCCAGAAAGTCTGCGCCAGGTTAAGCCCGGCCTGCACGGCATGTGCGCGTTCGGACACCTGATGCACATTGATGGCTGGAAGCTTTGACTCCCACTCCTTGCGCACCCTGCGCAGGTCCTTGCCGACGGCCTCCGGATTGCGATCGGCGTCGGCTGGGGCCTCGCGCCGCTTGTCGATCTGTGACTGCAGCGCGTCGCGCAGGCTCGCCTGCTGCTCAGCGTCGAGGTCGAGATTGGCGGTGGCCAGAAGTGACAGGAGCGGTGCATTGTCTGTCAGGAGCGTCCGCGCCAGCGTGTCGGCAGAGACAGGGCTGCCCTCGCCAGCCTCCACATAAAGGTTTCGCTCCTGCATCAGCAGAATTTCGCGCGCGAGCAGCTCATAGGCGCCCGGGCGTTCGAGGCGGATGGCAATGGCCTTGTCTTTCAGCCCATCATCGCGCAGCGCCTGAACCTCAGTCGCGACGCCATAATCAGCGACGCCGTTCTGTGCCCCGCTCATGAAGCCGAACAGGCCCAGAAGCACCGGCACCATGACCAGTACCGACCAGAGCGGGCTGCGCTTTGCATTTGTCAGGCGCCGGACATGCAGCACCAGCGACATCAGCGCCGTGATCACTACGAGCGCGGGAAAGGCCCAGGGCGGCGGCGCGAATGATTGCGGATTCTCGGCGCCGGCTGACATCATGATGAAGACAAAAGCGGCGGTGCCGATGAAGAAAAGCAGCCGTGCAAAGAACAGCGCTGTCCATCCGCGGGTGAAATGAACGCGCGAGGTTTCTCCGGTCGGGTCGAAGAAACTCTCCAGCCACTTCATGCGGGCGGGGGCGTCTTCTGGATCTTCGATCCAGGGATGCCTGGTGTCGATCAGGTCGGCGTCGCTCATGGGCGGTCAGCGTCCTTGCTCAGGAAAAAGTGTCATCGGGAAAGCCACCAAGGGTCGGGGGGCCATACGCATTTGCATTGGGATCGGATTTCAGATTGGCCATGATGAAGCCAAGCGCAATATTGATCACGAGGCCGAGGGCCGTGCCGGGCACGAAGATGGCATCCTGCAGGTCGAGCATGAACTGAGGCGACTGGGCGTAGGACTCGTCCTGCATCGCGGTTGACCAGACTTCCCCTCCAAACATGGCCAGGATGATCGCCACACCGACCAGCATGACCAGCGTCCAGCCTGCGGCAATCGCCGCGACCCACCAGCCGGTCGCGCCGGTATCGTGCAGCCGCTTGGCGAAGACCGCGATCGTGCACCAGTAGAGAACGAGGCTGAGAATACCGAGTAGCGAGGTGATGGGGGAGGGGCCCATGAGTACGCTGATCACCTGCAGCACCAGCGAAATGGCGAGGATGATGATATAGCCGCGCCAGAAATTGCCAGGCCCGATTCGGCCATTCGGACTGAAGAGGATTGTTGCCAGACTCATACGGAAAAGCCCTTCCCTGATGGTAAGGGTAGGGCTTTAGCGCGGATTTCCGAATTTATCAATAAACGATAAGAGCCTTTCTGTCCGGCGAGGGATCAGGCCAGTTCGATCATCACTTCGTCGGCGGCTACGCTGTCACCGCCCGACACATTGAGAGATTTCACAGTTCCGTCGGCCTCGGCGCGGATGATGTTCTGCATCTTCATGGCCTCGACCACGCAGACCGCCTGGCCTTCCTTCACCTCTTCGCCCTTTTCCACATCCATGGAGACGACAAGACCCGGCATCGGCGAGACGATCAGCTTCGACATGTCCGGCTGCTCTTTTTCCGGCAGCCGGCGATGTAGTTCCGCGACCTGGGGCGTACAGACCAGCGTGCGCAGGGCGACACCCCGGTGACGGAACATGAAGCCCTCGGTGCGATTCTCGAACTTTACCGCGAATCCCTCGCCGTCGAGTATGCCTTCGACCAGGGGCGTGCCCGGTGTCCAGTCGCTGACCAATGTGTGCAGCGAACCGCCATTGATCGTGATATGTGCCTCGTGGCTATCGAGTTCGAGCGTGACGGGATGGTACTCCTCGCCGAGGATGACTTCCCAATCGGTGCGCGGCTCGGGTTTGGGAAAGAGGCGACCGGAAATCTTTGCCGCCCGGTCAGCATAGACGCCATGGACGAAGGCCGAGGCGCAGATCAGCAGCTTGCGCTGGAAATCTGTCGACGGGGTGCCTTTGAAGCCGTCTGGAAATTCGTCCTTGATATAGGCGGTCGTGATGTCGCCGGAACGAAAGCGCGCCTCGTCCATCACCGCCGCAATGAAGGGAATGTTGTCGCGGATGCCCTCCATATGGAACCGGTCGAGCGCGGAGGCCTGTGTGTCGAGCGCGATGTCGCGCGTTGCCCCATGGGTGATCAGCTTGGCGATCATCGGATCGTAGAACATTGAAATCTCATCGCCCTCACGCACGCCGGAATCCATGCGCACGGTGCCTTCGCCAAGCGGGCCTTCCTGCGGCGGGATGAAGGTTTTCAGCCGTCCGATAGAGGGCAGGAAATTGCGATAGGGGTCTTCGGCATAGACCCGGCTTTCAACCGCCCAGCCATTGATCTTCAGGTCGCCCTGCTTGATTGACAGTTTTTCGCCGCTTGCCACGCGCAGCATCTGTTCGACAAGATCGACCCCGGTGATCATTTCGGTGACCGGGTGCTCCACCTGAAGGCGGGTGTTCATTTCGAGGAAATAGAAGCTCTTGTCGACGCCCGAGGCAACAAACTCGACCGTGCCGGCGCTGTCATAATCCACCGCCTTCGCCAGCGCGACGGCCTGCTCACCCATCTTTTTGCGTGTCGCCTCATCGAGAAGCGGGGAGGGCGCCTCCTCGATGACTTTCTGGTTGCGCCGCTGGATCGAGCATTCGCGCTCGAACAGGTAGATTGCATTACCGTGCCTGTCGCCAAGCACCTGGATTTCGACATGGCGCGGATTGAGAATGAATTTCTCGATGAAGATCCGGTCGTCGCCAAAGGCGCCGGCGGCCTCGGCCTTGACGGCTGGGAACCCCTCCTCGACTTCCTTGTCGTCATAGGCGACGCGGATGCCCTTGCCGCCGCCCCCGGCCGACGCCTTGATCATCACCGGATAGCCGATCTCGCGGGAAATCTTCACGGCGTCCGTGGTGTTCTCGATCAGGCCCATATGGCCGGGAACCGTGCTCACGCCCGCTTCGGCGGCGAGCTTTTTCGAGCTGATCTTGTCGCCCATTGCCTCGATCGCGCCGGGATTGGGGCCGATAAAAGTGATGTTCTCATCGGCCAGCCGTTTGGCGAAGGCCGGGTTTTCAGACAGGAAACCGAAGCCTGGATGAACCGCCTGCGCGCCCGTCTGGCGAACGGCATCGATGATCTTGTCCATCACCAGATAGCTCTCGGCCGCCGGAGAGCCGCCGATATGCACCGCTTCGTCGGCCATCTCCACAGCCATTGATCCGGCATCGGCATCGGAATACACTACAACGGTTTTCACCCCGAGCCGCCGGCAGGTCCTGATGATTCGCACGGCTATCTCGCCGCGGTTGGCGATGAGGATTTTCTCGAACATTCCGGCCCCTGTCCATTCTTATCGTGTCTTTAGCGGACGGGATTAAACGTGCGGTTCCGGCTTGTCCATTACTACTCCTGCGTCAAGGTCTGCGCATCAATCATCGGGGTCGATGACATCGAAGATTTCGGCCTGGAAGGCGCGGACCTTTGCCGACACGGAGACCAGGAAAGCCGTTGACCAACCGATCAACAGGAATCCATTGGCCGATTCCGCTGCTGACAGCATCCGCCACGGACGATCAAGATAGACATCGCCAAAGCCAACCGTGGTGAAGGTCGAGGTCGAGAAATACAGAGCGCTCTCAATGTCCGTGAACTGTCCAAGCGCCAGATAGGCAAGCGCATAGAGCCAGATCTGCATCGAATGCAGCAGGAACAGGAGCACGACGATGAAGATGATCGAGAGGCCTTGTCCCGTGATCGTCGTCAGATTGGCCGGATGAACACCGCGCCGGCGCAACAGGAGGCTGAGACCGACGAGGCCGGCCAGGTGAATGAGGCTTGTTGCAACGAACAGCGCCAGAGCGAGCGAGAGATTTGCAAGGAGCACGGCGGGAACTCTCAGGAACTGCATTTGCGCGGATCATGCCGCTTGCCGGCCGGCTGTCGAGTGGTCAGCTGGTCGCCAGCCCGTCCGCGAAGCCAGGGGCTTCCTGACGCAGGAATTCGATCAGTGCGCGTTCGGCGGGCGAAATCGACTTGTCCCAGCCCAGCCGGCGGATGAGCCAGTCACTCTCGCCATCGGTGATCTCGGCGCCGGCGCGTGCTGCAGCCTCGCGGGCGGCCTGGCGGGCGCGGGCTGCACGCTCGCCGCTGTACATCACTCTTTCGAACCACGAACCTTCACTGATCCGGCGGGTCAGGCGGGCGGCCACGGAGGTCAGCGACACGTCGGTGTCCCTAAGCCAGGCCTCCCGATCCAGTGCATCGGCCACAGTATCGGGGGCCGGGTGGGCCGCTGACAGGAGGTGATTGGCGATGGCGCGCGCAAACAGGGCGTTCCAGGCGGGGGCGTTGCGGGAATAGGCGATGGCGTCATTGGTGGCGAACAGGATCGTGGCCTCATGCCGGCTGACGCCGACCCCGCCTTCGCTGGACTGCGCAAAGAGCGCGCGGCGCATCCGCTCGACATCCTCGCCATCGGCACGGCCAAGCCTGCGTATTCGTGCACTGACTGCGCCAAGGGCGAACCTTGCGAGCCTTGCCGGAGCGCCTTGCGCGCGGCGCAGCAGGACGAGCGCAAGATCGATCTCGGTTTCGACAGCCGGTTGGTCACCGCTCGACAATTGTCCGATCAGCCAGTCGCCCTCCTCCTCGGTGATCCAGCCTTCCGGTCGTTCGCGGGTCAGCAGAAAATCGCAGATGGCCTCCACGAAGCGCGCGTCCCAGACCATGTCTTCGCCGGACAGTTTCCGGTTCAGGTCGAACAGGGATTCCGCTTCGGTCCGGGTGACGACGCCGTCTTCATAGACCTTGTTGATCATCCGGGCAGCTTCGACCCTCGTTGCCTCGCCCAGCCGTTCAATCCTCCCAAGAAGCGATACGCTTTCGCTGGTCCCCATACCGCGTCTCCTGCCAGTCGGTTACAATGCCTGATCCAACCCCAATAGGCTGCGAGGGTTGAAAAGCTTTTAACCAGACAGCCGGTCTTGGCTGAACACATGGCCGTGAATGGGCTGGTCTTGCGGCGGCTGGCGCTTTAGCCGGGCGGTGACGCCAAAAAGAACGGACGCAGACATGATTGCCGGGATCGCAAAATGGGGCGCGAGGCTGCTCTCTATCGGCCTTGCCGGCCTGATCGTCAGCAATTGCACCATGCTCTCGCTGAACTATGCCAGCCTGGACACTGCCAACAAGCCTGACCCGAGCCCGGCGATCGATGTCGCGCGCCTTGAAGTCTGGGCCGCCAGGAAAGATGAGCTGCGCCAGGCTTTTGCCGAAAATGTCTACGGACCCTGGCCGGGCGGGTTGCGCGTCGAACTGGTGTCGCGGCGGGTGGCCGACCCCGACTATGCCGGCGGGCGCGGCCGGCTGGAAGAATGGGTCATAGAGATTTCCGGCAGCGACGGCGCGCGCCGGTTCCTTCTCGGTGTGGCTCTGCCTGATGGCGACGGCCCGTTCCCGCTTCTCATCGGGCAGAGCTTTACACCCAACTGCATGGTTTTCGCCTCGACAGCGCTGACAGGCTCGAACGGCGCGCCATGCGAGAGCGGCAAGACGCCCTTCGTCTTCCGCTACATCTTTGGCGAGTTCATTGCGCGCGCTCCGGTGGAGGCGCTCTTTGACCGCGGATGGGCCTATGCGAGCTTTCATGCATCCGAACTTGTCCCGGATTCGCGCAATCAGGCCGGCCCTGCCTTGTCAGACCTGAAGCCGGAAGGGGACGCGGCGCCCACCGGCACCATTGCCGCATGGGCCTATGGTTTCAGTGCCGTGACCGACCTGATGGAAAACAAGCCCGCCATCGACCACGAGCAGGTCGTCGTGTTCGGCCATTCGCGGCACGGCAAGTCGGCGCTCGTCGCGGCCGCGTGGGATGACCGGATCGCTGGGGTGATTTCGCATCAGTCCGGCTTTGGTGGGGCCGCGCTGTCGCGCTCGCGCGTCGGGGAGGGGGTGGCGCGGATCACTTCAAACTATCCCCACTGGTTCGATCCGGCCTTTGCCCGCCATGGCGAAGACCTTTCCGGCCTGCCGGTCGACCAGCACCAGCTATTGGCCCTGATCGCGCCCCGGCCTGTGTTTCTCGGCAATGCTCGCCGGGATGTATGGTCCGATCCCAATTCGACCTATCGCGCGGCGGAAGCTGCAAGCGAAGTCTGGACGCTACATGGCGAAAGCGGGCTGGAACAGGACGGCCTTACAGACTGGCGACCGGATTCGCCCGTGGCTTATTGGCTGCGCAATGGCGGGCATGGCACGGACCAGCGCGATGTCGATGCCATCCTCGCCTTTCTCGATGCGCATTTCCCGCGCCCGCAATTTGTCGCCTGCGATGGCGATCAACTGGCTTCCCTGCCGCCGGAAGGGTGCTAGTCTGACCGTTCAAGAAAGGGCTTTCGGGGAGGAAAGAATGGAAGCAGTGGATAACGGGCCTGGCGATGCTATTGCCGAACATATGGCGGCGCACCTGGCGGGCATGCAGGCTTTCCTTCTGCCGGTTCTCGCGCTGGTCGTCTGGACGCTGGTGATGTGGCTGTGGATGTATGCCACGCGCATCCCGGCCATGCAGAAAGCGAAGATAGACCCGAACTCGGCGCGCCATCCCGGGACTGGATACAATGAGCTGATCCCGTCAAACGTTCGTGCGATTGCCGACAATTACAATCATCTTCATGAGCAGCCGACGGTTTTCTATGCGGTGATGTTCTTTGCGGCGCTGACCGGCGGCGCTGACAGTGTCGCCACCATGCTGGCCTGGGCCTATGTCGGCCTGCGGGTGGTGCATTCACTGGTCCAGTCGCTGGTGGCGAATGTGCCGGCGCGATTCCTCGTCTTCCTGTTATCCAGCCTCGTTCTCATCGGCCTTGCGGGCAAGGAAGTGCTGCGCACGGTCCTGTGACGCTTCCCAAGGTGCGCATCGCCCACTAAATGGGGGCGATGGCGAACATCCCCCATTCCAGACTTGAGCAGGTGATTGACCGTTTCGAGGAAGTCGAGGCGCGCATGGGTGCGGCGACGGAGCCTGGCGAGATCGTGGCGCTGTCAAAGGAACACGCCGAACTCCGGGCGGTCGCCGCCAAGGCGCGCGAACTGGCCGCCATGCGCGCCCAGCTCGACGAGGCAGAAGCGATGATGGCTGGCGAGGACGGCGAGCTGGCCGAGCTGGCCCGCGAGGAATTCTACACGCTGAAAGAGCAGGTGCCGGGGCTCGAACAGGAGGTCCAGCTCCTGCTCCTGCCGCGCGACAGCGATGATAGTGCCAATGTCATTCTGGAGGTACGTGCCGGAACGGGCGGCGACGAGGCGGCACTGTTCGCTGGTGACCTGTTCCGTATGTATCAGCGCTATGCCCAGTTGATGGGATGGAAAGTCGATCTTGTCACGGTGTCGGAAGGCGATGTCGGTGGTTACAAGGAAATCATTGCCGAGATCTCCGGTACGGATGTCTTTGGACATATGAAATACGAAAGCGGGGTCCACCGCGTCCAGCGCGTGCCGGAAACCGAAAGCGGCGGGCGGATCCACACGTCGGCAGCCACGGTTGCGGTCCTGCCCGCGCCCGAAAACATCGAGATCGAGATCCGCCAGGAGGAGCTTCGGATCGACACGATGCGCGCCTCTGGCTCCGGCGGCCAGCATGTGAACACCACTGACAGCGCTGTTCGCATCACTCACTTGCCGACCGGGATCGTGACCACGAGTTCCGAAAAATCCCAGCATGTGAACCGGGAAAAGGCGCTGGAAATGCTCAAGGTGCGGCTCTATGAGCGCGAACGCGAAGAAAAGGACGCCGCGCGCGCCGATGCCCGCAAGTCACAGGTCGGCTCGGGAGACCGGTCGGAAAAGATCCGAACCTATAATTATCCGCAGGGGCGCGTATCCGATCACCGGATCAACCTGACGCTTTACAATCTCGACAAGATCGTGGCGGGCGATGCGCTGGGTGAGGTTGTCGATGCCCTGCGCGCGGAAGAGCAGGCGCTGAAACTTGCTGCATTGGAAGGTGAGGCGTGAGCGAGACGATCGGCGAGGCGCTCAGGCGTGTCGCAGGTGAACTGACGCGCGCCGGCCTGGATGACCCCCGCCTGGAGGCGCGAAGGATTGTGGCCTGGGCCGCAGGCCTTGATGGGGCGGGTCTGATTTCCCGCGAGTGTGACCCTGTGTCTGAGACGATCCGCGATGCGCTGGAAAGTGGGCTGGCTCATCGACTGGCGCGCCGGCCGCTGGCCCATCTGGAAGGCTGGACCGATTTCCGCGGGCTTCGCCTGAAGAGCGATGCGCGCGCGCTGGTGCCGCGCAGTGACAGCGAATGTGTAGTTGACCTAGCATTGGAGCGCCTGCCTGCGGGCCGGCGGGCAGCGATAGCCGATCTTGGTACGGGCAGCGGCTGCCTGTTGCTGGCCCTGTTGGATGCGCGCCCGCTGGCCAGTGGAACCGGTATCGATCGGAGCGCGGGCGCAATTGCGCTTGCCCGAGAGAATTGCATCTTATGCGGCGTCTCCGAGCGCGCCGAATTCCAGCAGGCCAGCTGGGTGGACTGGCCGGGCTGGCAGGCGTGCGATCTCATCATCTCCAATCCGCCTTACATAGCATCGGATGTGCTGGACACGCTTGCGCCAGAGGTGGGCGAGCATGAACCGCGCGCTGCGCTCGATGGGGGGAGGGACGGGCTGGACGCCTATCGCGAAATCGTCTCGCTGGGGGCTGCGCGTATGACGCCAGGCGCCACGATGGTGCTTGAAATCGGGCATGATCAGCGCGACCCGGTCAGCGCGCTGCTCGAATCGGCAGGCTTCACCGATCTCACCTTTCGCCGGGATCTTGAGGGACGGGACCGGGCGATTTGCGCGCTTAGGCCCTGTTAATGTGGAAATCTGATAGTGGGGCTTGGCGTTTCATGCGAGCCGATGTAAACGGGGTGCAGGATAACCAAGGCATAAAGTTTGCTGGCTATCTTTGAAACCGCGCAAAGCTTTGACCGACTGGGCCCAAACGGGGGGCCTGCGCGCGAATGATCTGCCCTTGTGGTGGACACTTGACCAGGGAAGTTTTCATGAAACGCCAACGCGGGCGAAGCCGCCGCTCAAGCGGTGGGAATAATAATCCAAACCGCCACTTCGAGAGCAATGGGCCAGACGTCAAGATCCGTGGCTCGGCTCAGCAGGTTCTGGACAAATATCTCCAATATGCGCGCGATGCGCAGACCGCTGGTGACCGGGTCAATTCGGAAGCCTATTTTCAGCATGCCGAACACTATCAGCGGCTGATTTCTGCGATGCAGGTCAATCAGAAGCCCCGCCGCGACCGCGATTCCGACAAGGATGACGCTGACAGTGATGACGAGAATGACCGGGCAGAAACCTCAGACAAACCCGAAGCGAAGCCCGACGATTCCGAACGGGACGACAAGCCCGCGCGCCGCCCCCGCCGCAAGGCAGAGAGCACGGATGGCGATCCGCTCAAGGTTATCGACGGGGACACATCGCATGCCGGCGAGGCTGAGGGCGATGACACCGAAGCCGATGACAAGCCGAAACGCCGACGCACTTACAAGAAGCGCGCAAAGGCGGACGAAGAGACATCATCGGGCGATTCCGGCGCGGAAGTTGAAGACGGCGTGATGAAGACGCTCTCGCGAGGCCGTAAAGGGCGTGGGAAACCGGCAGAGAGTGACGATACCTCCTCGGATTCCACAGACACGCAGACATCGGAAGCGGCCGCTGAATAGAGCTTTCCTGGCTAAGCGTCCTGACCGCCGAACACTGATCCGTCGCCCTCATCATCGGTCGTGACGATTTCGCGATTGTCCGGGGCCAGGAGCTCACGGCCCTGTTGGCCTGCCCCGGAAAACAGATCCAGCTGGCGCGGGTCGGCTGGCTTCTTGCGCCGACGCTGCGTTCGCCCGCCGCGGAAATAAAGATCGTCTGTATGATCTTCAGGGGCGGCAGTTTCTGGAGCGGTGGGTTGAGCGGTTTCGTCTCCCTGTGTGTCCGATGTCTTCCAATAGGTCACTGCGAGGACCGGGCGCCCGGCTTCGTCTTCGTACCGCTGCACAAAACCCTGACCGATTGCAGCGTCCGCCCGCGCCAGTATCGTTTCTGCTTCGCTTTCGGTAACGGTAAGCCATTCGGTTTCCAGCGCCACGATCCGGCAGGCCAGCCTTTTGCCAAGCGCATCGGCTTCGCTGCGGGTGCGCACAGCAGGTGCGTCAGGCCTCAGCGCATTTTCGGCATGGGTTGCAAGCGGGTAAATATGGCTCATGGCATGGCAGAGCTAGGCCTTTGCCGGTCCGGCGTCCAGCGGCGCGAGGACCGGCCCCTGGAGTCTGGCTGCGGCCAGCCGGGCAAAGCGCAGAGTCATGGCCTTGCGCCGGGCCGCCGGCAGCTTTTCGCCAAAAGGTTCACGGATCACGGCACCGCCGAACCCGTCAGCTATGATCAGACCGCTGTTTTCAGGCAGCACCTCGCGCGGAAACCGGGCTGACACGGCAAAGGCAAACTGGTCGCAATAGGGCAGATAGTCGGCCCATTTATTGTCGCTGCGATAGTCGGCTAGGCAGGATTTCACCTCGACGATAAGGATATCCCCGTCCGGCCCGAGCCCGACAATATCGGCGCGCCGGCCATTGGCGAGCGTCAGCTCGGTCACGCTCGCATAACCCAGGTCGTACAGATGCCGGATGGCGCCCCTGCAGATCGTACCAGCGTCAGGTGCCGTCGCCTCGGACATGGTCGCGCTCCAGCCATTTGTTCCTGTCGTGTTCCAGGATGCGTCAGCCCGGCCCTGCCGGTCAAGTGCTGATCAGGCTGTCGACCCAGTCGGGAACGATGCGGCTGGCCGCGCCATAATGGGTCTCGTCGAATTCATCCGCGTTTTCGGAGGGCTCAAGGTTGAGCTCGACCGTTCGCGCTCCGGCATATCTGGCCTCCTGCACGAATCCCGCAGCGGGATAGACCGAGCCGGACGTTCCGATAGACACAAAAAGCTGGCAATGAGACAGCGCCTCGCCAATCCGGTCCATTTCCAGCGGCATCTCGCCGAACCAGACAATGTGCGGGCGCACATGGCCCACGGTCTTGCAGGCCTCGCAACCCGTCTCGGTGCCGATATCCTCCTCGCAGTCCAAGACAGAAAAACAGTTCATGCAACGCACCCGGGTCAGTTCACCATGCATGTGTACGATATTCGAACTCCCGGCCTGTTCATGCAGATTGTCGACATTCTGGGTGACGAGCAGGAAGTCGGCGCCCTCGGCCTGGCAGGCGGTTTCGAGCCGGGCGAGGGCCTCATGGGCGGCGTTGCGGCTGGCCGTTTTCAGCTGTCGGCGTCGCTCATTGTAAAAGCCATGCACGAAGTCCGGATCGCGGGCAAAACCCTCCGGTGTCGCCAGCGCTTCGAGCGGGTATTTGGTCCAGATGCCATCTGTGTCCCGGAAGGTGCCAAGACCGCTTTCAGCGGAGATTCCGGCGCCGGTAAGAACAATGACGGATCTGGGCATGGGCATGTCGGAAGGTCCTCGCTGACTGTTTTATCCGGGACGGGCGCTGACAGGGCCTCGTCATAATGCGAACATATGCTTAATCTAGGCTGACAGGAAAATAGCAGCTGAAGCAACGGGGGCGACCCATGCCAATCATCGACAGGTGCCGGCCAACAGCCATCCTGATCGCTTTGTCCGCCGGGATCCTCGCGCTCTCGGGATGCGATCTGGTCGAAGACCGGGCGGAGCGGGCACGCAAGGTCACCGAAGCGGCTGTCGAGCAGGTCTCTGGTGACACCACTCAGGCAGAGCAGGGTGCGGACATGGCCGACGTTTCGGTGGAGGCGCGCGCTTTTTCCGGCCAGTTCATGGAGCAGCCGGAGTTTGAGAGCCGGATGGCCGTCGGGCCAAGCCGTTTTGCGATCGGTTCCATCGTGGCCAAACCGCGTGAATTGCCTAAGCTGCCGGGGCCCCAGGAAGCGCTGATGATGCAGGCGCCGGACGCGGCGCGCGAACTTGGCGTTCGGGGGACACCCGCGCCTGCGCCGGAGGCGGCTCCCCTGCCTGAGGTGGGGGATGGAGCAGACTATGAGGGCGGTGAGAATGACAAGGAAGGCGGTGATACCGGAGCCAAGCCGGTTCCGCGCCCGCTTGAGCGCATCCAGATCGACCGCGAGATGCCACGCGCCCTGCCGCGTGAACAGCTGAAACTGGCCCGCCGCACCATAATGACCGAGCGCGCCGTCGAAGTGCAGACCGATGCGCGCTCGACAATGCTTGATGCGATGACCGCATACGGGTTGTCTGGACAAGTTCAGCTCGACCGCTCGGGGCAGATCGTCGTCCAGCTTGGCGATGACGGTGCAGACCAGCCGCAGTTCCGGCCCGAACGCGACCGGTTGGAACTCAAACAGCTCCAGCTCCAGCGCGGCGAACTCGCGCTGAAGGGCGAAAGAGCGGAACTGTTTACCGCTTTGGGCGCCACGCGGGCCGGCCTGCCCAGCCAGGCGCTGAGTAGCGATATTGAATGCCCGGACACGATCGATCACGCAGAAGTTCGCCGGAACAAGGTCCTGGCGACGGAATGTATGGTCAAGAAGTTGAAGCAGACCGGCCAGTTCGAATATGTCGAGAAGGACTTCATCTTCGAACACCAGTTCGCCCGCCGGGAAGCCTCGCCGCCGGTAAAGGTCGCTATCGAACCAAATGATCCGCTCTGGGACCTGCAATGGCATTTTCGCGACAATGGCTTGGCTGACGATCAGTCGCCTGGCGGTGCCGGGTTCGAGGGGTTCTGGAATGACAAGGGGCTTGGTTCGCGCGACGTTGTTGTCGCTGTTGTCGATACCGGCCTGGACATGGACCATCCCGACATCGCCGGCAGCGTCAATGTCGTGCCGGGCTGGGACATGGTCTCCGACCCGTCCATGGGCAATGATGGCGACGGGCGCGATCCTGACGCGCATGATCCCGGCGATCTGTGCGACCCGACCGTCCCGTTTGCCGAGAACAGCTATCATGGCACGCATGTGGCCGGCACGATTGGCGCGGGTTTCACCGATAATGGGTCCGGCGTTGCGGGCGGTGCCTGGGAGGTCACGATCGTGCCGGTGCGCGCGCTCGGAAAATGCGGGGGCCGGCTGACCGACATCAATGACAGCATCCGCTGGGCTGGCGGGCTGGTGCCGGCCTTCGACAGTGAGGGCAATGAGGTTTGGAACGAGAACCCGGCTGATATCATCAACCTGTCGATCGGCCTGTTCGAATTCTGCCCCGCCTCGCTCCAGGAAGCGATCAATGCTGTGACCGAGCGTGGCGTCGTCGTGGTCTCTGCGGCGGGAAATGCCCGTGTCTCGACGCGGTATTATTCACCCGGAGGATGCGAGAATGTCGTGTCTGTGGCGGCCGGTGATGCGCGCGGCCAGATGGCACCCTATTCGAATTATGGTGACGAGGTGGATGTGCTGGCCCCCGGCGGGGACCTGTCGCGCGATGACAATGGCGATGGCCGCCCGGATGGGATCCTCTCGACACGCGTGGCGGAAAATTGCTTCGATCCGGTGACGAACGAGCCCGTTGACACCTGCTATTATGCTTTCGAACAGGGCACCAGCATGGCCGCCCCGCATGTGTCGGCCGCGCTCGCCCTGATCAAGTCGCAGGAGCCCGATCTGATAGGTAGCGAGTTGCGCGACCGGCTGCTGGCCTCGCTCATCCCGCGTACGCCAGAACAGTGTGCCGGGCCATGTGAACAGTATCCAGGTGCCGAGCCGATCGAAGGCAGCGAGAATATTTGTGCGCGTCCGTGCGGCGGTGGCCTTCTCAATCTCGGCGGTCTAGACTTTCCCAATGAATAGGCAGTGGCAGGGCAAATGACGGTTCGCAGCGAAAGAGCCCATCATGGCGGCGTGGTCGGACTGGCCGGGCTGATGGCGACACTGGCCGGCTGCAGCTGGCTGGCGACAACCGAGCCCGGCCAGGACCGGCTCTGGATCCCGCTTCAGCTCAGCCAGATGGAAAATCCCGATACTGTCATGCCGGCCCAGGCCGCGACCGGCGGCGAGGCGAGCTTCATCGTCAAGATCAAGGGCCATCCACCGGTCGATGACCTGATCAGGACCTGGCGGCGCGATCAGGCCGCAGCCAGGCTTGCGTTTGAGGAATGGTCGCAGGATCGCGGAATTCTGAGCGAACTCGACCTCACCGATTGCTCGTATTCGGGCGAGCTGATCCTGACGCGGCGATTTGCCGAGGACGAGGTGATGACGCGGGCGAGTGTGAGCGCCGTGCTGGAGAAAATCCGTTCGGCCGATAGTGTGGCTTATGCCGACCCCGATTTCACGGCTTATCCGGGCACTGAAGGAAAGTGAATGCGATGCTGAGACTCTTTGTGATGCTGGCTTGGCTGGGCTTCGTCGCAGCTTGCGGCGATGCGGTCGATGGCTTCCAGGGGCCCCAGGCGCCAGAGCCAGAACCGGCGGAGACGACCCAACCGGAGCCGGAACCTGCGCCGCAACCGGTGCCGTTCGAGCCGCAAGCGCGTCCTGCGGTTCAGTCGCTTACAGCGCAAGTCGACTGGGACAGCGCGCGCCGTGATCTTGCCGAACGACCGGGCGAAGTGGAAAGGGCGAATTTCGGCATTGAGAGCGGTGGCAGCGCGCCGCCGGTTCCGGTGCTCCTGCCAACGGGCATTGTGACGCCGCAGGGCGCTGGCGAGCCGGCCTATCGTGCGCTGTCAGATGGGTATTACGCGAATTATCCGGGCGCTGAATATGATATCACCATTTCCGGTTCCAATCGGGTTTATGGAACGGGAAACGGGACTGATGTCGATGCCATGAGTTTCGCCCGCACAGCCGCAGGGGCCCAGGTGGCCCTGTCGCGTTATGGTGCTGATTATCTGGTCGAGTTCGAATGCAAGGGGTTCGCCGGCGCGCAGGGCGATGGTTGTATCAGTGAGGAGGATGCCATGGAACTGGCACGCGACCTCGTGATTGTGGGGACGCGCTGATGGATTTGCGTATTCTGTTGGCGGGCGCTGCGCTTTGCAGCTTCGCGGCCTGCGATGCCGTTCGTTATCCCGGCGATGGCGGCGAGCCGCCCAAGCCGCCTGCAGAGAAATCCGACGATGAAATGCCTGGCCCGCCGCCGCCTTCACAGCCGGTCGATGATCCTTACAGCAACGGAGAAGATGATCCGTCGGCGCCTGATGCCGGGCCGGCTGACCCGCCTGCGGCAGCCGATGACCCCATCGATAATGGCGCAGACGATCCCGCGACTGATGCGGATGAAAAGCCGCCATCTCCGCCCCCGCCTCCTCCGCCGCCACCTCCCGAACCCGCATTTTCATATTATGGCCCGGGTCAGCTGAAAGCCGGATCCGGGACCGGCCAGATCGAACAGGCGGTCCATGCGCCCGGTATTCGTTTCCCGATCCGGACCGCGCCGGCCTATCTGCAGTCTATGGTCTGGAATTTTGGCGGTGGGATCGGCGGCGGGGATGAGTGCGACACGCGCAACTATACCTATCCCTGGCGTGACAATTTCTGTGAGACCCGTACCTCCAATCGCAGCACACCCTTCTGCCCGACCGAGCGGGTTCATCAGGGCCAGGATATTCGCGTCGGCACACCGCAGGAATGTCAGATGCTGCGCGGTACGCCCGAAGACGACCGCATGCTCCACGAAGTGGTCGCCGCAGAAGATGGCGTTATCTATGACATCGCTACATATACCGTGAAGCTGCGGGCCGAGGGGCGGATTTATCGGTATATGCACTTGAATATGGACGCCTTGCAGGTGGCCGAGGGCGACAGCGTCCAGGCCGGCGACGTCATGGGCTATGTGTCGAAGGATTTTGGCGGAACGCCGACCACATTCCATCTGCATTTTGAGATCATCCAGAACACCGCAGAACATGGCTGGGTACATGTCCCGCCATATCTTTCGCTGGTCGAAGCCTATGAACGGCGCGAGGAGGCGCCGGGTGAATTGCTCGAAGCGCCGGTTGCCACCGCATCGGCCATTCCCGAGATCCCCGAAGGTTTCGAGATCATCGAATAGGGACCGGCAAAGGGCAAGAAAACACTTGCCGCTTTGCATCATTGCGCGAGAATGGAAGATGATGCGGGTGTAGCTCAATGGTAGAGCAGAAGCTTCCCAAGCTTAAGACGAGGGTTCGATTCCCTTCACCCGCTCCATAAAGCTGTTTGTCCAGCCCGCTCTCATACGATTGTCCGGGCGGTCTGAGTAACGAAATCCTGGACGAGCCAGATCGTGTTCCTGAGTTCGGTCTCCGGCGCGACGCCGTGCATCTCGGCGATGCGATGGGTGGCCGGTTCGTCGAAACGCATGGGGACATCACCAATCCAACCGCCCCTGAGAATCCGTGTCGAGACCATATCGGCTTCCTCGAGCCCGCTATAAAGCGCCCTGTCGGGATGGGTGCCATCGGCCAGCTGGCGCATCAGAAGGGCTCGAAAAGACACCTGCGGCAGCCGAAGCCGGGACAGCAGGGGTGCCGGGACGCCGGAGCCCTCTGCCAGCCCGCCCTGTCGCCAGCGGGGTTCTGCGGCATTCCAGTCAAGCGGCTCAGGCGGCGCGTCGGGCGAAGAAATCTCGAAAATCCGCTGGTCTTCCAGTCTGTGGCCAGGGCTGAAACCGCGCATGGCACGCGCTTCGACCACCAGGCCCGGATCGGCCTCCTCATTGCTCGACCGCGTCAGCCCGGCATGAACCTTGGGATATCCAAGCCGTTCGCGTCCCCCGATCACGGCGCCGATATCATCGACAAACATGAAAGTCGGCATCCATCGCAACTGCCAGGACAGCTCCTCGCCGATCCGCCCGCCAAATGTCAGGATCCATAAGGAAATGTCGGCCTGTTCGATCGAGCCATATTTCTTGTCGAGCGGATGCTCGGACCAGATTTCAGGAATGTAGACCCCGGTATAGAGCAGGTTCGACAGAGGCGAGATGAAGCGGAACCGGTCCTGCGCGATACGATTGACGCTCTGGTCGAGAAGGGCCTGCAGCGCGCCGCGCCGTGCCTCGATCCATCCGGCCTGCAGGAGGGCATTGCGTGAAACATAGGGCGGACGGATCGAGGCGATGCTGAAAGGCGCGATGAGTTTGCCTGGTGTTGTCATCGTCCTGTGTCTCCGATGCGGCAAAGAGCTGATCTGGCCAGCTGCGCCTCATGAGCCATTTCGACGCTTTCAGCGCTGGCGACGGCGCGCCCGAAACGCCGGCAGGCGCTGGCCGTATCGCCGCGCGCCTCAGCAATCAGTCCATCGACATAGTCAAGCCTTGGCTGGGCAAAGGGGAAAATCGCGGCGTAGGTTCGCAGCATCCTGCGCCCTTTATGCTGGAGTTCCCTGAGTTCGTCTGAGTTCTGGCCTTGCGCGATTGCAGCTCGCGCGGCCAGTTGAGCCGGCGCGGCGATACCCTCCAGCGAGGTGAAGTTGGATGGCGGCAGTTTTTGTCCCCAGCGCAGGGCGCGCCGGGCATGCCAGACGGCCCTGTCGTAATCTCCAAGATCGCCGGCCGCCCGTCCCAGAACGCCTTCAATGATGCAGGCCGAAAGATGGTCGCCGACGCCACGGCGTGTGGTGCGCGCCTGTCGCGCCAGTTGCAGGGCGATGTCCGGTTCGCCCGCGATCAGGTGGCCTTGTGCCTGGCCATATTCCGACCAGGACTTGTACATCCGGTTGGGCTGCTGTTCGGCAAGCCTGCCCAGCCGGCGATAGGCTTCGATGCATCGCGGGCCGTCGCCGCGCAAAAGATGGAGTGAGGCGTCCAGCGCAATGACAACTCCGTGAAGCAGGGGGTCATGTGTCTTCCCGGCGGCATTGTAGGCCAGTTCGATCGATCGTTCGGACGATGTCCAGCTACAGCGGCGCAGCTGGATGATCCCGTGATAAACGCGCAATAGCGTTTCCGCGCGCGTGTCTCCGCAATCCTGCACCCTGGCCGTCAGGGCTGACATGTTTCGTCCGACCGGTATCCGCACATAGCTCATCATCATCAGCAGCATGCCGCTGCGGCGTGCGCGCGCCTCCATGCTGGCGGCCGGGTCGCCGCGATAGGCTCCGCCGCGCCTGACACCTTTCATGACTTCGAACATCCGCCCGGCAAAATGCGCCGCTTCCGTTCTGACAAATTCGGCGCGCTGGGCCGACAATTGCGCTTTTTGCGACGGTACGGTCTTGTGAACTGGTTTGATCCGGTCAAGTTCGGCCAGCGCCCGCAGGGATTTTCGCACCTCGCCATTGCCCCAATGGGCCGAGGCGCGATGCGCCAGCCGGCGCCGGCGCCGGCGTTTGCATCCGACCCGGTCGTTTTCGATTGCATCGGGAACGATCCGTTCGGATCGGTCAAGCAGCGCGAGACCGAGCGAATGCGCGCCCAGCGCCACCGCACTTTCCCCGGCATGCCTGAAAGCGACAGCCGCGCGCCCGGGCTGGCCGGCAAGATCCCAATGCTGCGCGATCCGGGCCTTGTCAGCGCGTTGCTGGGTCAATGCCCGCGCGATATGCTGATTGAGGGGTTGTTCGACCGTCGCCGGAATGGCGCTCCGGCCTGCTTCGGCAAGGATCTGGTGGGTCAGGGCGAAACGGCGGTTTGTGTCGACAAACCTTCCCCAACCGAGATCGGCCAGTTCACGATAATGATCCTCGTCAATGGCGACGGCAAAGACCGACAGCAGCGACTGGGCCAGAGCGGGTTCGATCGGTGCCTGCCAGCTGGCAAGGACGCGCCAAAGCGCATGCGCTGCGCGGCTGAGTTGCTCAGCGCGGTGGTGCAGGAGGCCGTCAAGACTTGTCCGTCGGCTGAGTTCGGCGCTGAGCTGGCGCGTTTGCGAGGCGCCGATTTCGCCGGCGACCTCACGGATCCAGAACGGGTTGCCCTGACAAAGCCGCATGACGGTTTCGACTTCCTCATGGCTGGGCGTCCGCCCGATCCGGGCCGTCAGGATCTGTTGGGTCGCAGTTTCTTCAAGTCCCTCCAGGGGCAGTGAAAGGTGCGCTGTAACGCCTGTGTCCGGCGGATTGTCCTCCTTTCGGTAGAGCAGGACAAATCGCACCCCATGAGCCGCCTCGAATAAGGCCGGAAACAGTTTCGCGCTGGCCGGATCACACCAGTGCCAGTCGTCGATAATGACGAATTCTGGCAGGTGCGCTGCCAGGTCTTGCGCAAATTGCGCCCAGTCTTTGCCTTCAACCCCGGAGGCGCCGGCCGCGCTACCAAGTGCGATCAGGGTCGCGTAGGGCGCAAAGGCGTGGCGCGCACGCAGGTTGAGACGAAGCGCCCGGCCGCGCGCAAGCTCGCTTGCCTCAATGGCGGTATCAAGCAGGGTGGATTTGCCCATACCCGCAGGCGCGGCGATCTCGATCAGCTGGGCGCCCCGGGGAAGGGGGCCATTGAGTGCTGTCGAAAGGTGGCCGATCTCGCGGTCGCGACCGAACACCTCCTGGCGGGTAGGAGGCAGGATTTCGCTGGGCTCCTGCGGCTCATGAACCGGCATCGGGTCCGCCAGCGCCTTTGCCGCCCGGTTCAGAGGCGCGCCGAGATACACCCGGAATCTTTTCCGGCCGAATTCCAAGGGCTCCGAAAAGACGGCGCCGCGGGCCTCTCGGATTCTTGGCTTCAGGCCGAGCGTCGTCAGGGCGCCTGCAAGGTCGGATTTCAGGTCCGTGCGCGAGGTGGTTTCATCAAGGCCGATCGTCACGAAAAGGCCCTTTTCGTCCTGCGAAAGGTTTTCGCACAGGCTGCGATGCGATGCCGTGATCTCCCCGCAAACCGCCCAGATCGCGCCCAGCTGGTCCTGTGTCGCGCGCATCGCCTCGGCATCATTCATCAGCATCACCACCATCGACCAGCGGTCTACAATGCGCGCGCTCTCGATCTTCCTCAGACCTCTCACCGGCGTCGGCGCAGACGAAACCGGCCGGTCGGCGGCCTGGATCTGGCGCTTTTTCATGTCGCGAAAACAAGTTGCAAGCGCCTCGCCCCAGATCACGGGCACGCGCTCGCGGCCATTGAACGCCTCGCCTGCCCAGACCTCGCCATCGCATCTGATCGATCGGAATGAAGGGGCGTTCGGGACTACTGAAATGGCCGAGTTGATCGCTGCGTCGAAATGCGCGAGCGGTGGTGCGTCTCGCGTCAGCGGCGTCCAGAGGGAAAGCGAGTCGCCGCCAAAGCCCCCAATATCGAGGTGGAGCTCTTCGGCCCGCTGCGACAGGCGCTGGAAGGCCGAGGTGACGAGATCGCTGGCCCGCTCTGCGCCGAGCCGCTCATGCTGTTCGACCCAGCTTTCGGTGAGTTTCGTGAAACCGGCCAGATCGACGACATAGACTGCTGCGTCCTGCCTGACTGCCGAAAACCCCGTCACCGAACCGTTCGCGCGGGCATGATCTGTCTCGCTCCGGCTCATCCGAAATCGGATTCCCCATAAATTCGCGCCTGAATGCCGCTGATCGCGCGCGAGCATTGCATAGCCGAGATCACCGCACCCTCCACCCAGCCGAGATCGGAATTGTTCTTGATCCAGTCTCCGGTCAGGAAGAGGTTATAAAGGCCTGTTTCATCGCTCCTCAATCGGTATTTGACGCTGCCGGCGGGCGAGAAGTTGTAAAGTTCCGAAGGTCTGCGATTGATCCGGGCATAAATCTCGACCGGCGCACCGCCAGCCCTCGCCGCGTCCCAGTTCGGAAGGACGTCGCGTATGTTCGAGTTGATCCAGCGCTGGACTGCTGCTTCGGCCTCGTCATCCTGCATGGTCAGGGAGGGGCCGCACAGGAGCGCAACGCTCTTATAGGGCGTGTCACGTTCCTCCATCGGCAGGTGAAAGGACATGTCACACCAGGTACTGAGCGGCAGGATATGACCTGTGGTGATCGGGTATCCCCGCTCCCAGCCCATCTCCTCAGGGGTCTTCATGGTCCAGACCTGCGCCGAAAGCGTCGGGCAGGCGGCATTGAAATCGAGCATGTTCTTCCAGGCCGTGTCACAGGCGGCCAGGGGTGCGCAGATCTCCTTGAGTGCCGATCCGGGAATGGCCAGCACGGCGAGGTCGAAATCATCGCCCGCCTTCAGCTCCATGAACTGCTCGCCCGGCGTAACATCGCCCGGATCCTCGAAATCATCCGGGAAGGCCGTCTGGCCGGGGGCGGTGTCCAGCTGGTCTAGCAGAGGCTTGTGCGGCCAGGCGCGATAGCCCGGCCCGTCGATCAGTGGCTCATAGGCGGCGCCATTTTGGGTGACGGCCTGCCGGCGGATGCGGGCGCGTTCTATCCGGGTGCCGCCCGGATCGGGTTCCAACTCCATGAGCTGGTGGAAGAAATGGAACTTCACCCCGCGCGCCTTCAGCACGTCATAGAAAGGCTTGATCAGGACCTCACCAATCCCGCCATTGAAGTGCCGGAAAAAGGCCCCTTGGTAGGTCAGCAGCATCCGCGCGAATGTCCGCATCGTGGCCCCGGCGGCGATATCGGCCCGGTTCGGGTCACCCTCGACATAGCTGAAGGCGTAATGATACCCGAATTCGATAAAGATCGAATTGAGGACTCGGTCAGAGGCACCATGGCGTTTCAGCCAGTCCTTGGTCTCCTCATCATTGATTGAATCGAAACCACGCAAGGGTACGCGGTCCCAAGCCAGGCCCTTGGCGATGACGAGGGCTTCCTCGATCATGATCAGGTGATCGATCATTTCCCCGGTGATCCCGCCTTCCGGGCTGACCAGCCCGCCGCCGGGGCGGTGTCCCGAAAGGCTCTCATAGCCTTCAGGGTTCGGGTCGCCGTCCCGCTTCGACGCGGCTGTCTCGAACTGGCGGTCGGCCTCGTCGCGGATCGCGCGCGTGTCCTCGATCAGGTCTTCGATGAGGGCGTAGAAATTGACCGTGCCGGCCTCTGAACGGATTATGGATTCATAGCCGTCCGCCGCGTCTGAACCAGCTTGCGGTGAGGCTTCATAGGCATTGATGAGCTCGTCGAACCGGGCTGAATATTCCAGGTGGGGATCGCCGCCTGCAGCGCGCGCGCGCAGGCCCTCATATCCGAGGCTGCGCCGGCCCACCTCCAACAGCCTGCCCGGCAGTCCCGGCACATAAGATTGTCCCCAGCGGATAAATTCCGAGATCATCCTTGTCGGCGTGACCTCTGGCGGGTCGAGACCGGGCAGCTCATCGTTCGGCGGTGGGAAATCCACGGCGATCTTTCGCCATGGCCCAAGCCCGCCAAACAGGCGCGGCGAGCGGTCGAACAAGGTCGCGCCGTTCAGCGGCAGGAAGGCCTTGTCCAGGCTGTGGGCATCGTCATGGCCGAGCCCCTCCCATGCGCCATAGACCTTGCGCAGCATGTTGAACGTGTTGTGGTAAAACCCGCCAAGCACATGCAGGCCGTGTTCCTCATTGCGAAAACCCATGCCCGGATCGGTATTGCGGCTGCTGGCGCATTTTCCGCCCAGTCGCCAGCCCATCTGGTAGACATGAATATCAAGCGCGTCGGCTCCCATCTGCTCAGTGAGCTGGAAAGCTGTAGCAAGTCCGGCCACCCCGCCCCCAAAGACCGCTACGCGCGTTTTCATCTCTGCCGCCTCCGTGAACGCCACCCTCTGATGCAGGGCAGAATTCCAGCGACAAGCTAGGAAACATGTCCGTCTATGCGCGTGACTTGAATCACGCCAAAGTGCGGAAGATAGCAATTATCCCCGCACTCTGGAGAAGCCTCACCCACCGCAAACTTCGAAGCCCCTGCCTGTGTGTACTTGCGATTCACTTCGAGGCCGCGATCTCGGCGACAAGCGCTGCATGGTGTTCGCGGTCCAGCGTGTAGCCGCGCAGTATCAAGAGGATGGCGACGGCGCCAAGCGCGGGGACAAGCGCCATGATGGCCTTCATCCCGATAAGCGTCGCCTCGCTCTGCTCGGCATTCGGTTCGAAGCCTGCCAATGAGAGCAGGGCGCCAAGAACCACGGCATTGATGCCGACCGCCGACTTCTGGGCGAAGGTCGCGAAACCGAACGTCTTGGCTTCTGCCCGTATGCCTGTTTTGGCCTCACCGTACTCGACCGTATCTGGCAGCATGGCCCAGAACATGACGGCGAGGGCGGCTCCGCCGATACCGGTCAGCACGATTGCGAAAATGCTGACGTATAGGCTGTCGGTCGGGTTCAGGAAGAACAACAGATATCCCACCAGCGCGATGCAGACGCCCCAGGTCAAGCTGTTGCGTTTCGAGGTGCGCCCTGCAAGCCAGACCCAGCCCGGTACGGCCAGGATCAGCAGGATGGCTGGCAGCACCAGACCGAAAACGGTCAGTTCAGGCCGCATCAGGTCGTATTTGAAATGGTAGAGCATGTTCTTTCCGAACATGCCCAGGCAGATGGAAGCGATCACGATGATCGCGAAGACACGGATAAATGGGGGGTTGCCCAGGAACATGGGGCCGATGGATTTCAGGTCGTCCCAGAATGGCGGCGCGCTTTCAGCCTTGCCGCTATCGGGCTCGCGCATGGTGAAAAAGCAATAGAGGATTGCAAGGAAAGCCACTGCACCTGTGAGGCACGCCGCTATGAAATAGGCTTCAGCCTCGCGCGTTTCTCCGTAAGCCGCCACGAGAACGGGCGTGACAAACACGACCGCGAGGCCGCCGCTGGCCGCGCCCACCATGCGAAAGCCGGCAAGGACCGAGCGTTCCTGCGCGTCGCTGGTCAGCCTGGCCTGCAGCGAGTTGAATGGCATGGAAACCACCGTATAGGCCGTGCGCAGTAGCAGGTGTGTGACCAGTGCCCAGGCGATGAGGCCAATCGGCCACGCCTCGGGCGGCGCAGAGAAGGCAAGCGGATAGGCCACTGCAAAAGGCGCAGCTCCGACCAGCAGCCACGGCCGGTATTTGCCCAGCCGGGTCTGCGTCCTGTCCGCAAATGCTGCAATGACCGGATCAGTCGCGGCATCCCAGACCATGGCGGCAAGATAGATCGCGCCAGCGATGGTCGGTGCAATGCCAAGGACGTCGGTGTAGAAATACATCAGGAACAGCGACGTGCCCTGCCAGACGAGCAGGAAACCGAAATCGCCCACGCCAAACCCGATGCGAACAGACAGGGGCACCCGGGAGGAAGGAGGCACCCCTGCCTGTAATGGCGCGGGGGGAAACTGCGCGCTCATTCACTCAGGTCCAGGTCGAGCGACTGGCGCAAGTCGCGGGAGGATGAGCCCGCGTGAATACGATAGCGACCGGGCGTGACCTGCCAGTCTGAAAGGGAGCGATCCCACCACGCAAAGGCGCGCTGCGGTAGCTTGAATGACAAGGTTTTCGTTTCGCCCGGCGCCAGTTCGGTCTTGTCGAAAGCGCGAAGCTGGCGCACCGCCTTTGTTTCCTGCGTGGCGAGATCCTCGACATAGATCTGGACGGTTTCAGCGCCGGCAACAGGTCCGATATTGGTGATGTCCAGCAAGACCGTAATGGTTTCGCCGATCTTCGCCATGTCGGGGCCTGACAGCGCGCCATAGTCGAATTGTGTGTAGGACAGGCCGTGGCCGAACGGGAAAAGCGGGTCGATACCGGCTGCGTCATAGTAGCGATAGCCGACGAAAAGCCCTTCGCCATAGTCGACATCCCTGCCACCGGGGAAGTTCAGATATGTGGAGTTGTCGCGGTAGCGGCGCGGGAAGCTGACGGGCAGTTTGCCGCTCGGACTGGTCTTGCCCGTGAGTATGTCGGCAAGGCCATGGCCGCCTTCCTGGCCTGGCAGGAACAGCTGGACTATGGCAGGTGCCCGCTCCGCCCAGGGCATTTCCACCGGACCGCCCGTGTTGACGACAATAATCGTGTTCGGATTCACGTCGAGCACGTCTTCGACCAGCTGGTTCTGCGCATCGCTGAGCGACATGGAGGCACGGTCCACCCCCTCGGTCTCCGATGTGGTGCCGGAGCCGACGAAGAGGATTGCCGTATCGCTTGTCCTGGCACGGGCAACGGCGGCAGCCTTGTCAGGAGCCGGTTCACGCAGGAAGATATTGAAGATGTTGAAGGCGCGAATGGCGTTTTCAGCAGGCTGCGAGTAGCGAATGCGGATCGGATAGGATTTGCCCGCTTCCAGCGTGATGCTGGCACAGCGTCGGTTTAGCGGCAGGATCATGAAGAGCAGTTCGGTCTCGCGCGATGTGTTCGGGCCGACAAGTTCTTCCTCGCCGATATACAGCTCGACATCGGGATTGGAATGGGTCACCAGCCAGTCATGCTGCCCGCTATGGCGCGGTGTGAACACGCCGGTCCATTCGGCGCTGAATGAGAGGTCGTCATCGGACTGTGCCGCCGCACCGAAGCCAAGTTTGGAAAAGCGCCAGTCGACCGTTTCCAGCACCTGTTCGCCTTTGAAACCGGCCCCGTTGAAATAGGTCGCCATCAGCCCTTGCGTGTTGGCGCCCTTGCCAGGAGAGAGCAGGCGTCCGTCCAGCACGGGCGGGCGTGATTCGGGGTCGACACCGCGCTCGAAATGAATGTCCGCGCTGGCGCCCAGCGCCGCTTGAAGTCCTTCCAGCGGGGTGACGATACGATCTGGCGAGACCTGGCTGCTGCCACCGCCCTGGATCGCGGGATAGTCAGCCAGCGCACCTATGACCGCGATGGATTTAGCATCCCTCAGCGGCAATAGCCCACCTTCATTCTTCAGCAAGACCAGGCTTTCGGCCGCTGCCTTGCGCGCAATCTCACGATGCGAATCGCAGGGTGACCAGCCGGGAGTCGGATCGCTCTTGTCATCAATCGCACCACATCTGAGGATGAGGCGAAGGACGCGGCGGGTATGATCGTCGATGACGGCCTGTGAGACCTCGCCTGCGTCGACAGCGGCGATGAGGGCCTTCCCGTAGAACCGGGGTGGGCCCGGCATTTCAAGGTCCAGTCCACCATTGGCCGAGCCTGTGGTGGATTTCGCAGCGCCCCAGTCGGACACGACAACGCCATCATAGCCCCATTCGTCTTTCAGGACACGGTTGAGCAATTCGCCATGTTCAGAGGCGAATACGCCATTGATGCGATTATAGGCTGACATGACCGTCCAGGGTCCGGCGCGCTTGATGACCGGCTCGAAGGCCGCAAGATAAATCTCTCGGAGAACCCGCGCATTCAGGTTTGACGAACCCGACATGCGCATATGTTCCTGATTGTTGGCCACATAGTGTTTGACCGAGGTGCCGACCCCCTCCGACTGGACGCCGTCAACATAGGCAATGCCCAGCTGCGATGTCAGGAAGGGATCTTCTGAATAATACTCGAAGTTGCGCCCGCCCAGCGGTGTGCGTTGTATATTCACGCTCGGTGCCAGCAGCACATCAACGCCGTGCGCGACGGCCTCTCGCCCGATTGCCGCAGCAACCTCGCCGACAAGTCCCGCGTTCCAGGTTGAGGCCAGCGCCACGCCAACGGGAAAGACGGTTGCCGGATCGGAATTCGACGAGCGCAGGCCCGTTGGCCCGTCTGACAGTCTCACGCTCCGAATCCCAAGGCGCGGAATGGCCGGCAGTGACCAGAAATCCTGTCCGGCCAGCAGCAAGACCTTCTCTTCGAGAGTCATCGCCCCAAGGAGTTCGCCGACCCGCTGGTCGCTCGTGTCGACTGCTCCAGACCCGTCTTCCATAGGCTCTTATCCTTCGATTTGCCGCCGGACGGCGCGCCAGATCAGACGCACCGCCATCCGTTTATGGCTTGCAGGTGCAGAACCCGCGCGACCACCGCCCGATCAGAAATTCGCTGATAGCCTAACGCCCGCATAGCGCTGGAAGTCGCGCGCAACATAGTGACTGACCACGCCGCCATAGAGCGGATCGCCAAAGATGTTGGTCGCATAGAACTCGTCAAAGACGTTGTTGACGAAGAGCGATGCGGTATAGCGCCCCTCATCATCGGTGATCCCGACAGCGAGGTTGAGGATGGCAAAACCGTCCTGCTCAGCGCGCGGGTCGCCGTTCAGGCTGTAATTCACCGAGCTCTGCCAGCGCCCGGAAGCCTGTATGAACCCGTCGAAGGAGGCGGCGAGCGGGATTTCCTGGCGCACCGAGCCGGTCAGGCGCCAATCCGGCGCATTGGGCAGTTCCCCGCCAGACAAATCCTGCAGGTTCTGGACGATATCATCGGCCGGGTCGCCCGGCGTGCCGCCATCACTCAGTGTCACGGGGACACAACCCTGCGCTTCGGTCTGGCCGAAAAAGCAGCCGGCATTGCTGAATTCGTCAATCGCTGCGTCGGTGTAGGAAATTCCGCTCTGGATCGTGAGCGTGTCGGTTGGCGTTGCGATCGCCTCGATCTCGATGCCCGTTGTGGTGACCGATCCGACATTGGTCAGGCGGGTCTCGGCGCTAAGAACATCGTCAGTGCCAGACAACAGCACTGTGGCCTGTTCCTGGAAGTCCTGATACTCGGTGTGGAATGCGGCGATATTGAGCACGAGATTGCCGTCCGCGAGAACCGATTTCAGACCCAGTTCGAACGCGTCGGATGTCTCTGCTTCGATGGGCTCGACATTGTCAGGCGCGCCAAAGCCGACATCAATGGCCCGGCCCTTGTAGCCGCGCGCATAACGTCCATAGGCTTGGACATTGTCAGTGAAGTCATAGCGCAGGCCGAACTCGCCGGTCAGCGCGGTGTCGCTGGTGCTGTCATCGACATCAGCGAAGGTGCCCGGCCCGCCGCCAAAGGGACCATCGCCTTCGACAAGCACATTGGCCGGGTCGCGGTTGATCGTGTAGTCCAGCTCTTCGTCAATGAAGCGCAGGCCGCCAAACAGCGTGACCTGGTCTGTCAGATAGACATTGCCACTGCCGAACAAGGCCAGGTTGGTGGTGTCGACCGTGCCATCGAAACGTCCTGACTGGTTGATCTGGAGCCCACCCGCAACCGGTATCAGGATTTCGAAGCGGCGCTTGAAGGTGCGTTCAATGTCCAGGAGGAAGCCATACGCGCCAAGCACATAATCGAACCGTTCGCCCTGCGGCGATGTAAGGCGGAATTCCTGGCTGACCTGCTGGATACCGGTCGTTCCGCTGTTCAGGTCAAAGGTGATGAAGCCGAGTTCGGGATCTTCCATGTCGAGATTGTCGACATCCAGGTTGTTGTCGAAGTCATAGTCGCGATAGGCGGTGATCGAGGTGAAGGTGAACCCGTTGGCAAATTCGTATTCCGCGTCGGCCGACAGGCCGCCTTGCTGGGAATTGTTGAAGACCGGCGCGTTGACACGCGTGCTGGCATTCTCCTTGCTCGCCGCGACCGGATCGAGCCTGGCATCGAGCCCCGCCGCCGCGCCCACCGCGCCGGAAGTGTCGCGCACCGCGTAGATGCAGCAATCCTGCTCGCTCTCGCGATAATCGGCGACCAGGGTCAGATTGAACGCGTCATTGGGCTCTATGAGCAGCTTGCCGCGCAGGCCCCAATTCTCGTACCCGTTCAGCGTGCGGCCATCAAAATTGTCGATATAGCCGTCATATTCCTTGTAGAAGCCCGTCAGGCGGCCGCTGACCGTATCACTGAAGGGGCCGGACACGCTCGCGCCGAGACCGTATTCATCATCGTCGGTCGCAGAGAGGTCGATCTTGCCCTCGAACGTATCAGAGGGGGCGGCCGTGGTGACTGAGATCACGCCGGCAGAGGCGTTCTTGCCGAACAGCGTAGATTGCGGACCGCGCAGGACTTCGACCCGTTCGACGTCCACAAGGTCCTGGAAGCCGATCGCCTGGCGCGCCATCACAACATCATCAATGACGATCGAAACGCTGGGCTCTACGCCCTGGGAGAAAACCGACGTTCCGATGCCGCGAATGTTCACCGAATTGTTCTGATCATTGGACGACTGGGTGAACGTCACGCTCGGTGCCATCGCAGAGAGCCCCTCAACCGCGCCAACGCCGGTATTTTCGAGCAATTCGCCCGACAGCGCCGTCACGGCAACGGGAACATCCTGAAGGCTCTCTTCGCGTTTCGTGGCCGTCACGGTGATTGTGTCGAGGCGGCGATCAGTTTCGGCGGACTCGCCAGAGCCTGCATCCTGCGCCGTGGCCAGGCTGATGCTGCCGGTCAGCACAAACGCGGAAAGCGCCGCACCTCGCATGAGATGTTGAGTGGTCATTAATCTTCTCCCCTGGAGGACAGCCTGCTGCCGCCCTCTCTGTTATACGATCGGATACTGGATGAGCTGCAGGAAATGTCAATCCCATTATCCGGCCGTATAGGGAGAGTGTTCGCGCCTGTTGCCTGCGGACTTATTCCGGCGGTGCCGACTTGTGATCGAACAGGAAAGTGATCAGTGCGTCGGCATAAGCATCGATTTCCGCCGGATCCGTCACGTCCTTGCCCTCGGCACGGGCAACTTCTGCCGACAGCATGAAGGGCGACTGCGCCGCAGCGTTTATAATGTAGATGATCGCGTGGGGTGGAATATCGGGATAGACCCCGTTGCGCACACGTGTCGCGCCGACGCGCCGTGCCATGTCGTGCAGCGGGCTGATATGGCGCTCGACGGCCCAGCGCAGGCGCTCGGAATCCCGAATTGATTCCTGCACCATGATCCGCGCATGTTCGGGATGGCGTGCGCAATAATGAACATAGCGCCGGATCCAGTTGCGCGCCTGGGCGTCAGGACTGAGGTCGTCATAGCCGGGCGGGGCTTTCAGTTCCTCTTCCTGCCGCGCAAACAGGAAATCGACGGCGGCTTTCCAGAGCTTGTCCTTGCCGTCGAAATGGTACTTGATGAGCCCATGGATCACGCCTGCCCGGCTTGCAATATCCCGCACGCTCGCGCCCTCGAAGCCCTTTTCAGCGAATAGCTCCAGCGCCGCCTGCAGGATTTTCTGGCGGGTCTCCCGCTTCTGGCGTTCCCGTACGCCAATATCATCTGCATCATCCGCTTCAATCTGCGCCATGTTTCCACTACCTCATTATCCGTTTTGGACAACGAATAACGCACTATCGGGTTTCGTCAATCTGTTGGCATGCGCGATGAGACGTTGACTATTCACGCCCATTTGATAGCACAAGTGTATAATAAAAAATACTAAGGGCAGGATAGTGATGCATCGGCTTGCGAACAGGATTGCTGAGGGGGCGTGCTGCCTGGCCCTCATGATTCTTCAGGGCTGCCAGACTCTTGTCCCCACCCAATCCGTAGCTTCAGATAAGCAATCGGTCATCACCGATACGCGCCCCAACATTATCGTCATTCTGACGGCCCGAGATTCCGTTTACAGAGCAATTCAACCAGGGCGCCATTTTCTGGTCGGACTCTGTCTCGTCCTCGGTCTCATCTCCGCCGCATTGGGAGCGCGGCGCCGGGGCGCCCGACAAGTATCAGCACATCCTGCCGACGGGCCGGGCAAGTCTCAGCAATTGCAGGCCATCACCCCGGCAATTCGTCGGGTCATTGATGGTGAAACCGGTGGAGATAATGAATGAAACAGAACCTGCGCCACGCATTCGTGTTCATCGCCGCAATGGCCCTGGCAGCTTGCGCAAATCCCGAAGTGACGCAAACCGCGCCTACAGCTCAAGCTCAGAAAAGCCAGCCCAATATCATCCTCGTACTGACCGATGATCTCGGCTATGGCGATCTCGGCGTCACAGGCTCGGATGCGATCGCGACCCCGTATATCGACCAGATGGCCGAGGAGGGCGTTCTCCTGACCAGTTTCTACGCCGCAGCCAATGTCTGCACGCCATCGCGAGCGGGGCTGCTGACAGGACGCTATCCGGTGCGGATGGGTTTGGCCAACGATGTTGTCCGCCCACACAGTACACATGGCCTGCCGCAGTCTGAGACCACCATCGCAGAGCTGTTGCAGGCTGAAGGCTACCAGACCGCCATGATCGGAAAATGGCATCTTGGCCACCTTCCCGAATTCTGGCCGACCCAGCATGGCTTCGAGACGTTTTACGGCGTGCGCTATTCCAACGACATGCAGCCCTTCGGTCTGTATGACCAGTCCGAGCTGATCGAGGAACCCGTCGACCAGGCCACGCTGACACGGCGCTATACCGAGCGCGCGGTAGACATTATCGAGAAAAGCGACGACCAGCCCTTTTTCCTCTACCTGGCCCACACCTTCCCTCACATCCCGCTCTTTGCCGAAGACCGGTTTCTGGGCGCATCGCAGGCCGGGCTATACGGCGACACGGTCGAGACGATCGACTGGAGCATGGGACAGATTTTCCAGGCCCTGGAGGCGGCGGGGAAAGACCGCGACACGCTGGTCATTTTTACCTCTGATAATGGTCCCTGGTTCGAAGGCTCGGCGGGCGACAGCCGCAACCGCAAGGGCAGCACCTGGGAAGGCGCCTACCGCGTACCCTTCATTGCCCGCTGGCCGGGCGTGCTACCTGCCGGCGAGGTGAGTGACGCCCCCGTCTCTGGCCTGGATATCCTTCCGACCCTGATCGGCCTCACGGACGCCGAGAGCCATGGCGACAGCGCGCTGGACGGGCGCGATATCTGGCCGGTTCTTGAAACCGCGGCCGCTTCGCCGCACGAAACGCTTCTCTTTTTCGATCAGGACCAGATCGCTGCGGTCCGGGCCGGCGACCACCGCCTCGTCCTGCGCAGCTATTACAGAACCTACGATATTCCACACAAGCTGTTCGACTATCCGCTGCTGTTCAACCTCAAGAGCGATCCGGGTGAATCCTACAGCCTGACGGAGCGCGAACCCGAATTGGTTGAGCGCCTGCTCTCGATTGTAGATGCAGAATATGAGGCGCTGGGGGTTGAGCAGCGCAATACGCTGACAGTGCCCCAGAATCAGGAGGACTGATCTGATGGCGCACCATGGTCTCGCCTTACTCGCCGGGATTTTTGCCGTTCTCGTGGCTGGCTGCACAACACCAGAAACGGGCCCGGTCGCCGCGTCGCCTGACGCGCCGGATCTGCCTGCACAGCCGAACATCGTGCTCGTCCTGTTCGAAGATATGAGCCCGCGCGTTGGCGCCTTCGGCGATACCCTCGCCCATACGCCGAACTTTGACCGGATCGCCGCAGAGGGTGTGCGCTATACCCGTGTCTTCACGAGCTCCGGGGTCTGCGCACCGAGCCGGGCTGCGCTGATCACCAGCCGCTATCAGCAGACCATCGGGGCCCAGCATATGCGCACGACCAGCGCTGCCGGCTTGCCTCCGGGCGGACCGCAAAACTATTTTGCCGTGCCAGATGAGGCGGTGAAGGCCTTCCCGGAGCTGTTGCGCGCGGCAGGCTATTACACTTCGAACGCCAACAAGACCGACTACCAGTTCGGCGAGCCTTTCACGATCTGGGATGTTTCGGGACCGGACACAGACTGGGCCGGGCGCGCGCCCGGTCAGCCATTCTTCCACATGCACACGCTGCTCACGAGCCATGAGAGCGCGATCTGGCCAGCCGACATGACGCCGGGCAATCCGCTTGAGGCCTTCATCATTGCGCGCAACGCTGACATCTTTGCCGATCGTGAAGCGCGCACCGATCCAGCCGACGTGACCGTGCCGCCTTATCTGCCCGATACGTCAGAGGTCCGACGCGATATCGCGACTCATTATGACAATATCGCCTTCACGGATGCGGCGCTGGGCGCGCTGTATGACCGACTGGAGGCGGACGGTATGCTGGACAACACCATCCTGATCGTCTCCACCGACCATGGCGACGGCCTGCCGCGCATGAAGCGGTCCCTTTATGATAGCGGCCTGCATGTGCCGCTGGTCATCCGCTATCCTGATGGCTGGCGCGCGGGAACGGAAAATGATGATCTTGTGAGCTTTGTCGATCTTGGCCCGACCATCCTGTCCTGGGCCGGGATAGACGCCCCCGACTGGATGCATGGCCGCGACTTTGCCGGCGAGGATCGGGATCCTCCGCGCGACTATGTCTTCGCGGCGCAGGATCGCATGGACAGCGAGATGAGCTGGCGCCGCGCCGCGCGCGATGACCGCTACAAATATATCCGCAACCTGATGCCGGGCGATCCGTATTTCGAACCCCTGCCATTTCGTGATTCCCAGCCCGCCATGAAGGCGCTCTGGGCCGGCCTTGAGGCAGGCACCTTGCCGAAGCCTGCGCGCAACCTGTTTGAGCCGCTGCCGGAACACCAGCTCTATGACACGCAAGCTGACCCATATGAGATCAACAATCTCGCCGACGATCCCGCTTACGACGAGATTCTGGCGCGCATGGACGCAGCGCTTGACGCCTGGCTGCAGGCGTATGGTGATATGAGCGCCGTGCCTGAAGCCAGGATGATTGCAGCCATGTGGCCCGGCGGCGAGCAGCCGGTTACGTCGGCGCCGACCATTGATGTTGAGCCGGACGCCACCGGCTATCGCATCACCCTGACAACCGAAACGCCCGGAGGCTCGATCGGCTACCGGCTTGGGGACGGCGGCGCCTGGCAGCTCTACAGCGCCCCTCTGAAACTGCCGGCCGGAACGCAATTGACCGCGAAAGCTGTCCGTTATGGTTACGCCGAAAGCCCTGAGGTTCGCCGTGTCCTGGACTAGGACGGCCATGGCGCTTGGTGCACTTTGCGGTGCAATCTGTCTGGTCGGCTGCGACAGCGCTGCCCATGGCCCACCGGGCGCTGCCTGCACACCTGATACCGGCACCGCAGCGCTGGCCGGAGGCGTCTTCCAGATGGGAGAAGCCAACGCCTACCGCGAATACCGCCCCGTGCGCGAGGCGCGGGTCGAGGCATTCGCCATCGACCGAACCGAAGTGAGCAATGCCCGCTTTGCCGAATTCGTCGAGGCGACCGGCTACGTGACACAGGCCGAGGGGCACCCGACCCTGTGATGCATCCGGTATCGCCGCTGAGGACCTCAGGCCGGGATCGGCCGTCTTCATCTCCCCGCTGGTGTCGGGTTCGCGCCAATGGTGGCAGTTCGTGGAGGGCGCGACCTGGAAACATGCCGAAGGCCCCGGCAGTTCGATCGAGACTCGGATGGATCACCCAGTGATTCACGTGTCCTACGCGGATGCGCTGGCGTTTGCCGACTGGGCCGGCGGTGACTTGTCCACGGAAGCGAAATGGGAGTTCGCGGCGCGCCGGGCTTTCGCGATCGCCCGGAAGACTGGCGACAGGATATTCAGCCGCGACAAGGAGATGGGGATTGAGGGACTGCCGGACCTGTCTCGCCGCCCCTGCCGGCTCGCCCATCGACAACCCGTTCGGAGCAAATGTGTAACCCATCTCTCCGGAACGTTCTGTTAGTCATGTCTCCGGTCCGGACAATGAAAACACTGGCGGTCCGAGGAGGATTCGAACCCCCGACCCCTTGATTCGTAGTCAAGTGCTCTATCCAGCTGAGCTATCGGACCTGACCAGTGAGCGCGGACACATAGCGCCCACGCCTTTGGCATGCAAGCGCTGCCTTCGGCCCTGACAGGTTTTTCTCAGCTCTGTGGCCGTCCGGCGTGCCAGACCCCGCGTGCCACGGCGCGCGCCAGCGTCGAGGCGGCCAGTTCGCCCAACCGGGTGAGCCGCATCGGATCGACAGGCCCGGGTGCGGCGCCGGTCGCCAGGACGAAGACCGTATCGCCGTCAAACGGGGCAAATACGGGCCGTATCGACCGCGCCAGGCCTGCCAGCGCCATGTCTGCGACGCGCTGGCAATCTGAGGCGTTGAGCGCGGCATCGGTTGCGAGACAGGCAATCGTCGTGTTGGTGCCCGGCGCGGGATTGGCCTTGGCATCGCCCCAGGCATCGGCATCGGTCACATAATCGGCGGGTGGGCGCTGGCCGCCGAACTCGCTGGCGATCTCATGAGGCCAGGCCCAGAAACACTCCGTACCGGGAAGCGTCACCGACCCGAAACAGTTGACCGCTACAAGCGCGCCGACCCTGAGCCCGTCATCCGTGGCAATGCTCGCCGTTCCGAGGCCGCCGGGCCGGCTGCCGGCGCGCGCGCCATACCCTGCGCCCGAGCGCCCGAGGGCAACCGGGCCGGTGGCCGTTCGATAGGCCTGGCGGCCGAGCTCTGCATAAGGAGGATGGCGCCCCCAGGCCTTGTTGCCGCCATTGGCGAGGTCATAGAGGATTGCGGCGGGCACGATCGGCGTACGAGGCACCCCCGGCCGGTCCACCAGCCCGAAGCCGCGGCCATCGGCGCCAAGCTCGGCGGCGACACCGTCAGCGGCTGCAAGCCCGTAGGCGCTGCCGCCGGACAGGACAATGGCATCGACTTTCTGGACCAGCATCCCGGCCCGCAAGAGGTCCGTCTCGCGCGTGCCCGGACCGCCGCCGGCCACCGCGACAGCCGCCGTCACCGGGGTGTCCGCAAGGATGACACTCACTCCGGTCACGACATCTCTATCCTCGGCCGCGCCGACACGAAGGCCGTCAATATCCATGAGCGAATTTGTCGGTCCTGTTGCGGCCATGTCCTGAACGTCTTTCGTTTTGCGCCTCTATTCCCTAGTGTCCCCTGATTATTGTGCCAAGCCAGTCATCGGGGGCTGCCCATGTTTCGCTCAGGTCTTTCCTGTCTCGCCTTGATGGTCGCCCTTTTGTCGGCCTCCTGTTCGCGCTCACAACCGCCGGCGCCTGACGTTGCCGTGTCCGAACCGACGGCGGAAACCGGCGAGTGGCGCCATGGCGCAATGGTGGCGGCGGCCGATCCGCGGGCGGTCCAGGCCGGTCTCGACGTCCTGGCGCGCGGGGGCCATGCCGTGGATGCCGCGATTGCCGTGCATGCGGTGCTGGGACTGGTCGAGCCGCAGAGTTCCGGCATTGGCGGGGGCGCCTTCATGCTGGTCTATGAGCGCGAGAGCGGGAATGTCCGCGTCTATGACGGGCGCGAGACCGCGCCGGCAGCGGCTGATGAAAGCCTCTTTGTGGTCGATGACGAAGTGCTGGATTTCGTGCCGGCCTGGCAGTCCGGTCGTTCAGCTGGCGTCCCAGGGCAGGTGGCCCTCTACAAGACAGCCTATGATGCCCATGGCCGTGTGGAGTGGTCGGGCCTGTTCGATGCGGCCATCGATCTGGCCGAGGCGGGGTTCGAAGTCTCGCCGCGGCTGGCCGGCCTGCTCGCCAATCCGCGCCTGAGAACGGCGTCCCGGCTCGATGAGCATCCGGTCGCGGCGGCGTATTTCTATCCCGATGGCGAACCGCTCGCGGCCGGGGCGAGGCGGACCAATCGCGATTATGCCGAGACCCTTCGCGACATCGCCGCGAACGGGCCGGCTGCTTTCTATGCGGGAGCGCGGGCCGAAGCGATCGTGGCCGCGCTGGCCGAGGGGCCTCTGCCTTCGGAGATGACGGTCGAGGATCTCGCCGCTTATACCGTGATCGAGCGGGCGCCGCTGTGTGGAGAGTTCCGCACTTGGCGCATCTGTTCGGCGCCGCCGCCGAGTTCAGGCGGCGTGGTCCAACCGATGATCCTTGGGATCTATGATCGCCTGACGCAGGCGACCGGCGCGACAAGCAGGGCCGATCAGGTGCGCGCATGGGTTGATGCCCAGCGCCTGACTTATGCTGATCGCGACCATTATGTGGCTGACGGCGATTTCGTACCGGTACCGGCCGGCGATCTCATACATCCGACCTATCTGGATGCGCGCGCCGGGCAGGTCTTTGAACCAGGGCAGAAGCCGGTTCCCGGCGATCCCGGCGAAGTGCTGGGCCGTGGTCCGATGATCGGGCTTTGGGGGCGCGACACCAGTGAGGATGCCCCCGGCACGACACATATTTCGATCATAGATCAGGACGGCAATGCCGTGTCGATGACGGCGACAGTCGAATCTGCCTTTGGCAATTCGCGCATGGTCGATGGCTTCCTGCTCAATAATGAGCTGACCGATTTTGCCCGCCAGCCAAACATTAACGGCTTGCCGGTGGCCAATGCACCGGCTGCCGGCAAGCGACCGCGCTCGTCGATGTCGCCGACGCTTGTCTTCAATGCTGATGGCTCTCTCGCGATGGTGACCGGTTCGCCCGGAGGAAACTCGATCGTTGCTTATGTGTCCAAGTCGCTTGTTTCCGTGTTGGACTGGGGCATGACGGCACAGGCCGCAGTTGCTCTGCCGAATATTGTGGCGCGGGGCGAGACAGTGCGGGTGGAGACGAATATGCCGATGGGGCAGGACTGGGCGAAGATGCTCAGCCAGGCGGGCTATAATGTGCGCGAGAGCGCCGGGGAGAACTCGGGCTTGCATGTGATTGTCGTGCGCGACAATGGGCTTGACGGGGGCGCGGACCCGCGCCGCGAGGGCGTGGCCCGGTCTCTGGAACGGCCGGCCCGCGACTGATCGCGCGATGCGCCGCAGGTCAAGTCTGCTTGATGCGCGCCGGCGGGCGCGATAGAGGCCTTTCGTTTACGTCTCCTACGCCTTGAGAGGTTCTGGCCATGGATTTTGAAGCTGCGCGCCGCACAATGGTCGATACCCAGATCCGTCCGAACGATGTCACCGAGCCTGAAATCGTGGGCGCCTTCATGCGTGTTCCGCGCGAAGCGTTTGTGCCGGCGGCCAAACGCTCGATCGCCTATTCCGAGTTCGAAATCCGGACCGGGGAAGGGCGCGCCCTGTGGACACCTCGCGATACGGCCAAGCTGATCAAGAGCCTTGAGCCTGGACCGAGAGATGCGAGCCTCGTCGTGGGCGCAGGGGCAGGCTATGAGGCAGCGCTTATGGCACAATTGTCAGAGACGGTTATCGCGCTTGACGACGACAAGCAGACCATCGATCGGCTCGCCAAGCGCCTGGCGGAACAGGGGATCGACCGCGCCGTGGCCGTCGAGGGCAAACTGACAGAGGGCCTTCCCGGTGACGGGCCGTTCGACTGCATCCTGATCTGCGGCATGGTTCAACAGGTTCCTGAAACGCTGACGCACCAGCTCGCAGAGGGTGGGCGCCTGGCCGCCGTCGTGGCGGTTGATGACGCCCTTGGGCGCGGGCGCCTTTATACACGTGCTGGCGATGTGATCGCGTATCGCGAGACATTCGATGCCTGTCCGCCACGCTTCGAAGTCTTCGACAAGCCCAAAGCCTTCGAATTCTGATCGCGCGAGTGCCGAAACTCATCTGATGCGGATTGAGTGAACGGCGTTCACTTTTTCTCAGCCTTGATTTAGCAGTCTCCGGAGAACGGCCAGTTCCGGAGGGTGCCATGTTGGGAAAGACGAAGCTCATATGTATCGCGGGTGTGCTCTTGTTTGCGCCACAGGCGGTTGGCGAGACGCTGGAAGAGGCACTGCGCCTTGCCGAGCTGAACAATCCGACCCTGGAGCGGGGGCGTGCTGACAATGCCCTTGCCGAGGAAGGGCTCGAAGCAGCGCATGCTGCAGGCCGCACGACGGTCAGCCTGACCGCGCAGGCAGGCTATGAATCCGTTGATTCAAATCGGACTTTTGCTTTCAACAATGGCGATCGCCCGACGGCGAATATTCAGCTGGAGGCGGCAAAGCCGATCTATACAGGAGGACGGATTGCGGCGGGGGTCCGTTCGGCCGAAGCGGGTATAGACGCCGCCGACGCGGCGTTTGAGCAGCTAAGGCAGTCGATTTGGGTCGAGACGATTTCAGCCTTCATGAATGTGCGGGCCGATCGCGAAACTGTCAGAATCCGAAAGAACAATGTCGGTTTGCTGGAAGAGCAGGTCCGCGCAGCCAGGGATCGGTTTGATGTCGGGGTGGTGACCCGCACCGATGTGGCGCTCACCGAAGCACGCCTGGAGGGCGCTTTCGCCGGTGTCGCGGCCGCCGAAGCCCAGCTGGAAGCCAGTGTGGCGCGTTACACGGCTGTGACCGGTCGCCCGCCAGGCGAACTGGCACCGCCACCTCCAGTCCCGCGCTTGCCCGAGACGCTGGACAGCGCCATTATAACGGCGCTTGAGATAAATCCCGAATTACAGGCCGCGCGCGAGCGGGTCCGCCAGGCCCGCGAGGGTGTTGTCTCTGCGCAGGCGGGCCGTCGTCCCCAGCTGGAAATTGTTGGTCAGGCGGGTGGTCAGCAGGATTTGTCCGAGGATGCGCGAGACACCGAGGTGGCCGCGATTGTGCGCGGCAATATTCCCCTATGGACCGGCGGGCAGGTGGCCAGCGAAGTTCGCAGCGCCCGGCTCCGCGAACACCAGGCCCGTCTGGACGTCCAGCAGCTTGAGCGTGAGGTGCGGGCCAATATTGCGTCGGCCTGGTATGGCTATATCGCAGCCGAGCGGGCGATTGCTGCATCCCAGCGTCAGGTCGAAGCCGCCGAGATAGCCTTTGACGGGGCCACGCAGGAGCTGGCCGTGGGCACACGGACCACGCTTGATGTGCTCGACAGCGAGCAGAACTTGCTTGAAGCGCGGCTTTCGCTCGTATCAGCCGAACGCGATGCCCAGATTGCCGCTCATCGCCTGTTGCAGATCATGGGCGTCCTGGATGGAGATCATCTTGGCCTGCCTGTCCCGGGTCCGGCCAACTGACTTGTGGAATAGGTCAAGGGCTTGTTAACCGTGATCGATTAGCTGCTAGAGTCGCGAGTAGAGAATCACGCCCGACGAGGACCGCCATGGCCGAACAGGCACAGAAAGAACCGACGATGGAGGAAATCCTCGCATCGATCCGGAAGATCATTTCAGAAGATGACGAGGCACCCTCGGCCAGCCGTGCTGACTCTGAAGAGGTGTCGTTTCGCCCAGAAGATGTCGAGATGCACGAGCAGGCCGATGGCGTAGCTGAAAACGAGCTGACGCTTGAAGATCTCCCGGCGGGCAAATCCGGCTCGGATATGGACATTTTCGACGAGGTCGAGCTGTCGATGACGGATGATGTGGCCCCGAAGCCTGCTTTCGGACGCGACAGGCCAGAGTTTGACGCGCCTGTTCGCGAGGCCGCAAGCGAGGATTTGCCGACCCCGCCGAGCTTCGAAAATCTGGCCACCAGGGCGACAGAGCCTGACGAGACTTTTGTCTCAAAGCCTTTCGAACCGGAACCGGTCGATCTGGAAGAGGCGAATTTTCAGGCGTCTGCCGATCTGGTTCGGCCGGTGCACGAAGAGGAAGTGCCGGCGACGCCCGCGCAGGAGGAGACCGTCATGCATCGCGAGACTGAAAGCCGTGTTGACCGGAGTGCACTGACCGAAGATGTTACCGCCGATGCCGCTGCCAGCGCGTTGTCGCGGCTGGCATCGCGGATGGAAGTGGGATCTGAGAACACGCTGGAAGGGCTTGTGCGCGAGCTGATCAAGCCGATGATCAAGACTTGGCTCGACGACAATCTTCCCCGGATCGTCGAGGAAAAGGTTGAGATCGAGGTTCAGCGGATCGCACGCCTGGCGCGATAGGGCCGGTTAGGGCCTTGACGAAATACAGCTTTGTCTGGTGCAGCCGGCCTGCCATGTCTGGATTGGGCGTGAGCCAGCAAAGAGGCGGACCGGCGAATGGCAAGTGATTCTTCAAATCAGGAGGCCGATCCGCGCTTGATTTCAGCTTTGCAGGGGCTTCCGCCGGATCTCGGTGATTTTGCGGATGTCTATGAACGCAAAATTCGCCCCCAGCTTCTTGCCCGCGAAGATGAACGGATCCGGGCGGCAGATACGGCGCGAAGGGCATTGTGGGGCGGGGCTGCGCTTGGCATTGCCGGTGCACTGGGCGGATTTTTCGGGCTCGGCCTGCCCATTGTCGGAATATTGGGGATCGGTGCCGGCTTTGCTGTCATTGCCATGGGGCGCGTGCCGCTTGGCCGGCTGCAGGCGCAGTCGAAGGGCCTGCTCGTGCGCCCGGTTGCCGAAAAGCTGGGCCTTGAATTCGATGAGGCGCCGGGCGAGCGGGCCGATCTGTCCGAGCATCACCGGCTGGGCCTCTTGCCGGCCCATGATCGCTCGCGCTTTGAAGACCGCCTCAGCGGTGCGCGTCGCGGTGTCGATTTCGAGTTTTTCGAAGCCGAACTCACGCGCCGTAAGACCGAGACCCGGAATGGGCGCACGTCGACCCGCTATGTAACCGTTTTTGAAGGCCAGTGCCTGCGGTTTGACTTTCACAAACGGTTTTTTGGCGAGACGCTGGTGACGCGCGATGCCGGTTTCTTCAATCGGTTCGGCGGCAAGCGCGGAATGGATCGCGCGAGTCTGGAAGACCCCGAATTCGAGAAGGCGTTCGAAGTCTACACGACAGACCAGGTCGAGGCGCGTTTTCTTCTCACACCGGACATGATGGCAAAATTGCTGGAACTGGAGCGCGCCTTTCAGGGCAAGGGTGTGCGCTGTGCTTTTTCGGGCGAGCAGATGCTTGTCGCGCTTGAAGGTGACAATCTCTTCGAAACCGGCAGTCTGTTTACGCCTCTCGACGACCCGGCCAGGCTGCGAACGATTCTTGAGGATTTCTCCGCCATATTCGCCCTGATCGACACGGTCTCTGCCCGCCGCGACGAGGAAGCCGCCAGCCGAGGTGAACCGGACACGTGATGGGCGCGGGCAGAAGGATCGGGAGGATGTGCCCGAACTGCCGGCGCCTAGCCGGGACAGGCACCGGCACTTGACGAGACAAAACATCTTAGCGAAATTTTACGAGGGTCAGACTCCATTCTCTTCAAGAAATGGCAGTAGGGTATTTATGTAATATTGTGGCCATTCAAAATCGCGCATTGAGGGCGGTGATGACCGAAGATGAAATAGTCGCTCTGGTTTGGCTTCTTTTTGTGGCGGGGGTCTACTTTTTCCCGACGATCGTTGCAGTATCTCGTGGACGACCGAACGCATTCGCTATTTTCTTGTTGAACCTGTTTTTTGGGGCAACTGGCATCGGATGGATAATTGCTTTGATATGGTCATTCACAACGACAAGGGTTGAGCGCTAACGCTGCCGGGAGATTTTTTATTCCATCCAGTCGATGACACCTCCAGTAACGTATGGTCGCTTCGGGCGCACCCTGCCATCCTGCTTGAGAAGACGGTTAGGCGCAGCCTGATCTGTCGACTGCAGGCATCCTACCGCTCCATGGCCGCGACCTGAAGGCTCGGCGTTCGCTGATAGTCGAGCCGGTAGGCCGCGTCGGCGAGACGGTGGCGCATCATGAATTCCGACAGGCTTTCGAATGTCGCGGTCTCGATGGGCTGGCCGCGATGGTCGCTTGTGCGCAGCCGGGCGTCTGCCATCGGGCCGAAAAGCCGCGCCAGAGGGCTGGCGTGAACCTCGGTTGGGCGGAAATGCGCGCCGAGATTGGCCTTGATCTGTGTCAGGTCGTCGGTCTGCCAGGCGGCGGCCGCGACAAGATCGAGCATGAACTCGGTGCAGTTCTGGAAGCGCGCATCGGCGGGGTCGGAGATCAGCGAATAGCGCTTGCGGTGCAGTTTCTCATATGTGCTGCCAGCCAGCAGGCCGGCGAGGCGGCGCTGCATTTCCGTTGTCGGAATGATGATCGCGACATCATCGACGCGCGAGCCAGCGGCGAAATTCACCGGGAACTCATTGGCGAGATAGGACTGCCCACGCGGCACATCCTCGCCGTCCCCATGGAACAGGTTCCAGGTGACATAGCCGGGAAAGACCGACCCGTCGGCGGCCTCGATCGACTGGTGAACCCAGAACGCGCCATGAGTGTAATTGATATTCTCCGGCAATGCGCGGCGCAGGCGACCGGTTCTGAACACGATGGCGATGCGCGCGCCCCTTGCGGCAAGATCGCGTTCGATCTGTTTGGAGAAAGCGGCGGCCTCTTCAGGCGTGAAATGCCCGGCCGAGGCGGTGGCCGCAGAACTGTCCTGGGCCATAGCCGGGGCGGGCAGGGCTGCGCCGGCAAACAGGGCGAAGGCGATACTGGCAGGCAGGCCGATCTTCATTCTTCGCCTCCCGCATTGGTCGGCAGGCGCGGAACTTGCGGGGCCGGTTGGGCCAGCGCGATCCGGTCATCAAGTTTGAGCGGCGCATTCGCAGCGTCCCAGAGCATCTCACCACCCCCGGCAGCGCCCTTCCCGGTCGCCGCGGTGATCTCTCCGCCTATGATCAGGGGCAGGGCGACCGCACCCAGCGCCACCTGGCCGCCGGCAGCCACGATCTGCGCCGAGGCTTCAGACGAATCGCCTGCGGCCTGGGACAAGTTCTGCGCGCTGTCCGCGAAGGCGGCTGGCGCCAGCAGGCATGCGATCGTCGCCCCGGTTGTAAACATGTGTCTCATGGGGAAAGCCTTCCATCTGTGACTCAGCATCAAAAAAGTGAACGAACACTCACATCATTGAAATGAGGCGAAAGTTGGGCGAATTGCCCGAGCCAATGGAACACATGTGGAAGGGCCGATTTGCCGGTCCATATGCCGGCAGCCGGCAGGGCGGGGGGCAATATGGCCGTAGATTGTGCAGACTGCGCAGAATGTGGCAGGTCAGCGGCGAGGCTATTCAGGAACACTTCACGCGGAAAATGCCATGTTCACGATGTTCCGATGCCACACAGACGCAACTATGACCGGAGACACTGACCGAATGAAAAGCCTGTTTCTTACCCTCGCCGTAGTATCCCTCGCTGCACCGCAGGCCAGCGCGCTCAGCCAGAAAGATGTGCGTGCCTGCAACGCGCTTGCGGCGAAGGCGAAGTCATTGCGCGGGGATGTTGAGGCTCTTAAATCCGAGCGCGATGCACTGGCAGACGAGGCCGAGCGGGCGGGTGAGCGCTGGGAAGAGGCCGAAACACACCGAAACGCCAGCGCCCGGCATGGCGCGACGGCCGATAGGGCGAAAGCCGAGTGGCAGGCTGCGAAACAGGCAACCTTTGATGCCGAGACAAAGCTTCAGGCCCGCGTTGCGGCGCTGAACGAGACCGGTGCGAAATTCAATTCGCGCTGCGCCGAAAAATAGCGGCCCGGCCTTTTCAGTTCATCAGTTTGAGCCATTCGCGCGCGGCCTTCTGAGCCGTGCGGATTTCCTCCGAGCTCATCTGTTCGGCCATTTCGCGGCGCAGTTCCTTTGCCGCTTCGACGCCCTTGAGCGCCGCAAGGTTGAACCATTTGTGCGCCTCAACGAGATCGATATCGACATCGCTCCCGAGAGAATAGGCCAGTCCGGCCCGGTAAAGCGAGTCACCATCAGAATCCGGCGTCAGCCCGGCGCATGGTGTTTCGAGTTCGTATTCTGCAAAAGCCATTGCCTTTTGTTCCTTGCACCCATCGCCGGCATTCCGGGCCGGCACCATCACCCATCGCCTCGTTGAGCGATGAGGTCAGAGTGACCGGAAGGCTTTGCGTTAAGGTTAAGGGCGAAGTGTCTGAAATGGCTGAGGGTTAACCGAAATAGGCGGTGCGTTAACGAGGCCTGCTAATGCGAATGCCCAAAACGCTGCGCATGCCATTCGGAACTGGACCTGGCAACTTCAAGCTGCTGGTGCGCGCGGACACGTCAGGATGAATATTCGCAAGCCCAGGCGGTGGGGCGCTGGCAGGGCAACAGGCCGAGGTCTTCAGATCCTGTGTCCCGCCCAGCGTCTCACCATAATAGGTGCGTACCGCGTCCTTGCCCATTCAGTCTGCTCATCAATCTGCAGCGCAACGGTTCTGCCAGATAATTATCACTGACAAGACACAACTGCTTGAGGCCTTCGGCCATGGGTGCCAATCGCAGGTCTGGTCAGGCGTGGCCATCAGGGTATCATGCGCATGATGTTCGAACCGATACCTTACACCCAATGGCAGGCGGCGCCCGACGCGTTTGCCGATGCGCTCGGTCGCAGCTTCAGGGACACCGGGTTTGCGGTGATTGAGGATCATGGGGTGGACCAGCAGGTCATTGCCGCTGCGAATGATGCGATGAAGGCCTTCTTCGCGCTGCCAGACGCTGTAAAGCGGCGCTATGACGATACTGCAGGCGGCGGGCAGCGCGGGTACACACCCTTCGGTCAGGAAAACGCAAAGGGGCGGACCGCGTCTGATCTCAAGGAATTCTGGCATCTGGGGCGCTCGGCCCCGGCAGGCTCAGGCCTTGAACACCTGATGCGTGAGACGCCTTCGGTCGAGGAGGTGGACGGCTTCGATGTGGCGACGCGCGCGCTGTTCGGGGCACTCGACGCAATGGGCTGCGATCTCCTGAAGGCTGTGGCGCGCCATCTGGGACTGGTGGAAAACTGGTTCGATCAGCGGGTCCGCAAGGGCAATTCGATCCTGCGGCTGCTGCACTATCCCCCCCAGCTGACACCGCCGCCCGAAGGCTCCGTCCGTGCCGGCGCGCATGAGGATATCAATGTCATCACGCTACTGCTCGGTGCGCAGGAAGCCGGCCTGCAGGTGCGTCACCGTTCCGGCGACTGGCTGGATATCAATCCCCCATCAGGTGCGCTTGTGATCAATGTCGGCGATATGCTGGACAGGCTGACCGGCGGAGTCCTGCCCTCCACGACCCATCGCGTGCTGAACCCGGCGCGCGAACGCGCCCGCTTTCCTCGATATTCGACGCCGTTTTTCCTCCATTTTGCGCCCGATGTGCTGATCACGCCCATCGAGGCATGCCTTGCGGAAGGTGGCCAGCCTCATCCCCCGATCACCGCACAGGACTACCTCATCGAAAGGCTCCGCGAAATCGGGCTTGTCCGAAGCTAAGTCCAACGGATGGCGGCGAGCCTCTCATTCAGGGCACTCCTGGCGGAAGGCATCGACTACGAACTGGAGCTGACCCTTCGGTTCAGGCCGAAGAAGCGGCTGCCATGCGATGTTCCCGAGCCTCTGGCTGTTCCGGAGCGCTCAAATGAAATCTGGTCAATGGATTTCCAGGGTCAGCAAATTGAGGTTGAGCCCCAGCTTCCCTGAAAACGGCCGGTCGGAGGGTTTTAGGTCAGCCGGCGGCAAAAGAAGTCGCAATATCATCGGCCTGATTTCGCCAGAATGTCTTCAAAAGACGAGATCGCATTACAAAACCCGGTGCCAGGCGGCGTCAGATTTCTGGCGCAGAATTGGGCATTGCTGACGCGACCATGTGCAAAACCGCCGGTTCGAGGGCGAATCCGCCTCTCGAGCAGCCAGAAATTTGACTCTCTGAAAGCGAAAGATCGCGATGGGGCGTGGCGAATTGTGAAGTCAGGGGTTTGAACATGAAGCATATCGAGATCGGGTCATTCGGCCAGCGAAGCCTTCTTGCTGGCGCCAGCATGGCGGTGTTGTACATGGCGTTGCCGGGAAGTTTGGCGGCCCAGGAAATTGTCGATGAGGAGAGCGTTCAGGAAACGATCACCGTTACCGGTTCAAGGATCCCGACAGATCCGAACCTTTCATCCTCGACGCCGATCCAGTCGCTGGATGATTCGGAAATCCAACTGTCTGGCGAGCTCAACCTGGCCGATGTGGTCAATGACATCCCTGCTCTCGTATCTTCGCTCACGGCCGAGAACTCAGCGACCGGCGCGAACGCTCTTAATCTGCGCGGGCTGGGAGATGAAAGAACCCTGACCCTGGTGAATGGCCGACGCCATGTCGCTGGGTTCCGCGGCACCCAGGCCGTCGATGTCGGGTCAATTCCACGCGCGTTGGTTGAAAGCGTCGAGGTAACGACTGGCGGCGCGTCCGCTGTTTATGGCGCCGACGCTGTGACCGGTGTCGTCAACTTTATTCTGAAGGATGATTTCGAAGGCTTCCAGCTGGATGCGCGAGGTGGAATCGCCGGCGAAGGCGATGCCCAGAACGTCGCAATCGACGCGCTATACGGGCAGAATTATGCCGGCGGCCGCGGGAATCTGGTCTTTGCCTTCTCTTTCGAGGACGACTCGGAGCTGACCTATGGCAGCCGTGACTGGTCACGCGATAATGGCATCGCAACGACCGAGGCCACAAACAGCGCAGTTACGGAAGACCCACGCTTCTGGCTGACATCTCAGGAAGGGTCGATTGCCCCGACCTTTGGCGGAAGAGATGTGACCTATGTCGATATCAACGGTAACAATATCGCTGATTGTCAGGAGTCTGAAGGTGGCCGTGTGGGCTTCCTGGCTGGCTGCTGGCTGACAAATCCAGATGGCTCGGTTCGGGTCAACCAGGATGGCACCATCCTGAACGGCCTTTGGGGCATCGGTGGCGATGGTGGCCGGCTGAACTTCAACCGTGATACGCTCTTTCCCGAAACCGACAAGATCGTCCTGAATTTTAATACGACATATGATGTCTCCGACAGCGTCGGGCTGTTCTTCGAAGGCAAATATGTCAATGCCCGGTCCGAGACCTTTGGGGAGCAGGACACTTTCTACGACACCCTCTTCATAAGGCCGGATAACCCCTTCATCCCTGGTGAGCTGACCCCTGTAACGGATGTGACGGGTGGACTGCTTTTCACGCAAGATCCCCTGGACTTCAGCGATAACAACCCCTCTGTCTATACGCGTGAAACCTGGCGCTTCGTCGGCGGTGCTGAGTGGGAGTTCGCCGAGGGTCATTTTGCTGAATTTTCCGCCAATTATGGCCGGTTCAAGAACACCTCCGAGGAATCGGGCCTTTACCTCGACCGTGTCTTCGCGGCAATTGATGCGGTTGAGGGGCCGGACGGGAACGCTGTCTGCCGGTCAGACCTGGAACCGGATGCAGCCTATGAGATCGATTATTTCACTGCGGGCAATGGCTTTGCCGACGGCGGCTTTTCCTCTGACCGCTATTATTCGTTCACCCCGGGCGATGGTCAGTGTCAGCCGCTCAACCCGTTTGGCACCTATTCGGCCAGTGCCGCAGCCCAGGACTTTGTGACCGCTGACCTGGAAGACGAGCTGGTCGTCGAACAGCTTGTGCTGTCGGCCATCGCAACGGGTAGTTTTGATGTGCTCGAGGCGTTTCTGGACGGGCCGATCGGATATGCTGCCGGGTTCGAGTATCGGGAAGAATCGAGCGAAAACAAACTCGATCCCCTGACGCTGGGTATTCTGCCGGAAGGAACGTCTTTCACACCAGGCCTAGACGTGAACGAGGTGGACCCATTCCTCAACTCTTTCATCTCCATCGACAATGTCGAGCAGTTCGACACCGCAGGCAGCTATGAAGTCTACGACATCTTTACCGAGGTGCGTCTGCCGATCTTCCGTGACCGGCCTTTCGCTGAGGAACTGACCCTCGATGGTGCGATTCGACTGGCAGATTATTCAACCCTGGGCGAGACGACGACCTGGAAGATTGGTGGCACCTGGGCGCCCATCGAAGATATCAGTTTCAGAGGAACGGTTTCAGAGGCCGTGCGGGCCCCGAACATCTCAGAGCTATTCGATCCGCGCCTGCCAATTGATGTCTCTGCAACAGCTGATCCGTGTGACCCTGGCAATGTGGCGCTCGGGAGTGACGACCGGGTGGACAACTGTATCAGTGATCTTCAGGCCGCTGGTGTTGCGTCGGGCGAAATCGTGGACGGATCGGGCAATTATATCTGGAGGAATCCTCTGACTGGTCGCTTCACCGGTGTTTCGGGCGGCAATCCGGACCTCGATGTGGAAACAGCCGAAACCTTCACGCTCGGCGCAATCATAAGCCCGCGGTTCATTGAAGGGCTATCGGTTACAGTCGATTATTGGGATGTTTCCATTGAAGATGCGATTGCCGCCACAAGTGCCGCGGATATTCTGGAGGGCTGCCTGGACTCAGGCAACTATCCGGGTGTCGGGTTCTGTGATCAGTTTTCGCGCCGGGCGGATGGCGGTCTGACAGCTCTTGAAACCGGGCAAATCAACTTCGCAGCTATCGAAGCGAGCGGCTGGGACTTCGCTGCCAGTTACGGCTTCGATCTTGGTCAGAACTCATTTGGCGCGAAGCTTGTGGGCACGAAGCAGGAAAATCTCGACCGCTTCTTCAACCCTCTGGACCCCGCAGATGTGGATCCGGAACTCGGGGAGCTGCGTCGGCCGGAATGGTCTGGGAATCTGGTGCTGAGCTGGGATCGAGGACCGTTGAGCGCAGCGTTGCAGACGTCGTATCTTGGCGAGCAATCTGTCGATGAGATTGAGAATATTGAAGATTATGGCGACGATGCTTTCTTCGATGAGATCTACATCCTCGATGCAAATGCCAGCTATGAGTATAGTGACCAGCTGACGCTCTATGGCGGCGTCAACAATATTGCCGACGAGGAACCCTATGCCACGCAAACGGCCTGGCCAGTGGGTCCGCGTGGACGGTTTTTCTTCCTCGGCGTGACCTATACCCAATAGGCGTATAAATTGTGGGGATGGGGAGCGCGGAGGCGAAAGTCTCCGCGCTCCCTGGTAGATTATGTCGATGGGCCGCCTGCAATCAAAGAGCGCTGTGTCAAAACAGGTCGAAGAACACCTTGCCCGCGGCGACCTGTCCGCGGCAATCCGGTCTTTGCAGGACGCCCTGGATAGAGCGCCGCGAAATTTCCAGGGTTGGATGCAACTGGGCCGCCTCCTCCATGAGGACGGCCAGTATGCGGCGAGCGTGAAGGCCGTGCAAACCTGCGAACAGCTTGATCCACTGGTTGCTGAATTCCAGTCGATCCAGAATCACATCCAACGCGGTGACCTTCAGAAAGCGGGGCTCACCGCGCAAAGCATGCTTCAGGCTTGTCCGGGTCATCCAAGGGCAATCTTCACGCTGGCGCATATCGAGCAATTGCATGGGCGCCACGAAAGGCGGGCTGCAATTCTTCAAGAGGGGCTGGAGCATGCGCCTGCCAATCTTGGGCTGATCAAGACCCTGGTCGGCGCACTTGAAAGCTCGGGGGCCTACAGAGAAGCTGTCGAAACGGCCCGCCGCCTGGTTGACCTGCAGGAGACGTTCGAGACCGTCTGGGGACTGGTGACCTTACTCCTGAGATATGGTCAGAACCCGTCGGCACTCCAAATGTGCGATCGCGCCGAGGCGTTAAGCCAGGGCAACCGGGAAAAGCTGAGCGATGTGGCGCTTGTACGCGGGCAGGTCCTGCGCATCCTCGGTAATCATGATCGCAGCATTGCCTCGCTTCAGGAAAGTCTTGCTCAAAATCCATACAATGGGGCCAGCTGGTGGGCCCTTGCCGATACAAAGACCTATCGGTTCAGCGATGCGGACGGCGCCGCCATTCAACGTCTTGCCGTGAATCCGCATCTGGAACGACAACAACGCGGTATGGCCGCCTTCGCACTGGCTAGGCAAATCGAAAGCCGGGGTGATATTGATCGCGCCATGCAGGCCTACCACCGCGCCAACGCGCTTTACGCGCCCGAGGGCTTCAGGATCGATAAGGTTATCAAAGCCGGCGAACGTCTCATCAATGCCTTTGGAAAAGATACTCTCAGGAGGCAGGCAACGCCTCTCCAGGGCGGGCCCATCCCGATCTTCGTGATTGGTCTGCCGCGTTCGGGATCGACACTGATCGAGCAGATACTCGCGAGCCATTCAAAGATTGAAGGGACTATGGAATTGCCAGTGTTGCCGAGCATAAAGCGGCGCGCACACTTGTTGTGCCGGGAAAGGTTTGGCAGTGATTATCCCGGCGCGCTGGGCAATCTTTCTGAGGCCGAACTTTCGGCATTGGGTGAGGCATACTTGGCGGAGTCTGCATTTTTCCGGGACGACGGTACGCTGTTTTTTGTCGACAAACTCCCCTTCAACTTCGAACATGTGGGTTTGATCCACAAGATTTTGCCGCAGGCTGTCATCATCAATGCGCGCCGTAACCCGCTAGATTGCGGCCTGAGCATTTATAAACAGTGTTTCAGTCAGGGTTCTGCATTCAGCTACGATCTCAGTAATATAGGCGCTTATTACAAACTCTATCTTTCAATCGTTGATCACTGGCACGCTTTGATCCCGGGCAAGGTTCTGGACATTCAGTATGAGTGCCTTGTGCGGTCGCCGGAAGACCAGGTCCGGCGTCTGCTCAATCATGTTGGCGTTGAGTTCGAAGCGGGGTGCCTCGAGTTCTGGAAGACGGCACGCGCCGTGCGCACGGCGAGCAGCGAGCAGGTGCGCCAACCCATCTATAGCGATGCCATCGGTGCATGGTGCGGCTTTGACCGCCATCTGGGGCCACTGCGCGAAGGGCTCGGAAAGGACACAATTGCCCGATTTGCGGCCTTTCTCGAATAGGGCGGCGCGGACCGAGAACCTACTCGCTGAGTTGTTTTTCAAGGAATTCGGCCTGAGCACGATAATAGAACAGCCGGTTTGTAAGCTTACGCCAGCCATGGCCCTCATCCTCTATGCGGATATAGGGCGCTTCGATGCCGTTCTGCCTCAATGTCTTCACCATGACTTCGGTTTCATAAATATCGATCCGTGGGTCCTGAACGCCATGCGAATAAAGCACGGGGACTTGTATCTGATCTGCAAGGCGGATGGGCGAATTCTCGGTGTAGAAATCGATCCAGCGCGGCTCCGTGATGTCGCCATACTCGATGCGGTCGGATGCCTTGAGGCCGGGTGAAGCAATCTGTAGCGCCGTCACCCAATCAGCCACGCCATATCGGCTGACGCCGGCAGAAAATGTCTCCGGGTAAAGTGCCAGAACGGCATTCACCATATAACCACCATAGGAGCCGCCCGACACAGCCGCGCGATCCATGTCGACAAGGCGCTCAGCACGCAGATATTCGGCCATGTCGATCAGGTCACGCACGCTGTCGCGCCGTTTCTCCTGATCGTCCAGAGTCGTATAGATACGGCCGAACCCTGTCGATCCGCGCACGTTTGGCTCGAAAACCGCTATTCCGCGATCAACATGGTATTGAACCACAGCATCGAAGCTGGCCATGGATTGGGCTGTTGGGCCGCCATGAACTTCGAACAGGACTGGCGGCGGGCCATCGGTCTTGCGCGAAGCCGGGTCTGGAAGATAAAGCAACCCTTGGAGCTCTACCCCGTCCCTCGCCTCGATGCGTATGCTTTGTGGGCGAACAAACCGCTGCGGGTCGAGGCCCGCGAGAGTGGCCTCAAAGCTCTGTGATAGGGTGGAGCGCGAAAGGTCCCACGTAACGATATCCCCCGGTGTGCGCCAGCCATTGATATTGATTGCAATTCTGTCGGACCTTGGACTGCAACTCAGACCGTAGAGTCCTTCAGGAAGGCGCGGCGGCGTCAGGGCCTTGCCTGATGACAAGTCGCGAACATGCAATTTGTGGAAGCCGTCCACATTTTCGGTAAATGCAAGATACCGCCCGTTGCGACCGCACAGTTCGATGCCAGCGGCGTCGCGTTTCGTCTCGAATAGAAGGCTGATCTCCCCCGATTCCAAATCATATTGATTGATGGTCGAGAAAATGCGCCCGTGATTGCTGGCGAAATAAAAGCCGGAACTGTCGGGCTTCCAGGCAAACCCTCCACCGGCATGATTGGCGCGTGTCTCGGGCGCGGATATGGTTGCCATATCGCCGGTGCGAATATCCATCAGGTAAAGATTGTCAGCATCCTCTCCGACTGTTTCCATGACGATAACTTTCGATCCGTCAGGCGAAACGTCCCGTGCGAAAAACCCGAAGGTCCCTTCGAACAACAGTTCTGTCTCAGCATTATCGAGGTCGGCGTGGTAAATGTCGAAATCGAGACCATTGCGCTCTGTGGAAGCGAAAACTGCCGCTGTCCCAGACGGAAAAATGTCACCGAATGATCGGAAACCACCATCCACTGCCGGAAGCAGCAGACGCTCTGCACTGCCATCCGCAGCCACGAAATAATAGGCTTCCTGTTCATTGCCATCATTGTCCGCGCCGTAAATGAGACCTGATCCATCGGGCATCCAACGGAAAAAGGTAATTCCATTGCCGAAGGTGAGTTGCCGGGGCGCTGTCCCAGATGCTGCGACGATCCATAATTGGGGAAGACCGGTCACGCTGTATCGGAAAGCGATGTGCGCACCGTCTGGCGAAAGCCGGGCGCCAGATGCGCCGCGGGCCTTGAGATAACGGGCGATATTCGCCGGGTCTTCGCCGGCAAGCCCGACTTCCAGAGGACCGGCCTCGGGAGACATCGCCTCGAGATCATAGTCTGGCCCTGTGGACTGGACCTGCGTCATGATTTCGCCATTCCGATGGCCCGTTTCCACGGGCATGGCATTCTTGTAACTGGCACATCCACCCATGAGGGCGAATGTCGCGATGACGATTGAAACCATTCGCATCGGTTCATGTCTCCAGATTCGATAATGAAAGGTCACTGCTTGGTTCGTGCTGGCCCGAGCACGACGGCATTCGCCAGGAGCAGGTTCAGACCATTCAGATAAGCTCGGGTCGTCGGGCTCTGCGTAAAACCGATCGCAACGCCGTCACCTTTGCGCTGCGCCATCACGAACGGCTTGAAGGCCAGTTGAGCCCGGTTCTCCTCCCAGAGATATCCGCTTGCGAGAAGGTCTTCGGCGCCGGCAAATCGGAAGACATTTTCTCCATCGCCCTCATTCAATGGACGATAGATCTCGCGGCCTGTCACCAATGCCGTCGCGCTTTCATAGCCGGCTGCAAGCCAATGGTCCGTGTTTGCCTCAACGCGAACGAGAACTCCTGGAATGTCTTCCGGCTGTGCACGTTGGTCATGAATTTGAGCTTGATAGTCCTCTTCATTCTCGAAGATCATCCCTGGCAGACGTGGGCTATCGTCGTCTGGCTTTTCAGGTATTTCCTTATCGCTCGCCGCATATTCGAGCTTTGTGGAAAACAGGCCGGACTCGTCTTCGGACAACTCCCCTAGGCTACCATCCAGGGCGACGAGTACGCCGCCATCCTGCACAAAATCGACCAGGACACCGGCGTTTCCGATTTCGCCAATCAAGCCTCCATAACTGTCGGGCAGTACGAGGACATCGTACAGCGACAGATCGGCCCGCGACAGAGAGGACGCATGTATCGGCGCAACGGGAAGGCCAAGCTGTCGCTCCAGGACGAAGCGTGTATTGCCTGCGGAAGTCGGGCGGGTGCCGCGTCCCCAGGCCATTGCGATACGGGGCATTCTCAAAGTGGCAAAGGCCGAGCTTCCGAAGTTCGGCCCGTCATCCACCCAGCTGGTTTCCATGGGCACAACCTCCGCCCCGATTTCGACGGCAAGAGACCTCAACTGGTCAGCAAGGTCGTCGGGATTTCCCGCCCGGGGAAAGAGCACACTTCCGGCCGGAAACTCTCTGTCGTTCTGGGTAAACGGGGTATCGGTGGATCTTCCAACCAGCCCGGCTTTGAGAGCGGCAATGACGAGTCGCGCCTGTCCCCCGTCAGTCCAGGGGACGACCTGCCCGAAAGCTCCGCCAGCCTCCACGATCGAAGGGATAGCATCGTCCCCCGATATTGCCGTTGCGGTGCTGAGGTCGACTCGCGCGCAGTGCTCAGTCGCCACGCCATCCATAAGGGGCAGTGACCACGCGGTGACGTCATAGAGTTCATGATTGAGGCCCCGTTCACGGCGGCTTTCCTGTTCGGCGACGAAGTCTTCCGCCAACGGCGTGTCTTCATTGAGAAGTGTACGGATCAGACGGCCCTGGGGTTGAGCCATATCGACGACAATCGCCCCGTCTTGATATGTCTGTCCGCAATGGCGCGCACCGGGAGGTGTTCTCGAAACAATTATGCCCTGTTTTGCGAGCCTACGGGCCATGGCTTCGCTCTCATAGCGGCGCACTGAAAGATCAAGCACGACATACCGGTTATTGCTCCTTTCGCCCTCTTCAACGACCAGGCCGCGATAGGCGGCAAAACCGGCGAGATATTCGTCTTTGTTGCGGGCAACGACTTCCAGCGTGGCCAGGGAGGTGAGCACATTGTTGCGCACGCCTTCCGAATAGGTGAGCTCGGTGCCGTCGCGGCGTTCAAATATAAGCCCCCTGGGCGAGCCTTGTTCGAATGTCATCGCAATAGACCCGTTCAGGGTCGGCCACATATCACCATAGCCGGGATAGAAGGCGTCGAAGACTTCACGCGTAAAATAAGACACACCATAGCGATCAAAATAGCGGGCCATGTTCTGACCCAACTCGACCAGTTTTTCGCGCTGCTCATCAACAATATTCGGATTGTACGGACGCGCCGTTGGCGGGAAATAATATGTGCTGTCGCCGCCCATCTCATGACTGTCCACGAAAACGACGGGGTGCCATTCAAGCACAGCCGAGATTTTCCCCTCTGTTTCCGGCTGCGTGAGAGCGAACCAGTCGCGGTTCAGGTCGAACAGGTAATGGTTGAACCGACCGCCTGGCCAGGGCTGGTCATGCTCTGCCGTATGTCGATCGGACTGTGGCTCGAGGCCCAGCGCAGACGTGAAGCTGTGAACGAACCGCGCACGTCCGTCGGGGTTCTGGCTGGGATCGATAATGATGATCGTGTTTTCGAGTATCCTGTCGACCAATTCATCGTCTTCAGCCGCGAGAAGATGATAGGCCATGAACAGCGCGCTGTCGGGCGGCGTGACCTCATCGCCATGAACCCCATATGACAGCCACACGACAGCGGGTGTATTCTCGAGCGAAGATGCGTCAGGGGCATCACCTGAGGCCAGTTCGGCGAGGGCGCTCTGGATGTCGTCAAGCCTGGCCATGTTCTCAGGCGAGGAAATGATTCCGTATATCAACTCCCGGCCCTGCCAGGTTTCACCATAGTTTCGGATTTCCATGCGAGCCGAAGAGGCCTCGGCGAGAGCTGTCATATAGTCCGAGATGTCGCGGACCGAAGAAATTGCCTCAGCATGATCATGACCAACCACGTCATCGAGGGTCGGTATGGCAGGATCATAGCTTGCTGGCGGATAGGCCTGCGCCCTGGCCGAAAACGTACATAGTGCAAGAGCCGCGCCGCAGAGAACGAGTTTGAAAATTTGCAATCGGGATCTCCATGTTTCAGCTAGTGTTCTCTGAGCCTGCGCAGGAGGCACGACAGGAATCGTGTTCCGCATCTTCAAAGACTTATGGTCAGCTCAGTTTTTGAGCGCACATCGCCCCGAATGCCTGAGTTTTGGTTTTACATCGAATGAAAGCGGCTCCCCAGTTCGAACAGGTAAATGTGTTGGGAAGTTTACAACAATCATTGTCCGAACTGAAATCCCCAGGGGTTTGCCGCAGGCTGCTTTTCTTGAGAGACAGCAGCCATAAAAGAGCAGGGATCGCAGTGGCGTTATTCGCCGGAAGTGCGCAAGCGCGCGAGATGTCGGCAAGCGGGCCGGACCGAGCGGCGGAAAACGTGACCGGATCCAGTCGCAGAACGCACTCGCAGCGACGATTATCGCCCTGTTCAGGACCGGGATCATTCAAAGGTGGGGGCGTGGAAGTCATGCGGTGGCGTCGGCTCCGCCTTGCTCGAATGAGTCGACTGTTGCGAGCAACACGGCATTCGTCGAGGCGATCAGCCTCATCCAGACCGCATAGGCTATAGAGCAACTTCCATGCAGCCGAATTGCAATTCATTATGGCTGCATGGCACCGTTCATATCAGCTCCGATGTGCCCGAAGGCCAGCACAAAGACTGGTTTGACCAACCCTGAGGCGTTAAGCTCTGGACATGGCCGATATAAGGGCGCGGGCGTTCTCACCTATCTCTGGATGGTCGCGGGCATAGGCCAGGACCGCTTCAAGATAGCCGAGCTTTGAACCGCAATCATAATCCTGACCTTCATATTCGAAGGCATGAAAAGCCTGGGTCTGCATCAGTGAGGCCATGGAATCCGTCAGCTGGATTTCGCCACCCGCGCCGCGTTCCTGGGTTTCAAGCAGGTCGAAGATCTCCGGCTGCAGGATATAGCGCCCAGTGATCTTTAGGTTTGACGGAGCTTCGGAACGGAGCGGCTTCTCGACCATTCCTGACATTTCGATCAGCCGGCCTTTCCGCGATTTCGGAGCAATCACGCCATATTTTGACACCTCGTCTTCGGGTACAGCATCGACCGCAATGATATTTCCACCTGCCTGATTGTAGGCTTCGACCATCTGTGCAGTGCAGCTCACATCTGCTTTCACAAGGACGTCCGGCAACAGGATCGCGAATGGCTCATTTCCGATTGCATCGCGTGCGCACCAGACGGCATGTCCGAGGCCGAGCGCACCTTGCTGTCGAATAAAACTGGTTGAGCCGGCGGGCATGTGTATGCGCCGCAACTCGTCGAGAATGGCCGTCTTGCCTTTCTTTTCAAGCGCGTCCTCCAACTCGTAGGCGACGTCGAAATAGTCCTCGATCGCGCCTTTGCCCCGGCCTGTGATGAAAACGATATGCTCTATGCCGGCCTCGCGCGCTTCATCGACGACATATTGCAGCGCTGGGCGATCGACCACCGGAAGCAGTTCTTTCGGGACGGCCTTCGTGGCCGGCAGCACGCGAGTGCCGAATCCTGCGACCGGGATGACCGCTTTTCTGATCGTCATGATGTCTGTCTCCTTGAAGAGGCAAATCGAGCACAGTTCGCAGCCGTAAACCAGAATGCTCCAGTACAGATAAGCCTGATGCAAGTGGCGGTCCAGATTCGCCAATCACGAGAAGATGATCGTGTTCACCTCATTAACATGTGTGGCCGTGACATTTCTGCCGCACTGGCTGGCCTCCGCACGCAGGAATTCGATTCCCTGCGCATCGGTATTGGCGATAAACCGGCGCCCCTCATCGGTGCGGCAAAATACAATGGCCTGTTGCGGGCCTTCGCGGCCATGCACAATCGTGTAGGTCTCCAGCCTCCCTCGAGTTGGGGCCTCGTCAATCTCAATTCGGGCATCGGGCGTAGCGGGTGGTTCGGCGGGCGTGAAGTTTTCGGGGCGAGCTGTTGAGTAAATGCCAGCTGCCTCCTTTGTCATCCAGCCGCCATTGGCAAGAATGAGCCCGTATTCGCCAGGCGCTGTGCGCAACCGTTCAGCCATGGACGCAATTCCGTGGAGTGAATAATTGTTCCCGGGCCCGCCAAAATAGGGAAGTCCGCCCGTCAGGGTGAGCGAACGCTGATCATGTCTCCAGTCGATACCCAGCGCATCGCAGGCGGAAAATACGGCGCAGGGAAAGCAGGAATAGATGTCCAGCGCGGACATGTTGCCCTGCTCGCGACCGGCCTGGACAAGGGCACGCGTGACGGCGGCCTTCATGGCGAAGGAGCGGTCCATGTCCGGGCGCAGCGAGATATGGTCGTCATTGGCTTCGCCGGCGCCGTGCAGATAAACGCGCTGGTCGTGGGCAATGCCAACCGCGTCGGCCTTATCATCTGACATCATGACTACAGCTGCGCCGAGATTCACAGCATCCTGCGCAATGTGCCATTTCAGGAACGGGTCCACAATCTCGCGGTTTTCCGCGCTCGGCGTGGCCAGCCATTCGACGCTTCGCGCGACCGGAAACTGGGCATAGGGGTTGGCGGCGGCCACTTTCGTAAATGGCGCAAAAAGCTCTGACATGACCTGGCGGTGTTCGCTGCGCGTGCGGCCTTCGCGATGGGCAATGGCGGTTTCGAACATTCCATAGAAATAGGGAGGCGAGACCATGCCATGCTTGATCTCGTTACGCGTCAGCAGCATGGGGCCGAAGCCGCGATCCTCGAAAGCGAGATCGTTGTCGTCGCTCCAGTCGATCTCGATCCCTGCGCGCCGCGCTGTCTTGCTGGCGCCATTGGCCTCCGATCCGACTATGAGGACGCATTCGGCCTCGCCCGCATGGATCAGGGCGGCCATTTCATTAACCAGCTTCTGCGGCGTCTGCCCGCCGGATATGGAGTAGATGGCCCTGCGAGGGCGCGCCCCGATTTCGCGTGCCAGCGTGCCTGGCAGGTTCGCATTCTGTCCGTTCGGATGGACCGGGTTTGGCCGGGAGTCCTCATTGGTGCGCACAAAGGCGAGCGTGTCGATCTCGCTCGCGAGTCCTGTTTTTCCGGCATCCTCCAGCGCGGCCTGCGCGGCCTTTGCCGCCATTGAGAGGGGTGAGGGCGCATCCGCCGGCCCGGACGATCCGTCCCAATGGCTGACCGCCTGACCGACGCCTACCAGCACTGGCATCTTGTCTTGCGCCATGATCCGCTCTCCTCGCTGTTCTGTCGTGTCGCGCAGGTTTAGACAAGTGCACCGCCGCTGGCGAGACGGGACGTTGGGTAAGGCGATTCCCGGCGCCGTCAGTCCGGCGCGTAACTCGCCACAGTCGCGATGATCATGTCCTGCGTCCCGGTGTCGAGATAGGGATGCATCGGAAGGGAGATGACATTGTCGCAGGCCGCTTGCGTGGCCGGCAAGCCGCCTGGCGCACGGGGATAGCGTTTCGCGAATTCCTGATCGTGCAGCGGGATGGGATAATAGACCGCGCTGGGAATCCCGGCGCTTTTGAGGTGGTCCTGCAGCCCGTCGCGGTCGGGATGCTCGATCGTGTATTGCGCCCAGACCGAGCGCCCGCCGTCGATCACATGCGGCACCTGCGCGGTAAATTCGGCAAGGCCGGAATTATAATGCGCCGCAATAACCTGACGCCGCTGAATCTCATCATCGAAGATTTTCAGCTTTTCGATCAGGATCGCTGCCTGGATTGTATCAAGACGCGAATTCATCCCAACACGGAGATTCATATATTTCGGGTCGTGTCGGAAACTCGCGCCTTCGAGATCGGATGGCATCACCTTGCCATATGTGCGCAGCGACTCGATCCGCTCGGCCAGCGCGTCATCATTGGTCAGGATGGCCCCGCCATCGCCATAGCAGCCAAGCGGCTTGGCCGGGAAAAAGCTGGTCGTGACCACATCGGCCCAGTGCCCGGGATTGTGGCCATCCAGCGTGCAGCCAAAGCCCTGCGCATTGTCCGCGATGAGCTTGAGTCCGTGTGCGTCACAGATGTCCCGGAGGGCACGATAGTCTGCAGGCTGTCCGAACAGATCCACCGCGATCACGGCGCGCAGTGTGAGCCGGCCTTCTGCTTTCACTGCCTCGATCGCCGATTGCAGGCTTTGCGGGTCGATATTGTAGGTGAGCGGATCGATGTCGACGAAGACGGGGACAGCGCCGAGCCAGGGCACAACCTGCGCCGTCGCGACGAATGTGAAGGACGGGCAGAACACTGCGTCACCAGGTCTGAGTTCCCAGGCCATCAGGGGCAGGGCCAGCGCCTCGGTGCCATTGGCGCAGGACACACAATGCGTCGTGCCGCCCCGTTCGGCGAGCTGGCGCTCAAGCTCCGCGACTTCGGGGCCCATCACATAGCGGCCATGCTCAATCACTGCCTGAACAGCTGTGTTGATCTCGTTTTCGATACGCCTGCGCTGGGCCTGAAGGTCGATGAATTGCATCCTTGCGCTCCTGAATATCGCATTGCAGCCGGTAGCCGGCCTGCCATCCCATCACAATTCAAGAATTGTTCGGGTCTGTTTCAGTCGCGTGTGGCCATGCGGCGGGGTCAGCTTGCCAGCGGCCGGCCCACGCTGGTGTAGCTGAAGCCGCGCCGCGCCATGTCTTCGGGGTCATAGATGTTGCGCAGATCGACGACAACCGAGCCGGCGAGCGTCTCCTTCAGGCGCTTCAGGTCGAGGGCGCGGAACTGGTGCCATTCGGTGATGATGACGAGCGCGTCTGCCCCGGTGATCGCCTGCCAGACCGTGCCGCAATAGGTGATGTCCGGCATCAGCTTTTCGGATTCTTCCATCGCTTCCGGGTCATAGGCCTTGACGGTGGCACCAGCCGCGGTGAGCGCGGGGATGATATCGAGGCTGGGCGCATCGCGCATATCGTCCGTGTTCGGCTTGAAAGCGAGGCCGAGCACCGCCACAGTCTTGCCGGACAGGTCGCCATCCATGGCCTTGATGACTTTGTCGGCCATCGCCTTCTTGCGCGCATTATTGACTTCGATCACAGTATCGACGATCCGCACCGGACTGCCGCAATCATTGGCCGTCTTGGTCAGGGCCAGCGTGTCCTTGGGAAAACACGAGCCGCCATATCCCGGCCCGGCATTGAGGAATTTCTTGCCAATGCGGCCATCAAGACCAATGCCGCGCGAGACCTGCTGGACATTGGCGCCGACCGTCTCGCACAGATCCGCGATTTCGTTGATGAAGGTGATCTTCACTGCCAGGAAGGCGTTCGCGGCATATTTGATCAGTTCCGACGTCCGCCGCGACGTGAACAGGATCGGTGTCTCATTGAGGAAAAGCGGGCGGTAAAGCTCGCGCATGAGTTCGCGGGCGCGCTCGTCATCCGAGCCGACAACCACGCGATCGGGGATCATGAAATCCTTGATCGCCGCGCCCTCGCGCAGGAATTCCGGATTGGAGACCACGGCGAAATCCGCCTCGGGATTGGTTCTGGAGATGATCGCCTCAACCTCATCGCCGGTGCCTACAGGCACGGTGGACTTGGTCACCACAACGGTGAAGCCGTCGATCAGGCCGGCAATCTCCTCAGCCGCAGCATAGACATAGGACAGGTCAGCATGGCCGTCGCCGCGCCGGGAGGGCGTGCCGACCGCGATGAACACGGCATCGGCCTGGGCAATCGCATCCTTCGCCTGCGTGGTGAAGAAAAGTCGTTCTTCCTTCACATTCTTGTCGACAAGGCTGTCCAGGCCCGGTTCGAAGATGGGGATCTCGCCGCGGTTCAGCCTCTCGATCTTCGTGGCGTCCTTGTCGACGCAGGTCACCGTGTGTCCGAAATCGGCAAAACACGCCCCGGAAACAAGCCCGACATATCCGGTGCCGATCATTGCAACGCGCATAAGCTACTTCTCCAGTGCCAGGCCAGAACAGCCAGCCGCCGACATGGCAGATGACGGGCACAATTGGCGCTCACCCGCGCAAAACCCGGGCCAGTGAATTCACCCGGTCTCTAGAACAAGTCCGAAAGCGCGTCCACAAGGTCAGTGCGCGATCGTCACGAGACATCATCCACGCCCGGCGGGGGATCGCCCATCAGGTAACGCGGGCCCCTGCCTTGCTGGCTGGCCCGGTCGCCGCGATTATAGAGCTGGCAAGGCTTGAGAGACAGGCAACCGCAACCGATGCAGCCGTCCAGCCGGTCGCGCAGGCGGGTGAACCCCTCGATCCGCGCATCAAGGCTGGCGCGGAACCGCCGGCTGATCGCCTGCCAGTCCTTCGCCGTGGGTGTACGCCCGTCAGGCAGCGAGGCCAGCTGCTCGCCAATCTCCGCGATTGAGAATCCGAGTTGCTGGGCGATCATGACGAAGGATAGCCGGCGGATATCAGCGCGCAGGAACCGCCTGTGCCCGCCCGCATTGCGCATTGATGCGATAAGGCCGCGTTGCTCATAGAAGCGGATCGCCGAAACAGACAGTCCGGTTCGTCGCGCCAGTTCTCCGATACTGATCAGGTCGCCGGGTCGCATGGGTCCGCTGCTCCTTCAAAAGTCGCTTGATCTCAACTTAAGTTGAGAAATTAGTCTCTCCACGTCAGGCCTTTCTGGCAAGCGAAATGGAGTTGAAAATGGCCGAAGCCCTGTTCGAACACGTCAATTACACCGTCAGCGAGCCCCGCCGGACGGCTGATCTCATGTGCCAGCTGTTCGGCTGGAAGGTGAGATGGGAGGGCCCGTCGCTTGGCGGCGGTCACACTGTCCATGTCGGCACGGATAAGCGCTATCTGGCGCTGTACTCGCCACCGCAGGAGATCGCGGCCACTGCGAACCCGCTTCTCCGGCGCGGCGGGCTCAATCATGTCGGCGTGCTGGTCGAGGGTCTCGATGCCGCCGATGCGCGTGTGAAAAGCGCCGGCCTGACGCCGCATTCCCACCAGGAATACGAGCCGGGCCGGCGCTTCTATTTTCACGATGCTGACGGCATCGAATACGAGGTCGTCAGCTATCGGTGAACTGTCAGGACACCAGTGATTGCAGCTTTTCGGCCAGGTCGGTGCGTTCCCACGAGAAGGTGCCGTCCGCGCCAGGCTCGCGGCCGAAATGGCCATAAGCCGCAGTTGGCGTATAGATGGCCTTTCCCAGCCCGAGATGCTCGCGAATACCACGTGGGCTGAGATCGAACGATTCGCGTAGCGCGCTGGCGATCCTGTCCTCGGGCGCCTTGCCGGTGCCGAACGTGTCGACAAAGATCGACAGCGGCTGGGCCACGCCAATCGCATAGGAGACCTGGATCACGCATTTGTCGGCAAGGCCGGCTGCCACGACATTCTTGGCCAGATAGCGCGTCGCATAGGCGGCCGAACGGTCCACCTTGGACGGGTCTTTGCCTGAGAAGGCGCCGCCGCCATGCGGGGCTGCGCCGCCATAAGTATCGACAATGATCTTGCGGCCCGTAAGGCCGGCATCGCCATCGGGCCCGCCAATCACGAAGCGCCCGGTCGGATTGACGTAGAATTTGTCTTCCGGCGGGAACCAGCCTTCCGGCAGCACCGATTGAACGACGGGGCGGACAAGCTCGCGGAGTTCTTCCAGTGTTGCGCTGTCCTTGTGCTGGGTCGAGACGACGACTGCATTGACGTCGACCGGGCGCCCTTCCTCAAAACGAAGAGTTACCTGGCTCTTGGCGTCGGGCTCGAATTCCGGGCGCTCGCCGGAATGGCGCAGTGCAGCCATTTTCTGCAGGATCTGGTGCGAATAGATCAGCGCAGGCGGCATCATTTCCGGCGTCTCATTGGTAGCATAGCCGAACATGATCCCCTGGTCGCCGGCGCCTTCTTCCTCATAAAGCCCCTGTCCGGCTTCGACCCCTTGTGCGATTTCCGCCGACTGGCCGTGGACATGGTTCTCCACCATCATCTTTTCCCAGTGGAAACCCTCCTGCTCATAGCCGATCCGGCGCACGACATCGCGTGCGGTGGCGGACATCTCCTCGGGATGGACCACGGCGCCATTATTGGTGCGCACCTCACCGGCGAGTACGACGCGATTGGTCGTGGTCAGCGTTTCCACGGCGACCTTTGCCGAAGGGTCACGCGATAGGAACAGATCGACCACGGCATCCGAAATCTGGTCAGAGACCTTGTCGGGATGACCCTCGGACACGCTCTCGCTTGTGAAGTCATAATTGGTCATGGCGCCCACTCTCCTGTCTGTTGTCTGGTCCTGGCCGGGCCGCCCGCCGCATGCTGACATGCATCAGGCGAAGACGACCGTTTTCGCCCCGTTGATGAAAATTCGTTGTTCGGCATGGGCCTTCACTGCGCGGCTCAAGGCGGCGGCTTCGAGGTGTCGTCCAATCTGTATCAGGTCCGGCGGACCCATTGTGTGGTCCACTGGCTCGACGACCTGTGTAATGATCGGCCCTTCATCGAGATCTGGCGTGACATAATGAGCGGTCGCACCGACCACCTTTACCCCCCGGGTATGAGCCTGGTGATAAGGACGCGCCCCTTTGAAGCTTGGCAGGAAGGAATGGTGGATATTGATGCACCGTCCTTCGAGCCTCCGGCAGGCCGTGTCACTGAGCACCTGCATATAGCGGGCGAGAATGACAAGTTCGGCGCCGGTTTCCTCGACCAGTTCGAACAGGCGCCGCTCGGCATCGGGCTTGCTGGCTTCCGTCACCGGAACCTGATGATAGGGCAAGCCCCAATGCGCCAGCTTCGGCCCGAGGTCGGGATGGTTGGAGACGATTGCAACCGGGTCGATGGCCAGTTCGCCTGAACGCGCGCCATAGAGCAGGGCGTTTGCACAATGGTCTGATTTTGACACCATTATCAGGGCCTTCACGCGTTCACCTTCCGGATGGATGGCGAATTCCGCGTCCAAATCGTGCGCGACGGCTTCAAAACCCACTCGGAACCGGTCGAGGTCGAACTGTGAATTTGCCGGACGGAAGCTGAGCCGCGAGAAGAAGCGCCCGTCCATCTCATCACCGAAGCTGCGTGACCTGACGATGAAACAGTCCTCTGCTTCCATGAACCGTGAGATCGCAGCCACGATACCGACACGATCGGGGCAAGTCAGCCGGAGGATATAGGAGACAGTATCCATTGTTCAGCCTAGTAGCGATAATGCTCGGGCTTGAACGGTCCGTCGCCATCGACGCCGATATAATCTGCCTGTTCGCTGGTCAGCTCGGTAAGGTTGGCGCCGAGCTTGGAAAGATGCAGGCGGGCGACCTTCTCGTCGAGATGCTTTGGCAGCGTGTAGACCTTGTTCTCATACTGCTCACCATTCTGGTGGAGCTCGATCTGGGCCAGCACCTGATTGGTAAACGAGGCCGACATCACGAAGGAGGGGTGACCGGTCGCATTTCCGAGATTCACAAGGCGCCCTTCGGAAAGCAGGATGATCCGCTTGCCATCGGGGAATGTGATCATGTCGACTTGGGGCTTGATATTCGTCCATTCGAAATTTTTCAGCGCCTCGACCTGAATTTCATTGTCGAAATGGCCGATATTGCAGACGATCGCCATGTCTTTCATGGCCCGCATATGGTCGACGGTCAGGATGTCCTTGTTGCCGGTGGCGGTCACGAAGATATCGGCATGTGGTGCCATTTCATCTAGCGTGTGCACGCCATAGCCGTCCATCGCGGCCTGAAGCGCGCAGATCGGATCGATTTCGGACACGGCGACGCGCGCCCCGGCGCCCGACAGGGAGGCGGCCGAGCCCTTGCCGACATCGCCATAACCGGCGACGAAAGCGACCTTGCCGGCCATCATCACATCGGTGCCGCGACGGATGGCGTCAACGAGGCTCTCGCGGCAGCCATATTTGTTGTCGAATTTCGACTTGGTGACGCTGTCATTCACATTGATGGCCGGGAAGGCGAGCTCGCCGCGCTGTTCCATCTGGTAAAGACGCATCACTCCGGTCGTGGTCTCTTCGGACACTCCGCGAATGGCGGCCTTGGTCTTTACAAACCACCCCGGGCTTTCGGCCATGCGCTTCTTGATCTGTGCAAAAAGATACTGCTCTTCCTCGGAGCCGGGATTGTCCAGGATTGACGGGTCAGATTCGGCTTTTTCACCGAGAACAAGATACAGCGTCGCATCGCCGCCATCATCCAGGATCAGATTGGGTGTCCAGCCGCCCGGGCCATGGAAAATCCTGTCGGCAAAATCCCAGTATTCTTCGAGCGTCTCGCCCTTGTGCGCAAAGACCGGCGTGCCATTGTCGGCTACGGCAGCGGCCGCATGATCCTGGGTCGAATAGATATTGCAGCTGGCCCAGCGGACTTCGGCGCCGAGCGCTTTTAGCGTCTGGATAAGAACCGCCGTCTGGATGGTCATGTGCAGGGAACCGGCAATCCTGGCGCCCTTCAGCGGCTGCGTGGGGCCAAATTCCTCACGCGCGGCCATGAGGCCCGGCATTTCGGTTTCGGCGATCGCAATTTCCTTGCGACCGAACTCCGCAAGACCAATGTCGGCGACCGTATAGTCAGACATATCAATAACCCTTTATGTGATTGATCTGGCGGTGGCGTATCAGATGGCTGCGGACAACTCAATCCGCCACATCCAAGACAACCGGGTCAGTCCATGTCGGCCTGCCGCTCAATATTTAGGATGCTTGTGTGAACCGGGCCGAGGTCATCCGCCGCAAGATCATCATGCCCGACTCCGATTACCGACCACTGGCCCGGACACATGAGGCACAAGATTGTGCAAATATTAGGCGGTCACACCGCCGTAGCGACCAAACTGAAGTATTTCAGTTCGGAAACCATTTGTGTCTTTCGCGCCAGAAAATGTCGCGTAGGTAAGCGGCTGACGCAAAGCTGGCACATCCATGTCAACCTAACCTTACGATGATGTGTTCATGGCTATATTGGCTTGGCCCTTCGTCGGGGCTTCAGAGTTCAGTTTTACAGGCAGAGGTATCCAGTATGTGTGGAATCATCGCGATAACCGGGAATACCGGCGTCACCGAGCGCCTGGTCAGCGGCCTCGAACGTCTTGAGTACCGCGGGTATGATTCCGCAGGTGTTGCGATTTCAGAAAGCGGGGTTGTTGCGCGACGCCGTGCTGCTGGAAAAATCGCCGAACTGCGGGATGCGATCAATCGCGACCCGCTCGACGGTGCGACCGGGATCGCCCACACGCGCTGGGCCACACACGGCCGACCGAATGAGACCAATGCTCACCCGCACCTCAGCGGAAAGGCGGCCATTGTGCACAACGGTATCATCGAGAATTTTCAGGCATTGCGCCAGGAACTGGAAGCTAAGGGGCGCGTTTTCGAATCGGACACGGACAGTGAAGTGATCGCGCAGCTCCTGGATCTGTACGCGTCTGAAGGGATTGGTCCGGTCGAGGCTTTCGAGCAAACTCTCGCCAGGCTCACCGGTGCCTTTGCCATTGCCGCAGTGTTTGCCGGAGAGGACGGTCTTCTGCTCGGCGCGCGCAGGGGAAGCCCGCTGGTCCTCGGATACGGCCAGGGTGAAATGTATCTCGGCTCTGATGCAATTGCGCTCGCGCCGCTGACGCGCGAGGTGACCTATCTGGAAGATGGCGACTGGGTAATTGCGTTTCCTGGCCGAGCGGAGATCCGCGACGCGGAAGGGCGCCCGGTTGATCGTCCCCGCCAGCAAAGCAAGGTCGAAGCGGCTTTGATCGAGCTGGGCGAATATGATCATTTCATGCTGAAGGAGATCGACGAACAACCCAACTCCCTGGCGCGTTCAATTGTTCCTTACATCGACGAAGCCGGCAAACGGGTCGATCTTGGTCTCGACAGCGCGTCCTTGTTTGCTGATGCCGATCGCATGGTCGCTGTGTCCTGTGGGACGGCCTTTTACGCTGCGGCGACAGCGAAATACTGGTTCGAAGATATCGCCCGGCTTTCCCTGGAAGTCGATATTGCGTCCGAATTCCGTTACCGAAATCCGGTTCTTCCCGAAACCGGACCGGCGCTGTTCATCAGCCAGTCTGGTGAAACGGCCGACACGCTCGCGGCTCTGCGCTATTGCCTCGCGCGGAAAACGCCCTCGATCGCAGTTGTTAATGTCCCGGAATCGTCAATCGCACGGGAGGCGCGCGCGCTGGTGCCGACCCGCGCAGGCCCCGAGATTGGTGTTGCATCGACGAAGGCTTTCACCGCACAGTTGGCCGTCCTGGCGCTTATGGCTGTGTCCGCAGCAAAGGAACGGGGGCTGATCGATGCCGAAGGTGAGGAGGCCTATGTCCGTGAAATGCTCTCTGCATCGCGTCTGGTTGCGGAAGGCCTGAAAGAGACGGACAGTATTCGCGAGGCAGCCCGGGGGCTCTGTCACGCGCGGGACGTTCTCTATCTGGGACGGGGGCCTTATCAAATCCTCGCTCTTGAAGGTGCGCTCAAGCTGAAAGAAATTACATATATCCATGCCGAGGGCTATGCGGCTGGCGAGCTCAAGCACGGGCCGATCGCACTCATTCAGGATGATGTTCCAGTTGTCGTCATCGCGCCAAAAGACAGATTGTTCGGCAAGACGATCTCAAACATGGAGGAAGTCCAGGCGCGCGGCGCAAAGGTTATCCTTGTTTCCGATAATGCGGGCATACAGGCCGCCGGATCACGCGCCGACTTCACGATCAGAATTCCAGACGCCGGTTCGTTGCTCACGCCGATCCTGGCGGCCATCCCGATCCAGCTGCTGGCATATTACACGGCCGTCATAAAAGGCACAGATGTCGATCAGCCGCGCAATTTGGCCAAGTCAGTTACGGTCGAATAATCATCTAAAGGAAGAGATGAAGGTCCGAGTATCGCTCGCGCTTCAGCCTGAACCCAAACCGATATAGAGGTTTGGGTTCAGTCGAATTCAAGGCGCTCTCTGGAGAAGAAGAAGAGCGATTCAGTATCTTCATCGAGATTGTCCGGAGCCGCCTCAAGAAGGGTTTTCATGGCCGCCCGGCGCCCTGCGGCGGCGCGCCTGAAATCTGACTCGATCTTGGCCTTCACGCCCGAGAATTCCAGTTGCTGGATGACTTCCATATAGAACTGAACAGACCCCGCCACGAATAAGGATTCATAGGCTATCTTGCTGGCGATTTTCTCGTGAATATCTCTGTAATTGAATTGACTGAACATCTTGGATCTGGGTTTGCAGATAAAGTCTATCTCTTGTCTGTGCTCAGGGTGACGAAGAAAAAAATTCTTCGACTTGATCATTTCGTTTTCCACTTTTTCAATCACTGCGGGATCGATATCATTATCGTGGATAATAATTATATCGATATCCGATCCCTTGACCAGCTGGCCTATCTCTTCGACTTCGCGTGGTTCATCATGGCCAAGAAAATAGGCATTGTCTCCAGCGATGAATGCGCAAAGCTTCTCCTGAAGACTGAAATCGAATTGCCTGAAAATCTCGCTCAGCATACTGCGGGCGATTGCAATTTTGCGCTGACTGATTTCCCGGTGCGTGTTGGAAATCTCGACCTGTCGCAAAAGCGCTTCGCCTCGCTGGTACGGTAGCGAAATCAGGGTGAAAGACAGAAAGTCGCGCAGGACGGATGGACTGAGGCGCAGGAGGTCCTCTCTCGTGATGTCATAGCGAAGATAATATCCGGCAAAATGGGAGATATGTATCTCAAGATCCTGAAAACAGGCTTGCCAGATCGCGAGGTAGGACTGGTCAGGAAAATGCCGACACAATTCTGCGCCGAGCAGCGGGCCTTCCTCCGCAAGCCGGGACCTTACGGCCCCTGAGAGTTCGGAATAACGCATCCTGCGAACCTTTGGTTTCTTCACAAACGCTATATCGTCCTCGCTGTGGTCTGGCGAGGGCTGTCGGGACATTTCGCGGACCAAGCTTCAGCAACTGATATCGCTGCGGCATCATCGCTTGTCACAGTCAGTGCTTTAGGGCACGTCGCGTCGAACCAACGGAAAGCGTTCAATGCATCTGCAAGTCGACCCTACGGCCCATCCCGATGTCAAGCTGGTCAAGCCGGCGACGTTTGAGGACCATCGCGGCAGCTTCTGTGAAACATGGAATGCTCGGACCTTCTCAAAAGCCGGGATAGACGCGGATTTTTGCCAGGACAACCAATCCTGGTCTCGAGATGCCGGCACTGTTCGCGGCCTTCATTTCCAGGCGCCTCCATTCGCACAGGCTAAACTCGTTCGTGTCCTGAAAGGCGCTATCAATGACGTGGTGGTCGATGCGCGCCGCCAATCACCGCGTTTTGGTCAGTGGGTCGTTGTAAGATTGACAGCTTCAACGGGACTTCAGGTTTTCGTGCCTCGCGGATTTCTTCATGGTTTCGCCACGTTGGAGCCGGACACGATCGTCAGTTACAAGGTTGATGCGGAATATGATTTTGCATCGAGCGGGGCTGTGCGCTGGGATGATCCGCAGCTGTCCATAGACTGGGGAATAAGCGAACTGCCACCCGTGCTGTCCGACCGGGACGCGGCCGCGATGTCGTGGGCTGAGTTCCGTTCGCCGTTTTGATCGTAATTCCAGGCATGCTGTCATGCGGTTTTCGGGCGCAAGACTTCATAGTAAGTGTTCCTCGCCTTGTCTGAGACAGGAAAGAAGACCAGTATGCGGATCCTTGTAACAGGTGGGGCGGGCTTCATTGGTTCGGCCCTTGTGCGCCGAGCTATCGCGCTCGGCCACGCCGTGCTGAACGTTGACAAGCTGACTTATGCAGCCAGTCCGTCCACTCTCGACGCCGTCAACAACCATCCGCGCTATTGTTTTTCGAGGACCGACATCTGTGACCTGACCAAGGTCAGTTCACTTATCTCAAGTTTTTGCCCCGAGGTGATTATGCACCTGGCAGCAGAGAGCCATGTTGACAGATCGATTGATGGTCCGGGCGAATTCATCAGTACCAATATCACAGGAACCTACACGCTGCTCGAAGCCGCGCGATCCTATGTGGAGTCCGGGGCAGCGCCGACTGGCTTCCGCTTTCATCATGTCTCGACCGATGAGGTTTTCGGGACGCTGGGCGCGGTCGGGCGTTTCAGCGAGGACTCGCCGCATCGCCCGAATTCCCCATACGCGGCCTCGAAAGCGTCAGCCGATATGCTGGTGCGGTCGTGGAGCGAGACCTACCGGCTTCCTGCGATCATCTCCAACTGCACCAACAATTACGGCCCCTACCAGTTCCCAGAGAAACTGATCCCCCTTGTCATCCTGAAAGCCCGCGCTGAGGAAACGATTCCCGTTTATGGTGCGGGCGAGAACATTCGTGACTGGCTCTATGTGGAAGACCATGTGGACGCTTTGCTCAAAGTCGCGGGTCATGGTCGGCCCGGATCGACCTACCTTATCGGCGGCGGCGAGGAGTATCGCAATATCGATGTGGTCCGCCGAATTTGCGAGATGATGGACGATTGCCGCCCCCGCAAGAATGGTAAGCCGCACGCGAGCCTGATCGAGTTCGTTGACGACCGGCCGGGGCATGATCAACGTTATGCCGTGGACGCGGGGCGAATCGCCCGGGAGCTTGGCTGGCATCCGCAGACAACCTTCGAGCATGGGCTGAGGCTTACACTGGAATGGTATCTTCAACGCGAGGACTGGTGGCGGCCAATACAGGAGCGACGTTACAGGGGCGAACGCCTGGGAAAGGGCAGTTAGGGTCGCGGAAATGACAGACCGAATTCTCGTGACCGGCAAGCGTGGTCAGCTGGCAAGCGCAATTGCCAACGTGCAGTCTTCCGACGCGGAGGTTCATTGTATCGGTCGACCGGATCTCAACCTGACCTCGCCAGCGAGCATTGAGGCTGTGCTGGAAGACGTGCAGCCACATCTCATCCTGAACACGGCAGCTTATACGAATGTCGATGGCGCTGAACGCGAGCCGGATGCCTGCTTCGCGGTGAATGCCAACGGCGTCGGTCATCTTGCTGAAGCCGTTGCGCGGCGCGGGCTGGCGCTGATTCATATCTCGACGGACTGTGTCTTTGATGGAGAGGCAGAGCGAGCCTATCGCGAAAACGACAGGCCGAGGCCCTTGAGTGTCTATGGGGCCTCGAAACTGGCCGGAGAGGAGGCAGTCTGCAAGCAGGTGCCGCGTCATCTGGTTATCCGGGTGTCGTGGGTCTTCAGCCGGTTCGGATCGACTTTTCCGAGAACCATGCTCCGCCTGGCACAGGAGAAAGACTTTTTGTCAGTTGTCTGCGACCAGACCGGATGCCCGACGCATGCCGAAGACCTTGCTGCCGGACTGCTAAGAATTTCAGCTATGTCGCTGCGCCCGGGTTTCTGCGATTGGGGACTTTATCACCTTGCGGGAACCGGCGAGACGGACCGGGCCAGCATGGCCACGGCCATCTTTGACGATAGCATCAATTTTGGCGGGCCTGCAGCGCAAGTCGAGCCTGTTCTTACCGCTGATTATCATACGCCGGCGAACCGGCCGCTCAATGCCCGGCTCGATAGTGGCAAGATTGCCGAAGTCTTTGGTGTGCAACTTCCGCATTGGAGAAAGCGGCTGCGAGAATGTGTTCGCGAACTTGTTTTGGACGGGGATGGGGTATGAAGGGAATTGTCCTGGCGGGAGGATCTGGAACACGGCTTCACCCGATCACGCGCGGGCTCTCCAAACAATTGCTGCCGATCTACAACAAGCCGATGATTTACTATCCGATCAGTGCCCTGATGATGGCCGGCATCCGCGAGATCCTGATCATAACGACGCCACATGATGCGCCTGTCTTTCACCGGCTTCTCGATGATGGTTCCCAATTCGGTCTTGATTTTCATTATGCCCTTCAGGACAAGCCCGAAGGATTGGCGCAAGCCTTCCTTATTGGCGAGCCATTTATCGGCAACGATCCGTGCGCGCTCGTTCTGGGAGACAATCTGTTTTACGGGCACGGGTTGCCTGGGCTGCTCAAACGGGCGGCATCTCTAAGCGATGGCGCGGAAGTCTTCGGCTACAAGGTGTCTGACCCCGGTCGTTATGGCGTGATCGAATTCGATGCAGCCGGCCAGGTGATTTCCATTGAGGAGAAGCCGGAAAAGCCCAAATCTGACTATGCTGCAGTTGGCCTCTATTTCTATGACAATACGGTATGCGAGCGGGCCAGGAAGTTGCGTCCGTCTGTACGCGGCGAGCTTGAAATCACTGATCTGAATGAGCTGTACCGGCGCGACGGTGCGCTACGCGCCCGGGTCATGGGGCGTGGCTTTGCGTGGCTGGATACAGGCACGCATGAATCTTTGCTGGAAGCGGGCCACTTCGTGAAGACAATCGAAGCCCGACAGGGTCTTCTTATCGCCTGCCTGGAAGAAATCGCTTATCGGCTTGGCTATATAGATAAAGAGCAGCTATTGAAGCTCGCCGGCGAATTGAGAAAAACCGAATACGGTGCCTATCTGCGCCGGCTGGCCCTGGATCAGTCCTGAATCGACCGACCCATACCACCAGGCTGCGCGCATCGAGCATTGTGCTCAGATTTCCTGATTGTACGCGCCTATCTCGCTATAACTGGCCAGGCGAGGTTTCACTTCTTTCCGGAAGAGGGCAATTTTGTCCTCATCGCTCTTCATGCTTTCGACGACGACGACCAGTTCAGGCTTGTTTGACGACGCTCGGACCAGAACCCATGATCCGTCTTCGAGCGTTACGCGCGCACCATTGACAGTGTTCACATCGACCACTTTGCGACCGAGAATCTCGCAGCCTTCCAAGCCTTGATACTCCTCAACGACCCTGTCTATCACTTCGTATTTTTCTTCATCCGCACAGTAGGGCGACATGGTCAAAGATGTGTAGGCCACGTCCAGCTCTGACTTGAGATCGGCCATGGTCTTTCCAGGGTTTCGGTCGAGCATCTCCAGGATCGCCTTAGCGGCAACCAGGCCATCATCATAACCAAGGCCAATCGGGGGACGGAAAAAGAAGTGACCCGATTTTTCGAAACCTGCAAGTGCGCCAAGGTCGTTTGTGCGCCGCTTGATATAGGAGTGTCCGGTCTTGAAATAATCGACCTCGCAGCCGTTCTCCCGAAGGACCTTATCAGTCTTGTAAAGGCCCGTCGATTTCACATCGACCACGAATTTTGCGCCCGGATATTCGCGCGACAGGTCGCGCGCAAGCATCAGGCCTATCTTGTCTGCGAATATCTCCTCACCCGTGTTGTCCACAACACCGCAGCGATCGCCATCCCCGTCGAATCCAAGGGCGATATCTGCGCCATGTTCCTTTACTGCCGCTGCCATTGCGTGCAGCATTTCGCTGTCTTCGGGGTTGGGGTTATATTTAGGGAAAGTCCAGTCGAGATCACAATCCATCTCAATCACGTGGGCCCCCATCGCGCGTAACGCTTCCGGGGCGAAGACGCCCGCTGTGCCGTTACCGCAAGCGGCGATCACCTTGAGCGGCCGCGACAGCGACACGCCTTCGGCGACTGCACCGATATACTTATCGCGAAGTCCGTCCACTCGGTGATGATTGCCGCCAGCGCGTGGCTGGAATTCGCCATTCAGGACGATCTTTTTCAGCCGCCCCATTTCTTCTGGTCCGAAAGTGAGCGGCCGATTGGCGCCCATTTTCACACCCGTCCAGCCGTTCTCATTGTGACTGGCGGTCACCATCGCGCAACACGCAACGTCCAATTCAAATTGCGCCCAATACACCATGGGGCTGAGCGCCAGGCCCACATCCAGTACTTCGCAGCCGCCCTGTGTGAGACCCAGGATCAGCGCATTCTTGATGCCGCCCGAAATGGACCGGAAATCGTGGCCGGTGACCACTTTCGGCTCCACGCCGAGCTCTTGGATAAGAGTTGCCATGCCAAGGCCGAGAGCCTTGACGCCCTCCAGGTTGAGTTCCGGCGCTTTCTCCGCACCAATCCCGTTAAACCACCATCGGGCATCATACTCGCGGAATCCCGATGGCCTCACCAGCGGGAAAATTTCGAAATCGAGCGTGTTGGGCTGAATGTCGGCGCGCGGCTCTGGCATCATGATCGAACGGATCCTTCCATGGGTGATTCTGATAAAACACTGGCACAGGCCAAAGATGCAACGGTCATGCCCGAAACTGTCCGGGAAGGCGAGAGTATGATTTTCGCTGACGGGGCATTCTGTCCGGGCGCTCCATGTCCGTCTGGCGGCGAACACTGTGGGATAAGCGGCCTGACCGTCGAAAAAATCAGCAATGTCTGCCAGTCCGACCTGCGCCCGTCACAATCAAGGTGACACCTCTTGTCGGTCGTTTTTCTTAAGTAGGGCTCCTGGCTCATCGTAACCGCCAAGGAGTGAAGATGAGCTAGAAATCCGGGCCGCATGAGACGGGCGAAAAACACTTGACGGACATTAAGCGGCTCACGCGCCGGGCGTCCACCGCCGAGGAAAAGGTCCGCATCGCTCGGGAAAGGCTGCGCAGTGAGTATTGAATCGCGGAGCCGTGCCGAAGGCAGGGATCGCCCGCAGCCTCTAGAAACCCGGCCGACCCTTTTTCGCTCCTGTCATGTGCCTTCCGGCACAATATCAGGGTCGGTAACTAACATTTGCGCATGACGGCTTTGCGACGAAGGCGCGTTCAGCCGTAGACCAGTGAACCCTGCTGGCGAATGACCCGGACGGTCTTCAGGTCGAAAGCGCGGTATTGAGGGCTGAGAACCGTGTCCACGGCGCGATAGGTCACCTCTGCCTCCTGGGAACCGAGGACAATACGCACATATCCCTGGTGGAGATTGTCGGTCCATACGACCTCGTCGAGCCCCTTCTCGAAACTGCGATCAAGCTTTTCGGCCAGGGTTTCCGACCAGCCTGTTTCCACGAAGTCGCCAGGCGAGGAAATGCCGGCAGTGCCGATTTCTACGCCCATGCGCTGGCCGGACCCGTCAAACAGCTCATTGGCCCAGAAGGAATGACTGTCACCCGTCAGAACAAGCAGGTCACGCGCATCCGACCGGGCGCAAAGCTCATAGAAACTTTCCCGGGCCACCGGATACCCGTCCCAGGTGTCTGTGTAGAAAGGCAGGTTCCATTTGCCCTTCCAGAGCATGAAGCGCGCGCCATCATTGGGCGCGGACGCTTCCTCGATTCCGAACTCTGCAAGGTCGGGAACCAGCATCCGCGCAATCGGGCTGGCATTGCCGATGATCCTCCAGGGCTGGCCTTCTGCGGTGGACGACGAAAGACTGGCGGCGAGGTGAGCTTCCATTTCGGGCGACAGCATGGTGCGCGAGGGGTCACCCATCACCTCTGCCATCAGCCGGTCGCGATCCTCGCGCGTCCTGATCTGTTCCAGCCAGGGTGTGTAATCGACCTGTTTGCCGCGCCCTGTATGGCGGGTTTCAAGCGTGACCAGAGTGGCCAGCTCGCCGAAACGATAAGTACGCCAGAACTGCTTTCGGCTCATGCCCGGCTGCGGTTCACGGATCGGCATCCATTCATAATAAGCCTGAATCGAGGCTGCGCGGCGGGCCCGCCAGTCGCCTTCAGTTTCCGGTTGGTGATTGCTTGCCCCGCCCATCCATGGATTGTTGGTGCTCTCATGATCGTCCCAGCAGCACAGGAGCGGCTTGGCGGCATGCATGGCACGCGAGCCCGCATCGGACTTGTACTGCGCGTGGCGCTGGCGATAGTCCGCAAGAGTTACGATCTCATGGGCCGGCTCATGCTGGCGACCGATCGCGGTGGCGGTCTCATGTCCCCAGCCCTCTTTGCCACCATATTCATAGATATAGTCGCCCGTGTGCAGGACGACATCGACAGCCTCATCACGCGCGATCGCATCATAAGCGTTGAAAAAGCCGAAGGCGTAGTTCGAGCAGGAGGCGAGCGCGATGCCGAGCGTGTCTAGCGAGGCGTCGGGAAGCGTCATGGTGCGACCGGTCTGTGAGGTCTCGCCGCGCGCCTGAAAACGATAGAAATAGCGTGTTCCGGGCTGAAGACCGGAGGGGATCGCCTTGACCGTCCAGTCGCGCTCGGGGCCAGTGACGATTTCGCCGCTGGCGAGGATCATCGAGAAGCTGTCATCGCCGGCAATGTCCCAGGTCACCGTCTCGCGGCCCTCTCCGGCCGGGCTGATCCGCGTCCACAACACAACACTGCGCTCATCCATATCGCCACTGGCGATACCGTGCGCGAAGACCTGGGAGGCCGGCTCAACTGATGCGCCGCCCGGGCGCGGCGTGGCGCAACCGACCAGCGCGGCGCTGGCAGCTCCGGCCAGCAAGGCTTGTCTTCGCGTCAGTTTGGTCAGCATGGTCGAACGCTCCTGTGTCTGTCACGCGCAGTAAGAAAAAGTCCAGCGGCGATGCGAGGGGTCATCGCCGCTGGACAGTCAGGTCCGCAACCGGATCAGAAATCCGCGGTGACGGTCAGCACCGTGGTGCGCGGTGCCGAAATCCAGGCGCCGCCCCCGGAAATGCCCGAAATCCAGTCCTGATCGAACAGATTGTTCACGGTCAGGCGGAATTCGAGATTGTCCAGCTCATCCGATATCGCCGCGCCGGAGACCGATGCGTAAAGGTCGGTGTCGTAATAGCCGTCGGCGGTCCATGTGTTGCCGAGATCGACGAAACGGTCACCGACATATTTCGTCGAGATGCCGCCGCCGAAATTGCCCTCGACATAATCGAGCGAGACGACATACATCTGATCGGCAATGCCCGGGACGGTGTTGCCGACCGCTATCCCCGCATCCGTGTCGAGATTGGCATCACCGGTACCGAGAATTTCCGCATCAATGTCCGTGTAGGACACAAACAGATTGAAATTGTCGGTCAGGCGCGCCTCGCCGGCGAGTTCGATGCCTGAGCTTTCGATACCGCCGCCATTGATAAAACCGCCATTTGACGCTTCGAGATAATCAATCCCCGAGACGCTTTCTGTCGGCGCCGGGAAGAGCCGGTTTTCGAACGTGGAGTCGAAATAGGCCAGCGAGCCGCGAACCCGATTGCCGACATAGCGTGCGCCCACCTCGATATTCTCCGAGGTTTCAGGGTCGGGAATGCCGCCATCGATATTGATGACTTCCAGAACGCTGTCGGGGATGGCCTTATAGTTCTCCGCATAGCCGGCGAAGACTTCGAAACCATCGATCTGAGCCGGCTGATAGGCTAGGCCGCCCGACAGAAGCACGTCGGATTCCGACTCCAGGGTGAAATTGCCAGCCGTGTCGTTCGGGTCGAAGAGGTCCACGCGCTCGATATCGTTTGTGAACTGCTTGGCACCCAGGCGCACGCTGAAATCACCAAACCTCACCACATCTTCAACATACCATTTGAAAGTGGTCTGGGGGAATTCGCGGTCATACTGCACCCAGTAGGCCAGTTCGTCGTACTCGAAACCGACGCGGGCATCAGTGATCTTGTGCCAGTCGCGATACTCATAGCGCGTGGCATCTTCATACCAGATCCCGCCACGCAGCGTATTGTCCAGTCCACCGAAATTGGCTTCATGTTCGAAGTCGCCGTAAAGACCGGTGCGTTCCTTCTGGTAGTGCGTATGGCGGAAGGAGTGTGCCGGGATGGCATTGCGCGGATAGCAGGCTGGATCATACTGCGCACCGGCGCCGCCATAGGGGAAAGTGATGGAGGACACGCATTCCTCTTCAGGGCTGAGTGCGACGCCTGTCGGGTCGACAAAGAAGATCTGACCCAGGAACGGCCCACCAAACACGCGCTCGCCACCGAGAAATTCCGTTTCCGGAAGACCTGCGAGGGTGTCATCCAGGCCGACATTGACGAGATAAGGCGGCACCCAGTCACCGCGGCCATCATTGTCATGTCTGTAGACACCGCCTTCCAGCGTGAGCCCGTCAATCAATTCCTTTTCGGCCGTCAGATAGAGGAAGAGGTTTTCGCGATTGGTGGACCAGCCACGACGGTAGAGCTGGTTGACATAAGGTATCGGGCCCCATTCGCCGGTCAGGCGGTCCCAGTTGGGGTTTTCATCATATTCAGCTTCCGAGAACAGGCGCTGATAATTGTCTTCCTGAATTTCATCATAGGACGCATAGGCCGTCCATTCGATCCCGAAGATGCCGGATGTCAGCTTTGCGGCATAATGGTCGCGGCGGTTTTCGGCGGAGCCTTCCATGAAGTCGGTGGCTGATTGCGATGAAGCGGAAATCCAGGCTGACGTGGTGCCATCAAGGATCAGGCCCGTATCATAGCGACCATAGAAGCGCTGGGCATCAAAGTCGCCCAGTGACGCGGAAAAACGCACGCGACGTTCATCGAGCGGGTCCTGAGTCGTGAAATTGATGGTTCCGCCAAGAGCTTCATTGGAGCGCGAGGCGATATCGGCTGTGCCCTGTGACACCTCGATCGCGCCGGCATTCTGGGTGTCGATATAGCGATTGGCCTTGGCGCCACCGCCATAATTCGAGCCGCCATTCGGCAGGCCATCAATAGTGATGCCGACTTGCTGCTCACCCAGATTGGTCTGGAAGCCGCGAATGGCCACACCGGTGGACCAGTCATCGAAACCGAATGCATCGCCTTCCTGGACCTGCACACCTGGCAGATTGTCGATCTGCGCGAGCACCGATGTTGCCGGCGATTGCTGCAGCGCCATGGAATCGGTCGTTTCGGCCGATGAATAGGTCTTGGCCTGACCGGTGACGATCACGGTCGACATGACTGCATCAGCTTCGTCGGGCGCAGGAGCTGGCGCTGTTTCCTGGGCAATCGCACCCAACCCCAGAACAGTGCTGGCCCCGCCAAGCAGCAGGAATTTCAAGGACATGTTCATGATCTTTCCCCTCGTTGAACACGAATGCCAGACATGTGGAAACGGGCGCCCGACCGCCGCCAAACACAACACAAATCCACAAAAATACCCAGCAGACGGGTCGCATATAATCGATTCAGGTCACAGAAATTTGACAGTTTGGTGGTTTTCGGTTGGATTTTGGTGTTGAATCGTGTGGTCAGCACTTCGCGGCAGTTCCTGTAGCGGGGCGCGGCTCAACCGATCGACGATATGTTGAGTGAACTGGGCCGGAGAGTTCGGCTAAAAACAACAAAGTGTGGGCAGGAGGGAGGCTGAACGATATGGATTCAACTGCGCGCCAGAGTGAAATTCTCACGCTTCTGGAAACGGAGGGTGCCGTCAGCATTGCCGAGCTTGCCGACCGTTTCGATGTCTCTGACGAAACGGTGCGCCGCGATGTCCGCCAGCTGGAGCTTCTCGGCCACGTTCAGAAAGTCCATGGCGGTGTGCGCCTGCCCGAGAATATATTCGAGAGCCCCTGGCGCCAGCGTCAATACGAGCAGTCAGAGGCTAAGCGGGCCATCGGACGCGCCTGCGCGGCGCTGATCCCGGATGGCGCGCGCCTGACCATTGAAAGCTCGACAACAGCTTTCTGGGTCGCGCGTGCCATGCGCAGCCAGCGCAACCTTTCAGTGATCACGAACGGCGTCGAGATTGCGCGCGAGCTTTGCGGGCGCAACAATAACCGGATCTATGTTGCCGGAGGGGAAATGTCGAACGGCACCATGTCCACCCTCGGCCCGCCAGCGATTGAATATATCGCGCAGTTTACTCCGGATATCGCCATTATCGGAGCGTCAGCGCTTGACCCCGACAGGGGGCTTTGTGATTTCCACGTGCAGGAGGCCGAGATCGCCCGCGCCATTCTCGACACGGCGGCGAGGGTCATCCTGATCGCCGATTCCAGCAAGTTTGGACGGCGCGCCCTGGTTCAGGTCTGCGACATCGAGCGTATCGACGTACTGGTCAGTGACCAGAAGCCGCGCGGTCGCCTGGCCGACAAGCTGGCCTCAACAGAGCTGATCCTGGCGCCAACCTGACCGGCCCTGCTGGCTGAATCGAGGCCTCCCCAATGCGAGGCACCTGACCCGAGGGCGGAAGCGCAACGGACCCCGCCCCCCGATTCATGTGAGGGGCTTCTCAGACTTTTCTGCGATCGTCCCCGGGAGACGGTTAACCCACTCAGGCGGATTGCGCCAGGCACGGTACGCCGCCATGGGGGGGGCGGGTCATCCCGCTACTTTGGTATGAAGAAAGATGACCCGCCCGAAGGTGACTGTTGTCAGCGCGGGGCCATGCGGATGGCGCCGTCGAGGCGGACATCCTCACCGTTGAAATAGGAATTGCGGCACATTTCCACCGCCAGCGAAGCGTATTCTTCCGGATTGCCGAGGCGGGCGGGGTGGGGCACCTGCGCGCCGAGCGCCTGTTTGACATTCTCGGGCGCGCCCTGAAGCAAAGGTGTGTTGAAAATACCCGGCAGGATGGTGTTGATGCGGATCAGCTCACGCGAGAGGTCGCGTGCAATCGGCAGGGTCATGCCGACAACGCCGCCCTTGGAGGCCGAATAGGCGGCCTGGCCGATCTGGCCATCCTCGGCAGCGACCGAGGCAGTGTTGACGATGGCGCCGCGCTCGCCGTCCTCGGTTGGGTCGAGGCTCATCATGCCGGCGGCCGACTTGGCGATGCAGCGGAAAGTGCCCACCAGATTGATCTGGATGATCAGGTCGAACTTGTCGATCGGGAAATGGCTGATCTCGCCGGTTTCCTTGTTGCGTGAGGCGGTCTTGATGGCATTGCCGGTGCCCGCGCAATTGACGAGGATGCGCTCCTGACCAATGGCGGCGCGCGATTTCGCGAAGGCTGCATCGACGCTGGCCTCGTCAGTGACATTGCACTCGCAAAAGATCCCGCCAAGCTCGCTGGCGAGCGCTTCGCCCTTCTCGGCATTGAGGTCGAACAGGGCGACCTTCACGCCGAACTCCTTGGCGAGCCGCGTGGCTGTGGCCGCGCCGAGGCCGGAGGCGCCGCCAGTGATGACGGCGGAAATGCTGGAATCGAGTTTCATGGGGTGTATTCCTCCCTTGCAATTGCCTGTGTGGGCTTGATCTATAACCCCATGAACGGAGTGGCCAATGTCTGACGCAAGGGCAATCGCAAAGGAAGCGGGCGATGGCGAACGCGCGAGCCTGCCCATGGCGATCGAGCGCAACAGGCGCACGACGCGCCGGCGCTTCCTGCCCAAACTGCTGAAGGTGGCCGGGCGCATCCCGTTCGCCGATGATCTGGCGGCCGCCTATTATGCCGCGCTCGACCCGTCGACCCCGAAACGGGTGAAAGGAGTGCTTCTGGCGGCGCTTGCCTATTTCGTGATCCCGGCGGACTTGCTGCCCGATATCATTATCGGCTTCGGTTTCACCGATGATGCTACTGTGCTGGCCACCGCGCTCAGCATTGTCGGCGGCCATGTCGAGGAACGCCACCGCCGCGCGGCCCGTCGCCTGCTCGGCGGGCGGGAACCGGCGGTAAAGACCCGCGGGAAAGAGGGTGCGGACGCAGCCTAAACGGGCCGGCGGCGGGAAACTCATGCGCGCCCGTTTACCCGCTGGCGCTGCGCGCCTATGTTGATCGTCCAATCTGTTATTATGTGGAGACCCCTCATGGGTTCAGTCGGTCCGCTACAAGTCGTCCTGCTTGTCGTCGTGGCGCTTCTCGTGTTCGGCGGGCGCGGGCGCATCTCGTCCATCATGGGCGATATGGCCAAGGGCATCCGCAGTTTCCGCCAGGGCCTCAATGAGGATGATGAGGACGAGACCGGCAAGCCGCGCGCCGTCGGCAAGGGCGAGGATGATGACATGGTGAATGTGACCCCGAAAAAGGATGAGGCGAAATCCTCGTCCTCCTGAGCGTGGGGCCGGAGGCCAGGCGATGCTGCCCCAGTTCGGACTGTCGGAATTCCTGCTGCTGGCGGCGGCGGCCCTGATCATAGTCGGGCCGAATGACCTGCCGTTGATGATGCGCCGGCTTGGCCAGTTTGTGGCGCGGGGCAAGGCCATGGCGCGCGAATTCCAGTCCGCCTTTGATGATATTGCCCGCCAGGCCGAGCTTGATGAGCTGCGCAAAGAGATCGAGGATCTCAAGCGCGACAATGCGGTGACGCAGGCGGCCGATGATTTGCGTGCCGTAGAGGGCGACATCAACGAGGCTGTCATGCGCGGCGCCGGGGATGGGTCAGTCGAGGCGCGCGAGACAGCGGCGAGCGAGACCGAGACCGAGGCCCTGCCTGCCACGGGTGAAGCGCCGAAAAGCTCCAGCGCATGAGCCAGGACAAACCCGAAGACGAGCGCCCGGACATCGAGCCGGAGGATGATGAGCTTGAGGCAAGCCGCGCGCCACTGCTGGCGCATCTCACCGAGCTGAGAGTACGTCTGATCTGGTCGCTGGTGGCGCTGGCGATTGCCGCGCTGGCCTGTTTCGGCTTTGCTGAGCAGATCTACAATATCCTCTTGCGCCCGTTTGCGCGCGTGGCCGAGGCGGCACGTGAAGGAGCGCAGCTTGAGCTGATCTATACCGGCCCGCTGGAATTCTTCTTCGCCAAGCTGAAACTGTCGCTGTTCGGCGGTGTATTCCTCGCCTTCCCGTTCATCGCCTACCAGATTTATGCGTTTGTCGCGCCGGGGCTCTACAAGAATGAAAAGGGCGCCTTCCTGCCCTTCCTGATTGCTGCGCCGGTATTGTTCACTGCGGGCGCGGCGTTCGTCTATTTCATCATGATGCCGATGGTGGCGCGCTTTGCGCTGTCCCAGGAGCAGATCGAGTCGACTGTCGCGGCGATCACGCTGTTGCCGCGCGTTTCAGAGTATCTCTCGCTTGTCATGGCGCTGATGCTGGCTTTCGGGCTCAGTTTCCAGCTGCCGGTGGTGCTCAGCCTGCTTGGCCGGGTCGGTCTCGTCACAGCCGAGACGCTGAAAAAGGGGCGCAAATATGCGCTGGTCGGCATCCTCGCCTTTGCTGCCTTTTTCACCCCGCCAGACGTGATCTCGCAGATCTTGCTGACCGTGCCGGTGATGCTTCTCTATGAGGCGAGCATCTGGTGCGTCTACCTGATGCAGCGCAAGCTGGAAGAGGAAGATGAAGCCGCTGCGGAGTAGTTCTGGACTTGCTGCTGGTTCTTCTGTTGGCCCGCTTCCCGGTCCTCAGCCGGCGCCTCCATCATTGTCCTCGACAACCTGCAAGAGCACAGATCGCGTTGCGGGAGGTCCCGGATCTGCCCCAAGGCGCCGTGACAGGGAATCGCGTTAGACTATCGGCTTCATGCTCAAAGCTATCTTGTTCACCTTCATGCTTGCTGCCGATAGCGGGCCACTTGACGAGGCACTTGGTGCGACCGAGTCTCCGAAGACCCTGCGCGCAGCCTTTACCGCAGAGATCCGGCGCGGCGATGCTTATCGCGTGGTTCGGTTTGATCCGCGCCTTGCGCCCGCTGAGCGATGGGATGTGACCGAGTCCCATGGGCGAGATCGCGAACTTGACGAGATCGCCGCACACTGGGCCGGCGAACCGGCGCCAGATGGCCGACTGTTTCCCGATGATGTGCGCGCCAGCCTGTCGGCCAGTGTCGAAGCCGAGGATCTTGGCGCGGCCTGGCGCATCGGGTTTCGTCACCAGCCTTCGCTCAATGATGGTGAACTGGATGTCTGGGCGAGCGAGACCCTGGCGGCGACCGCCTGGCTCGATCCGGTCGCCGGGCGCTTTATCCGGATTGACCATGTCCTGCCAGAGCCGGTGCGCGGGCCGGATGGTGGGCGCCTGTTGCGCTGGGAGCAAACCCATTTCCTGGAGACCGAACCGAGCTATGGACTCAGCTTTGTGTCGGGTTTTGTGATCGATTTCGAAGCGCGGGGTGGGTTTCGTACGATTACCAGACGATACAGCGCGCAGATTGTATCAGCGGAATTCTTCTTCGCCAGCGCTGCCGATGAGCGCAGATTCCTCAATTCCCGTGAGCTCGATCGCCGCGCAACCCTGCCGCGTCTCAGATAAGCACCATGTCGGCTTTCAGCCCGGCGCTTTCGGCAGCCTGCGACAGGCGCCGCATGACGGTCTCCGACACTAGTGGCGCATACGCGCCCGGCAGCTGAAGCTGAAGCGTCCCATCGTCAACGGCCAGGCTGGCATGGCGAAGGAGCGGCGCAGAGCGTCCCGAAAACACCGCGCCAAGCCGCATGGCCTGTCCCAGCCGGCGCGCGTCGGCAGACATGGGTTTTGGCGAAAGGGCCTGAAGGTCGCGCGGCAGGGCGAAAGAGCGCGAATAGCGCACGCCGACCGCCTCGGCGATGTAGGCGCGCTGAGTGTGGTCGAGCCCCGAATAAGGTCCGCGAAGCGCCTGTTCGAACGCCATTTCCGCCCGGTTGTCAGGATGGAAACGCCCTGCCGAATCCGCGAGCAGGCAGGCGGCCAGCATGATCCGGCGATCCTCGCGCAGTGAACCGAACAAGGGGGTGTCACCGTCGACAAGCGGTGCAACGAAATCGAGCAGGGCCTGTCCGAAGGCGACCTGCGCATCCGAGAGCATGGCAAAGGCCACCACACCATCAATCAGTGGTGCGCCATCATCGCGGCTGGTCATTTCCCGGACAACGCCTTCTCGCAGGCCGCCGGACGAGATGATCACCCTCTGAACGCCGCCCAGCCGGACAATCGTGTCGAGCACGGTTGCGGTGAGATGCAGCTGCGCGGCCCGCCGACCGGCAGTCTGAGATATGTCCTGCATTGTCGGTTTGTGTCCGCGGGAGGCGAGAACGAATTCGGTGGCTTCAGCCACCTGTTTTGCGGTCATTGTGTAGGCGTTCAGGACGCGAAGCGGATAATCGTCGCGATCCATCCTGAGCTTGGCCAATGCCCGCCAGGCGCCGCCGACCGCATAGAAATTCTCCGCGCCAAAACGGATGGCCGGCGAGTCGGCTAGCACCGTTTCAACCTTTTCGCGAATCTTCTTGGGGTTGGCCTTGTCGAGGTCGGCCAGCGCGAGGGGCCCCAGCATATGGCTCTCGCCCGGCGTCAGGGCGCGTTCGCCAACCGGGTGGAGCTCAAGACTGGAGCCGCCAATATCGCCGACCAGCCCGCTCGGTTCATGGATCCCGGCCGCCACGCCCTCGGCGGACAGCCGGCCTTCGTCCTGGCCGGAGAGGATGGTTAGCGGAACGCCGACCGCAATCGCAGCCTCGCGCGCAAACTCGGCCCCATCCTCAGCCGTGCGGACGGCCGCTGTGGCCACGGCGCGGACCTGGCGCACATCAAGCGCTTCCAGGATCGCGCGAAAACGCCGCAAGGAGGAGAGGGCCGACTCGCGCCCCTCCTGCGACAGTCGGCCGGTCTCACCAAGGCCCCGACCAAGTCCAGCCATGACCTTTTCATTGAATGTCGGTAGCGCTGAGCTCCGCCAGACGGAATAGATAACGAGACGGACGGAATTCGAGCCGATATCGATGACCGCGACACGCCGCGGTTTTGCCCCCAGCATCAGCGGGCGGCCCCGTCTCTCGGATCAAGCCGCGGCGGCAGCGACACTTCCAGCGCGCTGCCGCGACCGGAAAGGCTCGGATTCTCCATGAAATAGTGATGAGCGCTGAACCCGTTATTCGTTTTCTCGGGCTTCAGCCTTGTATAGGTCCCGTCCGGGTTCATCTGCCAGCTCTGGAGGTCATCATTCAGGTTGGCAACCATGATCTGGTTGAGCACCTGGCGGTGGACCGTGGTGGTTTCCACAGGAACGAGCGCCTCGACGCGCCGCTTGAGGTTACGCTGCATCCAGTCGGCCGAGGAAATGAACACTTTGGCCTGGCGCGAGGGCAATTCGGCCCCGTTGGCGAAACAGACGATACGGGAATGCTCAAGGAACCGGCCAACGATCGACTTCACATGGATAGTGTCGGACAGGCCCGGCACCAGTGGGCGCAGACAGCATATGCCACGTACGACGAGGTTGATTGGCACGCCCGCCTGGCTCGCAAGATACAGCGCATCGATCACATCCTCATCGACGAGAGAATTCATCTTCGCCCAGATGCCGGACGGCTTTCCCGCCCGGGCATTGCGCGCTTCCGCCTCGATCAGCTCGATCAGCCGCATTTGCAACGTGGTCGGCGACATTTCGATTTTCTCGAATTCGGGGCCAAGAGATGGTGGGTCGCGATAGGCAGTGACGAAATTGAACAGCCGCCCGGCATCTCGTCCGAGCGCGGGATCGGCGGTGAACAGGGACAGGTCGGTATAGATCCGCGCCGTCTGGGGATGGTAATTCCCGGTACCAAAATGGGTGTAGGTCCGCAGCGCGCCTTCTTCACGGCGCACCACGAGTGACACTTTTGCATGTGTCTTGTACTCGATGAAGCCGTAGACGACCTGCACGCCGGCGCGTTCAAGGTCGCGCGCGAGGCGCAGATTGGCTTCTTCGTCGAATCGGGCCTTGATCTCGACCAGCGCAGTTACGTTCTTGCCGGCCTCGGCCGCTTCAATCAGCGCTGTGACAACCGGCGAATTGGCGCTGGTGCGGTAGAGGGTTTGCTTGATCGCGATGACGTCCGGGTCTGCTGCGGCCTGCTTGATGAACTGTACGACCACGTCGAAACTCTCGAACGGATGATGGACAATAATGTCCTTGGCGCGCACGGCATTGAAACAATTGCCGCCCATTTCCCGGATCCGCTCGGGATAGCGCGGCTCATAAGGCGTAAAGAGGAGATCAGGACGCTCGTCCATGATCAGTTCGGAAAGTTGCGCCAGACCAAGGATCCCATCGGTCATGACGACATCCTGCGGCTCGGCCTCAATCTCGCGCAGAATGAATTCGCGCAGTGATTTGGGCGCATCCTTCTGGAGCTTGATCCGCACAATTCGTCCGCGCCGGCGCTGTTTGAGCAGGATTTCGAATTCCCGGATCAGGTCTTCGGCTTCTTCCTCGATCTCGATATCGCTGTCGCGCACAATCCGGAAGGCGCACTGGCCTGTCGGCTCATAGCCCGGATAGAGCTGGTCCAGGAAAAGGGAGAGCAGATCTTCCAGGGAGATAAACCGCGTCTGGCCCTTCTTTGCCTCTGGCAGCCGGATAAAACGTGGCGAGAAAGCCGGGAGCGGGACAAGCCCCGTCATCGTATCGCCTCCCGTCTTCGCCTTGAGGCTGAAAGCGACCGCAAAGCCCAGATTGGGAATGAATGGAAAGGGATGGGCCGGATCGACGGCGAGCGGAGTGACGATGGGCAGGATGCGTTCCTGAAAATGCCCTTTCAGCCAGGATTTGTCTGCAATCGACAATGACTTGCCGTCCAGGACTTCGAGCCCCGCCTGCGCCAGCGAACCCTGCAATTCCTTCCAGCGCTCCTGCTGGGCCTGCATCAGGAGACCCGCTTCGTCCTCGATCCGGGCAACCTGCTGGGCCGGGGTCAGACCGTCCTGGCTCGGCCGGACGATTCCGGCCCGCACCTGTTCGCGCAGTCCGGCATAGCGCACCATGTAGAATTCATCGAGATTACTGGCCGAGATCGACAGGAAGCGCAGGCGTTCCAGCAGCGGGTGCGAGCGATTGGCCGCTTCTTCCAGCACGCGTTCATTGAATTTCAGCCATGACAATTCGCGGTTCAGGAAGCGTTCCGGCATGGCCATGAGGTCGCGCGGATCTGGGCTCGTTGCATCATGTGTCGCGGGTGATTTGGAATCTGCGTCAGCCATCTTCGCTTGAGCCTTCTTCTTCGAGCGTGTCGTCGTCATCGTTCCCCAGCTCCTGACGCAGCACGTTGCGTGCCAGCGGTACAGTCAGTTCGCGCCCAGACCCGATCAGGATTCCTGCCAGCCGTGTGACATAATCTTCAAGCCCCGAATAGTTCCGCGGGAGACGCAGAACGAGATAGTTTGCGACATCTTCCGGAAGTCGGAAGAAATGTCGTGCAAAGGCAGAGGTAAGCCGAGCGCGAACCATTGCGTCATCAGGCGAATTGATCTCGGCCACCGGCATGGCCCGGAGGCGGGAGCGCAGATCCTTCTGGCTGATCGTCCATTGAGACGGTGGGCGGCGGGAGGTTAGCAGAAGCCTTCCCCCCTTTGCCCCCACCTGGTTGATCAGGAACAGAAGGCGCGCCTCATCAGTCAGGCGCTCGCCCGGATCGATCGCGATGAAGCCCGAGGCGAGCGCCTCCAGATCATCGGGGGACATGACCTCAAAATCGCCAGGTAACACCACCCGCCCCCCGAATTCTTCCGCCCAGGCGAGAGACAGCGTGGTCAGGCCGCTTTTTGCAGGACCAACCAGAGCCATGGCGGCCAGTGGCCAGTCCGGGCTCTGCTTCAGTCGCGCAATGGCGCCGGCATTGCTCGGCGAGACTGAAAGCGCATCCAGCGTCGCGACAGACTGTGGAAAGTCCAGGCTGAGCTGAAGCGGCGGGGCGTCCCTCGGGCCTTGCCTGTTCACGGCACTCGCGAGATGGCAGAAGTCAGCACCCAACCGGCGGGATCGGCATCCAGGGAAACACCGCGCTGGCGCAGGTCGCGCACCAGACGCTGATTGTCTCCGGCATAGGCAAACTGAATCAGAGCCCCGTCGCGTGAGACGGCTTCGGTCTGGAAATCCGATACCAGTGGAGAGCGGGCCAGTGCGCCGCGCAAAGTGTTCCATTCGGCAATCGAAGTGTAGAGCACGCTGGCTTCGATGATCGTCCTGCTATTGCTGCGAACGATCGAATTTTTCTTCCAGGTATCGCTGAGCAGGGCTTCTGCATCGGCAACCGCATCGAAGAGCGTGGGCGCGCGCGATGTCTGGCCGAGTGGCAACCGTCCCGATCCGGTCACGAGTGTCAGACGCACGCTGTAATTGCCGGTGTTGCCCAGCAGTTTTGCCAGGACACCGCGCTCCGCGCCAAGGCCAAGCATTTCATCGCGTAAATCGACATATTCGGCGCTTTCGCTATAACCGCCGGTCATCGCGGTGACATAAGGCGCAAGCCGGCCATTGGCTACTTCCGGCCAGGTCGTTGACCAAGCCATGTCATCCTCGCCATTGCCGATCGGCACGACAAGTGCACGCGGCGCCTGACGGTCGATATATGGAATATCGCGCTCATCAAGCCACGCTCTGACCGACCGGGGGTTACCGACCACGGACAATACGCCCTTATAGCGCCCGCCTCCGCGCGTTTCTTCCTGCACATCGACCGCCGCGATCAGGCGTTCAGCTGTTGCACTGTCAATATAGGCGCCGCCGGCGGAGATCCGGTCGTTGGGGAGGGTGATTTTCTCTACAAGTCGCTGCGCACCTATGCGGCGGGCATTGGCCAGAGCTGTTTGCTGGGCCTCAATGACGCTGGGTGCGCGCTCATCAACCCTGATATCGGTGATGGTGTAGACAGACCGCGTGTCCGCTGCGGCCGGCCAGGCCAGCGCGAGACAGAAAACAACCAGCGGGACGAGAACACGAATCATGGCAACGGCGCTCCTCGGTGAATAATGTTGTCCATAGCAGGCCCGGGGCCGGGCCGGAACCGGCGCTTTCACTGGCTTGAACAATTTTCGCGTGCTAACGGCGGAGCCCATATGACCTCAGACGATAAGCCTCCTCCTCTGACCTATCGTGATGCTGGCGTCGATATCGAAGCCGGTGAGGCCCTTGTGCGCGCCATCGGACCGCATGCGAAGTCGACCGTGCGTCCTGGCGTGATGGGCGGACTGGGCGGTTTCGGAGCCCTGTTCGACATAAAGGCTGCTGGTTACAAAGACCCGGTTCTTGTCTCGGGCACGGATGGTGTCGGTACAAAGCTGATGCTTGCATTCGAGACCGGCCGCCATGACACTGTCGGGATCGACCTTGTGGCCATGTGCGCGAATGATGTGCTCGCCCAGGGTGCTGAGCCTCTTTTCTTTCTCGATTATTTCGCAACCGGAAAGCTGGAAGCCGGCGTTGCCGAAGCGGTAGTCGCGGGAATTGCCGAGGGCTGCCGGCAGGCAGGCTGCGCTCTCATTGGCGGTGAAACCGCCGAAATGCCCGGCATGTATCCGCACGGTCATTATGATCTGGCCGGTTTCGTCGTCGGCGCAGCCGAGCGCTCGGCGATGTTGCCGCGCCGCGATTCGATGCGCGACGGCGACATCCTGATCGGACTGGCAAGTTCGGGGCCGCACTCGAATGGCTATTCGCTTATCCGCCGCGTGGTTGGGCGCAGCGGGCTCGGTTTTGACGAACCGGCTCCTTTTGCTGACATGACGCTTGGCCAGGCACTGCTTTGGCCGACGCGGCTTTATTGCAAGTTGCTCCTGCCGCTCATTCGGGAGGGTCGTATCAATGGCCTGGCACATATCACTGGCGGCGGGCTGACCGAGAATGCCCCTCGCATGTGCCCGGATGGGCTTGTCCCCCAGATTGATCCGGCAAGCTGGTCACCCCCGTCCGTTTTCGACTGGATTGCCGAGGTTGGCGGCGTCAGCGCGGAGGAAATGTACCGCACCTTCAATATGGGCATTGGGATGGTGCTCGCGGTCGCTCCCGATCAGGTCGATACGGTTGAGGCAAACTTGCGTGAGGCCGGGGAGGCGCCGCGCATCATCGGGCAGTTGGTCCGGGCATGAAACGCGTTCCTCTGGCGATCGTCATTTCGGGGCGCGGATCGAACATGGCCACCATCCTTGATGCCGCGAGCGATCCCGACTGGCCCGGAGAGCCGGTGCTTGTTGTCTCGAACAATCCCGGCGCCGGCGGTCTTGAGACTGCTGCTAAGCAGGGGCTGGCCACGGCGAGCGTCGATCACCGGCCGTTCGGCAAGGATCGTGAGTCGTTTGAACGCGAACTTGATCGTGTGCTTCTTGCGCACGGGGTTGAATTTATCGCGCTGGCCGGCTTCATGCGCGTGCTCACGCCCTGGTTCGTGCAGGCCTGGTCAGGTCGGCTGGTGAACATACACCCATCCCTGCTACCGAAATATCCCGGCCTCGACACGCATGCCCGGGCAATCGCGGCCGGGGAGCGGCTGGCCGGCTGCTCGGTTCATTATGTCACCGAAGGCGTAGATGAAGGCCAGGTGATCGATCAGGAAAGCGTGCCGATCCTGCCGGGCGACACGCCGGACACGCTCAGCGCGCGCGTTCTCGTCAGGGAGCACGAGCTCTATCCGCGTGCCCTGCGCAAGGCGCTGGAAGCCTTTCGGGCCGGTTGAGCGCGAAAGGATCAGCGTGCCTCGGGGTCATCGCCATTATTGATGCGAGCACGCAACTCCTTGCCGGCCTTGAAGAACGGCACCGACTTGGCGGGAACGTCAACAGGCTCGCCCGTGCGCGGATTTCGCCCGCGCCTGGCTTCGCGATGACGGACCGAAAAGGCTCCGAACCCGCGCAGCTCGACCCTGTCACCGCGGGCCAGAGCCCCGGCGATTTCGTCAAGAATGATCGCCACGACCCGTTCAAGATCGTCCGGTGGCAGGTGGCTGTATTTCTCCGCCAATCTGGCGACGAGTTCTGATCTAAGCATGACATTGTTATTAAACGTATTTGCGGCGGGAGCGTAAGCCCCCGCCGCAAAGCTTTCCAGAAATTCATGCGGCCGATGACCTATTCAGCCATGAACTCATTGGCCTGAGCGATCCAGTCGTCGCGTTCGATACGACCGGGAAAGCTCATTTCCTCTTCCAGTTCAGCAATCTGCTCGGCCTTCAGGGCTGCGACCTGCCAGAAATGATAGATCCCGGCTTCATGAAGCTTTTCCTCAAGCTTCGGGCCGACACCCTTGATTTTCTTAAGGTCATCGGGGTCGCCTTGCGGTTCTGCGAGGCGACCGCGAGCGTCCATTTTCTCGATATCGGCCGGGGAGGGGCCGGCATCAGTCTCGGCGGCAGCTTCACGAGCCGTTTCCAGCTCAGCGGCTTTCGGGCCGCCCTCTGCGTCGCCCTGAGCCAGGGCCGCACCGAGAATATCGCCAAGCGAGGCGCCACTGTCAGCGGATCCGTATTGTTTGACCGCCGCCTGTTCCTCGGCGATTTCAAGCGCCTTGATCGACAGCGTGACACGGCGCGAACCCTTGTCGACATTGGCGACGCGGGCATCGACCTTGTCACCGACAGCAAAACGCTCCGGACGTTGCTCGGACCGGTCACGCGACAGATCGGACCGCCGGATGAAGGTTTTCATCGCCGGTTCGCCGAACTCGACTTCGATGCCGCCGGACGCGACCTCTGTGACCGTACAGGTCACGGTGGCACCGCGGCGCAGCGAGCCCTCCGACATCGGATCGCCGTCGAGCTGTTTCATGCCGAGCGAGATGCGTTCCTTGTCGATATCGACATCGAGCACCTGGGCGCGGACCGTGTCGCCCTTCTGGTAGCGCTGGATGGCTTCCTCGCCGGAGGCATCCCATGCGATATCATTGATATGCACCATACCATCGAGTTCCGGGCCGAGGCCCACGAAAAGGCCGAATTCAGTGATCCCGCGCACTTCGCCCTCGATCTCGGTACCCACCGGATAGTCCGCCAGGAAGGCCGACCAGGGATTGTCCTGGGTCTGCTTGAGGCCGAGCGAGATGCGGCGCTTCTCGGAGTCTACATCGAGCACTTCCACTTCAACTTCCTGCGAGGTTGAAACGATCTTGCCCGGATGCACGTTCTTCTTGGTCCAACTCATCTCGGAGACGTGAATGAGCCCTTCGACACCGTCCTCCAGTTCCACGAAGGCACCATAATCGGTGATATTCGTGATCTGGCCGTTGAGACGCGTTCCGACCGGGTATTTGATGTCGATACCGTCCCACGGATCAGCTTCAAGCTGCTTCATGCCGAGCGAGATTCGCTGGGTGTCCTGATTGATCCGAATGATCTGGACCTTCACCGTGTCGCCGACATTGACGACCTGACTGGGGTGGCTGATCCGCTTCCAGCTCATGTCAGTGACATGGAGGAGGCCATCAATGCCGCCAAGATCCACGAAAGCGCCATAATCGGTGATATTCTTGACCACGCCTTCACGGACATCGCCCTCGGCCATCGCCTCGACAATCTCGGCGCGCTGTTCGGCGCGGCTTTCTTCAAGGATCGCACGACGCGACACCACGACATTGCCGCGGGGGCGGTCCATCTTGAGGATCTGGAAGGGCTGGGTTTCCCCCATCAGTGGCCCGATATCACGAACCGGACGGATATCGACCTGAGAGCCCGGCAGGAAGGCGTTGACGCCGCCAAGGTCGACCGTGAAACCGCCTTTGACCCGGCCGACAATCGCCCCTTTGACGGGCTGTTCGGCATTGAACGCATCTTCCAGACGGATCCAGCTTTCCTCACGGCGGGCCTTGTCGCGCGACAGGACGGCCTGTCCTAGCGCGTTTTCGATACGGTCGAGATAGACCTCGACCAGTTCGCCCGGCTTGGGCGCATCGTCGTCGGGGCCAAATTCCTTGAGCGGAATGCGTCCTTCGGTTTTCAGGCCGACATCGACCACGACCGTGTCATTGTCAATCGAGATGACGGTTGCGGGCACGACCTTGCCTTCGGTCATTGCCGTTGCCGCAGCGCTCTCCTCGAACATGGCGGCAAAATCGTCGGAACTCGGGTTCAGGGTTTCAAGATTGTCCATAAAGTGTCCAGATTGGCGGTTGGGACGGCCTGACAGCGGCGCCTGGCCGGTTTTCCGACAGACAGGTGCCCTCTGCTGGCCGCAGCGGGTTGGGTTTGTTTTGCAAGTGGCCGCCGCCCTTTGGTTTTAGCGCCAGGCCGGAAAGGCCCGTGTCGCTAGAGGCGGCTTCAATCCTGTTCGGCGAGTTGGTTGTCCACAACCTTGCGCGCCTTTTCCACGGCTGCGTCTATAGTCAAATCTGAGGTGTCGATCAAGACCGCATCCGGGGCCTTGACCATAGGAGCGTCCTTTCGCGACCTGTCGCGTGCATCACGCGCTTCGAGATCGGCGATCATGTCCTCAAGTGTCAGCGTTTCGCCGGCGGCGCGCAATTCGCTCAGGCGCCGCGCCGCACGCACTTCGGTGCGCGCATCCACCCACAGTTTCACATCCGCATCCGGGCAGATCATTGTGCCAATATCGCGCCCATCAAGGATGGCGCCGTCGGGCTGTCTGGCAAAGGCGCGCTGCAGCTCCAAAAGCGCTGCACGGACTTCCGGAATGGCCGCGACCCGGCTGGCGGCCTGTCCGGCTTCTCCGGTGCGCAATTCACTCTCTTCGAAATCATTGAGGTCCAGCGTGCGCGCCAACTGCGCCACCGCGCCCGCATCGTCGAGATCCGCACCGCTCCTGAGCGCGGCCATACCCGTCGCGCGGTAGAGCCGGCCGGTATCCATGTGCGCCAGCCCGTACCAGCCTGCCAGCCGGCGAGCGATCGTGCCCTTGCCTGACGCCAGCGTTCCATCAATCGCGATAATCAAGCCATCCCCCACTCATCCCATCAAACCGGCGGCCTGCATGGCCTTCGAAAATGCGTCGGCATTCGTTCGGTCGAACGCCGCAAAACTGATCCCGGTACCGTCGGGTGCGGGGTATTGCGATGCGATCGAAACCGCAAGCTCTGCAGCAAGATCGGCAGGATAGTTATAAGCGCCGGTCGAAATCGCGGGGAAGGCGATCAACGCAAGCCCGCGCTGCACGAGTTCATCGAGGCAGTTGCGGTAACATGACGCCAATATGTCCGCCTCTCCGGCGATCCCGCCGCGCCAGACTGGCCCGACCGTGTGAAAGACGAGCCTGGGCGCAAGGCCAAAACCTTCGGTCACCCGCACATCTCCCGGCGGGCAAGGCGCCAACGGGCGGCAGGCCGCCTTGAGCTGAGGCCCGGCGGCCCTGTGGATCGCGCCATCCACGCCGCCACCGCCCATGAGGGAGGAATTCGCCGCATTGACGATCACATCAACATCCAAGTCTAGGATATTGCCGCGATAGAGTTCAATGCGAGTGGTCATGACCGTCGGATATCTGCCCCAAGACCAGCCATGTGATCAAGGAAATCGGGATAGCTGGTCGCAATCATCGAGATATCGTCGACGCTCACGGGCTGTTGCGACGCTGTGCCCATGACCAGCGCGCTCATCGCGATACGGTGATCATGCCGGCTTTCCACAAGCCCGCCGCCCGGAGGCGGGCCGTTGCACCCCTCGACCATAAATCCGTCCGGCCGTTCCTCGGCCTCAACGCCATTGGCCTGGAGCATTGCCACGATGGCCGCGATCCGGTCGGTTTCCTTGACCCGTAATTCTTCGGCGCCCGTCACCGTTGTTGTCCCGTCGGCAAAGGCGGCCACGACGGCCAGGATCGGGAATTCGTCGATCATGGCGGGAACCAGTCGCTCGGGCATGTCGCAGCCGGCAATCGATGACGGGGACGAGACCTGCAGATTGACCTGCCTTTCGCCAGCCGCCTCATGAGCCTCCTCCGCCCCAAGGGGGATGCCCATCATCGACCAGGCGTCGAAGACCCCGTCACGCGTGGAATTGGAGATGACATTCTCGATCATGACATCGCCATCGGGGGAGATCATCGCCGCAGCGGCGAGAAAGGCTGCCGATGACGGATCGCCCGGTATGGAGGTCTCCTGTGCGACAAGCCGCTGGCCGCCGGCAATCGAGATCACCCGTCCACCATCGGGCTCTGAAGTTGCACTCACGCTCGCCCCGAAACCCCGCAGCATGCGTTCGGTATGGTCGCGTGTGGCGCGCGCTTCGCGCAGCACGGTCGTGCCATGTGCATTCAGGCCCGCCAGCAGGACTGCTGACTTGACCTGTGCCGAGGCCACCGGCGTCGTGTAATCAATCGCCGAAAGCTCCGCGCTGCCCCGGATCGAGAAGGGCAGTCGCCCGCCCTCGTCAGCGGTATCGCGCAGCCCCATTTGGCGCAAGGGCACCAACACGCGGTTCATCGGGCGCGCGCACAGGCTTTCGTCGCCGGTCAGTTCAGCTTCGATCTCGAAGGCAGCCATGGCGCCCATCAAAAGCCGCGAACCCGTGCCGGAGTTTCCGAAATCCATCCGGGATGCGGGCGAACGCAGCCCCCGGGCACCAACGCCTTCAATCCGCCAGTGACCCCGGCCAAGCTGCTGCGTCACAGCTCCCAGCGCCTGCATTGCGTCCACCGTGCGCAACACGTCCTCACCGTCGAGAAGGCCATGAATTTCGCTGGTGCCACGGGCGAGACCGGCGAAGATCGCCGCCCGGTGGGAACAGGACTTGTCTGCCGGTGCCGAAACGACACCGCGGATCGCAGGAACGGGGTGGGATATCCAGGGTAAAATGGGCACGGGGTCCGACAAAGGTGTTGCGTTTGCGATTTGCGCTTTGACAGGCACCGGTGTTTCTGGCAAGCGCGCCCGTTGAAAAAACAGCATGCAAAACAGTTTCGAAGGATGGCAATCGTGGCCAAGGACGATCTGGGGACCAAACAGCTCTGCCCCGAGTGCAGCGCAAAATTCTATGACCTCAATAAACGGCCTGCCATTTGCCCCAAATGCAGTGCCAGTTTCGATCCCGATGACGAGGTCGTCAAATCGACCAAATCGAAGCTCAAGGCCAAGGCGGCCAAGACCGCGCGCCCGGCTGATGATGACGAGGAAGACGATATCGAGGACGAGGCCGATGCCGGTGTCGGCAAAGCCGTATCCGCCGAGGATGACGAAGACGAAGATGACGGGGTCTCGACGCGCGAGTTGGGCAGCGACGAGGATGAAGTCGTCATCGAAGGCAGCGAAGAAGACGATGATGACGGTGTTACGGTCTCAAAGGTGCCCCCCGGTTTCACTGAGGAAGGCGTCGACGATGATGATGACGACGTGGTCCTCGATGATGACAATGACGAGTTCGACATCGATGCGGATGGCGATATCGATCTCGGCGATGACGATGTCGTGGGCAACAATTCCGACGAGAATGATGACAAGGCTTGATTTCGCCTATGGGCGGGCTTAGACACCCGTCTTCCCAAGTTACCCGGTTCGGGGCCATAGCTCAGTTGGGAGAGCGCTTGAATGGCATTCAAGAGGTCGGCGGT
>CAYQBG010000016.1:0-92371 GCA_964415675.1 uncultured Hyphomonadaceae bacterium
CTTCGTCTGTCGGGATATACCTTAGCTCACTGTCCAGTTTTCTGGGACCAGCTCACCACATGGCAAAGATACATTGCGACCTGACGCCCAAAGGATTGCGACGGACTCCCTCGCCCCGACGCGAGGATTGTATCACTACGCAACCCAAGGGCGTATGCTGTCAGGCTGGCGGCAAGATGGGCGCCGTCTTCGTCCTTCAAGCGTTCTCTTTTGTCCACACCACCGCTCCCTCACTGTAGGCAACCCCAAGCCTATGCCAGCAGAGAGAGTGTAGGACATTATTCCTATTAAATGAATAAAGTCCTTTATTTACGCGGCTATAGAGCTATGCCCGCGAAGGATAAGAGCAGGGACAGTGGAGCCTTCCCTTTCACCTGAAAGGGAGATCAACTGGTCATGACAAAGGACAAGCCGTGCCCGACCTGCGTCATCTTCCAGCGGAAGCCGCAACCAGGCGTGGTAAACTTGCGCATCGGGCTTTTCGACCAGCCCGCCGACGGCGCCACCACCCCCCAGCGCATCTGCGAGGCCTTCCCGCCAGAGATTGGCAAGCCCGTCCGGCAAGGCATCCAGGCGACGCCCTCGGAGATTGATCTTCGTGGCATCGCACAATGCGGATCCTGCCAGCCGGAAGCGGGCGATACCGGCCGGCAGGACCTCGATTATCGATAGATTGGCAAGATGCGCGCGCAACACCCCGGCATCGACATCCCGCCTCCTGGGGCGCGAAGATGCAGATGTCCGGCATAGCTGCCGCCAGTATTCAAGAAGTTCTCTCTGAGCCCTCGTTAGCCCCTGAAAACCTGCGCTTGCCATGTTCAGCCACCCCGACCGATTCGCTTTAACAAGGTCTGAATCGATTTGGGACCACTAATCAAGAAAAATCATCAAGCACAGGCCTTCGATCTAACTCCGGAATCTGAAGCTGAAACTTGTTTCGTTTTTGCAATATTCCGCAGCCTGGGGTGACTATTTGTCTTTACGGCCCTGGCCCAGCCCCATGCGCTTTGCGAGATCGGAACGTTGTCGGGCATAGGAAGGCGCGACCATGGGATAGTCGAAGGGCAGGTTCCACTTCTCCCGATACTCCTCAGGCGACATGCCATACTTGGCCCGCAAGTGACGCTTGAGCGATTTGAATTTCTTCCCGTCCTCCAGACAAATAAGGTAGTCATCCGTGATCGACTTGCGAATGGACACAGCGGGCTTTTGATCGGCCGCACCCACTTCGCCCACGTGAAGTCTAGTCAAGGACTCGTGGACGCTCTTGATTATCTCGGGCAACTCAGAACTCTGCACCGGATTGTTACCGACATATGCGGAAACAATTTCGGTTGCGAGCTCGATAACGCCATCTTGCGAATGAGTGCCGACGTCTTTCTCTGACAATTCCTTACCTCCAACCCAATTAAGGTGAACGGGTTAGAGTAAAAGCTGATCATCTGTAAACTGGGCAAATGCAGTGCGGCTGAGCTGCCTCGCATCATTTGAGTAACCTAGCAAGAATACTGCCGGTTAGCTGACAGAGACGAATGCAAGAAGCAATACAGCTCCCAGCAACGCCGCCGTCCAGATTGCCATCCCACCTGTCAGTGACCCGCGGGACAGGACGCCCCTTGGACTGAATGCGGCCTCGATACGCTGGTAAGCGCGCCCGGAGACGCCAGCGGCTACGGAAGACATTGCCGGACCTGCTTTCTGCCAAACGGCCGCGGCCCAACCGGCGAAGCCATATCCCAGCTTGCGATATATCCAGTCCGTATCGAGGATCGTGCCGGGTCTTTCGCACGGGTAAAGCGCTAACCTCTTGAGAAGCATGAAAGCGAGAATGGCCAGGACAAGCAGTTGCATCTGCGTCAGGATATTCCCGGTTGTGTAAGGCTTGTAGTTCAATGCGACATCCGGATATGGCAGCAGAGAATATAGCCAGCCATAGCCAATACCGCCGACAAAAGGCAGCCCGATCAGGATACACAGCGTGGCGGCGAGCCCCATTGCCAGCAGCATGTTGAACGGGGCTTCCTTCACCCGCCTGCCGCTGTCACGGCCAAAAAAGGCCGAATAAGGCACCTTGATCCCCGAATGCGCCAGAACGCCGGCCGAGGCGAACAAAAGCACGGCCCAGGCCACAAGCTGGCCCTCCTGGGCGACCGCGCTCATCATCGCCGACCATGTGACAAAGCCGGCAAACAGGGGGACGCTCGAGATCGATGCTGCACCGACAAGGCAATAGAGCGCCGTGAACGGCATCGACTTATAGAGGCCGCCCAGCTCGCTCACCTTTGCGGTGCCTGTGCGGTAGAGCACAGCCCCGACGGCCATGAACAGGAGCGCATGGAATATGATGTGAACAAAGGCATGCGCGGCAGCTGCGTTCAGGGCGAGCTGACCCGCCTGGCTCGACAGATCGGCGACACCGATGGCGCACACCATGAAGCCGATCTGGACATTGACGCTGTACGACAGCACCCTGCGCAGGTCATTTTCGATGATCGCAAAAAAGATGGGGAAGACGGCCATGGCCGCGCCGATCCAGATCAAGGTTTCGAGCCCCGGGAACATACGTGCAAGCATCAGGATCGCCAGCTTCGTTGTGAAGGCCGACAGGACGACAGCACCGACCACAGTGGCCTTCGGATAGGCGTCCTGAAGCCAGTTATGCATCAGCGGGAAGGCCGCCTTTATGCCAATCGCGAACAGCATGAACATGGCCCCAGGCGCGTCGAGAGACTGGAAGGCGACGATGTCCAGTGATCCGGTCGACTTCTCGACATAAGCGATGCCATCAAGCAGCAGGACTCCCGACAGGATCTGAATGACCAGGTAGCGCATGGACGCATTGTAGGCCGCGCGTGTGCCCGCACGCAGGATCAGGAAGACCGACGAAATCGCCGTTAGCTCCCAGAAAATGAACATGGTCATCAGGTCGCCGGCGAAGCTCGCAGCGACAGCGGCCCCGGCATAGGCCATGGCCATGCCGTCATGGAGCCGGTCATCGGTGTGCAGAGCATAGATCGCATTGAGCAATGCGGCGACCAGGAAGGCGAGCCCGAAAACGAAGTTCAGATTGTCGACCCTGTAGAGAACCAATTCATGTCCAAGCGCACTCGCTGTCGCAAGATCCAGCTCCCGAGGGGCCAGCGCGAGCATGATGATGCCGATGACAGGCGCGAGGATCATCATTGCCTGGCGAACCTGCCTGATCGGCAGAAAGCAGCCGACAAGTCCGGCAAAGACGAGAAGGAAGCCCGGATTGAGCTGGGTGAGCAGCGCGTTCATCGGCCCTCCTCCACATTCTCATCCACGTCGGCCGGGGTCTTGTCGCCCTCGCCATAATAGTCCTCGCCACGTCGCAGAAGCGCGCTGAGCGGCCAGCTGGCGAGCACGGCAAGCGCCAGTGCGGCAAAGCCCCAGAATCCGTAGAAACCGGTCGCATTTGCGAACCCCACATGCTCGCTCCGCTCGACAGTCAGATCGATCACGATCAGGAACACCGAAAGCGCCAGCACGGCCAATAACAGGATCGTCGGTGTCCGCGGGCTCGAAACCCAGCCGAACATCAGCCGGGCAGCCGGATGGATACTCACCTCGTCGCTGCCGGCAGGCCCTGTTGGCATCTCGACCTTGACGAATCGACCTGCAGAATCGCGTTCGGGAGCGTTTTCATCGCTCATGGTTTGCCTCCTGTCATATAGCCGACAGACGGGTCAGAAGGCCCAGCCAGGGCGGGGCGAAGAAACTCTGACAAGGGACCAGCGATGAAGAACAGTCCAAAACACAGCATGGCCGTAAACAACGGCGCAGCCACGGTGAAAGCCGGCGCTCCGCCCGGCCGTTTATAGGGGGCCGGTTCCGGACTGCCCCGAGGTGGCATCAGCGCCAGTATCGGGATCGGCAGCAGGTAGATGGCGTTCAGCAATGCCGAAACGGTCAGAACCACTGGGACATAGTAGACACCTGCGAGCGACGCCCCCTGAAGCAATTCGTATTTCATCCAGTCGCCCGCCAAAGGCGGCATGCCGATGATCGACAGCGAACCGATGAAAAATGCGATAAAGACGAGCGGCATCCGCCGGCCAAGCCCGCGCATCTGCGAGATATTACTCATGCCCGTTGCGACATAAATCGCGCCGGCACACATGAACAGGGTGATCTTGCCGGACGCATGAGCGGCGATCTGCATGGCCCCGCCCATGAACCCGGCTGTATTGGCGAGCATGGCGCCAACCGTCACATAAGACAATTGTGCGATCGTAGAGTAGGCCAGCCGCGCCTTGAGATTGTCCTTGGTCATGGCAATCAGCGAAGCCACGATAATGGTGAAACAGGCGACAGCGAGAATGAATTCACGCGAAGGCGTGGCCTTTAGAAGATCCTCGCCAAAAATGTAGACGGCGACCTTCAGGACTGTGAAAACCCCTGCCTTCACGACCGCCACGGCATGGAGCAGCGCAGAGACTGGCGTTGGCGCCACCATGGCATTCGGCAGCCAGAAATGGAATGGCATGAGCGCGGCCTTGCCGATCCCGAATGCAAACAGGATCAGCAGAACACTTGAGACAAATGGTGTAACATCCGGATTATTGGCCAACAGGCCACCCTGAACGAAATCAAGATTTCCGCCTGCCAGCACAAAGGTCCAGGCGATGGCCAGCAGGAACAGGCCGATCGACGTGCCGAGAAGCGTCATCAGATAGATCCGCCCGCCCCTCTGCGCGGCTTCATCTTCCTTGTGGGCGACCAGCGGATAGGTCGAAAGCGTCAGCACTTCATAGAACACAAAGAGCGTGAACAGGTTTTCCGCCATTGCCACGCCCATGGCACCGAAAAGCGCGATCGCGAAACAGACATAGAAACGCGTCTGATTGCGTTCCCGGTTCCCGCGCATATAGCCGATTGAGTAGAAAGAGTTGACGATCCACAATCCGCTCGCGACCAGCGCGAAAAGCGCCCCCAGCGGCTCCAGACGGAACGCGAAGGACAGTCCCGGCATCGCCTCGCCCAGAACCAATGACGGCTCGTACCCGCCCGACACCTGCCGCGCGAGTGCAATGGCGGTGACGAACAGTGCCGTGGCACCGACGATCGTGACGGTCTCGCGGATATTGGGAAAACGCCCGGCGACGAAAATACCCACCGTCGTCAGAAGCGGAATGATCAGGGCAAGAAGGATCAGGGTTTCACCGTTCACCTGACACCTCCATCACTGAATACGGCCCCAGCGGCATCTTCTGCCAGCCCGTAAACCGGAGCGGCATCGATCCCGATCCAGATATTCGCAATGGCGAGGAGCCAGAGCGGCACAAGCAGGAGGAGCGGGGCCTCCTTGCGTTGTTTTCGAGGATTCGCCGGTGCCTGGAAGAAAACGGCCTCAAGGATCCGCCCCATATAGATCACGGCAAGTACGCTGGAGAAGACAATCAGCGCAGCCGCCCACCACCAGCCATTCTGGAAAGCTGCCGAGAGTAGTGCAATTTTCGACTGAAACCCGGCCGTCAGAGGCACGCCGATCAGCGACAATGCGCAAATCGCGAATGCGGTCATCGTCCATGGTGCCGAACGGCCAAGACCCGCGAAATCGTCCACCCGCGTGCCCTGGTAGGTCAGCACCACACCAGCCACAGCCATGAACAGCCCGCCTTTCATCAGCGCATGATTGACCAGGTGGAACAGGCCTGCGGTCAGGCCTGCTGCCGTCGCCAGCGACACGCCGAGCAGCATGTATCCCACCTGCGCGACTGACGAATAGGCCAGGGTTCGACGCACATCCGTCTGGAACACAGCCTGAAAGGAGCACACAAGCATCGCGGCCACAGCGAGCGGCATGAAAATGAGGCCGAAACTTGCAATCTCGAAGCTGAACTCAGGCTTGAATACCGTGAAGAGGTAGCGGATCAGGGCATAGAGAGCCACTTTTGTCGCTGTAGCCGCAAGAAAGACCGTCACGAAACTTGGCGCGTAAGCGTAGGAGCTTGGCAGCCATTGGTGAAGTGGCCACATGGCTGCCTTCAGGCCAAGCCCGACAACAATAAATGCAAAGCCTGCCTGAACGGTCCGGCTGTCGGTCAGTTCCGGAATCATCCGGGAAAAATCATCCATGTTCAGCGTGCCCGTGGCCGCGAACAGAAATCCGACCCCGATGACATAAAAGGTCGCGCCGATAGTGCCCATGATCAGGTAATTGAAGGCAGCCGGCAGTGCGCGGCGGTCACGGCCCGCCCCCAGGGCGACCAGCACATAGGTCGAGATGGACGAGATTTCGAGAAAGACGAACAGGTTGAACGCGTCGCCAGTGGACGCCACGCCGATCAGTCCGGTCACGCAGACAAGATAAGCTGAATAAAAGAGGCTCTGCTTGCCTTCCAGGATCTCGGCATTGACGGTGGGCCAGGAGAAGATCGAAGCGAGGAAGCCAATCGCCGCCACAAGCAGGATAATCATCGCATTCAAGGCATCGATTCGAAACTCGATACCGGCCGGCGGTGCCCACCCTCCCATGGCATAGGACACCACACCCTGGGACTGGACCAGTCCGAGCAGGATAAGCGCCATGATCAGGCTTCCGGCGGTCGCCGCAATCGACAGGAACCATGCAAGACGCCCATTGGGCAGGAATACGCAAAGTGTTGCGCTGATCAGCGGGATCACCACAGCCAGAGGCGCAGCATGAGCAAGCGCCCAGCCCGGCGCAAGAGACAGGAGCGCTTCACTCACTGCAACTCCTCCCTGCCCGATGCGTCAAGCTCCTCGGCCAGCGCCACGTCGATATCGATCTGGCGCACCTCGTCGGCTTCGATTGTTCCATAGGCTTCTCGGATGCGCACGACCAGGGCCAGCCCGACAGCCAGCGTCGCCACGCCGACAACGATCGCGGTCAGGATGAGCACGTGTGGCAGCGGATTAGAGTAGACATTTTCCAGAGCGCCGTGCGCGGCGCCTGCTCCATGACCCGAGGCCTCCCCGCCATAGGCATCCTCGCCATGTTTCTTCAGATCGCCGCCCATGAGGATCGGCGCGGTCCCGCCCGAGACTTTCGAAAGAGTGATGTAGAACAAGAAAACAGACGTCTGAAAGACAGAGAGCCCCACCATCCGCTTGATCAGATTATTGGCCTCGAACGTGATATAAAGGCCCGTCATCATCAGCGCGATGATCAGCCAGTAATTCCCGCGGGCGGCGATGAACTCTAGCATGGGCCTACCAGTCCTCGTCCGAAATCTCTGCGACACGGCCGGCAAACGCGTAGAAAATCGCCAGCATCGAACCGGCGACGCCAAACAGGACACCCAGCTCGATCAGTATGATACCGACATGCTGGGCCAGATGGCCGCCCTCGGGCTCTTCGAACAATGCATTGTACTCCAGGTAGTTGCCGCCCCCGAACAGCGCCCAGACACCCACGCCGGCATAAAGCAGCACGCCGACTGCCGCGAGCCCGCGCACAAAGACAGCCGGCACAAGACGAAGGGCCGAGGGCACGCCAAAGATCAGCGCATAGAGAATAATACCGACAGCAAAGATCACCCCGGCCTGGAAACCACCACCGGGAGAATATTCACCATGAAAATGGACATAGAAGGCGTAGATCGTGATCAGCGGGATGAGAAGCTTGGAGACGATCCGCAGGATGACATGATGGTCTGACTTCACTTCTCGCCTCCCTTCCGCATCGAATCGGCCAATGACCGCTCACCGAAACCGAGCAGCAAGGCAACGGACAACCCGGCCGCAAACACCACCACAACTTCTCCAAGCGTATCGATCCCCCGATAACTGGCGAGAATGGAAGTGACGACATTTGGAAAGCCCATCTCGCCATAATGGCGTTCGAGATATTCCTTCCCGACGCCGGTATTGACGGGCGAGAGCGGATCGCCAAGCGCCGGCAGATCGACGGTCGCGTAGATCAGCATCGCACCAGTCACCACGACCACCAGAAACGGTGCGATCCGCGTGAACCGTTTTTCCGCCTTGGCCGTGCGTGCCGTCAGCAGCATGGCGCCTAACAGCAGCGCGGTGGAGATACCGGCCCCGACGGCGGCCTCGGTAAATGCCACATCGACGGCATCAAGCGCCACAAACCATGTCGCGGATACGAGCGAATAGACCCCCGACAGCATGACGATGGCGAACAGGCTGCGGATCCGTGCGATCGCTACGCCGACGACAAAAAGGATGATGAGCAGGAGGAAATTGGCGAGGAAAAGGCCCATCTCGCCACCGTCAATGCCATTCATGTCAGACCTCCTCGCCTGATTTGCCCGCTCCGCGCGCACGCGCCCCGATAATGGGCTGCATGCCCGCAACATGAGCGGCATTCGCTATCGCATGGTTCGCCGTCGGGCCGGTGAGGAACAGGAACACCCAGATCGCGGCCAGCTTGAACACGGTCAGCATGTCCGGGGACATGAGGGCCATGCCGACCAGCAGGGAGGTCGCCCCGGACGTATCGGTCACACTGGCGGCGTGCAAACGGGTGTAGAAATCAGGAAAGCGCAGCACGCCGACCGTCCCGACAACCGCCAGTGCCGCACCGATCACCGAGAGGATTCCGCCTGCCCATGGGCGCCAGGCATGGAATGCCTCAAGAAAAGTCTCCCAGACCCCCATCTCTCAACCCTCCCGGCCTGACGAACCCGCCGATCCGCGCGCCAGCGACACCTGGAACGAGCGGTAGCGAAAGAATTTCAGGATCGCGATCGTCGAGACGAAATTGATGAGCGCATAAAGCAGCGCGATATCGAGAAAAGCCGGGCGTCCCATTACATATCCGAGCAGGCCAAGCAAAAGCAGCGTCTTGGTCGAAAACGAATTCACCGCCAACACCCGGTCATAAAGCGTCGGCCCGAGCAGTGCCCGAACCAACATCAGCAAAATCGACACAAGCAGTCCGAATGTGGCTGCGGCCAGCAGGTAACTCATGAGCCCCCTCCATCGGCTGCGGCGGAGGTTCGCCGATCCATTTCGTCGAAAGCACCGGGCTCGGCATCTTCTTCATAGAGCGCATGGACAAGAAGCTTGTCTCCATCGACCGCCAGCGTGACCGTCCCGGGGGTCAATGTGATCGAATTGGCAAAAGTCGTCTTGGCAAGATCCGATTTGCAACGCGTCTTGACCTTCACCAGCGCCGGATTGATGTCGAGATCGGCCTTGAGGCAGGCCCGGATCACACGCCAGTTGGCTTTGACGATCTCGCCCATCAGCCAGATCCAGTACGCCAGAAATACGGGCCAGCGCAGATAGGGCGAGCTTTCGCGGTCAACCAGATCGAGCCGGACGGCCAGGAACATGGTGATTGCAACAGACACCGCGCCAAAGCCAAGCATCAGCGGCTTCATCATGCCGGACATCGCAAGCCAGAACACAATCAGTGCCGCAAAAAGTCCAGCCAGATAGCCCACGTGTGAAACGCTCCGCCCTTTTCTTTAACCATCGGCAAGGCGTTTCCCCTAATTGCAAGAAACGGGTTTGGCCAGACCCTGCCGACCGAAATCGTCGCAGATTATCCGCCAAAAACCAGTTTTGCGGTTCGGCTGGCGGCGGAGAATTCCTCCTCGCCGGCCCTTTGACGCGGCGCGGATTCGACTGTCCCGGTTGGCGAAAAGGCCGAGGACAGGGACCAGTTCCAATAGCGCAGCGTGGTCTGCGCCTTCGCCACCGACATGACCTGGTAGGTGTACTCAACATGCGCGAGAAGCGGATCCGGTTCCCCGGTGCCGGTTCCGAGCGGGCGGCGAAGCGCCTGCCACAATTGCCTGAGATAGGGCAGTTTCAGTCCGGTTGCCTTGCAGACGATCGCGATTCCCTCTCCGCCGGGATCGGAGAGGATCTTCGCAATTGTCACCGGTTTGACACCCGCGAGATATCCGATCTCCTGTGCAAGTTTAGGGCTGAGACCGTCCCTCGCCGCAGTCTCGATCGCCTGTTCGAGACTGTCATAAGGGCTCTTCTCTATGGCCGCCCGGTTGCGCTGGCGTCGCTCGATCAGCTGGAGGCCCTTTCGCGCTACAGGATCTGCCCAGCGCTCCCCGGCAGCCAGGGCGAACACTTCCGCGCAGCTCGATATGAGTTCAAGCCGGTCGGCTGCCTGGCGCTGCAGGATCGCAAGACGGGTGTCTCGATCGGCCCACCAGAACATGGCCATGGCATGGGCTGGCGTGAGTTCCTTGCGCTCCATCAGCAATCGACACAGCTCGGATCTGTCCCGCGATTCCGTGACGAGTGCATCGACGCAAGCATCGGACAAGATCGAATGCGGGTTCTGCAATAGGTGTTTGAGAACATGCAGTTCGCCGTGACTGACCAGTTTTTCCGCAACCAGCGTACCGACCGGGTTGCGCTGGGCGATATAGGCCCGATGATCCACCGTGCCGGTCGCCACGATCTGGCAAAGATCGGAATCATCAAGCCCCTGATTGGCCTCCAGCACATGGCTGGCCACGGAGATCGGGGCACAGGCGAGGAAGCGCAGCAGGCGCCGGGGCGCCTCCTTCTTGTCCGCCAGCCTGCGCGAACACAGGAGGAGTTCATCCTCACTGGCAGTGAACAAGACCTCCAGCAGGATGTCACTCGCCATACTCCTGTCCTGTGGAGGCAGGCGCGATGACGGCAATGCGACCACATCGATCAGGCGTCGCAGAAGGGCCCTGCGCGCCGGTCCGGTCTGCGGCTCGCCCTCAGGCGCCGCAAGCTGAGAAGCGGATTCCTGCATGAGCCACGGTGTGCCCGGGCAGGGTTAAGAACCAGTGCATACAGCTGCAGCTTGTGGTCAACGCCGCCGTCGGCGCGGCGGGTGGATGAACATGATCAGCAGGCTTGCCACCAGCATCGCGATCGCCAGCATGAACAATTCCCCGCCATCTGTCGGAGCGTTCTGAGAAAGCGCCAGCGGCACCTCGCGGCCCAGCCAGGGCGACAGATGAAAACCCACGGCACCGCCAAGGATGCAGAAGGCAAGAAACGCGCCCCAACGGCGTGAGAACGGGAAAAGAAGCAAGAGCGCTGCAAGCAATTCCAGATACGCAGTGACCACCCGGCCAGTCGGCTCGAACAAGGTGATCCCCGAGCGTTCGGCCAGGGTCTGGAAGATGATATTCGTCCCCGGCGGATCCAGCAGCTTGACCTGACCGGCCGGCGGGTCGGGCAACAGATGCAGCGTGGCCTGGAAGAACAGGAAGACCAGTCCGAGCGCCAGTATCCAGCTGATAAGTCCGCGCACGAAATCCATGGGGCGTCTCCCGCTTGAGCGCTCCACTCCTACCATGGCGACGGGGTATGACAAATCGTTTGAAGGCCGGCCCGTCAGCCGACCCAGAACCGGCGCGACAAGACGACAAAGACCGCGACAAATTCCAGCCGGCCCAGCAGCATCGCAATGGTGCAGACCCATTTCGCAGCGTCCGGAAGCGTCTGGAATGTGCCGCTTGGACCAATCGTCGGGCCAAGGCCCGGCCCGACATTCGACACAGTTGTTGCTGCGCCTGAGACAGCCGAGATCGCATCAAGGCCAAGGAGCGAAAGCAGGATCGCAGCGATGGCAAATGTGAGCAAATAAAGAATGATGAAGACCATCACGGACTGGAGCGTGTCCTCATCGACCGCCTTGCCATTATAGCGGACCGGAACCAGCCTATGCGGCTGAACCATCTTGCGGGCATGCGCAAAAACCGCTTTCGCCGAAATCTCAAGCCTGAACATCTTGATCCCGCAGGCGGCAGAACCTGCACAGCCGCCAAGAAAAGTGGCTGTCAGAAATACTATCAGAACCGGGCCACCCCATCCATCATAAGCCGCTGAGGCGTATCCTGTGCCGGTGGTGACCGAAATAATGTTGAACAGAGCTTCGCGGAAAGCCACGAGGCGGAGTTCGTAGGGCGCCGGCGTGATCTCCAGTTCGTGATAGCCTACAACCATCAGGGATAATGCCAGGATGATCACGATGAACAATCGCGGCTGCGGGTCATCCCACAAGGCGCTGAAACGTCCATGTAAAACCGTCAGTGCAAGCAGACTGAACGGCAATCCTGCAATGATCATGAAGAAGATGGCCGGATAGATGGCCGGGGTCCCGTTGAAATGACCGAAAGACTCGTCATGGGTCGAGAATCCACCCGCCGAAACCGTGGTCATCGCATGGGCAATGGCATCAAACGCCGTCATTCCACTCAAAGCGTAAGATGTCGCACAACACACCGAAACAATCAGGTATATGATCCCTGCCTGCAGGGCGACCTGACTGACCTGTGGCAGGAATTTTCCTGTCTGATCCGAGCTTTCTATCTGGAAGAGTTGCATCCCGCCAACCCGCAATTGCGGCAGGATTGCAATCGCCGTCACGATAATGCCGATCCCGCCAAACCATTGCAGGATCGCCCGCCACAACAGCAGGCCCTGAGGCAAGTCATCCAGGCCCGTGAGGACGGTGGCCCCGGTTGTCGTCAGTCCTGATACACTCTCGAACATGGCGTCGGTAAAGCTCAGCCCCGAAGACATCAGGGGTATGGCAGCCAGGGCCGGCAGGACCACCCAGACCATAACGGTCAGCAGGAAGGCCTCGCGTTGCCCGGTCTGCGGCGGGCTGTCTCCGCGCGTCAGCACGAACAGGGCAGCGCCAAGCGCAGTGACAGCAAAGGACGAAGAGACAAATATTGGCCATGCGCCCTCGCCCGCCGCGATATCCAGCAGGGCCGAAGGCACCATGGCCACGCCGAGAAGCATGCACATGATCCCCAGCGCAAAAAGGGTCGCGCGTAAATCCATGAGCAGGCCCTACCCCAAAAGCCTCAAGAAGGCGTCAACCCATCCGCTTGACCGACCTAGGGTCAAGACTTCCATTCTTTATCAACAAAAATCGTGCAGCATCAGTTGGTCTGCAGCAAAATATGATGTGCCGGGCCAGCAAGGCCCCATGGCACGGGAGGAGCGGGCGCTTTTCGAATAGCGAGATGCGCCGGACTGGACAGGAATGGACACTCGGACACCGGACGCACTAAAAACGCCAGACACTCACACAAGGCCCGCCTGGCTGGAAGTGTTCATGCGGCCAAGGCTGATCGCTCTCGTGGTCGGCCTGTTGCTTGTTCTCATCCTTATGACTTCCTGGGTGCTCGACAGGTCAGCGCATGTCTCGACCTCTGACGCCCGGATCGCCGCGGATATGGTCGCAGTCTCGACCGACGTATCCGGCCGGGTGACGCAGCTGCATGTATCGGTCGGCGACCGGGTGCGCGCCGGTGATGTCCTTTATTCCATCGACGCGCGTGAAGCGCTTCACCAACTGGCTGAATACCAGGCCGAAGCCGCCCGGCTGGACGCCGAAATCGCTCGCGAGGGCGCCCGTATCGGCCTGTCCACATCAAAGGCCAGCAGCGAGATTGATGCGAGCCGCGCCGGCTCGCGCTCGGCCGACGCGTCCGTCGAGGCGGCCCGGTCCGACCTGTCCACGGCCGAGCGCGATTTCGCCCGCGCCAGCGACCTGTTCGAACGGGGGCTGACAACGCAGAGCGCGCTGGACCAGGTCCGCAATCGACTTGAAAGTGCCCGCCAGACGCTCGCCATGGCCGAAGCGCGCCGATCCTCTGCCTCGGCCGAAGAGCGAAGGGCCATCGTAACCGGCGAGGAAGTGACACTCATTGATCGTAATCTCGACGTGCTCCGGGCCGACCGCGACCGTATTGCCGCCAGGATTGCCCGCCAGCAGGTTGTGGTCGACCAGCACGACATCCGCAGTCCGATCGACGGCGTCGTCGATGAACTCTTCTACGATGTCGGCGAGCACACCCTGCCCGGCTTCCGGGTCGCGCTGCTTCACAATCCCGATACAGTCTGGGTCAATGCCAATATCAAGGAAACGCAGGTGCGCTATGTTTATCCCGGTGCACCGGTCGATATCCATGTCGACAGCGCACCGGATGCCGACGTGACCGGACGGGTGACGCTTGTGCGCGACCTGACAGTGGCGGAGGCGGCAATGATGCCCAATCCCAACGCGACCGGTGTCTTCACCAAGATCACGCAGCGCATCCCGGTGAAGATCGCGATAGATTCAGCCGATGTGCGCCTGCGCCCGGGCACGATGGTCACCGTCAGAATAGACAAGACTGACGGTGACACGACAGGGGCAGGCCAGTGACATCCGTTCCGGTCAGCACGCTCAAAACTGCAGGCCGGGCACCTGCTCCCGAGATCGATATTCCCGACGCCGCCGGGCGATCTGTACGCGACCGGTTTGCCCAGTTTGGCGGCCTTTACAGGTGGATGCTTCTGGCCACCATGTTGTGCGGGTCGATGGCGACCATGCTGGCGGCGACCACGATCAATGTGGCCCTGCCGGCGATTATCGGCGCCTTCGGCCTTGGCCAGGACCAGGCACAATGGATGTCGACCGCCTTCCTGGCCTCCTCGACGATCGCCATGCTGGCCAATGCCTGGGCGATGTCGGCTTTTGGGCCGCGCACGACCTATCTGGCAGGCATGGCCATGTTCATTGCCGGCTCCCTGCTCGGCGCCATCAGCACGACGCTGGGCCTCCTGATCATTTCCAGGGCCATGCAGGGCGTAGCCGCCGGCCTGTTGCAGCCCATGTCGATGTTCCTGATCTTCCAGACCTTTCCGGACAATCGCCGGGGCACGGCCATGGGCATTTTCTCCATTGGCGTCGTACTGGCGCCAGCTTTCGGTCCGGCGCTTGGCGGCATCTCGGTCGACCTGATGAGCTGGCGCCTCGTCTTCATCGCCACCGTCCCGCTCGCCCTGATCGCGGTGCCTTTGGCCGCCACGCTGATGCCCGATCGCGACAGTGAGCGCGGCACCGCACGACCGCCCTTCGACTGGGTCGGCCTCCTGCTGATTGCTGTTGCGGTTGTCGGACTCCTGTCGGCCTTTGCCGGCGGAAACCGGGATGGCTGGGACAGCGACATCACCTATATCAAGATCGCCGTGGCCCTTGCCGCCGGGATCGCCTTCATCTGGTGGGAATTGCGCCATCCCTTCCCTGCCCTCAACCCCGCCATCTTCAAACACAGGCAATTTGCCACGGCCGGGGTCGTCATCGCCTTTACCGGCATGGCGATCTATGGCTCGACCTATCTGATCCCGCTCTTCGTGCAGATGATCCAGGGTTACTCACCAACGGCCGCAGGAATCATGATGATCCCTGCGGGCCTCGCCATGGTCGCCTGTTTCCCGATTGCCGGGCGCCTGACAGACAAGCTCGACACAAGGCTCCTCCTGATTTTTGGCGTCGCCTGTTTTGCAGGATCGGCCTGGATGATGGCGGGAATTTCCGCCACCACGCCCTACTGGCTTCTCGTCGGCTGGCTGATCCTGTCGCGTATCGGCATAAGTTTCTGCATGCCGCCGGCGAATACCACCGCCGTGCGCGGCGCGCCGCCCCACCTGCTGGCGTCCGCGGCCGGCGGTGCCTCATTCCTGATGCAGGTCGGCGGGGCGTTCGGGGTCAATCTGCTGGCCATATTGCTGCAGCGCCGGCTGATCTTCCATGGTGAGCATCTGTCAGTGCAGATGACGGAATCGAATGCGGAAATGCTCTACCAGCACCGTCTCGTGTTCCAGGAATTGATGGCGCGTGGCTATGCCCAGCTTCCAGCCTTTCGCAGCGCCTTTGATCCGCTATCCGGGAGGATCGCGCAGGAAGCCAGCGTTCTCGCCTTTCGCGATTGTTTCCTTGTTGTGGCGATCGGGTTTGCGACAGTCCTGTTTGCAATCGCGATCATGCCAAAACCGAAACTGACACCGCCCCAGCGCCCGCCTGCCCCGGCTCAGAAACAGCCATAGACGGCCTCGACAAGGCGCCGCGCCCGCGGATCACCCTGAAGATGATTGGACTGGCGATTCATCACGTAGGCGAGTGACAGCTGCCGGTCTGGATCGCCAAGCGCCATTGATCCGCCCCAGCCGCTATGCCCGAAAGCATTCGGGTTGGGGCCATAGACCCCGTGACTGTTGCGCATCACGCCACAGGCGAAATCAATCTCAAAAGGCAGAACGCGGTCAGGTCCGTCACTGCGCGACCTGAGGAAGTCATGACGCAGATCGTCTGACAGGCCGATATCAAGCGTATCAGCGAACACGCCGTAGAGCCTTGCTGTCGCTGCGGCCGTGCCATGACCATTCGCAGACGGGATCTCGATCCTCTTCCAGACGGCCCCGCCCCTGTCAGGCGCGGCCCATTTCGTCAGGAAGGCCGTGCGCTTGTACTCATTGAGTTCGCCGAGCATCGGCATGGCGCGCGGGCGCATCATCTCGGCGACGCGATGATGTTCGCTATCGGGCAGGCCGATCCAGAAATCGATCGGGCTCTCCGGACTGTGATGCGTCACCTCCTCGCGCAGGATCGTGCCGAGCGTCCGGCCACCAGAGAGGCGACGTGCAAGCTCGCCGACAAGATAGCCCCAGGTCAGCGGGTGATAGCCCGCCCCCTCGCCGGGAGGCCACATCGGCGCCTGCTGCGCGATTTCACCGGCAAGCGCCGGGGGATCAAGCCAGAGCACGGGGTCGATTTCCTCGCGAAAGCCCGGCAGGCCGGCCTGATGAGCCATAAGCTGCGCAATCGTTATGCGATCCTTCCCGTTGGCGGCAAATTCCGGCCAGACCTCAGCTACCGGGGTGTCGAATCCGGCCGGCGGCGCTCCGGGCCGCGCGAGCAGCATGGCAATGACGCAGGCTGCAATGGGCTTGGTGGTCGAGAAGACCGGCACCAGCGTGTCAGGCGCCCAGGGCTGTTCATGCTTGCGCTCGCGCCAGCCGCCCTGCAGGTCGATCACGCAATCCTCGCCGATCCAGGCAGAAAAACCGGCGCCCAGTTCCTTGTCCTCACGAAAATTTGCTTCAAACGCTTTCGCCACGGGCTCGAATCCGGGGGCGACATGACCTGAGATGATATGCTCTTTCACGGGAACCGCATCCTCTGTCTCGACGAACCTGACCATAAGCCAGTTCGACGGCCGCGCCAAAACCCGTTCCAAGCCCCCCCAAGGGAGATACTTATGAAGATGACAATTACCGCTGCGTTTATCCTTGCCGGCACTGCACTGGCCGCATGTGCGACAGGCCCCACCGGCGGCGCTCTCGAAGCCAGCCCCGCAGAAGCGCCGGTCTTTTATGACACGCCCGGCCCATCGCGCCCCGAGACCCTGTTCCTGGAAGTCGAAGGCAGCTTTGCCGAAGCCGATGCCCGCCTGCGCCAGGCGCTTGAAGGGCGCCCACTGACCGTGTTCGCCATCATAGATCATGCAGAAAATGCAAGCCAGGCCGGGCTGTCCCTGCCGCCGACCAGGCTCTACATCTTCGGCAACCCGAAAGCCGGTACGCCTTTCATGGCGGCCAATGCTGGCATGGGGCTCGAATTACCAATGCGGATGGCGCTGTCCGAGCGGGATGAAAATGTGCGCGTGACATGGCCCGACATGGCGGGGGTGGCGCGCGCCTATGGCATTTCGGACGAAGCTGCCCCCGTCAGCGCGGTTACCGGCAATCTTCGCAAGATCGCTGAAGAGGTGGCCTTCGCGCCGCAAAGCTGAGTGTGCTCAGCTTCCGCCGGCGGTGTCCAGCCAGCGTTGCACCATCTCCGGCTCGGCGAAGAAGAACGCCCACATGCGCCGGCCGGGGATGAATGTGAACAGGCCGGCGACGATCAGCGCGCCAAGGAATGTCCCGATCATTGCCCGCTTATGGGCATTGACGCGCCTATTCCTGATCGCCACCAGGGCGCCGCCGATTCCGAAGAATGTGAGCGGAATGAAAAGATGGATCGGCGAATAACCCATCAGGGTCGGGAAGCCGCTGTCTTCTTCGAAAGTTCGGATAAAAATCGCCGCGAGCGCCGTTGACAACATCGCCGCGACATAGACCCAGCCGATCATCTTATGAGTGCGTGTGCCCTTGGGCAGGGCAAAAATCACGAGCCCCAGAAAAAAGGCCAGAACGGCCGTGGCCCAGTGGACCTGGATTTCAGGGGGCGACAGCCGCGTGAATACATCCCAGTTCATCTGCCTTGTCCTTTTGCCGGTTCTCGCAGCTGTTTGACCATGAAACTGCGCCTGAGGACCAGCCCGGCGCGCCGAACCGGATCATCGCGCACCAGTTCGAACCCGGCGCGGGCAAAGGCGCCATCGGCCATCAGGCTGGCAAATGTCCGCAACTGCGCCAGTCCCCGGCCGCGAGCTTCCGCCTCCAGAGCGGCCAGCAGGCGGGGAAACAGGCCAAGCCCCTGCCAGGACGCCAGGATATACGCAAAATCAACCTCGCCATCATCGGTCAGGGTCATGAAGCCGACCGGCCCGGCGTCCGTCGCTTCAGCCACCCAGATCGCCTGCCCCGCAATCCTCTCGCACCGTTTCTCGGTATCGACCGGATCGCCCAGCCAGGCGGCCCGTTCGGCAGGACTATAGGCCGGCGCGCCTTCGCGGATGGCTTGCGCCATCAGCGAGGCTAGCATGGGCGCGTCATCCGGCTCTCCGCGCCTGATCTGGACTTCCCCTCTCATGCGGGGCATCCAGAGCGGGAAACAGCCAAATCGTCAAGCAAGAGGCCGGACATGACCGAGACCGCCAACCGCCCCCGCCGCTCTGCGCTCTATATGCCGGGCGCCAATCCCCGCGCCCTGGAAAAAGCGAAAGCCCTGCCTGCCGATGCGGTGATCCTGGATCTGGAAGATGCGGTGGCACCAGAAGCCAAGGCCGAAGCGCGCGAGACGGTGGCCGCAGCGGTGAAGGCGGGCGGCTATGGCCCGCGCGAGGTGATCATCCGGGTCAATAGCCTGGACACCGAATGGGGGCTCGACGACATGGCCGCTGCAGTCGCGGCAGGCCCCGACGCAATCCTTGCGCCGAAAGTGATCGATGGCGGCGATGTCGAGCGGCTGTCGGATGCAATGACCCGCGCTGGCGCGGGCGACGAAATGAAACTCTGGGTCATGATCGAGATGCCGATGGCGCTGATCAATATCGACGATATTGCCTCGGCAGCCGGACGCACGCGGCTTTCCGCCTTTGTCATGGGGACCAATGATCTGGCCAAGGAGTTGCGCGCCCGCCCGACGCCGGACCGCGTGGCCTTCCAATGGGCGCTTGCCCAGTCTGCCAATGCGGCCCGCGCCTATGGGCTTGTGGCCATTGACGGGGTGTATAATGCGATTGGCGACGAAGCTGGCCTGAAAGCGGAATGCGAACAGGGCGCAAATATGGGCTTTGATGGCAAGACGCTGATCCACCCTTCGCAGATCGAGACCTGCAACACGGTCTTCGCGCCCGATCCGGCCGATGTCGACCAGGCCCGCGCGGTGATCGAAGCCTTCGCGCAGCCGGAAAATGCCGGCAAGGGCGTGATCAAGGTCAATGGCAAGATGACGGAGCTTCTTCACCTTGAAGAGGCGCGCCGGCTTGTGGCCGTCCAGGACGCAATCGACACGATGGCCAGCGCATGATCGCCGGGCCGAGACGCGTCATCATTACGGGCGGGGCCGGTTTTGTCGGCTCGCACCTGGCCGATGCGATCATTGCGCGCGGAGATGAGGTGCTCTGTGTGGACAATTTCTATACCGGCCAGAAACGCAATATCGCCCATCTGCATGCCAATCCCTATTTCGAACTGATCCGGCATGACGTGACCTTCCCACTCTATGTCGAAGCCGATCAGATCTACCATCTGGCCTGCCCGGCCGCACCGATCCATTATCAGCGCGATCCGGTGCAGACGCTGAAGACCTCGGTCCATGGGTCCATCAACATGCTGGGGCTGGCCAAGCGGCTGGGTGTGCGCATCCTCCAGGCCTCCACTTCGGAAGTCTATGGCGACCCGGATGTTCACCCGCAGCCGGAGAGCTATTGGGGCAATGTCAATCCGATCGGTGTGCGCAGCTGTTATGATGAGGGCAAACGGGCGGCCGAAACGCTGTTCTTCGACTATCATCGCCAGCACGGCCTTGAGATCAAGGTCGCGCGCATCTTTAACACGTTCGGCCCGCGCATGCATGTCAATGACGGGCGTGTGGTGTCGAATTTCATCATCCAGGCGCTGCAGGGCGACGATATCACCATCTATGGCGAGGGCGACCAGACGCGCAGCTTCTGCTATGTTGATGACCTTGTCTCCGGCCTGATCGCGCTGATGGAAAGCCCCGAAGGCTTTACCGGCCCCGTCAATCTCGGCAATCCCCATGAAATGACTATCAGGGCCCTTGCGGAAACGATCATAAAGGCTGCAGGCTCACGGTCGAAACTGATCCACAAACCCCTTCCGGCAGACGACCCGAAACAGCGCCAGCCTGATATTGCCCTTGCGGAAGAGGCGCTTGGATGGGCACCTTCTGTCGGCTTCGAAGACGGGCTTGCCAAGACGATCGCGTATTTCGACGCGTTGCTGACCGACAGTTAAAGGGCGAACGCAAGCTCCACGCGCTTCAGGCCTCCACTTCGAATGTCAGGCCCGCATTGGAGGCCAGCCGCGTTCGCAATCGCGCACCCATGGCAGCGGCCGGAGTGTAAATGCCTCCGGCGAGTTCGGGGCAGTCCTCGATCAGGCACAGGGCGGCCTCGGCAATGATCTTCGACGTCGAACCATAGCCCGGATCCTTGTCGCCGGTCACACCGACGGCAAGCGTTTCTCCGTCTGCGCAGGTGCCGTGAACGAGCAGATCATAGTGGCCGGCGTCACGTTCTTCCTTCGACGGGCCCTCACCGGGTTTGGGCGCATTCTCCCCGCCGATCTGCGTATTGGCGGCGATCGCCTCAGCCGCCGCCTTGCCCGCCTCGCCGGGACCGGCAAGGAACATTTCATCATAGACCAGGTCCTCACCCCATGGATGGCCCATCAGGGCGTTGGAGCGGTGAATATTCTTGGTGTTGATCACCGCCATCACGAAGGGCGCGACCCAGACGCCGAGCGCCTCATCCTCTTCGACCTGGTTGCCCGCCGGCTGTTCCGGGCCCTTGAAACCACCGGTAAGGGAGAAGGCATCGAGCAGGATGGGAAGGCACGAAGGGTCTTTCTGGACCGCCGCCATGGTTGCCGCCCCGCTTGCCGCCGTGCCGCCGGAAAAGGTTCCCTGCATGGCACGCATCCGGCCGCGCACCCTTGGACAAGGGGCGCCATGGCGCTCAATGGCCTTTTCCTGCAGGAACTGGACTCCGAGATCGAAGGGCACACTGTCAAAGCCGCATGAGAAGACAATGCGCGCGCCGTTCGCCTTCGCCGTGTCCTCATGGGCGTCTATCATCTCATGCATGAAAAGGACTTCGCCGCACAGATCGACATAGTCGGTGCCTGCCTCAGCACAGGCCGCAACCAAAGGTTCGCCATAATGGGTGTAGGGCCCCACAGTGGTCAGCACGCATTTTGCACGTTTAACCATCTTCCCGATCGAGTCCGGATCGCTGGCGTCGGCTGTGATCAGTGGCGTATTGTCTGGCGCGCCAATCTCGTCGCGCACAGCAGCCAGCTTTTGAGCATTTCGACCCGCCATGGCCCAGTTCACGCCAGTCCCCGGCCCGTATCGCTCGGCCATGTATTCGGCAACGAGGCGACCGGTGAAGCCGCTTGCGCCGTAGACCACTACATCAAATTCCGCATCCGATTTCATCGCCTGCACCTTTTTTAGATGATTCCGCCATTAGCAAGTGTGGACGCCTTGCCATCTCAGGACAAGCCGTCGACGATCCAAGCGCGGACGTGAAGCGGCCCTCTTCTGCCCTATATATCAAGGCGGCAACCAAGGAGCATTGCCCCAGATGGCTGACATTCCGCCCACAGATCCTGAGCGCAACCGCCTGACAGGACGCCTGACCCGCACTGCACGTGTGGGTGCCAACCTCTCCGGCGCAGGCCTCAGCTTCGCGGCCAACAGCCTGTTTGGCGGCGATGAGGGCGATGAGCGGATCGCAAAGGCACTGGCCCGCGCGCTTGGTCAGTCCAAGGGACCTTTGATGAAGGTCGCGCAGATGCTCTCGACCATACCTGACTTTCTGCCCCCGGAATATGCGCGCGAACTTGCACAGTTGCAGGCGCAGGCTCCGGCCATGGGATGGCCTTTTGTAAGGCGCCGGATGCGTGCCGAGCTCGGCACGGACTGGCAGGGCAGATTTGCTGAGTTTGGCAAGGAGGCCGCCCACGCCGCCTCGCTTGGCCAGGTGCACCGGGCGCGCCTGCATGACGGGCGAGAGGTCGCGGCAAAGTTGCAATATCCGGACATGTCGAGCGCGGTGGAGAGCGACCTGTCACAATTGCGCACCCTGCTCGGCCTGTTCAGGCGCGTGGATGGCAGCATTGATCCTAGCGATATTCTCGAGGAGATTGGTGATCGTCTGCGCGAAGAGCTCGACTATGATCGCGAAGCACGAGCCATGCGGCTTTATCGCCACATGCTGTCGAAATGGTCTTTTACGCAGGTGCCCGAGCCCGTCGCCGAATTGTCGACCAAACGGCTCCTGACCATGACCTGGCTCTGTGGCGACGGTCTGACAGCCTATGAAGACGCCTCACAGGAGACGCGCAACCAGATTGCCGCGAACCTGTTCTGGACCTGGTGGGGGCCGCTCAATTCTCACGCCGTCATTCATGGCGACCCCCATCTTGGCAATTATCAGGTCACCCAGGGCGGAGCCGGGCTCAATCTCCTTGATTTCGGGTGTATCCGGGTATTTCCGCCGCGCTTTGTCGGCGGCGTGGTCGATCTTTATCGCGCCTTGCGCGCCGAGGATTTCGATGCGGCCTATTCCGCCTATGAGAAGTGGGGGTTTTCCGGTCTCACCCGCGAGCTGGTCGAGATCCTGAATATCTGGGCGCGCTTCATCTACGGTCCGCTCCTTGAAGACCGCGTGCGCAGTGTGGCGGACGGCGTGCAGCCCGGTGAATATGGCCGCAAGGAAGCCTTTGAGGTTCGCAGACTGCTCAAAGAGCGAGGCTCCGTGAAAATCCCGCGCGAATTTGTCTTCATGGACCGCGCGGCGATTGGCCTTGGCGCCGCCTATCTGCGGCTGGGTGCGGAGCTGAATTTTCACAAGCTCTTTGAGGAGAGCCTTGAGGGATTCGACGAAGCTGCGGTCGCAAGGCGTCAGCAGGCCGCGCTCGAGACAGCAGGGCTGGCCGCCCAGCGCCCGGATGCCGCACAATAACAAAGCACGAAGCCCGGTAAGCGCCCAAGAATTAGGCGCCGAACAGCCCAGTCAGCCCCGCAGCGAGCTTTGCGTTGCTGCGGCTGCACAATCACGACGAACCTCAATCCGATCTCAGCCAACAAAGAGGGAAGGATTGAGTGATATGCGAGTGAAACTGAAATCGGCCGGACTGGCTCTTGTACTGGGTGTGGGCGCTGTCGGCGCAGCACAGGCCGAAGGTGAATGGTCAGGCAATGTGACGCTGACTTCGGATTATGTCTTCCGTGGTGTAACCCAGACCGACAATGCACCGATGGTGCAGGGCGGATTCGACTGGGCCAGCGACGATTTTTATGTCGGAACCTGGGCGTCGGGCGTCGATTTCGGTGACGGCACCAGCACCGAAATCGACCTCTATGCCGGCTGGACCCCGAGCGCAGGACAATTCGATTTCGATATCGGTGCGATTTACTATCTTTATCCGGACGCGCCCGATGAGCCGGAACAGAATTTCGTCGAAGTGTATGCTGGCACAAGCACGACGCTCGGCGAACTGCTCGAAGTCGGCGCGTCAGTGGCTTATTCGCCTGAGTTCTACCTGGAATCCGGCGGTGCAGTTTACACCAATTTCTCAGCCGGAGTGCCTTTGGGGGAGAATTTCGGCGTCGATGCCTCGGTTGGCTTCCAGGAATTCCTTGACGATGATGATTGCCCGGACTGTTCATACGGCGACTATTCGATCGGCTTGACGACCGAATTCGAAGGCTTCGGACTCGACTTCAGGTATATCGACACGTTCGACCTCGACGGGAATGAAGAGTCCTTCGTCATCTCGGTCTCGCGCTCGATGTGATACCCATTTCCGCGCCAGGGGGGCGCGGGGCCTTTTTCAGCCAAGGGCCAAAACCTCCCTGCCCTCCCAAAGCCTGCTTCGGTACCCTCCTGCCGAAGCAGGCGACCTTTGATAGCCGCCGCAGTCCTGTATTGGCTGCGGCGGTCTTTTTATTCCCACCACAACTACCAATATCAAAGTCGGAAAGGGGGCCAGATCAGCATTCATGGCAGCAGAATTCTCTCCCACGGCCGTGCTCGTGCCAACGGTTACTCTACTCGGGTTCGGCGCCGCTGCTGCACTGGCTTCACGCGCGGTGAAGATCAGCCCGATCGTCGGCTATCTCCTGGCCGGTGTGCTGATCGGACCGCATGCGCTGAATCTTCTCGACGAGAGCAGCACAACTCACCTGCTGGCCGAACTCGGCATTGTCTTTCTACTTTTCGATATCGGCATGCATGTCTCCATGCGCGAGCTCAAGGAGAGCCGGCGTGACCTGACCATGCTGGCACCGGCCCACCTTGCCGTGACCGCGCTGGCCTTTACTCTTGCCCTGACTGCCTTTGGCGCAACATGGCCGGTAGCTGTTGCGATTGGTGTGTCGCTGGGCCTGTCTTCAACCGCCGTGGTGGCCCGGCTTCTGAGCGAACGCGGTCTGCGATCCTCCCCGCTTGGACGTTCGGCGACACATATCCTTATCTTTCAGGACATTGTTGCGATCTTCCTGCTGATCTTTGCCAGCGCGCTTGGAGACGAGCCGGCCTCTGTTCCCATGACCATGGCGGTCGCCGCCGGTCAGGCACTTGGCGCATTCCTGGCCGCCATCCTCGCCGGACGCTATCTTGTCGGACCCGCCTTCCGACTGCTCACGGCCAGCCGCAACCAGGAAGTGTTCACAGCCGCCACACTGCTCCTCGTCCTCGGCGCAGCGCTCGCAACCCATATGATTGGCCTGTCGCTGACTCTTGGCGCCTTTCTTGCCGGCCTGGCTGTGTCGGGCACGCCTTTCCGCCACCAGGTGCAGACAGAAAGCGGCCCGTTCCGCGGCCTGTTGCTGTCTTTCTTCTTCATCAATGTCGGCCTGATGATCGAACTTCCTGCGCTTGTCGCGAACCTGCCTCTCGTCCTTGCGGGTGCATCGGGCATCCTTGCGATCAAGACGATGGCCGGACTGCTCGCCGCACGTTTCAGCCGCTGGACAGTGCCGGGGAGCGTGCAGCTGGCCTTCCTCCTCGCGCAGGGCTCGGAATTCACCCTCGTCGTCCTGTCCATTCTCGGCACCGTTTCAGCCGGTCGGGTCGCCAATGGCGCGCCACCACTGCTGGATCCGGTCCTTGAAACCGTGATCGTGGCAGCCGTTGCCGTTTCGCTTGCCGCAGCGCCTTTCTGGGCCGATGCGGGAACGAGGCTTTCAAGACAATTGGCGAAACGTCTTCGGGGAAGCCCGTCCACGCCAACCAACCCGGGCATCGGCACCCGACCCGTCATCGTATTCGGCATGACCGAACCGGGCCGACTCGCTGTGGACGCCCTGCGCGACAATGCCATTCCCGTGATTGCGCTCGACAATGACCCTCAGCGCTTCCTGAGCGCCACGGCAGACGGATATGATGTGGCCTTTGGTGATGCCGCCAATCTCCGGCTGATCGATGCCATCGGTGCCAATCATGCCCGCGCCGTTGTCATCGGTGTGCCGCGGTTCGAGGTCTCCAAGGCCATCACCCCGGTTATCAACCAGCAATTCCCGGACATGGAACGCTTCGTCGCCGTCAACACGCTGGCCGACGTTCAGCGGTTTTCCAGCCTCGGCATGAAGGCCTATCTGTCCGCAAGCCGGCCCAGGGGGCTCGAAATGGCGACCGACATGCTTCGCACCCTCGGCGTCAGCGACAAGACGGTCGAAGAATGGGTGATGGACGAGTATGAGCGCTTCGCCGACAGCCGGTCCGGCAATTCCGATGACGACAATCTTGAAGCGGCCTGACCTGACGGACCTCACAAGCACTGGCTGTGCAGGGCAATCTGGTCTATCGGGCAGGAATGACCATTGGGAGACAGAAAATGCGCATTGGTGTTCCAACAGAGATCAAGAAACAGGAATATAGAGTGGGCCTCACGCCGGAAAGCGTGGGAGAGCTGGTCCGCGCTGGACACGAGGTGCTGATTCAGGCTGGCGCGGGCACCGGATCAGGCTTCGCCGATGCCGCTTATGAGCAGGTCGGCGGGACACTTGCCGCCGATGCGGACGCTGTGTTCGAGGCCGCCGAACTGATCGTGAAGGTCAAGGAGCCTCAACCGGAAGAGACCGCAAGGCTCAAGCCGCACCAGACACTGTTCACCTATCTGCACCTCGCGCCCGACCCGGTTCAGGCCAGCGGCCTGATCGCCAGCGGTGCCTCGGCGATCGCCTATGAGACCGTCACCGACGCTGAAGGCCGTCTGCCCTTGCTGACGCCGATGAGCCAGGTTGCCGGGCGGATGTCGATGCAGGTGGCTGCCTGGGCGCTGATGAAGACCCGCCGCGGGCGCGGGCTGCTGCTCGGCGGCGTTCCAGGCGTGATGCCGGCCAGGGTTTTGATCATCGGCGGCGGTGTTTCAGGCACGAATGCCGCAGAAATCGCCGTCGGCATGCGCGCCGATGTCACTGTGTTCGACCGCAGCACCAATCGCCTTGCCGAACTCGACGCCCAGTTCAACGGGCTCGTGAAGACCATGTATTCAACTGCGGCCAGTCTCGAAGCGGCCATCGTGGAGGCCGACCTGGTCATCGGTGCGGTGCTGATACCCGGTTCTTCGGCACCGAAGCTCATTTCCCGCGCCGATCTCAAGACAATGAAGCCGGGCGCCGTCCTGGTCGATATCGCCATCGATCAGGGTGGATGTTTCGAAACCTCCCGGGCCACGACCCATGCCGATCCGATCTATGAGGTTGACGGGATCCTGCATTATTGCGTCGCCAACATGCCCGGCGCTGTGCCGCGCACATCCACCTATGCGCTCAACAATGCGACCCTGCCATTTGTCCTGGCGCTCGCCAGCAAGGGCACGCGTGATGCGCTGAACAGCGATCCACATCTCGCGCGCGGGCTCACCGTTGCGGAAGGCCATATCACACATGCGGCCGTGGCCCGTGATCTTGGCATGGACGCCGCCCTGCCCGACTGGTTCCGGCCGGTTGGCTGACCCTCATCGGCGGCCGCGAAAGCCCTTCGCCACAACATAGATTTCCGGTGAGCCTGACCGGCTCGCCGGCGGCTTGATATGTCTAACCTCGCTGAACCGGGCTTTCAGCGTTTCAAGCACATCCTGCGTCGCGCCGCCCTGGAAGACCTTCGAGACAAAGCTCCCGCCGTTTTCGAGGTGTTCCAGCGAGAAACCGAGCGCTGTCTCCACCAGTGTGACGGTGCGAAGATGATCGGTCTGCTTATGGCCGGTCGTGTTCGCAGCCATGTCCGACAAGACAAGATCCGCCGGCCCTGTCAGCCCTTCCAGCATCGCGGCGACATCGCCCGGATCGTTGATATCGCCCTCAATGATATGCGCGCCGGCCAATGGATCGACCGGCAGAAGATCAATCCCGACCACTTCGCTGGCACCCCTTTCAACCGCGACCTGCAGCCATCCGCCCGGTGCGCATCCAAGATCGACCACGCGCTGGCCCGCCCGCAGGAGCCGGGACTTCTTGTCCACCTCCAACAGTTTGAACGCCGCACGCGAGCGATAACCCGCCGCCCTGGCTTCGCGCACATAGGGATCGCTCAACTGGCGCTCGATCCAGCGTTTGGAGCTTTCGCTAGACGCATTATGGGCCGTGACCTTGCGTTCGCGAAGCTGGCGTCCGGACGAATTGCCTGGCTTGGCCTTCGGGCCTTTCCAGCGGCGTTTGCCATCATCCGTCATGGCTTGCGGCTCCTTCCTGCTGTGAGTGCCCGCCGGCGGGTTTTCTCTTGCGGTTCCTGCGACGTGAGCGCGGCGGGCCATACATCATTGTCAGCAGCAGGCCCTCACGCAGCCCCCGGTCAGCCACGCGAAGCCTTTCCCCGGGATACAGGTCCCAGGCGGCATCGAGTATGGCACAGCCCGAAAGCATCAGTCCGGCACGCTCCGGGCCGATCGTTGGCAGTTTGGCGCGCCCTTGCGGCCCCAGGTCGCGCAGGCGGGAGATGGCCTGCATCGCGCAGTGGCGCGTGAGCCATGTCCCGTCCACCGCGTCGCGCCGGTAGCGTTCAAGCCCCAGATGCACACCCGCCAGACAAGTGACCGTTCCCGAGGTTCCGATAAGATGGGAGGGGCCTGACTGCAGCGCATCAATCACTTCAGGCCGGCGCCTCCATCCTGCAAGCACCTCGCTGGCATGAGCGTGCATGGCAATATAGGCCGCCGTCTCATCTTGGATATGCGAAAAGGCCTCCGAAAGCGTGACCACACCCAGCGGCAATGATACCCAGTGCCGGATCGCCTTCGCCCGCGCCAGACCTGAGATATCGCCAGCCCCGGAAACGGCCGCCACATCGACGAGGGACAATTCAGTCGACCCACCCCCCACATCGACAACGAGCACATGTTCGGCCTTGTCTGCGATCAGGTCGTGGCAGCCCAGCATGGCCAGGCGCGCTTCCTCTCCCGGACCAATCACTCGGAAACTCAATCCTGTCTCGGCACGCACGCGATCGATGAACTCCGCACCGTTCTCTGCCCGGCGACACGCCTCGGTCGCTATGCAGCGCACACGCGCCACGCGCCGCGCTTTTAGCTTGGCCTGAATCTTGGAAAGCGCATCGAGCGCGCGCACCATGGCGGCGTCGGAAAGGCGACCGCTATCGTTGAGGCCTTCGCCAAGCCTGGCTATCTGGGAGTGGGAATCGAGCACACGAAAGCTGTTGCCGCTCGGCTGGGCGATCAGCAGACGGCAATTATTTGTGCCGAGGTCCACCGCCCCATAGAGCGGCGCCGATGATTTTTTCCCGGCGCGACGGCGCGAGCGCTGCGGCCGGGGTTTTGCAGACGCCATGATGGAGCCCAAATCTTGTCCGTTGGCCAAAGCTGTAGCACAAGATTGAAGAATGAGTAGTCCATCGCGAATTGTAAGGGCAGTGAAGCGCCGGCTCGGCCTTGGCCGGACCGGTGAGACACGCGACGAAACCGCCGCTTCCAGCGGCCCCTTCCAGAATGCTGTGATGCCCATGCGTGAAGCGAGATTCCAGATTGGCCAGGTAGTGAAACACCGCTTCTTCCCCTTCAGGGGCGTGATCTTTGACGTCGATCCGGAGTTCGACAATTCGGAGGAATGGTACCAGTCCATCCCGGAAGAGGTCCGCCCGCGCAAGGACCAGCCCTATTACCATCTCTTCGCCGAAAATGAGCGCACTCACTATATCGCCTACGTTTCGGAGCAGAATCTCGAACCCGACGACAGCGAGACACCGGTGAGCCATCCCGACATCCCGCAAATGTTCGAACCCGTCGACGCCGGTCAGTACCGCCTCAAAATGGAGATGCGGAACTAGCCGCCACCGCGCCCCTCGCCTGTTCAGGCAGGCGTTCGGCCACGCTGCGGGCAAGTGCCGTCTCAAGCGGGGTGTGCGCAAATGACGGCAGCAAGCGGTCAAAGTGCTCGCTCGCGACCCGATGCGGCGCGTCCCAGAGATAGCGCATTTCCAGTGTCTCGCGAACCAGCGGCCAGACCGGCGACATGAGCCTCAGCAGCGGCCAGGGAAACCGCGACACTGACAGCTTGCACCCGCAAATGGCCTCCAACTCGGCAATCAATAGCGTACCGGTCAGATTGTGCCCGGGAAAATTGATCCTCTCGAAATCGGCCAGTTGTTCATCGCAATCGGCAAGCGCGGCCATGGCGCGGGTCATGTCCGGAAGATAGGCCCAGGCCCGGATCCGGTCATGCCGGCCCGGATAGGTCAGTTTGGCCTGGCTGAGCTTCGGCGTGAGATAGGTCTCAAGCCAGTTGCCCTGGCTCGACGGCCCGAAGAAGTCACCGCTGCGCAGAACAAGCGTGCGCACGCCATCATCGGCGGCGCGGGCATAACTCTCCTCCATCTCCTCGCGCAGGCGGCCCTTGCGCGTTGTCGGCCGGTGGGGCGTTGATTCCAGCAGGGTCTGCGGCATTCCGGCCCCGTAATTGTAGACATTCCCGGGAATGATCACCCGCGCGCCGCTCGCCTTCGCAGCCGCGATCACCACCTTCGTGAATCGCGGCAGGTCACGCTTCCAGGCCGGGTATGGCGGGTTCAGGGCGTTGACGATCACCTGCGAACCCTCGCAGGCACGCGCCACCGCATTGGCATCGAAAGCGCCGCCAGTGATGGTCTCAACACTCTGCGGCGCGGCCCCTTCTGGCCAGCCGCGAGCAAAACCACGCACGCGCCAGCCGGCTTTCAGAAAAGCATCCATTGCCTCCTGTCCGAAACGCCCCCTGGCGCCGAGCACAGTCACTTGTTTCTGCATGGGATCGGTCTCCTCGTCATCCACGAGGCCACTTTACCATTCGAATTTCTTGGTTCATCCTGACAAAAATGAGATGGTCCATTCAATAATGAATATCACTGGCTCTCCAGACTGGTCGCATGTCGAAGCCTTTGTCGCTGTGGCGGAGGCCGGTTCCCTCTCGGCTGCAGCCCGTGCCACCGGAATCAGCCAGCCTACGCTCAGCCGGCATGTCGCCGCGCTTGAGGCAAGCCTCAACCAACGCCTGATGCATCGTGGCCGCGAAGGGGTCCGGCTGACCACGGCCGGGCTGAAATTGCTGGCCGAAGGACAGCATATGGCCAACGCGGCAGCGCGCATTTCCATGCTTGCCGATGGGGGCCGGGACTCGCTGACCGGCACGGTACGCCTCACGGCCAGCTGTGTCGTCGCGACCTTTCTGCTGCCGGACATACTCACCGCGCTGCGCCGGGAGGAGCCGGCCATTGCCATTGAGGTGGTCGCCACCGACGAGACCGAGAATCTCTTGCGCCGCGAGGCCGATATTGCGCTGCGTATGTACCGACCGACCCAGCCGGACGTGATCACGCGCAAGGTGGCCGATTTCCCGATCGGTGTTTTCGCTGCGCCGTCCTATCTCGCCGAACATGGCACGCCGACCACGCCGGAAGACCTCCTGAACCATGATGTGATCGGATATGACCGCAGCACGCTCGTGATTGAGGGGCTGGCCGCTACGGGACTTGAAGTCAGCCGGGACTTCTTCGCCTTTCGCAGCGATGATCAGGTGCTTTGCTGGAAGATGGTGGTCGCCGGTTTCGGGATCGGCTTCATGAACCGCAATATCGGTCGACGGGAGCCCGAAGTTGTTGAAATCGAAACCGGCGCGCCGATGCCCTCCCTGCCCGTCTGGCTGACCGCTCATGGCGAGCTTAGAAGCCAGCCGCGGGTGCGCCGGGTCTATGACTGGCTCGCCGATGCGCTCGGCTGATTAACCAAAGGGTAACCAAACCTGCTGAATGCCTAACGGGCTTGGCAGAAGGCTGATGGCAGGGAAAGGGCGGCACGAGATGGTGTTCTATCGCGACCTGAAAAACCGGCGGCTGTTCACCCAGCCTGAGGCTGACTGGGTATCGCGCCGTCTGCTCGACCTGCGCGCACATCTGCGTTCGGACCTGCCGGACGGCATTCCCAGGCGCACCCGCGAAAGCTCGATCATTATCGGCACCTGGAATTTGCGCGATTTCGACAATAACAAGTATCGCCATGGCCCCAGAAGGCGCGAGAGCCTTCTCTACATCGCCGAGATCATCTCGAATTTCGATGTTTGTGCCCTGCAGGAGGTCAATGAGGATCTCGAACCTCTTCGTCAGGTTCTGCGCCTTCTCGGCCCGGACTGGGACTTCATCGCGACGGATGTCACAGTGGGTGTGTCAGGCAATCGCGAGCGCATGGCCTTTGTCTATGACAAGTCCAAGGTCAGCTTTCGCAATATCGCCGGCGAGATCGTCCTGCCAAAGAGCGCGCTTCTGCCAGACGAACAGCAATTTGCGCGAACCCCCTTCATGGTACGGTTCCAGGCCGGCTGGTTCCGTTTTGCCCTTTGTACCGTCCATATCTATTTCGGTTCGAACTCCAAGAGCTCTGACGGCTACAAGCGACGCGTCGCAGAAATCGAGAATATTGCGGAAGAAATGGCCGAGCGTGCAGATGACGAGGATGAGAACTTCATCCTTCTCGGCGATTTCAACATCAAGAATCCGGTCGATGAGACGATGAACGCCCTCACGCGGGCCGGCTTCATCCTGCCACCGGAACTGTTCCCTTCAAATGTTCTGGGGACCAAGTTCTATGACCAGATTGCCTTTCGCACGCGCAAGGACGAGGTCACATTCCTGTCGGCCGGCGCGTTCAATTTCACCAAGACCCTCTTCAAGCCCGAACATTACGATCATTACGCGCCAGCCCTGCCGGAGCGCCACCGCGATCTGGAACATGATGGGACACCGCGCGACACGGCCAAGGATAAGTCCTATTATTCGAAGCGCTGGATGACCTGGCAGATGTCGGACCATCTGCCGCTCTGGGTCGAACTGGCCATCGATTTTGCCGACGAACACCTGATGGAACACCTGGTCGAGGATGCCCGCGATACCCCGGCCCAACGCGAGTTTGCAAACACCGAAGCCGAGGACCTGTCGCTCTTCCATGGCGAGGCGCCCAAACTTGGCGAGGCGGACGAACCTGCGAGCGAGCCTGAAAAGCCGAAAAAGCGTCGCAAGCGGCGCAAGCCAAAAGTTGCCGACAAGCTGAAGGTCGGCACAGCCCAGCCTGACAGGAAGCTCGACCTGAAAACCGCCTGGGACATTTTCTGGTTCGTGGCCACGGGAAAGGCCGAGAAGGTCCGAAAGCTGCGAAAGGACGCCGAAAGCAAGGCCCGCAAGGAGGGCTGACACCTTTTGGGCGCCTCCCCTTGCGTCACCCCTTCGCGCGCTGACGGTTCGAAGGCATGCTGGCATCCACAAGAGACGTGGCTGGGACAGCACGCGTCCGATCACAGGAGGAACTGCCATGAAAGCTGCCATATTCCGCGAGCCCAACCAGCCGCTCTCGATCGAAGAGGTGACGATTTCCAAGCCCGGCCCGCGCGAAGTGCTTGTGCGCAATTCCGCCGTCGGGGTCTGTCATTCGGACGTTCATTTCTGGGACGGGGCCTTCCCGCACCCGATGCCCACCATTCTCGGCCATGAGGCCGCCGGCGTGGTCGAGGCGGTCGGCGACATGGTCAGCGCGGTCAAGCCCGGCGATCATGTGGTCTCCATCCTCTCGCCCTTCTGCGGAAGCTGCGAATATTGCATGACCGGGCACATGTCGGTCTGCCACACCGTCAATCGCGAGTATTTCCAGCGCGCCGAATCCGCCCCGCCGCGCCTGTCAGCGGGATCTGAGCGGCTCAACCAGTTCCTGAACCTTTCAGCCTTCGCCGAGCAGATGCTGGTGCACGAGAATGCGCTGTGCGCGATCGACCCGGAAATGCCGATGGACCGGGCCTGCCTGATCGGCTGCGGTGTGATCACAGGCGTCGGTTCAGTTTTCAACGCCGCACAGGTCGAGCCCGGTTCCAGCGTCGCCGTGATCGGCTGCGGCGGGGTCGGCCTGTCGGCGATCAATGGCGCGGCGATTGCCGGGGCGGGCCGGATCATCGCGGTCGATCTTGACAAGGGCAAGCTCGACCTCGCCCGCCAGTTCGGCGCCACCGACACGGTCAATCCCAATGATGGCGACGCCATCGGCCAGGTGCTGGAGATGACCAGCGGCGGGGTGCATTACAGTTTCGAATGCATCGGCCTGAAACAGACCGCAGAACAGGCCTTTCACATGCTGCGCCCGCGCGGCCTCGCCACGCTGATCGGCATGATCCCGCCCACCGTGAATATCGAACTGCCAGGCATTCTCGTCATGGTGCAGGAAAAGCGCATCCAGGGCTCGATCATGGGATCGAACCGCTTCCGCGTGGATTTCCCGCGCCTTGTCGAATTCTACAAGCAGGGCAAGCTCCATCTCGACCAGATGGTCTCCGACCGGATAGGCATGGACGGCATCACCGACGCACTGGCCAATCTGAAAACACACAAGACAGGTGTGGCAAGGCAAGTGGTCGTGCTGGATTAGGGAAGATTCCTGTCAGATTGAACCATTTGGCGGCGTCTAACCTGTGATCTGGCGAGGAGGAGACCGCAGCAAGAATGCCGGCACCCCGCGAAGATTGCGACGCCGCCGGGGTGTGAAAGCGCTTCTCGCCCTGACGAAGAACACAAGCGACCAGGTGATTCAATCTGGTTGGAAACGGCTCATGGCAATCTGGATAGACCAGACCCGGGGACCGCAGGGGGACTCGCCAGTTTGAAACACCGGGCACAAGAGGCCTGCGCGCACGGACCAGGCCGGAGGGAAACAGCCGGGCACCGTTGATCTGCATGCAATATTGCGCTGCTGTATCAATAGCGCGGATCAGAGGCACGCTTGTGCCAGAAGCGACCGCTTTGGGACGTGTCGGGTGGGCCAGCGGAGATGAGAGACGTGAGCGAAGACGGGCCGGAACTTGAAAAGCGGGCTTTGGCGCTTCTGGAAGCGTCTTATGAGCTGCAGTCCGAGGATCGATTGTCCTGGCTCAAAAGACAAACTGCCGACTCTCCAGACCTTTTCGCCCGCACACTTCAGCTGATCAACGCCGACAGCCTGATCGGCACAGTCTTCCGCACCGGCGGCGCGGGCGCCGATTTTGGCGATGGCCCGGGCGTCGACGCCCCAGAACGGGCCGGTGCTTATCGAATAAGCGGCACCATCGGACAGGGCGGCATGGGAGCGGTCTACCTGGCGGAGCGCGACCAGGGCGACTTTGACCATCAGGTGGCGATCAAAGTGGTCCATCCCGGCGCCTTTTCAGACGCGCTAGCGGAACGGTTCGTCCACGAACGACAGATCCTTGCGGGTCTGAACCATCCCAATATCGCTCGCTTGTACGATGGCGGATCTCTCGATGACGGCTCGCCCTTCCTCGTCATGGAGTATGTCGATGGCACGCCGATCCTTGATTGGGCCACCACACAAAAGACCGGCCTGCGCGATCGCCTGCGCTTGTTCATCCAGGTCTGCAGCGCAGTGGAATATGCCCACCAGAACCTCATCATCCACCGGGACATCTCGCCATCGAACATTCTGGTCACTGCCGAAGACGAAGCAAAGCTGATCGATTTCGGCATCGCCAGGCAGCAGTCAGAAACTGTATCGCCAAGCCAGCACAAGGCTGACAGCCGAACCCACACACCTGGATATTCCGCACCCGAACGCATGGCAGGCGCGGACTCCAATACGCTGACGGACATCTACTCTCTTGGCGTCTTGCTGCGTGACCTTCTGGAAGATCAATCGCCGCCCGCTGATCTCAGGGCCATCATGGACAAGGCTGCGGCCCATAACCCGCAGGACCGCTACACATCGGCCGGCCTCCTGATCAATGATGTCGATCGCTTCCTGGATGGCTACAGCGTTGGCGCCCATGATGGCGGCGTGGGCTATCAACTGGGAAAGTATCTGAAACGTCACCGCTGGTCAGTGACTGCGGCGAGCATCGCGCTATCTGCACTCGTCCTGGCCCTGGGGGTGACGCGCATACAGTATGAACGCGCCCAGTCCGCGCGCGAGCGCGCCGATGCCCGGTTTGAACAGGCTCGCTCCCTTAGCCGCAACCTCGTCTTCGACGTCTATGACTCCTTCGCAGAGATCTCCGGCACGCTGGAGCCCCGAGGAGAGCTGGCAGACCTGGTGCACACCTATGTCAGTGTGCTGGCAGCGGACCGTGAAGCACCCGACGATGTCCTCATGGATGTAGCTGTGATGAGTGCCCGCCTGGGCGATCTCTATGGCGGGGTCGGCCTTTCCAATCTCGGAGATACGGGAAAATCGTGGGATGCGCTGGCAGACGCTGAAGCCGCATTCGAGAGCCTCTTGGTGCGTGACCCGGCCAATACCGAAGCCCTGTCGGAACTGATGTTGGTGAAACGCCACCAGAGCATGCAGGCGCTGCACTACCGGCTCGATCCGGCGGCTGCGGCGGTCCACAATCAGGCCGTTCTGGAGCGATCAGCGGCCGGCGCCGCCCTGTCTGACGAGAACGAACAGATCCTGCTGCGCCATTTCTGGAGTGCACGGACCGACAGGCTGCAGATTCTTGTTGAGCAAGGCGAGTTCGACACGGCCCTGACCGAGGTGCGCTTTTGGCGGTCCGAACTGGACGAGGACATGTTTGCACGTCTGGGCGGGGGCGAGGAGATGGCGACTTATCTTGCGCGCCAGGAGGCCGACATACTTGGCGAAGTGGGCCGCAGCGCAGAAGCCCTGGCGCCCTTGAAATATGCCGAAGCCTACCGACAGAAACAGCTGGAGGCCGCACCGGACAATTACTACGAGCTGACGCAATTGATGGTGGTCTACACTTCTCTTTCGCGTATCCACGGCGAACGTGGCGAAGACAGCAAAGAACTCGATTATGCCGAAAAGGCCGTTGCGTTGGCGAGGGACATTGCCTCGCGCGACGAGACAGACGCCGGCGGACCGGAAGGCCTGAACGCCGCGCTTGATCGGTTGGCCGCCGCAGAAATGGAGGCGGGCAATGTCTCCAGCGCCTTCGCTCACGCCACTGAAGCGGTTCAACTTGCCCGCGGGCTCAGGGCGGAGTTTCCTGGCGATCTCTACTATGAGGAAATTCTCTTCAGCTCCTTGCTCACCTTGTCTGAGGCCTCGACCCATGACATCGAGTCAGCCTGCTCAGCCGCAAGTGAAGCCGAGGCGCTTTATGGTGTCATCCGCGAAAACGGAGTGTCATCCCGCCGGTTGAAGGAGAAAGGCGAGGTACACCTGCCGGCGGCCCTGACCGAGTATTGCAACTGATCAGCGCCTGAGGCGCGAGCGGAAATCCGATTTGGCCTGGTCCAGCCGTGACTTGAGTTCAGACCGGACATCGCCGCGCATCTCGCCCAGCACAGCCACCATGTCCGCCCTGGCCTGGGACTGAATCGCTTGCTGCGCGCTGATCTGGCTCGGCCCGGAGAGACTGAGCCCCTGGGTCTTCTCGATAGCGCCGATCGTCCAGAAATGGGTCGGGTCGGCATAGGACGCCATCGTATCGAACGGAATGCGCAGATAGCCCTGGTCGGCATAGCCCTCTCCCCAGCTGTTGCGCACAAGCCATGTCCTGGCTGCGCTGTCATAACCCACAATCAGCATGGCGTGCCCACCATCGGGCCGCTGGGCCCGGTTGGCATCCACCGGCATTGAGCCGGTTTGCGCCGCTTCCTGGTAGTAAGCGCTCGGAAAATAGGCTCCGAACACGACAGGCAGGCCGGCGGCGACGGCCTGAAGCGCAGACACGCCAAGCGGCGTCCTCGCATACTGCACGGCCTCATTCATCATGCCGTCAGCGTAAGCGGCCTCGGTTGGCTTGGTCAGCACCATCGACTTCTCGAACGGCCAAATCCGCTCTTCGCAAGCCCCATAGGCAAGGACAGCCGCCATCACATGGTGGATGAAGCTGCCGCAATCCTCAGCTTCCATGTCCGACATCCGTCGGGCGTTGTAGTAGACAAACAGGCGCGACAAGTCGATCTTCGGCTGTCGAGCCCGGCGCTGGTGATATTCCAGCGCCCCGACGATCGCCTGGGCCGTACAGGAATTCGTCGTCAGCTGGTTTTCAACCGGAGAGCAGTGCTCTCGCAGATCTACGCGTTCTGGCAAGCTGCCCGGGGGCGCGTTGAGAGTCGGAGCTGACACCGGTGTTCTTTCGAACAAACAGCCATTCAACGGATGATCGTTCCAGGTCTCTGTCATGGGCGTTGTTCCTCGTTCGGCGTTGGGATTGGGCGTTTGCGAATAGCCACACACCCCGCAGGTGGAGCGCAGTGGATCGAGATAGGAACCGCAGATGTAGCAATCGCGTCCGTGTCGTCCGTCGAGGTCACTCATGGGCACGGCGCCCCCGGCGCGTGATTGGCGTGGTATCTCCCTGCCGTATTCGTCGATCCGTCAGGATTGTAAGTGACGTAATCGATGTGGCAGCCGCCATCCCAGCGCAGCTGGAGTTCGAAAGACAGCCCGAAGGCGGGAACGTTGAGACGCCCCCTGGTCGGGCTTCGCGAGAGTTGGCCGTCCATATTGAAAGGTGTTCCATCCGGTCCCCGGCCGGAGCCGGAGAGGCGGCCATTCTGGTCCACCGATATCGTCGCGCGCGTGCCCCACTGATCGACCCACGGACCGGAAAGGCTCCTGAATGGATTGGGCGGAGGTGGTGGAGAAGGCTCAGGGGTGTCAGGCAAGTCGTCACCCCTTGTGGTTCTTCTCGCAGCGACCTCACCATCGAGGTCATCGGGATCTGAGAACTCGCCGCCACCAAACAGACATTCTTCATACGCCGCGCCCATAAGGTGATCACAAGGTCCCTGGGGGGGGTAGCTGTCCTCTCCCCATGGTACAGCAGCAACGATGATGGACAGAAGGACGAACCCGCCGGCGCCGGCACCAGCCCAGATCGCCCATTTGGGCAATCCCGTCCGGAGCGAAGGGCTGTCACCGGAATTGTCGGGTTTGCGCGTGTCGTAGATGGCCATATTCACCGCTGCGACCAGTCGCGCGCGATAGTCTTCAGCGCTTTGCGGCCGATTGGACGGGCGATTCGACAATCCCTGCTCAATCAGTTGGTCGATCCCCGGCGGAATATCTGACCGGCCGCCGGATGGCGGTTGCCAGTGACCCTGGGGCAGCACATCGACCAGCAATTCGTAAAACAGGACCGACAGCGAATAGAGATCCGCCGCTGGCGTCGCCGCATCCGGATTCGTGATCTGTTCCGGTGACATATAGCGAGGTGTGCCCAGACCGGTTCCTGTGCCGGTCTGGGTCGCCGCATCCGTGGCTCGGGCGATGCCGAAGTCCAGAATCCGAAGCGGGGCTTTCTTGTCGTCCGGCTCCCGCAACAGAATAATGTTTTCAGGTTTCAGGTCTCGGTGAATGACGCCGGCCTCATGAGCGGCCGTCAATCCATCCAGGATTTCGGCGACGATCCGGGCGGCCACGCGCAAGGGCACGTCTTCGCGGGACTGGAGCTTTTCCCGGTGCCAGCTGCGAAGCGAAACCCCCTCCACATATTCCATGGAGACATAGGGTTGTTCATTCGAAACACCGACATCGTAGACCGCCACGATATTCGGATGGCGCAGCTTGCGCGTGGTAACGCCCTCATTGATGAGCCGTCTGAGTGCAGTTTCCCCCGACAGTCTTTCGGGGCGAATGAGCTTCAGGGCCACAGCCTCGCCCGAGATCTCGTCCCTGGCCTTGTAGACAACGCCCATGCCGCCCTGGCCGACTGTGCCTTCGATAACATAGCGATCGGCGAATGTCGTTCCCGGACCGAGTATCTCGTATGTTGATGCAGCATCGTCGGCGGGCGGGCCATCGAACTGCGTTTCAAGGCCACCCAATGTCTGCATGGCAGAGAAGTCTGCGCCCTGCCGGGTGCCGCATTCAGGGCAGAACTCTGCATCATCAGGGATTTCCGTGCCGCAGTTCGAGCATGTCATGTTCCCGGATCCCTCATGATTTCCGTTGGATGGTGATGGTCTCGGCACTGCCGAAATGCGCATCAATCGCGATCGTCAGAACCAGGGCCTCCGGCTGCCTGACGAGCGGGCTGATCGTGTCGCCATGGCGAAGAGCCACCGTCTTGCCCCGCCCATATGCATCACCGTTGACCCGCAACCCGTTCGGACTTTCGACGCGCAAGACCAGCCGGTCATTCTCGATATAAAGGTCGAAATGATGTCGGGAGATCTGGGTCGATCCGGTCTCATCGACGGCGCCATCCACACCATGGACAAGCAGGCGCACATCGTTTGGACCATTGGCCTGCCGGGCGCGGGAACGGCCTATGTTCAATGAAGCGCCCTGGCTCAGGATCGGCCCTTCCGCTGGTACCTCTTCCTTATCGAATCCATGCCAGACAATGGGCGTCGACCGCGGGATGCTGAGCTCGCCAGCCAGGCCGCGCAGACCCGTCTCACGTTCGAACTTCCCCGCACGCTGGAGCGCAAGCGGCATGGGCCCGGATGCTTCATCCCACTTTTCAGGCTGGGAGGCATCGACCCGGGTTGGATTGTAAAATGTGAAGCCCGGAGCCATGTCGCCATCGATCTGGATGGTCTGGTTGACAACAGCTGCCGTTTTCGGAGCGGACACTTCTGCCGTGACGCTGGTCTCGAAGGCAAAACGCTCCTCGCGCCAGCGATAGCGATACCCAACAACAATCAGGAAATCGAACTGATGGACACCGGCTTCTCCCAGAACGCCCGTCGGCACGCCGATCCTGGATGACGCACCAGGTTCCAGTTTCTCCCAGGCCAGCGGAACGGTCTTGTAATCTCCGCTGCCGCGACGGACCTTGACTTCAGACACAAAGAGCGGACGACCTATCGTGGACGCATTCCTCAATATCAGAGGCAGCGACAGGACACCGCCGATCTGTACGCCCCGCATGGCTGCGGTATCGAGATGCACATCCATAGCGACACAGACCGGGCAGCACCCATGCCTGTCGAGCAAGCCGCCACACTCTTCGAACGCCATGCAGCGGATGATGGGCTCGCCGCACTCGCCGCAATAGCCGGCATCAGGCTCCAGGGCAGCGCGGTAGCAGCATGGATTGGCGGGAACGCTCATGACCGGTCAGGCCCGCAGCTTGTTGCCGCAACCGATGCAGAATCGCGCCGTGGCAGAGTTCTGGCGGCCGCACTTGGGACACTCGACACTCTGTGGCGTGGCGTTGTCCGAAGATGTGCCGGGAGCAGGCCCGCGCCCACCCCCGGCACCGTGCGAGACCCCCACCGCACCTTCCATGCCCATGCCAAACATGGCCCTGGCCTGTTCCTCTGACCGGATCTGCGCGTCCGTGGCCGCCTGGACCATCTCCCGCATCACCGCCATGGTTTCCTCATTGCCGCTCGCCTTGGACTTGGCCTGTTCGGCAAGCACTCCGGCCACATCGGGAGACAGCCCGGCATTGATGGCAAGGATCTGTTCGGGCGTCATCGTCGCACCGGCTGCCAACTGGGCTACCCGGGCATCGGCCTCGGCTTTCAGCCGGGCGATCTCCCGGGCATGCCCCGCATCGCCTTCGCGGATCCGGCGGCCCACTTGGGCGTCTTCGCCCTGGTTTTCGATATCTTGCAGCTTCCGGATATGCTCAGCGGCCTGTTCCTGGGCGCGGTTCGCGATGTCCTGCTGCGTAAAGGCCTCAAACTGGCCGATTTCTGCTTCGCGTTTCCGAAATTCGATGGATTGGAAATGGTCGAGATCGGCGATTTCGCGCTCCACCTGGCGCAGCGCTGCCTTGGATTTCGTAAGATCAATGGTTTGCCCGGCCTCGGCGAGTTCGTTTTCGAACTTGGCCACGCGTTCGGTCTTCAGAACCGTGATCTCGTGCTCAAGCACCTCCAGCTCCTGGCGCCGGGCGGCGGCTTCACGGGCATCAAGCAGTTCAATCTCCGAATTCAGCGCCATGCGGGCGAGTTCATCCTCGCTTTCATTGGCCAGCCGGGCGAGGTCCACATCGGCCCTGATCTGTATCTCGCGAGAGTCCGCAGTCCGCTCGATGTTCCGGCGCAGCAAGGACAGCTCATGGTCCAGCTTGTCCTGCTCTCGTTCGATTTCGGAAATCTTGAGCGCATCGCGTTCAGCCGCATTGAGCGCCCATTCCATCGAAACGGCATTCACGATCAGACCGATATTCCCGGCGATGCGCTCAGCCTCGCGCATGACCTCGCCCTGGATGAAATCCTGCAAGCCCTTGTCCCCGCGAATGTCTTCCGCGTTGATCCGGCCAATAGCCGCCTCGAAGACCCTGTCAGTGAGATGCGGGCGGAACCGGGCCAGAACATCCTCGCGTGTCAGGAACCCGTTCGGGTTCATCAGGCCCATGACGTTCGCGGGCTTGTCGGGATTGACCTGAAGTTCCAGCGTGCACACGCCTGCTATTTCGACATTGTCTTTCGACAGGGCTTTGACAGGTGTCTGCAGGGCGAAGGGCTTCAGGTCGGCCAGCAGGATCTGAATGTGCGTCGATCCGCCGACCACCGATTTCAAACCGTTCAACAGCCCGCCGATGGAAAAGTGTGCGCCTTTGAAAGCCTGGACCACTTCGCCATTGCGGATGAGCAGGGCCATCTGGTCCGGCGGGGTGGCAAGGCGCCGTTCAAAGAAGGCCTTCAGGTCCGACTGGCGAACATATTCGGCCAGAAGGCGCGGATCGGAAATTGAAAGCGTTTCGGAAGCCATGTCTTTGTGTTCCTTCAGATGTCCAGCGGAGGTGGCGGCGCCTCAGTCAATGGCCGGCGAGCCAGGCCGCCATTTGCGATCGGCGAAAAAGCGCCAGACGTGGTAAGCGATCACGATCGAGGCGATCGTGAAGGCGATCGGGTGCTCGCTGATGACGGCGCCGATGCGCTCCAGCGTGCTATACTCGCGCATAAGGCTGCCCATGCGGCTGACCTGCCAGATCGAGCCGTAAATCATGGTGGCCAGGGTGAAGAGCGACATGAAAAGGCTCATCAGACGGGCAACCGTTCCCGCAAGCCACCACGCCCCGCGGTCAGCCTTCACGGCTGCGCGCGCCTCGGCGGCTTCCTTTTCCGACAGGTCGCGCTCGAAGGCATCGGCGCGCTTCAGTGCCTCATCCCTTGCCTTGTGATCGACCGAAAGAAAGTCCGGTGTATCGGCCCTCTTTTTCCGGGCGACCTGCACGGGTGTGAGATTGGAAGCGCTGCGGCGCAAATAGATGAACACCGCGATCGACCACCACACCACCGTGATTGTGGCCGTGATCCAGAATGCGATTTCGATCAGTGGCCAGGCCTCTGGCGGAATTTGCTCGGCGATCTCGTTCATGGTGGCCTCCCGGCGAAATGTCCCGTTCAACCCTAGAGGCGCAGCCGGCCTGCAAACCGGATCACCGGAATTCAGATTTTTTCAAATACACCTGCCAGCGTGTCGCAAGAAACTTGCATGCACAGGCACATGGCGGTGAGGTAGGGCATGGACGAAACTTCGAGGGATGATCCGAAGACGCTGTTCAAACAGTGGCGCGACGGCGACATCGCCGCGCGCGATACGCTGTTCAACCTGCTCTATTCGGAGCTGGGACAGATTTCCGCAGCCTTGCTGAGAACAGAACGGAACGCCTCGCTGGCTGCAGGGGACCTGGTCAACGAAGCCGTCATCCGGCTGATACAGCTTGAGCGTATCGACTGGCAGGACAAGGCCCACTTCCTGGCCCTTGCTGCGCGCGCCATGCGGCGTGTGCTGATTGATCATGCCCGGCGGAAGAATGCTGATCGCCGGCAACACCAGAAGGTGACCCTGGTCACCAATCTGGGTCGCAATGCACCGAGGCACCTGGAGCTGGACGCACTCGACAAGGCGCTGATCCGACTGGCGGTCATCGACAAGCAGCGCGCCGAGATTGTCGAGCTGCGTTATTTCGGAGGTCTGACCCTGGACGAGGTCGCTGACGTCCTTGACATATCACCCGCGACTGTGAAGCGATCATGGCGCGCTGCCCGGGCCTGGCTTCTGGACGCGATGCAATCGCCCGGCGGCGCACCTGTCTGAAACTGAAACATCGCCGCAGCAGGTCGGAGATTCTCCCGATAGCCGGCGATGAGGCCGTGCAGCCCCGTCAGTCGAGCCTGGCGAGGGTCGTGGTAGCGCGCAGCCGTTCGCTGAGCCGGCCGACCTCCGGCGTCACGTATCTGCCGATCACCGAACGCGCCTTCTCCAGCGCCGGCTCCGGCGCCATTTCGCCATCCTGCACCATGATGGCGAGGTCGAGAAGCGGGTTGTAGAGCGCCTCGGTCTCGCCCTTTATGCTGATCGCAAAGCGGTCATTTTCAGCCTCGATCCTGTTCCATTCTGCGCGTATGCCGGCCCAGAATTCTTCAGTTGCGGCCCAGTAGGACTCGGCGGCTTCCACAGCATAATCGTCGAACTTGCGATAGGTGTTCACCCCGACCTCCCGCACGAGTGGCGTCGGCGCATCGTTCAGGACCAGCTTGGTATTGTCCTGCTCGTGCACCCAGCCCCAGGGCGTGATGACGTGACGGTTGACGGCATCCACGGCGTGGTAGTCATCGCGGGTGGTCATGTCCCGGCGCGGCAGCGGGCGCCATTCTTCTCCCGGCTCCCATTCAGCAAGGCCATTCTCATAAGTCCAGCGCGCCACTGCGCCGTAACGCGGGGCGTCATCAACCTGGTAGACGGTCTGCGACCAGGCACCAGCCCGTTCGGAAACCGGCACCTCGCGCCATTCCCAGGCATTGCCGCCGATGAAGGTCAGCACCCGGGCCGGCTCATACTGCCAGTCCTGGCGCCAATGCTTCACCACGAAGGGCGAATCCTCCGGGCCGACGACGAGCAGGTGCTGCAGCGAGATGAAATCGCCCCTGTCCTCGATGATACGGACCGATTCATATCCGCCCGAAAGTTTCGGCGCCTTCACCTCATAGCCTTCGACAAAGGACACGGTCTCGGTGAAGTCGAAGCTCACCTCATAATCGCCCGCCATGGAGAGGATGGCTGCGCGGTCGCGCTCGAACCGGGCAGCTTCGGCGTTTTCGGCGGTTCTGGCCTGTCCTGTCGCCTTGTCAGCGGCAGTGCCGGGTGGCCCGCTCGCACAGGCGCCCAGAACCCACGTGGCGGCAAAGACGGCGGCAAATGCGGCGTGTGTGCGCGGTGTCATGTCATGTCCTTCCCAACTGGCTGCGACGTAGCGGTTCTATAACGCGAACGATTCTCACTTGCAATCTCAAATCCGATCTGCTTGTTCTGCGAATGAGAATGATTATCAACCTTTGATGCAGAGGGAATGCTCCGAATGCCCAGCCAGACACCCATCTTTCGTGCCCCCTTGCGCGCGGCCCTGCTCATGTCCTTTGCCACTCTGTCACTCGGCGCAGCGGCCCAGGACGCAGGCGAAGAGGACGAACGCCGGGAAGACACGGTCACCGTCTACGGCACGTCCAATCCGATCCCTGTCTTTGATTATCCAGGCCAGGTAACCGTCATCGAACGCGATACCATCGACACATTGAGCCCCAGCGCGGTGTCGGACATGCTGCGCGATGTGCCAGGCGTCGATTTCGCCGGCGGTCCGCGTCGCACCGGTGAGGCGCCCAGCATCCGTGGCCTTTCGGGTGAGAATATCCTGATCCTGCTCGACGGCGCCCGCCAGAGCTTCATCTCTGCTCATGACGGACGTTTCTTTATCGATCCGGAAATCATCGGTACGGCCGAAGTGGTTCGCGGGCCAGCATCTGCGCTTTACGGCTCGGGGGCCGTCGGCGGCGTACTCGCCTTCGAAACAGTCGAGGCGGAGGATCTGCTGCGCGAAGGAGAGACATGGGGCGCGCGCATGCGCGGCGGATACCAGAGCGTAAATGGGGAGAGCTTCGGCACGCTGACCGCTTTCACCAGACAGGACAATCTTGATGCATTGGCCAGCTTCGGCCTGCGCCAATCGGGTGATATCAGGCTTGGGTCCGGTGCGGACCTTCCCTCAGATGACGAGATCGCTACCGGCCTCGTGAAACTCGGCTACGCCTTCACCGACGCTTTCCGCGCCGATGTGTCCTGGCAACGCTTTGCCAACACCGCGATCGAACCGAACAATGGCCAGGGCACGCTCGGCACAGGCGACGCCGTGCTCGACCGGAATGTTGACAAGGATGTGGAGACGGAAACCTGGCGCGCCGGGCTCCGCTTCGATCCTGTCAGCGATCTGGTGAACACGCGGCTCACCGTCTATCAGTCCACCTCAGGTGTTGACGAGTTCGATGCCACAGAGCCGCGCACCATTATCCGGGAAATCGAGACCACAGGTGCGTCCCTGCGCAATGCGGCGCGCTTTGACCTTAGCGGCATCAGAACGACGCTGACCGTCGGTGCCGACTGGTATGCGGACGAGCAGACAGGACGCGATTCCAGCGTCGGGGACGGTGTGCGCGCCGGTGTGCCCGATGGACGCTCGGAATTCACCGGCGCCTTTGCCCAGATTGAAGCGGAAATCGACCGTCCCCTGGGCCTGCCGGGCAGGCTGATAGTGATCCCGGCCGTGCGCCATGATGCCTTCGAGAGCACTTCCAGCGTTGATCCGGAATCGAATTCCGATGAGGAAGTCTCACCCCGGCTGGCTGCCAGCTATGGCCCGGCGGAATGGTTCCGGGTGTTCGGATCGTATTCCCAGGGTTTTCGCGCCCCCTCGATCAATGAACTTTATCTAGACGGCGTTCACTTCCCTGTCCCGCACCCGGTCCTGTTCAATCCGGCGATGGGCCAGTTTGTCTTCGTAAACAACAATTTCATACCGAACCCCAGCCTGGCGCCGGAAACCAGCGAAACGGTGGAATTCGGGCTCGGCGTGGACTTCCGAAACCTCGTGGCTGACGGTGATCGCCTGCAAGGCAAGATTTCATATTACGAAAGCGACGTCGAAGACCTGATCGATCTCAGCGTCAATTTCGCCTTCGATCCGACCTGTTTCGCACCACCGGCTTTCTTCCCCTGCAGCGCCGGCACGACCAGTTCGGCCAATGTCGAGAGTGCGGAACTGGACGGCGTTGAGGCCGAAGTCGTGTATGATTCAGAACGCGTCCACGCCCGTGCGACCTTTGCCTCAATCGACGGCGCGAACATGATGACCGGAGAGGATGTCGGCGCACTGACCCCTGACCGGCTCGCGCTCGACCTTGGCCTGAAAATGCCGGAATGGAACGCACGCATCGGCACGCGCGTGCAGTATGCGGGCGATTTCGAGCGCCGGGGAGCCGACAGCATGGGCGGACTGGTGGTGGTGGAAGAGCGCGACAGCTACGCCGTGCTTGACCTCTACGCCACCTGGTCGCCCGACGCCGCGCAGGGTCTGCGTTTCGACCTCGGCATCGAGAATGTCTTCGAGGAGGATTATGCACGCGTCTTCGAAAGCGTCTCGGAGCCTGGACGCAATTTCAAGATCGCAGCCACATGGCAGTTTGGCGGATGATCGCATCAGGCACAAAGATCATGAGACTGGGCCTGGACGCGGCAAGCAGGTGCGGTTCCGCCCCATCGGCCTATTTCGACGAAATGGCGGCACGCGAGGCGCGGTCCCCGGCTTGCGGACCCGTCTGCACATCGCTCCAGCGCGCGCGTATATCCTCTGAGCGATTATGGGCGCCGTCCGGGCTCCAGCCAGGCGGGTTGACCATACGCCCTGCCCAGCGCCAGGGACGCAAGCCGTCACTCCAGCAGTCGCGGGCAAGCGCTCCGGCCTCATGATAGGCGACGACAAGCGGATTGTGGCCGACAAGCGGTTTCACGATGCCATAATCGCAGGGCTCGTCCTGCCGCTCGGCTTCAAACGTCCCGAACATTTTGTCCCAGACGATAAACACGCCGGCATAATTGCGATCCAGATAGCGCGGATTGGTGGCATGGTGGACGCGGTGATGACTGGGCGTGTTCATCACCGCCTCGAACCATCGAGGCATACGGCCAATGGCCTCTGTATGGATCCAGAACTGGTAAAGCAGATTCAGCCCGCCGGCAAAGAAGACATAGGCCGGGTGAAAGCCGACCAGCACGAGCGGCCAGCCGAGCACGATCAGCCCTGTGAATGGCCCGAACCAGGGCTGCCTGAGGGCGGTGGTGAGATTGTAATGGGTCGAGGAGTGATGGGTGACATGCTCCATCCAGAACCAGCGCATGCGGTGCGCAAAGCGGTGCTTCCAGTAATAGACGAGATCATAGAGCACGAAGAGGATGGCGAAGCTCCACCACGTCACCGGCATCTCGAACACGCGATAAGGCCAGACCAGCATCATCAGCCAGAGCGCAGCAAAGCCGGTGAGCGTGTTCACCACGACATTGCCGAGCCCCATCGCCATGGAGGTGATGGCGTCCTTCGTCTCATAGCGCCCGCCCGCACGTCCCGTCGCCACCGCCCACCATTCTATCGCCACGGCCAGCACAAAAGCAGGCGCGGCAAGCGTCGTGACGGCAGGGAAATCTGGCATGTCCGGCATGGGCAATTCTCTGGGCACCGACCAAGGGCATGTCAAGCACCCCACAGGACTGGCGCAAGAAACGGGTGTCGCAACCCGTCACTGGCGCGCATGAGGTGCCAGCCACTGTCACAACAGAGAAGATCAAATGCCAGCACAATCAGAGAAGATCGAGGCGTTTCGCAATCTACACCAGGCCGGAAATCCACTGATACTGATGAATGTCTGGGACGCCGGCTCGGCCGGCTGGCTTTCCAAAACGCCCTTGGCGGCATTGGCCACCGGAAGCTATGCGCTGGCTGGGGCACTGGGTTATGAAGACGGGGAATGCGCGCCGCGTGACGAGATCCTCAGCGTGCTGCATCGCATTTGCCGGGCGGCTGGCGACACGCCGGTTTCCCATGATGCTGAAAGGGGGTACGCCCCGAATGCGGTCGGCGTTGCAGACTATGTGAGGGAAATCGCCTCGGCGGGCGCCGTCGGTATCAATCTCGAAGACAGTCTTGCCGGATGCGAACTGAGAGCTGCAGCCGAGCAATGCGAGCGCCTTGCGGCAGCAAAGTCTGCACTCGGCGACGGCTTTCTTAATGCACGGTGCGACATTTTCTTTGGCGCCGTTTCAGCAAGCGACGACGAAAAGCTGCAAATCCTGCTCGAAAGGGCTGCAGACTATCGCAGGGCAGGCGCCGACGGCCTTTTCGTCCCCGGTCTTCTAGACCTGTCTCTGCTGGAGACGGTCTGCCAGGAGAGCCAATTGCCGGTGAATGTCATGCGCCCACTCGACGGGCCGGCTATCCCTGCAATTGCCGGCGCCGGCGTTTCACGGATCAGCCACGGGCCATTCGCCTGGCTGGCTGCGGGCGAGGTGGTGAAATCGGCAGCAGCACAGATTTGAGGATCGCATGAAGGCGTCCCGCTTGACGCCCCTTGCGTCAGGGGCACTTTCGTGGCCGGCAACAATGGTCAATCAGGAGGAGACACGCCATGCAGACGGTCAAGGACTACGAGACGATCAAACTGGAGAAGGATGGCGCGGTGGCCATTCTCACGCTGCACCGGCCGGAGAAGATGAACGCCTTCACCGGACAGATGATGTACGAGATGATCGATGCGTTCGACCAGACCGATGCGGACGATGATATCCGCGCGGTGATCGTCACCGGCCATGGCGAGCGGGCCTTCTGCGCCGGGGCCGACCTGTCTGCGGGCGCGGAAACCTTCGACTATGACGCGCGTGCCGAAAGCGGCGAAGCCGGGCGAACCGCCGATGTTGACATCCAGCGCGATGGCGGCGGGCGGGTGACCCTGCGCATGTTTGACAGCCTCAAGCCAATCATCGGTGCGATCAACGGCGCCGCCGTCGGCATCGGCGTGACCATGCAGCTGGCCATGGATATCCGTATTGCGTCGGACAATGCCCGTTTCGGCTTCGTCTTCAACCGGCGTGGCATCAACCCGGAAGCGGCCTCAAGCTGGTTCCTTCCGCGCCTCGTCGGCATCTCCAAGGCGCTGGAATGGTGCTATTCGGGCCGTGTCTTCCCGGCTCAGGAAGCGCTTGACGGCGGTCTCATCCGCTCAATCCACCCGCAGGGCGAATTGATGAGCGCAGCCCGCGAAATTGCCGACGAGATCGCAGACAACACAGCGGCGGTTTCGACCACTCTTACCCGTCATATGATGTGGCGCATGCTTGGGGCGCCGCACCCGATGGACGCCCATATCGTCGACAGTGCGGCGATCTATGAACGCGGCCAGAGCCCGGATGCGAAAGAAGGCGTGATGAGTTTCCTTGAGAAACGTCAGCCGAACTATCCGGTGAAAGTGTCCGACGGCCTGCCGAGTTTCTGGCCCTGGTGGGACCAGCCGGAATTCGACTGGATCAGCAAGAAGGACTGAGGGCATAATCCGCTCTGGCGTCCCCTCTCCTGTTTCAGCTAACACTGCCTGTACCGCTGGATCAGGGAGGGGACATTGCGCGCATTCATTCTTTTGCTTCTGGGGCTGGTCGTTGGGATAGGCGCCGGAATATTCGCCGATCGTCACCCCGCATCGAGACCAGTGATCAGCGATGTCTGGCCGGGCGCGAATGCCCCACGTGTCCAGTTAGCGGCTGGCGCGGCGGCCCTGCCTCAGGACAAGCTTGCCGAGCATGGGCTGCAAGCCTGCTTTTCCCGCAATCGCGATTACGCGCTGGCTCCACCGGCCTGGATGGCCCGCGATCCGCTGGGGCCCAACAGCGCCGCACGAACGCCGGCGCGCACGCCTCCCGATCTCGAAATTCACCCCGGACTGGTCAAGCTCGAACAGATCCTCTCGCCCGCCGGCACCCAGCGCCACCATTGCGCAGCCACTCGGATCGCCGAGAACTGGTTTCTCACAGCGGCTCATTGCGCGAAGTTCAGGGGCACGGCGGCGAGCGTCTATGACATGATCATTGTGGCCCCGCAGATCGACACGGCCAGCCAGGACGCCGTCATTGTTCCGGTCGAGGGTGCGGTCTGCCATGACGCCTGGTATGAGGAGACCAACAAGTTCGACGATGACGTCGCCCTCGTCTATGTCGCTGATCCTGCTCCGCTCGCCAATGTATCTGTCGCCCGGCTGGATGGCGCCGACGGGTTCAGCCTGCCACCGGAAGCCTTTGCAGAGCTCCATTTCGCAGGATGGGGCAAGAACGGCGAAAACCGGTTTCTACAGGGTGGGCCGCTTGACCTCATCAAGCTTGGCGAAGCGCTGATTCTGGCGGATCAGACTGGCGGGTTCGGCCCTTGTGTAGGTGACAGCGGCGGCCCGCTCTATGCAGTGGGCACCGGGCGGGAACCGGTCGTGGCCGGCGTCCTGTCTGCCGTGACCAATGATTCCTGCCCGCCTTATGACCGCGCCTTCTATGTCCGGGTGAGAAGCTTCATAGACTGGATCGAGGCGGGAATGGCGACATGCGCGCAGGACGGCCGGTTCGTGTGCCGGGACGCGGACGCGAGCGCGACAGCGCCTGCTCAGCCATCCTCCCGGTAAGCCAGCAAGGTGAGGGCAGAAAAGAGGGCAAAGAGGGCAGGCGACCAGGCGGCAATCGCTGGCGGAGCAGCACCGGCTGAGCCAAGGCTGGAGGACAGCTGTGTGATGAAGAACAGGCCAACCGCCGCCAGAGCGCCGGAGGCGATCAGTTGCGAGTTTCCGCCAAGCCGGGACAGCCGCAAGCAGACCAGCGCGCCAATCAGCGCCATGGCAACATACTGGGCCGGCGCTGCGAAGAGGCTCCACCAGCGCATCGTGTAACGCGAGGCATCAAGCCCGGCCGCAGAGGTCCTAGAGATAAAGGCCGGCAAGTCCCAGAATCCAATCGTGGCCGGGCTTGCAAAACGATCCAGCAATTCGCTGGCATCGAGCGTCGTCGGGATCGACAGGAAATCCCGGCTGACCGGAGGCTGGCCAGGCACATTCTCCGTCAGGTCTTCAAGCTGCCAGAACCCGTCCCGGATCAAGGCCCGCCGCGCATCAATCCGCCGCACGAAACGATAATCACTGGTTGGCTGGCCATCGCGGAAAATCCGCTCCTCCTCCAGCAGTTTCACGCCTGACAGCACCGCGCCATTGTCAAGAACAGTGTCTGCATGGATCACAATCTGGCTGGTCTGGTCTCCCTGCCGCAGCCAGATATCGCCGCGGTTCTGGGTCGCTGCGACCGGCTTGCCCTCGCGGAGGATCTCAATACGTGTGGCCTCGAATGTCGCCATCATCCGGGCACCGAACGGGTTCAGGATAGTTGTCGAGAAAACACCAGTCACAAGGGCGAGAAGGATCAGTGGAGTCAGGAAGCGCCAGGCCGACATGCCGCTGGCCCGGATGATCGACAGTTCCGAGCGACGGTTCAGCCGCGAATAGGCAATCATCGCAGCTATGAGCAGTGCGAAAGGCAAGGTCTGCTCGATCAGCATCGGCATCTTCATCAGCGACAATTGCAGGGCCTCTCCGGCCGATAGTTCGACATCGCCGCCAACGGTCCGCAATTGCTCGACCACATCGACGAGCAGAATGGCGAGAACGAACACGCCGAGCACCAGCGCCAGCGCCTGAACGCAATGCATCAGGATATATCGTGACAGACGCGGAAACAGGGTCATGTCGCGCCCTCCCCCCCGGCCAGGCGGTCGCGCAGGAGGAATCGGCGACGCTGCGCGCCAGCTGACGGTCGCGGCGTTCGAAAAACGAGCCAGGCGAGCACAACAATCGTACCAAGCGGAAGCGCATATTGCGCGCCATTCAGCGCCGGGTCGTCTGCAGCCGCCGACTGGACCGATAATTGCGCAATGACCAGGACAAGCGCGCCAACAGTGGCAAACGCGATCCTGCGACTATAGCCATGCCGGGAAAAATCGCCGCCGATCACGGCTATGATGGCGATCATCGCCATCGCCACATTGAGCAGGGGGGTCGTCAGCCGCGCATGCGCTTCGGCCAGGAAGGCGTCGGCATTCTGGACCTCCATATAATTCTTCCGATCCACGAAGAAGAGCTCATACAGATACCGGTCCGAGGATTTGAGGATCACTTCGCCTTCCTCGCGCAGGAATGGCGTGAGATCGAACGTGTATTGCTCGAAATCGAGGATCGAAAGCGACGCATTCTCGTCGAGATCGTGGATTTGCCCGTTCCGCATGACAATCGCCGGGCGCCCGTCAACCTCGATCATGGTCCCGGACTGGGCGAGATAATCGACGGGGCGTTCGGGGTCACGCGCATCGGAGATCAGGATGCCACGAAGCTCCCCGCCACGGGACTCGCGAGCAAAAAACGTCAGCTGCTCACTGGCCTGCGTAAACTGGCCCGGTCGAATCAGCGAGGCGGCAAGATCGGCGCGCGCGTCAGATACAGTCTCGCGCAACTGGCGCTGCGCGGTTGGCTGGACGAAAAGCCCTATCAGGAGATGGATGATTGCCGCCATGACAGCAAGCCGGATCACGGGAGATGCAATCTGCCAGCGCGACATGCTGGCAGCCTGCGCCACCACAATTTCGCTGTCGCGGTGAATCCGGTTGAGCGACCAGACCGCCGCGATGAACAGCGCAAGCGGGGTGAGCAACGCAATGATCTGCGGTGCTCCGAGAATGACCACGTAAAAATATGTCAGCGCAGACTGGCGGTTTTCGATGATGAGATCGGTCCGCGACAGGCCCTGCGCAAGAATGGCCAGCAGGGCCAGTCCGCCGACAATGATCAGGACGGTCCGCAACACCTGGCGAAACAGGTAACTCTGTATCAGATTCATGCGCCCGCCACGTCTCCCGGTCATGCTGTCCCGGCACCCGGGCCCTGAAATTCCCTTGCTAGCGAGTTGCGCTTGCGCCGTCGATGCTTAGTTTCCCGCTTAAACGGAGTGAAATGCACATGAAAATTACGTTCACCGATACTGCCAAGGCAGACATTGTTGCGTTTGTCATCGACGAAGGGGCGAAACTTCCTGAAGACGCAAAGACACTGGATGAGGCTTGCGGCGGCCTTCTGTCGGAAGCGGCCACATCAGCGCGCTTCAAGGGCAAGGCCGGCCAGCAGGCGCTGATTGTCCTTCCAGCCGATTCCAAGGCACGGCGCGCCGTGCTGGTCGGCGGCGGCAAGGCCGGCGAACGCGAAGTGAAAGCCTGGGAGAAGATCGGCGCCGGCCTCGTCAAGGCCCATGCCGCCAGCGGCTTCAGGACGCTCGCGCTCTATGCCGATACGCCTGAACATGCCGCTGCGGCCGCGGGCGGAGCGAAACTCGCCGCCTATCGATTTGATACCTATTTCACCAGGCTCACGGACGACCAGAAGCCCACCCTCACGGGCCTGTCCCTCGTCGTCAGCGACGAAAAGGCCGCGAAAAAGGCCTTCAAGCCCATCGATGCGGCGAGCGACGGGACGGCTCTGGCCCGCGACCTGATGCATGAGCCGCCAAATGTGCTCTATCCTGCCGCTTTTGCAGAGCGGATCAGTGGGCTGGCAAGCGAAGGGCTTGAGGTCGAGATCCTTGGCGAGAAGGAGATGGAGGCGCTGGGCATGGGGGCGCTGCTGGGCGTTGGACAGGGCTCGGTGCGCGAAAGTCAGCTTGGCGTGATGAAATGGATGGGCGGCAAGGACGACGAAGACCCTGTGATCCTTTGCGGCAAGGGGGTATGTTTCGACACCGGCGGCATTTCGCTGAAACCGGGTCCCGGGATGGAGGACATGAAGGGCGATATGGGCGGCGCGGCCGCAGTGACCGGCGCCATGCTGGCGCTGGCGCGGCGCAAGGCGAAGGTGAATGTGATCGGCCTTGTCGGCCTTGTCGAGAACATGCCGGACGGCAATGCGATCCGCCCGGGCGACATTCTCACATCAGCGTCCGGCCAGACCATAGAAGTCCAGAACACAGATGCCGAGGGCCGGCTCGTCCTGTCCGATGTGCTCTGGTATGCACAGGAAAAGTTCAAGCCCCGTGCGATCGTCGACCTCGCCACGCTGACCGGCGCGATCGTCATCTCGCTCGGCCATGAACATGCCGGGCTTTTCTCGAACAATGACGATCTCGCCGATGCAATCAGCGCAGCCGGCAAATCTTCCGGCGAGACGGTCTGGCGCCTGCCGATGGGAGATCCCTATGACAAGCTGCTGAAATCGAAATTCGCCGATATGCGGAACATTGGCGGGCGCACAGCCGGATCGATCACAGCCGCTCAGTTCCTCCAGCGCTTCGTCAGCAAGGATGTGGCCTGGGCTCATCTCGATATTGCCGGTGTGGCCTGGAAAGAAGGCGAAAAGGATGCCACCGATCCCGCCTGGGCCTCCGGTTTCGGCCCACGCCTGCTCAGCCAGTGGATCGCGGAGACTTATGAGAGCTGACCGGTCTGGACGCATCAGGTCAAGGTTGATCGCAGGCGCGCAGGCGTCTCTCCTGTCTAGCCATGCGCGGACAGGAGAGACGCTGTCAGAGTGGCCTTGGGTGCGTGAAAACCGCGGGAAACGGGGCTTGTCGGGATGAGCGTTGGCCAGCTGCCCGAATGGTGGTTCTACCACCTTGAGCGCCAGAATCTCGAAAGCGCCACCGCGCCACTGATCGAGAAGTGTCTTGAACACGGCTGGCGCGTTCTGATCGTCTCGCCCGAGCCACAGCGCCGGTCAATGATCGATGAGGCACTCTGGAGCTACCGCGACGACAGTTTCCTGCCACATGGCGAGGCGGGCGCAGAAGGACTTGATGCCGCCCGCCAGCCAGTGCTGATTTCCCCAACACCGGAAAATCTCAACGGCGCAGAAGCTGCCCTGCTGCTTGATGCGGCGGAACTGGCGCCGGATGCGGCCTATTCTCGCTGTATGGTCATGTTTGACGGCGCCGACGCGCAGACCCGCGCGAAAGCCCGTGCCCAATTCAAGGCGGCGAAAGATGCCGGCCTGACCTGCCGCTATTTCCAGCAGACGCCGAAGGGTGGCTGGAAAGAGGCCGGAAGCTGAACGGGCGGACGCGTATATGAGCCGCAAAGATCCTGCCAACCGGCATCTGGCCTCGGGCGTGCGGGCGCACGGCGAAAGCGAGTTCTATCTTCTCATACGCTATTTGCTGGTCGGCGGCGCTGCGACTGCGGTCCATGCCGCTGTCTCGATCACACTTCTCCTGCTAAGCGACTTGTCGCCGCTTTATGGTCATGTGGTGGGTTTCACAGCCGGGTTCATCGTCTCCGCGCTGGGCCATGCGGTCTACACATTCCGGCTGAAACGCGGGCACGGGCCGGCGATTGCACGCTTTTTCGCCGTCGCATTGCTTGCGCTTGTCGCCAGCGAAGCGGCTCTGGCAGTGCTTATCGGAACATGGGGTATTGCGCCGCTGAAGGCGCAGCTGGCGGCCATCGCAATTTCGGTGGTCTGTTCCTTCACCCTCGCCCGACTCTGGGCATTCTGAATGGCCGGCGCAAGGGCAAGAAAGGGCGTCGGAAAGCTTACATCGGCTGTTTATCTGCCGGTGGCTTGCCCGGCAGGCTGAGCAGCGTGACGACCAGCCCGGCAAGAGCCAGCAGGCCCAGCGTGGCGGTGATCGGCACAAGATTGGCGGGCAGAGCGCCTGTCCACACAAAGTGTATCGCCGGATACAGCGCCGCAATCACGACCACAAAAAAGACGAGCTTGATATAGGCAAGGACAGCAGTCATTGGCGGGTCTCCCATTCGACGGTCAATATAGCGCATTTTGCCGGCGCACCCCAGCGGTTGCCGGCGGCGGTGGCTGGGTTTATAGGCCCGGCGAGTAACCCGACCCTATTTTTCGTCACGAGGACTCGCACATGGCCGTTCAGCGCACCTTTTCCATCATCAAGCCCGATGCCACCGCCCGCAACTTGACCGGCGCGGTCAACAAGGTGATCGAGGAGGCGGGCCTGCGCATCATCGCCCAGCGCCGTGTTCATATGAGCGAGGCGCAGGCCAGGCGCTTTTATGAAGTCCATGCCGAGCGCCCCTTCTATGGCGAACTCGTCGAATTCATGACGTCTGGCCCTGTCGTGGTGCAGGTTCTCGAAGGAGAGGACGCCGTGGCGAAATATCGCGACGTCATGGGCGCCACCAATCCTGAAGAAGCGGCCGACGGCACGATCCGCAAGCTTTATGCGAATTCCATAGGCGAGAATTCGGTCCATGGCTCGGACAGCGCGGAAAATGCAGAGATCGAAATCCGCCAGTTCTTCTCCGAAGCCGATATCGTCGGTTGAATCAGGATAGCGTTGCGGTCCCGGCGATCACGGGACCGCAAGCCTCCTAGCCTTCGCCTGGAAGCCCCTGATCCATGCTGCGGGCCGGCTCGGCGCAGTCGCAACCGACAATTCTTGCGGGCACCCCCGCCACGGTGCAGCGCGCTGGCACATCCTTGAGCACCACAGAGCCGGCGGCCACCTTCGCTTCGTCTCCGACACGAATATTGCCAAGCACCTTTGCGCCAACGGACAACAGGACGCCATCGCCGATCTTGGGGTGGCGGTCGCCGACTTCCTTGCCTGTTCCGCCCAGCGTGACGCCGTGCAGGAGCGAGCAATTGTCACCCACCACCGCGGTTTCGCCAATCGTGATGCCGCTGGCATGATCGAACATCACGCCGGTGCCGATGCGCGCGGCAGGATGGATATCGACCCCGAACAGCTCCGAGGCACGGCTCTGGAAATGAAAGGCCAGCGTTTCGCGGCCATGGCGCCAGAGATGATGCCCGATCCGATGGGTTTGCAGCGCCAGAAAGCCCTTGAAGAACAGGAAGGGCTGCAACAGGCCACGGCAGGCTGGATCGCGGTCAAGGACCGCCCACATATCGGCTTCGGCAGCCTCCACCAGGGCGGCATTGCTGTCAAAGGCCCGCTCGCAAATGCGGCGGACCTGCAGCGCGCCCATATCCGGTCCCGCCAGTTTCTCGGCGAGATGATAGGACAGCGCCTGGCACGTCGAATCATGGCTCAGGATTGCCGCATTTATATAGCTGCCAAGTGTCGGCTCTTCAGAGGCAGCGGCAGCAGCCTCGAATTGCAGGCGCGTCCAGGCCGGCGGACGCGCGCCTGTATCGGGGTTCTCGCTCATCGCAAATGGCTCGCTTTCTTATATGCAACAACGCCGAAAGTGGGCCAGCGCGCCGCAGCTGACAAGTCCCCGCCGCCATCGGATTCCCGCCCAACCAGGACACAGGATTTCGACGTCCACCATCGGCCACACATGTGATTCATTCTCATCGACCTGCCTGGCGGGCTTAGAACGGCACATCCGCAATCAACGCGACTGAGTTCGAGCCCCCATAACCTGCTCTCATAAAGGTTCCGTTCAATCCTCCGCCGCCCTGGTCTGATCAGAGGCATCGGCCTGGGCAACGCATTGAGCGGGCGAGGAGATTATCCAGCCGATAATGAACGGGATCGCGATGCCCGGCAGCCCTTCATAGACCTGGCCATGCCAGCCAAGCCCGTAGCGCCAGACCATCGCGATGAGCACGCCGCCAAACATCAGCTCCACCGCATGCAGCTCGCTCAACTTCCGGCCCAGTGCATAGAGCGCCAGCAGCGGCGCAAAAGCGCAGGCAAGGGTTGACCAGGCCAGGATCACCAGCGTGAACACGCTGCGATTACCCGATATCGCCAGCAACAGGGCCAGCAGCGTCACCGCTGCCGTCGCCGATTTGAGCAGCCAGGGCCGCTCCAGCCGCTGGGGGACGAGATCATGCGTGATCGCGGCCGAGCAGGACAAGACGACCGAGTCTGCGGTTGACATTGTGGCGGCGAAGATGCCGGCAAGGATCAGGCCGACAAACACGTCCGGCAGCAGCTGCTGCGCCATGCGCGGCAGGGCCAGTTCGGGATCGATCTCGCCCAGATCGGGCAGGTAGACCTTGGCCAGGAGCGAGAGCCCGGCCGCGAGGATATAGAAGAGGACGAAGAAGCCATAATACCAGGCCCTGGTGCGGACCATGTGGCTCTCATCGTCCAGCGACATGAACCGCACCATGACATGCGGCTGGCCGACCACGGAAAACCCGGCGAACAGCCAGCCGAGTATGAACAGGCCGACGCCCAGCCCGCCGGTCAGGAGAAGCTCGTCAGGCTCGGGAAGTAGATTGAGATATCTCCCGCCATCCATGGGCGCGAGTGTCTCCACGATGCCAGACCAGCCGCCAGCACCGGCAAAGCCGACAAAGAAAAGCACCGACAAGGCCCCAAGCATGCAGATGGACTGAATCGCATCGGTCCAGATCGATGCGCGGATCCCCCCTGCAATCGAATAGGCGATGATCATGGCCGCCACGATGGTCGCGCCGAGCTTGGGGTCGAGGCCGAGCACGCCTTCCAGCGCCTTCCCGCCGGCTGAGATCTGAGCAGCGGCATAAGCCCCGAGAAACAGGACCATGATCACGGCAGCGCGCCGCTGCCAGAAGGCGAAATTCGTCCCGTGCCAATTGGCCATGACCGAAGCGAAGGAAGCCTCGCCCGTCACGCCCGTAGCTTCTCGCAGCTTCCTGTGGATAAACATGGAACCGAGATAGTCCCCGACAATCCAGCCGAACATCAGCCAGACTGCCGACAAACCCGTCGCATAGCCATAACCGATCACCCCGATGAAGAGATAACCGGAATTATTGGTCGCCACCGCCGAGAGGCCGGTCAGCCAGGGCGAGACGCTTTGTCCAGCCAGATAATAGTCCTTGCGCTCGCCCGTGGCCACGCGCGCCGAGGCGAGCCCGACGGCCAGGAAGATGGCGAGGATAATGAGAAAGCTGGCAAGTATCATGGAGGCTGAAGGGCGTTATTGTTTCACGCGCCGCCTTGCGCGTCCGGCGTGGGCGCCGGCTCATGGACAGGGTCTTCCAGACCACCGAGATAGGCGAAGAGGTCGAGCTGCTCTTCCTCGTCGCCGCGTGGGTCGATTTCAGCGACCGAAAGCGAAGTGGCTGGCACAAATCCGTAGCTTTCCTTGTCTTCTTCGACCACTTGCGGGCGGTCGGCCCGGCGCAGGAGCATTGCAGCGAGGAGAAGGAAGAAGAACGCCGCCGAGAACACGAACAGTCCGCGATCGCCAAGCGGCAGGCTCATGGCAAGGCCGCCAAGCAACGGTCCGGCGATTGAACCAATGCCCCAGATAAGCAGGATGCCGGCCATCATAGGCGTCGCCTTGCCCGGCCCGGCCCGGTCAGCGGCATGCGCCACGGCAATGCCGTAGAAGCTGAGCGCGCCGGCGCCATACATGGCGGCAATCAGAAGCGTTGCGGTCAGTCCGAGACCGGTGCCGACCACCACAAAGATCAGGGAGGCCGCCGCCCCGAGTGCAGCGCAGCCGGCAATCACCAGGCGCCGGTCAACCAGGTCCGAGAGGGCACCAAAGGGCCACTGCGCCGACATCGCACCGGCGATCAGCGCAGCATTGAAATAGGCGGCCATCGCTGCGGGCCGCGTCTCGTCCAGACTGCTTGCGAAAACCGGATAGAGCTGCCCGACGCCATTATTGATCATACCGGCGCCAAAGGCGGCGATCACGGCCGCAGGCGCGAGCGACCAGAGCTCGCGCGGGCCGAAAGGCTCTGGCGACGGGGCTTCCGGCTGGCTGCGCCGTGTCGCTGCGACGGGCAGAAGCGAGGCGGTGAACAGCGCGGCGGCCAGCATCAGTCCCGCCCCAGGCTCACCGGCGAGGAAGGCAACCAGGAAGGGTCCGGCGACAACGCCGGTCTTGGTGACCACGAAATAGAAGCCAAGAACGCCGCCGCGCTGTTCCTCAGGCGCAGAATCCGCGATCCAGCTATCGCCGACGGTCATCAGGCCCGCCGCACAAAGCCCGACAATGAACTGAAGTCCGGCCCACCAGACGAGGAAAGGATGGATCGCAAAGCCGAAGGCGGCAAGGCTCGCAATGGCCGCGAAGATCGCATAGGCGCGAATATGCCCGACCATCCGGATTTCATGGGATGCGCTGAGCGTTCCGACAAGGAAGCCGAGCGCATAGGTCGATGTCACGAAACCGATGCCGAGGCTGGAAACCTCGCCAGCCTTCAGCGCCAGCACGATATAGACCGCGAGACCCGAAATCGCAGCCTGCAGAAGTGTCAGGCCGGCCGTGACCGTGAGGACATTGCGATAGCTGGCCAGCCCATCAAACCAGCCAGCTGCGGGATCTGCTTCAGGGGTGAGGTCTGGCTCGTTCACCTCAGGCGACGGACCTCAGTCCGTCACAAGCCACTTTACCGGCATGCTGCGGCGTATATTCCTGGACCAGGCAAGCATGCAATGCCCGCACAGCCTCGTCGAAACTGTCCTCGTCGATGATGATCTGAAGGTCGATATCGCGCATGAGCTGGTGGATGCCCTTCACCTCTACGCCGGCGGCGTTCAGTGCCGTCGCCGCGCGCGCCGTCAGGCCCGGCAGGGCGAGATCGCTGCCGATCACCGAGACAATGGCCACTTCGGTCAGACTGACCGCAGCGTTCGGGAAGCTCTCTTCCAGGTCAGCGACGACGCGCTTCACGGCCTTTCGGGTCCCTTCGACATAATGAATGATCGTATTCGCATTCGAGCATTTGGTCACGATCCTCACGCCATGGCGCGTCAACAGGCGCAGCGCTTCGGCGTCATAGCCCTTGACCCCAACCATGTCCTGCTCGAACAGCTCAAGCGCCACGATATTCTTTATGCCGGTGACGATCTCGGCACGCGGCTCTTCGGATACATAATCACCATCGATCACCGTGCCGGCATCCTGCGGATCGAACGTATTCTTGACCCGCAACGGGATGCCCGCCTGGCGCAGCCCTTTGGCCGCGGCGGGATGAACCGCTTCCATGCCCATATTCGACAGCTGGTCGGCCACGTCATAATTGGTCCGGCCGATCTTGATCACCTTGTCTTCGCCCACAAGTTTGGGATCGGCGCTCGACAGGTGAAATTCCTTGTGAATCACAGCCTCTGCCGCCTCGGTGACGACAGCGACATGGCTGAAAGTCACCTCGGTATAGCCGCGATCATAGGTCTCGACCATGCCCTCGCTCGCGGATGCATAGCCGGTGACAATGGGCAGTTCCTTCGACAGGTCGATCCTGTCGAGTCCCTCACGGATCCGCTCATCAAGCGCAAGATCACGTTCATCACGCCAGCCGGTGAGGTCCACAAACTGGGCATTGACACCCTTCTGCCTGAGAAGCAGCGCGGTATTGTGCGCCGAATGCGCCTCGCCCAATGCTGAAAGCATTTCGCGCACGGTGATCAGGTGCTCGTCGAGACGGAACTGGCCGTATGAGCACAGCCGATGCAGGTCGATCAGGCAGTTTCGCACGCCCTCGATCCGCTCGCGCACAAAGGCGTCCGCCGTCTCGCAATCGGCATGATCGCCGAAAATGTCCTTGTTCTTCGCCGTCATCTCCTCACCGATGGCGGTGATCGCGTCGCTCCAGGCCCATTTGCTCTGCGCCCCGGAAAACAGGCCATAGACGCCTGGCTTGCCGGACTTCTTGTGCTCAAGCAGCATGTCGGTCATGCCCGAATAGGCCGAGACGACAAAGATGCGGTTATAGAGTGCATCTCCGGTGCGACCGTTGATCAGCACATTGTTCAGTATGACTTCGGTATTGGCGATGGACGTCCCGCCGATTTTTTCAACCGTATGTGTCATGGGAGGATCTCCCTTCATTTCATTGATTGCGCGCCGAAGGTTCCGGCGCTGCAGCCGGACCGGAACGGAATGTCGCTGGTCCGGGCCGCTTGTCGTGTCGCTAACCGTCAGTGACCGGGTCAGCTTCCAGAGGATAGGCGCCGTCGGGACCATGCACCTCACGCCCGGTGACAGGCGGATTGAAAACGCACGCCATGGTCATCTCTGACTTTCCGCAAAGGATATGCCGGTCATGTTTGTCCAGGGCATACATCACGCCTGGACGGATCTGATGAACCTCGCCCGTGGCAAGATCCTCGATCGTGCCTTCGCCGGACACGCAATACACGCTTTCGAGATGGTTCTTGTACTCCATTTCGAGCTCGGCGCCGGCATGAATGGTGGTGATGTGGAAGGAAAACCCCATCCCGTCATCCTTGAGAAGAAGGCGGACCGAGGTCCACCCGTCACTCTCGACCCGCCTGTCGGTCTGTTCGGCCTGTTTGAGATCGCGAATAAGCATTTGTTTCTCCTCCTCGCCGGCCTTACGCCGCCTTCCGCTCATGCGCGGCGCTGATCTTGGCGACAGCAGCTTCGAGAATATCAATTCCCTTCTCAAGATGCGCGTCAGAAATCGTCAGAGGGCAAAGAATCTTTACAACCTCATCCTCACTGCCGGAGGTTTCGATGATCAGGCCGTTGTCGAAACACTCGGCACAGACATCGCCGGCCAGTTCGCCGGACTTCATCTCGATGCCGCGCATCATCCCCTTACCCTTGACCTTGTTGACGGTCTGATGGGCCGCCGTGATCTCGGCCAGCCGGCGCTTCATGAGAGCCCCCTTACGCTTGACCTCATTTTCAAGATGATCATCGCGCCAGAACAGCTCGAGCGCCTTGGTGGCCGTGACGAAGGCGTGATTGTTGCCGCGGAACGTTCCATTGTGCTCGGCCGGCTTCCACTGATCAATCTCGGGACGTATCAGCGTCAGCGCAAAGGGCAGCCCCATGCCCGACAGCGATTTCGCCAGAGTCACGATATCCGGCTTCACGCCGGCCTCCTCGAAACTGAAAAAGCTACCGGTCCGGCCGCATCCGGCCTGGATATCGTCGATAATGAACAGAGCACCATGCTTGCGCGCGATATGCTCGATCTTGCGTAGCCAGGCATCGGAGGCGACATTCAGGCCGCCCTCGCCCTGCACGACTTCCACAATGATCGCCGCTGGCTTGTCGAGGCCGGATGAGGTGTCATCCAGCTTCTGTTCCAGAAGATCGGCCGTATCAATGTCGGCGCCATAATAGGCGTCATAGGCCTCATGGACGGTGCCGCAAGGCGGCAGCCCGGCGCCGCCGCGCTTGCCGGCATTGCCGGTGCACGAAAGCGCGCCCAGCGTCATGCCATGAAAACCGTTGGTAAAAGCGATCACATTGTGGCGTCCGGTGACCTTGCGCGCGAGCTTCAGCGCCGATTCCACGGCATTCGCGCCGGTCGGGCCGGTAAACATCACGCGGTGATCCATGCCGCGAGGCTTCAGGATATTGTCTTCCATCGCATGCAGGAAGGCTTCCTTGGCCCCGGTATGCATATCGAGACCATGGGTGACGCCATCATCCATGATGTAATCGACGAGCGCCTGTTTCATTTCGGGATGATTATGCCCGTAGTTCAGGGTGGAACAGCCGGCAAGAAAGTCGATATATTCGGTGCCGTCCTGCGTGGTCAGCGTCGATCCGCTGGCCTTTGAGAATTGCACCGGGAAAGCGCGGCAATAGCTGCGCACCACCGATTCGCGGCGGTCATAGATTTCAGGCGTGTGGATTTGGCGGTCAGTCATGTCTGGCTCCGTTTCATGTCATTCGTGTGTGCAGGGAAATGTGCGAGCGTCGCGTCAGGCTGTTCCGCGCAGCGCTCCAAGCTTGGCCGTAGGGTCAAACGGCCCGATCGTGACCAGGATTTCACTGGCATGACGGCCCTTGAAGTGGCGCTGCTCATCAAAGCCCTCAGACTCAAGCAGGTCAGCTTCGAGCGTTCTGGCGATTGAGCGGAACAGCCCCCAGGACGCGTCATTGTCTCTGGTGATCGTCGTCTTCATCTGCCGGACGCCGGCGCATTCCGGCCGCGCAAAAATATCGGCCACCATGCGATGGGCGAGCCTTTGGCCCCTGCCCTGTTCATGGACTGCCACCTGCCAGAGGAAGAATGTCTCCGGCTCGGCCGGCAGGATGTGCCCGGAGACCCAGCCCACCGCCTGCTCGCCAGCCCGCGCCAGCGCGCAGGTGCGTGCGAAATGCGAGCACTGGATCAGGTTTGCATAAAGTGAGTTCGTATCCAGAGGCGGACACTCTGCGATGAGATCGTGCACATCGCTGCCATCCTCGGATTGCGGGGCCGCGATACTAAGCGGCTCACCCCTGTCGGACGCTTCTGCATCCTCTTGTTTCATCATGCGGGTTTCAGCCACCCGCGCATCGCGCGCCATTTCTGCGCCCTCCAATTAGCTCCCCTCTTACTTAGTTGATCAAACTAATTATGAAAGCCTAAAACCGTCAGCTTGGGGAGGATTTGGGGTTGATTTTTTCTGATTCAGGTTTGGAGGCGCTGGTTATCGCAAGGGAATCGGGGTCTTGTCTCAGCGGAACATGGCTTAAGGACTGTCCACACGCAGACCATATTACTTCCTTCGTGTAAGTTTTTTCATCCTGCGGCCACGACTTGACGATTCCTTCGAAAAGCGCTCATTCACAATGATAATGCAGCGTCCATCCGTGGCGTGTTCTGGAGTTGAGATATTGGACAATCGGGCTCAGACAGCGCTGGTTTCGCTAAGGCAGATACTCCGGGCAACGGAATCGAATGTCCGGAGCCTCGCGGCATTTTCGGGCCTTACAGCATCGCAACTGCTTACCCTTCAGGTGCTCAAGAAACAGGGCGAAACGCTGGCTGGCGACCTTGCCAGAGCGGCTCATCTGCGCCAGGCGACCATGTCCGCCCTACTGGACAAGCTACAGGCACGACGGTTCATCGTCCGTCGCCGCAGCGACAGCGACAAACGCCGGGTCTGGGTGTCCATCACGCGCGAAGGCGAGGAAATGCTGCGCGGTGCCCCGGACCTGCTGCAGGAAGTGTTTCTCGAGCGGTTCAACAAGCTACCCGAATGGGAGCAGGCTTTCCTCATTGCTGCGCTCGAAAGGATCTCATCGCTTCTGGACGCCGAGCGTATCGATGCCTCACCGCTTTTGCATATCGGTGCCGTGAACCAGTTGCCCGGAATGGAGAAATCGCCAGCGCCCGATGGCGGCGATCCGGCGGGCTGAACGCATCAACTCTTCCACGACGCGCCTGCGAAGGTTTCTCGCCTGTCGGGGGAAACCGTTGGTAAACGGATGAGCTCTGTAATTTAACATGTTCCCAGTCTGGTAGTGATCCGGCACGGGGGTCGGCAATGGCGTTTTCTCGATCTCTGGCGCTGAAGCATGAGGGCGATCGTCATTCTCATGATGACAGCGCCATCCGGGAGGAAGATGGGTCACGGGGGAACAAGTTGAGCAGAGTTGGCGCGGAAATTGTTTGGCCTCCCACCGAACGACCTGATTCGGGAAACGGGCCATCAACCATGCAATCCAAATCCATCGCTCATGAGGATCCCTCAGCCGCTTCGCAGCGACGCCGGCGCCATGGCGGCCCGCGTGGCGCGCCCGGAACCTCGCAACGTCAAGCCTCTGAGCTGTTGAAGCGGATCATGGACCTTGCGATTGCTGTTCCGGCAATGGTGCTGCTGGTTCCCATTTACATGATTATCGCACTGGTCGTGTTCATCGATGATGGTCGCCCGATCATTTTCAGTCAGAAACGCCGGGGACAGAACGGTCGGTACTTTACCTGCTACAAATTCCGCACAATGGTTGCAGATGCGCCTGAGCGGCTGGAGCAGGTGCTTGCGAATGATCCGGAAAAACGGGCCGAATGGGAAGAGACCCAGAAGCTCAAGCATGATCCGCGCCTGACACGGACAGGTGGGTTTCTTCGCCGTTTCAGCCTCGATGAACTGCCCCAGCTCTGGAACATCATCCGTGGCGACATGTCCGTCGTTGGGCCAAGGCCGATCGTGGAGAGCGAAGTTCGCCGCTATGGTGACGATATCCGTCACTATGACTCTGTTCGTCCGGGTGTCGTCGGCTTGTGGCAGATCAATGGCCGCAATGATACGACCTATCAGCGCCGCGTCGAGCTGGACGTTGAATATGCGCAGAACCGGTCTGTCAGCTACGATGCTTCGATCCTGCTCAAATCGGTACCTGTGATTCTGGGCCGCCGCGGCGCTTACTGAAGAGCCGCCGGGCATGGCGTGAAGGCACGAAGACAAGAGAGAAGAGAGAGACGAGACTGACCGGCGTGGACAGGTCGGCCGCCCCTGCCTTTGTTCTTCGAAATACGCGTCGCGCCAAAACCGCGTCAGCGTCTCAGCGTCTGAACCAGGAAGCCCGCGCCCCATGACATGTGCATGATCCCCGCTGCCAGCCCGCCAAGCAGGCCGCAGGCAGACCGGTGCCTCCAGGCCAGCCAAGCCGAGACCGCCGAGAGACCGCCGGCATAAGCCAGCGGATACAACAGGGTTGCTGGCCAGAACGGCGCGAGCAACAGGCCCGCCATACAGACGATCAGATTTGCCACTGGAAAGAACTGACGCAGCTTCATTCGCAAGCGGTGCTTGCGAACCGTCCGCGCGCGCCCCTTGCCATAGTTGAAATACTGCCGCGCCAGGGCCGCCGGCGTCGCACGCGGCTTGTAGGCCAGGCGAATATCCGCATCGAGAAAGATCGCCCCACCGCCTGCTACGACGCGTGCATCATATTCAGCATCCTCATTATGGGAAAAGGTCTCATCATAGCCGCCGACACGCCTGAACATATCGAGCCGGAACCCCGCATGGTGTCCATGGTCCACATATTTGGACTGGCGCCCCCCGCGATGGGCAGATCCGCCAGAGCCGAACGGCGTGTCAACGACCCAGGCATTCGCCCTCTGAAAGCAGCCGTCGCCAACGGCATCCATAGGCACGACCAGAGAGGCCACGTCGCGCCGGGCCAAAGCGTCAGCTACATTCGTCACATAACCTGGCGGATAGATTGAGTGAGCGTCACACCGCACCAGAACGGTTTTTCCAGCGCCGAATTGGGCCGCGACACTATTCACGCCAGCCGATTGCAGCCGATCGGGATTATCGATCCAGGCAAAATTGGAATGCGTGTCCGCCAGACTGTTCAGTATATCCCGTGTGCCGTCCTGGCTGCCACCATCCGCGACAACAAACTGAACATGTTTAAGCCGCGCATCGCCGGACATGAGAGAAGCGACACAGGCCTTGATATGGTCCGCCTCGTTCAGAACGGGAATCGCCACCAGAATCTCATCGGCGCTCAGAATTGAAATCGACTCTGCGTCGTCTATCATGACCCTCAAATTCGGCGTTTTCATTCCAGCCTCTTCCATCTGCAAACCTGCTGGTCATCCCCGGCGCGAGTCCGCCTGCATCACCTGTATTTCAAGCCATGTGCCAACCGGTACGCTGCGTCCAGCATAGCCGAAACGGGCCGAACAGGGTGAAGCGATCTCAATTTGGCCATGTTGAGAGCGGGAAATCGGCTCATTGCAGGGGCATTGGTGCTCTATGGCAGCTGCGCATCGACCGCGCGAATGCTGCCTTCCGCGTAGAGTTCGAACGAAACAGTGAAAAGGACCTGCTTTTTGCGGCCGCCTTTGAACAAGCTCGACCGGGCTCGCCTGGCTCCCAAGGTCTGGGAAAAGTCCGCGAAACCCTGCACCGCGCCCAGACGGGAATCGCGGGCAATGATCTATTGGCAGGTCTGGCTACCGGTCATCGTGTTTTGCTTGACTGCGTGGGCCGGTGCCATCTGGCTGGTGTTCTCGGTTTTCTGACGCGTTTGCTGGCAATGTGCAGTATGGTTCGCCGCCCGACTGCCCTCAGACATCAGCAGCTGCGAATACGAGTTCTATTTCACGTCACAGGGCTTCAGGATGACGGCGCCCCGAGGTAAACTTGCCAAGCACGATCGCGCTGAGCCGACCCGCGATATGCGGCAATGCTAGCGGGCGGCGAAGCGCTTCGCTCAGTGCGCGAACCGGCCGACGTCGTTTGAGAGCATCAACGACAGACTCGAAGGCATGGCTGCGTGCCAGCATGCGATTTCGCGCCATCGCCGCACGCCGGGCATCCGGTTTCAGCCTGCCCTCATGCCGCGCCATGAACCCACGCTCGGCATCCAGAATCGCAGCAGTCATCTCTGGTGTCAGTCGGTGTGAGATCGATCCCTCACGGATCGTATAGCGATAGCCAGGCTCCGGGTTGAGTTGCATAGATGCACCCAATGCGAGCAATTCGGCGACAAGGTAGAAATCCTCGCTGTTTCGGAGTGTTTCATCGTAGCGCAGGCCAATCTCATCCAGCGCCGCGCGTCGGAACAAGGGTTTGAGATAGCCGAGATTCTCCCCAAAGCGACGCTCGCTTGCAGGATCGAGATAGTCTGCAAGGCTGACATCCATCGCCGGCGAAACACTGCCCTCGCGCAGGAAACGCCGTTCTGCCTCACCGTCGGACGCATCATTCACCCGCAGCATGTCATCCGCGACAATGTCCAGTTCCGCAGCATCGGCCTGATGAACCAGGCGCGCCAGTCGCCCCGGCTGCATGGCGTCATCGGCGTCGAGCACGGCCACATAACGGCCCCTGGCGAGGTCCAGCCCGCGATTGCGCGCAGCGGCCGGTCCTGAGTTTTCCGAAAGCCGTTCAAGAACAAGTCGCGGGTCGCCTTCTCCCGCTCGCCTCGCCGCCTCGAACGTGTCATCGGGAGACGCATCGTCGATGACGATCAGTTCAATCGCCACGCCCTTCTGCGCAAGCGCGGAACGGATCGCGACATGGACGATGTCAGCAGCCGACCAGGCGGCCATGATCACGCTGACATCAGGCAGTGATGCGCCTGGCTCGGTCATGATCAGCTCCCGGCCGGGGCGGGCATGCCACCAGACGGCCAGGGGTCTTCAAGGACTGCAAGACGAGCATTTTCGTCGCGCACATGATCCCTGCGTACCAGGCTGAGCACGGCGGAAATATAAAACAGCATGACGGCGGTATCGAACACATTGAACATCCAGCTTTCTGTGAAAGACGAGACGAACACGACCATTGAGATAATCAGAAAATAGGAACGCACGACCGTCTGGGTCTGAAACCAGGCGATGAGCGTGCGCATCAGGCTCCAGGCAACGGCGAGGATCAGACAGCCCAGACCGATGAGTCCGAGATGGACCTGTGTCTCAAGATAGGAATTGTGGAACGAGAAGCGGGTACCTGCCGGTTTGTAGGACAATTCGAGCAGCGTATAGGCATCTCCGCGTCCCCAGAGCCAGAAGCCCTCGGCGCCGATCCCGAACCAGGTCTTTTCCTTTGTGATCCGGTCTGCCGCGTCCCACAGCATCGTCCGGCCGGTCAGGGTTGTATCCTTTCCGAGCGATCTAACGAATGCTTCGAAAAGATTGGCTTCTCGAGTCATGTTCGAAAAGATGAGCACACTCGCAATGACACCGAAAGTGACGATCAGGACGATCATGCTGCGGGCATGGCGGATATTTCGCAGCCCGCTCCAGAAGAGCCAGATCGTCGTCATGCCCAGGAAGCCGCCGATTGCAAAGACCAGCGAAGTAGCCGAATCGGCAGCCACTATGAGATAGAATGTAACAGGAATGAACGGAAAGGCCGCCAGACGCAGCAATGGAATTTCATTGCGATTATAGGCTACCGCCATCGCCGTTACCATTACGACCAGCATGCGGATGGCAAAAATGTTCTTGTCGTCCCAGACGCCGCCGCCAGAAAAAAAGCCTGGCGCGGCAAGCAGCACAATCAGAACTCCCGCCCCGAAGACGGAACGTATCACCTGATGGGGAGCAAATCGCGCGCCGATATAGATGCTCACCAGCACAGTCATGATCATCATGATGCCGAATTTGAGCGCACCTCCAGGGACCGGAGACCACCCCCAGGACAGTGTTGCGAGCAGCGGGACCAACAGGAGCGGCCAGGCCTTCGCCATGATCGGAACAAGCTGGTGCCTTTTCAGCGCGAACATGCCGATAAAATACAGCGCGAGCGGATACAGGATCAGTTCATTGCCAGCGAACACCGTAAAAGTCGACAGCACCCAAAGCCCGAAAAAGGCCTGCTCGTAGAGCGGCGCATCGGCGGACGGTTCTCCTGAGCGCCGCAGCACCTGTGCGTTCGTCCATCCGGGAAAGGCCTGCATCATCGCCGGGGTCATGTCGCTCTTCCAGTGGCTTCGAGGATCTCGGACACGATTGTCTTCAACTCACCTTTCGGTTCGATGAAATCACTAACAGGCCTTTGCCGCAACGCCTCTGAGCGCGCCCGTAGCGGCGATCGGTCCTCGAGCAGTTCGGCGACAAGGCCGGCGACCGTGTCTTCCAGCGGCTCGTTGAGTGCAAAGCCGCTCGCACGCATTTCGATCCAGTTTGCTGTCTGAGTTCCCGACGGCGCGACCGAAGGCACGGCGAAATAGCCGCCTTCATAGATGCGATTGGGCAGAAGCCAGACGGAATTGTAGCCGGCCTCCATGAAATCACCGGCCCAGACTACGTCGATTGACGCGTAAAGTTCGCTGAGGTCTTCAGGCGCCCTGTAGCGACCATGATAGATGACATTGCTGCGCGCATCGATTTCGGGCTCGAAAACCGGTATTTCGAGCCGGGCCGGTGCGCCATGCAAGTGAATTTCCACACGCGCGCCAAACCGGTCTGCGAGCCCCAGCAACAGGTCGAAACTTCTCTGGCAACGCAGATTGCCGACCCACCCGATCCTTAGCGGCGTACCCGCCATAGAGAGCGTCTTGGCCGGGCGCGGCCCAAGCCCCGACGCCTCAGCCAGACGGTTTTCCAGCAGGTAAGTGTGTGGATGACCGCCATGGCGCGGGTTGAAATGGTTCTCCACGAAGCCGGGCGAACTGACAATCAGCGCCGCAGATCGCTTCAGGAATGCCCCCTCAATACGCCGAATGGCCAGACCGACAGGATCGGGCCGGCAAAGCATCCGGTGGACATCGAGGCATTCATAGACGACAGGCGTGTCCAGCCCCGCCCGGCGCTTGGCCTCGAAGGCACAGGCGAGCATGTCCAGATTCCGCGCCAGAATGAGATCGCAGCGCGGCAGGCACGGATGGGCCGCCGCAATCGCGGCGCCTGCATAGACCGAACGGATCCGGTGAATGAACGCACCGTCCCTTGTGCGCCCCAGATCGACATTGTTCCATTCAGCTGAGACATCTGCGCGCCGGCGGGGCATGAAACCGGTCACCGACAGGCCGTCAGCCTGCAGCGCCGCAACGCGCCGGCGGATCGCTGCATCTGCAGCGTCATGTCCGAAATAGGCAATCTCAGTCATCAATGGGCCGGTGCGGGTCAGTCGGTCTGGGTTCGTGGACAGCAAGTTCCGCGCCAGAGGCAAGATCAGAATGCGCGATTGCGGTCAGTCAAGGTCAACCGGCGGCAAGTCAGATTCGAAAGTATCCGAACACTGGCTTGCGTCTTGATCACCGCTCGCTCGGAATGAGGCACAGATATAGCCAGCATTCGCCCCGCTCTCGAATGTCGGGCGCCCGTGCCAGCCATATTGATTGCGCGAGCCCGTCCAGAGATTCATGATCACCCGGCTGGGCGTGGACGGAATGGGGTTTTCGTCGGCACGGATCGTGTAGACCTCCTGATCTCCGATGAACCAGGTCACGCGATCGGGCGCCCATTCGAACGCATAGAGCTGGAATTTCTCGGCGGCGTCATAAGGCAGCGGCACCCAGACAGATCCATAGGGCTTTCCATCCGTAAAAAGATTTATATGAAGCTCGCGCGTCCGGTTCCCGATAAATTCGATATCGATCTCGTCATGAGGGTCGCCAAGCGATGGACCGGTATGGGTGAAAAAGGATGAGACCAGACCGGAACCGGGAGCGGCCCTCATCACTACCTCATAGCGGCCATAATGAAACCGCCCGCGCTTCTGGTACTCCGCGCCGGTGAAAGGCAGTTCGCCCTTCGGTTCATCGGTGATCTTCAGCGTCATGCCGGTCTCATCGAAGCCGATATGATCAGCTTCCCAGCCGGCCCTCTGGACCGGTCCGAGATAGGCAAAGTCGGCCCTGTACCATTGCGCCTCGTCATGGCCTTCCTTGAAAAGGCGCAGGAAGGATGGCTCCGTTTCATACTGGCGTTCAGGTTCGGTTTCCGGCTCGGTCTTGGCGGCGTCCTCAGCAGACAGGCCCACTCCAAAAATCCAGAGCACGAAGATCGCGCTGAACATGAGAGCAAACAAGCGCATTAGAGGACCCACCCTTGTCTGGTTAAGCTGCGCCGGCCACTGCCCCGGCAACCTGTATTACCACATCCCATTTTTCGCCGACAGCCGCCTCGCGGGTGAGGCGAAATCGAATGCGAAGACTCCCGATCCATAGTCAGCGGCGCGGAACGTCATCAAAGGCTCAGTCCGGCCGACCCTCCGAATAGTATTTGGAATAGGCCTTGTAACTTGCCGTCGTCTGCCCGAGCAGGCGACGCTTGCGCAGATCGACAAAGTTGAGAACAACCCCGGCGAGGCTGGCATTGAATTGTTGCAGGATTCCAAGTGTTTGCTGCAGGGCCGGGCGCGTCGTGCCGCGCCATTTGGCGACCACGATGACCTGATCGACCTTGCTGACGATCACACGGCTTTCAGCCATGAGCAGGAGCGGCCCGGTATCGATCACGATCAGGTCGTACATGCCTTCAAGGCGCTGGAGAAGCGCATCGAAGCTGCGTGAACCGAACACGTCGCGCGGGGTATTGCGGGTCGAGGTCAGCGGCAGGACATGCAGTCCGGTTGCCTCGTCAATCTGCATGGCGTCTTCAAGCGCAACTTCGCCGAACAAATGCTCGATCAGGCCGACTTCGGGCTCGATTCCAGTGGCCTCGGTCAGCTGGCGACGGCGGAAATCGCCATCGATGATCAGGGTGCGCGATCCGGACAGTGCCGAAAGCCGACCAAGCGAATAGGTCGTCATCGTCTTGCCCTCATTGGGCAGCGAGGAGCAGATCGCCACGGTTTTCGCGGGATTGTCGAGATCGGCGAACACGATGGAAGCGCGCAGGTTCCGTATACTTTCGGAAAAGGCCGATAACGGATTTTCGATCGCGTAATCACCCGGATTCTTGCGGCCGCGCCCTGTCAGGAGCGGGATCGAGCCTATGGCCGGCACGCCGAAAGCGCGCTCTATTTCACCACCGGTCGAGAAGTGATTCTCGCGAAGTTCGGCGAGCAGCACAATTGCGCCGGCCATCGCCCCCCCGAAGAACACGCCAAGTATCAGGTTGACGGTGGTCTTGGGTGAACTTGGCGAATTCGGGACGGAAGCACTCGTCAGGACCCGGGCATCCGGCTGGGCAAGCTGGTCCTGATCATTGGTCTGTTTGAACCGTTCCAGGAAGTCTTCATATAGTGTGCGGCTCGCTTCGGCCTCACGCTCCAGTTCGCGCAGGCGGACCGTCGCGCGATTATTTGCGGCAAGCTGGCCGCGAGCCTGCGACAGGCTGCGATTGAACGAGTTCACACTCTGGCGGGCGATGGCTACCTCGCTTTCAAGATTTGAAACGATCTTGTCGACCTCGGCATCGATCTGGCGGCGCATGTCGGCGAGTTCATTATTGACCCGCATCACATCAGGGTGGCGCGGACCATATTTGGTCAACAAGTCCGCACGCCGGCGCTGGATTTCGGCCTGCTGAGCGCGCAACTGCCCGATGACGGCCGAGCCGAGAACCTCAGCTATCGCGTCCGCTCCAGTGCCCGAAGAAAGCCGTGAACGGACATTGTTGAGACGGGCTTCAGCTTCCTGCAACTCAGCAGTCCGGATTGATCGCTGGGCCGTCAGGTCGGCAATCTGCTGTTCGGTCAGGGTCGAGCCCTGGGCAGACAGGAGGCCCGACTCCGAGCGGTAGGCCTCCACGGCGCTTTCCTTCTCGTTGACCTCATCCTTCAGCGTACCGAGCCGTTCGGACAGCCATTCATTGGCCCGACGGGTCGACTCAAGCTTCGCCTCAAGCTGTTCGACTATGTACTGGTCGGCGACGGCATCTGCGAGCCGCGCAGCAAGTTGAGGGTCCGGGCTGTAAGCGCTGATATCGATGATATAAGTCGGGCCGAGACGGTTGACCGCGATCGCCCATTTCAACTGCCGGGTCGCATATTTCCGGATTGTCGCCTGCTGGTCGTCCTGAGACATCTGGGGTTCAGAGGCTTGCGCGCTGCCCCCGGAAGACAGCCCCTTGACCCAGTTGCGAAGATCCTGCCGGAACTTCGCAAAGCCCGTCGGCTCCTGAAGATTGTAGTTGAATTGCGGATAGGTGGTCAGATCGAGCTTATCAACAACTTTCGCCAGCATGGCTTCGGAACGGATCACCTCCAGCTCAGTGTCGATAATCGCTGTATTCGGGGCCAGTCCGGAAAAGGCACTGCCGAAATCGAAGACGTTCTGATCCTGAGTGTTCAGCAGCAGCCGCGTTTCCGCAGTGTAGACCGGCGTTTTCTGCAGTGTCCATGCGGCCACCGCAGAAAACGTAATCAGGAATGCCAGAAGCGCGAGCCAGAAGCGCTTGCGCAATGCCGTCAGGATCGCCTTGATATCGATCAGGCTGTCCTGGCCAGGCGTACCGCTCATGGCCCCCATGAAGGGCATGGAGGTCGGCAGGTTGAAGCGCGTTTGCTTGTTCACGGTCGTCTGCTCCGTATCAGGGCGGGGCCCCTTTGCGTGGAAAGGCTTTAAGGGAACACGCGCAGCGTGAGCCCCAGCATATTCTGTTCAAGTTCGGCGGCCGGTTCACTCGAAGAGCGATCAAAACGACTCAGATAGCCCTCGAGATGGAGGCGCTTGTTCAGCTTGTATGTCGCTCCGAAACGCAGCTCATTGGCCTCATCGCTCCGGCTGATATCCTCGAAATCGAACTCCTGGTAGCCGGCAGCGCCAAACAGCAGGATATTGCGGAAGAGTTCGTGGTCCACGCGCAGGTCGAATTCGCTATTGGTCGCGCTGCTGGCTTCCTGAAGGCCGGGATCGCTCACCTCGCGCAGGGCATCCAGTCGCACAGTGGTCAGGCGGGTCGGGAACCATTCGAAACTCGCATCAATGGCCGTGCCTGAAATATCGTTGAAAACATCTGCGTCCTTGGTGTCCTCAAGATACCCCACGGCAATATCTCCGCGGATCAGGCTGGGCAGTTCGAAATTCGTACCGATCTGAAAAATATAACCGTCTGCGTCACGGCTTGTCAGAACGCCGCCAATATCCGTCAGCTCGTCATATTCGCGCTTGTTGGCTTCGGCCTGTCCGAAAATGGCGATATCCGGTGTCAACGCATAGGACAGGCGTCCGCGCACCTGCTGGAAACTGAAGTCCCGGAAATCCTGTGACTGACTGCCCCCGCCAACGAGCCGGGCATCGTCGAAGCTGCGGTCGGAGACCTGGTAGAAGGCGCGGGCACGGACACGATCACGGCGCAGGCGCGCATCGAACCGGGCACCCGCAGTCTGGAACGAAACCGGCTCCTCGAAGACGTCAAGACTGGCGACCGAGAAACGCTGTTCGGTTTCGTCGGATGCGAACACGCGGGCCGCCACGTCAAATGATCGCGTCACATCAATTCGCCCACGCAGCTCACCGCGCAGATTTGTCCGGCTTTCTGAATCGAAATCGGTGTATTCCAGGTGCTCGGCCTCGCCGCGTGCGCCAATCTCGTGGCGCGACCAGTCCGATGTCAAATTTACTGTGGGCGCAATGCGGGCAATGATGTCGCTCTCCTCATCGGCTGCGTCGGCGAACACATTGTCGTTAGATTGCACACCCACTTCGAGGCGGCTGTCCGAAACGAAGGCACCAAGGCGCAGCGGCTCGGGATCGAAATCTTCCTGATAGCGATCGCGAACCGATTCATAACGGTCACGGCGGAAAAAATCATCGCTCTCCTGGGCAATGGCGACGTCAGCGCCAGCAAGAAGAAGTGCGACGAGACTGGTGGCAGTGAGTTTGGTCGACATCATGTCGGTCCCCTCGGATCGGTGCCCGCCAGGCGCGTTCAGCGCTGTAGCGGTCTGGTTGTTTGCATCGACCCCGTTCAATTCGCATGCCAGACGCGGCCGCCCGCTAAGTTGGACCGCAGTGGATCAAGTCGGGGTCGACAGGCCGGAAAACCGGCCTGATAAACCCGTTCATGCCAGTTTAGTCTGAAAAGAGCGCAAACGTCATGCTTTGCATTCAAGATTCATCCGGAAGCGTTGCCCGCAGCCGGATAGCTCGCCTGTTGGGGGAAATGCGGACCATCAGCCGGCAGCGCGCGCTGCCGGCCGGTTTATCAACCTAGAAGATACGTTCGCCAATCCTGATCGTATCACCAGGATTGACCGGAGTCGTCGATCTGAGCTCCACCCTGCGCTCGCTCTCGCTGCCTGCGGACCGCACAAAGACGAATTTCCGGTTGGCGCGATAGGTAAATCCGCCGGCCGCCGCCACGGCATTCATGATGGTCAGGCCGGAACTGTAAGTATACTCATCGGGCCGTTCGACTTCACCAAGAATATAATAGGGGCGGTAATTGGTGACTTCCGCGCTCACTCGCGGCTCGTTGAGGTACCCGGCACGCAGCTTGCGCTCCAACTCGGCCTCGAATTCAGGAATCGTCAGCCCCTCAACTTTGACCGAATCAATCAGCGGCATCGAAATGTTTCCGGATCCATCGACATCGAAATCGCCGGAAAGTGCCTCCTCGCCGAAGACCGTGACACGAAGCGAATCCCCAGTACCAAGCCGATATTCCTGTGCGCTTGCGGCCGGCCCCGTCACAGGCGAGACATCTCCGGCAGGCATAGGCGCGGACTGGCATGCGCCCAATAGCAGGACGGCCAGGAGAGCGATTCCCGCAGCGATTTGATGGATGAGTTTCATGACACCAACCCCTTTTTCTTTCAGGTCGAGAGGAATGAGACGTTTGAGCTGCTGAGGCAAGCCGCAGTCAGCTTTCCGGTGAGATAGGCGCCGGTATCGATACCGATGCGCCGGTGATCGTGATGAGGCTCGGAGATAGGCGTGTGCCCATGAACAACCATGCGATCGAATGGTCGCTCATCTGACAGGAACTCCTCGCGAATCCAGAGGATGTCCTTCTCATTCTGGGTCTCCAATGGCTGCCCCGGCTTGAGACCGGCATGGACGAAAACATAGTCACCAAAAGCCTCATAAAGGCTCAGCGAACTCAGGAAATGTCGGTGCGAAGCCGGAAGCAGGCCATTCAGCTGGTTGCACACTTCTGTCCACTCAGAGGCAACGGTCTTAGCCCGTGGCGGCTGGATACCATAAGACATGAGCGTCTCGGCCCCGCCAAACCGCGCCCATTGCGGCCCGAATTCCGGATCGGACAGAAACGTCTCGAAGGCCGCCTCGTGATTGCCGCGCAGGAAATATGTCTCGAAACGGGAAAAGTCGCCTTCGATCAGGAAGTCGATGACCTCCTTCGACTGAAACCCGCGGTCCACATAATCACCAAGGAAGATCAGCAGCTTGCGCGGCTCGGGCGCCGACTCTGCGTCCGCCTCGATCTTGCGCATGAGGCGTTTGAGCAGGTCGGCCCGCCCGTGAATGTCACCAATGGCATAGATCCGCATGTCATCGGGCACGGCGGCACGTCGCGGCGCTGGCTGCGGCGGCGGGGCGGCTGCCGGTTGCTGCCGGCGGCGGCTGCGAGGGCGACGATGTGCCGGGCGAGTCCGGTTGGGCCGGGTTTCCTCATCCAGCATGATCAGGAATTCCCGGAACCGGTCATAGGCCGCATAGGCCCGTTCCTTGAGCGTGTGCCAGGCCGCCTCGCTCCAGCGTCTGATGCGATAATATGACCTGCCCAACACCCAGAACACCCGTTTCCGTTGACTGACGGTCCGTTATCGAACCTTTACTGCCGCATGCAAGCTCGGGACCGCGCGCAGGCCGGCTATGCCAGAGCTGCCTAGGAACCGTGCGCACGCTCGCCGACATCGCGACCGTCACCCTGAGCAAAATGCTCATAAATCCTTTCTACAAGATCGGCGATTACTGCGGGGGGCGCAAGGAAACTTGCCGCCGCCTCAACCGGATTACGTGCCCGGACCGCCTCAATCAGCCGCACCCAGGCCCATTTCTTGTGAGCCAGTTGCATATGCGCTTTCAGCGCGGCGCGATCATCTCCCTTCAGCCGCCATGAGCGCATCAGCGATCTGTCAGCCCGCCAGACTTCTTGCAGATCAGCAGCCCGGTGCTGTTTCGATAGAGACCCCGGCCTGTCTATGGCATGGTAGCCTGCCGGATCTGTCAGACCAAAGCTCGCGCCAGCCAAAAGCGCCCTTGCATAGAGGTCAAAGTCTTCTCCCAGCCGCATGGATGGTCTGTAGCGCAAGCCATGTTCATTCAGGAAACGGCGGCGCATGAGCGGCTTGAGATAGCCGAGTTCGCGGCCATGGCCGGTCACGGCATATAAATTCTCCAGGACGAACCGGGCGAAATCCAGCTCGATCTCCCCGAAATCCTCATCTGACCAATGGCGCCGTCCCGCCTCGGGACTTTGTCCCGGCATGATCCGGATGAGGTCATCAGCCACAAAATCCCAGCTGCGGGCCTCGCCCCGTCGAACCAGCGATTCCAGCCGGTCTGGCGCCATGCGGTCATCAGCGTCCAACAGGGCGATCCAATCAGTTGTCGCCGCGTCGATCGCGCGATTGCGCGCGGCAGCCGGCCCCTGATTGGTGTCCTGAACGAGAACACTGAGCCGCTCGCTTGTGCCACCGGCATCCTGGGCGCGCTGTGCGGTATCATCACCTGACGCGTCATCCACGACGATGACCTTTGGGCAAATGGTCTGGCCAAGTGCGCTCTGCACCGCCGGCGCGATGAAGTCTCCCGCCCTGTAGGCCGGAATGATCACTGTAACTGGGCCGGGCAAGTCTGCCATCTTTTCCTCCACCAGCAGAGCGACATGGCTCCGCATGACTTCCTGCAAGCTACGTTCCCCGACCAGCCAATTCCCCAGTCGATTGAATCAGATGGACCGCGCTTTGTTCATGCATCATTAAGAAAATGACAGGGTGGGACAGCTGCGACCGGTCCGGTTGGCAGGAATCTGGCAGGACGCAGTCTGTAAATCCCGCAACAGGACAGCGAGTGGAAAGCAGACTGCCATGACCGATCAGGAAGATGATATCAAGCTGTCAGTCGTTGTGCCGACGTTCAATGAGAGTGCAAACGTGCCCGAGATGGTTCGTCGTCTGGGCGAAACCCTCACAGATATCTCCTGGGAAGTGATCTTCGTTGATGACGCCTCGCCGGACGGCACCGCTGACGTCGTGCGCAGCATCGCCCGTGAAGATCGCCGCGTGCGCCTTATCTCGCGACACAACCGGCGCGGCCTCGCCAGCGCCGTTGTTGAAGGCGCACTTGCCGCTTCGGCAGAGATTGTCGCGGTGATGGATGGCGATCTCCAGCATGACGAGAGCGTCCTGCCGGACATGTACCGGAAAGTGGCACGCGAGGAAGCGGAGATTGTTTCGGCCAGCCGCTTCCTTCGCGAGGACGGCGCCGATGGCCTGTCCTCGGATACGCGTGTCGCGATTTCGAACACAGGCATCCGCCTGTCGAACGCGATGTTCAAACTCGACATGACCGACCCGCTGACAGGATTTTTCGTTGTGCGCCGCAATGTGGTGCGCCGCGCCCTGCCCGACCTGTCCGAGCTTGGCTTCAAGGTGCTCATGGACCTGATCATCTCGGCCAAGCCCCGGCCGAAAGTGGCAGAGGTGCCTTTCAAGTTCCGCTCGCGCGTCCACGGAGAGTCTAAGCTCGACAATCGGGTGATGTACGATTTCTTCCTGTTTTTCGTGGAAAAGAAGATATCGAAAGTCTTGCCCCTGCCCGCGCGGTTCCTGTCTTTTGCCTTCGTCAACTCGATCGGTATTCTGGTGCATCTCGCCATCCTGGTCCCGCTTGTCAGCGTGGCCGGCGCAGCCTTCGCCACGGGCCAGTTCATCGCGACGCTCGTCGCGATGTTCTTCAACTACACAGCCAACAATCTCGTGACCTATCGCGACCGCCAGCTGAAGGGCGCGAATTTCTATTTTGGCTTCGTCGTGTTCGGCGTCCTGTGTTCGCTGGGTGTCCTGGCCAATGTCGGCGTGTCGAGTGTCCTGCATCGGGACTATCCGCAGATCCTCTACCTCGTGCCGGCGGTGGCCGGTGCGCTGATCACAGTCGTCTGGAACTATGTTGCCACGCAGGCCTTTGTCTGGGGCCGGACAAAATTCCCCGGCATTGCCCTGCGCAAACGCGAAAAGGTGTCTGCCTGACCCGGAATGGGGCGGCCGCGCCCCGCCGGCGCGGCACGCGAATTGCTGATCAGTCAACACACAGGTCACAATTTGTGGCCGGGCAAATTGCTGGGGAAAGGGACCGGCCATGAGTGACGCACAACATAGCGCAGCCCCGCAGGGCCTCGCTGAACGGGCGATGACAATCTACCGGCAGAACGAACAGCTGCTGAAATATTTCTTCATCGGCGCGACGGCCAGCGCCATCGACGTGATCTTGTTCTTCATCCTGTTCAACCTGGTCGGCACCAGCGAGTTCCTCGCCCATTCAATCTCCGTGCCGACAGCGGTCGTGTTCAGTTTCGTCGTCAATGCGCGTCACAACTTCAAGACCAACGACTATGCGCTCTTGCGGTTCATCTCCTTCTGCATTGTCTGCATCATCGGATACGTCGCCGGCTACGCAGTCATCGTCGCCGTCCGTGAAATGTTCGAAGACCCACAACTCGGCGCGAATATCGGCAAAGTATGCTCATTGCCGGTTGTTTTCATCATTCAGTATTTACTGAATTCACGCATCACATTCCGCAAATCCAAAGCCTGAAACGGATACAGGCATCAGGGCAAGTCGAAACACTTTCTGGGGACCAGACATCATGACCAAGCCTCGCATCGGCATCATCGGCGGCGGCCTGACGGGCCTGACCACCGCTTATCGGCTCACCAGGGATGAAGACGTTGACGTTACGATCTTCGAAGCCAGCGACCGGCTCGGCGGCCTTGCCGCAGGCTATGACCTCGCCGGCAAATACCGGATGGAGCAAGCCTATCACTTCCTCTACAAGACCGACGAGTTCATCCTCGCCCTCACAGAGGAACTGGGCCTTTCGGACAAGCTGACCTATCACAAATCGTCAGTGTCCACCTATTATGGCGACAAGCTCTACCCGATGGAAAGCCCCATCGACCTTATCCGCTTCTCGCCCATCAGCTTCTTTGACCGCATCCGCGCCGGCGTGACGGTGCTCTGGCTGCAGCGCGAGCGAAACTGGCGCAAGCTGTCGGAAATCACCGCGCTGGAATGGCTGCGCAAATATGCCGGCAAGGCGGTGACTGACGTGATCTGGGAACCGCTCCTGAAGGGCAAGTTCGACCGCTATTACGACAAGATCACCATGTCCTGGCTCTGGGGCCGGGTGCTGCAGCGGGTCGACTCGCGTGATCCCAAACTCGGCGGCGAAGCGCTTGGCTATTTCAATGGCGGGTTCCGCACCCTGATCGAGGCGCTGGAAAAGCCGGTCTACGAGGGCGGCACGAATGTCGTGTTCAACACTTTCATACAGAAACTCGCGCATGATCCGGACACCGGCGAAGTGATCGTGACCCTGGCAGACGGCAGCGAGCAGCGTTTCGACCGCGTTCTGGCCACCGTGCCAAGCAATGTGCTCGCCAAGCTGATCGCGGATTATGAGGACACCGACCCGTCCTATTTCCAGAAGATCCGCTCGGTCGATTATCTCGACGCTGCCGTCCTGTCCTTCGTCACGCCGCAGAAAATCACCGACTATTACTGGCACAATATCAATACGCCGAACTCGCCCTTTGTGGTGTTCCTGTCCTTCACGGCCCTCATCGGGACAGAGGATTTCGACGGAAACCACATCTATTATATCGGCGACTATATCCCGGCCGAGCATCGCTACATGTCGATGCCCGCCAATGAGCTCAAAGCCTACTGGTACGCCGAACTCAAGAAGATGTTCCCCGATTTCGATCCGGATCAGATCATCGATGATGGCCTGTTCCGGATGCGCAATGCCCAGCATATCGTCGATATCGGCTTTGAGGAAAACAAGCTGGTGCCGCACGAAACCCCCTGCCCGGGCGTGCTGATGTGCAATTTCTCGCAGATCTATCCGATGGACCGCGGCACAAACTATGCCGTGCGCGACGGCAACCGGATGGCCGAGATGCTGATGACCAGCCTCGCATCAGGCACCACCGAAGTTACGCAGCCAACCGTCCCGCCGCTGACGATGCCGGCCGTCGGGCGCAAGGACGAACCAGCACAGCAGGCCGCGGAATAGACGGGCGCGCCGAGGCGAGATCTGAAGGAGTGGGCGGATGGTCGGCGAGACTGACAATACGGATGTGAAATCCGCCGGTGCAGCGGGGCTTGCAGCGCTTGGCGGCCGGCGGCTTCCCGGCTGGCTGCAAGGCCCGCTCGACTGGCTGGTCGGCCTGCCGCTGATGGCCAGGGCCGCCCTGTCAGCCATGGTCGCACTGGGCTTTCTCGGGCTTGTCTTCTTCCTTGGCTTCCTGGTCGGCGAGAGGCAGTTCTTTCCCTACACTTTCCTTTCGAAGGTCGATGGCAAGCTGGCCAGCATGATGCCCGCAAGCCCGCCTGCGCCGCTAGACAGCCAGGCTCTGAACTCCGCGCTTATCCGGCTGGATATGAAAGTCGGCCATGTGGATACCGGTCGGCCGGCTGCGTCGCAAAATCCGCTCTCGCGCAATGGTGGCGGTGTGGCCTCTTTCGGCGAGGATATTCTTGTCCTGGCCTATAGCGGGACGATCTATGCCGCTGCGCAGCATGATGCCATTCGCGTCACGGCGATCGAGGCGCCAGACAATAATCGCGAGGAATACCAGGCGCTGGCCGACGATCCGGCCTTCGCGGACTATAATTTCCACCAGCACTATCTGCGCTACAATGACCTTCTCGACTATGACACGGGTTCCGGGCGCGGCCTTATCGCCTCCTATACCGAGTTTCATCCCGGCAAGGCCTGCGTGACCAACACGCTGGCCAGGCTCGAATTTCCGGCCGGCGCAAACAGTATCGATGCGGTCTCCGCGCGCGCAGAAGACTGGGAAGTGATCTACCGCACCACGCCCTGCCTTCCATTCAAGGACAAGCACCTTGCCATGGAAGGTCATATGGCCGGCGGCCGCACGGTCTTCGAGGCACCTTCAACAGTCTATCTGACCTCGGGCGACTTCCATATAGACGGCATGCGCTCGGAAGGGCCCGGGATCGCTCAGGACCCCGATGCACAATACGGCAAAGTGCTGAAGATCGACATCGCGACCGGTGATGGTGAGATCGTCTCCATGGGCCACCGCAACGCCCAGGGAATCGCCCTGACGCCAGCTGGAGACCTTATCATCCTGGAACATGGCCCGCGCGGCGGCGACGAGCTGAACCTTATCGAGGCCGGCAGGAATTATGGCTGGCCGCTGGAATCCTACGGCACGACCTATGGCGGATCGCCCATCCCCAATTCGCTGTCCTATGGCCGCCAGACACAGTTCCAGTCGCCCATATTCTCTTGGGTGCCCTCAGTGGCCGCATCGGGCCTGACCCTGATCGACGGCTTTCACGAGGCCTGGGACGGCGACCTTCTGGCTGCCTCGCTGACCGACGGTGCCCTGTTCCGTATCCGCATGGAGGGCCGTCAGGCGGTCTATTCTGAACGGATAGAAGTTGGCACCCGGATCCGTGATGTCCATCAGCATTCTGACGGACGCCTCGTTTTGTGGACCGATAATGGCGAGATCATCTTTCTTAGCGGGAGCGACCGTATCGATATGTCCGAGCGGTTCCAGCGCTATCTGGCCGAACTCGATGCGCCGGCGCGGGTGAAGAGTGACTTGCAGACAGCTGTGGATCGCTGCGCGGAGTGCCACTCCTTCGCCGTCGGCGAGCACGAGCGCAGCCCCGGACTTAACCGGATTTTCGGCGACCCGATCGCGTCCACATCCTATGAGGGTTACTCGCAGGCACTGAAACGCAAGTCCGGTCGCTGGACCCGGGAAAACCTCAAGGCCTTCATCGAAAATCCACAGGATTTCGCGCCCGGTACTGTCATGCCGGGCCAGGAGATCAGTGACGGGCGCGTCGTGGATGAACTTGTCAACTATCTGGAGGAGCTGGACAGGCAATTCTGACACCAGCCCCGGCGACTTGAAGGCGCCGGGAACCGCCCGACCCTGAAGGAGTTGGACGATGGCCCATGCACCACCTGTTCCGTCGCCTCGCCGACCGAGCGGACGCCTTGAATCACTCGACGGCCTCCGCGCCGTCGCAGCTCTCGCCGTTGTCGCATCGCATTTCTTCGTTCGCTGGGCCGAACCCTATCACGAGCCGACACTCTACCCGCATGGCAACTGGATTCCCTGGCTGCAATTCCTGGAATATGCCGGCAATTACGGGGTGTTGCTCTTCTTCCTGATCTCCGGTTTCGTGATCATGATGACGCTGGAGCGCTCCAGCGGGATACTGGACTTTATCGGCCGGCGCGCCGCACGGCTCTGGCCGGCCATGATTGTCTGCGCGACCCTCTCGACCCTGTTGATCAATTTGTCGGGTTCGGCCTTTTATTATGAAGGGGTCGAGCGCTGGTATGTCACGCCAGTCGAATACTTCTCTTCGATCATCTTTGTCCCTCCAGACCTGACGGCGGACCTGCTCGGCATTCAGGAAACCCTGACACCTCGCTGGGTGGAGGGGGTCTACTGGACCTTGTGGGCGGAAGTGCGCTTTTATGCTCTCGTCAGCGTTGTGTTCCTGATCTCCCGCGGCAAGGCATTCCTGTGGGCCTGGGCCGGCGTCCAGGCGGTCTCCCTTGCGATCGATGCAGCAACCGTCTTTGTCCATCATGAGATCAACGGGTTGTGGAGCGCGTCGCTTGTCTTCCAACCGCGCATGCTGGCCTGGTTCACGCTTGGCCTCGTCGCGTGGAAGTGGCGCGCTGGTGAACGCAGTCTGCCGCTGCTTCTCTGCTTCGTTTTCGCGGCGACGTCATTGCTGGCCGGCGACATTGTCGATCTTCAGGGATTCATGCCGGTCTGGGCTGACAATGCCCCGCAATCGGCCCTGCTTTTCGCCGCAATCATGGCGCCATTGGCAGTCTTCCTTGTTGCACCTTCGCTGCTCAGGCCGCTCGCCTGGAAGCCGTTGGTCACGGTGGGACTGGCCTCCTATCCCCTCTACCTCTTCCATGAACGTCCCGGCATGGTGTTCCTGATGTGGTTCGAACAGGCCGGCATCCATCCATTGGCAGGCCTTTTCGCCTCAATCGCCGGCCTTATCTTGTTCGCAGTGTTCCTTCACAGGGCCGTCGAGAATCCCGCCAAAGACATTATCGTGGCACGCTGGCGGCCCTGGGCGAAATCGGTCGAGACGCGATATGCCGGGCTCCGTTTCGGTCAGGCCAGGCCACAACCCGCCGAGTAAAGCCCGCCCTCTACAATCGTGACGCAGCCATGAAGCGCGCAATTCCGGCGGCCCGGCCGATCCGCCCGGACTGGGCGGCCTTGCGTGCCTGCCAGGCCACGCTGCGCCCGAGCACGCTGACGATTTCGCGCCCGAGCGACGAACTCGCCTTGAGTTCACGCAGCCCGTCCCGCACATCGGAGTCCTCGAAAAGCGGGTCGCTGCCAAACATATGCAGCGTGGCACGGCGCGTGATCAGGCGTTCGAAATCATTCATCGAACCAGAGAAGTCGCGCGCGATACGTTGCCAGTCCGCCACGGCCTCGCCCCACATCTGGTGGCGCGCCCGCGCGCTTGCCCTTTTGAGTTCGGCACTCCGTTCGCGCAAGTCCGCATTGACCGGGTCGCCCCAATAGCTGGCCGGCAACAATTCTTCTGGCGCAAGTTCCGTCAGCAGCGGCTCGAAGATCATCCGGTCATATTTCACCCATTTGGCGAAGGCATCGGCTGCCGAGAACCGGTCGGCACCCGACCCGCGCGCGCCCTGGTGCTCACGATGGAGGTAGACGGTCTCGTCCAGCAAGCGCCCGGTGCCGTGACGGGCAATCCGGAGCATCATTTCATAGTCCTGTGAGCGCACAAGATCTTCACGAAACCCGCCGAGCTGCTCATAATGGCTGCGCCGGACCATCAGGCCGGGCTGGAAGATGTGACAGCCGTCGAGGAGGTCGAAGAAGATCTCGTCAGGCGCGGACTCGCGGCGAAAACCGGCCGGTTTGATGTGTTTCTGGCCCGTTTGCGGATCGAACGTGAAATCCTCATGGTGGCCGCAAGCGAAATCAAGGTCGTGCGCCGTTTCCAGCAAGCCAGCCAGCTTCTGGCAGGTCTGCGGCAGCAGGAGGTCATCATCATCGCAGATCCAGATGAGGTCGCCGTTCACCTCACCCAGTGCGAGATTGAGCGCGCTGGCCTTGCCACCATTCTCCTTCACGATCTGGCGAATACGGGGTGCATACTGCGCGACCACCTCGCCCGTACCGTCGCTCGAACCATCATTCACGACGAGGATTTCATCGGGCGGCCGGCTCTGGGCCAGCAGGGTGTCGAGCGTCTCGGCGATGAGATCGGCGCGATTATAAGTCGGAACGATGACACTGACACTGAGAGACATGGGCCAGAAACCTTCATTTTTCTCCAGACAGGCGAGTTTGTTTCCGATCCGGCACGCCTGCGAGTACGAGACTTGCATTGCCGGGCCAGTATTCGCGATCCTGCACACTCTGGCTGACAGGCTTGCGGGATTCATGCCGTCGGGGCCACTGGGCCTGGAAGCTGCAGGAGACGAGACCAGATATGAGCGAACTCGCTCGCAAGACTGTCAATGGCGCGGCCATCAATGTTTCGGTGACCCTCACCAAGACCGTATTGCAGTTTGCCGTCGTCCTGCCGATCCTCGCGCGGATCATCCCGCCCGAACAATTTGGCCTTGTGGGCATGGCGATGGCGTTTGTCGCCTTCTTCACGATGCTGAACGATCTTGGCATCTCGGCTGCGCTGGTGCGTGCCGAAGCTCCCTCACGGGCCTTCTGGTCGAGCGCATTCTGGACCAATACCGGGATCGGTGTCCTGCTGACAGGTGTCACATTCCTCGCCGCACCTTCGATTGCGAGCTTTTTCAGGGAACCTGTCGTCGAACCGCTGGTCCAGGTCCTGTCGGTCATCCTGGTGATGCATTGCGTGTTCCTGGTGCCAATGGCCTGGCTGCAGCGCAATTACCGCTTCCGCGCCATCGCCGCGATCGATATGAGCGCGACTCTCCTGGCCGCGCTGACGGCCATCCTCGCTGCAAGCGCCGGTTATGGCGTCTGGGCGCTTGCATGGCAGCAACTGGTGATGTTCGGCGTCAAGATGGCAGGTGGCCTGATTGTCCAGCGCGCACCGATTTCGCTGACTTATAAATGGTCAGAGATCGCAGCGGTCCTTCCCTTCAGCCTGCGCCTGACCGGTGCAGGCCTTGTCGGTTTTGCCAATCGCAATGCCGACAATATCCTTATCGGGCGGTTCCTGGGTGCTGAGGCTCTGGGCTTTTATGGCCGCGCCTACCAGATCATGCTGGTGCCGGTCCACTCGCTGTCCATGGGGGCAAGCTTCGCGCTGTACCCGGCCATGTCCTCGATTCAGGGTGACCGCCCGCAACTCAACGGCCTCTACCTGAAATCGCTTTCCATCCTCGCTGTGATCACACTGCCGATGATGGCGGGCCTGGCGCTGGTCGCGGTCCCGTTTGTCGAGTTCGTGTTTGGCGAGCGCTGGCGCCCGGTTGCACCGGCCCTGGTCGGGCTGAGCTTTGCCGGTGCGATTCAGGCGCTGACAGGGACATCGAACGTGCTGTGGACAGCGCTGGGGCGCTCTGACGTGCTCCTGCGCTGGTCGCTGATCCGCATGGCGACCTTTCTGACCGCTTTCGCCGTCGGTATCTGGTTCGGCTCGATTGGAGCTGTGGCGACGGCCTATCTCATCGCCAATCTGATCGTCTTCGTGCCCTTCCAATATGAGACATGCCGCACGTCCGGGATCGAGGTGCGAGCCTGCATAAGCGCGCTCCTGCCGGCATTGGCCTCAACGCTGGTCATGGTCCTCATCATAGCCGGAATGCGCCTGGGCCTTCCCGGACTGGAGACAATGGCGAGCTATAAACAGCTCGCGATCCTCGTGCCTGCGGGCATGATCGGCTATACGATCAGCATGCAGGTGTTCTTCCGCGAATATGTCGCCGAGAATGGGCGATTGGCGCTCGACCTTGTCCGACGCCGGGCCACGCCGGCTGAATAAGGCTCACGGCATGGCGATTGCTTTGTATCGACAGGACGCGCAAGCTTTGGAACGAAGAACCCGGTAGAATGGTCCAGACAGCCCTTGATGCCCTGATCATCACCGATGCGCGCTTTCTCGGCGGTACGGCGGGCGCTGTCGCCACCGACATGCGCGCCTTTTCGCATATGGGGCTGAAGGTCGGTCTGTGCCTTGTCCGCTCACAGGGCTTTTTCCAGCCTGGCGACCCGGATAATCCTGTCTTTGACGAACTTGCCGACCTGCCGGGCGTGACAAGGGTTGCCCCGGGCGAGCGGAGCTGCACACGGGTGGCCTTCTTTCACCATCCCGCCATATTCCACCGCCCCGTCGAAACAGCGGCGTCAGTTGCAGCCGACCGCGCAGTGATTGTCACCCATCACACGCCCTTCCAGGGCGATGGCTCACTTCATTATGATCCGCTTTCAATCCAGTCTCAAATACGGCGCCAGTTCGGCCTGCGTCCCGAATGGGCGCCAATCTCCGGCATTTGCCGTCGCCAGCTGGAGAGCTTTGCGCCTTTCGTGCGACTGACGACCGGCGACTGGGCAAATACGTTCGATGTCTCGATCTGGCACCCCGGACGCGCGAAACTGACCAGCCCACACCTCACAGTCGGCCGGCACGGGCGTCCGGACCGGATGAAATGGGCCGACAGCGCAGCGGCCATCTCCGCTTCGCTTCCGGCCGGGCAGGATACCCGTATCCGCGTCATGGGCGCCGAGGCGGATTTCTTTCATGATATCGGCGTTGCGACAGATGGCTGGGACATCCTGCCCTTCAATGGCGAGCCGGTTCCCGCATTTCTCGACAGTCTTGACGTGTTTTCCTATTTCCATTCGGCAATGATGGTCGAGGCGTTCGGGCGCACAGTCGCTGAAGCGATGCTGATGGGTGCGCGCTGCATTCTGGATCCGTGTCTTGAACCCAATTTTGGCGATCTCGCCATCTATTGCGCACCTGAAGATGTGCCGCAGGCGATTGAGAGCATTCGCGCCGATCTGCCCAAAGCCCGGGCAGAGGCCGAACGCGCGCGCCAGGCCTGCGCCGAGCGATACGGACTGGATGCGGTCGCGCGCCAATGGGAGGCCCTTCTGAGCGATCCGGGCACCCGCGCACGCCAGTCACCATCCGTTGCTCCGCTGCGGGCTGCGCGAAAGCTCACCGGGTTTCACCGCCGCAATCGCCAGTCGAGGACACCCGCCACATGACCGCCCCCCCGATCTTCATCATTGGCGCGCCGCGCTCGGGAAACACGCTAACCCGGCGCGTCCTGATGGCGTCCGGCAGCCTGTACATCCCGCCCGAGACCTATGTGATCGGCGAGATTGTTGAGGCCTGGCCAAGCTGGCGCCGACTCGACTGGCGCGAGAAGGCCTGGCTGTTTGTCAGTTATTTTGAACGCCATCCCCATTTCGCCGATTTCGAGGTGGACGGGCTCGGCCCGCTCGCAGGGGAACTGGAAGCGCTTGGAGAGGGGGACCGGTCGCTTCGCACCTGTTTCGACCGTTTCTATGCCTTCATGGCGCGCGCGCATGGCTTCACCCAGGCCCGCTGGGGCGACAAGACCCCGTGGAACACGGTCCATCTGCCGGCAATCATGAAAGCCTTCCCCGACGCGCAATTCCTCTATCTCAGCCGCCATGGACTCGACGCGGTCGCCTCCCAGGTGAAGGCTGACATGCGCGATGTGCGAGGTTCAGCAAAGCGCTGGGTCGATGCCAACGCCACCTGCCTGAAAGCGCTGAAGAAAGCGCCGCAGCGTGTGATGCAGGTGTCCTACGAAGCCCTGGTGCGCGAGCCGGAACGCATTTTCGCCGGCATTTATGCCTGGGCAGGCCTCGCCTTCGAACCGGACATGCTCACGCGTGTGCCCGAACAGCTCGGCGATGTCGGGCGCCTTGACCACCATACCGCCGTGACCCGGCCAATCACGCCGGATTCGATCGGTCGCTGGCGCGAGAGCCTCAAGAACAGCGACCTCGCCGCGCTCGGGAGGGACTTCTGGGACATGATGGGCCAGCTGGGCTATGAGGTCGCGCCTGCGCAGGCCATGGCATGGGACGTGAAATGAGTGCTCAGCCCACCCCTCGGAGAGGCGGGTTGCGCGCCTGGCTCGACCGATTCACCAGCGACGATGATCACCGCGAAACACGGACCTACTGGATCGTCTTCAGCGCTGTCCTTCTGACCGGCGCGTGCCTGCGTTTCTGGAACCTCGCCGGCGCACCGATCTGGATGGACGAAGCCGTCAGCCTGGGTTTCGCCCGCCTGCCCGCATCCACAATCCTGTTCGGACAGATCGACAATCATCCGCCGCTGAGCTTCCTCATCCAGCATTACTGGCAGGCTATCGTCCCTGACCCGGCTTTTGCCCGGGTGCCGGCCGCAACCTCTGGCGTGCTCGGTCTTGCTGCCATCATGCTCGCAGCGCGCGACCAGATCTCGCCGCGCGGCGCACTGTTCGCTGGCCTCATCTTCGCATTTTCGACAGCCCATATCTATTACAGTCAGGATGCGCGGATGTACCCGCATCTCGTTCTGGGCCTGATCCTTGCCAGCTGGGGCGGGCTCGGCCAGCTGCGTGAAAACCTGCATGGACAGCGCACCTATGCCGCGCTCTATATCCTGGGCGGTGCCATTGCGATTTATTCCCATCTTGTGGGCCTCGTCGTGATGGCGCTGATCGGCTTTGCCAGTCTCGCCGGTAGCCTGATGCGACCTGATGCCCGCCGGTTCTTCAAGGACTGGCTGGTTCAGAACATGATCCTCTTCGTCGTGACGCTGCCATGGCTGGTCCAGATTCCTGCCGCAAGCGGCACTTTTCCCGGCCTCAGCGACACAGTCGGCCTGTTCGACCTGCAATGGTTCTATCGCAATGCCACCGGGTTTCCCGGACTTGGCGGACCCTCTTTCATCTTCGAACTGATCCTCTACGCCAGTGCGGGCCTTGCAATACCGATTGCCTGGTTGCGCGGACGGCGCGGGCTGGCCACCCTCCTCGCAGCCCTTCTGGTCCTGTTGCCGCTTGTGATTCTTGCCCTTCATCTGCGCCAGCCGATTATTTCGAACCGTGTACTCCTGCCTGGCCTGATCGGCGTCGCGCTCGGTGCAGCTTACACATTGGCGAGCCTGCGCCCGAAGCTGGCCGGCACGGCGCTGGCCGGTGTGATCGCCCTGGCAGGCCTGCGCTCTGCGACCTTCGAACTCGGCCACCGCGTGAAGATGGAGAACTATCCAGCGGCCTTCGCCATTGCCGATGAACATGGCTATGGCGATGCGCCCGTGCTGACCTGCGTCCATTTCTCAACAGCCGCAGTCTGGGAGGCGCGCCGCGAGGCGGAGGTCCTCTATTACAGGCGCGGCGATGTGATCGACTATCACGGCCCGGCCTACTGGCGGGCTGCGGCCCATTCGATGAGCTGGCTGCGGGCGGCCGATGCCAAGCAGATCGACGAGGCGCTTGGCGGCGGCTGGCGGGTCGAGGGCGGCCTGACCGGTGCACTCGATGGTCAGAACCAGCTGGTCTTCGTGCGGCCGTTCTGTCCCGGCGAAGTTGAAGCCGAGATCCTCGCGGCGATCTCCGCGCTCGGTTTTGAACAAGAGACTGAAAGGCTGGTTGATGAAGGGGCGGCAGATTTCACGGTTCTTCAGAACCCCGAAGCCCGCGTGAGCCTTCACCGGCGAACGCCCACGTCCCGCTAGAGCCTTTCAGGTTTCAGCGGAAGCATAGCCGGCGTTGGTGATGTAGTT
>CAYQBG010000017.1:0-87057 GCA_964415675.1 uncultured Hyphomonadaceae bacterium
AAAACTACATCACCAACGCCGGCTATGCTTCCGCTGAAACCTGAAAGGCTCTAGTTGCCAGGCACGAAGAGTTGAAGTGTGATACCGGCCCGGCGCTCCTCGCGTCGGGCCGTTTTTCTTTCAGGGCATTCGTCACCCGTCCGAACCCGTTGCGACCGCCTCGGCCACATCGATTTCGGCACCGAGATTGCGGCGCACTGCATCGATCTCGCGGCGGCGTTCATCGAACGCTTCAAGCATCTCACCTGACAGTTTGCGCCCCGTCGGCAGGTCCAGTGTCATCGCATTGACCGGCTTGCCATTGATATAGACCTCATAATGCAGATGCGGGCCCGTCGAGGCGCCGGTCGAGCCGACATAACCGATGATATCGCCCTGGCGCACGCGGCGGCCCTTGCGCACGCCGGGGCCATAGCGGCTCATATGCGCATACGCGGTCTTGTAGCCATTGGCATGACGGATCCGCACATAATGGCCATAACCGCCATAGCGCGACGCGCGCTCCACGGTGCCATGACCGGCGGCCTGGATTGGCGTGCCGGTCGGCGCGGCGAAGTCGGTGCCCTTGTGTAGCCGGGAATAGCCCGAGATCGGGTGACGCCGCATGCCGAAATTGGACGACAGCCGCGCCCCATTGATCGGCGTTTTCATCAGGAATTTGGTGGCGCTCTCCCCATTACGGTCGAAATAATCTGTCACACCGTCATCAGAGGGCGTGAAACGATAAAAGCCCCGTGTCAGCGCACGGCCATCAAGCTCGGCATAGATGACCTCGCCAGCGCGAACCGGGCGGCCACGTTCATCGACCAGCGTCTCATAGACAATCTCGAATGTGTCGCCGGGGTGGATCTCGCGCTGGAAGTCGATGTCATAGGCGAAGATTCTTGCAAAATCGACGACCTGCTGGTCGCCTGCGCCCTGTGCGAGCGCAGCTTCGTAGATGCTCGTATCGATCTCGGCGGAAATTCGCTGCTCTTGCGGCGTCAGGCGCGCGCCGAGACGGACCGCTTCGAACCCTCCCTCACTGTCGCGGGTGACCAGCAAGGAGTGGTCGGGCTCTGTGCGCAAGCTCAGCCCGACCAGCAGCGCAGGCGCTCCCGGGTTTTCCAACTCGCCCGGTTCCAGCGTGACGGTCGCCTTGAGCCCTGGCCGCAAGCGGCGCGGATCGAGTAGCTCAGCCTCTTCAAGCACGGCGAGCGCAGCATGAGCATCGGCGGACGTTGTGCCAAGACGCTGGAGCAGGTCGGAAATCGTGTCGCGCCGCACCAGTGTGCCAGTATTGACCTTAAGCGACCTTTCCCGGGTGGCCAGGTCCGCCGTCCACATTTCAGAGGCCGGCAGGGACTGGCGCGCAGGCACATCGACAGGCACAGCAGGAAGGGGAACTTCTCCGGTCTCAGGCCGGTCATTTCCGTGCCGGCTACCCCAGACGCCGACAAGGGTTGCCGCGCCGACAAACGCGCTGAACGCCACGGCTGCATGACTGACCTGTCTCGATTTCTCCGATGCCCGCGATTTGCGCATGAGACCTCTACTCTTTGACCGCCCTCTTGCCCGAAAGCATATTCAGGCTGGATTAAGCCCCATGCACGTTAAATTTCCTGAAAAGCCCACGCAGCGCAAGCGGGTGAAGTGCGTTATGTTCTGTTGGCAGTCCTTCGCAAACGAGTGACCGATCTTGTCAAAGCAGACCCGAACTTCGCGCATACACCCATGGCGCTGGGCAGCCTGGCTCTTTGGCGGGTTGCTGGCAGGCGCGCTTGTCGCGGCGATGGCGGCCTGGCTGCTGCGCGACCGGCTTGCCGAAAACCTGGTCGCACACTGGTGCGAGTCGCGTGACATCGGTTGCGAGCTTAGGGTCGAGGATATCAGCCTGAACTCCGTGGATATCTCGCGGCTTGCGATTCGAGCGAGCGGCGCGGCCCCGCTGGAAACCGGCCGTGTGAAGGCCGACCTGACCTGGACGAGCTGGTTGCAGCCAAAACTGACCGCTATTTCGGTCGCCGAGCCCGTTGTTCGGCTGCGATACGATGGCCAGAGGCTGGACGCTTACGGTCTGGAATCTTTGCTCGGGCAAGGTGGTGAGCCGGGCGGCGACTGGCCGGACGTGCAGGTCAGCGATGGCCGCGCCGAGCTGGCAACTCCGGCCGGGACGCTTTTCGCGACCTTTTCTGCCAGGGGGCGCAGCCGGGACAATCTTGAAGCCAGCATCCAGGTGCAGCCTGCGCAGCTGCAATCCGAAGAGGGTGAGATCACCTGGAGCGAGGGCGAATTCGACCTTCAGCTTGTCGACGGGCGCGCCAGCGGCGAAGCCAGGTTGCAGCTCGACCATGGCCGTTTCGAGGGCCTCTCCATATCGAATGCAAGTTTCGACGCCCGGCTACATCCCTTTTCCGAAGGCGGACCCATCGGCGTTGACTGGTCCGGAGAACTCGCCGAAGCCATCTTGGGCTCACAGAGCCTCGCAGATGTGCGCACGCGCGGCAGTATCAGCCTGCAGCGCGTTGAGGTCGCCGGGTTGCAGACCTTCATTGAAGCCGTAGACACCGCGATTGTGATATTTGAGGCAGGCACCATTGAGACCGCGCGCATGTCTGGTCGCTCGGCGCGTCTCGACGCTGATCTGGAGCGCCTGGAGGGACGGCTGGCCGGACCGGTCGCCTTCGAGATCGTGGACGCGCAGATAGCTGGCCAGAGCGCTGGCCGGCTCGCACTGACAGGCGACACATCGGCCGGCCCGGGCGACGCGATGACGATGGACGGGAGACTTGTGCTGGAGGCCGCGTCAGTCGCAGCAGCGACGCGCGCGAAGCTGAAGGAAATGATTGCCGGGGAAGGGCTTGCGGCCGCCCATGGTCGCCAGCTTGGCGACGAGCTTGACGCAGCGCTGGCACAATTCGACACCGGTTCGGACTTCCGTTTCGAGCGCTCAGGCAGCGAGGACTGGTGGCTGAGCGGCACCGGCCCTTTCCAGTTCCAGTCAGCCAGTGGCCTGGCGGCACGGATCGAGCCTTTCTCGAACCGGGCCTGGTTGCAAGCCACTGAGAAAAGCGTCAGGATTTCCGGCGATTTTCGCGTCAAGGCGAACCGCACACAGCTTGAATTGTCCGGCCAGCTCGGACAATTCGAGACTGAAGCCGACAGGCTGGAGGTGATCGCCAGCGATCTTCGGTTGCGCCGCTATGAGGCAGACGACCTTGCGCTGACATTCGACCTCGGCGAATTGGCTTATGAAAGTGCGCCCGGGCTCCTGCGGGCCGGCGCCGAGGGCACAATCACTATAGATGGCGAATTGCCCGGTGCGAGCCTTCGCGCGACCTCGCTTTTTGGCGGAATCGACGCCGTTCGCGGCGTCGAGGGCTGGCGCATCCAGACAAAGGGCGCGCGCTGCGTTGGGCTCGACAGCGCAGGTGCGACATTCCAGTCGGTCGGTATTGGCAGTTTTGCGCTGGCGCTTTGCCCGGAAGACGGGCGCTTTTTACAGGAGCGCGGCGGCCATCCTGAAGGGGTTGTAACGCTGGAAGCAGTCGGGCTGCCTTTCACGACCGGGCGCACAAGCGGGACAATCGACCTTAAGACGGCGCGTCTGGGATGGGTGATCAACAATGGCCTGACGACCCGGCTTTCGGGCGAGACACTTGCCGTTGCGTTCGACACCGGCTCCCAGACTCTGCGTATCGATGCCCGCAGGCCCAATCTCGAAGCTGCGGCAGGTCCTGCCCCGCTGCGCATGTCTGGCGGGCTCAGCGAGATTGTCTTCAGCGGCAGCCTTGTGCCGGCGCGCATGACCGCCGCGAGCGGCGAATTTGTTATGAATGATCGCGATGACGGGCCAGCGGGGCGAGCCACGCTCGATACGGTCCGGATTTCCGACCAGCGGCACGACCCGGTATTCGAGCCGCTTCTGGCAAGTGCCGAGGCCATTCTGCAATCGGGGACACTGACGATCGATGCGCCGGTGCGCCTGGCCGATACCGGCCTTCTGGTCGGGCGCGGCAAGCTGCAGTTCAGCTTTCCGCAGATCGACGGTTTCGGATCCTTCATAACGGAAACGCTCCGGTTCGGGCCGGGACGCTTGCAGCCCCATGATCTCTCCGACAGGCTGCGGGGCTTCTTTACCGATGCGCGCGGCGAGATCTCGGCATCGGCCGATTTCCATATCCGTGCGGGGCGCGTGAGTGGAACCGGCTGGGCGGAACTCGATGAATTCGGTTTCCAGACATTGTCGTTCAGCCGGGTGCGCGGTGTGGACGGGCGCATCGTGTTCGACCAGTTGTTCCCATTGTCCACACCGCCCGCTCAGGCTTTTTCTGTCGATGAAATCGATCCTGGCTTGTCGCTTCTAAATGGCGAGGTGCGGTTTCAGCTGGTCGAGGGACGGGAAGCAAGACTGGAATCGGCCATCTGGCCATTCGCCGGGGGCACTTTGTCAGTTGAACCAAGTGCCTGGCAGGTCGCAGGGGAGCGCAATACGGTCACGGTCGAGGCCAAACGGATTTCACTGCAGGCGCTGTCAGAGGAATTGTCGGTACCGGGTCTTGCCGCAGAAGGGACTGTCAGTGGCCGTTTCCCGGTCGAATTCAGCGGCGGGAGCGCGTTCATCCGCGATGCGCGGCTGGTCGCCGATAGCGATGGCGGGCGACTATCCTATACCGGACGAGTCGCGGACCAGGCATCTGGCACCAATGAGAATGTCGCTCTCGCCTTCCGGGCACTGGAGGATTTCGATTTTGAGGTCCTTGAAATCGGCGCGAATGGCGATGTCGCCGGTGAGATCACTATCACCGCACGCCTGCTCGGCCATAATGACGATGTCCTTGGCGGCTCGGCTTTCGATTTCAATGTGAGTATCGACAGCCGCCTGGCGCAGCTCCTGTCCTCCAGCCGGCAATGGACCGGCACCGACTGGCTCGCCGAGATCGACGCGCGCCGCGCCGATAGCAGCCCGCCGGACGGTGGTTAGAGCGTCAGCGCCGGCGTCCGCCGAGCACGCCGCGCAGGACATAACGTGTCACATCGCGCACGAGACGCTTGTCCACCCATCCGTCGAGGATACCGTTTGAAGAGCGCGACCGGCGTGTGCGTTTGCGCTCAGCCTGCTGTTTCGCCTTTTCCTCTTCCCTGGCCGCCTTTTCGGCCGCCGCCGCGGCCTCTTCCTCCCGCTTGAGCAATTCCTCATAGGCCGAGTTGCGATTGTCGGCTTCGTCATAGAGGCCACGAACGGGGCTGTCGGCCATCACGGCCTGGCGCTCGGTGTCGGTGGCCGGGCCCAGTCGCGATGAGGGCGGGCGGATCAGCGTACGCTGGACGATGCCTGGCGCGCCTTTCTCGTCCAGCGTTGAAACGAGGGCTTCGCCCACGCCGAGATCGGTGATGACTTCATCTGTCTCGAAATCGGGATTGGGTCGAAAACTCTCCGCAGCGGCGCGAACACCCTTGCGTTCGCGCGGCGTATAGGCGCGCAGGGCATGCTGAACGCGATTGCCAAGCTGACCCAGCACACTGTCAGGCAGGTCGCGCGGGTTCTGGGTGACGAAGAAAACACCCACACCCTTCGAGCGGATCAGGCGGACCACCTGTTCGACCTTTTCAATAAGTGCGCCCGGGGCATCATCGAAAAGGAGATGTGCCTTGTCAAAGAAGAAGACCAGTTCCGGCTTGTCCGGATCGCCAACCTCGGGAAGCTCCTCGAAAAGCTCGGCCAGGAGCCAGAGCAGGAAGGTCGAATACAGGCGCGGCGAATTGATGAGGCGTGTCGCGTCGAGCACATTGACGATGCCGCGCCCGTCCCGCGTGCGACGCATCAGGTCCGCCAGTTTCAGCGCCGGCTCACCGAAGAAAAGCTCCGCGCCCTCGCGCTCCAGCATCAGAAGGCCGCGCTGCACCGCGCCTAGCGACGAGGTGGAGACATTGCCATACTCACGGGTGAGCTCGTCGCGCACTGTTTTGTCGCCCATGAAGGCGAGCAGTTTGCGTAAATCCTCAAGGTCGAGCAGCAACAGGCCCTGATCATCGGCATATTCAAAAGCAATGGTCAGCACGCCTTCCTGCACATCGGTCAGGTCCATCAGGCGCGAGAGCAGGAGCGGGCCCATCTCGGTGATCGTCGTGCGAACCGGGTGGCCCTTCACGCCGAACATGTCCCAGAACACGGTCGGCGTGGCGGCATAGCCATAATCGTCGAATCCGATCTTTTCCGCCCGTGAGATGAGTTTGGGATGCAGCTTGTGCTCAGGGTCACCGGCCTGGGAGATGCCCGACAGGTCGCCCTTCACATCGGCACAGAAGACCGGGACGCCGGCGGCAGAAAACCCCTCGGCCAGGATCTGCAGGGTGACGGTTTTGCCCGTGCCGGTGGCGCCCGCCACTAGCCCGTGCCGGTTGGCCCGGTTGAGCAGAAGACGCTGAGCATCATTCTGCTCAGGCCCGCCGCCCCCGATAAAGATCGAATTGTCCATCTGGCCTTCTCCCCCTGCGCTTGCCGGGCCCTTTGTCGATTCGGCGCAAGGCTAGCGAAAGCGCCGCGCGCGGCAAGGCCCATCCGCAGGTGCGGCCCTGGCTCAGGGCTCAGTCAGAACGACCGGAACGCGCCGGGAATGGACGCTTTGGCATGGATCAACAAACCTGTTGTCAGGCGGTCGAGGGGGTATCCTCATCCGGCTCATCCTGAGCGAAGGCGCAGGATGAGCGCCTTTGAGGCCTCTTGCGTTTTCCTGACCAAGAACAAACAGGATTTGCCATCGGAATTCAGGCCGCCGCCTGCCATTCTGGTTAACGATCGCCCCTAACGCGCCTTCCGCCAGACCGAGAGCGGATCGAAGGCGCCGGTCTCCGCCGCCCGTTTGAGCCGCTCGATCTGCTGATTGACGGGGCTGTCATCGGCAAGGCCGGCATCATCGCCATAAAGCGAGGAGTCTATCCGGCAGATCCGGTCAAACAGCGCTTCGGACCGATCGACCAGTTCGAGGAACTCATCGGGCAGGCCACGGCCCCTCTGGGCTTCCACGTCAAGGGCCGGGCCATCACGGCTCATCCGGTATTTCGGTGCCAGCGCATCATTGAGCGGCATGTCCCCGTCGCGCACGGCTTTTTGCATCACCAGCCAGCTGGCCGCCTGCATCAGGCGCGTGGTCAGTTCCATGCTCCACGCGGCATAAGTGAGGCCAGCCTCACGGCCGAGCAATTTGGCTTCCTCGCGCCCCAGCCCGTCGAGATATCCCGCCGTCTGTTCGACCAGCGCCATGCCTTCTGCAAACACCCTGTCGAACAGCTTGCTGTCGGTGAATGCCTCACGCGCATGGCCTGCGCCGTCCGATGCTTCTGACCCCATATCCTGCCTCTCACTCATCTCGCTCGACCGGCCAGGCCGCTGCCCTCACTGGCACGCGACCCTTTCCGGCTCTTTAACCTTCTCCGCCGAACAATGCATCGGCTGCCGATTTCTGCGCTCGCTTGCGCGCCAGCTCCTGGCGGCAGTCTTCGATTTCCGCCTGAAGGGCAATGATGCGCGCTTCAAGCTCATCCACCGACAGCCTGTCGAGCGGCACCTGCGGCTTGCCCTGGGGTTCTGCCTCATCCATTGCGCCCGCTCCCATTCCATTTGGCACCTACAGGGTCCATGTTGTGTCCCAATAGAACGCCGAACACATATGTCATGCAAGGAGCGGCCCAGACCCATGCCAGAAATGATGCAGGCCATCGCCACGCACAAGGATGCCCCCCTCGCCTTCGAGGCGATCGAGCGCCCCGTCGCAGGTGCGCAGGACGTGATTATTGACATCCGTGCCGCAGGCCTCAACCGGGCCGACCTCATCCAGAGAAAGGGGCTCTACCCGCCCCCGCCCGGCGCGCCCGAAACGATGGGCCTGGAATGCTCCGGTGTCGTGGCGCAGGTCGGCGAAGGCGTCACCCGCTGGAAAACCGGAGATCGCGTCTGCGCGCTTCTCGCCGGTGGCGGATATGCCGAAGCGGTTTCCGTGGATGAGGGGTCGGTGCTGCCCATTCCCGATGGTTTCGGTTTCGCCGAGGCGGCGGCGCTTCCCGAGGCCATGATGACCGTCTGGGCGAACGTCTTTGATCGCTGCCAGCTGGCAAGGGGAGAGGACTTCCTGTGCCAGGGCGGGACCAGCGGCATCGGCGTCATGGCCATCCAGATGGCAAGGGCCGCCGGCGCGGATTTCATTGCCGCTACCGCCGGATCCGACGAAAAATGCGCGCTGATCGAAAGCCTGGGCGCTGACGCGGCCATCAATTACCGCACGCAGGATTTTGCTGAAGAGATCCGCGCGCGCGGCGGTGTCGATGTGATCCTGGACATGGTCGGCGGAGATTATGTCCAGCAGCATATCGACATCATCAAGATCAATGGGCGGATCTGCAATATCGCCTTCCAGAGCGGTCCTGAAGTGACCCTGAACCTGATGCGCCTGATGCTGAAACGCGGGATTCTCACCGGCACCACACTGCGGGCAAGGCCGGCACCGGAAAAGCGGCGCATCCGCGATGCGATCGAGCGCGATTTCTGGCCGCATGTCGAAAGCCGGCGGATCCGGCCGGTCATCGACACCACATATCCCATGGCCGATGCCGAAGCGGCGCAGGCTCACATGACCAAAGGCGGACATTCCGGCAAGATTATCCTGGTGCGTGAGGCCTGATGGACAGCGTGCTCACGGTACTGGGGATCGAAACAAGCTGCGATGAAACGGCGGCAGCCGTGCTGCGGCTGCGGGGCGGGCGTGCCGAAATTCTCGGCGAGACCGTGCGCTCGCAGGTCGAGGCACATGCGCCTTATGGCGGTGTCGTGCCGGAAATCGCCGCGCGCGCCCATGCCGAACTCGCCGACCGCGTCGTCGCCGCCGCAATGGAAGCGTCGGGGATTGGCTTTGACGGACTCAACGCTGTGGCAGCGACCAGCGGGCCGGGCCTGCTTGGCGGCGTCCTGGTCGGCATGATGTCGGGCAAGGCCATCGCGCTGGCGACCGGCAAGCCGTTCATTCCGGTCAATCATCTGGAGGGCCATGCGCTGTCGCCCCGCCTGTCTGAGGACTGCCCGTTTCCCTATCTTCTCCTGCTCGTCTCCGGCGGGCATTGCCAGTTTCTGCATGTGGCCGGACTGGGCGAGTATCACCGGCTAGGCAGCACGATTGACGACGCGGCCGGCGAAGCCTTCGACAAGACTGCGAAACATCTCGGGCTTGGCTTTCCCGGCGGCCCGGCTGTCGAGGCCGCAGCCTGCGCCGGAGACGAAACCTTCATCGATCTGCCGCGCCCGCTGCTCAGCCGTCCCGGGCTCGATATGAGCTTTGCCGGCCTCAAAACGGCAGTGGCGCGCGCCGCCGATGACGCGCCGCTGACGCCGGCGCGAACAGCCGATATCTGCGCCGCCTTCCAATTGGCGGTCTGCGATGTGCTGGCGGAAAAATCACGACGCGCGCTGGCCCTGTCCGGGCTGGAGCGTTTCATTGTCGCTGGGGGCGTGGCGGCCAACCGGGCGATCCGCGCGCGGCTTCAGTGCGTGGCCGATGAGGCGGGCGCCGCCTTCATCGTCCCGCCCCTGCACCACTGCACGGACAATGCGGCGATGATCGCGCTCGCGGGCGCCGAGCGGCTTGCCGCCGGCATGGTGCCAGCGGACGGGCTGCAATTCACAGCGCGCCCGAGATGGCCGCTGGACGAGGCAAGAGCCAGTTCCGACCCGGCCTATGGCGGCGGCAAGCGCGGCGCTAAAGCCTGAGAGGCTCGGCCTCGTGCAGCCCCGGACTACCCCTCAGCGCGCACACCATGGGCAAGGATGATGACCTCATCGCTGTTCAGCGTAGCGGTGAGTTGCGCGCCAAGACTGTCGGCGACCAACCTGGCAAAAAGGGGCTGAACATTGCGCGCCGACCAACCCCCTTCGGGTTCCTCACCCTTGAGCGGTTGCTGCGTTTCATCGTTCAGGCGGGCGCGTTCGCCGCGCGCGGTCACGGTGATCGTCAACCCTGCCGGCTCATTGCGCATGCGCACGGACATAACCCCGCCACGCGGCAGGCACTCGATGCCGACCATCAGCATGTTCATCATCAGGCGCGAATGAGAATAGCTGAGATGGTCAGTCTCGATATCCCAGTCGATTTCGCATTTGTGCGAGGAGACAAAACGTTCCGCAACGCGCTTGGCCTCATGCATGTCGCATGTACCGTCCGAAAGCCCCATTGTGCCGAAGGCGTAGCGCAGAAATTCCACCCGCGCGGCGGCCTTTTCCGACCCGTCCTTGAGGAGCTCATCGGCATGCTGGCGCATTTCCGATTCCGGAGGCTCATTCATGAAATCGACCGCATTGGTCACCGAGGAGATCGGCGAGACGAGGTCATGGCAAATCCGCGAAGCAATGAAGGCCGTCAGGCGCGCTGGATCAATCATCGGAAAATCAGTCCCGGTTAGAGTGCGAGCTTTACTTTACCAGATTCGCGGGCCGATTGCGCTTCAGCTCATTCGGCCGAGGAATCATCCTCCGGACGGTCAATATCATCATAACCGTGCCGGGAACTATAAAAGACAAGGAAAAACAGCCCGGCCGACACAATGATCGAAAAGCCGGCCCCAAAGGCATAAGCGAACCAGCCCCGGACAGGCACGTCCCCTCCGATCGCGAATCGCACAAACACTACGCCTGCCACAGTGATGGCCAGCGCGAGGCCCGCAATGACGGGCAGGAGGCGGGCAAGCTTCAACTCTTCGGCCTACTGACCGCCCTTGCGGACCCAGGCGCCGGAATCATCCAGATAATATTCTCCGGGGGCGGCCCGCGCGATCTGTTTCTCGCCGGTGACACGTGCAACCTGTGCCGTGGTTGTGTTCGTATCGGCCGCAAGCTCATCATAAACCGCACGCCGCTTGGCGTTGATCTCATTGACCTTGCGGATGAGCGAGGCATCAGCTGCTCCGTCATTGACGATCCCGAGATATCCATCGATCCGCTCGCCGATCACGCCGGCGGCCTTGGCCGATTCGATCTGCGGGGCCTGCGCATGAGCAGGCGGAGAGGCGGACATGGCGAGCGCGGCTCCGGCCAGCAAGGTTGCGGCCATCAAGAGGCGGAAGGCAAACATGCGCGTGTCACTCCTGTCATGGGTCCGGCCATCCCTAGAAGAGGTCCGGATTGTCAGCGATCAGGTCTTCCACCGCCTCGTCGAGGCGGATGCGGACCTCCTGGTCGATCTTGACGTTCAGGTTAATGGTAATCGGCTCGCTCGGCGCCTCGACCTTGACGGTCGGCGTGCAGCCCGCAGCGAAGATCAGGACGGCGAGCGCCGTGGCTGGCAATTTCAAGGCTTCGGCCTTTCCTGCGTTCATCATGAAGTCAGTGTGACGCAAACGCCCTGAACGTCAATTGAATGATATGTGTCGCCTGTCATACGGCAGGCTTGCCATCCCCGATAACCCATTTGCAGGGCCGGATGTCGCTGCGCGCAAAAAGTCCGGCCTTCACATAAGGATCCTCGCCATGCCAGGCGCGGGCCGCTTCAAGACTTTCGAACTCGGCTATGAAAACCGAGCCAGCAAACGTCTCGCCATCCTCGGCAAACATTGGCCCGGCCATGGCGATACGGTCAGCATGGGAAGCAGCCCATTCCAGATGGGCCGGGCGGTTGGCCATGCGCAGCTCCCTGGCATCGGCCTTGTCGAGCGCGTGAACAATAAAAAGAGGCATCAGGTCAGCTCCTCGCCCTTGAAGGGCCTTGCCAGCAAAGTCTGCATGGCCTCGCCGACAGTGGCATTCCCGGCGAGGATTGCCGCCACAGCTTCGCAGATCGGCATCTCGACGCCAAGCTCTTCAGCCAGACGGGAGATGGCCGGCGCCGTTGCGGCCCCTTCCGTGACGGCGCGGCGCCCGGCGAGAATGTCAGCCGCCGCAAGCCCCTCGCCCAGCGCCTTTCCGAAACTCATGTTTCGTGACTGGGTCGATGAGCAGGTCAGAACCAGATCGCCGAGACCGCAAAGACCCGACATTGTTTCCGCGCGTCCGCCCTTTGCCACGGCCAGTCGCTTCATCTCGGCAAAACCACGCGTCATCAGCGCAGCATGAGCCGAACGCCCCAGGCCGAGCCCCTCAACCATGCCGCAGGCGATGGCGAGAACATTCTTGACCGACCCGCCAATCTCAGCCCCGATCAGGTCGCTGGCCCAGTACGGACGAAAGACCGGTCGCCCGATCGCCTGCATCAGCGCCTTCCCCAGCCTCTCGTCCTTGCAGGCGAGCGTGACGGCGGTGGGTAGGCCGCAGGCCACATCGGCCGCAAAGGACGGCCCGGACAGGACGACAGGGATGGCGCCCGGCAGGGTTTCGGCAAGCACCTCCGTCATGAGCTTGCCTGTCTCGCGCTCGATCCCCTTGGCACATAAAAGGACCGGCGTACCCGGCGCGATATAGGCCTGTGCGGCGATGAAAGCCTCGCGGGCGAACTGCGCCGGCACGACCGCGAGAACGGCATCGGCACCGGCCAGGCTGGCAGCGTCGCAGGACGCCTCAAGAGGGGGCAGGTCGATCCCGGCCAGATAGGCCGGATTTCCACGTCCGCCAACGAGGCTTTCGGCAATATCGGGCTCGCGCGCATGAACCGCTACGTTGCGTCCTGCTTCGTGCAGGCACAGGGCCAGGGCGGTGCCCCAGGCACCGGCCCCCATAACCGCAAATCGCTGATATGCGCTCAATCCGGCCCCCTGAGGTGATTGAAGGAAGCATTGATCATTCAGCAAATTTCCCTAGTGTGAAAGCATGGACACAAAAACTGACACACGCGAGCGTATCCTTGAAGCCGCCATGGAGCGAATCCTGCATTATGGCTACGCCAAGACGACAATGTCAGAGATTGCGCGCGACTGCTGCATGTCCGCCGGCAATATATACCGTTTCTATGCCTCTAAACTGGATATTGCCGAAGCGATGGCCCGCAAGTTCAATATGGAGGTCCATCAGGAGCATGCCCGGATCGCACGTCAGGACAAGCCCGCCCTGGAGCGGCTCCACGAAATCGTGGAATTCGCCCTGGTATCGACCTTCGGCAAGCTCGCATCGGACGCCAAGATTCTTGAGGTGGCTGAAGTCCTGTCAGAAGAACGCCCGACTTTCGCCAATGAGGAACTGGCACAGGAGCGTATTCATATTGTGCAGGTTCTGGAAGATGGCGTAGCGCGGGGTGAGTTTGCGCCGATCGAGGATCCGGCCTTCGCCGCCGAAATGATCCAGACGGCGACCATGAAGTTTCGTTACCCTCAGCTCTTCACCCGCCTGCAACTGCCGAAGCTCCAACGCGAACTGAAGGGTGTGATGCAGATTATCGATGCTGCACTGACAGCCGGAATCGCGTTTTCAGATCACGAAACCGTGATCAATGAATAATTTTGATTTTATTCATTGATCAAAAGTCAGGCCCGGTCTATATGACGGTCATGGCAGGCCCAACCTGCCTGCACCAACCCTGACCGGAGACCTGATCCATGACCTTCCTGACCGACAATGACACGCGCCGTAACCTGATTGGCTTCCTGGCATCCCTTCCGCTGGCCGCCCTCCTGATCGGCGCCATGTATTCGGCCGTCGGCATTATAGGCTGACACGGGCGACACCGTCTTCCCGGCCGGCGCGGTTCCTCTCACTCCTCACCCATGACCGGCCCACTCCGAAGCCCCGCAGCCTCCGCACTGGCTGCGGGGCTCCTTTTTTTCGGATCCCAGGCAAAAAGGGCGCCCGCGATGGGGCGCCCTTCCGGTTCCGACAAGCTGGCAGGGCCGTATCAGGTCGTGACGACGACCTTGCCCTGGGCACGGCGTTCCATCAGTTCGGTGATGGCGTCAGCCGCCTTTTCGAGCGGATAGGTGTTTGAGACGTGCGGCTTGATCTTGCCCTCCTTGTAGAGCCTGAATAGGTCGGCGACGTTTTCTGCGTTCGCTTTGGGATTGCGCGCCACAAAAGCGCCCCAGAAGACCCCGCGCACGTCGCAGCTTTTCAGGAGTGTAAGATTCAGCGGAAGTTTCGGGATCCCCGCCGGAAAACCAACCACGAGGAAGCGACCTTCCCAGTTCATCGCCCGCACGGCGGGTTCGGCGTAATCCCCGCCAACACCGTCATAAATGATGTCAACGCCGCCACCGCCAAGCTCCTTGATCTGGTTGGACAGCTCTTTCTGCTGGGCCCGGTCAAGCGGGCCGCGCGGATAGACAAGACCGAGATCGGCGCCCTTTTCGAGGCAGAAATCGACCTTTTCCTGAGACGAGGCCGCCGCGATGACCTTCAGGCCCATCGCCTTGCCGAGCTCGACCGCCGCGATACCGACACCGCCTGCCGCGCCGAGCACAAGCAGCGTCTCGCCAGGCTTGGGGTCGGCCCGGTCCTTGAGGGCATAATGGCTGGTGCCATAAGTCATGATAAAGGCAGCAGCCTCATCAAAAGGCATTTCGTCGGGGATCGGGATGCAGCGATGCGCATCAAGGGCGATCTCCTGCGCCATGCCGCCCCAGCCGGTCGAGCCGATCACCCGGTCGCCGGGCTTGAGGCTGTCAACGCCCTCGCCAATCGATTTCACAATCCCGGACACTTCGCCGCCGGGTGAGAACGGCCTTTCGGGCTTGAACTGGTACTGATCCTGAATGATGAGAACGTCAGGATAGTTTACACCAACCGCCTTGACCTCCAGGACGACCTGTCCCTTCCCGGCTTCGGGTGATGGCAGGTCTTCGATCACAAGCGTCTCGGGCCCTCCGGGCGCCTTCGACAGAACGGCTTTCATTGCGCGGCCTCCTCCTCCATGGATGTTGCGGCGCACTCTAGCGGCGAGGCTGGCGAAAGAGCAAGGATCACGCGCGGGCAATCCGTTGCACCGGCAAGGGTTTCAAAGGGAGTTTTCATGTCTTCAGCCTGGTCGCTCATTGTTCACGGGGGCGCGGGACCGTTGCGCGACGCCGATCAGGCCGGCGCGCAGGCTCACATGGCGCAGACGCTGAAGGACGGGGCCGCCGCGCTCGGTCGGGGGGCAGCTGCCACAGATGTCGTCCATGCGGCCGTGGCGAAGCTGGAGGAGAGCGGCTTCCATATCGCCGGGCGCGGCGCGTCCCCCAATGCCGAAGGCCGCTGGGAACTCGACGCTGCACTGATGGATGGCGAGACACGCCGGGCGGGCTGTGTCGCCGCTTTGCGCGGCTTTCGCAGCCCGATAGCAGCCGCGCGCAAGGTGATGGATGACAGCCCGCATGTCCTCCTGGTCGGGAAAGGGGCCACTCGCTTTCTCAAACCCTACAAGCTGGCGCGCGTGCGCAATCCGCGCGAATATTACCGGCCGGCGGTCACCCGGCGGGTGGCACCTGGCGAGCTGGCTCACGGCACGGTGGGCGCGGTGGCGATGGATCGCAGGGGGCGTCTGGCAGCCGCGACATCAACCGGCGGCCTTCTGGGAAAGACGCCCGGTCGGGTCGGCGACAGCCCGATCATTGGCGCCGGCACCTGGGCGGATGAGCGCGTCGCGGTCTCCTGCACGGGTCAGGGCGAATATTTCATGCGCTGTGCGGTGGCCGCAGATATTTCAGCGCAGGTGCGTTATGCGCGGTCCGGCCTGTCGGCAGCGGCAGAGAAGGCGCTGGAAGATGTCCGCCTTCTCGGCGGGGATGGCGGCCTGATCGCTGTCGATGTACTCGGCAATGTCGCCATGCCCTTTGTGTCCGAGAGCATGAAACGCGGCGTTGTCACGTCTTCGGGCCGGTTCGAAGTGGCTACGGGACGGTAGCAATGACCGGGGCAATCCTTTTCTGGGTACTGTTTGGCGGGCTCGCCTTTGCCTTCGCGCTGGCCCTGCAGATGCGGGTCATCACGGCCCATGTCCTTCGCAAGGCATTAGAGGCACACAATCCGACACTGGCGCCGGCGCAGGCGGGCGAGGCGGTGAGGCATGCCGGCAAGGCGGATGTGCCAGACAGCTCGCCTTGCTGGCTCCTGAATGCGACAAACCATCTGGTCGCGACCTATCCAAGACCCCTGAACCATTTACGCTTGGCAAGACGCGCCAGCCTTGTCCTGCCGGTCGCCATTTTTATTCTTCTGGCAGGGTGGCGATTGCTGAACGGAGGTTTCTGACAGTCATGCGCGGTTATTTCGGCATCGGCGCGGAAGGCATTTCCAAGCCGATGAATCTTGGCGCCCTCATGCGGACCGCGAATGCGTTCGGCGCGAGTTTCGTCTTTTCGGTCGATGCGGAGTCGCGGATCAAGGAGGCCTACAAATCCGACACCTCCAGAAGCGCCGAGCATGTCCCATATTACCAATGGGGCAGGATAGGCGAAATGCACCTGCCGCGCGGCTGCCAGCTTGTCGGCATCGAGCTGACGCCGGATGCCGTGGAACTGCCCCGCTTTCGCCATCCCAAGGCGGCTGCCTATGTGCTCGGACGCGAAAGGGGCGACCTGACCGATGAGATGTTGTTACGCTGCGACCATGTGGTGAAGATTCCAACCCGGTTCTGCATCAATGTCAGCCTCGCCGGAGCACTGGTCATGTATGACCGGCTGATCTCATTCGGCGGTTACGGGCCGCGTCCAATCATGCCGGGCGGGCCTGTATGACGGCAGGTTGTGGCTAAAGAGGCAATTCCGGCAGGCCCGGAGCCGGTTTGCGGACCCTGATACATAAGGATAAAACATGAATCCCATTGACGCATTCAAGACCGCGAATGGCGATGTCCTGGATATCTGGACTGCTTTTCGAAAAGCTGCGCTTGTCTGGCATGACATCAAGCTGGCACCGTCGCCCGATCTCGAGCAGGAATGGCTGGAACGGGTCGAGGTCTGGTCGGGGCGGCCGGCTGATGACGCCCTGCGCGAACTCGTTCGTCTGGCAGCAGCCATGAGTACCAGCCTGCCCGACAGCCATCCTTTCCTTGTGCAGCCAACTCTCCGGCGTGTCGATTCCGGTCGAGGGGTTGCCTTGTTCGCGCATCGCGATGGCGAGGGCGACGGGCTGTTCTTCGGCATCGCAACACCCCTGACGGCCAAGAGTGAAGACGTCGCGATCTACAGCTTTGACTATGATCTTGATCCCGATGAAATCGATCCCGATGAGGCCGACAACGCCGCTGCGGCCTGCGAACGCGAAATCAATGCAGCCCGTCCCGAGGCATTTGCGTTAAACGTCTTGCTCGGCACCTGCGCGCCGGAAGGCGCATTGCATCTGATCGGCTGCTGCGACGAAGATGAGGCCGATACCCTCGAGGAAGAAGCTCGCCACTGCCTGGGCTCGCCGATAGAGCTGATGGATACTCGGCTCTATGGCGCTGCGGACCTGCTTGTGAAAACCGGGTATTCCTATCCACTCGGCCACGCAGTCGAGATCATGGCGCGCAACCGCGCGGCTTGTTCACCTCTGAGCGACGCCTTCATGCGGCAGATAGGCCTGAGCGTGCTGGCATTTGAAAAACACGACTGGAAAGAGGGCTGATTGTTCTGCCTCCGGCGCATCAGGACGTCATCGCACCCAAAATCGCTTTCGCGTCCGGCGCGAGCCAGGCTGCCATGCGCGAAAACAAGCGACGGCCGCTGCTACCCAGAGCGAAACCGGCCTAGAGAAACGCCCGCAGGTCGCTCATGAACCGATCGAACTGGTCATGGTGCAGCCAGTGGCCGGCATTCTCGTAGAGCTTGACCTCGGCATTGCGGAAATGCGCGATGCGGCCATCCTCGGCCGGGTTCGAGGCCCAGGATTTCTCGCCATAGAGAAGCAAGGTCGGGCAGGTGATCTCGGCCCACAGGCTCTCTATATCGGACTGCGTCATATCGGCGGGTGGCATGACGCGGAAATAATTGTCGAATTTCCAGGAATAGGTGCCGTCCTCATTCTGGCTGATGCCGTGAATAGTCAGATGGCGCGCCTGCTCATCCGTCAGGTAACTGTTCTCGCCCTTCATCCGCCGATAGGCGTCTTCAAGACTCTGATAGCGGCGCGGCGTCCGGCCTGCGGCGGACCGTTTGCGCTCGATCCAGTCGCGCATGCGCGGGCCGATCGGCTGGCCATAGCGCTCCTTCAGCATTTTCGGCGATGGCCCAAGCCCCTCGATCGCCACGAGTTTTCGAACCGTCTCAGGATAAATTCCGGCATAGCGCAGCGAAATATTGCCGCCGTAGGAATGCGCGACAATGGTCACGGGTGCGAGCTTCATCTGATGAACAAGCTGGGCAAGATCATAGACGCAGGCGCGCGGGGAATATTCCCCGTCAGATGGCCATTCGCTGTCGCCATGACCGCGCAAATCCGGCGCGATGACATGCCAGTCGCGGCGAAGCTCCTGGGCCACCCAGTCCCAGCTGCGGCAATGGTCGCGCCCGCCATGCAGAAGGATCAGCGGCGGGGCGTCGGGATTGCCCCAGTCGACATAATGAAGCCGGAGCCGCTGGGAATAATAGCTGTGCGAAGTCGGACCTGTGATCATGGCCGTCATGATGGCGCGTCAGGCCCGGCTTGAAAAGCGCTGATGCATCTCCCACCCCGATCAGAAGAGCATTATATCGGGATCAAGCCATTCTGCGCTGAAGCTGTCGAAAACGGGTTCCCAAAACCCTGTATCCTCACCAGGCTGCGCCGACACATCGGCAGGCGGCGGCGATGCGCGCAGGGTGACAGGTTCCGGTTCAACTGCCCGCTCGCTTGCGTCCAGAACCGAGAAGTCGAACACCTGCCGGACGGGCGCGGCCTGTACAGCCAGGCTGTCAACCGACCGCCACTGGGCGGCGCCCTTGAACCAGATCCCATCAATCCCGGTCAGCGTATCGGTCCCCGTCAGCGTGCTTGTCACGGTCACAGTGCCATCGGTGTTGCGGGCGAAGCTGTAATCCGCCGGGCTGCCGGCATAATCGACCTGGTCGTAGACGCCGGCATCACCGATGATCGTGTCGTCCCCGAGGGAGCCGTCGAATGTGTCGGAGCCGCCATTACCGATCATGACGTCATCGCCGGGCGTGCCCAGAAGGTCGTCATTACCCGGCGTGCCGAGGATCTGCCCGCCGGCGTCCTCGTCGATCAGTGACTGGATCGACGCCCATTCACGCGCGCCCTTGAACCAGACCCCATCGATTTCGGTCAGCGTGTCGACACCTGTGAGCGCACCGGTCACCGTCACTGTGCCATCGTTGTTGCGCACAAACAGATAGTCGTCGCGCCCACCAGCATAATCAACCTGGTCATACTCTTCTGTGTCGCCGACAATCGCATCGTCTCCGGGCGAACCGTCGAAGACGTCCGAGCCCCCATTGCCGATCATGGTGTCTTCGCCCGCCGTGCCGAGGAGGCTATCATTGCCTGGTGTGCCGAGAATAGGTCCAGCGGCATCTTCCTCCACAAGCATGTTGATCGAGGCCCATTCAGCGGCATTGTTGAACCAGATCCCGTCAATCTCGGTCAGCGTGTCGGTCCCCGTCAGGAGGCCTTCAACCGTCACCGTGCCATCGGGATTGCGGGTGAACAGGTAATCGTCACGCCCGCCATCATAATCGACCTGGTCATAGACGCCGGCATCGCCGAAGATCGCGTCATCGCCAAGGCTGGCCTCGAACACGTCCCGGCCACCCTGTCCGAGCATGACATCATCGCCCGGCGTGCCGGAGAGGCGGTCATTCCCGCTGGTCCCCACAATCGGTCCGCTCGATTCTTCGGCAAACCGCATCTGCTGGCGCGCAAAGCCGGGACCGGCCCAGTCGAGATCGACCGAGTTATCTCCGCCCCTTTCGAAATAAAGAACTTCGATCTGGTGCTCACCCACTGTGAGCGACACACTCCCGGTCTCGGTATTGAAGCTCTGCAGACCGTCATTGTCGATCACTTCGGCGCCATCGATGATCAGGCGCGAGCCGTCATCGGACCCGAGATAAAAAGTATAGGTGCCGGCGCTGTCAGCGCTGAATGTCCCGGTATAACGCACGGCGAAATCATCGCTCGGCCCGCCGGGATAGAAGGGTCCGCTGCCCGACTGGCTGATCTGCGTGACGGTTTCGGTGAAGTCGGGCACGGCTGAAAAGTCGATCTGGTCGAGACTGCTCGTGCTTGCCGGGATATTGAAATACTTGGCGCTGAGCGTGCCCTCGCCGGCCTCGAAAATGTCCAGCCGGCTGATCTTGCCGGTGACGAGATCGGCGAAATAGATCGCGCCATCAGGGCCCTGCTTGAAATGGACCGGCGCCAGATTGCCTTCGGACTGGAACAGGAATTTCACATCGCGCCGGTCATTCGCGTTGACCGCGAACACCTCGCCCTGGCTGACATCGGTGAAGATGTAGTGATCTCGCAAGCTGTCGGGATAACGCTGCGAGGTGATGAGATCGTCGGCTCCGGTAATGGCCTGGACCTGGAAGCCGGGCTCGCTGGCCCGGTGCGCAAAGGCGCGGAAGGCCGGGGCAATCTCGATATCGCCCGCCGCAACGGCCGCATAGAAGAGTGCCGCCTCGGCCAGGTTGCGATATCCGCTGGTCTGAAGGATTTCGCCGCCATCGCCGCCTTCATAGAAAGGCCAGCCAAAATTGGCGCCCGCACCGCCCGAATTGATCTCTTCCCAATTGTTCCAGCCCGTATCGGTGATCAGCAGCCGGCCTTCACTGTCGAAACTCATGGAGAAGGGATTGCGCAGACCGAGCTGGTAGACCTTGGAGGCATTGTCGCCTGCATCGCCCGTGAAAAAGGGATTGTCCGAAAGTCCCTCCCCGGTCAGCGGATCGACGCGCAGGATCTTGCCTGAAAGGGAATCAATGTTCTGTACATCAACACTGCGCGGGTCCGTCGTGCCGAAACTCGTCCCGTCCCCGGTCGAGACATAAAGCGCGCCATCGGGGCCAAATTCCAGCGCGCCGCCGACATGCGAGCGCGAATCGGCCTTGAGATAATCATCGATCAGCTCGCCCGTATCAGGGTCGCGCTCGGAGGAGCGGATCGAGATATTGGAGGTCGAATCGACTGCGCCACCACCGGCGATATCGGCCAGTGTCTGCCCGGCCCCGCCCAGCAGGATGGTCTTCGAGCCGGCCACAACCGACTGATAGCCATCAGAAGCATCGAGTTCCCAGCGCACCAGCCAGGAAAACCGGTTGCCGCCGCCATCTGCGCCGGCATTGCCTGCCTGTCCCTCCGTCCCCGGTGGATCGACCGTGTAGAAGGCGTAGAGATAAGGCGATTCCTCGAAATCGGGGTGCAGGGCGATATCGAGCAGGCCCCGGTCCTGGCGATTGTTCACCTCGCCGGTCAGATCAAGGATGGTCGAGAGGGTCTCGCCCGTTGCAATATTGCGCAGCGTGATCTCACCGCCCTTTTCAGCCACAATCATCTGCTCGCTGGCGCCAGGCAGGAACTCGAAGGCAATCGGCTGGGCCAGCCCGTCAAAGACGGTTTGACTGGCGACCTCGAAATCGGACACGAGTGGCGGATCCACCGGGTCCTCGACCGGGTTTTCATCATCAAGAATGCTGATCGTGGACGTCCGGGGAAACTGGAGCGCGCCGCTCGACACATTGATCAGGGAGACGCTGAACGTCTCGGTCGCCTCGCTCAGTGCATCGTCGAGCAGGGGAATTTCAACAATGGCGCGCGTCTCGCCTGCTGCGATGGTCACCGTGCCCGATACCTTGATCAGGTCGCCATTGCCGGCCGTGCCGAGAACCGTTTCGAACTGGACGGTGACGGATTGCGAAAGATCGCCCTCCCTGACAATTCCGATCGTTGCGACTCCGTCGCGTTCACCGAAACTGTAAGTATCGGATTCCAGAAAAATACGGCCAGACATGTCGAGCACTCCCCATTTGAATGAAAGGCCTTATCCTCTTCGGCAACACGAATGAATCTCATTCGCGTCATTTGCGAATACAAAATGCAGTTCGATAAGATATTACCCCATCAGGGCGAGCACAGGTGTCCAAAACGCCCCCAAGCCGGCTGGTCCACAAATACGCGCCGCTACGTGAACGGCTTGCCCGGCGCCGCGATTGCTGCGATCCTCAGGGTCATGAATCGATTGGCAGCAAATCTCATTCCAATTGCTGCAGGACTCCTGGCCCTGACTGTCTCGGCCTGTTCTGCGAAGCGCGAGCCCTCCGGCCCCGGGGCCCCCGAAACCCGGGCGGGCGAGGCCGGTCTCATCGCCGACGGACGCGCCATTGCTGACGCGCAGTGCGCCAGCTGCCATGCGGTCGGCCTGACAGGAGAGAGCCCGCGCAGCGATGCCCCGCCTTTGCGCCGCGTGCTTGCCGATTATGCCCCCGACGCGCTTGCTGAGGACTTCCGCGAGCAGATCCATGTCGGTCATCGCGATATGCCCGATTTCGATTTCGGCATCCGCGGCACCGATGCGCTTCTGGCTTACCTGGTCTCGATACAGGATGCTGAGGATGAGCCTGCCCGATAGGTCACGGCATGTTCACATGATCGCTGGCACCGCCGGGCCCGCATCGCTGCGCATATACCAACCGGGCGCGAACTCATGGTGATGAGCACCGTCCTGCCGGCCCCTGAAACCTATCTTGGATGGCGGGTCGATTACACCGTGCCGCCAGGCGAGCCGGGCTTTGCCGCGCCGGGATCGCACTCATGGACAGTGTTCAGGAACCCTGTCGCGCTGGCCATTGGCGGAGTTGCAGCGGTACTCCTCGAATTTGCAGATCCGCGCATTCGCTCCGGCGTCTGGGATCATTCGACCTTCAGGAGCGATCCCGTCGGTCGGGTCACACGCACCGGGACCGCCGCAATGATCGGCGTCTTCGCTCCGCAAAGCGCCGCGCGCCGCGTCATAAGGGCCATCACGAACATGCATTCAAACGTGGCCGGGCAGACGCCCCACGGCGAGCCCTATCGCGCCCTTGACGTGGAATTGCTTGACTGGGTCAGCGCCACAGCCAGCTATGGTTTTGCCGCCGCCTATGACAGCTTTGTCGCACCGCTCAGCCCGGGCGAGACAGCAGGCTTTTTCGAAGAGTGCCAGACTGTCGCCCGCCTTTATGGCGCGCAAAATCCCATTGCCTCATCGGAGGAATTCGACGCGATGCTGCGCCGGCGCCTGCGGCGTTTCGAACCCCATGAGATCAATACTGAATTCCTGTCCATCATCGCGTCGGGTCGGGCTGCACCGGTGATACCCAAAGGGCTGCATAGGGTACTGGCCCAGGCTTCAGTGGACATCCTGCCCGGCGAGGTGCGCGAGCGCCTCGAGCTTGGCCGCGAATGGGAGCTGTCGATGCGTGGCCGACTCACCGTGAAGGCGATGGCGCGTCTCGCCGACCGACTGCCAGACCTGCAAAGCCCCGCCGCGCAGGCCGCGCAAAGGCTGGGCCTGCCGCGATCCTTTCCATGGCGCCAGGCGCGAATACAGTCGCGCATGCTTGCCAGGGCGGGACTGGCGAACATGAACGCCACCTCGGATTGAGACGCGGGGTCGCCGGCTGAAGCGAAGCATTTGGACGCCGAGGGGGCGATTGGCTTGCAAACGGACCGGCTGGGCCAAGAAACTCCAGCTGACAGGACATGTGTTGCCTGACCGTGCGGCAGGCCACTGAATATCGGATTGGTTGTCAGTCCGCGCCAGAGAGGAAAAGCGACAAATGGCTATCAAGACACGTTTTACCGAGGAATTCGGTTTCGAGCACCCGATCGTTCAGGGCGGAATGCAATGGGTCGGTTATGCGGAAATGGTGGCACCTGTCGCAAATGCCGGCGCGCTGGGCTTCCTGACCGCCCTGACCCAGCCGACGCCGGAAGACCTGGCAAAGGAAATCGCCCGCACAAGGGAGATGACGGACAAGCCGTTTGGCGTGAACCTCACCATCCTGCCGGCGATCAAGCCGCCGCCCTATGCCGAGTATCGCCAGGCAATCATCGAGGGCGGAATCAAGATCGTCGAAACCGCCGGCTACAAGCCCCAGGAACATGTTGATGACTTCAAGAATCACGGGATCAAGGTGATCCACAAATGCACAGCCGTGCGCCACGCCCTGTCGGCCGAGCGAATGGGCGTCGATGCGATTTCCATCGACGGGTTCGAGTGCGCCGGCCATCCGGGCGAGGATGACATTCCTGGCCTCATCCTGATCCCGGCAGCGGCCAACAAGGTGAAAGTCCCGATGATCGCATCAGGCGGTTTCGGCGATGCGCGCGGCCTCGTCGCCGCGCTCGCCCTTGGCGCAGACGGCATCAATATGGGCACGCGTTTCTGCGTGACGCAGGAAGCGCCGATCCATGAGAATTTCAAGCGCCAGATGGTCGAGAATGACGAACGCGCGACCAAGCTGATCTTCCGCACGCTGCACAATACCGCCCGGGTGATGAAGAATGCCGTCAGCAGCGAGGTCGTCGATATCGAGCGCAAGGGCGGCGCGAAATTCGAAGATGTTCAGCACCTTGTGGCCGGCGTGCGAGGCCGAAAGGCCATGGAAGAGGGCGATCCGGATGGTGGCATCTGGTCGGCCGGCCAGGTCCAGGGCCTTATCGATGACATACCGACGGTAAACGACCTGATCGACCGGATCGTCAGCGAGGCCGAGGAGATCATCCGCGCCCGACTCGACAATATGCTTGTGTGAGCTGACCGGCCGTGGCGCCGACAAGCTCGTGCCGGCAAGACTCGTGAAGATTCGGGATCAGTTCCCGGACCGGAACAGGTTGGTCGGTCCGGCGATGGCCAGCAAGGATGGTGGGCGGTGACGGGTTCGAACCGCCGACCTACTGGGTGTAAACCAGCCGCTCTGCCAGCTGAGCTAACCGCCCTTCAGGGTCGCAAGGTTTCGCGCGGATTGGACCTTGAGGCAAGCCTCAGTTCTCGTCTTCGAGAAGGGCGTCCATTTCATCATCCGACCATCCGAAATGATGGCCAAGCTCGTGGATGAAGACATGGGCGATGAGATCCTCCAGCGCCACATCCCCGCGTGCGCGCCATTCGGCCAGGATGGGCTGGCGGTAGAGAAAGATCAGCGGGCCGTCCGGTGAGGGCCATGTGACGCTTTCCATGGTCAGCGGCACGCCCTGGTAAAGGCCGGTCAGGTCATGGGGGTCGCGGATTGCGAATTCATCGAGGATGGCCGGCTCGGCGAATTCCTCGACCCGGACCGAGACGCGCGCGGCTGCTTCGCGCATATGCCGGGGCAGCGCGTCAAAGGTCGCCTGCGCGACAGTCATCATGGCCTCAGGGCTCTTTGGCTGACTATCGGACATGGCGGGCTCAGGCGAGGGTGACAGCCGTACCGGAAACCGAGACCATCATCATCGAGCCGCCCTGCCCGACCGTTTCATAATCAATGTCGACACCGACCACCGCATCCGCGCCGAGCCGCTGGGCCTCCTGAGTCATCTCACGTACCGCCGCCTCACGTGCCTCGCGGATTGTGCTTTCATAGGCATCGGAGCGCCCGCCGACGATATCGCGGATGCCTGCGAACAAATCCTTGAAGATATGCGCGCCGATAATCGCTTCGCCCGTGACGAGGCCCTTATAGCTGGTGATCTCGCGCATCTGGATCGTGTTGGTCGTGGTGATGATCATCTGGAAGTTCGCCCTGCTGGCTGTTGGGTGACGATGCCAGATATGGGTGTTCAGCCGGCCAGCGGAAGGTCTTCAAGCCTGAAGGCGAGACCGGGGATAGACCGGCACGCCATGGCGGCTTGGGGGCCGAATATCTCCGGCTCGCCATATTCGCCCTCGCCGGCCGGGCGGAAGACGAGCGCGTTGCGCGTCTCAAGATCGATGATCCAGTATTCCTGCACGCCGAACCGCGCATAGAGCGGCGCCTTGACCTCGCGATCCTTGCGCAGGCTGGAGTCGGCGATTTCGATGACGAGGGCGACCTCGTGAGGCTTGAGATCGCGCATATGGATGCCCGCCGGGAAGATATGAATATCGGGCTCGGGCGTATTGTGCTGGTCGAGATAGAGCGTTGTTTCGACGAAAATTCTCGATCCGGACAAGGCAGATCGAGCATAAAGCCAGGCCACGAGTGAATTCTTCAGATCACCATGCTCGGCGCCTTCGCTGGCCATTTCCGTGATCACTCCGTCAATCAGTTCGACCCGGCCCGGCTCGGCGAAGAACCCGCCGCGCACCAACTGCGTCAATTCCTCGACCGTCACCTTGTGGCGCGTGTCTTCGAGAATGGGGAGAATGGCGTTCATTCGAGGATCATATCACGAAGCGAGATGTCGTGTCAGTTCTCATTGAGGCTGTGGGCGCGCGTGCCAAGCTTCCGCTTCCACCGCGTCTCGATTTCCAGAGCGTCGGCGGCTGAGAGCTCTGAACCGAAGACCTCCAGCACGGTGATCTGAAGCGTGCTACTTGTCTGCCTTCGGTGCGCCCGCAGCCCCACATTGCCGCCGTCGCCGCCATTGGCGTAAGCGACCCAGCGGCCAAGGAATCCATCCTGCCCCGTCGCGCTGCCCACATACTGGGCGCCGGTCTGCGGGCATGTCAGCAAGTAGACCCCATTGGTGGAGGCTAGAATTGCGCGCCAGTTCGCCGCCAGGTGCAGGATATCTGTGTCCTTCAGGAACAGGTTGCCGAAGCCCGGCCACTCAACTTCATGATCTTTGGGACGAAGCTCGATGACTTGCTTGTCCTGGTTTGATGCGCGCTGAACCCAGGCCCGTGTTCCCGCTCCCCATTCGATCACAAGCCGGCCTGCCAAGTCTTGCATCGCTGCTATTGGAACCAGTTCATACTCGACGTCTCCCTCTCCGGCGGTGGGTTCCTCGAAATAGGGTATCCATTCGCCCGCAGGCTTTGGGGCTCTTTCCGCGCCGATTTCATAGAGACCAGCAAACAGGTCGCAACCGAGCGGGTCGACGACAAACGCAGAGAGTATCCGGCCATTCCTGAAACGTCCGGCTTGCTGGGCGCCTTGATAAGACAGGAATATATCCGGCTGATCGCGCCACAGCCGGTAAGGCGTCCAACCCGCCTTCATCCGGCGGTCCTGATGGCGGACCAGCAAGATATCCCCAACTTCCAGTCCATTGTCCCGGAAGATTGCGTTCAGCCGGATCAAGCGCCTACTCCGCCGCCACGCCCGGCTCGCCGTCATTGCCGAGCGCTTCCAGCATGGCGAGGGCCGCGTCGGCGATCACCGTGCCCGGCGGGAAGATGGCGGCCGCGCCGGCGGCTTTCAGCGCGTCGAAATCGCCGGGCGGGATGACGCCGCCGACCATGATCTTCGTGGCCATGGCGCCTTCATTGCCGAGTGCTCGTTTCAGCTCCGGCACCAGCGTCAGGTGCCCGGCGGCCAGAGAGGACGCCGCGACGATATCGACGCCGGCCTCGCGCGCGGCTTTCGCGGCTTCTTCCGGGGTCTGGAAAAGCGGGCCGATCTCAACCTCCCAGCCAAGATCCATCAGCGCGGAGGCGACGACTTTCTGGCCTCGGTCATGGCCGTCCTGGCCCATCTTGGCGATATAGATTTTCGGCTTGCGGCCGGCTTTCGCCGCGAATTGTTCGGCCAGTGCGGCAGCCTCTCTGGCCTTTTCGGTGCCTTCGACACCCTGGCCATAAACGCCCTTGATGGAGCGGATCACGGCCTTGTGGCGGCCCTGGCTGCGTTCGACGGCTTCGGAAATCTCGCCGACCGTCGCCTTCGCCCGCGCGGCATCCACGGCGAGGGCGAGGAGATTGCCCTCGCCGCTCGCCGCCGCCTTGTCGATCGCATCGAGCGCAGCAGAAACGGCGGCCTCGTCGCGGTCGGATTTGAGGCGTTTGAGCTTGTCGAGCTGCATCCGCCGCACGGTGGCATTGTCGACTTTCAGGACAGGCACGTCTTCCGGCTCGTCGAGATGGAACTTGTTGACGCCGACCACGGTCTGATCGCCGGAGTCGATGCGCGCCTGCGTGCGCGCGGCGGCCTCTTCGATCCGCAGCTTGGGCAGGCCCTCTTCGATGGCCTTCGCCATCCCGCCCATCGCCTCGACCTCCTCGATATGGGCCATGGCCTTTGCCGCCAGATCGTGGGTGAGTCGTTCGACATAGTAAGAGCCGCCCCAGGGATCGATGGTCTGGCAGGCGCCGGCCTCCTGCTGCAGCATCAGCTGGGTGTTGCGCGAAATGCGCGCGGAGAAATCGGTTGGCAGGGCAAGCGCTTCGTCGAAACTGTTGGTGTGCAGGCTCTGGGTCTGCCCGCCCACTGCCGCGATGGCTTCCAGGCAGGTGCGGATGACATTGTTATAGACATCCTGCGCCGTCAGGCTCCAGCCCGACGTCTGACTATGCGTGCGCAGGCTGAGGGATTTGTCATTCTTCGGCTCGAACTGGCTGACCAGTTTCGCCCAGATCAGGCGCGCCGCACGCAGCTTGGCGACCTCCATGAAGGTGTTCATCCCGATCGCCCAGAAGAAGGACAGGCGCGGGGCAAAAGCATCGATATCGAGCCCGGCGGCCCGCCCGGCACGAATATAGTCGAGCCCGTCGGCGAGCGTATAGGCCAGCTCCAGGTCCGCCGTCGCGCCGGCTTCCTGCATATGGTAGCCGCTGATCGAGATCGAGTTGAAGCGCGGCATGTTCTGCGAAGTATAGGCGAAAATGTCCGAAATGATCCGCATCGAGGGCTTTGGGGGATAGATATAGGTGTTGCGGACCATGAACTCCTTGAGGATGTCGTTCTGGATCGTCCCTGAGAGCTTGTCCGAACTGACGCCCTGTTCCTCGGCCGCGACGATATAGAGCGCCATGATCGGCAGCACCGCGCCGTTCATGGTCATCGACACGCTCATCTGATCGAGCGGAATACCCGAGAAGAGCGTGCGCATGTCATAGATCGAGTCGATGGCCACGCCCGCCATGCCGACATCGCCGACGACGCGCGGATGATCGCTGTCATAACCGCGATGGGTGGCCAGATCGAAAGCCACCGACAGGCCCTTCTGCCCAGCCGCGAGGTTGCGGCGATAGAAGGCATTGGAGTCCTCAGCGGTGGAAAAGCCGGCATATTGGCGCACAGTCCAGGGCCGCTGGGTATACATGGTCGGGTAGGGCCCGCGACCAAAGGGGGCGAGGCCAGGATAATCGTCGAGCCAGTCGAGCGGGGCGGTGTCAGCGCCGCTATAGGCCGGCTTGACGGCAATGCCTTCCGGCGTTTGCCAGGCCGGGTCGGATGGCAGGTCGCCGCCGCCCCCCGAAGCGCGTCCGAGTCCGAGTTGTGTGAAGTCGGGAAATTGGGTCATGGGCTTGGGCTCAAAGGTCAAGATCGGTCAGTTTGACGGCGAGATCGGCCAGTTCGCGCGGGATCAGGCGGTCAGCCTCGCCAAGCTCCCGGCTCTGGCCCCAGTTGCCATCCGGGGCCGGCTCGCTGAACATGTGCGCGCGTCGGCGCTGGGTGTTCAAAACCCAGTATTCCAGGACGCCGTGCCTGGCATAGGCCGTTGATTTGTCGCGAAGGTCATAGGCCAGCGAAGTGTCGGCAATCTCGACGAGTAGCCGGCAATCGGGACCGCGCACATCCTCAGGCTGTATCGCGCTGTCATGGATCAGGATGCCGGGCTCGAATATGAATCCGTCACTCAGGTAAAGTGACGTTTCAACGGCGAGATCAAGCGGCCCGCCAAAGAGCGTGGCCGACCATCGCATGGCGAGCTTGCGCTTCCAGACTTCGTGCCCGTTGTTCTTTGCGTTCATGGGAACGAACTCCCCGCCCAACAGTTCGAACCGCTCTTCGGGATGGAAGACCCCGGCCGTCGCCATGGCTTTCACATCTGCCGTGCTGAAATAGCGGCGCGCCAGTCCCTCAGCGCCCCGCGTTGTGTAGCCAGGGCGCTGCCCGGCCTCGACTGGGAAGTGATCATCCATGGCCATACTCTAGCACCGCTTCGCGCCTGCCCCAATCATCACTGAGAATCATGATCAGCATGTGCATCCCCGATCCGTCTCAATACCAATTCGTGCATTCTTATTTCGCTTAAATATTGAGGCCCACTGTCGTCATGACCCCAAACAGCTTCCTTTAGCCAGTCAGAGCAACGAAACAGAAAGAACGGAAATAAAGCAATCACCAGAACTAAAAATGTGCGAACTATCGGATGAGTGTCCTTGAGATAACTCCAAGAAAGCCACGCAACGACAAAATAAAATGACAGCAAGGAGAGATAACAGATGTTAATAAGTACAACTTTTTTTCGTCTACTTTTAAGATCTTGTCGATAACTGACCCACTTAAGGGTGTCGAGCTTGCCGCCCGGCATAACGTTTTGTCTTATATCGTCTGAATGAATTCGGAAAAACAAGTCGCGATCACACTCATTTCTTGGGTTCATCAGGCGATCCCCAGTTCGGCATGGGCAAGCTCAAGGGCGGCGATGACATCGACGCCGACATGGATGAAGCTGTCAATTCCCGCCGCGCGCCAGGCCTTTTCGTTCTCGCCAGGCCGACCGGCGAGATAGAGGCGCTGCACACCGGCCGCATGCAGGGCCTTTGCGGCATCGGCTGCCTCGCCCTCATAGCGTTTGTCACTGCCGCAAAGCACGGCGAGCCGGCACCCGGATGCGCGGAAGGCCGCGACCATTTCCGGGATCGTTTTCGGTGTGTCGGGCGCCTCGCACGCAGCAATGCCGCCGGCCGCAAAGAAGCCGCGCGCATAGTCGGCGCGCGCATTGAATTCAGCCAGCGGGCCGAGCGTCGCCAGGAAGACCGACGGGCGTACACCTGTCTCACCGGTACGCTTTTCGGCATGGTCGCGCAGGCGCTCAAAAGGTTCGGCCAGCCTGACCGGGAAGAAGGGTTCGGCCATGTCCGCCTCGCCTTCAGCAAGGGCCAGTTGCGGCAGGAGTTTCGCCAGCCCTTCGGGCGCGACGCTCCCGGCCTGGCTGCGATACGTGACCTGCGCCACCGGGGCCTCGACCTCCTCAAGGCTTGGATAGGCCGACACGCCCGTGATTTCGCTGCGCCGCCGGGCCAGCGCCTTCATCCGCTCCAGCCGTACCGCGCCAACCCGCGCCTGCAGGCTGTCAGCCATCAGGCAGGCGCCGTAGCCGCCCTCGCCCTCGATCCGCTGGAACTCGCTCCAGGCCGTTTCGGCCAGATCCCCGCCCACAGTCTCGGTAAACCAGGCCCCGCCCGCCGGATCGGCGACGCGGCCGAGATGAGATTCCTCCATGGCGATGATCTGCGTGTTGCGGGCCACGCGCCGGCCAAGCTCATCGGGAATCCCGAGCGCCTCATTGAAGGCCCGCACAGTGACGATATCTGCGCCGCCGACTGCGCCGGCAAAGGCGCCGGCAGTGCCGCGCAGCATGTTCACCCAGGGATCGTAGCGGGTCAGCATCCGCGCGGAGGTGACCGCCTGGACCTGCATGGGTTGCGCCTCAAGGCCCAGCGCATCGAGGCAGCGCGCCCAGAGCCGGCGGGCGGCGCGCAATTTGGCGATCTCGATGCCGTAATTGCTGTCCACAGCCAGGGTGAAGACCATTTTCGAGGCGGCAAGATCCGGCGTGATGCCGCACGTGTCGAGCCGGCGCAGCGTGTCGATGCCATGAGCGACAAGCGCGCCAAGCTCCTGGGCCGGCGAGCCGCCGGCCTCATGGATCGGCCTGGCATCGATGCGCAGCACATTGGCGAGCGGAAACCGCAATGACAGGGTTTCGACCAGTGCCGCGACCTTCCGGACGGCCAGGTCGAGACCATCCTCCAGCACGCCGGTCCGGGCGAGCGCGCCCAGCGGGTCGATATTGAACGCGGCGCGCACGGATTTGGGATCGTCCTGCTCTTCTGCCCAGAGTGCCAGCCATGCTGCGGCCTTGGTGCCGGGACCATCGACATGATCGAGCGCGACCGGGCAAATCCCGGCCATCACACCGGAAAGCGCCATTGCAAGAGTGGCGCCGTCGTGAATGGCGACACCGCCCAGCCCGACCGGGTCGATGCGCAGTTCGACTGACGATACGCCGCGCTCAAGGTCTCGCAGGATTTCGCGATTGGTGACCGAAGGGTCAGGATGCGCAAAGCCCTGGCGGATATCCCATGGCAGGAATTTGTCGCGCACCGTGCTTGCGCCGCGAATGAATGGCGCACACCCGGGCAGGCCGGCCGGGTCGGCGGCAGACGAAAAATCGGTTTCGCGATAGAGCGGGCGGATCTCAAGCCCGCCCGGCTCGCGCCTGACCAGCTTCTCCGGGCCGGCGCCCTTCAGCGCCTTGCCGACCGCCTCCAGCCATTGTGCCTCCCCGGCCTCGTCAAAATCGCCGCTAAATCCCAGTGTTTCTTCTGCCATTCGTTTCCCGCCTCGCTGGCCTGTAAAAGGCCGTGCGAGCTGCGGCAGGTCAAGGCCCTCCGCCGGGGATGCGGCGAGATTGTCCATTTCTGCAGTTGACCTGCCCCAGACAATTATTGTAATTGCAACTCATTCGCATAATAGTGAGGCCAATCATGACTGAAACATCCGAACGGTTTTGCCAAGTCGCAGCGCCCCGCGATCCCCGCTCGGGCTTCAATCGCTCGGCAGCCGACTGGATCGAGAGCCAGTCCCGCGTGATCGGGCTTTGGCTGGACCAGCTGATCGCGGAAGGCGACGATGACGAGCTGGTGTCGACCCTCCATCGCCAGCAGGCCTGGCTGGAGATGATCCGGCAAAGACTGGCCACGCCCGACGGCTCGCGCGAGGTCAGGCTTGCCCGGTGAACACTGTTCGCTAGTTTCCCTCCGGTAACTGGAAACCGCCCGGAGGAAATCCATGGCCCTGCCGCCCGTCCTGCAAAATCTGCGCGTCCCCGTTATCGGGTCGCCGCTCTTCATCATTTCGAACCCGGACCTCGTGATTGCCCAGTGCAAGGCCGGGATTGTGGGCTCCTTCCCGTCACTGAACGCGCGCCCCGGACCCGTGCTTGACGAATGGCTCGACCGGATCACGACCGAGCTCGCTGAACACGATGCCAAACACCCCGACCGTCCGGCGGCGCCCTTCGCTGTCAACCAGATCGTGCACAAATCCAATGACCGGCTCGATCATGATGTCGAGATGTGTGTGAAGTACAAGGTGCCGGTGATCATCACCTCGCTTGGCGCGCGGCCCGAACTCAATGAGGCGATCCATTCCTATGGCGGGGTCGTGCTGCATGACATTATCGATGTGCGCTTTGCGAAGAAGGCGCTTGAGAAAGGCGCCGACGGCCTGATCGCTGTCTGCGCCGGGGCGGGCGGGCATGCCGGGCGGCTTTCGCCCTTCGCGCTCGTTCAGGAGATCCGCCAGTTCTTTGACGGCCCGCTGGCGCTTTCCGGCTCGATTGCAACGGGCGGCGCCGTGGCCGCCTCGCTCGCCATGGGGGCCGATCTTGGCTATATCGGGTCGGCCTTCATTGCGACGAAGGAGGCCAATGCCGATGAGCGCTACAAGCAGATGATCGTCGACAGTTCCGCTGATGACATCGTCTATTCCAATCTCTTCACCGGCGTTCACGGCAATTACCTCAAGCCCTCGATCGAGGCGGCAGGGCTCGACCCGAACGACCTTCCCGAAAGCGATCCGAGCAAGATGAATTTCGGATCCGGGGGCAATACCAAGTCGAAGGCCTGGAAGGATATCTGGGGCTGTGGCCAGGGGATTGGCGCGGTCGGATCCATCCTGACGGCCGGGGAATATGTCGACCGGCTGGAGCGGGAATATCGCGACGCGATCAGCGCCCTCAATGAAGGCCGGGCGTTCCGGATGCCTGCCGGGGCGGCGCTCGGATAGGTGAGGGCACCTGCTAGGGCAGGATCCCGGGGTTTTGAGGACTCTGATGAGGGCAGGTGAGGGCAGCTGAAGGCGCTGCCCGTCAGGGCCAGCTTTTGCGCCCTTGTCCCACACCTTGTCCCACACCTTATCCAACCCCGCCGGACTGGCCGCATCATGGCGGCCATGTTGTTTGCCTCCCCCTCCAGCGCCCTCAGCGCGATACCCGACTGGCGCTGGCCGCATTTTGCGGTCAGCGAACTGGCCTGCCGCTGCGCTGGCCGGTATTGCGACGGTGCGTACTGGCACGATCCCGGTTTTCTCGACGCGCTTGAAGAGTTGCGCGCACGCGCCGGCCACAGCCCCCTTCTCATCACATCGGGCCATCGCTGCGCGCAATGGAACGCCGCTGTCGGCGGCGCTGCGCGCTCCCTGCACAAGACGATTGCCGTCGATATTGCCCTGGCCGGTCATGAGCCGGGCCGTCTCGAAGCCGCCGCGCGCGGCGCGGGATTCACCGGGATCGGCCTTGCGAACCACTTCATCCATCTCGACCGCCGCGCCCGCCCGGCGCGCTGGACCTATTCCTGACTGAAAGGAGACTGCCGGTATGGAAGACATGATCGGCCTGACCGCCAGCGCCGCCGGGGGCGGCCTGTTCGGCCTGTTCGGCACCGCGCTGGGACGGATTGCCGGCTATTTCGAGAAGCGCCAGGCCCAGGCCCATGAGCGCGCGCGCTGGGGCCATGAAACCACGCTCATCGAGCTGCAGATGCAGGCCGGGCGCGAGGAAACCGAAGCCGAGCTTGCCCTGACCGATGCGGCAGGCCGCTGGGCCGGGCTGGAGGCCTCGATGCAGGCCGAGGCCGCCATCGCCTCCAGTTATCGCTGGGTGGATGCCGTTCGCGCGCTGACCCGGCCTGCCCTGACCGTCCTGCTCTGGGCAATCGCGGCGCTGGTCTATGCCTCCGCTGGCGACACGGGGAGAGCCGAGATCATCGATACGGCCACTTTCGCCGCAACCGCCGCCACGCTCTGGTGGTTCGGCGACCGCGGCCCGGCCCGCAAGGGTCAGGGGCGGCTTCCCTAGGGTCCATACTCAATCAAACTGGCTAGAAACCGGCGGAAGTGGTCTTTAATTGGCAGTTTTGTGTAGGGCGGCTTTGTCCGCAGAGTGTTTATTCGTTGGGAACTGGCAAACATCTGACCCACTGATCTGGGCGCCCAAAATTCAAGATTTCAGTATACTGGTTGAGCTTGTATAGCTGTTGGAATGGAGAGGAAGATGGATCATGCCGAGATTGTGGAGCGGATTGAACGCGCGTACAGAGCAAGCGGTAACCAACTCGGCTGGAGACTCCTGGCCAGCCCGGCGGACGTACTCGAAGGTGCCGAAGTTGCATTTTTAGGGTTGAACCCGGGCGGCCGTATTCGGCCAACCGACCATGCGGAATTCGCAATGTCGTCCGGAAGCGCTTACGTCAACGAGCAATGGGCTGGAAATCCGATAGGTTGCAGCCCCCTGCAGCGTCAGGTGCGCGCCTTGTTCGAGCGACTTGCCGTTAAGCCCGAGAGTGTGCTTGCTGGCAACCTCGTTCCGTTCCGATCGCCGGATTGGGCAAGCCTCGAAAACAAAAAGGAAGCCATAGAGTTTGGCAGCGAATTATGGTGCGAATTGCTTGCACATGCCCGCCCGAAACTAGTCATCGGAATGGGACAAAAAGTGACGAGAGCTTTGTCGGTCTTGCTCGACACTTTTAGCGAGGAACGCGTGCCGGTTGGGTGGGGAGCGACGACCGGGATCAGGGCCGATTTCCCGAGTGGGACGCTCATTGGCCTGCCCCACCTCTCGCGCTTCGGCATCATGTTAAGGCCCGAGAGCCAGCAGGGGCTTCGCAAGCTCTTCGGAAACCATTGGAGGATGTGAAATCCCAACCAGTCGGCCGATTTCGCTCGTGACCTTTGAAAGTGATAAAGCCGTGTTTTTTGCAGGTAAAATTTTGGCATCCATGAACACCGAGTTCTGAAGGAGCAGCCGTAGCAGTCCTTCGCCAGGGGGCAGCTTTCTGCTGAACCGCGTTTCAGAGCTGGTCGATGCTGGTGACATCGTCACTACAGCCAATCATCATGGCGGCACGCTGGGCCTTGAGGCACAGGGAAAGCCTGTCTTTGGTTCTGGGGTGTTGCTGCTTTTGCACGACTAGCTGAATACCGGAGCAGCTGGTCGAGCCTCGCCTTGTGGTGAGCGAGGTGCTTTAACGTTCGTGCCCGCTCGGCGGGCGCAAACGACCGCTTCTGGGAATTGAGTTGCCACTCAAGTCAATGATCGCGACTGACACAAAAGGGGGCCAAACCCTGTCGTTCTGATTGAGTATGGAGCCTAGGAAAAACGCCGGGCCGGGGCTACATCGCAGCGGATGAGTTACACCCTGCCCGGCATTGCCGAACTCGCCGATGCGCCGTTTGACGAGATCATTGATGTGCGCTCGCCGGCCGAATTTGCCGAAGACCATCTGCCCGGAGCGATCAGCCTGCCGGTGCTGTCGAATGCGGAGCGCGCCCGCGTCGGTACGATCTACAAGCAGGACAGTCCCTTCACGGCCCGCAAGACCGGCGCGGCGATCATTTCGCGCAACATTGCAGCCCATCTGGACACGCATTTTGCCGGCAAGCCCCGGGACTATCGCCCGCTGGTCTATTGCTGGCGCGGCGGGCAGCGCTCCGGCGCGATGGGGATCATACTCAGCCAGGTCGGCTGGCGCGCGCAGACGCTTGAAGGGGGGTATCGCAGCTGGCGGCGCGCCGTTGTGAAAGCGCTTTATGATACGCAGATGCGCGCACAACCCGTGCTGCTCGACGGCAATACAGGCACGGCCAAGACGGACCTGCTGGCGCGGATCGCCAATCTGGGCGGGCAGGTCATCGACCTGGAAGGCCTTGCCCGTCATCGCGGTTCCCTGTTCGGGGCCAGGCCCGGCGGGCAACCCGCGCAGAAAGGCTTTGAATCGCGCCTGGCGCTGGCGCTGGCGCGGCTTGATCCGGCCCGCCCTTTCCTGGTGGAGGCAGAGTCGAGCCGGATCGGCGCGTGCAACCTGCCTTCACAGCTCTGGAAGGCGATGATGGCGGCGCCGCGCCTGCGGGTGAGTGCGCCGCTGGAGGCGCGTGCGGCCTATCTGGTCGCAGCCTATCGCGATATTGCCGAGAGCGCGGATTTCGCCAGCCTGATCGAGCGGCTGCAACCCTTTCACAGCCGTGAGACCATTGCCGACTGGCGCGCGCGCCATTCGGGCGGGGACTGGCAGGGCCTCGCGCTCGAGTTGATGCGCGAGCATTATGATCCGCGCTATGAAAAACAGCGCCGGCGGGCGGGGGGCGACACCGAACACCATATCGCACTGCCTGACCTGTCTGAAGCGAGCCGGGAGGCGGCAGCCGCCGAGATCCTGCACATCGCCGGGCGCCTGGCCGATCCGATCAGCTGACGGTCAGCGCTGGCGGGCCTTCGCCGGTCTCGCCGATCAGCGCGCCCGGTTCGTCGGCTGCGTGCAGCTGGCTGAGGAGATCATCGGCCATGGTGGCCGGCACGCTGGCCAGAAGGCCGCCTGCCGTCTGCGGGTCGAAAAGCAGGTCTGACACAGGGCCTTCTGGCCGCGTGACGCCTTCCATGGCGGCATTCTCCGGCCAGAGGCTGGAGCGGATGCCCGACGCAGCGAGAGCTTCGGCGCCCGCGAGACACGGCACGGCGGCGAGGTCGAGCCTGGCAGACACGCCAGAGGCTTCCAGGATCGCCATCAGATGGCCGGCCAGCCCGAAACCCGTCACATCCGTCATGGCATGCGTGTGTGGCGCCAAAATCGTCGCTGCGCAGCCCAGCGGGCGGGACATGCTTTGCCAGGCGGCTGCCACGTCACGCGCGCCGGCCAGGCCGCGCATCTCGGCGGCGAGGATCACGCCGGTGCCGATGGGCCGGGTCAGGATGAGCCGGTCGCCGGGCCGCGCGCCAGACTGAAGAATGGCGGGGCGGTCGAGAAGGCCAGTCACGGTGAAACCGAGGGTCATTTCCGCGCCCATACTCGTGTGTCCGCCAGCGATCATCGCGCCGGCCCCAGCGAACACCTCACCGGCGCCGGCCATGATCTCAGTCAGCATCTCCGACTGGATGGCGCGGGAGGCATGCGGCAGGACGAGGCTCGCGAGCGCGGCCTGTGGCTGGGCGCCCATCGCCCAGATATCGCCCAGCGCATGGACGGCAGCGATTTTCGCCATCAGATAGGGGTCGTCGCAGAAGGCGCGCAAATGGTCGGTCGTGATCACCTGCCGGGCACCGCCAATTTTCAGCACGGCGGCGTCATCGCCGGTTCCGGTGGAGACATCCGCGCGCCCGGCACCATGAGCGGCTTTAAGCGCGGGTGCCAGCGCGGCGCGGGCGAGCTTTGCCCCGCAGCCGGCACATGGCATCCCGCCGGGGGCCAGCGACTCGCTGACACCGGCGGCGACCTCGCCCGGCACAGGGCCCGGCGCCATGACCGGCTCGCGCAACTTGTCCATGAAATCCCGGTCGATACGGTTTTTCAGCCCCCAGAACCAGCTGCCCGAAAGCGTCAGGAAGCCCTTATTGGCAACAGCATGGCGCCGGCCGGTGGAAATCAGTTTGAGATAGTCCGATTGCGGCCGGTAAGGTTTCATCCGGCTCTCGCCTTTGAGGGCTGAGCGCAGATTGTCGAACAGGACAGGCACCTGGCGCACGGCATAGACGCCCGCCTTGGGCCGGGGCGCATGATCGAGATGCGCACAGTCGCCGACGGCAAAAATCTCGGGATGGCTGACAGAGCGCAAGTCCGCGCCGACGCGTATATAGCCCTGCTCCAGCGCGAGGCCGGTCTCTGCCAGCCAGGCTTGCGGGACAGCACCCGCAGCGCCGGCGACGAAGCTCGCCGGCAGGCTGGTGCCATCGGAGAGGATGAGACGCCCTTCGTCGTGGCGCTCGGCCCGCAGGCCTGCCAGGACGGCGACGCCGCGCGCGGCCAGCGCTTTTTCGATGGCGCGGCGGGCTGATCCCGGCAGGTCGCTGGCCACGCTCTCGCCGGCCTCGACCAGTGCGACCCGTGGCCTGGCGCCTGCCACCATGTTCAGCCGGTGATGCATGGCCATGGCCAGTTCACAGCCAGCCACGCCGCCCCCGAGCACCACCGCATCGGGTGAGGTTTCGCCGGCAGATACGCGCACAAGAAACGCCTCCCATGCGGTGGCGAACGATCCGAGCGGCTTGGCCGGAACCGCGCAAAGCCCGCCTGCCGGATCGAGCGGCAGCCGGCTGGTGATGCCGACATCCATCGAGACGATATCATAGGCGATATCGGGGCGCGCCCCGAGCTTCACGCGCCTTGCCTCAGGGTCGAGCCCAACAGCCCGGTCCTGTATGAAACGCGCACCGGCATGCCGGGCAAGGCGGATGAGATCGATATCCAGCGCCTCACGCGGATAATGGCCGGCGACATGACCCGGCAGCATGCCGGTATAAGCCGTTGCGACCACAGGGTCGACCAGTGTCAGCCGCACGCCGGGGAGCGGCTCCATCCCCCATCGTCGCAGGAAGAGCGCATGGGCATGGCCGCCCCCGACCAGAACCAGTTCGCGTGTGTAGGGAATGACAGGGTGCATGGGCCATGGGTCTAGGAGAAACGGCCCCTCCGGTCGAGCCGGTTCAGGTTTCAGCCCACATTCGCATCAGGTTCGAGAGCGTCTTGGACAGGGTCAGCATTTCCGCAGAATCTGCCGCATGCGCCCTGGCGAGTTCAGCGCGCAGATTCTCCAGGTCGAACAGAAGCTCACGCTGGGCGCCGTCGCGGATACGGCTCTGGATCCAGCCGACAGCGGCGAGCCGTACGCCGCCGCGGACCTGATTGACGCGGTGAAGACTGGTTGACGGATAGAGAACGAGATCGCCGGCCGGCGGCTTCAGAGCCTGTGTCGCGCCAGGATGTTCGATCACCAGTTCACCGCCCTCATAGTCCTCCGGACCGCTGAGGAAGAGCGTGTAGGAAAGGTCCGAACGGATGGTATTGTCGCCCTGCCCCATCAGCGCATTGTCAACATGCAGGCCGTAACCGCCGCCCTCGCCTGTACGGCTCAGAAGAGGCCTCGACAGGCGTTTGGGCCGCGCAGCTGCCAGGAGTACCGGATGGCCGGATATCCTCTCCGTCAGAAGATCGCGGATCTTCGCGCCGGCCCGCGAGCTGAGGTCGGCCTGCTCATTTCGCTTAACACGCCGCGCGGCGCCGCCCGCCGTTTCCGCGCCATCGCGCCAGCGCAGGCCGAGCGCCTGTTCGCGCAGCCCGGCAATCTCGTCGCTCGAAAGGACCTGCGAGATGGTGATCAGCATCTGTTTGCTCCTGCGAATGACTTGCATTCAGTTCGCGAGTCCTTCATGTGAAGGACAAGCGCACATGACAGACAAGAGGGACTGCGCATGTTGATCACCTATAAACGCTGGACCGGGCTCGGCCTCGGGCTTGCGCTGGCCGGCGGCACGCTCCTCACCGGTTGCGGGGAGTCACCGCCGGACGAGACGACGGTGGCTGAAACCGCGCCCGCCATTGCGCCCGTTGCCAGCGGAGAGATGGGCGAAGGTGAAGGCGGAGAAGGTGGCGAAGGCGAGGGCGGAGAAGGCGGGGTCGATGTGGCGGCCGCCAGGAATGACCCTGTCGAATATCTCTCCGCGCTTGCCATCACGCGCGCCCATGCCATCGCTGCGCGCGACGCCTATGCCATTGGAGAGACCTCAGCCGCCGGGGAAATGTTTGCCCATCCGGTCAGCGAGGTTCTGTTCCAGATGGAGCCGGTGTTCGGGCTGCGCGAAGTCGAGCCCTTCGACGCCCTGTTGCTGGAGGCAAGCTCGGCTGTGTTCGACGGCGAGAGTGTCGAACAGGTCAATGCGCGCACGGGCAAGATCTTCGAGGCGCTGGACCGCGCCGCCGAAAAGGCGCCGGCCACAGACGCTGCCCCCGGCCGTGTCGCCGCAGGTGTGGTCGCCGACCAGGTTTCACGCGCGATCGATCTGTATCGCGGCGCCAGCCAGTCAGGCGCCTATGAGCCCTATCTTGACGGCTATGGCTATTATCTCACGGCAAAGGCCCTGTTCGAGCGCCAGGAAGACCTGATCCGTGAAACCAGCGCGGAAGCGGCCCGGGAAATGGAAACTGCCTTCGCCCTGCTGGAAACGGCCTTCCCGACGGCGGCCCGCCCGCAGACACTCTCAGGCGACGCCTCTGCCATGGCCGTCGCCGATGCGCAGATCCAGCTGGCCCTGTCAGACTGAACCCCGGCGCCGGCCCGCGCGCGATGCGTGCTACTGGTCGGCATCCATCTTGCCATAATCCTCGGCCGTAAAGGGCCGCGCGGCGAGGAAGTCGCGCGGTTCCTCGAAACAGTTGCCGCGCTGGGCGACGAAGCTGCCCGGCCAGTCGGGGTCGAGGAAAATCAGCTCCACCCGCCCCCAATAATGCACCGGCTCGCCGGTCTCCGGATGGGCGATGGACACCTCGCAACCCTCTCCCTCGCCGGCAACGATCCAGACCCCATCATAACGGCCACGGCCTTCAAACTCGCCCGCGAGCCCGAAGATGAAGGCCTCGCCGCGCGCGGGATCTTCCGGATCGAGCGGGTAGGACAGGACGGCCATGCCGTTTTCAAGGTCGCGCTCATAGATGATATCGCCCACTTGCGAGGTCCAGGCCTCGTCGGCGATGGCAGGCGCCGTGGCGAAGACGAGCGAAAAGACAGCAGCGATGGCGGTTTTCATGGGCTGGCAACTCTCATTTGCGAAGGCACTGCGGGATGCAACGCCCCGACTGGCTTGCAGACTTGCCGCGTTCCGGCGCGCTGGCAAGGCCGGGGCCTATCTGGGCGCCATGCGGATCGCCCCGTCAAGGCGGATGCACTGGCCGTTGAAATAGGTGTTGCGCGCCAGTTCCAGCGCCAGTGAGGCATATTCCTCCGGCTTGCCGAGACGTTTGGGGAAGGGCACCGAGGCGGCAAGGCTGTCGAGCACGGGCTGGGGCGCGCGCAGCATCAGCGGGGTGGCGAAAATGCCCGGCATGATCGAATTGACCCGGATACCGATATTCATGAGATCGCGCGCCATGGGCAGGACAAGCCCGTTCACCCCGGCCTTGGCCGAGCCATAGACGACCTGGCCGATCTGCGCATCCTGTGCGGCGACCGAGGCGGTCAGCGTGATGCAGCCGCGCTCGCCATCTTCCATGGGCGCCGCGCCCGCCATGCCGAGCGCAGAGAGCGACGCGACACGGTAAGAGGCAATCATCACGCCATGCACGCCAAAGGCATAATCCTCCGTGGACAGGCGCTTGTAGCCACCTGCCTCCTTGTCGAAGGCAAGCGTCTTGCCGCGCGAGGAGGCCATGGCGCAATGGACGAGAATACGCTCCTGGCCATGCGCGGCGCGCGCGGCTTCGAAACCGGCGATAACGCTGTCTTCCTCAAGGATGTTCACAGTGGCGAACTGGCCGCCAATCTCGGCAGCGACGGCTTTGCCGTCTTCCTCATTGATGTCGAAAATGGTCACCGGCACCCCGGCCTCAGCGAGCGCCATGGCCGTGGCGCGGCCAAGCCCGGATGCGCCGCCAGTCACGACAGCCGGCGTGTCCTTGGAGATTTTCATGTCGGTTCCTCCCATCTGATTTTTTGTGAGATGATCGTGGCGCAGCCGGGCGCGCGGCGCAATCGCTTCAGCTGACGGGGCGTGTGTTGCGCTTCGCGCTCATGAACGCCATCACGCTCCTGCAGGGCGGGCGTGCCGGAGCAAGCGGTGAGGCTGGCGGATTTGCGGCGTTAGGGGCCGGGTAAGAACGCTTTGCAGCTTCGCAGGCCGCCTGGAGGGGGACGCCTGACAGGCACCGGCGGTGCTTGCGACAAGGGCAGATGGTGCATATCGCTGCGCTCCGTGCACCCTACGAGGTTATTCACTTGTCAGGTGACTCCAATAGAGGTGAGGATTAGCGTCTGGTTCGTTAGATTTATTGGGTGGCTGGAATGAACACGAAACTCTGGATTGTCCTCACCGGGACTTTGGCAGCGGCGAGCGCGTGCCAGACGGTGAACCCGGAGACGGTGCAAGACATGCCCACGGGCTATCTCTGCGACCTTCTGAGCGACAGCTATATCACCACGCCATCAGAAAGACGCGCCATATTCGCCGAATTGGAAAGCCGCGACGCCGAGTGCATCGCAACGCAGGAAATCCGCGTGAGGGTGATCGAGGAGTAGCCGTGCGTTGGGCGGATAGTGCGGAGCGATATGCACCAGCTGTGTGCTTTGCGAAAGCTGACGATGCACGATGCTTCGCTCCGTGCGCGCTGCCTTGCCGTCCCGCATCCCCGGCCCTGAGCGGCGGCCTCCCCGCGAAGGCTCGACACTGTTTCCCGGAGGGCCCGGCTCAGGGCCGGGCACGCGGTCTGTGTTTCAGCCGGTCTTCTCCGCCTGCCCGTCATGGCCCGGTTCATCCGGGCGATCCAGCTGTAGGGTTGCATGGAGGGCAAAGCCCGATATGCACCGGCGGTGTTTGCGGCGAGCGTGGACGGTGCATATGGCTGCGCTCCATGCAGCTTACCACGCGCGACACGCTACCTTGCTACAATGGTGGATATCGCCCCAATATTTCAGCCAACGTCAATAACATTGGTGCGAATAGCAGCAAACACCCAAGGTAAGCGAGGATATACAAAAACATTCTAGTTATGGGCATCGATTCGTTCAGCTCCTTTTGCCAAACTGAAATCAAATCGTTTTTTAATTCGTTTGTATATGTATCATCCTTTGGCCGTACAGACGAAGCTATGGTAGTATTTTTGAGTTTTTCGAAAGTTCGAATGTCCGGCACTCCGAATGAACCAAGCTGCCCCACAAAGATGTCGATCTGGTAGCGCATTCTTTCTTGATCGCAGCCTTTTGCCTCTAACAATTCTTCTAATAGTCGTCGCACGTCTCTGCAGAAACGATCACGACGTCTTGAGGGCGTTTGGAATAGTTGCGTGTTTTGAGCAACATTGAACACTATTGTAACAGTATCTCGCAATGTCATCTGTTCTGAAATTTTATAACAATCAAATTCCTTGTTTGGATACCTTTTAATAAGCGAGGGGCAGAAAAAGATATATATCGCGTAGGATAGCAATATTAACCACCCACCAAAATATAGGCTCAACAAATTGGAATGCAGATTGTCCAAAACCGCAAAACCAAAACAATCACCCTCCCCAAAGTCTAGGCCGATGATAAGCGCGCCCAGCAGTGGAGTCGTCGAGGCAGCCCTTAATATAAAACTATTATAAAATACTGAAAACTCTCCCCACGAAAGCATTACGGTTTGCATTTGAGAGTACCACACGCTTTCGTGCAGCCATTTGGTATCTATCATCAGAACTTCTCAATCATGCGGCGTCTCCCCTAATTCCGCCCCATCCGCTTATCCCTTGCCGCCAGCAGGCGCAGCCTCAGCGCGTTCAGCTTGATGAAGCCTTATGCGTCTTTCTTGTCATAAGCGCCGGCATCATCCTCAAACGTCTCATGGGCTTCGCAGGAGAGCGAACAGGCTAAACAGTGCGCAGGCCGAAGGAGCACCCCTCACTCCGCCGGCGCGTGTGAGCTGCCATCCTCCGCCTGCCGGCGCGCATCGGCGAGTTTGAGCCGCTTCATGCTGACAAGGTGGATCATGAAGATGGTTCCCATGACCAGCATGAGCAGCGCGAACACCAGGATATTGGCCAAGGCTTCACTCATCGCTTACCTCCAGTCTCTGCATGATATAGTAAGCGAGGAGAAAAACCACCATGGCCCCGATCAGGGCAAACACCCTGAAGAGAATGCTCAGGGGCCCTGACGCACCCGGCGCGAACAGAGACGCCACGACGCCCGACACGGCGATAGCGCTGAAAAAGGTCGCGCAGAACTTCCTGATCTCGTTTCGTCGCTGAACCGGCGTCATGTCGGCCCCCGTTCGCGCTTCAATTCCGCCCCAGCCGCTTATCCCGCGCCGCCAGCAGCCTCAACCTCAGCGCATTCAGCTTGATGAAGCCTTCCGCATCCTTCTGGTCATAGGCGCCCGCATCATCCTCAAACGTCACATGGGCTTCGGAATAGAGCGAATAGGGTGAGGTGCGGCCGATGAGGTGCACCCCGCCCTTGTAGAGTTTCAGGCGCACTTCGCCGGTGACATGGGCCTGGGAATGGTCGATCGCGGCCTGGAGCATTTCACGCTCCGGGCTCCACCAGAAGCCATTATAGATCAGCTCGGCATATTTCGGCATGAGCTCGTCCTTCAGGTGCGCCGCGCCGCGGTCGAGCGTGATCTGCTCGATCCCGCGATGGGCCGCCAGCAGGATCGTGCCGCCAGGCGTCTCATAGATGCCGCGCGATTTCATGCCGACGAAACGGTTCTCCAGCAGGTCCAGCCGGCCGACCCCATGGGTGCGGCCAAGCGCGTTCAGCTCGGCCAGCAGCGCTGCGGGCGAGAGCGCCTCGCCATTGACGCTGACCGGATCGCCCTTTTCGAAGCCGATGGTGACGATTTCCGGATTGTCGGGCGCATCTTCGGGGTCCAGCGTGCGCTGGAACACGAAACCGGGCGCCTCCTCGCCGGGATCTTCGAGCACCTTGCCCTCGCTGGAGGTGTGGAGAAGGTTCGCATCGACGCTGAAGGGCGCCTCGCCCTGCTTGTCGGCGGGCACCGGGATGCCATGCTCCTGCGCAAAGGCGATGAGGTCGGTGCGCGATTTGAAATCCCAGTCGCGCCAGGGCGCGATCACGCGGATATCGGGCTTGAGGGCGTAATAACCGAGCTCGAAGCGGACCTGGTCATTGCCCTTGCCGGTCGCGCCATGACAGACCGCATCAGCGCCGACCATTTCGGCAATCTCGATCTGGCGCTTGGCGATCAGCGGGCGGGCAATCGAGGTGCCGAGCAGGTAGACGCCCTCATAGACGGCATTGGCGCGGAACATGGGGAAGACATAATCGCGCACGAAATCTTCGCGCAGGTCTTCGATGAAGATATTCTCCTGCGGGATGCCCATTTCCAGCGCCTTCTGGCGGGCGGGTTCCAGCTCTTCGCCCTGGCCGAGATCGGCGGTGAAGGTGACCACCTCGCAGCCAAGCTCGGTTTCCAGCCATTTAAGGATGATCGAGGTGTCGAGCCCCCCGGAATAGGCAAGGACGACCTTTTTCGGCGGATTATCGATCGGCATGGGCGGGGCTCCGGTGGGGTCAGGGATTCAGCGCGGGATTTGGCGCTGCAACATAAGGATGTGACGCGCCCCGGCAAGAGATCACCGCGTTCGCGCCGCGCTTGCGCCATGATTTGCAGCGAGGCTTGACGCACTCTGACACGGAGGGAGGATCCCCATGAACCGCCTGATCGCCGCGCTTGCGGCTGCCATCCTGCCCATGAGCGCTGGCTGCGCCCATTCCGAAACAACTGCAATGGAGGACGAAGTGCACTCTTACATCCTGCTCGACCGCACCGGCTCGATGTCCGGCATCTGGGACGAGGCCCTCTCCTCGGTCAACGCCTATGCGGCGTCTGTGGCCGAAGAGGAAGACGGGGGAACCGATACGCTCTCGACCGAAATCACGCTTGCGGTCTTCGACAGCCAGGACGGGCTGCAATTCGATGTCCTGCGCCGGGGCGTGAATGCCGACACATGGTCGCCGGTCACTGATGACGAGGCCTCCCCGCGCGGCATGACACCGCTGTTCGACGCGATCGGGCGGATTGTGGGCCTGGCTGAAGGTGACAAGCCGGAGCGCGCCGTTCTGGTCATCATGACGGACGGGCATGAAAACGCCTCGCGCGAGATGACGAAAGACGGCGCGAAGGCCGCGCTCGACCGCGCCCGCGAAAAGGGGTGGGAAGTGGTGTTCCTTGGCGCCGAATTTGCGAGCTTTGACGATGCCGATGCGGTCGGGGTTTCGGCTGCGAAATCCATGGCGCTAGGAGAGGGCTCGATGGCGCAGTCCATGGAGCGGCTTGGCAAGAAGTCGCGCGCCTATGGCAAGGGCGAGGAAGCCGAGATCGAATTCGACGAGGAAGACCGCGCCATCGCCAATGAAGAGGATGTGAAACAGCGCAAGGGCCAGTAGGGCAGATTGCTGCTGAGGGGCGCTCATCCTGAGCGAAGGCGAAGGACGCGCCTGATAGAGAGCCGCTGGCAACCGCCACACAGGGCGGGGCGCACCCTTCATCACACAGCGCGGGCGTGGCGGCCTTCCTGCGGCGTCTGGCGATAGGCATCGAAGGCCGCCGCGACAGGCCGCACCAGCATCCGCGCCGCTTCCGGGACAGTGATCACGCGGCCCGAAATGTCGCAAAGCCCCGCCTCGGCCATCGGGCGGGCTCGGGTCAGGGCCTCATCAAGCGCATGGGCCGGCGCGCCCATCTCGGAGCAGACCGCATCGAGATCGACTTCCAGATTGCACATCAGCGCCTCGATGGCGCGTGCGCGCAGCCGGTCATCGGCTGAGAGAGAGCGCCCACGCGCGACAGGCAGGCCGCCGGTCTCGACCGCCTGGGTCCATTCGCGCATATCCTTCGCCGCCTGCGCAAAACCTTCCTTGAAGGTGGAAATGGCAGAGGTGCCGATGCCGATGATCGTCTCGCAAGGGTCGGTGGTATAGCCTTGGAAATTGCGGCGCAGGCGGCCCGAAGCCGCCGCGCGGGCGAGCGGATCGACAGGCTTGGCGAAATGGTCGAGCCCGATCCGGGCATAGCCGTGCGAGACCAGCGCCTGCGCGCAGGCTTCGGCCTGTGCGGACCGGGCCTGCAGCCCCGGCAGGGCGCTGGCATCAATCGCCGCCTGGTGTTTCGCAAACCATGGGACATGGGCATAGCCGAAGACGGCAATCCGGTCGATCCGCTGGCGGGCGGTGAACTCGGCCGCCTCGACGATATCGGCCTCGGTCTGGTGGGGCAGGCCATACATGAGGTCGAAATTGATCGCATCTATACCGACCGCGCGAAGATCGCTCACGGCGGTCTCGATCATCTCGCGCGGCTGGATGCGGTTGATCGCGTCCTGCACGGTGGGGCTGAGAGTCTGGACGCCAAGGCTGGCGCGGGTCACGCCGCTCGCCGCCATGGCCGCGATCTTTTCTGGCGAGAGCGAGCGCGGGTCTAGCTCGACAGCGATCTCGGCGCTTTCATGCACGGCGAATCTTTCCCGCAAATGCTCCATGAGTGCGAAGAAATCATCGGCCGCCAGCATGTTCGGCGAACCGCCGCCGAAATGCACATTTGCCGCGCCGCCATGCGGGGCGAGGCGTTCGGCCCAGAGATCGATTTCATGGTGAAGGCGGGTCAGGTAGCGCGCCACACGCTCATAACCGTTCGGCACTGAGGTGTGACACCCGCAGTACCAGCAGAGCTTTTCGCAAAACGGAATGTGTATATAGACTGAGACCGGTGCGCTTGCAGGCAGCGCCCCGGCCCAGGCTTCGACACGGGCTGCGGGAAAATCACTCTCGAATTCAGCCGCCGTCGGGTAACTTGTATAGCGCGGCACCGGCGCAGTCGCCCACTGGGTCCATCCTGGATTTGTCATGATTGGCTCCATGCCAGCTTCATGCTGCCCCACCAGCACGATACAGATTGAGCCATGATAATCCCGTCGCGGGAAGCGTCAGGGCGCCGCATGTGTCAATGCGTCCGCCGCGCGAAATTCCAGGGTTCACCCGCAATCGGAAAGGCAGATGGTGATGTCTCAGGGTTGGAACGAGGCAGAGCCCTCAAAGTCGCTCATCCCGAGCGGAGGCGAAGAACCAGCGTCCAGGAGCTGTCTCGCAGGTCCAGCTCGTCCTCCGCCTTGGCTCAGGATGAGCCGGATGGGGGTGTTGCCCCGGACGACAGCCAGTCTGGCGTCGTGGCTTTTGCGACCGGCAGATCGATGCGTTTCACCCCGATGGGAGCGCCATAGCGCGGAGCAATCCGCTGGATCGCGCTCGCCAGCGGCTCGATCGCGGTCGCCATGTGGAAGGCGTTGGAATGGATGAAGCGCTCAGGGTCGAGCATGAGGCCGACATGGCCCTTCCAGAAAACAAGATCGCCGCGGCGCAGGCGGCCGGGCGCCTGCCAGTCCTCAACCAGTTCTCCGGCCCAGGCGAACTGCATGTCGCTGTCGCGCGGCAGTGTCACCCCGCAGGCGTCGAATGCCGCACGGGTCAGGCCGGTACAGTCGAGGCCGAGACTCTCGCAGCCGCCCCACAGATAGGGCGCGCCGACAAAGCGCTCAGCGACCCCGGCCGGGTCGGTCTCGAACTGGTCCTTCGCCATCAGGTGCCGCTCAAAGACCCATCCTGCACGCGCGCATTTCGAGAAGCCGTTTTCGGAGCCCTGAACGGCGAGCTCTGAATTGAGACTGATGAGAAAGCGGGGGGCGGATTTGAGGTCGGGTTCGGAAAAGACATAAGTCCGCAGCGCGCTGACGCGGTGGGTCGTCTCAACCGGCGGGGCTGACAGCGCTTCCAGCAGCGCCCAGCCGGTATAGCGGTCGCGCAGGAGCTGGATCTGTCCGTATTCGCCGGCCTCGCGATGGACATGGAGCATTTCGCCATGCAGCGCCTGGGTTACCATTTCGGCGTCGGGCTCGGGCGCTGAGCGGATGGCAACCACGCCGGCTGTGACCTGAAAGGGTTGCGCCGGGCCATCAGGCGTCGTCAGACGAGGATCATCGAATAGCGGCATGACCGGACCCTCGCCAGCAGGCATGGCAGAAATATGGAGGCACCCTTCAGCGCACCCGGCGCGGATTCATATAGAGATCGTCTTCATGGTGATCGAGATGGATCGAACGGCCCTCGGCCATGAGTTTCTGCAGGCCGTCCACATGTTTGCGGCAATCGCCATGGAAACGCAGCATGGCGCAGAACAGGCTCAGGACCGATTGCAGCTTGGAGCTGGCATGACTGTCAGCGAGGCGCACCTTCCAGGCCCCGCCAAGATTGACAACCTTGCCATCGAGCCGGCCGACGCGCGTCCCGTCCGGACCGAACAGGTTGAAATCGGCACCGATGCTGACCCGGTCGCGGCGCAGGCGGTAGAAGACCGGGCCATCCTCAGTCAGGATGAAGAAGGAGAACTTCTCCGGCACCAGCGGCAGGCGATGGGCCGAGCTTTCAAGCTGGATGAGCTGATCATGGCGCGCCAGGTTGATCGAAAAGGCGGGCGCTGGGATGCCGTCGGAGCCATGGGCAAGCTGCAGCGAGCGTCCGACCATCATGTCGAGCGATCCGCGCCAGTTGAATTTTTCCGAGAACAGCTTGATCACCAGCCGGCGCTTGCCGCCGCGCTCATCATTCCAGATGCTCTTGCGATAGGCGATCAGACCGGTGCGCTCGCCATCTTCCCTGACCTGGCCGATCACTTCCATGTCCTTGGTGAACTGGTCGGATGCGGCTTCGTGCCGGGTGCGCTTCATGATGCCGAGCTCGACGTCATTCAGGTCGGTCGCCCACAGATCCACCTTGAACCGTTTTTCTGCGGTGCGGGCGGGTTTGCGCGCGGTTTCGGTATCGGAATAGGGCATGGGCCTTCTCCTTTGGCGGGCTTTTGTCCTCGCTCGCGCAGGGCGCCCGGCCCTGCAGCAGGTTAGCGACTGGTGAAAGACTCGCAGGAAATTCTTCGCAAAAGGTGAAGACAGGCTGTGGCCGGGGTTAACTCTTTCCTGCGGCAGCAGCGGCGAGGCGGGAAAGACTGACTGAAAGATTGACCGCATGCCCTGCCGAAGAGCCGGGCCCTGCGTGAGACAGGCTGGAGCCTTCCGTGGGAGGCCCCGGCTCAGGACCGGGGATGCGGGATGAAACATGGACCGCGTGCCTGGCCTCCTGCATCATTTCGCTGGCGGCTGTCTTCGACGGCCTGCTAATGAAGGGTCATCATGCTGCTTGCTCCCTATGCCATCCCGTCTGCGCTTGTCCGGCGCCCGTTTGCAGCCGTGTTCTGGCCCGTGATCGCGCCGACCCTCACACTCTATGCGGTGGCCTTCGCGATCAGTCCGTTTGCCGGCGACTGGCTCAGCCGGACGCTTGGGGAGGGCGGCAGCGTCGAAGCGCGCTGGTTGTTGTTCACGATCGCGCATTTTGTCCTGTTTGCGGCCATGAGTGCCTGGAGCGACCAGATTGGCGCCGGGCCATTTGCCGGGCCGGTCCGCATCAGCAGGGAGTGGCTTGGCGTGGCTTCGGTGACCGGACCGCTGGTCCATATCATCGCCATTTCCGTGGTGACGGCCCTGTTCTCGAACGGCGATCCGGACTGGATGTATCGTGAGGGCTTCGACACGAGCCTGTTCTCGCCGTCGGCCATAACGCCGGTCATGGTCGCCTTTCTCGTGCTGCTTGCGCCGCTTGTCGAGGAAGTGGCGTTTCGCGGCATTGCCCTTGGTTGCCTCATTGGCCGCGGCTGGAGCCCGCTCCTGGCGTCGGTCCTCACCTCGGCTGTCTTTGCGGGCCTGCATGGCAATTATGTGCTGCCCGCGCTCATCCCGGTCTTCATTACAGGGCTCTATCTGTCCTTCTTGCGGATTGCCTCAAGGTCGATGGCCGCGCCCATCGCCGCGCATGTAAGCACGAATGCGGTGATGCTGGCCCTTGCGGCCGGGCCGGTGCAGAGCTGAGCATCTCCGGCTTTCCGATGGCTGACAGACGTGAAGGCAGACGCTAAAGTCTGGCCAGGGACCGCAAGCGCGGCAGGAAGGGACACGGTGAGGCCATGGCCGATATTTTCATCAGCTATAAGCGGGAAGATCAGGAAGAGCATGGTCGCGTCGCGCCGATAGCCGAAGCGCTGCGCGCGGAGGGCTATGACGTCTTTTATGACGTGCAGGTGCCGCCGGGCTCGTCCTGGGAGCGGGTGCTGCAGGACAAGATGAACCAGGCGCGCTGTGTGCTGGTGCTCTGGTCGGAAGCCTCGGTTAAGTCGGACTGGGTCAAGGAAGAGGCCGAAATGGCCAAGCATGACGGCAAGCTGATCCCCGTCTTTCTCGACCCTGTCAGCCCGCCTTTCGGCTTTGCCCGGATCGAGGGCGCCGACCTGTCAAACTGGACCGGTGACCTGTCTCATATCGAGTGGCAAAACCTGGTCGCAGCTGTGAAATCGCGGATCGGCACGGGAGAGGGCGACACCGCGCCGGGCGTCAGCCGCGTCGCCTATACGCCGTCAAAGACGGTGCAGGTGGAGAAACGTGCCCCGGACACGGGCTCTGGCGGCGGCATGGGCAAATGGCTCATCGGCCTTGCTGCTGTGCTGGCGCTGGCGGTGATCAGCTTTTTCGGCTTCCAGATGTATGAAAACAATCAGCGCCTCGCCGACCGGGCCGAGGATGAAGCCACCGCGCAGGCCATGACCCGAGGCATAGACGAGCGCGCCTGGCAGGAGGCGAAGGGCGCCGACACCATCGCCGCCTATCGCCGCTATCTCGACGCACGCCCGACAGGGGCCTATCGCCGTGATGCTCTGGCGCGGATCGATGCGCTGGAGCGCGCTGCCGAAGCCGGAGCCGTCCGCGACACACAGCCCGAAGATCCGCAACCGGCCGAGCCGCAGCCCCGGCCCAGCGAGCCGCAACCCTCCGGGCCAGCTGATCTTGCCATTGCCGGACTGGAGCTGAGCACGCGCGAGATTACCCCTGGCGAGCGGTTCCGCGCCGATGTGCAAGTGCGAAACATGGGCGGACAGACAGCGCCGGGATCGGGCGAGAATGGCTATATGGTCGATTTCGTTCTCAGCCGGGATGCGAGCGCGCCCGTGCGCCTGGGGCGTTTCCAGGAAAGCTGGAGCGAGGATGGGCTGCTGCGCGGCGGGCGCGCGAGCAACACAGAGGCGATCGCACCGAATGCCGCGCGCGATATCATCACGAGTCTGGAAGTCCCCGAGACCTGGCCCGCAGGGCGGTTCAATCTCTGCGCCGTGGTCGATCCCGGTGGGCGTGTAGATGAGGCGTCCAGAGACAATAACATCCTGTGCACCGCCGTAACGGTGAAATCGGCAGCGACGCCGGCGGCGAGGCTTGACGAGGACTGCCTTGATTATGGCGGCAGTTTCGAATTGCGTAAAACGGGCAGCCGCATTGCCATGGTGGCGACCGAGCGGGCGGGCACACCCTTGTCCTTCACCGATGACGAGGAAGCCAAACAGGCGATGAAAATCGTGTCCGACTTCAGGCTGGACACGCAATGCTTTGTCGGCCGGCCCAATCCGGGGCTGGCCTATTGGAAAAGCAATCGCCGCCTGCCATCGGGCCAGACCGGCGGCGAGGACTGCCTGCCGGTCAATGCCGGCAATCTCAGCGTCAAGGTCGCGGGCGGCATGTCGCTGGTGATGGATGGGGGGCGATCGATGATGCGCTTCCGCGAGCGCGCTGATGCCGAACAGGCGATCAAAGTCATGCAGGTGCTTGACGCACGCCAGATCTGCTATGTCGGCCGGCCCAACCCTTCGATGACCTATCTCAAACGCTGAAAGGGTGCGCGCCCGCCATGTCCGATGACCTGACAGACAACCAGACCAGCGACGTTCCCGATGGCTTTGCCATCCTGCCCTGGCATCGCGGTTTCGGCCGGCAGGTCGGCCCGCTCTATGAGAAGGTCAACACTGACGGCACCTATATCCGCGCCTTCCGGGTGGAGGAGCATCACACAAATGGCATGAACAACGCCCATGGCGGCATGCTGATGACCTTTGCCGACATGGCCTGGGGCCATGTGGTCGATGGCGGGCCGGACCATTGGTGGGTGACGGTGCGCCTTGTCTGTGACTTCCTGTCCGGCGCCAATCATGGCGACTGGGTCGAGGGGACAGGCGAGATTGTCGGCGCGCAGGATGGCATCTATACAGTGCGCGGACGTATCTGGTCGGGCGAGCGCACGCTGATGACCGGGACCGGCACGTTCAAGGTGCTCAAGCGCAGCTGAGTGAAAATCACTTGGGCATCGCGCTTTCCGGTTGACCCGGCAGGCGGTATGCGGCATGCCTGCCCATGTCGCAGCGCAATATGAAGGCGCTTGGGGCGGGTGGCGTGAATGGTATCCAGCCGGTTCAGACCGACGGATGCGAGCTCCTCTCTTAAAGACACCAGATTTCCTGACACCCCAATTCACGCAGGGGCGTTCCCATCGAGTTCCCGGCCAGGATGGCAGGGACACCCGGCGGCGCGCGGCGGATTGGCTCGTGTGCCCCGGCACATGAAAGACTTCTTGATTTGACCACTTTTACTGAACTCGGCCTGCACAAACAGGTGCTCAAGGCCGTGACCCAGCAGGGTTATGACACCCCGACACCGATTCAGGCGCAGGCGATTCCGCCGCTGCTGGAAGGGCGCGACCTTCTCGGCATTGCGCAGACGGGCACCGGCAAGACTGCCGCCTTCGCCCTGCCGACACTGCATCATCTCATCACCGAGCCCCGCAAGCGTCGCAGCAAGACCCCGCGCGTGCTCGTCCTCTCGCCGACACGCGAGCTTGCCCTGCAGATCGCCGAGAGCTTCACCGGCTATGGCGCCTTCATGGACTGCCGTGTCGAGACCGTTTTTGGCGGCGTGAAGATCGGCCGCCAGATCCGCAACATGGAGCGCGGCTGCGAAATTGTCGTGGCGACACCGGGCCGCCTGGTGGACCTGATGCAGCAGGGCGCGATCGACCTTGGCGGAGTCGAGATTCTCATCCTCGACGAAGCCGACCAGATGCTGGACATGGGCTTTATCAATGACCTGAAGAAGATCATGGCCCAGGTGCCCGATGCACGCCAGACGCTGCTTTTGTCCGCCACTATGCCGAAACTCATCGGCGACCTGGCCCAGCGTTACCTGAACGACCCGGTCCGTGTGTCCATCGCGCCCGAGAGCACAACCGCCGAACGTGTCGATCAGGGCGTCATACATGTCGCGAATGGCGACAAGCTGCGCATGCTGGAAGCCGTTCTGGCCGGTGAGGAGATCGAGCGGGCGCTTGTCTTCACCCGCACCAAGCACGGCGCCGACAAGGTTGTCCGCCGGCTTCTGGGCAAGGGCATCCAGGCCCAGGCGATCCATGGCAACAAGTCGCAGAACCAGCGGGTCAAGGCGCTTGAGGCCTTCCGCGCTGGCAAATGCCCTGTCCTGATCGCCACGGATATCGCGGCGCGAGGCATTGATGTCGATGGCATCAGCCATGTCCTGAATTTCGAGATGCCGAACGTCGCCGAGCAATATGTCCACCGGATCGGGCGCACCGCACGCGCCGGGCGGGCCGGCTCGGCGGTCTCGCTGGTGGCCGGTGACGAGCTTTACTATCTGCGCGAGATCGAAAAAGTGACGCGTGCCCGTATCCCTGTCCTGCCGGCGCCGGAGGGCTGCGAGGAAATCGCCCTGCCCGAACCCGACCGGAATGCGCGCGTGATCAAGCCGAAAGGCCCGGGGCGTGGCCAGGGCGGCGGTGGGGGCGGTGGCGGAAAGCCGCGCGGTCAGCGCCAGGGCGGACGCGGCAAGCCGGCCGGACAGGCCGGGGGCGGCATCAAACCGGCCGGCCGCAAGCGCCAGCGTCAGCGCGCATCGGCCAGCGCGGGCTAGGCCGTTTCCATCCTTGACGGAAGCGATCGGGATAACGGGCAGGATTTGAACCCCGCCCCGACGTCACCGATTGCGGCCTTGGCCAGCAGGGGCCTAAACTCGTATTCATGAGCGAGACACAGGACCGGCTGGTCAAGGACCAGCCTGCGGAGATGCCTTCCGAGGGCGGGCCGCTGGCACAATATCATGGCGAGCGGCCACCCGCGCCGGACTGGTTCCTGCGCGCGGTGGCCCAGCCCTATGAAGTTCACCATGTCGAAGTGGGCGGCGCGAAAGTGCGTTACCAGCGCTGGGGTCCGCGCGATGCGCCCGGCCTGCTTCTCGTGCATGGCAATGGAGCGCATGCCCATTGGTGGGACTTTATCGCGCCCTATTTTGCCGATCGCTACAATATCGCGGCCATGACCTTTTGCGGCATGGGCGACAGCGAGCGCCGGCAAGCCTATGACATGGAGACATTCGCGGCTGAGGAAATCGCGGTCTGCGAAGATGCCGGCATGTTCGAACATGCGATCAAGCCGGTGATCTGCGCGCACAGTTTCGGCGGCTTCGTCACCATGCTGGCAGGCGCCGACCATGGCGAGAAGCTGACCGGTACGGTCATTGTCGACAGCCCCGTCAACCCGCCCGACCATCCCCGCGACGGCCCGCCGCGCGGCGTGCGCCAGAACAAGGTCTATCCTGATCTCGACGCCGCGCTTGCGCGGTTCCGTCTGGCCCCGCCACAGGAATGCGAGAATCACTTCATCATGGACTATATTGCGCGCTGGAGCCTGAAGAAGGCATCAGAGGATGAAGGCGGACCGGGCTGGACCTGGAAATTCGACCCGCGCATCTGGCAACGCTTCGAAGCGGGCCGGGACTCCTCGGAATTGCTGCGCGCCACGCGCTGCCGCATCGCCATTTTCCGCGGCGAAGAAAGCGCGCTCATGCAGGATGATGTGGGCGACTATATGCAGGAGCTTCTCGGCCACCAGGTGCCCTATATCTCGATCCCGCATGCCCGCCACCATGTCATGATCGACCAGCCGCTGGCCTTTATCGCCGCGCTTCGGACCCTGCTGGCCGAGTGGGACCATTCCAGTCCGAACCGCTCCATATGATAGAAATCAAGGGGTGATCTGATCGACATAGCCCTGATAATATTCGACATATTCAGGCGGCAGCGAGATGTCGTAAAAAACGCCCGCAAAAGCGGCGGTGATCAGCACGCCCAGACCGGCGCCGGCCATCACGAGTGCGCCTGCCAGGGTGCGGACGTATCGGCTGGCCGGCCAGCCAAAACGCAGCGCAGCCGCGAGATGGGTGAACACCGCCATGACGGCGAGCACGTAATAGGGCGCGAAGAACCAGTAGAGCGGCGCAGTATTCAGCGTACCCGCCGGCCAGTAGAAATTCGTGTCGATCGCGTAGACATGGCGCGCCGACAAGGCAGCAATCGAATGAAGCACGACAAACACCGCAATGTACACGCCGCTTGAAATCTGCGCCCATCCCCAGAAGCCCTTGCCCGGCTGGCGCCAGCGCGCGAGACTCAGGCGCAGCCCGATCAGGACCTGCAAGGCCAGCGCGCCAAGCAGGATCGGCTCAACGATCGCATTTCGGTAAACGCCCTGAACCGCTGAAAGCGCCGCCATATGCTGCTCAGGGCCAAGGACCGCCACCAGATGAATGGCGAAATGCTGGATGAGGAACAAGACGATGAGGAGCGCCAGCCCCCTGTGTGCCAATCGCCAGGACATTTCGGGCTCCTTCCCGCCGCTTTATTCCGATCTTTTTTATCCGAATAAAAGGAGGCCGGCAATATGAAAATGAGTTCTGGCGTCGAATGGGCTGTTCATGCCGGCGCGCTTCTGGCCGGCCTGCCTGATGGCAAGGGCCTGCCATCAGAGGCGCTGGCGGCCTATTATGACCTGCCCCCGGCCTATATGGCCAAGCAGATGCAGGCCCTCAGCAAGGCTGGCCTGGTTGTCTCCCATCGTGGCAAGGCGGGCGGTTATCGCCTGGCGCGGGCCCCTGCGGATATCAGTCTGTGGGACATCATGGCGGCGGTCGATGGTCAGGCACCGGCATTCCGCTGCACCGAGATCCGCCAGCGTGGCCCCTGCGCCCAGTCGGGCGAAGCCTGTAGCCGCCCCTGCCCGATCAATGCGGCCTTTCTTGCTGCCGAGATGCAATATCGGTCCGCACTAGCCGAAGTGTCGCTGGCCGAAATCGCCCTGCAGGCCCTGCGCGATATGGGGTCGGACGAGACGCAGAGGTCTCTTTCATGGCTCGCAGACGCGGCAAACCAGCTGAAATAGGAGCCGGCGCCCGGACGGCATGCTGCGACAGCCGCAAAATTTTCAGGTGCGCCCTGTTGACGCTGGCACGGCGCGTGACTAACTCGCACTCATCGTTAGCAGTCGTATTCGGGGAGTGCTAACAAGCAGGTCCCCGGCGCGTCTGTGAGACGAGATATCGGATCAGTTCTAAACGAAGAAAAGAGGGACTCATGGCATTCCGTCCACTCCATGACCGGGTGCTCGTTCGCCGCATCGAGGAGAGCGAGAAGACCGCCGGCGGGATCATCATCCCGGACACGGCGAAGGAAAAGCCTCAGCAGGGCGAAGTGATCGCCGTTGGCAATGGCGCCATTGGCGACGATAATGAACGTGTCGCACTGGAAGTGAAGGCCGGGGACACCGTCCTGTTCGGCAAGTGGTCGGGCTCGGAAGTCACCGTTGATGGTGAAGAGCTCCTGATCATGAAGGAAAGCGACATCCTCGGGATCATCGACTGATCATGGAAACCGCGTGCCGCTGCAGGCCAGACCTGCACGAAATCCGGCACCGCAGACTGTGATCTGAACCCTTCAAGACTTACCCAATCAAAAAGGATACCGAAATGGCAGCAAAGCATGTGCATTTTGGCAGCGAAGCACGCGACGAAATGATGCGCGGCATCGACACGCTCGCCCGCGCCGTCCGCGTCACTCTCGGCCCGAAAGGCCGCAATGTCGTCATCGAGAAATCGTTTGGCGCACCCCGCTCCACAAAAGACGGCGTCTCGGTGGCAAAGGAAATCGAGCTTGAAGGCAAGTTCGAGAATATGGGCGCCCAGATGCTGCGCGAAGTGGCATCGAAGGCCAATGATGTCGCCGGCGACGGCACAACGACCGCTACGGTGCTCGGCCATGCCATCATCAAGGAAGGCATGAAGCGGGTTGCGGCAGGCATGAACCCGATGGACCTCAAGCGCGGCATCGACAAGGCCGCCATTGAAGTGGTCGGGGCGCTCGCCAAATCCTCGAAGAAGGTGTCGACGGGCGAGGAAATCTCGCAGGTCGGCTCGATCTCGGCGAATGGCGACCGCACAATCGGCGACATGATTGCCCAGGCCATGGACAAGGTCGGCAATGAGGGCGTCATCACGGTCGAAGAGGCCAAGTCGCTCGAAACCGAGCTTGATGTCGTCGAGGGCATGCAGTTCGACCGCGGCTATCTGAGCCCCTATTTCATCACCGATGCGGACAAGATGATCACCGAGCTGGATGATCCGATGATCCTCATCCATGAGAAAAAGCTCTCCTCGCTTCAGCCGATGCTGCCAATCCTCGAACAGGTCGTGCAGAGCCAGCGTCCGCTTCTGATCATTGCGGAAGATGTCGATGGTGAAGCGCTCGCCACTCTGGTAGTGAACAAGCTGCGCGGTGGCCTAAAAGTGGCGGCTGTCAAGGCGCCGGGCTTCGGCGACCGTCGCAAGGCCATGCTGCAGGATATCGCCACGCTCACCGGCGGCCAGGTCGTCTCCGAAGATGTCGGCATCAAGCTCGAAAATGTCACCATGGACATGCTTGGCACGGCCAAGCGCGTGAGTCTGACCAAAGACGACACCACGATTGTTGACGGTGCCGGCGACAAGAAGGACATCGAAGCCCGCGTCACCCAGATCCGCAAGCAGATCGAGGACACGACCTCCGACTATGACAAGGAAAAGCTCCAGGAGCGCCTTGCCAAGCTCGCTGGCGGTGTTGCGGTGATCAAGGTTGGCGGTGCCACCGAAGTCGAGGTCAAGGAACGCAAGGATCGCGTCGATGACGCGCTGAATGCGACCCGCGCCGCCGTTGAGGAAGGCATCGTGGCCGGTGGCGGCGTGGCGCTGCTGCGCGCGGTCCAGTCGCTCAAGATCAAGGGTGACAATGACGATGAGCAGGCCGGCATCGACATCGTGCGCAAGGCGCTCGAAGCCCCGGTGCGCCAGATTGCCGAGAATGCCGGCATCGAAGGCTCCGTGGTCGTCAGCTCGATCCTGGCAGAGAAAAAAGCCTCTTATGGCTTCAATGCCCAGACCGAAGAATATGGTGACCTGATCGAGATGGGCATCATCGACCCGGCCAAGGTCGTTCGCGCGGCGCTTCAGAATGCCGCGTCCATCGCCGGCCTGATGATCACAACCGAAGCCGCTATCGCCGATGCGCCGAAAGACGACAATGGCGGCGGTATGCCCGATATGGGCGGCATGGGTGGCATGGGTGGCATGGGCGGCATGATGTAATCTGCCGGTCGGGCCATGTTGCCAGACTGAACGGAGCGGCTCCCTGTCCGGGAGCCGCTCTTTTTTACGCCGCCCGCACCTGTTGCGCTGATGTGACTCATCATACGCCTTGCGATCCGATTTCAGACTTGTCACAGAACTGTCAGCATGACGGCCTAGACGATGGGGGAGGTCAATGGGGCAATTCATGTTGGGAACCTTCGGACACCTTCCCGTCGGCTGGATGATTTTCGTCGTCATCTTTGCCATCGGCTGCATGGCGTTTCTGGCCGGCCGCGCGCGCGCGACCGTGCTGCAAGAAGGGCGTCGCGCAAGGCTCAACTCACAACCCAATTTTCACGGCTATTATCTCGCGATCTGGACAGCCCTGCCCGCCGCGGTCGTCTTGCTCCTGTACGCGATATTCGGCGAACAGATCGTGCGGCTCTTCCTGGTGGGCGAATTGCCATCCGGCTTTGACGCCAAGAGCGCGGTCGAACTGCAGCAATATATAGACCGGGCCAGAGAGGCCACGCACCTGGACGCCGCCAGGCTGGAAGGGCATCCGCTCTTTGCGGCCGTCAGCGGCCGGCTGTCTGAACTGAGCGGGATGGTCAAACTTTCGGCCGTGGGACTTGCCGTACTGGCGGGCGGGCTTGGCTTTTTCTTTGCCCGGCGGCGTATCGGCGAGGACTTCCGTGCGCGCCAGAATGTCGAAGGCTGGGTGCGGCTGCTTCTGTTCGCCTGCGCCGCCCTCGCCATCGCGACAACCGCCGGCATCATTGTATCCCTGTTCTTTGAGAGCCTGCGCTTCTTCGCGCGCATTCCGTTTTTCTCCTTTTTGTTCGGGTTGGAATGGAACGCGCAGACCAATGCCGATTTCGGGGCAATTCCGCTATTCTTCGGCACCTTCCTGATTTCACTGATCGCGGTCTGCGTGGCCGCGCCCATCGGGCTGTATGCAGCGATCTACCTGTCTGAATACGCCTCCCGGCGCACCCGAAGCTGGATCAAGCCCTTGCTCGAAGTGCTCGCCGGCATTCCGACCGTCGTCTATGGCTTCTTTGCCATTCTCGTCATGGCGCCGGCCGTGCGCGGCGCGGCTTTGTGGCTGAACGGGCTGCCATTTATCCCCGATGAGTTCTTTGCCGCCTCACCGACCAATGCACTGGCAGCCGGCCTTGTCATGGGTGTGATGATCATTCCCTTTGTGTCTTCACTTTCCGACGATGTGATCAATGCGGTGCCCCAGAGCCTGCGCGACGGCGCCTATGCAATGGGCGCAACACGATCGGAGACGGTCAAACAGGTCATCATGCCGGCCGCACTGCCGGGCGTGATCGCCGCGCTCCTGCTGGCTGTTTCGCGCGCCATTGGCGAAACGATGATTGTGGTGATGGCCGCAGGCCTGCGCCCGCAGATCACAGCTGACCCAACCGCCGAGATCACAACGATCACTGTTCAGATCGTCGCGCTCCTGACCGGGGACAGTGAGTTTGACAGCCCAAAGACCCTGTCAGCCTTTGCGCTGGGCTTCGTCCTCTTCGTGATGACGCTGATCTTCAACCTGATCGCGCTGCGCGTGGTCCGGAAATATCGGGAAAAGTATGACTGAGACCGAGGCAAAGCTGAAACCAGCGAGTTTTACCGACGAGGCGGCCCTTGCACGTCTCAGACGCCGTCATCGTGCCGAGCAGCGGTTTCGCGCCTATGGTCTGATCGCCATCGGCATTGCCATGGCGTTTCTTGTCCTGCTGGTCGTCTCGATCGGCAGCCAGGCAATTTCGGCATTCAGCCACCACAAGATTTCTTTCGAGCTGGTGCTTGATGAGGAAACGGTGGCGCCTGAAGGCGTCGCTGCACGCGGCTCGATAGAGGAGAATGTGTTCGGCTTCTACAAGCTGGTGCGCGACGATCTTGCCAGGACATTCCCCGAAGCGGACGGGTCCAAAACACTCACAAACCAGCTCAATGGCCTTGTCACCCGCCTCGCTGTCCTGCCCATGGCTCGCGCCACAGCCCGCCATCCGGAACGAATTGGCGAAACGGTGACCTATCGTGCGGCCCTGTCCGACGATCTCGATCTGTATCTTGAAGGCGCCGTCTCCGATGAAGTCCGCCTGCGCAGTGGACCGGTGACCGGAGTCGAGCGGATCGGCGATACCGAAATCCGACTGATGGGTGATTTTGTCGAGCTCGCCGCAAGCCGCGCGGAAACAGCGCCCGAAGAAGGAACAGATGAGCGCTCGGTTCTGGTGCGGGCGGGCACGACCGTGATGCGAGCCGAAACCGTCACCGATGCAAGCGTCAGCGGCCCATTGTTAACGGGAAGCATCGCTGATTTCGAAGGGGAAACAACGCGGATCCGACTGATCGAGACGCTGGAGGCAGAGCGCAATGTGACCGACCGTCAGATCGCCTGGACGCTTGCCCTCAAGGAGAAGGGACGCATTGATCAGGGTATCAACTGGGCCCTGCTGACCAATGCCGACAGCACCTATCCCGAGATCGCCGGTGTGGTCGCCGCGATTGTCGGATCGCTTTTCACAATGATGATTACAGCCGCGCTGGCCGTGCCCGTCGGCATCGCTGCCGCGATCTACCTGGAGGAATACGCCCCGAAGAACCGCGTCACCGACATGATCGAGGTGAATATCAACAATCTTGCTGCGGTGCCGTCCATCGTGTTCGGCCTCCTGGGCGCAGCAGTGTTCCTGAACCTTCTTGGCCTGCCGCGATCAGCCCCGCTGGTCGGCGGCCTCGTCCTCGGCCTTCTGACGCTGCCGACCGTGATCATCGCCTCGCGCGCGGCACTTCGCGCGGTTCCGCCATCGGTGCGCTCGGCTGCACTGGGTGTGGGCGCCTCGCAGACACAATCGGTCTTCCACCATGTCCTGCCGCTGGCGGCCCCCGGCATCCTGACCGGCTCGATCATCGGCATGGCGCGCGCCCTTGGCGAAACGGCCCCGCTACTACTGATCGGCATGGTCGCCTTTGTCGCGGAAGTGCCTGCCAGCCCGACCGATGAGTCGACGGCACTACCCGTCTTGATCTACAAATGGTCAACGGGTGCCGAACGAGCCTGGGAACCGAACACGGCAGCCGCCATTGTGGTGCTCCTGCTGTTCATGGTCATGATGAATGCTGTCGCCGTCTTCCTGAGGCGGCGGTTTGAGCGGAGATGGTAGGAATGACGGGCATGATGAGAACTGATCGTGAGGCGATGAGCCGGGCCGGCTCCGTATCGGGAAACGAGACGAAAGTGGATTGCCGCAACATCGACGTGTTCTACGGCGACAAACAGGCGATTTTCGACATCTCTATGGACATTCCGGCCCGCGCGGTCACAGCCTTTATCGGCCCGTCGGGCTGTGGCAAGTCAACCTTTCTGCGCTGCATCAACCGGATGAATGACACAATCGACATCGCGCGGGTGAGCGGCCAGATCTTCATGGACGGCGAAGACGTCAACAGCGCGAAGATCGACCCGGTCCTCCTGCGCTCACGTGTCGGCATGGTGTTTCAGAAGCCCAACCCCTTCCCGAAATCGATCTTTGACAATATCGCATACGGGCCACGCATTCACGGGCTCACAGGATCGCGCAGCGAGCTTGACGAGGTTGTCGAGGACAGCCTGGTCAAGGCCGGGCTCTGGGAAGAGGTCAAGGACCGGCTCGACCAGCCGGGCACGGGCCTGTCCGGCGGCCAGCAACAGCGCCTGTGCATCGCGCGCGCTATCGCCGTCCATCCGGAAGTGATCCTGATGGACGAGCCCTGCTCGGCGCTCGACCCGATCGCCACAGCCAAGATCGAGGAACTGATCGACGAATTGCGCCAGCGCTTCTGTATTGTCATCGTGACCCATTCCATGCAGCAGGCCGCGCGCGTGTCACAAAAGACCGCCTTCTTCCATCTCGGCAAACTTGTCGAGTATGGCGATACCGAGGACATTTTTACCAATCCACAGGACAAGCGCACCCAGGATTACATCACCGGCCGTTTCGGTTAGACTTGGCAGCATGTCAGACCATATCGTTTCTGCCTTTTCCGAAGAACTGGAACACCTTTCAGCGGATATCCTGCGGATGGGCGGCATTGCCGAATCGATGATCTCCGATTCCTGCCGCGCGCTCACCTCGGGTGATATCGAACTGGGAGATGCCACAATCGAGCGTGACGGGCTGGTTGATGACATGGAGGCCGATATCGAGCGGCGGATCGTCCGGCTGCTCGCGCTCAGGCAGCCCATGGCGTCCGACCTGCGCGCGGTTGTGGCGGCGCTGAAAGTCTCTTCCGAGCTTGAGCGCGTCGGGGACCTTTCAAAGAATATCGCCAAGCGCGCCCGCGAAGTTTCAGGATATGATGTCGGGGCACTGAAGGGCATTGAAAGAATGGGCCAGGCGGTCAGCGTCCAGCTTCATGATGTGCTCGATTCCTATTCCGAGGCGAATGCCGATGTCGCCCTGCGCGTCTGGAACGGCGATGAGGATATCGACCAGCATTATAACTCGCTGTTTCGCGAGGTGCTGACCTACATGATGGAGGATCCGCGCATGATCAGCGCGGGCGCCCACCTCATGTTCGTGGCCAAGAATCTCGAAAGGGTGGGAGACCACTGCACCAATATTGCAGAGATCGTCTATTATCAGGTAACGGGGAGCTATCTGGCGTCCAGCGAGCGTCCGAAAGCGCCGCTGCTGGGCAACTGACATTGGCTGGGGGACTGAATGTCCTCGCGAACCGGTATGGCGCATATGAAACCGTATATCCTGATAGCTGAAGACGACGACGCGCTCGTTGAGCTCCTGAAATACAATCTTGACCGGGAGGATTATGAGGCCGGCGTCGCCAGGGATGGCGAGGAAGCCATGATGATGATCGAGGAGCGCGCCCCGGACATGCTGCTTCTCGACTGGATGCTTCCGAAAGTTCCCGGCATCGAAGTGTGTCGGCGGGTGCGGGCGCGGATGGAAACCGCCAATATGCCGATCATCATGCTGACGGCACGTTCGGAAGAACCCGACCGGATTCGTGGACTCGACACTGGAGCGGATGACTATGTCACCAAGCCGTTTTCGACCACCGAACTGATGGCGCGTCTTCGCGCGGTGATGCGGCGCATTCGGCCAGGTCTTGTCGAAGACCGTCTCACAGTGGGTGACATCACAATCGACCGCACGGGCCACACCGTCGAGCGGCTTGGCGAGGATATCCATCTTGGTCCGACCGAATTCCGCCTGCTGGAATATTTCATGCAGCATCCCGGCCGCGTGTTCTCTCGTGAGCAATTGCTCGACAGTGTCTGGGGCTCGGATGTCTATGTCGAAGCGCGAACGGTGGATGTGCATGTCGGCCGCCTGCGCAAGGCACTCAAAAAGGTGGGCGGCGAGGATCCGATCCGGACAGTGCGCTCCGCAGGCTATGCGCTGAGGTCAGATTGAGGCGGACGGCGAGATTGCGCCTTCGTTCCGTCTATCGGATCCGCGCGCGGAAGGCGATGGAGAAGCCGGGGTCAGGATCGCCGGCCGGCATCGTTCCCTTCGGATTGAAACAGATAAAAGTCACATTCGGGTCATAGGCCCCCGTCGGCTCATAGGTGCAGCTGGCGAAATCCGCCGGCCGCGTCCCCTGATCGGAAAACCCGACATCGGTGGCATAGGTAAAACTCAGGCCCGAACCATTGTCTATGAACCCGACCGGATCGCTTCCCGGATAACTGTTCGCCCCGCCGGTATCGATGTCGCCGGTGAAGAACTCGACCTGTGGCGGCATCCGGTCGATCAGGACAACGCTGTCGAGATCGGTCGGCCCGGTGCCGGTATTGGCGACATTGATCGTGTAGATCACATCCTCACCGGGCAAGGCATAGATATCGCCGACTCCCGCTCCGTCAAACACCGCGATCGTCTTGTTGGCCGACAATTCAGCCGAGCCGGCACAGAAGCTGACATCGTGCAGCGAGAAGCCCGGATTGCCGGGATTGGCCGCCCTGTCGGTTCCCATCCCGTGACCATAATCGAATTCGATACGGTCAACTGGTGATGTGAAGGCGATGTACAGCGTGCCGTCTCCGGAATCAGCTCCGGTCGCGTCAGCTGTCTCGACGCCAATAGCGACAGCCCCGGAAATGCTGATCGCCGAACCGCCATCGAGGACAGGAGAAACCGACGTTGCTCCGTTGAAACCGCGCACGCTCACCTGTTCAAGCCTCGGCCCCAGTGTAGAAGCATCGACATCGAACAGGGACAGGCGGACATCGGACACAGCCTGTCCGAAACTGATCTCAGTCGTCACGTCACCATTGGCGAGATCGGCATCGTCAGCTTCATAGATGAGCGTCGATTCAATGCTTCCAAGCCCGCCCTGATAGAAGGGGGCGCCCACAGGCATGGGTCCATTGGGCGTGTCATCCAGAGCATCCTGCGGATCGGTGATATCCACATCCACGGAGATACCGGAAAAGCTGAAGCTTCCCGAACGGGTGCCGGGCGCCCAGCTCTCGCTGTCCCAGTCAAGAGTCGCGAATGTAGAGCAGCTTTGTGCGGGGATGCTTGTGCCCGGACCCATTTGCGGTGTCGGAGACATCTCGGCCTGATCATCCTCGCCGGTCACACCATTACCGGGGGTGGAATCGCTGTCGGTCTCGTTTGCGGCGGAGACTTCTGCGGTGAGATCATAAGGGCCCGCTGCGAGCGGCACGAAAGTGAACTCCACCGTTTCGGTAACCCCGGGATTCATCACACCTGCAGCCCAAAGTCCGGTCGCCGGATCGTAATTGCCGCCGGTATCGTCGGTGACATAACTCCATCCGGCCGGCAGCGGCAGGGATACGCTGACGCCGGTCGCAACGATTGCGCCTTCATTGACCAGGTTCAGAACAATTGTTTCGGGAAAGCCGATGGTCGGCGTGCCGGAAAGCGCGTCAAAATTCAGCGCCAGGTCGATCGGCGTGGCCATGACAGTAACCGTGCTTGTGGCAACATTCGAAACACCGCCATTGGGGTCTGTGACATTGAAACTGAGCACACGGTCGCCGGGTGTCGGCGTGGCCGAGGTGTGCTCATAGGTCATGCCTGCGAACAAGGCCGCCCAGTCGGCGATCTCACCGGTGCCTGCAACAATACCGATCTGAAAATCGCCACCATCGCTATCGATGTTGAACGTGGTGTTGCCGACCGTCACATTGGGCACATTCGCCGTACCGATCGTGAAGGCCGCCCCGCCAATGGTGACGATCTCATTGCCCGCATCGACAAAGCCGCTGAGCGTCACCGAACTGCCGTCTGCCATTGCTGTGTCATCGGCGTCGGTGACGGAGACATCAGTGTCGGTCATCGCGACAGGGGCGTCGCCCGCCGCAAAGCTCGTGGCGTAGTCGGCACCCGTCGTGCCGGAGGAATCATCGGCGTCGAAATCGAGCGCGGGCGGATCATTGACCGACGCCACCGTGATCGCCGCCAAAGCGAAGTCAGTCAGGCCGTCGGCATCGGTGATGGTGATGTCATAGTCCCGGTCGCCGTCGGTGGGATTCCCGCCAACATGCTCATAGGTCATGGACTGGAGCAGGGCGTCGAGGGCGGCCTCGTCCATTTCCGGGCCTGCGCCGTCGCTGGTGACGCTCAGCACAAGAGTCGAAGCATTGTAGTCGAGAGTGAAGGCCTGTCCGGCAAAGGTGATGTTCACCGACCGGTCGGTGCCGAGCGGGAAGCTCTCCCCGCCAATGGTGACAATCTCCTCATCGCCATCGAACACGTCCTGGATATCGATGGTGAGATCGACAATGTCATTCTCGCCCCGGGCGTTGATGTCGCCACTCGGCATGACGGTCTGGACGCCATCGCCCTCGGTATAGGCAAGCGAGGTATCCACATCGGTGTCGCCGGGCGTGGCCGTTGAGTTCAGGTCCAGCAGGGGCGGGGCGAGGATCGTCAGTGCGTAATCCTCGACCTCGCCGTCGCTGGCGGCAGTGGTGCTGTCGAGGCCGCTCGTGGTGGACCAGCGGAAGCGGGCGAAAGTCTGGCTCGTGGTGGCATTGGCGGGGACGGTGACCGGCACGCTGATCGTGCTGGTGCCTGCGCTCGCGCTTTGCAGATCACTCGCCACCTGCTCACCCGCATCGGCGAAATCCCCATCGCCATTCCAGTCGATGAAAGCCTGCAGATAGCCCGAATTGCCGCTCATCTGCGTGACATCCACACTGATCGTCGCGCCCTGGCCCTGAACCAGCGTCGGGAAGGTGACGCCGTCATCGGCGTCGCCTGCGGCATTGGCATCGTCATAACCTGCGGTCTCGCCGGTCACGCCTGGCCCAAGGGTCAGTGGATTGCTGATGGAATGGGTCGGCTCGCCATAGCTGGCCGGCGCGTCGGCATGATCGACATCATAGATCGCGCTGATCATTTCAATGAAGACGCCGGAGTCCCATTGCTGGTCCGCCACGTCGGCCAGTGCAAACTTCACCTGATAGGTTGCATTTGCGCCCAGGCCGGCACGGCTCGCCGTGAGTTTGGTGGTGAGGCCGTTAAACTCGGTGGTGACCGGAAAAGGCCCGGGCAATGCCGTCCCGGTCTGGCAGGTGCCGGGCAGTGACGTGACATGGCCATTGTTCTGGTAGAAGGCCGACTGGCTGAGGTCCTGCGGCGTGCCGTCATCGGCGCAACCGACCGTGCCGATATTGATATTGTTGATGCTTACATTCCCGCCGAGCGGCGCCTGGGCGATATTCTCCGTGCCGCTGACGCCGGGGCCTGAAACGAAGAAGGCGAACACGTCATTGAACCGCGATCCGACATAGTCGGGATATTCTTCCGATCCGAACTGGTAATCGATCTCGAAACCTGTCGCATAGCTGTCCAGCGTGACATCGAATGTCAGGATCGCCGCATTGTACTGCGCTAACGTATCGATCCCGGCAATATCGCTGTCCAGATAGGTCGTCGTTCCGCCAAGACTGGAATTGGCACTATCGTTTGAGCCCAGCGCGTCCGCCACGGTCCCGGTGGTCAGGACGATCCCTTCATCGATCGCCAGCGAGGCGCCGAGATTTCCGTTGGAGAACAGTCCATATTGTTGTGGGGTGTCCGAGCCGTTGACGGACGGGATTGACGGGTTGGTGATGGTCACGCCCGGCCCTTCGAGGCGCGCGGCGAGAGCAGCGGCAGAGGCATCGGGATCGTCGATCGTCGCCTGACCAGCCGCCTGCGTGGCGATCACAGTCCAGGCAATCGCACCCAGCGCTAAAGGTCTCGCTATGGATCGGACCATGATGTTCAGCATCCCATCAGCGGGCCTTCGGGGATATCTTGTTGAGCATCCAGTCCATACTTGCCTCATCGAACTTGAATCGGAGCTTAAGATAGAGCCCGTGGCGCGTGTATTCCGCCGCCTGGAAATCCTCGTCGCGGAAGCCAATGAAATTATAGCCCACCGAGGCCCAGACATTGTCCTTCGGGGAGATGCCGATGCTCGGACCCGCCGACCATTGCGTCGTCCCGGTGGCCGTGGTTTGCATCATCGAACCATGCAGGCCGGCATCGATCCGCTCTGTGATATCATGGCGCAATTCGCCACCAAGAAGATAGGCCCAGCCCTCGACATCGGCGGCGGCGAGATTGGTCTGCGTGAATTTGACACCGTTATAGATGGACATCTGTGTCGCATCCGACAGCATCGTGTTGACGCCGAGATTGTTGACCAGTTTCCAGGTCGAGAAATCTCCAAGCACTTCTTCCTGTTTGAAGTCGAGACGGTTGAACACGACAGGGCCTTCCCCGCGTGGGCGCCAGGCCGTGCCAAACCGCGTGTCGATGGCCCGGCGCTGGCCGCCAAACTCTGATGTCTCGCTTTGATAGCGTACCGTGCCGGCAAAGGAGAGCGTTTCGGAGGCTTCACGTGCGCCGCCAAGGATCACCGCCCAGCGCTGGGAGTCCGGCGTTTCGCGATACTCCCCGCGCAGCGAGCCTGTCGAGACAAGGTCGCGATAGCCAAGCCCGGCATAAGCGGAGCTGAAGCTTTCATCCAGTGTCAGGTTGCTGCGCTCACCTTCAGCCAGCGGAGAGACCGCATCATCGGCCAGCGGATCGCAGGGAGCCTCACCGCCATCAATCTGGGACCGGTCAGCCATGCCGAGACTGGCGCTCCAGCGCTCATCGATCTGGAAGGTCTGATCGACACCCACCGTCGCCGAGAGCCGCCGCGCAGAATCCTGGGTGATGTCATTCACTGCGGTGGTGATGCGTCCGCCAGACCACGGCACATAAGTAATGCCGGCAATCGTATTCTTACCTGAAGCACTGTCGCCATCGATAATCTCATGGCGCAGGTTCAGGGTGGCGCGCTGGGTGAGCAATTTGTCGGCGCCCAGAATAGTCCGGCGGGGGAACAGGCTGGCTTCATTGGCATTTTCACTGCCAAGCGGCTGTTCATGAGCCGCCGTGACGGTCAGGCCCAGCTCCGGAAAGGCCCGCGAGACATTCGCTGTCGCCTGCAATGACTCACGCGGGCCGGATTCGAGCGCCTCATCGACCGCGCGGAGACCAGCGCCGAGCGTCAGCAGCTGACCGCTGTGCTGGAAACCGAGTTCACCGACGCTGCGAACCTCATCGCGCCCGAGCGCCTCTTCGCGATAGGCCTGGGCGTTCAGTGTGCGCGTGGCGCGCTCACCTGTCTCCATATTGTTGCTCTCGGCCACGAGTGCGCTGCCCTGCACGCCATAGCGACGGATTCCATTTGTGTTCGAGCCGGTCTGGCCGACGCCAAATCCTGCCTGCTCTTCGCGGACATAGCCGGACACCGAAATCGCCTCGCCCTGGTGGATCGCCTCGACAAGATAGGCATCGGCCGACTGGCTGGCCTCGCCATCAAGCCCCGGCTTGCGCTGCGAATGCGCGATTTCGGCGCGAACTTCAGTATTCTCGGTCAGGCGCGCTGTGGCATCGAGCGTCGTGATCTCTGACTGCGAACCGGGCTGACTGGCGCTGCCTTCTTCGTGGATATGGCTGAGCCCGGCCTCCAGCCGCCGGTCATCACTGCGCAGCGCGACGCGTCCACCATAGGTGGTGTTGCGTTCGGTGTCGCTGAACGTCTCGTAGTCTGCAACAATGACATTGTCATTGAACTGCATGTCCGTGGCATTGATCGGCGCCCGGAACACAAGTTCGCCACTGTTGAAGTCGATCTCATAATCGACATAGCGGGTGAGCGTACGCACATTGATCACTTCATCTGGGCGCAGTCGGTCGCGCGTCTCGATGGTGATGATTTCGGAATTTCGAACGATCGGCGACACACTCAGCCTGTAGGGACCGGAGGTGCCATCAGCAGCGAACTCATCCTTGACGAAACCCTGATTGGTTTCAGCGGCAAAGCCCGTCGCAGAGACATTCTCGCCTTCAAACACGCCGCGCAGGCCGGAAAGCCGGCGATTATAGCGCCCAAGCTCGGTGTCGCTCATATCGGTGTTGAAATCGCCAAACAGGATCTGTGCGGTGTCTTTCTCCAGCTTCACATAGACAGGATATCGGCTTTCAGCGTCATGATTCTGCCAGGTCCGGTCGCCATAGAGCGTGTAATAGGCATTCGGATTGATCCGCTCGAACAGGGCGTCATCCTCGCTGCCGCGGCGCTTGGCCGTATCGACAGCAAGGGTCAGCAGCCAGTCGCCCCGGATCATGCCCTTGGCGAAGAAGGCCAGCCGGCCATCGGTCATGCTCTCCTGCGCGCTGAAAGCGCCGGGACCGTCGATGTCCTCAAGGCCCCATTCGCCCTCGGCCAGGCCGACCATGATCCAGTCTCGCTTTTCCGGGCGCAGATAGGCCGTCACCTCCTCATGGCGCCCATCCTTCAGGGGCACACGCACACGAACCCTGCCGGTCACGAGGGTCGGCTCAAGCTCGACCCGTGCGATGCCATCGGGATCGACATGCACGCCGGTGACCTCGATCGTATTCGTCGCCACAGGGTTGCGTTCTTCGCGGCGCGCATCGGCGAGCAGGCGATAGGGATCGGCCACATCGACATCGACGACCCGTCCCGCATGCACGGCATGGCCCCGGGCATCTTCGAGACGAACGGCAACGACAGGTTTTGTGCGCCCGTCAGCGACAAGCACTGACTGATCATCGACCAGACGGGCTCTCTGGGCCTCGTCGATGAACCAGATGCTCCGTTCCAGCGTGGTGAGCGTTCCGTCGGCGCGCCGGATGGTCGCCACGACCTTGTTCTCGCCGCGACTGATATCGACACCGCGCCAGCGATGAAGTTCGACTGTCCGCTCGCCAGAGGTCATGCGGGACTGGACATTGGTCGCGGGCACCGGTCTTCCATTCAGCGCCAGCGACACACTTGCGCGGAAGGGCGCCTTGATGCCGATATTGACACTCTGGTGCGAGGGCGTGCGGCTTGTATCCGGGTAGACCCATTCGGCTTCTGGCGACTGAGCGTCGAGCCAAGCCTGGTCATATTGCTTGTACTCGGTCGTATCATCGATGAATTCGGCTTCGGCTTCAGCCTCTTCATTTTCGGTGCGGGTCAGGTAGAAATTGGCCCGCCAGACGGTCCCGCCCTGCGCGTCGACGAATTTCGAATAGGCTGAACCGGCATAACGGGTGTTTTCCTCACACACGACCGGCTCAAGGCCTTTCGGCAGGGTCGCGCGGTCCAGCTGGATGACATGCGTGCGTGCCTCGACACCTTCGAAGTGGAACAGGCCATCCTCATCGGTCACAACATATTCGCCGGTTTCGAGATAGAGCCGCACACCGGCGACGCCTGCGCCATCCTCGATATCGCGCGCCCAATTCTCATCGATATCGCAGGCATCCTCCGTCACCCGGCCGACGATTGTCAGCTCCGAGCGAAGGAAATCCTCGCGGATTTCGATCGGCGCCTCGGCGATATTGGACAGCACACGGCCGAGCGGATTGACCGCTGCCGCACTGTTGATGGCCGCGCCCGTCGGCGCACCTGCACCAACGGCCGCGACATAAGTCAGCGTGCGTGTGGTGCCTGGCGCTATCAGGCCGGCATCGAACATAAGGGTGCGGCCATTGTCGGCGATCTCGGGCGCGTCGATCCCGGTGCCCTCAACCATGGCCGACCCCGACTGGTAACGAAGGCCACGGGGAAGCTCGTCGCGGATGATCATCGGCAGCGTCGTGTCCGACCGGTTCTCCGCAGTGACGGCGTATGAGACGAAATCGCCGATAGCCGCGTTCTGCTGGCCGGCGCGCTTGGTCACGGTCAGGCCACGCGTCGTATCCAGCGGCACGTCGAAATTCAGCGGACCACTGGCCAGGACCGAGAAGCTGCTGCCATAGGAGCCTTCAATAATCTCGAAGGGTGCATTGGCCAGGTTTTCAAACTGGCTGGCCGGGAAGCCGGACGGAAACACATATCCGTCAGGCGGTGTGATTTCGAGCCGGTAGTCGCCCGGCGCCATAAGCGGGAACAGGAACTCGCCAGGTTCAAGATCATAGATCAGGCCGCTCTCATCGCTCACCGACCCGCCGGTTATGAGGGTGGAGGGATATGTCGAGAAGCCGTCGATGCCGAACACATCAGCGGGCTCGCCCGTCGCCGCCTCGACAATGGTCACTTCGGCGCCATCAATCAGCTCGCCCGTCAGCGAGTCGAACAGGCGCCCGAAAGGATCCACAAGAGCAGTATCCACCGACACTTCGGTCGCGTCGAACACATCCACATATCTCGCAGTCAGTTCGCTGTCCTTCGGTGCCGTCAGAACAGGGTCATTGGCGGCGGAAGGCTCGGGCGTGCTGGGCACATAGCCATAGAATTCGCCGCTGTCGGCAGTGCTTTCATACAGGCGCACGGTAATGGTGTCGCCGGCATCACTGGTGATCGTGGTGACCAGCGTCTCGATCCGTCCGGGATCGCCATTCTGGCCTTTATCAATGACGCGGACGATCATCAGTTCGCCAGAAAAATACGTCTCGGCAGGGATCAGCGGAACATCCCCGGAAAAGTCCAGCTCGGCGCCGCCACTCGTCACCGGCGGGCCGATCGGCACAAACCGGGCACCCTCGATCTCTCCGCTCGGGCTGTAGTCGGCACCATTGATACGTGTCGTGAAATGGTCCGGCGCATTCGGAGAATAGCGAAAGAACTCGATCGTGGACGGTGTGGGCCGGGCCACAACCACGAAATCGGCGGGATTTGTGTCCACCGTCAGCGGGCCGCTTGAATGGTCATAGGTGACCTGCGCGACATTTGAAATTGTCTCGCCAAGCGGCGGCGTCGCCTGCGCCGGCAGCGTCACCGCTGCAAGGCCACACAGGAGCGCGCACACTACCTCGGCTGACTTCCTGAGGAAAGTCATCATACCCAACCATCACTATCTTCGGTGGTCGCCTATATTGGCGCTTCTCACCTTTTTATTTTGGCAGCACTTGCTCTACACTGCCTCTTGTCTCCGGACCGTAGCAAAGACTGGTTAATTCCAGCTCAAGACGAACTGTTAGATTTTGTCTGTTTCCGGATAAGCAGAGCCCCCACGACTGGAATTCGCGGGGGCTCCGAAAGGTCTGACTGACCCGCCTGAAAAGGGGGGCGGAAAGCTTAGCGGACCAGGGCCCAGATGCGCAGATAAGCCACGGAGTCGGTCGCGCCTGCCGTGGCAGACAGCGCCGCCCCAGTGACAGTCACTGTGCAGGTCTCTCCATCAGCGCCATCGCAGTCGGTCGTGCCGTCGGCTTTCTTGTAGGTCAGCGTCGGCGCCGAATCGAAGCCACTGGTTTCGGCCTTCACGAACGCCACGTCCTCGGGAAGAACATCGACGATATCGATACCGTCGGCATCCGAGCCTGAGACTTCACCGGTATTGGTCGTGGTGATTGTGTAGAGCACACAGGCCGTCGGCGAGGAGTACTGGTCCGTCGGTTCGGTGCCGGGAACGGTTTCAGCCGCACAGGAGCCCGCGTCCGAGGCCGTCGCCAGTACCCAGACATCTTTCGCGGCCGTCAGGTCCGGCGAGGAGATCACATAGCTCGACGGTGCCGAATGCAGGCCGTCATTGGCCACTTCAGAAGACGAGCCGGAATCGTCGGCGAAGACATTCTCGGCCACACCATCAATCGTGTTGGTGCCGTCACCATCCTCAGCGGTCACAGCTGCCGGCGTCGCCGGGGTGCCCTCGGTGGCCCAGATTGTCGGGTCACGCGTTTCGGCCACAAGGATCAGGTCATCGACATCGCCTTCCAGGAGCGAGTCCGGAATGTCACCGGAAATGTTGATCGTGGCGGTGCCGTCTTTCGGGATATCGCAGGTTACGTCAGCCGAACCGGCTGCAGCACCGACTGTCGTGACGGTCAGCGCCGCATCGGTGATCGCCGCTTCACAGGTGTCAGACGTGTCGCCATCATTGTTCAGGTCGACCGCGCCGCGCGAATAGGTGATTTCAAGGCCTGTCGCATCAAAATCATCGCCGGCTACGTCATCAATGCTGAACGAATAGGCCTGATTATCGTTGCCCGTATTGGTCAGCGTGAATTCCAGGATGCGATCGTCGGCATTCGGCGGGACCAGAAGGCCCGAATTGGTGGCCGTGACGGTCAGGTCGATCAGGCGGTCGACGGTGAAGTCCGTCGGCCCGGCAGGGTCGATGATCGGCGAAGGGTCGCCAGCCCCGCCCGTATAGGTCGGATCGTTCGTGATCGTCCCCTGGGGCGTTCCATCCACTTCATAGTCCAGGGTGAAGGTGTTCTCCACCGAGGTGCCCGCGTCAGTTCCGCCGGCATGGGCGGCACCTGCCATCAGGGCGGTTGCGCTCGCCACCAGGGCGAGTCTTGAAATATTATCGAGCAGTTTCATTTGGGCTCGCCTCTCTCCGTTAGACGAGGGAGAGAATCGACGATAATTCTTAATTTCAGACTAAAAGAAGAAAACGAAAACAACGCTTCATTTGTGAAGCTTGGGATACTCCAATGAACGAGTATTCATATGAACGAACTTTCCTTTTAATGGGTTAAGGCCGGATGTTGAATCCGGCCGTTTCCAAGCATTGGCGATAAGGTCGAACGCCGTTTCGGAACTAGTCCAGAACGGCCCGGAAGCTGACCTCACCGGTTGCGCCCGCAGCGATCGGCTCTTCGAACACCCAGCGGATATGGGTGATGTCACCCGAAAGGGCTTCGCGCGGCTCGCCGTCAACGCTGACGGTCAGGTCTCCGCGACTGGAGAAATTTGAAGCCTCGTCCACAGAGAAGGACACTGCTACGCCGTCAGTGGTGGCGGAATTCTCCATATAGCTGACCTCGCCGGGGACCGGCATGGTCAGCTTGACATTTGCGGCGGGCTCTTCAGCGTTGTTTGCATATTTGAGGGAGTAGACAACCGTGTCGCCGGGCGCGACCTTGTCAGCCGGCACCAGCGCTTTCACAGTATCGCCGGACTCGTCGGTGGTCTCGACGATCTTAAGGACATTCTGTTGAGCCGTCAGACCCGACGCATAGGCCGGGGCCACAAGGGCAGTGGTCATGGAAAGTGCAAAAAGGGCAGCGCGGATCATTTGATCACCTCTGGGTATCAGTGGACATGCCCGAAAATTCGCCCATTCGATTAACAAGCCCTAAACCCGGCTGCGTTCCTCCAGCATTTGTCCTTTTTTCTTTTGTCGAATATCAATGAAACGGGCCGTCCCAAATTAAAAGTGGCGGCGCTGTCAGTCGAAAGCAAAGCAGTCTCCAGCCGCACGCGTGTGAAGCCCTTCAGGCCGCCAGACGCCAGCGCCTTTTCCGGAACAGGCCAGATTGATCATGCCTTTATTCCGGGATGATGTTGTTACACTTGTCAGAGGCGAGATAGTCCTCAATGAGGGGCGGTTGGGTTCTTCAAGTGTTGTGTGAGATGGAAGTTCCAATTCTGGCGAACCCAACATTCGCCGAAGAATTGTCGCTCAACCTGCCGGCTCGCTATTCCTGGCGCCGCCGCGTTAAGAACCGTGCCTTGGCGACCAGTCCTCGTTCATCAGCCCGGTCAATGTCGATCCCTGTATCAATTATGATGATCCCGCCGAGGACTCGGTTGTCGCTCGGTTGATCCACGCCGTTTGCAAGGAATTCTAGTCGGCTCAAACGCGGTGGAGAAATGCAGGAGCGGCCCGGCTGGGCCGCCCCTTTTTTTCTGGTGTCTCTTTTCGCGTCCAAGAGCGCTGATATTGCCAGCCTCTAGACCCATTCGTCCCAGCGATGGCTGAGACGATAGGCGGCGTGGATAATACCGACCATGGAATAAGTCTGAGGGAAGTTGCCCCAGAGCTCGCCAGTGCTCGTGTCCACATCTTCTGACAACAGGCCAAGCCCGGTGCGATGGGCCAGCACATCCTCGAACATGGCGCGGGCCTCCTCCTTCCGCCCGATCCGGGCCAGGGCATCAATGTGCCAGAAGGTGCAGGCGGTGAAGGCCGTTTTCGGCGCGCCGAAATCGTCCTCGATGCGGTAGCGATAGACATGGTTGCCCTCGCGCAGCTCCTCGTCCACACGCTCCACGGTAGCGACGTAGCGGGGATCCATCGGGTCGATAAAGCCGATTTCAGCCATGAGCAGGACGGAGGCGTCCAGCGCCTCACCGCCGAAGGCTCCGGTGAAGGCCCGGCGGTTTTCGTTCCAGGCCGCGTCCAGAATGACGGCTTGCATTTCCTTGGCCCGGCTCGCCCAATGGACAGCACGCTCTTCCAGGTCCAGCTCGCCGGCGATGCGGGCCAGCCGGTCGCAGGCCGCCCAGCACATGATGGCCGATGATGTGTGGATATCTTCCCGGCCGCGATACTCCCAGATTCCGGCATCAGGCGTGTTGTAGAGAAGGTAAGCCCGCTCACCGACCTGTTCGAAATGTCCGAATTCCAGCGGCCCGGCCTTGGCCATCAGCCTTTCATCGAAAAAGGCCTGGGCCGCGCCGAGGATGACATGGCCATAGACATCATGCTGGACGTGCTCGGCCGCCTGGTTGCCAAACCGGACAGGTCCATGGCCACGATAGCCGGGCAGGTGGCCGGGAATTTCCTCGGTGAGGTCTTCCTCAAGGGCGATGCCGTAAACTGGCTGGATATGTCCGCCCCTGGTGTGGGCAACGGTATTGCGCAGATATGCGAGATAGCGCTCCAGCGTGCCCACAGCGGACAGCCGGTTCAGGGCCGTGACTGTAAAGTAGGCATCGCGCAGCCAGCAATAGCGGTAGTCCCAGTTGCGCTCAGAGCCCTCATGCTCCGGAATCGAGCTGGTCAGAGCAGCCACAATGCCGCCGGTCTCGTCAAAGACGCAAAGCTTCAGAGTGATGGCTGCGCGGATGACAGCCGCCTGCCATTCCGGTGGTGTGGCAAGGCGACGAGACCAGTCGCGCCACTGTTCGCTCGTGCGCTTCAACCAGTCGCCTGCCATAACGCCAACGGCGTCAGACAGGCTTTCATCCGGACCGAGGATGAAACTGAGATCGCGGTCGAGCACGAACTCACGCTGCTCCATGATGAAGGAGACAGGCGCGTCGGTCGAGACGCGGAAACCAGCTTCGTCGTCGAGGAAACGAATATGGGAGACGCCGCGTTTCGCCGGGATGGGCTCGGCGCCACCGGCGCGCTCGGCTGACAGGTGCACGCAGATTCGCGGCATCCCTTGCAGGCGGCGGACCCGGCGCACAATGGAGGCGGGCCGGAATAAACGGCCCTTGTCGACGAAGCGGGGCGCAAAGTCGGTGATTTCGATGGCCGAGCCGTCCTTCGCGGTCAGCACCGTTTTCAGGATCGCAGTGTTGCGGTCATAGGACTGGTCGGCGCTGAACTGGTCCATCAACTCGATGCAGAACCGGCCACCGCCTCCCAGCAAGGCATTGAAGACGGGCTCACCGTCCAGTCGCGGCAGGCACATCCAGTTCACCTCGCCTTGCGGGTCCACAAGTGCGGCCACAGTGCCATTTCCGATGATGCCAAGTTCCAGAGTGCTCATGCGGCAGATGCCTCCAACCAGGCCCAAACATCTATCGGTGCGGCGCGGCGCGTGGGCGCCAGTGTCTCACCATGTCCGACCTTCACAGCAGACCCGCCAAGGCGAAGCGCAGTGGCCATGGCGTCTTCATCCGTTTTGTCGTCGCCTACCATGAGTGGCATTCGCCCCGCAAAAGGTGGCAATTGCATCATTCGCTCCAGAGCCCGGCCCTTATTGGCGCTCTGGGGCTTAAGCTCAAACACCATTTTGCCATGCTGCAGCATGTATCCATCCGCGGAGGCAAGGGCGCGGGGCAAGCGGTCCTGCAGGGCCCCCTCATGGTGGGCAGCTGCACGGTAATGGATCGTCAGGACCGGTCCTTTGTTCTCAATCCGCACGCCGTCCAGCCCGGCAATGGCCGCTTCTGCCAATTCGACAAGTCCGTCGGGTGTCGTGGGTTGCATACCGGGTGCCTTGTCCGGTGCGCAGACCTCCAGCCCGTGCCCGCCCGCGCGCCAAAGCCCTTCAGGCACGCGGCGACTGAGATCGCGAATATCCCGGCCGCTGATGATGGTCAGTGCGCCGCCAAGCTTCTCGGCCAATCTCAACAAGATCTCTTCACCGCCCGCCGGCAGTGCCACGGTCTCAGGATCATCCTGAATCGGCGCAAGGGTGCCGTCAAAGTCCAGAAACAAAGCCGTTGCCGGCGTGATGACGCAAGGTGAAGTCAGATTGCTCATATTGCCTTGAAAACGCGCTTGGCCGGTTGCGCAAGTCCGATATCTCAGTTTTCGGCCACGGCGCCCAGATCTTCAAGGAAAAGACCCCGCCACCAGGCCACATCCTGGCTGACCACAATGTCTTGCAGGTCCCGCCATCGCGCCTGACGCTCTTCCAGCGGCATGGTGAGCGCCATGTAGATGGTTTCTGCCAGCCGGCCGCGATCATGGGGGTTCACGATAAGGGCTGCCGAGAGCTGTTCGGCCGCGCCTGCAAACTCAGACAGGATCAGAACGCCGGGATCCTCTTCCTCCTGGGCCATGACGAATTCCTTGGCGACCAGGTTCATGCCATCCCGCAGGGGCGTTACGAGGCCAACACTGGCGATGCGGAAGAGGCCCGCGAGTTCCAGCCGGTCATAGGACCGGGCGAGATAGCGAAGCGGGATCCAGTCAAGATCACCATGGTCGCCATTGATCCGCCCGGCGAGCTCATCGAGCTGTTCCCGCAAGGCCCTGTATTCATCCACCTTGGACCGCGATGGCGGCGCGACCTGTGTCACCGAAACTTTACCGATGATGTCAGGATAAGCATCGAAGAGTTCGCCAACGGCCTCGAACCGCTCCGGCAAGCCTTTGGAATAATCCATCCGGTCCACGCCAATCACCAATTTGCGTTCGCCGAGGAAACGGCTGATGCGCGCGCCCGCCAGCCGGGCCGTTTCAGTGCCAGCCGCTTCACGAAAGCCGGCCGCATCAATCCCAATGGGATAGGCCTTCACCTTCAGGGACTTGTTAAGCACGGTGATTGTTTCGTCTTCGCCCTCTTCGGCGCCGCAGTCTTCCTTCATGTACTGGACGAAATTGGCCCGGTCGCCCTTCGACTGGAAGCCGATCACGTCGAATGCTGCCATCGCCCGGGAGATCCACTGGTGCTCTGGAAGGGCCCGGAAGATCTCTGGAGGCGGAAACGGAATGTGCAGGAAGAACCCTACCGGACCATCCCAACCTGCCCGACGCAGACAATCGGCCATGAGCAGGAAGTGATAATCGTGAACCCAGACAGAGTCACCGGTCTGAAGACGGTCGACCACCATATTTGCGATTCGCTGGTTGACCGCTGCGTAGACCTCAAAGCTGGAGCTGTCGAAACTGGCCAGGTCCACGCGATAATGGAAGACTGGCCAGAGGACGCTGTTGGCATAGGACAGATAATAGCCGTCAAATTCCTGCTGGGTGAAATCGGTCAGCAGAAACTCCACGCCTTCATCCTTGAAGGTGTTCGCGCCCCGCGGCGCAGTTTCGCTGATCTCGCCGCTCCATCCCGCCCATACCCCACCGGTCGACTTCAGGGACTCCCAGACCGCGACAGCCAGGCCACCGGCGCGGGAGGAGGAGTCTGCTGCGGTACGATTGGAAATGGCGATCAGTCGGCCCATCAGGGGTCCCCAAAGCTGCGATTTGGACCACTCTAGAACTTAAATCCGCCCGCGACGAGGAAAACCCCGTTCTGGCTCTGTAAGGACTTGCCATCCTCCCGCCACGCGCCGGGCAAGACCACACCGTATCCGATAACCAGACAGGCGGGGCATGTCCTCTCGGTCGCGCACGCAACGCAAGGACATCAATATCGCAGCGGTCCTGGCCGGTTTGCTGATAAAGACCATCGACGATCCGTGTCGCCACCGGATGCCAGCCGTGCCTGAGATGCTATCTGTCGCACATGTCTCCGGGCCGGAATGGACCCAGGACTGCATGGCGGTGAGACAGGGATTCGAACCCTGGAGACTGTTGCCAGCCTACACGCGTTCCAGGCGTGCGCCTTCGACCACTCGGCCACCTCACCGCGAAATGAAGGACCCGCTATATACGCGAGGCGGCCTGCCCCGCAAGGGCGCGATTGTCTGACGTGGCGCAAGACCCCATATTTCCTGCTGACAGGATGGCAAAGGATGACCCACATGTTCTTCGCGCGCAAACCGCTTCATCTCCCATCGGCGGACGAAGCATTGCCCGGGCGGGCTGAACCGATCGCGACTGCTGAGCGACATTTTGTGTTCGACCGGCCGCTCAAGGCCGAACCGCCCGAAGGATATGAGACCATCATCTTCGGCCTTGGGTGTTTCTGGGGCGCCGAGCGCATCTTCTGGCAGACCGATGGCGTCTGGATGACGGCCGTTGGTTATGCGGGCGGCGTGACGCCCAACCCGACCTATGAGGAAACCTGCTCAGGGCGCACCGGCCATACAGAAGTCGTGCGGGTGGTGTTTGATCCGGCCAAGCTTGATCTGCATGACCTGCTGCGCCTGTTCTGGGAGAGCCATGACCCGACCCAGGGGATGCGCCAGGGCAATGATGTCGGCACCCAGTACCGCTCCGCGATCCTTACGACCTCGCCGGCGCAGCTGGAACTGGCCAGTGCATCGAAAGCGGACTATGAGCAGGCACTCCGGGCTGCCGGCCGCGACAGCGCAATCACGACCGAAATCGCCCCGCTCAACGCCTTCTATTATGGCGAGGATTATCACCAGCAATATCTCGCGAAGAACCCGAACGGCTATTGCGGGATCGGCGGGACAGGGATCAGCTGTCCGCTGCCAGGCAGAGCCACTGTCTGAGCCAGCCGCAATCGGCAAGAGCGCGCCCAATTCCTCTTTCAGTCAGGCGGAGAAATTCACCGCGAAGCGCCGGCGGGTTTCGACCATATTCTGGGCCCGCTGCAGGCCGTCACTGGCGCGCTGCACCTTCCGGATGACATCGCTGCCGCGCAATGTATCGACCACGGAATTGAGGTGAACCGTGGCCTCGCGCACCGCGACAGGGTCGAAATGGGTTTCTGCGCGCTTCAGAAGGGCTTGTCCGAGATCAAGCCGGGCCTCGATCAGCGCGTCGCCATCGGGTTCGGTCTTCAGGCGCTCCAGCGTTCCGCGACGCCTCTGGATGACGCGGTCAAGCCATTGCGGTTGCTGCGACGCGCCATTGAGATGCATGGTGATGGCACCGAAATCCTGTTCCAGTTCGCGGCGCATCGCTGCAGGCATTAGGCCGATGGGGCGTTCATCGCCGCGGAGCTGGTCATCCTGAGCAAGCAACTCATCGAGAATTTCACCAAGTTCGGCAACGCGTTCGTCGCGGAAGGCTTCCGGCCGGCCAAGAGCGGGCTGGACACGTTTGGCCACAAGATAGGCCACTGCGCGCGAGAGGGTCTTGTTCGACGCCAGGAACGCACCGGGCATGTGCAGCGTGAAGGGGGTCGCTTCGCTCGCAGGCTGGCTGCCGGAACGCGTGACGCCATCAATCCGCAGGTCTTCGGGACCAGGCCCCGCGCGCACACCCCAGACGAGGATATCCGCGCCGGTCTTTGTCAGCCGCCGGCGGGCGAGCTTCAGCGCATTACCCTCGGGCCGCCCCTCCGGCGTGACCACGCGAAACAGCTGGAATCTGGCACCGAAACAGAAATCGCTGAGATGAGCCCCTAATGACTCGGTCAGGTTCTTGCCGGCCTCATGGCCACCAGGGCCATCAAAATCACCGACAAGCACCCGATACCCCGGCTCAGCTGCCGCCCGCCGGATCTTGCGGCTTGATGATGACTGGGCCTTGCGGACAAGGTGTGCCGCTATGCGAACCAGCCAGACGAACACTGTTGTGCCAAGGCCAATCAGTGCCGCCAGTCCGACTGCGGCGAGCGGCGCTGAGTGGAACACATGAGTTTCCAGCCAGCCAGACATGCTGGAGATGAGAGACGCGTCAGCCATTTTTTATCGTCTTGTCGCTTTCGCTCGCCGATACACGAGACATTGAATAAAATGCAACACTCTTTGCGCAATGAACAGGGGCAACCGACAGGTCGAAGGCATTTGCAAGCAGCCGGCACCTGCGGCATGCCCGCGCAATGAGCAGTTTCGTCACGCGATTTGCCCCCTCGCCCACCGGGTTCCTGCACCTTGGACATGCCGCGTCGGCCTTTGCAGTCTGGGACCGGGCGCACTCGGCGGACGGGTCCGTTATCCTGCGGATCGAGGATATCGACCTCAACCGGTGTCGACCGGAATTCGAGGCGGCGATCTTCGAAGACCTGGCCTGGCTTGGGCTTGTGTGGCCGGCGCCAGTTCGCTGCCAGTCTGAACATTTCAGTGAATATGAGCGCGTCATCGACATATTGCACCAGCGCGGGCTCGCCTATCGCTGCTTCCGGACCCGCCAGGAAGTCGCCGCCCAGTCCGACAGGGCGCCCCATGCGCCCGAGCCGGTCTTCCAGGGCGCCCCGCTGCCAGCATATGAGGAAAAGAGGCGACTTGAGACAGGCCAAGCGCATGCCTGGCGGCTTTCAATTTCAGCGGCACGCGACTGGCTCGGACCACGGGCAAGCCACCTCTGCTATATCGAAACCTCAGGCGGATCGCAGCGGCAGATCGACATAGACCCCGACACGCTGAGTGACATTGTCATCGGGCGCAAGGACAGTCCGGCAAGCTATCATCTCGCAGCCTGCCATGATGATGCGCTGCAGGGTGTCAGCCATGTGATCCGCGGGGACGACCTCGCCCCCTCCACGCCCGTTCACATACTCCTGCAGGCCCTGATGGGCTGGCCTCAACCGGTCTACTGCCACCACCGCCTGCTTCTGGACGCTGACGGCAAGCGTTTTGCCAAGCGTAACAAATCCGTGACCCTGCGCGATTTACGCGCAACCGGGGTGACGCCGGAACAAATCCGTCGCATGACCGCCGCGCAATGAGTGAATCGACCGGTCCCGCAAGCGCCCTGGCGCCGCCCGTCCGCGCCTGGCTCGGCCCGGCGCTGGTCATGTGCGGGGCAATCGGTATCGGATTCGCGCCGATCGGGCTGCGCCTTGGGCTGGCCGAGCTTGGGCCGCAGGCGATCGCGTTCTGGCGCTATGTCTTGGCCCTGCCGATCCTGCTGCTGCTCCTTATCGTCATCGAACGCCGCCTGCCTGCAAGGCCTGTCGCGCCAATCATCATTGCGGGCGCCTGTTTTGCGCTCGATATCGGCCTGTGGCACTGGGCACTTGAACGCACGACGGTCGCCAATGCGACTTTCATCGTGAATCTTGGCAATGTCTGTGTGGGGCTTCTGGCCTGGCTGATACTCAAGGAGCGCCCGACCGCGATCTGGATCGGCGCCGTCGCCATTGCGGTTCTGGGGGCCGGCTTCCTGTCGCAGGGCGGCGGCGCGGATGGCAAGGCGAGCCTCAGCGGCGATCTTCTTGCGCTCGGCGCAGCCTTCATGGTCGCTTTCTATCTGCTCTATTCCAAGGTTGCGCGGGTCTCGCTCGGCGCGATGGATGTGATCTTCTGGCTGACCGCCACGGAAGCTGTCGTTGCGCTAGCCCTGACCCTTGTGGCGGGGGAAGCCTTGTTGCCAGCCCGCGCAGAAGGCTTCCTCGCCCCCCTCTTCCTGGCCATCATCGTGCAGATCGGCGGGCAGGGCCTGATCATTGCGGGCCTTGGGCGCACCCCTGCGGCCATTGCCGGGGTCCTGATGCTGATCCAGCCGGTCACGGCGGCGGCCATCTCCTGGCGAATGTTCGAAGAACCGCTCAACACAATCCAGGTGCTTGGAGCCGGCCTGATTCTGACCGGCGTCTTTCTTGCCCAGCGCGGCGCCGCGCAGCGCCCGGTGAAGACCGTTTCAGAACTGTCATGATCGTGTAGTAAGGGCAGGAGTGCTGACCGATCCGGAGTTTGTCCCATGCGCCTTGCCTATGCCGCCCTTGTTTTCCTCTTGTCCGCGCTCGCGGCCGCATGCAGCCAGTCCGAAGGGCCAGGCCAGGCCAGCGCCCAGAATGCCGCGCCCGCCACAAACCTCCAGAAGCGAGAAGGCATTCTGCCCAAACAGGCCGGCGACAGCTATTATGTCGCAGCCGCAAAGGCGGTCTCGCAGCGCGCGCAAAGCCGCGCCCCGGGGCACGCGAAAAATGTGATCATTTTCGTTGGTGACGGGATGGGCATTTCGACCGTGACGGCCGCCCGCATCTATGCTGGCCAGAAGCGCGGTCAGGACGGCGAAAGCTACCGCCTGGCCATGGACACACTGCCCCATCTCGCCCTTTCCAAGACCTATGCCCATGATGGCCAAGTCTCCGACAGCGCATCGACCGCAACAGCGATGGTTGCCGGAATCAAGGCGCCGCTGCGCACGCTTGGCGTCACCCAGGCGGCCAGTTTCGGGAATTGCGCCAGTGCGCAGGAGAATGGCACGGACACGATTTTCGAGCTTGCCGAACGGGCAGGGCTTGCCACGGGAATCGTCTCCACGGCCCGTATCACGCATGCCACGCCGGCAAGCGCCTATGCAGAAAGCGCCAGCCGCAACTGGGAAGATGACAGCAACTTTCGTGGCCAAGCCGAAGACTGCCGCGACATTGCCCGTCAACTCATCGAATGGGACGCGGGCGACGGTTTTGAGATCGCGCTGGGCGGGGGACGCCGGCATTTCTTCACCGAAGATACACAAGACCCGGAAGCTGAAGGGCGCACCGGCCGGCGCCGCGACGGACGGAACCTCGCAAAAGCGTGGACCCAGATTTCGCCCGAGCATCGCGTCATTTATGGACTGCCCGGTTTCGAGGCGACAAATTTCGACAGCGACACACGCGTTCTCGGCCTCTTCGAAGAAAGCCATATGCAATATGAGCTGGACCGCGCGAATGACGAGATGGGGGAGCCATCGATCGCTGACATGACCCGGGCGGCCATCACCCGGCTGTTGCGCGATGAAGACGGCTTCGTGCTGATGGTTGAAGGTGGACGGATCGACCATGCGCATCATGGTACGAATGCCGCGCGCGCCCTGGAAGACACGGACGCCTTCGACCTCGCCATCAAGGCGGCGTTGGAGATGACCGACCCGGCGGAGACACTCATTATCGTGACCGCCGATCATTCCCACACGATGACCATGGCCGGCTATCCGCCGCGCGGGAACCCAATCCTCGGCAAGGTGCAGTATCCGACCGGCGCGCTCGCGATGGCCGCTGATGGCAAGCCCTACACCACGCTGGGCTATATGAACGGCCCCGGCGCCGCCTGCGCCGGCCAGTCCGACCCTTCCGAACCCTGCGCGCGCGACGATCTGTCGGACACCGACACGACGGGCAGAGATTATCGCCAGCAGGCGCTGGTCCCGATGCCCTCGGAGACGCATGCCGGAGAGGATGTTGCCATCTTCGCAAGCGGGCCGGGCGCACGGCTCGTATCAGGCGTCATGGAGCAGAATGAGATTTTCCATGTTATCGGCCATTCCACAGGGCTTGTTGCACCCCTGCCGGCCGAATAAGGCGCAGATCAGCCCGCCAGGAGTGGTATCTAGGGCTGCAGGAGTGCTGCCGCGAGGCTCAACACTGTCGCGGCGAGCAGCAGGAGCGACAGGATATGCGAGAGCGGTCAGCGCCTGCCGGTGCGCCCAGAGGCGCGCAAGAACCTGATAGTGATCAGCGATGATGGGCCGATCTAGGATACCACCCTGTCGGTGAATGCCGGCACTTATTTTGAACGCCACCTGCATCAGGTTGTCGATGAGATCGAGACGAAAAGCCCTGTGAAACTTATGTAAGCGATGTCCGACGATCACACCTGCATCGGCTTGACTGGGTCTCAGCGCTTT
>CAYQBG010000018.1:0-71331 GCA_964415675.1 uncultured Hyphomonadaceae bacterium
AACTACATCACCAACGCCGGCTATGCTTCCGCTGAAACCTGAAAGGCTCTAGCGGCAAGCTATGACTGGTATTCGCCTGCTGGGGGGCGTTGTTCCCCGTTCCCGCATTCCCGGACAAAGCGAAGCGCAGATCCGGGATCTGCCACGATAAGGCCCTCCGCTTTCATCGCAATTTAACCCTGTTCTGGCAGGAGGAAGAGTTCATTCCTTCCAGGACGGATGATGTCAGACCGCGCCGCAAACAGTCTCCAGCTCACACCGAGCCGTCGCTTTGCCCAGTGGCTGGCGGGAAGTGGCGCAAGCCTGGCCTTCTCGACCTATCAGGCGGGCAAGCTCTTTCTCATCGGCACCACGCCGGACGGGCAGTTATCGGTGTTCGAGCGGACCTTTGCCCGTGCGATGGGCCTGGCCAGGTCGGGAAATACGCTCTGGCTCGGCTCGCTCTACCAGCTCTGGCGTTTCGAGAATTTTCTTGAGCCCGGTCAGCTGCAGGACGAACATGACGCCGTCTTCGTCCCGCTTGAGGGGCGCACCACCGGCGATGTCGATATTCATGATATCGGCCTGGACGCGGCCGGCGAGCCGATTTTCGTGGTCACCCGTTTCAACTGCCTCGCCCGGCTGGACCGGCGCCATTCCTTCTGCCCGGTCTGGATGCCGCCCTTTATCGACAGGCTGGCCGCCGAAGACCGGTGCCACCTGAACGGGCTTGCCATGCGCGAAGGGCGCCCGGCCTTTGTCAGTGCAGTGGCGCAAAGCAATCTGGCCGAAGCCTGGCGCGATGCGCGCGATGGCGGCGGCGTCCTGATCGATATCGAGAGCGGCGAGATCGCCTGTGGCGGCTTGTCCATGCCGCACTCCCCGCGCTGGCATGATGGTCGTCTCTGGCTCCTGAATGCGGGAACCGGAGAATTCGGTCATGTCGATCTCTCCTCGGGACGGTTCGAGCCGCTTGCTTTCTGCCGTGGTTTCCTGCGCGGACTTGCGATGATTGGCGATCATGCGGTGGTCGGCACGTCTCTGCCGCGAGACAATAATGTCTTTTCAGGACTGCCGCTCCAGGACCGTCTCGACAGGGAGAACGCCCGCCCGCTCTGCGGCCTCAGCGTGATCAACCTCAAAACGGGCGATATCGAACACCAGTTGCGTATCGATGGCGTGGTTCAGGAACTTTATGATGTCGCGGCTCTGGACGGGCTTCGCCGACCCATGGCAATTGGTTTGCAGACGGATGAAATCCATAACTGCCTGAAACTGCCGGTAAAAAGCTGACAGCGATGTCGTCGGCGCGTTTGTTGACCCGATTGCGGCAACGACACACCTTGCAAAGAATTCACGGACCGGGCTGTTTCGCTCCCGTGACAAGTGATCCTCCAGCCTTTAACAGTTCCGTGACTGGGGAAAGCTGGACTGATGACTCAACCTGCCGAAGACATACCGACCTTTAACGAGGGCGAGCCTGAAACGGTTCGGGTGATCGGTCGTGTGAAATGGTTCGATCCGGCCAAGGGCTATGGATTTGTGATCAGCGAGTCAGCGACCGGCGTGACCATATTTGAAGACATCATGATGCATGTCAGCTGTCTGAAACAATATGGCGAAAACCTTGCCGACGAGAATGCCCGGATTGTCTGTGACGTCGTCCGGCGAGAACGGGGCTGGCAGGTGATCAATATCATCGAGATGGATCGCCCGCATGCGGCCCTTGCCCGCGACAAGGGCGATGAGCTTGCGGTCGAGCGGGTCACGGTCAAATGGTTCAATCGCCAGCGGGGCTATGGGTTCGTAAACCGGATCGGCGACAAGGAAGACATCTTCATTCATGCAACGGTGCTTAGACCGGCCGGGATGGAGGCTGTTGAGCCTGGCCAGATACTGACGGCCTCCATTACGCGTGGTTCCAAGGGGGCTCATGTGGGCTTCGTCAAGCCTTTTGACGACGGTGAAGAATGATCGGTGCCATTGCGATAAACTCGGGTGGGCGCTAAAGCTTTTCCATGATCAGGTTTGTCGTTTCTGCCATCTGCACTCTCGTCTTCGCAATTGGTCTTGCGGGCGCAGAGATCCCACAGCCCATGCTGGAAACGAGTCCACTCAGTATCGTAACGGATGAGACCCGGCATGACTTCGAGGTCGAACTGGCCGATGATCCGGAAGAGCGCCGGATTGGCATGATGGGCCGCGCGGCTCTCGCCAGCGACGCCGGAATGCTTTTCGATATGGGGGAACCGGAAGTCGCAGGCTTCTGGATGAAGGACACGCTCATATCGCTGGATCTTCTTTTCGTAGATGAGGATGGAAAGATTCTGGCAATCGCCCAGGAGGCCGTGCCCGGCTCCCTTCGCCAGATCAGCGCAGGCGTTCCTGTCAGAGCGGTTCTGGAGTTGAATGGCGGACAGACGGCTGAGCTGGGCATTGAGCCCGGTGATACGGTCAGCCACGAACTGTTCGGCAATGACAGCGACGAGTGACGCTGTCCCGGCTGGTGCGGTACCGACAGGCTTCGCTCTGTCGAAATCGCGCGGTCCGTTCACGACCCATAACGGGCCGGCTTATCGTGCCAGCAAGAAAGGCGATGTCCGATCGGGGCTTCTTGTGCTCGAAAGACATTGTAATTCCATGGGATTTCTGCATGGAGGCATGGCATCAGCCTTCGCGGACGGAGCACTTGCCTGGGCAGTCTGGAATGAAACGCGGCGGATGTCGGTCACGCTGAAACTGACGCTGAGTTATCTGAACATTGTCAAAGCTGGTGAGTGGCTTGAAGCGCGCCCCGCGATTGATGCTGTCGATGATGAGCTTGTGCATGTTCATGCGGACCTGGTCACCCGCCATGGAAAGGCCGCCAGAGCCGATGCGGTCTTCCGCCTCCTGCGTCGGCGTCCCGGCGGCTGAATGGCGCGGTATTGAACTCAGGCGCAGCTTAATACGAACCGGGACTTGTGCGAATGGCCCGGAGCGGACTATGTGACTAACAGCGGAGCGTGGCGCAGTCTGGTAGCGCATCTGGTTTGGGACCAGAGGGTCGTAGGTTCGAATCCTATCGCTCCGACCATTCCCGGTCTTCAGGGTCGCCAGGAGGTGCAGTGATGGACGCGAAAATCTACAAGCCCGGCAAGACGGCCATGCAATCAGGCCGGGCAAGGACCCAGCAATGGGTGCTGGAATTTCTCGACGGGGGCAAACGTAGCGCCGATCCGCTTATGGGCTGGACCAGTATCGACGATACAGCGTCGCAGGTGCAGCTGTCCTTCGAAACGCGTGAGCAGGCGATTGCCTATGCCAGACGTCACAATCTGACCTTCCGGGTAGACGAACCGCGCGAGCCGCGCCGGCTTGTCAAATCCTACGCCGAGAACTTTGCTGCCGACCGCAAACGCCCCTGGACACACTGAACCCTCGCCGCAGGGCATGGACACGGGGGCCGGCCACGGCTAATCGCTCTTGGCCTGACGGCCCCTTAGCTCAACCGGATAGAGCACCGGACTTCTAATCCGACGGTTGCAGGTTCGAGTCCTGCAGGGGTCGCCACGTCATGTTTGTCCTGCGCGATCAGGTGCCGGTCCAGCGCTCCGCGGATGTCAGTGTGCGCTGAACGGGGCCTTCCTCTTCCGCTGAGAAGCCTTCAACCAGCCGTGAGATATAGGATGACAACAGGTCGCGTACCTCATATGGCGCCTCCATGGGCAGGAAATGGCTCGAGCCGCGTTTGAGGTTGAGCACCATTCCCGGGACCTTGCGCTGCATCTTCCGGGCGACAAGATCGCTGATAACGGAGCCATATTCCGCCCGCACAATCGTTACCGGGATTTTTCTCTTCCGGACCTTACCGAGCGCACCCCACGGTGTGTTGCGCTGGGCGGAAAAGGTCGCCGCTTCCCATTTCGGATCGCACAACAATTCCCATGTCTGATCGTCACTGTCCGGCGGGTTGTCATCGATACGTTCGAGACCGTCGAGCAGATAATCGTCGAGGAAGGGTTCGCGCCAGCTCTTGAACGCGCCGCGCCCATGATAGTTGTCGCGCGCCTGAGTCGGAGACGAGAATTCCCGGCGGCGCCGCCGGGCCTGGCGCGCCATGTGCGAGCCGCCGCGCATGAACCAGTTCACCGGCGGAAACACATGTGACCAGAAATAGAAGCGCGGATTGAGGACGACCGGATCAATGAGGACGAGCCCCTTGACCAGGTCAGGCCGTTTGCCCGCAATCATGAGCGCCACGCAGCCACCCATGGAATGGCCGCCCAGCACGGCCCCGGCCGGAGCATACTGGTCCATCCAGGCAATCACATCATCGCGATACCGGCTCCAGGATTTCAGTTTGTCCGGATTGGCCTCCAGGGTGGAGCGCCCATGTCCGCGCATGTCGAGCGCGGCCACTCTTGCGCGAAATCCCAGCGGAGCGAGGATCGATTGGTAAGTCATGGCATTGAAACCGGTCGCATGCATCCAGATCGCGCCGAAGGGTTTTACCGGATCACCGAATTCGACGCCGGCCAATTCACCATTCTCAAGGGCGTGACGAAATCTTCGCATCAGTTCTGCGCCCCGAAAACTTTCCGGAGCAGGTCGGTGGTCCGCGCCACGGGATTTTCGCGGATCCGCTCTTCTTCGCGCGCAACATAGAGGAACAACCCGTCCAGGCCGTAATTGACCGCGCGGGTTGTCAGGTCATTGCTCAGATCGCTGGTTAAGCCGCCCAGACCATTGTTGCGCGCGATCGTATCGAGTGTTGTAAATGCGCCGGACGTTTCGAGCGCCTGGCGCATATGGGGAGCGAGCGCATTTCGCAGGCTGGCTTCGGTTTTCCCGCGCAGGAAATCGGTCGCGGCCGTCTCGCCGCCATTGAGGATGCCCACGGCGTCTTCCAGCGTGATCGAACTGACTGCGTCGATGACCAGCGCCTTTGCTTGCGGAACCGCCGCTTCGGCCCCGCGGTTCAGTTTGAGCTGCAAATCGTCAAGGGGTTGGGACAGCCCCAGGCGCGAAAGGGTCGACTGCAATTCGCCCAGTTGCCCAGGCAGGGGGATGCGAATCTCGGGATCGCCGAAATAGCCATCGGTTCGGCCAAGCTGGCCGGCCACCCGCTGCGTGCCGACCGTGAGGGCTTCGCGCAGGCCGGCCTCGATCTCGAAACTGCTGAGTGCTCCGGATGTTTCCGAACTCCCGGCCGGCCCGAAGACCTCGCCGAGAACTGTTCCAAGCTCGCCACTCGTTCCGGTGGTCTGACAACCGGAAACAAGGAGGGCGCTGGCAGCGGCCATCCCGGTGAGCGTGGTTCGAAACGTGATTGGCATGAACAACTTCCCGACTGTCTGCATGAGCAGATCAAACCTTATTTGGGGCGACGCGCATAGGCCCCAAACACCGCGACGCGGTGCCTTTCGCTGCGGCATGCTGGCCGGGTCGCATCGGGTCGGCTAGTTTGGGTGCAGCACAAAAGGGAGGACCGAAGATGCTCAAGAAGACCTATGAATGCTTCAATGTCGAGATCGAGGACAAGATCGCGCATATCATGTTAAGTCGTCCAGACGCGATGAACACGATGACAAAGGCGTTCTGGAATGAGCTGCCGGAGATTGTGCGCACAATCGACATGCAAGCCCTGGCGCGGGTGATGGTGATTTCATCAACTGGAAAACACTTCTCCGCCGGGATGGACCTGGCCAATTTTTCAAATGGCTCGGTTACCGGCGCAAGCCATGACCGGCATGTGCTTGGTGAGAAGTTCCGCTCCGACATCCGCCAGATCCAGTCCTCGTTCAATGCGCTGGAGGAGGCGCGGATGCCGGTACTGTTCGCCTGCCAGGGCGGGGTTATCGGCGGCGCGATCGACATGATTTCCGCCGGCGATATCCGCTGGTGCACGAAGGACGCCTTTTTCTGCATTCAGGAAACGAATATCGCCATGACGGCCGATGTCGGCACTTATCCCCGCCTGCAGCGCTATATTCCCGAAGGCTGGGTCAAGCAGATGTCCTATACCGGCGAACGTTTGCCTGCCGCCAGGGCAAAGGAAATCGGCCTTGTCAATGACGTGTTCGACAGCCACGAGGAGATGATGGATGTGGTGTTGGGAATCGCGCGCGAGATCGCGTCGAAAAACCCCCTGGCGGTGACGGGCTGTAAGGTGCTGATCAATTACGGACGCGACCATTCGACCGCCGACACGCTGGATTATATCGGCGTATGGAATGCGTCCATGCTGGCGCCGTCACACATGCAGGAAGCCTTCAAGGCGCGCGTAGAAAAGCGTGATCCGGACTTCCCCGACCTCGCCAAACTGCGTGACAAGCCAATGTGATCGGCTGACCTTGCGTCAGACTTGATTGCGGGCCGGGGCTAGCGTTTCCTCCTGCCAGATTGCCGGCCAAGCATCGGCGGAATCATGGGGAGGAAACGCGGCATGGACCTGCGCCTGAGTGAAGATCATGAAGCCTTTCGCGAGGAGGTGAAGACCTTCCTTGCCCAGCACGGCGACAAGGCGCCGGAGCCTGGCGATCATGGGATGAAACATCCGCGTCGCCTGGCCTGGCAGAAGACGCTGATCGAAAACGGTTATGCGGCGCGCACGATCCCGCGCGAATATGGCGGCTATGGCGCCGAGCCCGATATTCTCAAATCGCGGATCATCGCCGAAGAGTTCGCAAAGGCCGGGGTCTCGACGGGCCTGTCAGGTCAGGGCATTGCGATGCTGGTGCCAACCCTGCTGGAACTGGGAACCGAGGCGCAGAAAAAGGCCTATATCCCGCCGACGCTCGCCGGTGAGATGATCTGGTGCCAGGGCTATTCCGAACCGGGCGCCGGCTCGGACCTGGCAAGCCTGAAGACATCTGCGGTCGTCGAGGATGGGCATTTCGTCATCAATGGATCGAAAATCTGGACCAGCACGGCCCGGCAGGCGGACATGATCTTCTGCCTCGTGCGGACCGAACCCGATGCGCCCAAGCATAAGGGGATTTCGTATCTGCTGTTCTCGATGGAGACGCCGGGCATTGAGGTCCGCCCGCTGGTCGACATGACCGAGACGGCCAATTTCAACGAAGTCTTTTTCACGGATGTGCGTGTTCCCGTGGACCAGATCGTCGGCAAGCGCGGTGAAGGCTGGATGGTGGCCAATGCCACGCTCACTCATGAACGCGGCATGCTCGGCGACCCCAATGCAGCCTATGCGCGCCTCATGTCGATTGTTGACATCATGCACGAGGAAAGCATGGGCGGTGAGCGGATCATCGACAATCCCGTGATGCGTGATCGCCTGGTGGCGTTGCAGGCGCGTGTGACGGCGATGCAGGCCAATGGATTGCGCAACACCACGGCACGCCTGAAGGGGGAGAGCCCCGGCCTGTCCGGCCTCATCGTCAAACTGATGGGCTGTGACCTCAATCATGATCTTGCCGGCCTCGCTATTGATGCCATGGGCGAACTTGGAACGCTTTATGGCGAGGGTGAATACCTGCGCGATGGCGGCAGCTGGCAGTCGCGATACATGTATGATCTGGGCCTGATCATCGGCGGCGGGACGGCACAGATCCAGAAGAATATCATCGCGGAACGCGGGCTGGGCATGCCGCGCGAGCCGAAGCCGGCCCAGCCTGGCAGGGCCTGAGGGAGCACGATCATGGAATTCGCACTGTCTCAGGACCAGCGCATGCTGGCAGAGTCCCTTTCCGGCACGCTCGCAAGTATCTGTCCGCTGGATGAAGTTCGCAAAGTCGCAGCAGGCGACGCGCATGCCCGCCAGGCCATCAGCCGGGGCGTAACGGATCTGGGCATTCACCAGATACTCGTGCCAGAAGCCCAAGGCGGGCTCGGGCTCGGCCTTCTCGATGCGGTTGTCGTGCAGGACGCACTGGGGGCGTCGGTGTCACCGGCGCCATTTCTCGGCAATGCGATGGCGGTTGTGGCGCTCAAGTCGGGCGCAAGCGATGCTCAGCAGGACGAGTGGCTGCCCAGGCTTGCCTCCGGCGAGGTGTGTTTCGGTATCGCGGCAAGCGAGCACACCGGCGCGCGCGCTGGCGCAGGCCTGACAGCCGGGGCAGGGGGGCTTTCCGGTCGCTCCCTGTTCGCAATTGACGCTGATACAGCGAGCCATATTCTCGCGATTGATAATGAGGGGCGGCTGCATATCGTTCCGATGGAGGTCGCGGGTGTGCAGGCGAATCCGATGCGGTCCATCGACCGGACCCGCGTCTTTTCGGAAATCGTGTTTGACGGTGTCGCCAGCGAGGCACTCTCAGGCGAAAATGAAGACGGATATGCGGCCAATGCGATGATAGCGGCCGGGCGGGTGCTTGTGGCCGCCGATACGCTCGGCGCGGCCCAGGCGATGCTTGAAAAAGCTGTCGCCTATGCCGGCGAACGCAAGCAGTTCAACCGTGTCATCGCCAGCTTTCAGGCCGTCAAACATATGTGCGCGGAGATGGCCGCAGAGATCGAGCCCTCGCGAGGACTGGTCTGGATGGCCGCGCACGCCGCAGATGAAAGGCAAGATGATCGCGATCTGCTCGCTTGCCTTGCAAAGTCACACCTTGCCGAGATCGGGACATTCGTCGCACGAAAGGCCACCGAAGTGCATGGCGGCATGGGATTCACCGACCTGATGGGGCTGCATTACTGGTTCAAGCGCATCGGCGTGAACCGGCAGCTTCTGGGTGGCCCCGAAGTCGTCCGGGCCAGGGCAGCAAAGCTTCAAGGGTGGGGCTGCGAGCACCAGTCCGGTTAATACCGACTTAGTCACTCCGCTCGATTTGGGGCGACGCCTTCATCTGTTTTCAAGGACTTCTGTCTATCCTTCAGAGTGTCCAAAAGGGCTCGAATAAGAAAACCAGGCTCGACCTGGGGGTAGATGGAGAAAAAAATGAATCTGAAGAAGGCTCTGCTTGCAGGCGCAGCTTTTGCCGTGGCCGCAACAGCCCCGGCGCAGGCTTCGATCGTCGACAATCCGCACTTCAAGGTCCTTGGCCTTGTGATTGTGTGGGGCGCTGATGCGTCCGACAATTCGCCGATCGTGTCCGATTTCGTGATCGACACTGGCACCGGCACGACTGCCGCTGCCTCTGGCGATGCCGACCTGATCTCCGATGATGTCCATACGGTCGTCACCGGCACACTGGACGCGACCCCGGATTCACTGGCCAATGGCACGATCCTGTCGGTCACCGACGCGACGAGCGGCGGCGTCTTCACCGATAATGGCACAACCGGCCAGCTCGACGCCGCTGATGTCTTCACAGCGTTTGGCCTCGACGGCACGACCGATCTGGGCGCCGACGACGCGGAACTGGAATCCAGCTTCTATGTCGCGTCAAATACGGCGTTCGCGATCGACGCCGAAGCGTCCGAGCTCACTGCCACCAATTTCGATCTCGCCGATGTCGGCTTCGAAATGTCTGTGACACAGTCGGGCGATGATGGCCTGGCCTTCGGTTCGGCCGCGCAGCTTCCGCATTCGGGCGGGGCCACGGGTGGTGTGGCCGGCACGGTCACCACGCTGGATGACCTGACTACGGCGGCAAATGTCTTTACCGGCGACCAGCGCACAGCGGCGAGCACCGGTTCGATCGCGCAGCAGTCGGTGCGTTTCGACGTGGTTTACACGCTCGGTGGGACGGCCGGTTACGATCTGTCGATGGGCGCCGGCGAGATTGAAGCCGACGTGACCTATACGGTCTTCGTGCCCTGATCGCACGCTGACAGACCCGAAACAAAAGAATGGCCCGGCGCGAGAAATTGTGCCGGGCCATTTGCATAGAATCCCAAAGACGCGGCGGGCGCGCTCAGAGTGACTTGACGATATCCTCGACGACTTTCTTGCCGTCGCCCAGTAGCATCATCGTATTCTCATTGAAGAACAGCTCGTTGGAAATGCCCGCATAACCCGAGCCCAGAGAGCGTTTCACAAACAGGACCGTCTTCGCGCTGGCGACGTCAAGTACCGGCATCCCGTAAATCGGTGAGCTGGGATCGGATTTGGCCGCCGGGTTCGTCACATCATTGGCGCCGATCACGAAGGCTACATCGGCGGTCTTGAAGTCCGAATTGATATCTTCAAGCTCGAACACATCGTCATAGGACACCTGGGCTTCAGCCAGCAGGACATTCATATGCCCCGGCATCCGACCGGCGACAGGATGGATGGCGAATTTCACCTCGACGCCTTCCTCCTTCAGGAATTCGGTCATTTCCTTGATCGCATGCTGGGCCTGCGCGACAGCCATGCCATAGCCGGGCACAATGATAACCTTGGACGCGTTCTTCATGATAAACGCCGCATCTGTCGCTGCGCCGCGCTTGACGGGTCGCTCTTCGCCGTCTCCGGCTGCGTTGGCAGCTGATTCTTCAGCGCCGAAACCGCCAAGCAGGACGTTCGCGAAGGAGCGGTTCATCCCCTTGCACATGATATAGGACAAGATCGCCCCGGATGAGCCGACAAGTGATCCGGTGATGATCAGGCCAAGATTGGAGAGCGTGAATCCCAGCGCGGCGGCGGCCCAGCCTGAATAGGAGTTGAGCACCGAAATCACCACGGGCATGTCCGCGCCGCCAATCGGGATGATCAGTGTCACGCCAAGGATGAGGGCGAGAATGACGACCGTCCAGAAGGCATATTCGAGATTGCCATGACTCATCGCCAGAACGACGATCATGGCAATCACACCGCCAAGCAGCGCGATGTTCAGAACATGGCGCGCCGGCAAGAGAATGGGCTTGCCCGAGATGTTTCCGTTCAGCTTGGCAAACGCAATTACAGAGCCTGAAACCGTGACCGCCCCCAAAAGGGCCGAGACGCATAGCTCCACCGCTGAACGCGAACTGACATGCAAGTCGGCGCTGGCGGCAGCCAGGCCAAAACTCTCCGGCGAATAATAGGCAGCTGCGGCCACCAGAAGGGACGCTCCGCCGCCCAGCGCGTTGAAAGCGCCGACCAGTTGCGGCATGTCCGTCATCGGGGCCCGCGAGGCGAGAAGCGCGCCAACCCCGCCGCCTGCCCCAAGGGCTGCCGCGATCAGCCCAATCGTGACCGGCTCGAGCTTGGGTGCGATGATCGCGACCGTCGTCGCCATGGCAAGCGCCATGCCCAGCATACCGAGGAGATTGCCGGTTCTCGCGGATTCCGGATGAGACAGACCACGGATCGACAGGATGAACAGGACCGCAGATGCGGCATAGGAAAGAGCGGCGAGATCTGCGGTCATGATTTCTTCCTGTACATTGCCAGCATGCGCCGTGTGACGAGGAAGCCGCCAAAGATATTGATGGATGCGAAGAAGACGGCCGTGGCCCCGAGCCCCCGCGCCGTCCAGGTTTCGCGCGTCGCTTCGCCATCAACGGCAACGGCCGTCGCCGCGATTATCGCAGCCACCACAACGATGGCGGAGATCGCATTCGTCACGGACATCAGCGGTGTGTGCAGTGCCGGTGTCACCGACCAGACAACATAATAGCCGACAAAGACGGCGAGGACGAAAATCACGACCAGAAAGACTGTAGCGCTTGCCACAGCGCCGGTCGTTGCAGCCGCGGCCGGTAGCGCAATCAGACCTGCCAGGAGTGAAACTATGAGTGCTTTCATGAGCTCAGCCTTTCATTCACGGTCTCCCCGTCCCGGGTCAGCAGCATGGCCGCCACGATTTCGTCATCCGTGTCGAAACTGAGAGAGCCGTCCTCGCTGGTGATCAGCGGAAGAAAATTGTGGATATTGCGGGCATAGAGCGACGAGGCATCGGTTGCGACCTTTGCCGGCAAATTCGTGAAGCCCGCGACCATGACGCCGGCATGCTCGACAATCTCATCGGGCTTTGACAAGGGGCAGTTGCCGCCCTGTGACACGGCCATATCGATGATGACCGAACCAGGATGCATCGTCTCGACCATCTCCTTCGAGATCAGCACGGGCGCCGGCCGGCCGGGGATGAGCGCGGTTGTGATCACAATATCCTGTTTCGCAATGTGCGAGGCGGTCAGCTCAGCCTGCCTTGCCTTGTATTCGTCAGACATTTCCCTGGCGTAGCCGCCGGCGGTTTCCGCCGCCTCGAACTCTTCATCTTCGACGGCGATGAATTTCGCACCAAGGGACTCCACCTGTTCCTTCGCGGCCGGGCGTACATCTGTGGCGGTCACCACGGCACCGAGGCGTCTTGCCGTTGCGATAGCCTGGAGGCCGGCCACCCCGGCGCCCATGATGAACACTTTAGCCGGAGAAACCGTACCGGCCGCGGTCATCATCATCGGCATGGCGCGGCCATACAAGTGTGCGCCTTCGAGCGCCGCGCGATACCCGGCGAGGTTGGACTGGGACGACAGCGCGTCGATGCTTTGGGCGCGGGTGATCCGCGGGGCCCATTCCAGCGACAAGGTGGTCAGTTTCTTCTTGTTAAAGTCGCTAAGCGCCTCAGCGGCGTTGAACGGATCGAGAAGACCAATCAGCGTCGTGCCATCGGGCAGGCTTGCAATCATGTCGGCCTCAGGACGTTGGACGCACAAGACGATATCCCCGCCTTCACATGCAGCCTTCGCCGTTTCGGCGACCGTGGCGCCCTTGTCGATATAGGCTGAGTCCGTGAATCCTGCCGCCAATCCGGCGCCGGATTGAACACAGACCTCGTGGCCTTCGCTCTTGTATCTGGTCACTGTTTCGGGAACTGCGGCAACCCGCGCTTCTCCCGAATGTGACTCCTTGAGAACACAGATTTTCATAATGCCAGTTACTGCGAAAGAATTCTGACATGCGCAATGGCAAAATTCGACTTTCGTAGAATGTTTTGCCTTTACGCAACGAATTCCACAGATGCGCCATCAGGGTGTTTTGCATCACTGGCCGGCGGCTGACTATCCATTGGAAAAGGCAGATGCTTGACTCTGAAAAGTTCTTCCTCGGTCAGTTCAATCACGTGGCTGTGCGTTGTGCCGCCATGGTGAACGGTCAGGCGGTAGCGTCCCGGGGAAAGTCCATCAAACGCATACTGACCGAAACTTGCGGCAGCCTGTTCGAGCTTGTCGTGTTTGGGGTGATCAAGCGATTGCAGCTCGATCCATGCACCTTCAAGACGGGTTTCGCCCGGATCAGGGCTGGCATCGTCATCGCTGTCCATGAAGACTGTGCCGCGAATTTGTCCGCTGGCAATGACCGGGATATCCAGCTGCGTGATACGCCCTTCGCCGATCGTCGCCCGCAGCGCCGCATCCTCACGCACAAGCAGGCCAAGCGGCAGCGATCGCCGGTCAACCCAGAGCGAGAACAGCCCTGTCTTCATGTTCTGTATGGTGTAGAACCCGTTCGGATCGACTTGCAGGCTCAGCCGCGTATTTCTCACGCCAACCCGCACACCGGGAATTCCCGATTCATCCGGCTGGCGGATCCCGTCGCGGTTCCGGTCGAGAAAGACCCGGCCCTTGAGCACGCCGCGACCGTCCAGGGGAAGGTTATGCTTGCGAGGCGGATTGAAGACGAGACTTCCACGCAGGCCTGCTGCCAGGCTGCGGCTGTCGCGGAAATTATCGAAATAGGCCGCTTCCAGCCGAACATTGCGGGTCACGGCATAATGAGCATTCACAGATCCGAAGAAATCGGTACGGGCACGCTCAGGATCGATCGATTGCAGCGCTGAGACCTGGGCCCGCAAGCCGAGTCTGTCACCGAGCGTCTCGCCGCTGTCGACTGAGGCAACGCCGCCGAAACGGGCGAACTGGCCCGTGTCGTCGGCGATCATTGTCGCAGATGGCGCCAGCGTGACCGATGCACCCCGACCGACCGGGCGGCGAAACGGACGACCGTTCACCGTTGCAACGAAGCGCTGCTGGTCCCTTTCTCTGCCGTGTGTGGAATTGAAAGTGGCCTGGACCTGTCCCCAGTCGAAGCGCTGATGAGCGCGCAGATTGACGACGCTGAGCGCATTATCGCCGGACGGGGCCGAACTCGTCGAATGCCCGAAATCGAGGGACACATCCGCGCCATTTTCGCCAAGTCGTCCGCTGGCCGATAGCGATACACCATTCGACGTGGCGTCTCCCGTCTGCGAGACGAGGGTCCGCGCGCCGGCAGCGGGGTTGTGAAAAAAGCCCCAGGCCTCGCGGCCGCGCCAGTCCACTGAGAGATGAGCGCGGGTCCGGCTGATTCCGGCCGAGAATGCCTCGCGCGTGACCGCTTCGGCTGCGTTGACAGGTTCAAGCGCTATAGGTGCAGAGTTCAACGTGGCTGATGTCTCGCCTGTCTCCTCATCAACTGCCATACGTCGCTGGGAAAACCGCGCGCCTTCATGGCTGAATGAGGCGCGAAGACTGGACAACTGAGAGAGACGATAATGCGCGTCGACCTGGCCACGCAGATCGGCGCCGTTTTCGAACACGCCCAGATCGGCGCTCGCAAAGACGCCGGCCAGCCCCGCTTCCAGCGGCTGCCCGGATTCGGAGATGATTTCCTGTTTCATGCTCGCCACGATGCGCCCGGACTCGCGATTGTGACCGCTGCTGACGGCAAGCCCGATTTCGCGCCGTTTTTCGGGATTGATATGTCGCACACCGATCGCTCCCCCGTCGAAATCCGGTCGCGACACACGCTCATTGACCTTGGTCGATCCTGCCAGCGGCACGCCGGCCGCAATTGCCAGGATCGTGTTATTCTTTGTGCGCTTGCGCCAGGTCACACCGCGTATCCTTGACACGTTCACGCCGGTCAATTCGCCAAGCCGCGGCGTGGCATCGCCAAGACTGCCCTGCCAGCCTTTCAGAGACTCGATATCGACAGACATCCAGCGCGGCTGGAGCTCTTCGGGCGAATGCAAGCCGCCCAGAGTTTCATAGCGGGTGACCGAGGTGAAACCGCGCAGGCGGGCATGCAGCGCGGCAGTGTTCGTTCCGCGATTGCCCAGAGCGAAGTCCAGCCGTTCTGGCATCAATGGAGTATGCGACGCCTCGTCCGTCACCCGCTCACCCGGCAGCGCGCCCGTAGAAAGACGGTCATCAAGTCGGACATCGATCCTGTCCGATCCAGGCTCCAGCACCACATGTGTACCGGTCAGGGTTTCAACGGCCGAGAAGGGCAGGAGGAGGGTTGAGGACTCGGCATAGCTGATATTCGGCGTGACACCGCGCGGCTCTCCATTGACCGAGACGAGGCCGGTGGCAAGATCGAGCTTGAACACGGCAGAATCCTGGACCCGTGTGACAGTCACGGTGCCGGCGTCCATGTCCTCGTGAACTTCGTGGCCGAGCGCTTCAGCGACCGGGCGCAGTGGGACCAGCAATATGGAGCCCACCGTGCGCGGCTCCTGATCCAGAAAGCCGAGTCTTTCACCTTCCACAAAGAGGTCGAGGTCGAACTGAGGACGCAGCCGGTCATCCAGTGTCAGAATGAGGCGTCCATTCTCACTCTCGCCGATATGGCAGCCGGTCAGGACTGAAATCGCATTCGCCTCCAGCCATGTGTCGGGCTTATCGCGCCTCGTCCATTCCGGCAGCTTGCCCAGCACCGCCTTGCCGGAGCGCACCTTGCCATCGGAAAAATCGATGCTCATCCGCGCGCCGTCCTGATAGCGGCGGATGACCAGCAGGGTTTCCTGTGTGGAAATATCCCCCTTCAGAGCCTCTATGAGCGGGCGGGCGTCGATCAGCGTGCGACCCGCAGCGTCAACCTTCTGGCGGGTGGCGACGTCTGCGCCTTCAACCATGACCGTGACATGCATGACCGAGCCCTCTTCGCTGGGCGCAGCGGCGACGACGCTCTCGCCCGCCTGCGAATGAGCCGGAGCAGTAAGCGGGCCGGAAATGGCCAGCCAGGCAGCTGAAACAGCCACCGCATATGCGAGCTTGCGGATCATCTGACAGCAATCGCCCCGAACTCAGGTTCGGGACGGGCGCCTCAGTCTGCGCAGCCAGGAATGTCCGCGAAGCGACGGCAGGCGCCTGTCGCACAATGCAGAAGGACCACATCCCGGAATATCTGCTCGCCGCCACGATCCGGATTGATAACGGAGATTCCCGGGGCATCTGGCGAGATGTCGAGCCGGAAGGTCTGGTCGAGCTTCGCGGTCATCCGTCCAACCGAGACAAATTCGCTGGTCCGGGAGACCCATTGCGCGCCGTCCCGTTTGGCCGGTGCCAGCTGTTTCAGGCACTGACCGGTCATCCAGATCTCGCCGGTCGCCTCATTGAGCAGGAAACCATCCTCCTGGCCCGGCAGGCCGATCCACAGATCGGCATTGGCCGGCTCAGCCTGCCCACTCAGCAGGCTCAGGCTGGCAAGTATTGCTGCGCATCCTGTAACGTGTTCTTTCACCACTATCATCCATTTTTTCTTTTTTGTTTGAATGCAGACTAGCTTGTCTTGGTTAACACCGGTTTTAGAGCACTGCATTTTCCCGTCAGACATTGGGGGCGCCGCCACTCAGGGCTTCTGTTGCGTGGGTCGCATCTGCGCATAAATAGGCGGACAAAGAATCTTGTTTTCAAACATAAAAATGGGCACCAAAGATATGTTTCAGGTTCAGACAAGTTTTCATGCCGACCGCCGGTGAGGCACGAGCGCAGTTCGACACTTTGACCGGGCGGGCGGCCTTTTCGGTTGTTGGTTCCGTCTCCAGAGGGCTGCGACGGATTAAAGACGAATTACAGAGTTCGGCCCGGTTCATTTATATTCGTGCTTTCTTTTGAATTTCATCGACGCCTGAAGTGTCCCCTTTAGCTTCGTTTGCTACGCATCTTGTCGATTATGCGAGTTTTCGCACAGACTGCGTAGGAGGCGGCGCGTGGTTCCCAAGCCAGCATTAGACGATGATGAGCGCTACACGATTGCCTCCATCATTGCTCCAGTTCATGTGCCTGCAGACCAGGTGCCGCGTGTGCGAGCGCGCCAGCTCGACAGTGTCAACCGCCTGGGTATCCTGACTGTCCTGACCAATCTGCTGAACGCAACGATCGTGATGGTCATGTTCATGGATGGAGGCGCGAGCGGCTATCTCAGTCTGTGGGGGAGTGTCGTCTGTCTGGCCTGCGCTGTTCAGTTCATTCAGGTCACACGATCACACTCGGTCAAAGCCAGGAAGGAACGTACCGAGCATGGGGTCACACGGCATGCCCGCGGGGCTGCGGTCTTCGGGCTGCTTTGGGGTGTATTTCCACTTCTGGCGATGCCATTTGCAGGGCCTTTCGATCAGGCCGTGATTGCGGTTATCTGCGCCGGCCTGATCTTCGGGGCCTCATCAATTCTCTCGAGAATTCCGGTTGCGGCCTTTTCCTTCATACTTCCGGTGTCGGCAGGCTATGTCCTGGCGCTTCAGTTTGCGCCGGGCGTCAGTCATTTTCACATGTCGTTGCTTGTCGTCTGCTACGCAGCGGTGATTTCGGTCTGCGTGCGCTGGGATTACAACCAGTTTGTCGCCCAGTTCATGAACGAAGCGGCTGTCAGCGAACAGAATGCACTGATCGGGCTCCTGCTGCGCGATTTTGAGGAAAGCACGTCGGACTGGCTGTGGCAGACCAATGCGCAGGGACGGCTGGAAACGTTGCCGCTGTCGATCGAGGGCGGCAAGTCCGGCTATTGCCTGATGAATCAGGGGCGCTCGCTCGTGAGCCTGTTTCAGCGCAGCGAAGCACGTACGGTCCTTTCGACATGCCTCAGCCGCCGACAGGGTTTTCGGGATCTGGCGCTTCGCGTGAGTATCGATGACGAAGAAAGATGGTGGTCACTCACAGGCAAGCCGATTTTTGAAGAGGGTGCATTTGTCGGTTTTCGTGGCGTCAGCTCCGATATCACCCAGTCGAAACAAATCGAGGACAAGATTGCCCATCTTGCCCATTTCGACGGACTGACCGGTCTGCCCAACCGGGCGACATTCCAGGAGCGTCTCGAAAATGCGGTCCGCTCACGCGTTCCGAAAGGATACTCCCGGGCGATCCTCTGGATGGATCTTGATAACTTCAAATGGGTCAATGACACGCTTGGGCACCCAGCTGGCGACGAGCTGCTCCGTCAGCTGTCCGGGCGCTTGACTGACTGTTGCGAGCCTCAAGACGCGGTAGCTCGGCTCGGCGGCGACGAATTCGCGCTCATAGTCGAACGCAAGGACGACGGTGCTCTGAAAGACTTTCTCGATCATCTGGTCGCTGAACTGGGCCGACCTTATGGCATCTGGGGCTCAACGGCCAATTGCGGCGTCAGCGTTGGCGTGCGCCGATTCAAGAGCGATGAAGACGATCCTCAGGCCATGCTCACACATGCCGACCTGGCGCTTTACAAGGCCAAACAGCAAGGCAAGGGCACCTGGTGCGAGTTCACTGCGGATCTCGACGAAAAGGCCCGTGCGCGGCGGATGATCGAGTCGGACCTCTATGCCGCTCTTGGCAATAATGAACTGTCCCTGAAATTCCAGCCGATCATTGATGCCACAACCCGCGAGGTCGTTTCGTGCGAAACTCTCTTGCGCTGGTATCATCCCAAGCGGGGCCAGGTCATGCCGGGAGAGTTCATTGAACATGCGGAAGACTGCGGCCTGATCACGCGAATGGGCGACTGGGTCATTCGTGAGGCCCTCGCGCAGGCGCGGTTCCTGCCAGAATCGGTCGGGGTGTCTGTCAATATTTCACCGCTTCAGCTACACAGTTCGACGCTGGTGAGCACCATCGTGAACGCTCTGGCCCGCAATCGGATAGATCCCTCACGGCTTGATCTCGAGATCACCGAATCAGTGCTGCTGGCAGACACCGAATTTGTCCTTGAACGCCTTATACAACTGAAATCCCTCGGCCTGAAAATCTCCCTTGACGATTTCGGGACAGGGTTTTCCTCGCTCAGCTATCTGCGCAGCTTTCCTTTCGACAAGATCAAGATCGACAAGTCGTTTGTCAGTGACCTGGAGACGAACGAAGACAGCCGCGTGATCACACGAACAACAATAGCGCTCGCCCATTCGCTCGGCATGCGCTGTACGGCAGAAGGCGTCGAGACCGAAGCACAGAGCGCGTTTCTCGTGGACCATCAATGTGATGAGATCCAGGGTTTCCTGATCTCCCGCGCCAAATCTCTGGAAGAGCTTCGCCACCTGCTTCCGGCAATGCCGCAGGGCGGGGGAGTTGCATGCCTGGATGAAGGTGAGGTGCTGGAGTTTGGCGCAGAGGCTGTCCGCGCGCGGAAAGCCGAACGTCAAAAGCAGTCTGCCTGAGCGCTCAGTCGTTTTCAGCGGCGCGGCGTTCTTCGATCGCGCCGGCTGCGGTCCAGGCGGCTTTTGGCCAGCGCCGGTGCTGCCAGAACCACTGGCCCGGGTTTTCGATAACGCTTGCCTCGATGAATGCCGTGATCGCTCTGACTGTCTCCTGGAGGTCGGCCTCTGGTTCGCCGGTATCGACGGGCAGAATTGGTTCGTGAATCGTGACCCGGAACCGGGCCGGGCCCGTCCTCTCCGTTGATACGGGCACGATCGGCACCTTGTACTTCATGGCGAGTCGCGAGGGACCGGGCGCTGTCATTGCAGCATGGCCAAAAAACGGCACCGCCAGGCCTTCATTGAATTTCTGGTCGTTCATCAGCGCGACGCAACGGCCCTTTGACAGGGCGCGCATCATCTCGCGCGTGCCAAGCCCTTTTGGTGTCAGCACGCCGATGCCATAATCGCGGCGAACGCGGTTAAGCCGGCGATCGATATGGGGATTGTTCAGGGCGCGATAGGTGACGAGACAATCCAGCGGGCGTTGGCAGATCACGGCGGCCATTATCTCCCAATTGGCAAAATGCCCCGACACCAGGACCGCGCCCCGTTCGCTGTTGCGCAAAATGTCCAGCCGTTCGGCGCCGACCACCTCCACCCGGTCGCCATCATACGGGTGGATCCGGGGAAGGTGAGGAAGCTCGCCGGCGGTACGTCCCACATTTTCCCAGGCGTCGAGCGCGGTCTTGCGAATCTCTTCTTCACTCCAGTCGGGGAAGGCGAGACGAAGGTTGCGAAGGGTCGTCTTGTGCTGGGAGAGCCGCGGGCCAAGCCATCGCATCAATTGCCCCACAAAACCGGATGCCCTGTCGGGACCGAGGGCCGTCATCGGTGCCCAGTATACGACATCCCAGGCGAGGGCTTCCAGACGCCAGGCGATGCGCTGGCGAAGGCTTGCACGATTGTCGATATCCTTCGGGCGGAGATAGGCGTTCTGTGAAACTGTCATGGAGCCTTCTGAGCCATGAATTGGGCCAGCAGCGCGTCAAGTGCGTCGGGAGCTTCGAAACACGCTTCTACGGGCCAGGCAAGTATGTCAGCGCGGCGCTCGCCGGGCAAGCGCACATAGTCCTTTTCGGTGGTGATCAGTCGCGCGCTGCGCTCGTTTGCGAGCCGGCCCAGCCAGTCCAGTTCCGCCCGCGAATATGTGTGATGATCGGGATAGGGCACGGTTTCGATCAGTTTTGCGCCGGTTTCGCTCAGGCTGTCGAAAAATTTTTCCGGGCGTCCGATCCCGGCGAATGCGACCAGCCGTCCGGGCGGGGCGTGCCCGACCGGGGCAATCCGCGCGCGCAGGACCGGCCTGCCGCCTTCAAGAACCGGGTCGGGGCAGGGGCCGTCCCCCATTAAAATCACAGCGTCAGCTCGCCCCAGGCCCGGCCTCACCGGCTCGCGCAAGGGCCCCTTGGGCAGAAGATAGCCATTCCCGAATGGCGCCGCAGCATCAATGACCACGAGGCTGATGTTCTTTGAAAGGCTGGGATTCTGATGACCATCATCCATCACCGCGACATCGACGCCGGCCTGCGCCATTCGCACTGCCGCCGCGTGCCTGTCGCGGCCGATCCAGGACTCACCGCTGGCGGCAAGCATCAGCGGCTCGTCGCCGACATCATGGGCGAGGTGCCCGGCCGGATCGACCCTTAACGGCCCTGAAAGCTGCCCGCCATAGCCGCGCGACAGGCTCGCGGCGCGCAGCCCGGCCCGACTGAGACGTTCGCGGATCGCCGCGACCACTGGCGTCTTTCCGACGCCGCCCACCGTCAGATTGCCCACACAGATGATGCCGATATCAACTTTTTCCGGCACCACCCTTTCAAGCTTGCGCCGCAGGATCGCGCCATAAAGTGCCGCAAGCGGGGTGAGCATGGCCCGTGTCAGCGGCGCCGATTCCCGCGACTTGGGATCCAGCCCGGCTTTCCAGAAGTGAGGCGGCTTCATTGCGTCCCCCGCTCGTCGAAAAGCTTTCTCAGTGCCGCAAGGCTTGTTTCCATCGGTGCCTGTGCCTCACTTTCCAGCGCCTCAAGAAGCTGTGGAGATGGCGGTGCGAGGCCATCGGCAATTGCGCGTCCCAGGCGCGCTGGGAAGGCGTCAGCGTCGACCCGCTCCAGAGCACCGGCCTGTTCCAGTCGTTCCATGACGTCCCGGAAATTGTGTACTTTCGGTCCTGTCAGGACCGTTCGCCCGAGTCGCACGGGTTCGAGGGGGTTGTGCCCTCCTATGCCCTCGCCATGCCCTCCACCCAGATAGACCAGATCAGCAAGTGAATACCAAAGCCCGAGTTCGCCGAGCGTGTCGGCCAGCAGGATATCTGTCTCCAGTGTCGCCGGTTCCCCTTTCGAGCGCTGAGCCGTCGCAAATCCCGCCTCGCGGAAGCCATGTGCAAGCGCCTCGCCGCGTTCGGGATGGCGCGGTGCGAGAATGATGGCGGGCCGCTTCTCCAGCTGGACGAGAGCCGCGATCAGGAGATCTTCCTCGCCAGGGTGTGTCGAGGCGGCGACGAGGCATGGGCGCGGGCCGATGAAACCCTTTCGAATGGCTTCAATGGAGAATGGATCGGCGGTCGGCGCAGGGAGGGCCGATTTCAGGTTTCCGGCCAATATCACTTCGCACCCTGCAAGCTCGGAAAGACCCTCAGCGGTCTCGGTATCGGCTGCCAGCATGAGATCGAAACGCGCCAACACGCGCCGGGCTGTCTGCGGCCAGCGGCGCCAGCCATCAAGTGTCTTGCGGGTCATCCGCGCATTGACCAGCGCGATGGACGCGCCGGACTTGTCGGCCTCGCCGGTCAGGTTCGGCCAGATCTCGCCTTCGGCCATGACCACGAGTTCGGGCTGCCAGTGGGCGATGAAGCGGCGGGCAATCGCGGGCGTGTCGATGGGCGCCATCTGGTGGAAGGTCCGCGCAGGGAGCCTTTGCGCCATCAGGGCGGCCGAGGTCTGTGTCTGGCTGGTGAAAACTATATGCAGGTCCGGGTAGCGCTCAAGCAACTTCCGGCCAAGCTCCAGAAGCATGAGACTTTCCCCGACACTGGCACCATGCAGCCAGGCAAGGCGGCCTTCAGGGCGCGAGGGAAGGTGGCGGGCATAGCGCTCATTCAGCCGCTCGCCGCTTTCACGTCCGCGCTGAACCCGGCGCGTCATGAGAAGGCCGATCAGGGGAGAAAGCGTGGCAGTGGCGGTGCGATACAGGCCCTCGCCCAGCCTCATGCTGCGTTCCTCAGCCTGTCATCATCTCCCCCGCATGAGCGAGATACAATTTCATCGGCCCGGCGCGTCGCGGCATCCAGCGCGGCCTGCAGCTCGACCTGCAGGTCCTGCGGACGTTTGCCCTCACAGGGTCTGACCGGTTCGCCAAAGACAATGGCCCCGCGCCCGAAAGGCAATGGCAGCATGAACCGGTCCCAGGTGCTCAGCCGGTGCACCCGACTGGCAGACAGAGCATAGGGAATGATGATCGCGCCCGACCTTTGAGCCAGCAGGGCTGCACCAAGACTGACTTCCTCGGCCGGGCCGCGCGGGCCATCTGGCGTGATACACAAACCGCCGCCTGCGCGCAGTAGCTGGACGGCCTCGGCCACAGCCCGTGCACCGCCTTTGTCCTTGTCCCGCTTTCTCCTGTTGCCTTTGGACCCACGAATAGCCTCCAGGCCGAGATGAGCGATGGCACGAGCGACAGGCTCGCCATCTCGCGATAGCGAGATGAGCATGGCTGCAGGTGCTCGCAAGCCCGGCCATCGGCGCATCATGCGGGTCCAGCCAGCCGGTAACAGCATGATCCGCGAATGCCAGGCGGCAATTATGATCCCGCAATCTTCGTTAAAGGCGTCGCGTGCCTGCGCGTCGCCCTCCACCTGCCAGCGTGTGGTGCGGTTGATCAGAGCCATCCAGCTCCAGATCAGGAGCCCGAGAAGGCGGCTCACCGGGCCGGATCTCAGAAGCGATTTCATGGGCGCGCTTATAAGCTGTTTGTGCCGGCCGAACAGTCCCGACCGACAGATGATCCCACACGATTAACAGGCCTTGCAGCAAAGGCCAAAGATTTCACTGAACGCCTTCAGCATGCCTTATGCCGGCAATGCTAATCGACCAGACAGCAAAATCTCCGAAGTATTCGGTCAGGGGCTCTCAGTCATGAAAGCAGCACCAGTCATCAGCCTGGGACTATCCGTTCTTCTCGGCGCAGCCGCCTTGATTATTGGTCGCGGCTGGCTGTTTCCCGGATCGGAAAATGCGCAGGCCTCCCAGTCGTATCAGCCGGCTACCGTATCAGCCCAGGAGCCCAAAATGCGCAGTCTGCTTGTTTCCAGGGGCGATATCGAGAGCGGGATGATGATCACACCCGATCTTGTAACGACCGATGAATGGCCTGAATCAGCCCGGCCAGCCGGCGCGCTCGACAGCCCTGACGACTTGTTGCCTCAAGCGGGGCAGATGCCGTTCGCGCGGGGTTTCATTGCCGCCGGGGAGCCGCTGCTAGCTGCGAAACTCGCTTACGAACCGCCGCGTCGCTACCTTGCCCAGGACATTCCGGAAGGTAAGAGGGCGGCCTCCATATCAGTCACCCTGGAGACGGGAGTTGCTGGTTTCGTGCTCCCCGGAAACCGGGTCGATATCAATGCCTTCAAGAAAATGGCCGGTGAAACCGGGCCGGATGCCTTTGATGCAACACCGCTCCTGAAGGGTGCGCTGGTGCTCGCGGTTGACCAGTATTTCGACAAGCATGCCGAAGGGGCGCTGCCATCAAGGGTCGTGACACTGGCCCTAAGCGAGGAGGAGGTTCTCAAGGTCACTTCCGCTGCGCGCGATTCCCAGCTCGGCCTGGCCCTGATCGGCGACGATGAGGCCAAGACGCTGGAGGAGACCCAGATTCCGCAGGCCGAGCCGCGTCAAATGACTGTCTCGCGGACCGTGAGCCCGCCAGCCCCGAGGGTCAGTCGGGTGAGCAAGCCTGCGCCAAAGCCGAAACCTGTCCCCAAGCCGGCTCAACGCGTCAAGGTCGATGTCGTCCACGGCATTGACAAGGAAACCGTCGAAGCCCCCGTCGCGGGGGAAGGAGCCGCCTCATGAGGCATGCCGTTGCGCTGATCATCGCTGTGCTCGCTTATTTGTTTGGCCACCAGCCGGCCGATGGCTGGACCGAACTCAAGGCCGAAGAGGGTGCCCCGGTCCTGACCCTGGAAAAGAGCCGGTCGACGGTTGTCGAAGCCGATGAGGCCTTCTCGATGATCGTCTTGTCCGATCCGCAGATCGCCGAAGCCATGGTGACAACAAATCGCTCCTTCTTCGTGCGCGGAATCAAGCCGGGCGACACAACGATCCTGCTTTATGACGATGATGGTGAACTCGTCGAAATGATAGATCTTGAAGTGACGATGGGCCTGGATGCGCTGCGAGCGGATCTGGACCGATTGCTGCCGGGCGAGGATATCATCGTCTATCCTGTCCATGATGGCATATTCCTGGACGGGCGGATGACGACGGCGGCGGCCGCCGATATGGCCCTTCAGGTGGCAGAACGGCATGTGCCGGGCGGGGTGGCCAATGGCCTGACCACGGTCGAGAGCCAGCAGGTCATGCTGGAGGTGCGTTTTGTCGAAGCCGGACGCGATCTCGTCCGCGAACTGGGTTTCGGATCGCAGTTCGACGCCAATGACGTCACTGGCGGCACTGCGGGGGGGCTGGTCTCCGGCCTGGCTGGCAAGGCGGTTGCGACCTTCACCAATGTTGGAACCGAGAATATAGACATCCGGCTGAATGCGCTGGAATCCAAGGGCGTCCTGCGCACGCTCGCCAAACCGAATCTTGTGGCCCTGTCCGGCGACACCGCGAGCTTCCTGGCGGGGGGTGAGTTCCCGATCCCGGTGGCGAATGGCGATGATGAGGTGACAATCCAGTTCAGGGAGTTCGGTGTCAGTCTCGCCTTTACGCCCACTGTCCTGGGCGATGGACTGATCAACCTACATGTCCGCCCGGAGGTCAGCGCGCTCGACAATCGGAATGCCGTGCGCTCGGCTGGTGTCACAGTACCCGCCCTGTCGGTGCGCCGGGCCGAAACATCGGTAGAGCTTCGCGACGGACAGGCCTTTGCCGTGGCGGGCCTGTTGCAGAACTCCTTCGACACCGAAGCGGTCAACACACCCTGGATTTCCGATGTGCCCGTGATCGGTGCCCTCTTCTCCTCGCGCCGTTACCAGCGCAAGGAGACTGAACTGGTCATCATCGTCACACCGCGCCTGGTCCAGCCGGCCTCCACGCCGGATGCCCTGGCGACGCCACTGCAGGACCTTCCTGAACCAAGCGAGGCGGAGCTGTTTCTGCTGAATCGCACTGTCGGCGAAGCCGCTGAAAGCTGAGGAAGACGAGACCATGAAGCGCAATTACAAGATCACCGCTGCGAGTTTTGCCTTGCTGCACCTGGCGGGGGCCTGTTCGAGCCATGATTTCGGCAATGCCCGGCTGCTGGGTGCGGCGACTGACCACAATATGCAGCTGCAGGCCATTCGCGAAATCGACGCGCCAAATCTAAAAGGCGTGGAAGGTGGTGAGGGCGGGCGTGCCGGCGAGCCGATCAGGCGCCTGCGCGACGGGAAGGCTGAAGAGCTGTCGCCGATGAGCGGGACCTGATCCATGACCAGCATACATCCGAACATCGCCCTGCGCCTTACGCCGGAAGCCATCGCTGCAGTGTCCGAAGAGTATCCTGGCGCCTTCGATCTGCTGGCCATTGCCGGGGCGGAGGCAACATCTGACCTGCCTGGTGAAATCATTGTGATCGACAATGGCTGTGAGGGAACGACGCCGCTGCTTGAAGCCTATGCGCTTCGCCGTCCCGATGTGGCCATGGTTATCATCGGTGATGATCTTCCGAGCCAGGCCGTGCGCGCGCTGTTTCGCTTTTCCGCCTCCGATGTGCTTCCTTCATCGACCAATCGTGAGGAGTTGCTCGACACGATCAGTCAGCTCGCACAGGAGCGCGCGTATCGCCGCAAGGAGGCCGGCCCGGCATCGACCTGCTGGGTGTTTCGCGGCGCCGTGGGCGGCGCGGGCGTGACCACTCTTGCCATAGAGACCGCCTTCGCCCTGGCGCGCAAGGACGCCGGGGACAGCGTGTGCCTGATCGATCTTAACCTGCCCTGGGCCATGGCCGCGTCCTATCTCGACGGACAGGCAAAGCTGGACCTTCAGGCAATCTGCGCCGCGCCCGAACGGATCGATGCCAATCTGCTCCGCGTCTATACCTGGCGCCATGAGAAAGGTATCAGCCTGATTGCACCGCCGCGCCATCCCGACGCCGACATGATTGCGAATGAGGCAGGCGTGCTGCAGCTTCTCGATGTGGCCTGCGGCATGTTTGACCGCGTAATCGTCGATCTGCCGCGCCACAAGCTGGCCTGGACCGGTCCGATCCAGGCCGCAGCCGATGAGGTCTTCGTAACCAGCGAACTGACTGTGCCGAGCCTGCACGCCGCCGGCGATCTCTGCCGGGAGGTTGATGCCGTGCGCGATCATGGACACCCGGCCCGACTGATCCTCAACAGGATGTTTGCCAAGCGCAGCCACCGCCATGGCTTCCCGCTCGAAAAAGCCGAGCGCGCGATTCACCGCAGCATCGATTTTACCATTCGCTCGGACTGGGATTCGGCGCGCATGGCGGTCAATCTCGGCATGCCCGTCGCTCAGGTGAAGGAGAAGAGCCCGCTGGTGAAGGATGTGGCCGATCTGGTTGATGCGGTCGCGTCAGGTGCTACGGCGCGGGCGGGAACCGCCACTGCGGGAGCACGCTGATGGGCCGCTTCACACGTACGCTTCAGCAGGCAGCGGCCGATACAGCCATCAGCGAAACCCCGCCGGCCAATGACCCGGAGCCGCCAGCCACTGTGCCAGCCTCGCCGGACACAAGCGTCAACAAGGACGAGATGATGCTCAAGGCCAAGTTGCGCATACATGCGCGGCTGATTGATGAGCTCGACCTGTCCGCCATGGAACGCCTCGACGAGGCGCAATTGCGCAGCCAGGTCCGCCAGATTGTCCTTGAGATCATCCGTGCCGACGATATCGCCCTGTCGGCAGCCGAAGAGTCTGCCTTCGCTGATGCTGTGTTCGACGAGATGACGGGGCTGGGACCGATAGAACCTCTGCTTAAAGATGATTCGATTGCCGATATCCTGATCAATGGCTGCCATCAGGTCTATGTCGAGCGCAACGGAGAACTCGAAATCGCGCCGGTGAAATTTGCCGACAATGATCACCTATTGCGCATCGTGAACCGGATTGTCGCTGCTGTCGGGCGGCGGGTGGATGAAAGTCAGCCGCTGGTCGATGCCCGACTCTCGGACGGCTCACGTTTCAATGCGGCCATCTCACCAATCGCCATTGACGGACCGCTCGTCTCGATTCGGAAATTCAAGAAGAATCCGCTCACGCTCGACAAGCTCGTTGGTTTCGGTGCGATGCCGCAGGCGATGGCCGATTTCATTTCGGGCGCCGTGAAATGCCGCGCCTCGACGATCATTTCCGGCGGCACTGGTTCGGGCAAGACGACGCTTTTGAACGCGCTGTCTGCCTCGATCAGTCACAAGGAACGACTGATTACCATCGAGGATGCCGCCGAACTCCAGCTGATGCAGCCGCATGTGGCGCGCATGGAAACCCGCCCTCCCAATATCGAAGGCAGGGGCGAGATCAAGCAGCGCGAACTGGTCAAGAACGCCCTGAGGATGCGTCCGGACAGGGTGATCCTGGGAGAGGTCCGCTCTGAGGAAGCCTTCGACATGCTTCAGGCGATGAATACAGGCCATGAGGGCTCGATGGCGACCATCCATGCCAACAATCCGCGCGATGCGATCACACGCCTGGAGCAGATGGTCGCCATGGGCGGGCTCAAGATTTCAGAAGATGCGATCCGTGGCCAGATCGCAGCAGCAGTCAATTTCATCGTCCAGGCGACGCGCCTGTCGGATGGTTCGCGCAAGACCGTGTCGATCGCCGAGATCACCGGCATGGAAGGTAAAATCGTTCAGATGCAGGAAATTTTCCGATTCGAGCGCACTCATACCGATGACAAGGGAAAGGTGCACGGGCATTTTCGCGCCACTGGTATCCGACCGAAATTTCTCGACGAAATGAACCGCCGCAGCGTGCAAATGCCTGAAAACATGTTCGATCCGTCGATACCGCTCTGAGGTCGAAATGCCAATGGATCTAAGCCTTCTCGACCCGACACGCTACGAAACGACAACGGTCATGGCTTTTGTGCTCTTCATGGGCGCCCTCGTCCTGCTTGCCCAGTCGCTGCGCGGCCTTTTCGGCGAAGTCCAGACCCAGCGGATCATGAACCGAAGGCTGCAGTTCAAGGAAAAGGCAGCGAACACGAATGAATTGATCGTCGAGCTGCGGCGCCAGCGCGCCCTCGACGAGAAAGGCGACTTCAAACTCACAATCAAACGGCTGAACGCTCTGATCACCCGGTCCGGACTGCCTTTCCAGCCGGTCCGCTGGGGCGTGATGTCTGCCTTGCTGGCGCTGGGCGTGGGTCTTGGTATTGGCTGGCGTTTCGACACCTGGCTAATCGGCGCCGGGGTAGGGCTCGCCCTGTTCTTTCTGGTGCCGGTTGCCACTCTGAATTTTCTGGCTGGGCGACGCTCCTCGCGCCTAGCCCGCCAATTACCCGATGCTCTGCAAATCGTTGTGCGAAGCCTGGAAGCCGGCCACCCGGTTCCGTCCGCGGTAGCCCTCGTGGCGCGCGAAATGCCAGACCCCATCGGTACGGAATTCGGCATGGCGGCTGATGAAATCGCCTATGGCTTCTCACTTTCCCAGGCGGTTGAGCGCCTTGCCATGCGGGCCGGCAATGAGGATGTCGAACTCTTTGCGGCGACGGTGCGCCTGCAGGAGCGCACGGGCGGCAATCTGTGCGACCTTCTCAAGACCAATGCGACCACTGTTCGAGATCGCCAGACCCTGCGGCTTAAGGTGAAGGCCGCCTCGGCGGAGGGGCGCGCTTCGGCAATGATTCTGACCGCTGCACCCTTTGTGGTGATGACAGCCATCCATTTCATGAGGCCGGAATTTTATGGTCTCGTCATGCACGAAAAGCTCTTCCAGTATTGCCTTGGCGGCTTCTTCATCTGGATGGTGATCGGAAATTTCGTGATGAACCGCATGATCAATTTCAGGTTCTGACAAGCCATGACCATGCTTCATTCGCTTCCAATAGCCTGGATCGCAGCGGCGCTCTTTGTCCTGGCCGCTCTTGTTGCGCTTCCAGGCCTCCTTTCGATCCTGCGGGGCGCGGGCATATCGGAGCGGATTAGCCAGCGGCTGCGCCGAAGCGATCCTCGCGATCAGGTGTCCGGCGAGACGCGCGATCGCTCGCCTGTGCTTGAAGCGATGAGCCGGGTGGCCGAACGCGCCGCGCCAAGCGATGAAAAGCAGGTCAGCTCGATCAGGTTCCGCCTCATCCGCGCGGGCTATACCTCGCAAAAGGCGGTCTCCTACTTTTTTGCGGGGCGGATTCTCGGGCTGATCCTTCCTCAGGCGGCGCTGTTTTTCGCGCTCCCCTATCTGGCCCGTTTCGAACTACCCGACTGGTTTCCGTTCGCCGCCTGTGGCTTTCTCGCCGTGGCGGGCCTAGCCGGGCCGGGCATCTGGATCGACAAGAAGATCGACGCCAAGGAACGCGAGTGTTCAGACGGTTTCCCCGACATGATGGACCTGCTTGTGGCTTGCGTGGAGGCCGGGCTCAGCCTTGATGCCGCCGTGATGCGAGTGTCGGACGAACTCCATCACCGCCATCCCGAACTCTCGCTGAACCTGAAGACGCTGGCGCTTGAAATGCGTGCGGGGCGCTCGCGTAAAGCGGCGTGGCGTGCATTTGCCGATCGTGTCGGCCTGGAGGAGGCCGGCTCGCTGGCCACCATGCTGCGACAGTCCGAGGAGATGGGCACGAGCCTGGGTCAGACCCTGCGGATCTTCTCCAATGACATGCGCCAGAGACGTATCCTGATGGCGGAGGAAAAGGCGATGGCGCTGCCCGCCAAGATGACGGTGCCACTGATCTTGTTCGTCTTCCCGGTGCTTCTCGGCGTACTGATCCTGCCGGCCGTGATCCGTTTCCAGACCATGGTTTACTGAAGGCACGCGACTCAGGCGATCGCCAGATGGCGCATGGCGCCGTCGAGATCGGCAATCAGGTCGCCAGGGTCTTCAAGCCCGACATGCATTCGCATCAGGGGCCCAGGGCGAGATTGCGTCCAGTCATCGCCAAGTCGTTTCAGCTGCTCATCGCAGGGAATGAGCAGACTCTCATACCCACCCCAGGAAAAGCCCATGCCGAACAGGTGCAGATCTCTCAGAAAGGCATTCACCGCCCCGTCAGCCTGTGGCTGGAGCACGAAACCGAACAGGCCGGAGGCGCCGGAGAAATCACGCCGCCAGATCGCATGGTCGGGATGTGTCTCCAGCGCTGGATGAATGACCTCGAACACGGCAGGGTGCGCGGACAGCCAGGCCGCAAGTTCCCGCCCGGCCTTGTCATGTGCGGCAAGCCGAGTGGGCAGTGTCCGCAGCCCGCGCAGCGCCAGATAAGCCTCCTCCGGTCCCAGCGCGATGCCCCATTCCTCAGCGCAGGCGGCCACATCGCGCGCCATCTCCTCATTGGCCGCCATGATGGCGCCGCCGAACGCATCGGCATGGCCAACCGCATATTTGGTCAACGCCTGGACTGACAGATCGACGCCAAGGTCCAGCGGCCGGTGATAGAGCCCCGCCGACCAGGTATTATCGATGATCGTGCGTATGTTGCGAGTCTTTGCAGCGGCCACGACAGCCGGAGTGTCCATGATTTCGAAAGTCAGCGAGCCAGGTGACTCCAGATAGACAGCACGCGTATTCGACTGGAACAGGGTCTCGATGTCAGCACCAATGCGCGGGGCAAACCGCGTCACCGATACGCCCATCCGCTTGAGCCGTTTCTCGCAGAAGCGCCGTGTTGGCCCGTAAAGCGTATCGGCGATCAGCACATGGTCGCCAGCCTCCACCACTGAGGCAATCGCCAGCGCGCAGGCCGCCAGGCCCGACGGCGCGAGCTGGACATGGACTGCTCCTTCAAGACCGGCCAGGACCGCTTCGAGCTCCCGGTGGACTGTCAGCCCCATTCGCGCATAGGATGGTTTGTCCCTGTAGAGCCGCTCCGGGGCGTCGAACAGCACGGTCGATGCGCGTTCCAGCGGCGGGTTCACGATCGGCGGATCCAGCCTCGGGCCGCGCGTGTGGATCAGACGGGTGGCAAGCTTTCTGTCGCTCACGTCGGACCTGTTTCAATCGCCCGGGTGCCCCCGTCAGCCCATTCGCTCCAGGAACCATCATAGACGGCCACATCTTCCTCTCCGATTTCGGCGAAAGCGAGCGCGAGAATACAGGCTGCTACGCCCGACCCGCATGTCGTTGCGATGGGCGCCTCGACACCCTTTAACAAAGCTCTCAACTCGTCAGCGGGTTTCATGAAGCCCGAACCGGTCAGAACGCTGGAGGCCGGAATATTACGACTGCCGGGCATGTGGCCCGGTTTCAGGCCTTCGCGCGGTTCGGGAGCCTCGCCGGTGAACCGCCCCGGCGGGCGCGCGTCCAGGATCGATGCGCCTCTGCCTGTCGAGACAAGATCTTCCATCTGCGCCAGCGTCTTGATGAGGTCTGCGCGTCGGCGCGGCGTGAAGTGGCGCTCTACAGGAAAAGGCGGCAGATCTTCGCTTTCGCCGCCGACGGCCTGCCAGGCGGAAAATCCGCCATTGAGCACTTTCGTCTCGCTGTGTCCCATCAAGCGCATCATCCACCAGGCGCGCGCCGAAGCACAAAATCCATTACGATCATACATGATTATTCGGTTGCCATCGCCCAGTCCAAGCTTGCGGATATGGGAGGAAAAAACCACCGGGTCCGGCATGGTGTGCGGCAGGGGCGCGTCCGGGGCGGCGATCTCCTCAATGTCGAAAAAGACCGCGCCGGGAATATGCGCTTCGTCATAGGCCGCGCGCGCGGCGCCCGCTTCATGTGTCCAGGGCGGGAACCAGGTCGCTTCGATCACGCGCAGGTCAGGGGCGTCGATATTGGCCTTCAGCCATTCGGCTGAAACGAGATGGGATGCGTCGGGCGCGCTCATTCTTCCTCCATCCATGGGGGCAACGGAAGGTCTTTCGACCGCAGGAATTCGGGATTGTAGAGTTTCGACTGATAGCGGTTTCCATAATCGCACAGGATGGTCACGATCGTGTGGCCGGGGCCCATTTCCTTCGCCATCCGGATGGCGCCGGCCACATTGATCCCGGCCGATCCGCCCAGGCACAAGCCTTCCTCAAGCACCAGCCTGAACAGAATGTCGAGCGCCTCCGGATCTGCGCAGCGATAAGCGTTATCGACCTCCAGCCCATCCAGATTGGCCGTGATCCGGCTCTGCCCGATGCCTTCAGTGATGGAAGTGCCCTCGGATTTGAGTTCCCCATGCTTGTAATAATTGAACAATGATGCACCGCCGGGATCGGCGATCCCGATCTTCACTCCGGGCTTGCGCGCGCGCAGCGCTTCGGCAACGCCGGCCAGAGTGCCGCCTGATCCCACCGCGCAGATGAAGCCGTCGACCTTGCCGTCTGTCTGATCGAAAATTTCCGGTCCCGTTGTGTCGGCATGGGCCTGCCGGTTGGCGACATTGTCGAACTGGTTCGCCCAGATCGCGCCATTGGGCTCACTCTCGGCAAGCTCCTCTGCCAGGCGCCCGGAATAGCGGGCATAATGGTTCGGGTTGGAATAGGGGACGGCATCCACTTGGACGAGTTTCGCCCCCAGGATGCGGATCGCGTCCTTCTTTTCCTGGCTCTGCGTGCGCGGGAACACGATCACCGTCTTATAGCCCAGCGCATTGCCGACCAGCGCAAGTCCGATACCCGTATTGCCGGCGGTGCCTTCAACAATCGTCCCCCCGGGGCGAAGAAGCCCCTTGCGCTCGGCGTCGCGGATAATACCAAGCGCCGCACGGTCCTTGACCGATTGTCCCGGATTGAGGAACTCCGCCTTGCCGAGGATCTCGCAGCCGGTTTCCTCAGATGCCCGCCTAAGCCGGATCAGCGGTGTGTTCCCGATGGCATCGACGACGGAGTTGTGAATGGTCATGAATTTTGTCCCTGGCAAAGCTGCCTTGTTTCAGGTGACAGGCTATGAGGCCGCGCGCTGCAAAACAAGCGGGTCGCAGTGATCCGGGCGTGCCACGTCTTCGTAAACTTACTAAACCACCGAGTGTCAGGATGTCATATTGAGCGAAACGACCTACCACGCCTTCATGCTGGATCATGCGACCGCCAGCCTGCCGCCCGCGCTGTTGGTGGCCGGCGACCTGCATGTGAGCCTCAGTGCATCGGGTGCCGGAACCGCGGCGCTATGGGATGCAGTTGGCGGCGCCCTTCTCGAAAGTGCCGCAAGCCGAGATATGGCTGCGACGGCTAGGCGGTCTCCCTGGCGTTCTTTGCAGCGTCCACAGGCCCCGATACTGCTTGCGCGCGATCTTGACAGGCTATCCTGGCGCAGGGGGCTGTCGGGTGTTCGCCATTCGCGTGCCGGCGTGCGCAGCGGGGCTTTCATGCGGCTGGAGCCTGGACAGGCCGTTCCAAAACATAACCACTCAGCGCTGGAGGCGACGGTTGTGCTTCGCGGCGCCCTGCGCGACGACGGTAAAGTCTATGAGCCTGGCGACCTCGCGCTCGGGATTCCCGGAGAATTTCACCAGCCGCAGGCCGAGGGTGATGAGCCTTGCATATGTTTCGTGGCGCGGGGGCCCAGACCTTTCTGGAGGCTGAGTTGACACTTAACTTCATGAATAACCTTCTCCGCGCCTGCGCACTTGCAACTGCTGCCATAACAGTCAGCGCGCCGACACTCGCCGACACAGCCATTTCGGGGGGGCAGTCTTTGGCACCTCGCGAATTCATCTGGCAGCCGGAACCGGGCGACGAGATCTATTTCGACGTATCCCGGAATGGTTCGCAGTTTGGCCAGCATATTGTCCGCTTCGAAGCCGATGAGGCCGGGGACATTACCGCCGTGGTCGATGTTGATCTTCGGGCCGGGCTGGGGCCCATCACCCTTTTCCGTTATGCACTCGATGTACGCGAGACCTGGCGGGATGGTTATGTGCTGTCCGTTGAAGGCAAGGTGAATAATGATGGCGAGCGGGAGAGTGTTACTGCCCGGCGCAATGGTGAGCAGCTGGAGGTGGAAGGCACCGAATTTTCCGGTGAACTGCCCTTGTCGGTGATCCCGGCCAGCCACTGGAATATCTGGCAGACCCAGGCGGACCGCATCCTGTCCACAGAGAGCGGGGAGGTCATCAAGGTGGATGTCAAACCACTCGGACGTGAGATGATCGAGGCGGGCGGCGAGACAATCGAGGCCCGCAAATTCCTGATGGATTCCGATATAGATGTGACGCTCTGGTATGACGACCAGGACCGATGGGTGAAACTGGCATTCAAGGCGCGCGGTCAGGATATCGAGTATGTCCTGCGCGATTTATATTGAAGGCTTGAATCTTGGCGGCGCTGCGACTCATTCTGGGCGACCAGCTTTCGCCAGACATTTCCTCGCTAAAGGGAGGTGACCGCGGGCGTGATGTGGTGCTGATGGCCGAAGTGATGGCCGAGGCGACCTATGTTCGCCATCACAAGCAGAAGCTGGTCCTGGTTTTCTCCGCCATGCGCCATTTTGCCGATGAGCTTCGCGAAGCCGGCTGGACGGTGCGCTATGTCTGTCTGGATGACGTTTCCAATCAGGGCAGCCTGAAAGCAGAGACCGCGCGCGCCCTGGAAGAGATTGATGGCATTGACAGTGTCATCGTTACCAAACCTGGCGAATGGCGGCTTATGCAAGACATGCAGACCTGGGCGGGCCATTTCGGCTGTGCAGTGGAGCGACGCGACGATACCAGATTTCTCGCCTCCATCAGGGACTTTGCCGAGTGGGCCGAGGGACGCAATTCGCTGCGGATGGAGTATTTCTACCGCGATATGCGCCGACGCACCGGTCTCCTGATGGAAGGTGATTTGCCAGCGGGCGGCGCCTGGAATTTCGACCAGGACAACCGAAAAACGCTGCCCGGATCGAAGGTCACACCTCACAGGCGTTATTTCCGGCCCAACGAGGTCACCCGGAATGTCATTTCAATGGTACAGGCCCGGTTCGCCGATCATTTCGGAACGCTGGAGAATTTCCGCTGGGGCGTAACACGCGGCGAGGCTGAAGCCGCGCGCGACCATTTCATTGATGAGATTCTGCCGAATTTCGGAACCTACCAGGACGCCATGGCGAAGGATGAAGCCTTTCTCTGGCACTCGCTCTTGTCAGCCTATCTCAATATCGGCCTGCTGGACCCATTGGACGTGTGCAAGCGCGCCGAGGCGAGCTGGCATGCCGGCTCGGCGCCACTGAACGCCGTTGAGGGCTTTATTCGTCAGGTCATCGGCTGGCGCGAATATGTGCGCGGTCTCTACTGGCTGCGGATGCCGGCCTATCGCGAGACCAATCATTTCGGCGCCGACCGGGCCCTGCCCGATTTCTACTGGACCTGCGACACGGACATGGCGTGCATGCGCGAGGCGGTCACCCATAGCCGCGACCATGCCTATTCCCACCATATCCAGCGTCTCATGATCACCGGTAATTTTGCGCTCCTGGCGGGCATCCATCCTGACGAAATCAATGAATGGTACATGATCGTCTATGCCGACGCGTTTGAATGGGTTGAGCTTCCCAACACACATGGCATGGCGATTTTCGCCGATGGCGGCGCAATGGCGTCAAAGCCCTATGCGGCCAGCGCGAATTATATCAACAAGATGTCCGATTTCTGCGCTGGGTGCCAATTCAGCCCAACAGAGAAGCTCGGCGAGACGGCCTGTCCGTTCAATTATCTCTACTGGACCTTTCTCAACACCCACCGCGACAGCCTCAAACAGAACGGGCGGATGGGGCTTGTCCTGAAGAACCTCGCAAAAAAGGACGAGGCGGAGCTTAACGAAATGGCCCGCCTCTCTGAACGCTTTCTGGCGACGATCGGCGCGCGCCGGCGCGGCTGACCCTTGTCAGCCCTACAGCTTGTCCTCAATCACCTGGGTAATGCGCGGCGTATTTGCGCCCTGAATGGCTTCCTCCCCGATGAAGAAGGCCGGCGTGCCATTCACGCCCAGATCGCGGGCCAGCGCCGTCATGTCGGCGAGCTCCTGCTGAACGGCCGTCGATTTCATGTCGGCGCGCATTTTCGCAACATCGACGCCGACCGATCCAGCAATCTTGTCGATATCCGCATCATCAAGAGCCGTCTCCGTTTCCATCAGCGCGGTGTGCATTTCGAAATATTTGCCCTGTTCCTTGGCCGCGAGTGCGGCCAGCGCAGCCTGTCTGCTTTGCGGGCTGAGGATCGGGTATTCCTTGAACACCACACGCACCTTGCCATCATGCTTGGCGGGTAGTCCGGCGACAAAATCAATGGAACGCTTGCAGTAGCCGCAGCGATAATCAAAGAACTCGACCACCGTGATTTCGGCATCATCCGGACCAATCGCGGGATCACTGGCCTGATTGTAGAGTGCATCCTGATTGTCCACGATCGCCTTGCGCGCCGCGTCGGCCTCTTCCCGGCGCTGACGTTCGCCAAGCTCGACCAGCGCCTCCTCAATGATCTCCGGATTCGCCATGATATACTCGCGGACAATCGTCTCGACTTCGCCGCGCGTCATCACGTCGGAGTCAGCGCTTGCCGGACGTTCAGCGCAGGCAGGTGTCAGTGCGAGTGCGCCAAGGGCAACAGCAAGGGAAAGCGAACGGGTCATGAAAACGGTCCTGCTTGGCTGGAGGGTCATACTTTGCCAGCCATTTGGCAGTGAATGCATTAATGGTCCATGCCTGCAGCTGCCAATTCGGTTGACGAATCTGTGAGTGGGACTGCATCAGCGCTGGGTGCGCCTGTAGATGTCGCGATTTTCCGGCAGGCGGGGATCGGTGATCGCCAATATGTCCGACGCGCGCCGAAACAAAGGTGTACCGCGTTCAAGTTCCTTGATGGCCCGCCCGGCAAATGCATTCGCCCGCGGCAAGTCGCCGACATTGTAGGCTGCTTCGGCGGTCGCGATCTGAGCTTCTGCGCGCTGGTCCTGCTTTTCCAGAGCGATTGCCAGGTTTTGCCAGGCGAACGCATTGTTCGGTTCCGCGATCAGGGCATCGCGCAGGGCCTCTTCGCCTGCTTCGATGTCGCCCGGCTCACCCCGCGCAATCAGCGAACGACCGAGATTGATCAGGAGAAGTGGCTGGCCGGGCATAAGCTCGTTTGATCGCTGATGCGGTGCGACCGATTCAGCCACCCGTCCGCTTTCGAACAGGATCTGGCCCTTAAGCTCGTGGAAATATGCATTGTCGGGATTGATTGAGATGAGCGCATTCACATCTTCTAGCGCCGTGGTGATATCGGCGGCCTGCATGGCGGCGATGGCCCGGGCATAAAGGGCGGGCGCGCTGTCATCACTGCGCGGATATTTGCGATAGACCTGCGCGGCGGGCTGGAGAAACCCGATCAGCTTGGCCTGCATCATCTCGAATTCATTCTGAGTCTGCGGTTCGGGCGGGACATCCATAAGGCCAGTCTCCTCGGCCAGCTGGCGTGCTGTCCGGATCCGCTGGGATGCGAGCGGGTGGGCGCGGAAATAAGGGTAGCGCCGGGCCTCGGACAGGACTTCCTGATAACGGTAATTCTCGAAAAACTCGACGAGGCCACGCGGGGACTGGCCGAGCTGTTCGAGATAGGCCACCGCCGCCTGGTCGGCCGCCGCTTCCTCGGAACGAGTATGTTTGAAGAAATTCAGCGCGGCAAATTGCTGAGACGAGGCGATCAGCGCCGCGCCTGCATCCCCGGCGCCCGCCGCCATGGCCAGCACGCCGAGCCCGATCGAGACCAGGGCCGGGCGCATGGACACTTCGGCCGCCCGGCTGCGCGAAATCGAGTGACCGCAGGCAATATGGCAGGTCTCGTGGCCAATCACGCCCTTGATTTGTCCCGGCGATTCAGCTGCAATCAGGAGCCCGGTATGCAGATGGATATTCTTGCCATTGGCGACAAAGGCATTCAGCGACGGGTCGTTGATGATGTAGAGATCGACATCGCGCGGTTCGAGGCCCGCGACTTCTAGGATCGGATCGGTCCAGTCGCGCAGCGTGTGCTCGATTTCAGTGTCGCGGATCAGGCCCTGAGCCTGTGCGCTGGCACCTGCGAAACAAGCGAAACACATCGCAAGCAGGGCCCGTGAAATCAGATTTGCCATGGTCTTGGGCGTCCTTTTGAAATTTCCGCCTCTTGCAGAGTAGGGTCTTCCGGCGAACCTGACGAGACCTTCAGGGCAGGGATGACGAGAATTTCAGGTTTGAGCCGACCTGACATTGCCCGAAAAGACAAAGGTCAGAGCCGGGTCCAGATTGATGCGCACACCCTCGCCGGTCGTTGGCGCACCCCGGCTGGGCACTTCGGCGGACAGGGTCACCGGGCCGGTATCCAGAAGGAGCCGCGTCACAGCCCCGGCAAAGGCAGAGCGCACGACCGTGGCCGCGACAGGGCCGGCAGGGTCAATCCGCACAGCTTCACAGCGAACGCAGACCATGCTGTCGGGTGCGGCCTCAAGACCGGCCGGCAACAGCCCCTCGGGCAGCATGCCCACTATGATTTCATTGGTCCGGCCTAGCGCTGCAGCAACGCCGGCGTCGACGGGGTGTTCATAAACCTCGCGCGGCGTCGCACACTGAACGATCCGACCATTTCTCATGACGGCCAGATCGTCGGCGAGATCCATTGCGGCCGGCGCATCATGGCTGACCAGCAGGGCGGGGATATCGCTTTCGCGAATGGCGGCGAGCGCGGTATCGGCGACATCGCTGCGCAGGGTCGGATCAAGTCCGGAAAAGGGTTCGTCCATCAGAATGGCTGCTGGACGCGCGGCAAGGGCGCGAGCAATCGCGATCCGCTGCTGTTCACCCCCGGACAATTGATGGGGATAAGCGGCTGCGCGTTCTTCCAAGCCTACACGCGCCAGCCAGCCACGTGCGACCGGATCAGCGTTCTCGCGCGGGACAGAGCTGAGGCCGAAGCGGACATTCTGCAGTGCCGTCATATGGGGAAACAGCGCGAAATCCTGGAAAATCAGGCCTGTCCGGCGCCGTTCCGGTGGTACCGTCATGCCACGCCGGGACAGTATCTCACCGCCAATTCGAATTTCTCCTTCATCAACCGGTTCCAGTCCTGCCAGCAGACGCAACAGGGTTGACTTGCCGGCGCCGGACGCGCCGACCAATGCGAAAATTCGGCCGGGCTGGAGCGTAAGGCTGGCCGCATCAACAACGCGCGTGCCGCTATAGATCCGGGTCACGGCTTCGGCTGTCAGCGCCAACCGGTTCATGAAGTGCTCCCAGGTCTGGCACGTGACAAACGCCAGGAGAGGAAAACCACCGGCACCAGACCAGCGCCCGTGATGAGCAGGCAAGGCAGTGCAGCAGCAGCAAGCCGCTCATCCGAGGCATAAGCATAGGCGCGCACCGCAAGCGTGTCCCAGTCAAACGGGCGCAGCATCAGTGTGGCCGGTAATTCCTTGAGGATCTCCACGAACAGGATCAATCCACCGACCAGCGCGCCTGATAGCGCTACCGGAAGATCTACCTCGCGCACACGTCGCAGCGGCGCCGCGCCGAGTGAGCGTGCCGCTTGTCCCATCGAAACCGGCGCGCGGGCGAGGGCCGCCTCCATAGGCTGGGCGCCAGCAGCGGCAAACCGGCTGACATAGATCCAGACGAGCGCCACCAATGCGACCGGGCCAACGAGTCCGAGCTGCAGGCGTTCAAGCACGATCAGTCCGCCAAGTGCCAGCACCGCGCCTGGCACCGCATAGCCGCCGGCTGCCGCAAGTCTGGCAAGCCGGGCGCCGGGCCGGCGGGTATGCACTCCCAGCGCAATGACGAGACCGAGGATAAACCCGATGACGGCGGCTATCGCCGCCAGTGTCACCGTGTTCAGCAGAGCGTCGAAAATGCTCGCGACCGGCGCGCCGGCTTCCGCGGCCAGCCAGACAAGCCGCAGGACGGGCACGCCAAAGCCCCACGCGAAGATTGTCAGGCAGAATATCGAGGCAAAGACAGCCTTGCCTCCGTTCAGCCTGTGCCTGTCGATCGCCTGCCAGCGCTTCGATGTCGCCTCGCTGCCGGCGTCGCCGCGTTCGATACGCTCAATCGCCTGCAAGAGTAATGCGATCGCCAGCAGGATCAGCGCCATGCGCGCCGCTGCGCCTGCATCGCCGAAACTCGACCAGGCCTTGACCAGTCCGACTGTCAGGGTCTGTACGCCCAGAAAAGCGGCAGCGCCATAATCGGCGGCCGCCTCCATCAGCGCCAATGCGAGGCCGGCCGCGATAGCCGGGCGGGCAGCTGGCAGGGCGACTGAGAAAAATACCCGCCGCGGCATGGCGCCAAGCGTGCGCGCAGCATCCAGCGCGCAGACCGATGTGGTGGTGAAAGCCGCGCGCGCTGTCAGATAGACGTAGGGGTAAAGCGCACCGGCCAGCACGAATGCAAGTCCGGGCAACGAATTGATGTCTGGAAACCAATAGTCGCGCGCGCCAAGACCTGTCGTCTCACGCAGCGCCGACTGCAGGGGTCCCGCTACATTCATCAGGTCGGCATAGGAAAAGGCGAGGACATAACCGGGCGCGGCAAGGGGCAGGATCAGTAACCATTCGAACACGCCGCGACCGGGAAAGGCATACATCGTGACCAGCCAGGCGGCGGGAACCGCCGTCAGGAGGATGAGGCATGCTGTCAGTGCCAGTGTCGCCAGTGTCCCGGTTGAATAGTCCACCAGCCCTGTTGCCACTATATGCTGCCAGGCATCGCCGCCACCGGCAAACAGCCCCGTAAGCAGAGCCGCCACCAGCGGTGCGCCGATAACCAGTCCGGCGACAATACCGGGAACATCCCTTGGCGACAGTGGCGTCAGTTGCAGACGCATCGGATGGGCGGCAGACTTCACTTCCAGCCGACACGGTCAAAGATGCGCTGTGCTTCAGCCTGATTCTCGCCGAGCACACCGAGATCGAGTTCGCTTTCGTCATATTCCGGCAGGCGTTCGAGCCCGGCCGGCCAGTCAACGCCCTCGATGACCGGGATCTCCCTGGTTTCCACAACCAGGAGAGACTGGCCCTGCGGGCTGGCGAGGAATTCAATGAAAGCGCGCGCAGCATCTGGGTGGGGCGCGTGCGCGCCAATGGCGGCGCCTGTGATATTGGTGTGCACGCCGTCGCCAGCCGAAACAAAAGCCAGACGGGTCGCCCCGGCAGCCTTGCGATCCGCTTCGGAGCCGCTTTCAGCCAGCCGGACCCAGTAATAATGATTGGTTATCGCCAGACTGCATGCGCCAGCCGCGACAGCCTTGATCTGTGCTGTATCCCCGCCCTGCGGATCGCGCGCGAAATTGTCCTTAACGGCCTGCGCCCACTCGCTCGCCGCATCGCGGCCTTCGCGTGCAATAATCTCGCCCAGAAGCGACAGATTGTAGATATTTGTACTGGAGCGCGCACAGATTTCGCCGGAAAAGCGCTCATCGGCAAGGTCTGACATTTCATCAAGTGTGTTGCCGTCAACGGCCTGAGGATCATAGGCGATCACCCGGTGGCGTTTGGCCAGCCCGACCCAGTGCCCTTCAGACCCCCGCAGGCGCGGCGGGATCAGGGCATTGATCCTTTGGGACCGGACCGGCTGGGTGAGGCCTGCCTGTTTGAACCTCCAGAGCGTCCCGGCATCAGCCGCCAGGATGACATCTGCAGGACTGTTTTCGCCCTCCGCGACCATGGTTTCCAGCAGTTGGGCTGCGCCGGCCTCACGCGTGCGGACAGTGACTCCGGTCTCGGCCTCGAATGCATCGTAAAGGGCCCGGTCGGAGTCATAGTGACGCGTGGAATACACGTTTACCACGCCGCCTTCTATGCTGTCCGAGGCGGGGCCGGAAGAGGTCTCTGGCCCGGAACATGCATTCAGGACCGATAGTAAAAGAACCAGGCTGCCGGCCAAAGCAGTCAGCCGCAAATTGGGGTTGAGTTTCATGAAAGTGACTCCGTGCCTGAGGGGAGAATAGGGATGATGCGAATCAATCGCAACTGCGGCACCTTGACGGAGGACTCAGATCTTTCCGCGTCGATGGTTGAATCCGTCCACGGATTTTCGCGGAGGCAGTGATTGATTTTGGCACGCCAAAGTGGTTACGCTATGTTAAGGAATACCGGGGTGACGCAGAGTAAAAGGGTAGACAGTATGTCGGATGTCGTTGTGAATGTGGGGCTGGAAGCGCCGGGGGATGAAGTGGTGCTGACCAACGCCATCGATACTTATACGAAATGGCGTCAGTATATGTGCAATCCGGAAGAGCGCCATGATGTTGGTGATGCGCCTGAGATCATGGTGAAAACGCGCCCGGGTTCGAATGGCGCGGTGACCAAGACACTTATTTTTCAGGAACGACGCTGGGCTGCCGCTTTCCTGCGAATCTGGCGCAATGAACGCCGGCGCGAGAACTGACCGCGCGGGCGATACAGCCCCTGAGAACGTGATTGTGTTGCGATTTGCCAAATCCGTTTGACGCGATAGACACCTGATCGTGGCAGACAATTTCAATCATTCAACGTCACCACCCTCTCAGCCGCCGGCGCGTGTCGCCATCGCGGGGGCGGGCCTGATCGGCATGTTTTGTGCCTGGTCACTGGCCAGGCGCGGCGTGGAGGTCGTCGTATTCGACCATCGCCAGCCGGGGCAGGGGGCGAGCCGGGCCGCAGCCGGTATGCTCGCGCCGGCCTATGAGGCTGCCGGGGAAGATGGAGCGCATCCCAGGCTGCTCGAACTTTGCATTGCGGCAGCGCAAGGCTGGCCGGAAGTAGCCCGGCAGCTTGAAGCGGAATCAGGGGTGAAGGTCGATTATCGACCGGGTCCGACCCTCGCTGTGGCCGGTGATATTTCACAATTGCACCATCTCGAACGGATCTCTGCCGGCTGCCGCGCGTGCAACCTGCCATTCGAAACGCTGGATTCGCAGTCCGCACAGGTCGTCGAGCCGGCCCTGCAGGCAAGCATCGCTGGCGCCCTCCTCCTGCCCAGCGATGCTCAGGTCGATAATCGCCGCACCGTGGAGGCGCTGGTTCGCGCGCTGGACAGGCGCGGCGTGGCGTTACGGATCGGCATGTCCCTTGAGGATGTCGAGACCCTTCCGCACGGTGTGCGTTTGCCCGACGGGTCTGGCGCAGATATCCTGATTGATGCGACGGGTTGGCGTGCTCCAGCCATGACACCGGTCAAAGGCGTCGCGATCGCACTCGCCAGGGGGGCAGGGATGCCGCACAAGGTGGTGCGCTTCGGCACACACTATCTTGTGCCCAAAAGCGACCGGATCGTTCTCGGCGCCACGGTTCAGCCCGGCGACAGCGACAGCGATGTCAGAGAATCTGCCGTGATCGGGCTGGTGGCAGCGGCTGAACGTGTTTGTCCTGCTGTCCTGGATGCCAGAATCATCGATCGCTGGGCAGGCATTCGTCCGCGTAGCCGCGATCTTGCGCCCCTGATCGGCTGGCACCGGCCCGGCTACTATGTCGCCGGGGGCCATTATCGCAATGGTGTCCTGCTCGCGCCTCTGACAGGCGAACTCGTCGCCAGTCATCTTCTCACCGGCACCCGGAGCCCGCTTGCCGCGGCATTTGATCCATTGCGACCCGGCGTCACCCCGGCCTGAAGCTGGACGTGAGCCCTTTTCACGGCATATCTGCTAGTCAGAGAGGAGACGGCGGCCATGCACACGATTTCAGAGATGACTGAAGACCAGCTCGCCATCCGCGACGCGGTCGAGCGGACCTGTTCGCAATTTGGCGATGAATACTGGGCAAACACCGATGAAACCGGCGACTGGCCAGAAGCATTCTGCGATGCGATGGCTGAGGGCGGCTGGCTTGGCGTCGCGTTTCCCGAAGAATATGGCGGCGCGGGACTGGGCCTGACAGAGGCCTCCCTCGTTATGCAGACGGTCACGCGTTCCGGCGCGGGTTTCTCCGGAGCTTCGGCCATTCATCTCAACATATTCGGCCCAAAGCCACTGGAGAAATTCGGGACCGCCGAGCAGAAGCAGGAGAACCTGCCCAAGATCATCTCCGGCGAAGAGAAGATGTGCTTTGCCGTCACCGAACCGAATTCCGGTCTCGACACGTCCAGCCTGCAGACCCGCGCTGAACGTACCAATGCCGGATATACGATCAATGGGCGCAAGATCTGGACAACGGGTGCTCAGCGCGCTGACAAGATCCTGATCATTGCCCGAACAACACCGAAGGAAGAGTGTTCCAAGCCCTATCTTGGCCTCTCGCTCTTTTATACCGATCTCGACCGAAACCGGATCGAGGCCCAGCCAATCCCGAAAATGGGCCGCAAGGCTGTTGAATGTAACACCCTGTTTATCGACGGGCTTGAAGTGCCGAAAGAACACCTGATCGGCGAGGAAGGCGAAGGATTCAAATATCTCCTGCAGGGCCTCAACCCCGAGCGTGTGCTGTTTGCCGTCGAAAGCATCGGCCTAGGCTTCTCCGCACTGGAGCGCGCGGCGAAATATGCCAATGAGCGGGTCGTTTTCGGTCGCCCCATCGGCCAGAATCAGGGAATTGCCCATCCACTTGCCAGGGCATGGGCGGAACTGTCTGCAGCTGAGCTCCTCGCCTACAAGGCCGCCAGTCTTTTCGATCAGGGAAAGGACTGCGGCGCCGAGGCGAATGCGGCCAAGTATCTCGGCTGTGAGGCGGGCTTCCGCGCCTGCGAGACTGCAGTCCTCAGTCATGGCGGCATGGGCTATGCCAAGGAATATCATGTCGAGCGCTTCATGCGCGAAGCCATGCTGGCGCGCATCGCACCGGTCAGCCGGGAGATGATCCTCAATTTCATCGCTGAACGTGTGCTCGGCCTGCCCAAAAGTTATTAGGGATCAGCAGCCCGTGTTTTCCTTTGTGGCCATGCAGGCCTATGACGGCATGGACAGCCAGTTCCTCAACAAATCATGGCCGTGCTCGGTCAGGATGCTTTCGGGGTGAAACTGGACGCCATAAACCGGGCGCGAGACATGGCGCACGGCCATGATCTCCCCATCATCGGTGAACGCATCGGCGACAAGACTATCTGGCAGGTCGTCAGGGCGCACTGCCAGTGAATGATAGCGCACCACTTCGAACCGTTCCGGTAGTCCGGTAAAGAGCGGGCCGGCCTCATGGCGGACCACGGAACGCTTGCCATGGCGGATTTCGCGCGCGGTGATGACCGCCCCGCCGAGCGCCTGCCCGACCGACTGATGGCCGAGGCACACGCCAAGGATCGGCAACGTGTCAGGCGCCTCACGCACCAGATCCATGCAGATCCCCGCCTCGTTAGGTGTGCATGGGCCGGGCGAGAGGACAATGCCGTCCGGTGCGAGGTCCAGCGCACCCTGCGCTGTCATCTCGTCATTGCGAATGACACGGGTGTTCGCCCCTATCTCCTCGAGATAGTGGACAAGGTTCCAGGTGAAACTGTCATAATTATCAATGACGAGGATCATGGCGAGGGGCCTTACTGGTCATGTTCGAAGGCTGCAGCCAGCTCAGCAGCGCGCCTGAGGGCGCCGGCCTTGTGCAGCGTCTCATCGAATTCATATTGCGGGTCGCTGTCGAGCACGACGCCTCCGCCGGCCTGGATGTGCAGTCTGCCATCCTTGATCAAAGCCGTGCGCAGGGCAATGCAGGTGTCCATGTCGCCCGACCAGCCGAAATAGCCGACCGCGCCGCCATAAATCCCCCGACGGGCCGTCTCCAGCTCGTCAATGATCTGCATGGCCCGGATCTTCGGCGCCCCGGAGACGGTGCCCGCCGGGAAACCTGCCAAAAGCGCATCCACACAATCGAGCCCTTCTCGCAGATTGCCTTCGACATGGCTGACAATGTGCATGACATGCGAATAGCGCTCGACCACGAAACTCTCTGTCACCTCTACACTGCCATAGGCGGCCACACGGCCGACATCATTGCGCCCGAGATCGAGCAGCATAAGATGCTCGGCCATCTCCTTCTCGTCCGCCAGAAGGTCGGCGGCCCGACGTGCATCCTCGACATCATCGCCCGAGCGAGGCCGCGTTCCCGCGATCGGGCGGATGGCGACGCGGCCATCGCGAACCCGCACAAGAATTTCCGGGCTCGACCCGACCAGCCGGATATCGCCAAGCGCCATATGGAACATGAAGGCCGACGGGTTCAGCCGCCTCAGCGAGCGATAGAGCGCAATCGAGCTGCGTGTCCAGGGGGCACTCAGCCTCTGACTGGGCACGACCTGAAAGATGTCGCCTGCACGAATATAATCCCGCGCGGTCTCGACAATTTCGAAATAGCGGGTCTTCGACGTGTTTGACTGAAGATCGACATTCTCACGGGCCTGGGGACTGAAGCGCGGCGGTATGGGGCAGGGCAGGTCGAGGCGCTGCTCGATCGTGTCAAGATACATCGCCGCCGCTGCCGCCTCGTCTTCAGCAAAGCGAGCCACCAGCAGGATTTCCTGGTAGAGATGGTCAAAGATGATCACCAGCCTTGGAATCACCAGCAGCGCTTCAGGCACGTCCAGCATGTCCGGCGCCGTGATCTCAACCGGCTCGACATGCTGGATCATGTCATAACCGACATAGCCAAAGGCGCCGGATGCCATCGGTGGCAGGTCTTCGTCGGCCTCGGCCCTTGCGTGGTCAACGAATTGTCGCAAGGCCTCGACGGGGGTGCCTGCGACATCCGAAGTTGCAGCGAAGCTGATATCCGCAGCTGTCTGTCCCACACCGTCACGAATGCGAAACCATTCGACCGGATCAAAACCGATAAAGGAATAGCGCCCGAGCCGTTCGCCGCCGACAATCGATTCAAACAGAAATGTGCCCGGCGTGTCGGCACCGAGCTTCAGAAGCGCGGCGACGGGCGTTTCGGTGTCTCCGATACGGCGGCGGACGAAGAGCCGGTCTGTCGTCATTGACGATCCATGATTGAGGCCTTGTATTGCGCCAGCGCCGCCTGGTTGGCACGCAGGCTTGTGCTGTCACGGAATTCGGCCAGTAATCCGTCCATTATGTCATTCTGAAGTGACTGGGTCAGCTGATCCGAAACGACGCCCGACAGGATGGCAATTTCAGTTTCATCAGGTTCATTCACGGCCGTCAGCTGAAGTATCGTCATCTCACCCGCCCCGGGCCCCGGAATCGACACCATCTCCCCCTCATTCATTGCAAACAGCTGGCCCTGCACCGATGCGGGCAATTGAGGGTTATTCCCGGCCCGCGTGACGGGCTGCTCGTTGATCTGGACGCTTGCGCCGATCTTGCCCGCCACCTGTTCCAGTGTCGTTGCTCCCGCCGCTATCTGCTTCTCGACATCGCTTGCCCAAGCGGTCAGCTGGTTGTTTTCCCGCTCGTCGATAAGGGCCTGGCGGGCCTGCTCGGCAACCTCATCCAGCGGCGGCGTACGTGGGGGTAGAACTTCCTGCACTTCGACCAGAGTGATGCCTGTCTCCGTTTCCAGCGGATCGCTGACTTCGCCCACCTTGAGCCCGAATGCGGTCGCCATGAGCTCATTGCGACGCGCAAGCGCAGGAATGACCCGGCCATCGCTGCTGCGCGCCTGCTGCGTCAGGGGTAGATAGTCGATGGCCGTTCCGCCAAGCTCAGCAGCGATTTCGTCCAGCCTCAGGCCAGCACCGATCAGGTCAAAGGCTTCCACCTCGGCCTGGGCAAACAGCGCCTCCGATTGATTGCTCGCGACCTCGTCTGCAATCTGGCTGCGCACGCTCTCAAACGGCATGGCAGCACCGGGAGTCACATCCTCCAGCCTCGCCACCAGCCAGAGCCCGTTCTGCTCGAACGGGCCAGCGATCGCGCCGGGCTGCGCACCGGAGCTAAACAAGGCGTCGGCGAGTGCTTCATTGGCCAGTTCGCTGCGTCTTGCCGTGCGAATATTGATCGCTTCGGCTGCAACAAGCGTGCTTGGCTCAGCGCCACCGGCGAGCCGGCCCAGGGCGTCGCGCGCGGCTGCCTCGTCGGCAAGCACCAATTCGACAAAGCGACGGGTATCGGGCTCGGAAAAGCGCTGGCGTTTCTGGCTCTCGTAAATGGCCAGGAGGTCCTCTTCAGACGTATCGACCTGATGGATGAAGTCTGTCGGGGACAAGTCGAGCCGGCTGATCGCACGGCGTTCCCCTATGGCAAATCGGGCCTGGTTGCCCTGATAGAACGCGGCCACTTCGTCTTCGCTCGGTTCGGATAGTTCGCCGATATCCGCTTGCGAGACAGTGAACCAGGCCGCATCGCGGCTTTCAGCCAGATAGCCCGCCTGCAGCCGTTTCAGGCTTTCAGGCGGCTCCAGCGCCGCGCCGGCAGCGTCTGACAAATAGGTCAGGGTGAGATCATCGCGCACTTCGTTTTCAAATCTCTGGGGCGTCAGCTGGTTCTGGTTGAGAATGCGGCGATAAGTATCGACACTGAATTGCCCGGTCAGTGGATCGGCGAACGCCTCATTGTCACCAACCGTCTCGACCACCGCCTTCTGGCTCGCGACCGCGCCGATACGTTCGGCATAACCCAGATTGGCGATACGCCCACCTTCAAGCGCGAACAACTGATCGATGATGCCCTGTTCAACCGCATCCTGGCGGGTCATCATCTGGCCCTGATTGCGCTGGACGCGGAGATAGGTCTCCACGCGTCGATCGAAATCCTGCTGGGTGATGCCGCGCTTGCCGGCCTGGATGATATTGTCACCGAGATTGCCGGAGAAAACATCCGTAATCCCCCAGGCCGCCATGGAAATGATGATCAGCCCGAACAGGACGAGAGATACCTTCGAACGGAGGAAATTCCTCATCAATGTGAGCATGGTGGCCGGCCTCGTCGCTTGAAGTCGCTTGAATGGATAAGCCCTGCTTGCTAGGCGAGCGCGATTGGTCTGACAAGAGAGAGGGTGAGAGCGCCATGGTCCGTACGGTAATCGCCGGCAACTGGAAGATGAACGGTCTCAGAGACACGCTGGCCGAGGCCGAAGCTGTCATGGCCGGCCTGGAGGACGCCCACGAGAATGCGGACTGCCTGATCTGCCCGCCTGCCACCCTTGTTCTGACGCTTGCGAGCCGGACGCGGCAAAGCCGGCTGAAAGTCGGCGGCCAGACCTGTCATCCGGCTGCAAAGGGCGCCCATACCGGCGACATATCGGCGGAAATGCTGTCCGATGCTGGCGCCAGTCACGTCATTGTCGGCCACTCGGAACGGCGCGCGGACCATGGCGAAACCGATTCGGTTGTCGCGTCTCAGGTTGAGGCGGCCCTGCGCGCCGGCATGGTGCCTATTGTCTGCATCGGGGAAACACTGGCCGAGCGGGACGCGGGAGACACGCTTAAGGTGGTCTCGAACCAGCTTGCCGGTTCTCTGCCCGGATCGCTCGCGGGCCAGGATTTTATAGTGGCTTATGAGCCCGTTTGGGCCATTGGCACCGGCCTGACGCCAACGCTCGCCCAGATCGAAGAGGTCCACAACGCGATCCGACAGCATCTGTCTGAAAGTTTCGGCGCCGCCGGTGCGGGCGCGCCGGTCCTTTATGGTGGCTCCATGAAGCCTGCAAATGCGGGTGAAATCCTCGCCATAAACGAGGTGAATGGCGGCCTGATTGGCGGCGCAAGCTTGAAGGCGAGCGACTTTCTCGCCATCTACGCCGCAGCCGACTGAGGAAATCGAACCCAACGGGCTTGGCGCAAGGGCAGGATTTGCCTATTCCGCGCCTTTGCCATCCTGCCAAGGACCTGTCCATAAATGCAGAACGTCATCCTCGTCATCCATATCCTCGCCTGTGTCGCGCTGACAGCCATGGTGCTCCTGCAGCGCTCGGAAGGCGGCGCGCTGGGTATCGGCGGCGGTGGCGGTGGTGGCGGTGTCATGTCCGGCCGTGGTGCAGCAGGCGCACTCGTGCGCACCACCATGATCTTCGCGGGCGTCTTTTTCGTGACCAGTCTTGCGCTGACCACTCTGGCCAACCGGGACAGGGATGACCGTTCGGCAGCTGAGCGCGAACTCGAAGTCGAGGGGTCTGGCACCACCGGCGACATACTCGACACAGATGCCCCGCTCGTGATCGATCCTCTGAGCGAGGGTGATGGATCCGAGCCCGCGCGCGATACGGCTGACCCGCTGGCCGAGGATACCGCTGAACAGACGCCGCCGGCTGGCGATCCCCTTGCGGAGGAGCCGGCAGAGGGGGCTCAAAATGAGCCGTCAGACGACAACCCGAACTGATCCGGGAAGGCCTGGCAGTGCAATTATCCGCTCAGCGATCTTCGCGAATCACGGCAGCCTGAGATCCCATGATCCGTTACATCTTCATTACGGGCGGCGTGGTCTCCTCTCTGGGTAAGGGTATTGCGTCAGCAGCCATGGGATCGCTGTTGCAGGCGCGAGGATATGGCGTGCGCCTGCGCAAGCTCGACCCCTATCTCAATGTTGATCCCGGCACGATGAGCCCGCGACAACATGGCGAAGTGTTCGTGACCGATGACGGCGCCGAGACCGATCTCGACCTTGGCCATTATGAGCGGTTTACCGGCGTGTCGGCGCGCAAGTCCGACAATATCACCACCGGTCAGATCTATCGCGACATTCTCGACAAGGAACGACGCGGGGATTATCTCGGCGCGACGATCCAGGTGATCCCGCATGTGACGGACGCCATCAAGGAGTTCGTCCTGGCCGATCCCGGCGAAGGTGTGGATTTCGTCCTGTGCGAGATCGGCGGCACGGTTGGCGATATTGAGGGACTGCCCTTCTTCGAAGCGATTCGGCAACTCGGGCAGGAACTGGGGCCCGAGCGCGCGGTTTTCGTGCATCTCACACTGTTGCCCTATATTCCGGCCGCCGGCGAAATGAAGACCAAGCCGACCCAGCATTCGGTCAAGGAGTTGCGCTCGATCGGGATCCAGCCAGACATATTGTTATGTCGCTGCGACCGCCCGATCCCGGACACCGAAAAGAAGAAGATTGCAAGCTTCTGCAATGTCCGCCCGACCAGCGTGATCGAAGCACGCGATGTGGGGCATATCTATGACGTGCCGGCCGCCTACCACCGCGAAGGGCTCGACGCCGAAGTGCTCAGCCATTTCCGTATCACTGGAGCCGCTGCACCAGACCTGTCGCGCTGGAACGAGATCGCGCACACGATCCACAATCCGGATGGCGAGGTGTGTATCGGCCTTGTCGGTAAGTACACGGACGTGCCGGACGCTTACAAATCGGTGATGGAAGCGCTAGACCATGGCGGCATCGCCAATCAGGTCGGCATCGATATCCGCCTGATTGATTCCGAACAGTTTGATGACGAGACGCGCCCGCTGGACATTCTGGAAGGGGTTCACGGCATCATCATGCCCGGCGGGTTCGGCGAACGCGGAGCGCGCGGCAAGATGCGCGCGGCCCGGTTTGCCCGTGAACGCGGTGTGCCCTGTTTCGGCATCTGTTACGGGATGCAGCTTTCGGTGATCGAGGCGGCGCGTTCGCTCGCCGGTATCGATCTCGCCTCAACCACCGAATTCGGCGAGGCTGATGAGCCGGTTGTGGCCCTGATGGAAGAGTGGACGCGCGGCAATGTCAAAGTAGTCCGCACGGCCAAGACCGACAAGGGCGGCACGATGCGGCTCGGCGCTTACCCGGCCCGGCTGACACAGGCCAGCAAGGTGGCCGAAATCTATGGCCAGCGTGAAATCTCTGAGCGCCATCGCCATCGCTACGAAGTGAATATCGAGTATCTGGAAGCACTCGAGGCCGCCGGCGTGCATTTTTCCGGGATGTCGCCGGATGGGAAACTGCCGGAGATCTTCGAGCTTCCCGAGCATCCCTGGTTCATTGGCGTGCAGTTCCATCCGGAACTGAAAAGCCGCCCCTTCGAGCCCCATCCGCTGTTCGCGGACTTCATCAGGGCCGCGGTGACGCAGAGCCGTCTGGTCTGATCGATCCGCCCCCTTTCGGGGTTGAATTCTGCACATGCCCCCTGTAAGAGCGTCGTTTCGGAATTTCGCAGGGCATGCGCCCTGAATGATGTGAACACGGATCGAGACCATGGCTGTCCCCAAGCGCAAGACGACCCCTTCCAAGCGTGGCATGCGCCGCGCTCACGACAGGCTCAAGCACGCCACCTATGTCGAGGACACCGAAACAGGTGAGCTTCACCGCCCGCATCATATCGATCTCAAGACCGGCATCTATCGCGGTCGCCAGGTGATCGAGCCGAAGGACGACTGAGCGAGCAGGGCGTTAACCGATCAAATTGCGAAGTCTGTATCAGTGTATCGCGGATGACGCCGGTTCAGCCTTGCACTGTCATTCATGATTTCGAGCGGACTCTCGTGAACCTTGTCTGGCAAGCTCGTCGGCGCGTTCATTGCCTGGATCGCCGGCATGGCCTTTCACCCAGATCCATTCGATGTCGTGGCGCGCGCAGGCCTCATCCAGAGCCTGCCATAGATCCTTGTTCTTGACGGGTTTTTTCGCCGCCGTCTTCCAGCCATTTCGTTTCCAGCCATGTATCCACTTGGTCAACCCGTCTTTCAGATACGTGCTGTCGGTGTGGAGCCGCACCTTTGAAGGGTATTTGAGTGCGTTCAGCGCCTCGATGGCCGCCATCATTTCCATGCGGTTATTGGTCGTATCGCGTGCGCCCCCGTAAAGTTCCTTTTCGTGCGATCCGCTTTTCAGCAAGGCGCCCCAGCCTCCTGGGCCAGGATTTCCCGAACAGGCGCCATCGGTCCAGATTTCAACGCGTTCGGGCATGGTTCAGTATCCGGTTTCAAGGGGAGAGCGCTTCGGATTAGGGGGTGTCGGCCTGGCGATCAATGCCGCGCTCAGAACACACCAGTATCGACGTCACCAAGCTGTGTTTTCGGGCGCACAATAAGAAGAAACAACCCGGCACAGGCAAGGCCCGCCAGCGCGCCGATCCCGAGCCCGCCAAGCAGCGCACCGAGAATCGTCGTGATTTCGACCGGACTTGATGGATTTGAGACGACAAATACGCCAAATACCGAAGGTGCGGCGACCAGTATCCCCCCCCAGATGGCACCCCATCTCAAATAAGTGTTCGTGTTGAGGATCCGGCGCTTCGGAAACCGCCCGATGGATGTGCCCAGCGCAATGATCGCAGCAGGTATCGTCAGATAGGCGAAGAACCAGTTGAACGTGCTTGCAAAGCCGGCGATGGCGAGCCCCTGGACAAATCCACCTCTGCCTGGGCCGGTTATCGAGAGACTGACGCTATCGAGAAATACCTGCCCGATGAAATTGACCAGAAAAATCGCCGAAAACCCGATCAGGGCGACGAGGACACAGGCGGCAAAGCCGCAAAGGATGACGGCGAGCGCTACCCGTTTGACCTTTTTCCGCTCAGGTTCGGCATAGGCGCGCACGGGAACAGTGTCTGTCATCTCAGGCGATCCTTGTACGCGCTGCGGGTTCAGGCGCCATAATCGGCGGCACGCTCCACGCTACGATGGAAGCGCAAGCGTGCGGCATAGTCGAGGGGATCGTGTGGCTTCACAAGAGCGTCAGCCGGCGTGTCGCTCCAGTCGACGAGGCGCGTCAGGAAGAAGCGCAAGGCGGCGCCGCGCGCCAGGACGGGCAGGGCATTGATCTCTTCACGATCCAGCGGACGAACAGACTGATACCCGCGCAGGAAAGCCGAACCTTTCGAGTAGTTATATTCCGCGCCGGCTTCGAAGGCCCAGGCATTGAGACAGACGGCAATGTCATAAGCAAGGGCATCTTCGCAGGCGAAATAAAAGTCGAAAGCCCCGCAAAACGTATCGCCGAGAAAGAAGGTATTGTCCGGGAAAAGGTCGGCGTGAATGATTCCGCGCGGCAGACGCTCACTCAGCTCGCGGGCGGCTTCTGTGGCCTCGAAATCGCTATCGATCAGCGCCGACAGGCCTGGCCGCAGGGCATCGGCCTCACCCGCGCGCCCATCCCAGAGGCGTGCCCAGCCGGCAGGGCCGAGATCGTTTTCCCGCGACATGTCGAAATCGGCGAGGGCGGCATGCATTCTTGCAAGGCCCTCCCCGCAGGCCCGGCACTGGGCAGGCGTTGGGCGCCTTGGACTCAGCCCATCCAGAAAGGTGACGATCAGGGCCGGTCGTCCTTCAAGTGTCCGCAACGCCTTGCCATCCTTGCCGGAGACCGGGCGTGGACAGGGAAATCCTCTGGCCGCCAGATGCTGTTTCAGCCCGACAAAGAAGGGCAGGTCCTTCGGTTCAACCCGTTTTTCGAACAGGGTGAGAATGAACTTACCGGCTTCGGTTTCGAGGAAATAATTCGAATTCTCGACGCCCTCGGCTATCCCCTTGAACGCCAGCGGCGCACCGATCTCGTATTCGGCGAGAAAATCGGACAGCGCCGCATCATCGACAAGGGTGTAGACAGCCATGAAGTTCGTCTTAGCGGGCATGGCGGGGAATGGAAATCCCGGGATAATCACGCGTGAGTCCAGGGCGGGCCAGGCCGTGACAGGACCAATGCCTGACTTGCGATGCTCAAAGGGGGCATGCGAGCGCGCCTTCAACCGCCCAAGCAGAAAGCTCCGTGCCGACGCAGTCGCGGCCAGAGACTTCCAGGACAGAGAGATTATACAGATCATCGCCTGGCGCCCGGCCCCACACCTAAAAGAAGAGTGCCTCGATCAGACGGTTGCCATAGTCTGCCATTGAAAGATGCTTCTCATGGGCGGACGCGCCGGTTTTCGGGAAGAGTTCGAGTATCGTCGTCTGGCTGAGCGTCATGCTGAGGATCTGCCCGTCAAGCCGGCTGATCTTGCCGCGCGGATCTTTCAACGCGCGCAGGATGTCCATGGACGTGTCCCCGGTCCGGGCCAGCAGGCCCTTCGCGATCTGGCGCATTCCGCAGGTTTCCGAAGCCGAAAGGATAAGACCGTGCATTGCGGCGAAATCGGCTTTCTGTTGCTTCGGGTCATTGCTGCGGCCCGCCGTGAGGGTCTTGAACAAGGCGTCCGGTTTGAGGGTGCCGACAGGCATGTCCGACCTCAGCGCTCTGTGACGTGCCGTGTCATAAATGCTGCGATAAGCGGCCAGAAGCAGTGCCTGGCGGGAACCGAAGAAATGCTGCACCGACGAAACCGAGAGCCCGGCTTTTGCCGCCGTCGAGCGATGGGTCACCGCAGGCGCGCCCTCTGACATGATCAGCTCTATCGCCGCCGCCACAACGCGCCGCGCAGTGTCGTGATCGGGGACGAGTGCCGCTTGCCCGAATTCAGCGCCAGCCTGCGCGTGCTGGCGCCAGGCGCAGTCTGCATCTGATTTGGGCGCATCTCCGCGTGCTCTTTCGGCAAATCTCATGACAAGGGCCAGTGCCCAGGGGTCGAATTCTTCGGGCGTCTCGAAAGCCATCCAGGCAAACCGGACCGCAAGGGCAAAACACTGTATGACCCCGGGCGGCACGCGCGCCATTCCGCAGCGTTCCAGAAGCGTTTCCCAGAAAAGAGCTTCGGCCGCGAACCCGCTCGTGTTTGCCGGGACGCCGTCTTTGCGGCAGCAGCCCACGGCCTCATGCCAGAACAGGCTTTCCTCGCCTCGGAGCCTTGCGATCCGGTCGCGCAGCGCGCTGAAGGCGGCGGGACCGAAGTCCTCAGGGCACAGTGACAGGCCTTCGAGTTGTCTGCAGCTTTCTTGCCAGGCCAGGGCACGTGAATGGTCCCCATGCGTATTCGCTGCAGCTATCAGGCCGGCGAGCGAACCAAAGCGATAATTGACGGCCGAAGGCGAAATTCCCGCATGCTCGCCGATGGCGCGCGAACTGAGAGCGCCGGCGCCGTCTGCGGCGGCAAGCTGAAGTGTGGACCGAATGAGAAGATCAACCGTTTCGGGTGCGAGCGTGATGGACTGGTGCATGTCACCTACACTACCGCTGCGGGATGGGAGGACAAGTGCCGGAGGGAATTGGTGCAACTGTTCCTATCATTATGAAAACTACGACAAAAATATGACAGGATACGATACCAATGCCGAGGAATACAGATAAGTTGTCATGAATAGTTCACTTGGTACATTCGTTCGAAAAGAATAGATCGACGCCCACGGTATGCACCGATGAGGGGTCCCAAATGTCTACCAAGTTCCGAACACTGAATATCCTGATGGCGAGCACAGTTCTTGCCGCGCCGGTCGCGATGGCTCAGGAAACCGAGGACGTCTCGGTGCAGGAGACGGTCATCGTGACCGCGACGCCGATCCGCGACAGCCAGGCGGCAGCAATCGAAGCCAAACGCGAGGCGCCGAACGTTGTCGATATCATCTCTGCAGACACGATCGGGCGGTTTCCTGACCAGAACCTGGCCGACTCGCTGGGCCGCCTGCCGGGTCTGGCCATTGAGCGCGACCAGGGACAGGCGCGCTATATCAACTTCCGCGGCGCGCCCTTCAGGTTCACGGCCATTGCCTTTGACGGTATTGACGTGCCGGGCGCCCAGAATGGCAGGATCCCGCGCTTTGACAGCTTCCCTTCGGTGATCACATCTGCGGTCGAGGCCAACAAGGCCATCACGCCGGACATGCCCGGCGAAGCGGTTTCCGGTTTTATCAATATCAAGACTTTCAGTCCTTTCGACGCCGAAGGTCTCAGCGTCTCCGCCGAGGCGGGCTATGGCGAACAGGATCTCGGCGGAGGTCAGGTCAACAAGTATAATGGCCGGGTGAGCTGGTCGAACGACACACTCGGCTGGGTGGTCTTCGGCTCCTATAACCGGCGCGTCCAGAATACGGACAATCGCGAGCTTGACCTCGAACTCAATGATGCTGGCGAACTTATCGTCAACGAGCTCGATTTTCGCTCCTATTTCGTCGAGCGCGAAGACAGTGCCTGGGGCGGGCGGCTGGAGGCGCGCCCGGACGGCCCGATCGAGCGGCTGTTTGTATCGACGCTGTACACGGAATTTGTCGATGAAGAAGAGCGCAACCAGTATGTGTTCGATATTGCCGGCGGTGCGGGCGCGGTCGGCGGCGCAGTGGCTCCGGGCGAAACCGGCTATCAGCCGCTGGTCCTGGTCAATCGCCTGCTTGAAGACGGCAAGTACGACAATTCAACCTCGACGACGACGCTTGGTGCTGATTTCGATCTTGGCGGCTGGTTTGTCGAAGGTCGGCTGAACTACACAGAGACCGAGGATAACATCTTCCTGCCAATTCCGTTCAGCGCGGCGGCGTCCGTCGCGGGCAGCTATGACCTGACCGATGTGAATTCGCCGGAATTCACGGTGTTTGAGCCGTTCACACAGACGCCTCGCAGCATCAATGGACTCGATTATGCGCTGAATCTCGGCCTGCTGATCGATGGGGGACTGGAAAACGAGGCGGTCAAGCTGAAGCTGGACGGCGAAAAGGACATGGACCTGTTCGGCCGTGCAACCATGGTGAAAACCGGGGTGCAATACGACACCCGCGAGGCCACGGGCAACAGTTTTGCGCAGGATATTGGCGGTTTCCCGCCGAGCGTGAATATCGATGATTTCCTCACCGGCGTCGAATGGTATTCCGACTTCAACAATTCCATCGGTGCAACCTATTATCGCAATGACGAGGTTCGCAGCGCCTGGGCCGACGCGGCCGGTGGACTGGACGCCAATATTGGCGATGAACTGCTGATATCCATCGAAGAGGACATCCTGTCTGCCTATGCCATGGCGACGACGCAGTTTGATGGCGGCAATATCGTCTATGGTGCGCGGATCGAGGCGACCGACTACACTTCCAACGGCCCGGCCATCGACGTCGCGTTCAGCGATGATTATGTAAATGTCCTCCCAAGTGCCCACCTCAATCTCGACCTGCGCGATGACGTCAAGCTGCGCTTTTCGACATCTACGGGCGTTTCACGGCCGACCTATAATGAGCTACGCGCGTCGGCCTCGGTCGACCCGACCAACCAGACCGTGATCGGTGGCAATCCGACATTGGATGCGGAGACGACCTGGGGCGGCGATGTCTCGCTGGAATGGTATTATGCCCCGGCCAGCCTCGTGTCCGTCGGTGCCTTCTATCGGAATATCGATGATGTAATCTATGCCGACTCGACCACGATTGATGGCGGCCTCTATCTCGACAGCGCGGCGGGCGAAGAATGGACTCTTGTCGGCTTTGTCAACGGGCAGGGCGGGCATCTTTCTGGCCTGGAGGCGAACATCCTCGGCACGGCGGAAGGTCTCCTGCCTGAGCCCTTTGACGGTCTTGGCGCGAGTGCCAACCTGACACTGCTCGAAAGTGAGTTCGAAACCAATTCCGGCGTGACTTTCTCTCTGCCGGGGACTTCCGACATGGTCTGGAATGCCTCGCTCTTCTACGAGAAGTTCGGTGTGTCGGCCCGGATAAACTATCAATATCGCGACGCCTGGCTGTCAACGACTGAGAATGACAGCTTTGGCGAGTTCTGGGACGAGCAGGAGCGCGTTGACGCCTCCCTTCGCTACAATCTGCCCTGGGAGCTCGGCGGCTCGCGTTTCACGGTCTTCGCCAATGCGAACAACCTGACCGATGAGACCGATGTCCGATATATCGAGACACCTGCGACACCCAACCAGGTCGAGGGTTATGGACGACGTTGGCTTTTTGGCCTGCGCGTCGATTATTAAGGCTTCGCAAGACGCCTTACTCCGGCGCCGGTCCGTCCCCTCGCGGGCCGGCGCCACACTTCAGACCATCATCGCGCGGAGACATCATGACATTTTTCACCCGAGCCAGCGGACTGGCCATCCTGTTTGCAATTTCTGCCTGCGGTGCCGGCCAGGAGAATTCCGGCCCTGAGGCCAAAGAGGCGCAAGCCGCGCCCATTGCCGAGATTGAGGCTCTTTCAGTTGTCTTTGAGCGGACCAGCGGGCGCTACAGCCTCGACTGGTCTTTCCGCGACACCGGGGCGCCCGTCGATATTCTGGTCAGCACGTCGCCGGATGGGGCCGGAGCCGAGCTTGTCGGCGACGACATCACGGCCACGAACTTCACCTGGACGCGCGGCGATGATGACGTAGCGCGGCGCTATTTCACCATTGTACCAGAAAGTGGCGAGTCGCGCACAGCTGCGACACGAGTCCTTCCGCTCGAAGGCGGTCGGAATTTCCGGGATCTGGGCGGCTATGAAACAGAGGACGGACGCCGCGTGAAATGGGGTACCGTCTACCGCTCAGGTGTCATGCATGGATTGACCGATGCGGACTATGACTATCTGTCCGGTCTGGGCATCAGCGTTGTCTGCGACTTCCGTGCTGGCGATGAACGCAAAGAGGAGCCGACCGATTGGCGCGCCGGTGATGTTGACTATATCACCTTCCCGGATCCCGCAGGCAATGAAGACATTTCGGGTGCCTTTGCCCAAGTGCTCATGGATCCCGATGTGACAGGTGAGCGGGTCCGCACCATGTTCATCCAAGCCTATCGCACGATGCATGAAACATACACGCCCGCCTATACGGAAATGTTCGACCAGCTTGCCAATGGAAATCTGCCGCTGACCTTCAACTGCTCGGCCGGCAAGGACCGCACGGGTGTGGCAGCCGCATTGATTTTGTCTGCCCTTGGCGTGCCGCGTGATATGGTCGTCGCCGATTATGCACTTTCGGAAAAGGTCGTCGATTTCATGGCTGAATTCGAAGTGGGCCGTGAGGATATGGACCCTGATAGCCCGTACGCCTTCTTCGCGCAGCTTCCGCCGGAAGTGATCGAGCCTCTGATGCGCACCGAGCCAGCCTATATCGAGGCCAGTTTTGAAGCGATCGAGGCCGAGCATGGCAGTGTCGTTGCGTTCATCCAGGAAGAGCTTGGGGTCGATGATAGCGAACTCGCCCGCATCCGGGAAAGGCTGCTGAACTGAGCAGACAGCGCGCAAGGCTGCCCGGGCCGGGCTTGGCGTCATGAAATCTGCTGCTCACTGACCTTGCTCCTGTTCAGTCGGTGTCCCACAGAGGATAGCTGAGCAGCGGCACCGATTTGGCACTTGCCAACCTGGCCAAAACTTCTTACCCAGCAGTGTGCTGCATTGCAGCATGCTGCTGGGTAACCAGTCTAATTCACCAAAATCTATTTTTTCTGGCGCGGCTGCGTTCCTTTTCAGGGCGCCTGGCTTTGCCCTGACTGTGGGATTTGACGATGAAGGCCTTGCCGCGCCTGACTGACCTAAAGGAAACCTGGGCCTTCAACATCCGCGGTGACCTGCTGGCGGGCCTCGTCGTGGCGCTGGCCCTGATCCCGGAAGCTATCGCCTTTTCAATCATTGCCGGGGTTGACCCCAAAGTCGGCCTTTATGCCTCCTTCTCCATCGCCGTGATCACGGCCTTTGTCGGCGGGCGGCCGGGCATGATTTCGGCCGCTACAGCTGCGACCGCCGTCCTGATGGTGACGCTGGTAAAGGATCATGGCCTGGAATACCTGCTGGCCACCACGGTCCTGGCCGGTCTTCTGCAGATCGGCGCGGGCTACGTCAAACTTGGCCGCCTGATGCGCTTTGTCTCGCGCTCGGTGCTGACGGGTTTCGTGAATGCGCTCGCCATCCTGATCTTCATGGCGCAGATCCCCGAACTTATTGGCGTGCCTTGGCTGACCTATCCCATGGTCGCGGCGGGCCTCGCCATCATTTACCTTTTCCCTTTTATCACCAAAGCGATCCCGTCCCCGCTCGTTTGCATCCTGGCGCTTACGGCGGTTGCGATCGGCTTCGGCCTTGATGTGCGCACGGTGGGTGATATGGGCGCGCTTCCCGACACACTCCCGGTGTTTCTCATTCCTGATATTCCCCTGACCTTCGAGACGCTGCAGATCATCTTCCCCTATGCCCTCGCTGTGGCTGTCGTGGGCCTGCTGGAATCCCTGATGACGGCCTCGATCGTAGATGAGCTGACCGACACGCCGAGCGACCGAAATCAGGAATGCATCGGCCAGGGCGTTGCCAACACCGTTACGGGGTTCTTCGGCGGCATGGCCGGTTGCGCGATGATCGGCCAGTCCATCATCAATATCAAATCCGGCGGACGCGGGCGGCTCTCGACGCTTTCGGCCGGTGTCTTCCTTCTGGCGATGATTCTGGTGGTTGGTGAGTGGGTGAGCCAGATCCCGATGGCGGCCCTCGTCGCGATCATGATCATGGTCTCGATCGGTACGTTCAGCTGGTCCTCGCTGAAGGCGCTGCGGGTCCATCCGCGCAGCTCCTCCATTGTCATGCTGGCGACGGTTGCCGGGGTCATTCTCAGCCACAATCTCGCCATTGGTGTGCTCATCGGTGTGCTGCTGTCGGGCGTCTTCTTTGCGGGCAAGATCTCGCAGGTTTTCCGCGTCACCTCTGATCTGTCAGAAGGCGGTCGCAAACGCACCTATCGCGTGGAGGGGCAGCTTTTCTTCGCCTCGGTCGAGATGTTCAACGCTGCCTTCGACCTGAAAGAGGCGCTTGACGAGGTCGTGATCGATGTCAGCGAGGCGCATATCTGGGACATTTCCAGCGTCGCCGCGCTAGACATGATTGTGTTGAAGTTCCGCCGCGAAGGGGCGAAGATCGAGCTGATCGGCCTGAATGAGGCCAGCGAGACCATCGTTGACAAGCTCGCGCTGCACGACAAGCCCGGCGCGCTCGACAAGTTGCTGTCGCATTAGGGAGACCGGCACATGACACATATCCTCGCCTTGATCGACGGCTCGGTCTACACCCATAGCGTCTGCGATCATGCCGCCTGGGCGGCGCGCCAATACGGCGGCGATGTCGAGCTGTTGCATGTGCTCAGCCAGAAGAATGCCGGTTCACTGCCGTCTGACCTGTCCGGGGCGATTGGCCTCGGCGCACGCTCGGCCCTGCTCGAAGACCTTGCCGACCATGACGCCGCGACCGCGCGCCTCGCCAAGGAACGCGGGCGCGCCATACTGGACGCCGCCCAACTGCGCCTTGAAGAACAAGGCGTCAGCGAGATCAGCCTTGCCCTCCGTCACGGCGAGATTGCCGAAACGCTGACAAAGCGCGCCGGCGACCTCATCGTCATGGGCAAGCGGGGGGAGGGGGCCGATTTCGACAAACTCCATCTGGGTTCGAACCTTGAACGCGTCGTTCGCTCGGTAAGCCGCCCCGTGCTTGTTGCCAGCCGCGCGCACAAGCCGATTGAAACGGCGGTTTTCGCCTTCGACGATGGTGTGAGTGCCCGCAAAGCGCTCGACAGCCTGACAAACAGCCCGTTGGCTCACCGCCCGAAGATTATCGTCCTCACAATCGATACTGAAGGTTCAGACCATGCCCGCGCCGCCGAAGCGGCCACAAGGCGACTGACAGAGGCCGGATATGAAGCCGAGACGCGCATCCGACCGGGCCATGCAGAGAAGGTCATCACGCAGGAAGTCAAGATAACCGGCGCGGATATGCTGATCATGGGCGCCTATGGCCATTCGCGCATCCGTTCCATGATCATCGGCTCGACGACCACATCCATGATCCGCTCCTGCCTGATCCCGCTCTTGTTGTTTCGCTAAAGACAGTTCAGCGCCATGCGCGTTGAGCTGACGCTTCGGGGGACTGCAGCAAAGCATGATTTGGCGCCGGGTCAGAAGGCGCCGATCCGGTGTTTTGAAGTGTCGAGCCTGATGCTATCTATCAATATCTATGATGCAATCTGGATTTGAGGTTCGGAATAGGGAGCGTGGGATGAACTTCAGTCAAAGTCTGATGGGTCTCGCGGCACTCATCGCCTTGATCGGCACAACATGTAACCCTGCAACCGCGCAGGGACAGACGGCCCAGCCAACCCGTCAACCGATTGTCTCCTCCATGCCGCAATATCCGCCGCGCGCAGCAGACCGCGGGCTGGAAGGACAGTGCATCGTGGAGTTTGAGATTGATTATGGAGGGAATGTCGCGGATCCGCGCATCCACGAGTGTACGCCTTCCGGGGTTTTCGAGCGCACCAGCCTTCGCGCAGCATCCCGACTGAGATTTGTGCCTTTGATCGTGGACGGTCAGCCGGCCGAAACCCGTAACGCACGTTACCGCTACGTCTTCGCTCTGGATGGCGGCTCTGCCTCCATGCTTGCGGCGGACCCTGACGTGCTCGATCAGGTCTATGACTGGCGGGCTCTGATGAGCGAGGTCGACGCCGCCAATGCTTCGATCGAAGCTGTTGCGATATTTTCAGCTGCGGGAAAGGCACTCGGTGTCGCCGACAAGACTGATCAGGCGGTTCGCGATGCGACCCTTCAGCTCATTCTGAAAGCTCGTGAAGCGCTGGTGCCGGTCGCAGAGGGTATGGCGGCGGATGCGAAAGCGTCGCCGCCTGCGCTTGTAAGTCTCAGAAAGACGAAAGAGTCCTACCTGCAGATTGATACCGAGCTCATCGATCCGATCAATGAAATGGAAGACCAGATTGCTTCGGTGAGTGTCGCTGAACGACGTGCTGTCTCCCGTCTTCTGGTCCCGGCGAAGATCGAACTCAAAGCGCGCTATGAAGAATTTCGCGACGATCCGCGCGTTCGCGCTCAGTTTCGGGCTGCTGCCATGAAGTTGGAAGGTTCCGGCGATCCAAGTGATATTACCGGAGCTTTTGCGCGCGAGCATCTCCTCCCCGATGATCTTGATGCGGATTGGGTATTTGAGGCTCTGCGTGATGCTCAGTCGCAGATCGCCTATCGGATGGCGGATGTCCGCGACCTGTCCCCGCCTGAACTTCGTGCGGGTCCAACCGCGCGTGAGATGTTCGAAATGGTGTTTAGCCGCCTGGAAGAACGTAACCGCATTTACCGCAATCTCGAACGCGTCTGCCAGAACCCGAACGATTATCAAACCGAAATGATGATGTTTGGCTCGCTTTGCCTGCAGGTCCTGTTCACGGAAGATTTCACTTTCCCGAAATTCGTCATCGAAAAGTTTGAAAAGCGTGGGTGCACCGCTACCGATGTAACCGGCCAGTTCCGCTGCGAATACGTGGCGCGAACCAGCATGGATGGTGGGTCTCTGCCGCTTAATGTGGCGGGGGATCCGCTGGAAGACCTTGTATCGATCGCGACCAACTCGCCAATTACTGCTTTATTCGTGGACCCCTGAAGCGATATCGCCAGCTTTTTCTGTAACAGGCTTCAGATTGCTTGATGTGGCTTTGTGCGGACCGGGCAGGCTGACAATTGGAGAATCTCGGACATACCGCCGCTTGCCCGGGGATCTGACCATGTGGTGCTGCCGGATCCACACAGCATGATACCTTGTTCGCTTTTGAACCCAACTCTCGGCTCTTCCCGGCCCGCGAGAGGCGGTGTCGATGCCCTGAAAACCCGGGCAGAGATCACTCACGCGCCCGCAAACGAGAATCAAACCAGTTCGCCCGGAAGGCATTGGACGCGGCAGCCTGTCCCTGTTGCCTCAGGGATTGCCGGTGAGGGTCACACATGTTGCTGAGACTGTTCACGTATGTCAGTACTTTCGCTAACTTCATGAAAATTAGCGAAGCGAAATTTCGAAAATGGATTCATGATCGGGGTCTGAGGGCCATGGATGTCGGCCTGGAATGGCGCATCTTACTGAAAGATCTTGGAGTTTTCCTCAAAACCACCCGCTGGCCCCCTTTTTGGGCGGTCGCGTAGCGGAAAGCGGTTAGGGCAGTGATGGTCTCGGGCGTACAGGTCAGAAATCATGGATGATCCGACACTGCGTGAGGATTTTTATATGGGCATCGACGTGCCAGGCGATGCCCATATCAGGGACGTGAGCGACGTGCTTGCAGCCCTCGCCACTGGCAAGCAGGGCCTCGATACCGGCGAAGCCGCCCGGCGCCTCGCCTGCTACGGCCCAAACGCCGCGCCAGCTGCGAAGAAACGCAGCCTGGCCATGCGTTTCCTGAGCCATTTCAACCATATTCTGATCTATGTGTTGCTGGGCGCAGCGCTGGTCACGTTCCTCCTCGGGCATCACATTGACACCGGCGTCATTCTCGCCGTCGTGCTTGCCAATGCTGTTATCGGCTTTCTCCAGGAAGGCCGGGCGGAAAAGGCAATGGCGGCGATCCAGGACATGCTGGCGCCCCACGCCAATGTCATCCGTAACGGCAAGCGTATCGACGTGGAAGGCGCAACCCTTGTGCCTGGAGATATCGTCCTTCTGGAAGCGGGCGACAAGGTCCCTGCTGACATCAGACTGATACAGTCCCACGGACTGAAGGTCCAGGAGGCGATCCTGACCGGCGAGTCCGTGCCGGTGGAGAAATCGAACACACCGGTCGCCGCAGATGCACCCCTCGGCGATCGGCTTTGCATGGCTTATAGCGGGACGCTGGTCACTGCTGGACAGGGGCGCGGTGTCGTCATCGCCACGGGCGCGCGGACCGAGATCGGGCGGATCAGCAGTATGCTCTCGCAGGTCGAAACCCTAACCACGCCGCTTGTCCGGCAGATGGACACTTTTGCGAAGTGGCTCACACTGTTCATCCTCATGGTCGCCGGCCTGCTGCTCATTTTCGGCTATTTTGTCGAACAATACACCTTTCTCGACATGTTCATGGCCGTTGTGGGCCTGTCGGTTGCTGCCATTCCCGAAGGCTTGCCTGCAGTGCTCACCATCACGCTGGCCATCGGTGTGCAGGCCATGGCCAGGCGCAACGCAATTGTCCGGCGCCTGCCCGCCATCGAGACGCTCGGATCGGTGTCGGTGATCTGCACTGACAAGACCGGCACGCTGACCCGTAATGAGATGGTTGTTACATCAGCGGTCGTTTCCGAACGAGCTTTCGAGGTGGAGGGTGATAGCTATCAGCCTGAGGGCCAGGTCCTTGACAATGGCTCTCCAGTCGGACCCGGCGAGCACGGAACGCTCGAGGAAATCGCATTGGCGGCGGGACTGTGCAATGACGCCGAGTTGCACGTCCGCGAGGGTAGCTGGAGCGTCAATGGCGACCCGATGGAAGGCGCGCTCCTCGCCTTCGCCGCCAAGGCACTTGGGGGGCTGAAACAGGTCGGCGCCGATTTCGAACGCGTCGATGCCATCCCCTTCGATTCCCGCCACCGCTATATGGCGACGTTAAACCGGCAGGGCGACAATGTTGGCAGGGTGTTCGTCAAGGGCGCGCCGGAAACCGTACTGGCCATGTGCCAGGCCGAGCGCAGCGCTGATGGCGGCGAAAGGGCGCTCGACACGCGCGCCTGGAATTCGATCGCCGAGGACCAGGCCAGCCATGGTCGTCGCATGCTCGCCTTCGCGGTACGGGAGGGCGACGCGGATGAAACCGTTTTGACAAAGGCCAGCGTTGAGGGGCGAATGGTTTTCCTCGGGCTCGTTGGCATGATCGATCCACCGCGTCCGGAAGCGGTGGCGGCGGTCGCGGAATGCCAGGCCGCAGGGATCGCAGTGAAGATGATTACCGGAGACCATGCCGGTACCGCTGCTGCCATCGGCCGTGAGATCGGCCTTGAACAGACCGAAAGGGTGCTTGCGGGTTCCGATATCGATGAGCTGGACGATGCGGCACTGGCGCGCGCAGTGCTCAAAACCGATATCTTCGCCCGCACGAGCCCAGAGCACAAGCTGCGCCTGGTGACAGCGCTCCAGTCCCAGGGCCTGACAGTGGCCATGACCGGTGACGGGGTGAATGATGCTCCGGCCCTCAAACGCGCCGATGCCGGAATTGCCATGGGTCGGAAGGGAAGCGAGGCCGCCAAGGAAGCCGCCGAGATCGTGCTCGCCGATGACAATTTCGCCTCAATCGCGGCCGCGGTCCGCGAAGGACGCACGGTCTACGACAACATCAGGAAGGTGATCGGCTGGACACTCCCGACAAATGGTGGCGAGGCGATGACGATCCTGATCGCCCTTCTGTTCGGCATGGCGATGCCGGTCACGCCGGTGCAGATCCTGTGGGTCAATCTCGTCACGGCGATCACGCTCGGAATCGCTCTCGCCTTTGAGCCGACGGAGGCCAACACCATGCGTCGTCCGCCACGCCCTCGCGGCGAGCCCATCCTGGGAGGGCAACTGGTCTGGCAGATCGTGTTTGTCTCAACCCTTTTCTTTGCAGGTATTTTCGGCATCTTCGCTTATGCAACGAACCGGGGATATGAGCTGGCCCTGGCGCAGACCATGGCGGTAAATACGCTTGTCGTCCTGGAAATCGCCTACCTCTTCTTTGTGCGGAACATTCATGGCACTTCACTCACATGGGAGGCGGTCAAGGGCACGAGGGTCATCTGGGCCTGCGTCCTGTCAGTGACTGCGCTTCAGTTCGCGCTGACCTATGCGCCGCCCTTCCAGTCAGTCTTCGGTACGGCAGCTGTTGGTTTGTTCGACGGGATCATTGTGGTTCTGGTCGGAGTGGCTCTGTTTGCGCTTCTGGAGACCGAAAAACAGCTGCGGCTTACGGTTCGACGTATGGGAGGACCGGCATAGTCGGCCTGATTGAACTGCCGTCGTGGCAAGCCTCGGATTGCTGTGCCTATTCAGCAGTCGCGATTGGGTCAGGTCCCATGCCGGGGTGGGCGCCTCAGTCGAGGCTGAGCCGGTACGCGCGCGCCGACTCGACAATCGCAGAGGCTGTCCCGGGATCCTCGAATCCCCGCGTTTCAACCTGGCCAGCAGGGCCTTTGTAGTTGCGAAACCACGTCTCGATGATGCTGCTTGCGCCGACGAATTGCTGATCAAGCTCTGACATGCTTTGGATGCCGGAGAACGCAGACCCATGGGAAGGGACAGCAATCAACTTGTCATCCTGCTGGCCGTCATCGGTCATTCTCAGCACGCCGATCAGGCGGACGCCGACGATCTCGCCTCTCGCAATTGAATCACCGAGCACGAGGACATCCAGCGGGTCGCCGTCGCCGCCGGGATCAATTGGCAAAAGCGTGCCGGGAACCACCCCATAATTGGCTGGGTAGGCGAGATAGGCCACAACCCTTGGGGCATTGTCCCGCTCTTCCCAGCGGATCGTGTTTGGAGCCGACTTGTCCACTTCCCATTTGGCCAGCGTGCCGGCAGGGACTTCGATAATGGCGCGCAAGGCTCCACTAGTGTCAAAAGGCGCCAGCGCGAGGAGGTCATCTCCGCCTGCCAGGGTAAACTCATCGATGAGCGTCATGGAGTTGCTGTGATCGACAGCCGCCGGCCCTGGAGCTTGCAGGGGATGGGCACAGGCTGTGGTCATCAGAAATGCCAGAAGAGTGGTGCTCTGCAGTCTCATTCCAGCATCACCCACCTTTCCTCTCTTCTCGCCTTCCCCGTCGGTTCGTGCGGACCGTTATGGCTGGTCACCCCGATCGCTAACAGCGTCGCTCAGCGCAAACTGGTAGGCATGTTCTTCCAGCGGTGTCAGCGTGCCGACGCGGTAGGTGTCGACCCCGACATCGCCATCCTGCGTGACCGTGAACACGCGAAACATGGGCGTATGGCTGGTCTCATCAGGGATCTTCGTGCGCTCTAGCGCCGGGATGTGCAAATAGTGAACGCCGTCAATCTCCTTGGAGTGATCAACCCGGTCCATGTCCATATGCAGGTCGCCGGAGATCACGGCGGCAAGATTCGGCTGGGCAGCCACCTCCGTAAAACGGGGATGGGTAATGCCCTTGCCGGCATTCTCAGGGTAAACGCCGGCCTGCGCGCCATGCACGATCAGGAATACGGGGTTCGGATGGACCGCCCGGACCTGCTCCAGAATCCAGTCAATGCCGTCATCATTGAAGTCGCGCGAGAAATCGGGTGACGCGTACACCATCACGACAGATCCGCGATCCTGAACGTAGCGCCGGCTCGTAAATGTGGCTTTTCCCTCATTCCAGAGATTGGCATATTCGATGAAGCGCTCCTCGGTCTCATTGAACTCTTCATTTCCCATGATCGGAAAGAAAGGCAGGGAGAGCGCCTGGAGCACCGGCGTGGCAGCGTCATACTGAATGAGGGTCCCTTTATGAGCAATGTCTCCCACCCCGACAACAAAATCGATGCGTTCGCGGGCCGCAAGCGCGTTCACATCAGCAACGGCTTCTGCCATGTTCGGAAACTCGGCCTGCGGCTTGGGTTCGGCGTCCCCGAGCACGGCGAATCGCAGCGCGATATCTTCCTGCGGCCCGGATGCCGGCGTCGCGCAAGCGGCGAAAAGCGACACGGCAAGAAGCTGCGCGACAACCGCAATGCGCATTGTCGAAAGCCGCGGGAATGGGCGCATGTCATGTCTCCTTTTGAGTAGGCTTCCGGTTGAATTAGCGTTGCAATGAAGCATTGAAAAGCCCGGATACGGTGAAACCCCCTTGCATCGCGCTCCATGAACCGACGCTACGTCACTCCTTTGGAAGTGAGATCTATGAGCAAGCATCAGCGAGCCGATCTCCTCAGCGGTTTGCCGAATGCGCGCATGTCTGCAATAGGCGCGTCCATGAGATCGCCAATTGTTCCGGGATATGCGGAACCGGATTTCGAGATTGCAGGGCCATGAAAAAACAAGATTATAGATTTTCAGTCGCCCCCATGATGGAGACTAGAATAAAACCAATAAAAACAATCGCTTAGCGAGTTTTTTTCACGCGCGTTTCACAGTAGTTGAGTGATGATCACAGAAAAATTAGGACGCCCCATGGCGCGTTACGAATGGCAAGCCCGAAGTCGCTCACCGCTACTTGCCGCGCGCTATGAGGTGGTCCTGGTTTCCTGTACAGTTTGACCTGCTCCCCTGAAAAGTCCTCGATTTGAGGTTAGCCTGTTCTCCAACTGAGGAGACAGACGATGAAGAGAAGCCGTTTCAGCGAAGCGCAGATCATTGGCATCCTGAAGGAGCACCAGGCGGGTATGAGCGCGCCCGATCTGTGCCGCAAGCACGGGATCAGCGACGCGACATTCTACAACTGGCGACGGAAGTACGGCGGCATGGAGGTCGCCGACGCCAAGCGTCTCAAGGCGCTCGAGGCCGAGAACGCGAAGCTGAAGAAGATGCTGGCCGAGCAGATGATGGACGTGGCGACACTGAAAGAGATGCTCGGAAAAAACTTCTGAGGCCCGGCTCACGGAGGAAAGAGGTGGACTGGGCCATGACAGAGAAGAGCTACACGCAGCGGCGGGCCTGTGCGCTGATCGGGATCGATCCGCGGGTCTACCGGCGTGCACCGAAGCGCCCGGCAGACACGGAACTGCGGGCCAGGATGAAGGAGCTGGCCTCGGAGCGGCGTCGGTTCGGCTATCGGCGGCTGCACATCTTGCTGAGGCGCGAGGGCTGGGAAGTGAACTGGAAGAAGCTTTATCGGCTCTCCCGCGAAGAAGGGTTAACCGTCCGTAAACGGGGCGGACGCAAGCGCGCGATCGGGACCAGAGCGCCTATGACGATCCCGCAGGGACCGAACCAGAGATGGTCGCTGGACTTCGTGTCAGATGCTCTCGCTGACGGCCGCAGGTTCCGCATCCTGTGCGTCATCGACGACTTCAGCCGAGAATGCCTGGCAACCGTCGTCGATACATCGCTGTCCGGACATCGCGTCGCCCGTGAACTGGATCGGCTCGCCGAGATGCGGGGCTTCCCCTGTATGGTGGTTAGCGACAACGGCACCGAGCTGACCAGCAATGCCATGCTCAAATGGCAGGAGGAGCGCCAAGTGGAATGGCACTACATCGCGCCGGGTAAACCGATGCAGAACGGCTTCGTGGAAAGCTTCAACGGACGCTTGCGCGACCAGTGCTTGAACGAGCACCTGTTCCCAACCCTGCGCCATGCCCGCCATTTGATTGCGGCATGGCGCGACGACTACAATCACCACCGCCCGCACTCGAGCCTCGACGGGCTCACCCCGCGGGAGTATCACCAACGGTCAGAAGAGGACCAAAACCTGAACAGAGCTAACTAATAATCGCGGACTCAACGGGGAGCAGGTCAAGTTTTCCGGCCCTGCTAAGATATATCCGGGTTGTTGTTCAGGCCGCTTTTCTGAGTTCGGTTTCCTTTCCGTATGCCTCGTCGGGCGTCGCCCTGCCAAGGGCCGAGTGTGGCCGCTGGCGA
>CAYQBG010000019.1:0-69140 GCA_964415675.1 uncultured Hyphomonadaceae bacterium
AAAACTACATCACCAACGCCGGCTATGCTTCCGCTGAAACCTGAAAGGCTCTAGTGTGACAATTGATACGCGTGCTGCCGTTCCACCAAAGCACTTCATGAACAAAACGCGATTTGCGACGGCGACCACGACAGCACAAGAGGTCGATATCGCGTGTGGTTTCCGATCATCCTATGTCGCGGCGATGGAATGCAAAGTTACGAATGACGCAACCAATTCAGTCAAACGCGTAAATGACGTTTTGAAAAAGGCCGCAGCTTGGAAGGCGCACTGGGGAAGCTTCGTTGAAACTGCAGCGATGTTACAAGGCGTGATTAAGCCGGAGGATGTACAACGCCTCACTGATGAAGGTGTGAAAGTGTTTTGGTCGCACAACTTGGATGAATTCTCAAGTTGGGTGCAAAGTCGAGTTTAGGCTCGAATATTTTTCAGTCTGAATATTCGATTATAGAAGTGGTTGCGTGAAAACGTGCTCATTTCGTCCGCTCCCGCGCTCAAACAGCCACAGATGCCCCCCCTCACCCGCGCCGGGTGCGGAAGAAATTGCGCAGGAGGTTGGCGGCTTCTTCAGCGTGGGCGGGGGCCTCTGTCCAGTCGGGGCGCCAGTGGCAGGTGGGCTGGTCGAAAAAGCGCGGCCCGTGCATCACCGCGCCGCCTTTCTCGTCGCGTGCGGCGAAGACGAGCCGGCTGATCCGCGCCAGGCTGATCGCGCCGGCGCACATGGCGCAGGGCTCCAGCGTCACATGGAGTTCCAGCCCTGTGAGCCTGTAATTGCTGCGATTTTGCGCAGCAGCGCGCAGGGCGAGGATTTCGGCATGGGCGCTCGGATCGCAGGCGCCGACCGGCCGGTTGGCCCCCTCGCCGACAATCTCCCCGGTGGCGGGATCGAGAATGACTGCGCCGACCGGCACTTCCCCCGCCTGCGCGGCCGCGCGGGCCAGCGTCAGGGCGCGCGCCATCGCTTCGTCAGGGCTCATGAGGTGATGTCGCCATCGCCGTCGAGGAAATCCCGCATGGCCGTCATGGCGCTGGCCGATCCCAGCACAACGGCAAAAGCGGCGCGCTCGGCGGCGAGCCCGTCAGCGAGCGGATGGTCGCCCGCGCTGCGCACGAGGCGTTTGGCGGCGGCAAGCCCTTCCGCGCCCCGCGTCGCCATCTGCGCGGCCATCTCCAGCGCATCGGCCAGCGCGTCGCCGCCGAACTCATGGACAAGCCCCAGCGCCCAGGCATCCTCTGCATCGACCACGGTGCCACGCAGGATGAAATCGAGCGCGGCGGCCTCCCCGATCAGCCGGGGCAGGCGCTGGGTTCCCCCGCCCCCGGGAAAGATGCCGATCCGGGTTTCGGGCAGGCCGATCTCGGTCACGCTCTCGCTGGCCACGCGAATGTCGCAGGCGAGCGCCAGTTCAAATCCCCCGCCCATACATGTTCCATTGATCGCCGCGATCACCGGCTTGGGCGCCTGGCTGACCGCGTCCAGCAGATCGATGAAGGGGCCGGCCTGGAAATTGTCCCCCGTGATCGCGCCCGCCTCCAGCGCCTCTCCGGCCGCGACGATTTCAGCCACATCATAATGGCGCACAAAGACCTCATCACTGCCGGTGAGAATGATGACGCGGACGCTGTCATCGCGCGCCGCCCGCGCGATGGCATCGGCGAGCGCACCAGCGCCCTCACCGGTCATGAAACCGCGCGGGGGATTCTCATACTGGATGATGCGCGAGGCGCCCTCATCGCGTTCGGTGATCTTGACCATGGCATTGCTCCCTGTCTCTGACCGGTGATGCTACACCAGTGGGCTTCGAACATGGAAGGAGATTGACAGGCATGCGGATCGTGGCGGGCAGGTTTGGCGGGCGGGCAATCCTCGCGCCGAAGGGCAGGGGCACACGCCCGACATCAGACCGCGCGCGCGAGGCGCTGTTCAATATTCTTTCGCATGCCGACTGGGCACCTGCGCTCGACGGCGCGCGGGTGATCGACCTGTTTGCCGGCTCGGGCGCGCTCGGCCTGGAAGCGATCTCGCGCGGGGCGAATTTCTGCCTGTTCGTGGAGACCGATCATGGCGCGCGCGGCGCGATCCGGGAGAATATCGAGGCGCTTGGTCTTTATGGCGTCACGAGACTGCACCGGCGCTCAGCCACCGATCTCGGCGAGAAGCCGGCCAATCTCGGCGCGCCCTTCGACCTGGCCTTCCTGGATCCGCCCTATGGCAAGGGCCTGGCAGAGGCGGCCCTAGACGTGTTGCGCAATGGCGGCTGGCTCAGCGCCGGGGCGCTGGCCGTGGTCGAGACCGGCGCGGGGGAGACGCTGGAGGCGGAGGACTGGCAACTGGTTGACACCCGCGAACAGGGTGCAGCCAGGCTCTGGTTCCTGACCTGCGAGACCTGACCCCGCGCAGCTCATTCGAGCCGCAGGAATTCGTGCTGGATGTCGATGGTGGAATCCTTGCCGACTTTGCCGAGGCAGGTCTGGCACCAGTCCTCGGCATGGCTGCGGCCCATATCGCGAAGCTCTTTCAGAAAGCTCCAGCGGGTGTCGTATTTGGTCTCCAGCGACAATTCGCGAAGGGCTTCACCGCCATGGATCGCATGGATATTGAGCCGGCGATATTTGCGTTTGACCCGGTCGGCGAGCCAGTTTTCGTCCAGCAATTTGCGCACAAAGGAAATCGCGCGAAGCTCGCCCATCAGCGCGGAGTTGAAGCTGATCTCATTGAGCCGGTCCTGGATGGCAGCCGCAGATTTCGGCGTGCCGCGCCTGACAAGCGGATTGAGCAGGACCAGGAGCACATCGCCGGGCGCCTCGGAATAGATCAGCGGAAACAGGGCCGGATTGCCCATATATCCCCCATCCCAATAGGGCTGGCCCTCCACATCCACCGCCTTGAAAGTCTGCGGCAGGCAGGCAGACGCCAGCACCGCATCGAGCGTGACCTCCTCGCCATGAAAGATACGCACCCGCCCGGTTTCGACATTGGTGGCGGCGATGTGCAGGTCGAGCGGTGCGGCCCGTACAGCTTCGAAATCGATGATTGCATCCAGCGCATCGCGAAGCGGATTATAGTCGAACGGGTTGAGGTCATAGGGGCTGGCGAAACTCGTCAGCGCCGAGGCGAAGTTGAAGGGTGTGAAGGCGGTGAACGGGTTGAAAGCCTCGAAGGCACTCTGCAGGGGCGCTGGTGATATCGCCTGCAGCGGCGCGCCGCGGCGCGAGACTTCGTGCCAGAAATCTTCCAAGAGGGCACGGGCGCCTTCCCGGCCATTTTCCTGAAGCCCGCTAGCAAGCGCGACGCCATTCATCGCGCCGGCCGATGTGGCGGTGATCGCCCTGAATTCGAGTGTGTCTTCGTCGAGGAGGCGGTCAAGCACGCCCCAGGTGAATGCACCATGCGCTCCGCCGCCCTGCAGCGCGAGGCTGATGGGTCTGGGTTTGGTCAAGGCTGGTTGCCCCCTTTTGTCGATAGCCCGGGAAAGCTGGCCACAATGATGCATTGCAACAAAACACGTCAAGAAAGAGGCGCGCGGGAGCTGTAATTTCGGATGGACTGGTTCACCAGCCAACTTCGAAGGTGTCGTGCCAGACCTGCAGGCGCCGCAAAAAAGAACGGCTGGTGGGACGCGGCGACTTGATTTCCCCAGCGCAAGGGCGCGTCATCGGTTCTGATGACAAGAAAATGAGGAGGATCCGAGATGACCTACACACCTTTCGATCTTAGCGGCAAAGTCGCTCTGGTGACCGGCGGAAATCGGGGCATCGGCTATGGCATGGCTGAGGCACTCGCGGCGTCAAACGCCCATGTCGCGGTCTGGGGCCGCAAGCAGGCGGCCAATGACGAGGCGGTTGCGGCCCTGTCCAAGCTTGGCACCGGCGAGGTGCGGGCCTGGTCGGTGGATGTCGTCGATGAGGGCGCCGTGGTGGAAGCGATGAATGAGACCCAAAAGGCTTTCGGTCGCATCGACAGCTGTTTCGCCAATGCCGGCGTTGGATTCGGGGCGCCGTCCTTTACGGAAATGGACACCGAGACCTGGCGCAAGAACATGGCGGTGAATCTGGACGGCGCGTTCTGGACCCTTCGTGAAGCGGCAAAATCGATTGTCGCGCGGGCCAAGGCAGGTGAACCCGGCGGCTCGCTTGTCGGCGTTGCCTCTCTGGCCGCTATCGAAGGCGCAGCGCGCAATCAGGCCTACGCCGCGACCAAGGGCGGTCTCATCTCAATGCTCAGGGGTATTGCGGTCGAGCATGCCCGCCACGGGATCCGGGCCAATGCCATCCTGCCGGGCTGGATTGCAACCGACATGACCGAGGCGGCCCAGAATGCGGCGGTCTTCCAGGAAAAGGTCATCTCCCGGGTGCCGGCGCGTCGATGGGGAGAGCCAGCCGACTTTGGCGGTGTCGCAGTGTATCTGGCATCCGACGCCTCATCCTATCATTCCGGCGACACATTTGTCATTGATGGCGGATACGCGATTTTCTGATCATCCGGAATCGAAACGGGCGCTCCGTTCTGGAGCGCCCGCCTGAAACGATCCGGGCCGGTGAGCGGTTACTCGTCCTTCGGCTCTTCGGTTTCAGCTTCCTTGGCCATGTCCGAGGCCTTTTCAGCAGTGTCTTCTATTTCATTGCCGGCGTCACTGGCCGCATCCATTGCGTCGCCTGCAGCATCCTCAACAGCTGATTTTGCATCAGACGCCATATCGCCGGCTTCGTCAGCCGCGCCTTCGGCAGCATTCATGGCATCGCCGGCTGTGTCTTCCATTGCATTGCCGGCATCATCGGCAGCTTCGCGTGCCCGGTCCATGGTGTCGGAAGCCATGGCGCCGGCATCGTCTGCGGCTTCTCCAGCGGCATCCATAGCGTCACCGGCGGCGTTTTCAGTCGCGGCGGCTGCATTTTCCGTCATATCGCCGGCTTCGTCAGCCGCACTCTCAGCGGCGTCCTGCGTGGCAGAGGCGGCTTCAGCGGCGCCGGACTCCACATCCTCGGCGATCGCGTCGGCTTGTGAGCGGGCCTCTTCGAGAGCGGAGGTGTCATCGCCACTGTCAGCGGACTGGCCGCAGGCGGCGAGGGCCAGTGCGGCTGCGCCGGCTAGAAAAGTGTTACGAAGAGTCATCATGCTTGGTCCTTTCTGTGTCGGCCACGACATCGTATTCGATGGGAGGCCGGACGGGCAGTTTGAAAAACTATATGGAAACGCTCTACTGGTCCCGGCGGTGTCGCCTTGATGACACCTGTGTGCGTGCTTCTGGCCGAACCGGGCGGGACGTGATCGGCGTTAACTCCCTATTCGATCAAATTCTACCGCTAATCTCAGATTGCGGCGAGATGTGGGCGCGATTGCACACTCTGAGTTTCAGGTCTCATTGCCACTTTCCCCGCGCAGGGTCTCGACCTGCGCATGAATGTCGGTGTCATTGGCGCCGGCAATGTAAAGCGTCTGTGTGGGATAGGCGAAACTGATGCCAGCGTCGTGAAACTTGCGGAAGATCGCAAGAAGTACCCGGGATTTCAGGGCTTTGGAGCGATTATAGTCGGGGTTTAGGGCATAGAAGACGAGTTCATAATCCAGCGAGCTCGCGCCATAACCACTCATCGTGCAATACTCGAAATCGGCGCCCTGTATCTCTTTCACGGTCGCTGCCACGATGCCTGGAATCGCTTCGGCCACGTCCGGGGTGGTCTGATAGATGACGCCGAAAGCCAATTCGATACGACGCCGGCCCATCCTCTTCATATTGTGGATCTCATGCTCCAGCAGGAGCGTGTTGTTCATGATGACTTGTTCGCCATTGCGCTCGCGGATTCGGGTCGTCTTGAGGCCGATATCTTCGACCGTGCCCCAGGTGTCGCCATAGCGGATCGTGTCGCCGACCTGGAATGGCTTGTCGAAAATGATCGACAGCGAACTGAACAGGTCGCGGAACATGCCCTGCGCAGCGAGACCGATCGCAATGCCGCCAATACCGAGACCAGCGATCAGCGTGGTCACGTCGGCGCCGACATTGTCGAGGATCAGCAGGAGGGCCACCGACCAGATTGCAACCGACACGAACCATTTGATGATATTGACTGCGGAGGCGAGCGTGGACGCGTCATTGCCCGAACGGCGCACATTGCGGCGCACGACCGAGATCGCTGCCTCCTGCACCCATTCAGCGATCTGCAGAACACCGGTGAGCACCAGCAACACACCGATAAAGGCCGACACATTTTCCGGCAGCGGCATTAAGCTATTGGTGACGCCGAGTGCGATTGCGAAAATGAAATAACCGCGAAAACGACTGACTATCCGCCCGAAAATCTCCGACAGGGATACTTCGTCCTTGCGCGGCAGTTTGGCGATGAGTTTGGTCAGGCCCCATTTGGCCATATAGAGAAGCGCGATCACGGCAATCGTTAAGCCAAGTGCGATCAGGGCATCGCGCGAGCCTGACTGTAACCATCGGGCCAATTCGCTGGCCGCTGTCGTCGCCGATTCGGCAGTGTCAGTGATCGCTCCCGCAACATCGCGCGGTTCGGCGTCCGGCGCCGTCTCCGGCGGGTTTTCCTGAAGGCGTTGCAAGGGTCGGGTCATCAAGAGCATGCTGCGGTATTAGCACAGCTGGCAGATCGCCGCGAAGCCTCGCACTCATAATGCCTGAACCATCAGTTTTTCCAGCCCACGGAAGAATGGAAACGTTCGCCAGACAAGCGGTTCGTCTGGGATCAGAGCAAGACCGGGATATGACTCGAACAGACGCATAAAAACCCGTCTGGCTTCCAGCCTGGCGAGTGGCGCGCCGATACAGATATGTGGCCCCCCGCCAAACGCCACATGCGAGGAACGTTTCACGGTGATGTCGAACAGGTCGGCACTGTCGAACACACGCGGATCGCGATTCGCGGCTGCAAGTGACATCCAGAGCGGCTGGCTCTTCTGCATCGGGCATCCGGCCACTTCGCGCGCGTCGGGAAGGATGCGAGAGGTCATCGAGACCGGCGCTTCATAGCGCAGCACTTCCTCGACCGCCTGCCCGGCAAGGCCCGGATCGGCCTTCAGCGCATCAAGCTGCCCGGGATGGGTCAGGAACAGCCAGACGCCATTGCCGATCAGGTCGGTCGTGGTGAGATTGCCGCCGACAAGGAGCGCGATGAGGTTGGTCACCAGTTCACGGTCGGAGAGCTGCGCCTCACCTGCTCGCTGCAACTGGACCATGTCGGTGACGAGGTCGTCTTCCGGCTCGGCCCGCCGGGACTTTATCAGTTTCTCGAAGTAGTGCGTAAGCGCATCCGAGCCGGCCTCCAGCCGCGCGGTCTCTTCGGGCGTGCGCACCGGATTGAGGCCCAGGATCACATCCTCCGACCATTGGCGGAAATCAGGGAGCCGGTCTTCATCCACCCCGATGATGCGCGCAATCACAAGGACCGGGAGCGGAACGGCGATATGGCTCATCAGGTCAAATGGTCCCGCAGCCGGCGCGCGGGCGATAATGTCGTCCACGATGGCTTCGATCTGCGGCTTCGTCGCATTGATCCGGGCATAGAAGGCCCTGGCCAGAGGCAGGCGGATTCGGGCATGATCAGGATCGTCAAGAAACAGGATGCTGGTGAGCGTGTCATCGTCGCCGCGCCGCTCTTCCTGAAAGCGCGCTGAAATCGAACCCGGCTCGGCCTTTGATGGATGGCGCACATAGGAGCGATCATTGACGGCTTCGCGGATGTCGGAATGGCGGGTGAGCAGCCAGACTTTCGCTGCCTCATCACGCAGGACACGGCAGGACTCGCGGGCTTGCGCGAGCGGGACATGCGGATCGACGCGCGCTTGCGGGTCGAAAGCGGACAGGCTGATGATGTCGATATCTGCCGACCGTCTGCCTGTATCTTCTGCCATGGGTCTCCTCCTGCGATCTGACTTCCTGCCCGCAACATACGCCATTCCCAAGGGGAAAGAGGAAAGGAAAACCTGTCACGCTATTTCCATTGCGCGCGTGCTCGCCTAGATGGCGCGAATGACGGTTCCGATTTTTCCTGCCGGCCTTGCCGAGCTTGCCGGGCATTATGACGCCATCCTGTGCGATGTCTGGGGCGTGGTGCACAATGGCCAGGGCGCTTTCGCCGAAAGCTGCCGGGCGCTGCAGGAATACCGCGCACAGGGCGGAAAGGTCGTGCTGATCACCAATGCGCCGGTGCCGACCGCGCGTGTGACAGCCGTGTTCGATCGGGTCGGCGTCCCGCACGATATTTTCGATGATTGCGCGACCTCGGGCGATGCGACGCGAAACGAGCTGGCCCGCCGCAATCCCTCATCGGTCTGGATATATGCTGCCGATGGCGGCCTTGAACACGACCGGTTTCTCTATCAAGGCCTCGGACTTGAGATTGAGCGCTCGGCGAAGGCCGATCTCGTGCTGTGTATAGGCCTGCGCGACCAGTTCGAGGATCATCCGGAAGATTATCGGGCCGAGATGACAGAGATGGTCGCGGCGGGCCTGACAATGGTCTGCGCCAATCCTGATATCCAGGTGCGTGTCGGCGACAGGCTGGGCTGGTGCGCAGGGGCGCTGGCGGCGATCTATGAAGAGCTTGGCGGGCAGGTTGTCTATCCTGGCAAGCCGCACCCGGCGATCTATCGGCTTGCGCTCGACAAGCTCGCTGCCATCGGCGGGACAAAGGAGCGTTCCCGGATCCTCGCCATCGGTGACGGACCGGTGACCGATATTCGAGGCGCTAACAGGGAAGGTCTGGATTGTCTGTATGTCGGAACAGGACTTGCGCAATATGGCGGTGGGCATTTCGGCGATGAGATCGGCGATCTGCTTGGCGAGAACAGTGTCAGCGCGACCTACGCCATGCCCATTCTGAAATGGTAAGCGTTGCAGTGGCCCCTGTGCTCAAGCTAAACAGCCGGGCCAGGCGGAATTATCAGGGAACGGACGCAGGACAATGACTCAGCCGAAGGGCTACACTTATGAAGAGCTCCAGATCGGCATGTTCCACGAAACAGAACATGTGATCGAAGAGAGCGACATTCAGGCCTTTGCCGACGTGTCGGGGGACCACAATCCGCTGCACATGGATGAGGATTTCGCCAGGACGACCGTGTTTGGTCAGCGCATAGCCCATGGCGCGCTGACGGCGAGCTATATCTCAGGCATACTTGGCAATAACCTGCCCGGTCCGGGCGCCATCTTCACGCATTTGTCGATGCGATTTCGCCGGCCTGTGTTTATCGGTTCGACAGTGACTGTGCGCGCCGAGGTTGTCGAGAAGCAGGACAGGGGCAGGCGTGTGACGCTGAAAGTGTCCTGTTCGGTGGATGGCAAACCGGTGATCACCGGCGAGGCGGGCGTGGTCGCGCCTTCCGGCGCGAGCCAGGTCTAGGCGGTCGGCGATGGCCGTCTACGCCGATTTTCGCCAGCTGCCCGACAGCGCGAAGGGACATTCCATTGCGCTTGGCAACTTCGATGGGCTTCATGCCGGGCATCTGGCCGTGATCACTGCGGCGCGCCAGGCCGGCAGCCCGCTCGGCGTCGCAACCTTCGAACCACCGCCGCGCGCCTTTTTCCGCCCAGAGGACCCGCCCTTCCGGATCCTGAGGCCTGAGCGGCGCAACCAGAAGATCCTGGCGGCCGGGGTGGATGCGGTGTTCGAGCTGCCTTTCAATGGCGACATGGCGGGCATGACCGATGAGGCCTTCGCCCGTGACGTGCTCGCCAGGGGGCTGGGCGCGGCACATGTCTCTGTAGGGTTCGATTTCCGTTTCGGGCGCGGGCGTATGGGCGATGCGGCCCGCCTTGCCTCGCTCGGCCGCGCGCTCGGCTTCGGCGTGACGATTGTGGAGAAAGTGGACGAGCTTGGCGAGAAGGCATCCTCGACGGCCATCAGGCAGGCGCTGCAAGCAGGTGAACCGCAGCGCGCGGCGGAGATGCTCGGCCATGCCTGGGTCGCTGACGGCCTTGTCGAGCATGGCGAAAAACGGGGGCGGACGATTGGCTTCCCGACGGCCAATATTCATCTTCATGATCTTATCCATCCCCGCCATGGCGTTTATGCGGTGATGGCGCAGCTGGATGGAGAGGCGGAGTGGCGTGCGGGCGTTGCCAATTTCGGGCGCACGCCAACAACTGGCCTGCGCGATGCCTTGCTGGAGACTTATCTGTTCGATTTCGATGGCGACATATATGGCCGCCACATCAAGGTGGCCCTGATCGCCTTCCTGCGCCCGGAAGAACGATTTGACAATCTTGAAGACATGGTCGCCCAGATGAAGTGGGATTGCACCGAAGCCGAGCAGGTTCTTGGCGGTACACTGCCGCCACTTCCCTGATCGGGCGAGTGACTTGCTTCGACTCGTTTTCCCCGGCATGTTCTGCTCGCAATCTGGGATACGCGACGCCCGCGAGGAGGGACGACTCATGAAACTCAAACTGCTTGCTGCCGGTGCGATGGCAATCGCTGTGATGCCCGCGCTGGCCCAGGAAACGACGCCGCCCGCCACTGAGGCGCCTGCGGTCGAGAGCCAGCCTCCGGCCACGGACACACCGCAGCCGGTCGCGCCGTCTCCGGACCCCGCCCCGGCTCCGACGCCGTCTCCGACCCCCACGCCAGCCCCACAAGCCGCCCCGACGCCAGCACCCGCACCCGCCCCGTCCCCCGCAACCGCTCCATCTTCCCCGCCGGCTGTGGTGATGGATGCCGGGCTCGTGACAGGCGTCGATGTCCAGTGGCTGTCGGATTTCGCCGAGGGGCTTGGGCACACAATCATTCAGGCCGCCGCGAACAATGGCGAGGCGGTGGTCCTTGCCGAGGCTGAAGCGGGCCTGAAATACGGTCTGATCGGCAAGGCCTGCATGGCTGAGGGCGGGTCAGAGTGCAAAGGCCTGCAGATGATGGCGATCTTCACGCCGATGGGCTCGCCGGGCATGGAAGAAATCAACCGGCTCAATTATGAGCGCGCGGCCGTCAGTGTCTGGATGGTGCCGCCGCAGGAAGGCGTGCCGCCGGAAGTTGGCGTCAACCGCTACCTCATTCTCGATCATGGACAGACCGAGGACAATATTGCGCTGAATGTCGGGGTCTTCATCGAGGCCGCGCAATATGTGCGTGACTCACTGGAGCAATAGGCCAGAGCGATCCGGCGATGGACGCGGCTGCCCGGCTGCGCTAGACACCGGCGTGTGATAGCCATCAGAGCGTGCATACGAATTACCGGCCCGGTCGGCGGCTGAGGCGTCCTTCAGGGGGCGGCCCGCCGCTGCGCCGGGTTTCACCTTTTGCCTTCACCGCCGGCGCGACGCCGGTCTGTCACACGCCTTCCAGATTCCGAAAACGCCCATGTCCGAACCCACCGAAGAGACACGCGATTATCGCGACACCCTGTTCCTGCCCAGCACGGATTTCCCGATGCGTGGCGGCCTTCCCAAGCGCGAGCCCGACTGGATTGCGCGCTGGGACGAGATGAAGCTGTATGGGCGCCTGCGCGAAGATGCGCGCGCGCGCGACGCGGCACCCTTTATCCTGCATGATGGCCCGCCCTATGCGAACGGGCATATCCATCTCGGTACGGCGATGAACAAGATCGTCAAGGATATCATTGTCCGCTCCCATCAGATGGCGGGGCTTGATGCATCCTACCGGCCCGGCTGGGACTGTCATGGCCTGCCGATCGAATGGAAGGTGGAAGAGGAATTCCGCGCCAAGGGGCGCACCAAGGATGACGTGCCGGCCGCCGAGTTCCGGGCCCGCTGCCGCGAATATGCGGCCAACTGGGTGAAGGTGCAGGCGGGCGAGTTCCGCCATCTCGGCATCGAGGGCGAATGGGACGATCCGTATCTCACCATGGATTATGAGAGCGAGGCGGCCACGGTCGGCGAATTCCTGCGCGTGGCGATGACGGGCCTTCTGGTGCGCGGGGCCAAGCCGGTGATGTGGAGCCCGGTGGAGCGCACCGCGCTGGCCGAGGCGGAAGTGGAATATCACGACCGCAAGGTGCCGGTGATCTGGGTGAAGTTTCCGGTGGCCAAGACCGGCGACACTGAATTGCAGCACGCCTCGGTGCTCATCTGGACGACGACACCATGGACTATCCCGGCCAATCAGGCGATCGCGTTCAGCCCCGACATCGAATACGGGCTCTACCGTGTCGATGAGGTGATGAGCGAGGAAGAACTCGGCTTTGCGCCCTATGCCCAGCCGGGCGAGACCCTGATCATGGCCGATGCGCTGGCCGAAAGCGTTTTCGCCGCGGCCAAGGTCAGCGCGCATAGCCGTATTGGCGATGTCGCTTCTGAAACGCTTCAAGGCATGGTCTGCCGCCATCCGCTGCACGAGACCGGCGAATTCTTCACTCATGACATCCCACTCATCTCCGGCGAGCATGTCACCGATGATGCTGGCACGGGCTTTGTCCATTCCGCGCCCGCCCATGGCGAGGAGGATTTCAATGTCTGGGTCGAGAATGGCCATACGGCGCGCGACATCCGCCAGATCGTCGATGCCGATGGCTGCTACACGCCCGAGGTGCCCCGTTTTGCCGGGCTCGACATCATCCGCACCTCCGGCAAGAAGCGCGGCCAGCCGGGCAAGGCGAATGATGAGGTGATCAAGGCGCTCGCCGAGAGCGAAAACCTGCTCGCGCGCGGCGTGACCTCCATTCGCGATGCCCATTCCTGGCGGAGCAAGGCGCCGGTGATCCGCCGCGCCACGCCGCAATGGTTCATCGCCATGGACAAGCCGATTGAGGCTGAAGGCGGCGCCACGCTGCGCGAACTGGCCCTGAAAGGCATCGATGCGACCGAATTTACCCCGGAATCCGGGCGCACGCGCCTGCGTTCCATGGTCGAGGGGCGGCCGGACTGGCTGATCTCGCGCCAGCGCAACTGGGGCGTGCCGATCACCATTTTCGTCAATGAAAAGGGCGAACCGCACACCGCCGCACTGCCGCGCGATCAGGCCGAGGCGGTCAATGCGCGCATCCTTGAAGCGATCCGCGAAGGCGGTGTCGAGGCCTGGTTCTCGACCCCCGGCGAGGAATTGCTCGGCGAGGCCGCCGGCGCGGGCGAATGGGAGAAAGTCACAGACGTGCTCGATGTCTGGTTTGACTCAGGCACAACCCACGCTTTTGCCCTGCGCGCGCGCGGCGTGATCGATGAGGCGAGCGGCCAGGCCGATGTCTATATGGAAGGCTCCGACCAGCATCGCGGCTGGTTCCAGTCATCCCTGCTGGAGAGCTGCGCGACGCGCGGAATCGCGCCCTACAAGGCCGTCGTCACCCATGGCTTCATTGTCGATGCCGAGGGCAAGAAGATGTCCAAATCCATCGGCAACACGATCGAGCCGGAACAGGTTCAGAAGCAGTACGGCATCGAGATCCTGCGCATCTGGACCGCCTCATCGGATTTCACCGAGGATCTGCGTATCTCGGAGGAAATCCTCAAGGGCACGGTCGAGAGCTATCGCCGCCTGCGCAACACGCTGCGCTACCTGCTCGGCGCGCTGGACGGCTATTCCCCGCAGGTCGAAACCATGCCGCGCGAGACGATGCCGGGCCTTGAGTGCTGGGTGCTGCACCGGCTGGCTGAACTCGATACGGTCGTCCGCCAGGCCTATGAGCGCTATGATTTCAAGCGGGCCATGGCGGCGCTCATCAATTTCTGCGCGGTGGACCTCTCGGCGGTCTATTTCGACATCCGCAAGGACAGTCTCTACTGCGATCCGGTGGCCGAAACCGCCGGTGCCTGGGACAGGGAAACCACGATCTATGGAGACCGGCGCCGCGCAGTGCGTCACACGATGAGCCTGATCCTTGAGCGACTGCTCACCTGGCTCGCCCCGGTGATGCCTTTCACAACGGAAGAAGCCTTCCTGGAAAGCCATCTCGCCCGAAATGGCGAAAGCGTGCATCTCATGCAGTTCCCAGGCACGCCGGAGGATTGGCGCGATGAAGCACTGGCGCAGCGATGGGAGAAGATATTCGAGGTCAGGCGCGTCGTCACCGGCGCGCTGGAGGTCGAGCGGCGCGAGAAGACCATCGGTTCCTCATTGGAGGCGACGCCGGAGGTCTATGTCACGGACACTAGGCTTGTCGATGTCTTCGAGGGGCTGGCACCGGAGGACATCTTCATCACCTCAGGCGCTGAGCTTATCCATGGCGATGCGCCAGGCGGGGCCTTCACCCTGGATGAGGTCGAAGGTGTCGGTGTGGTGTTCAGGCCGGCGGGCGGCGTGAAATGCGCGCGAAGCTGGAAATATTTTGACCCGGCAACAGCGCATCCGGATTTCCCGGACATTACCCCGCGCGACGCGCTTGCGGTCATGGCTCTGAACGGGGCCTGACCCCGCTTCGGGTGTTCGCCCCTCCCAGCGGGAGGGGCGAGTGCCGCTACTGGAATTTATAGACCAACGAGACGCGCGTGGCGGTGTCAGTGTCTTCAAAGCCGAGCGGCGGATTTGTGTCGTGACGCACTTCAAAGGAGAAACGGGCTGACAGGGCGCCGGTCAGGTCGGCCGTGATCGCCGAGATATTCCCGATCTGTGTCGACTCTTCCGCATACAGAACGCTCGTATCGTTCGTGAAAGCGACATTCTCGTTGAAGCCATGGGCGAAATTCGATGTGCCGATCACCGAGAAGCTCTCTTCTGTCATCGCCGGTATGACCCTGAGATTGCCATCGCCATCAGTGGTCAAGATCTCGCGAACTTCGTCAATCTTCAGACCCGGGCCGCCCTCGACCGACCAGCTGGTTCGATCACCGGTCAGGATCTGGTAGCCGAGCCCGCCCCCGGCAAATGTGCGCGAATCGAAGCCTGAAAACTCATCCTGCTCATAAGAGACCCTGCCGAAGCCGTAGAGCCGGTCATTGATCTGGCGGTCGAGCTGCCCGGCAAGGAACCAGCGATTGCGGGTTTCCACACCATCAGTCTCACCGAAATCAGCAAGCGCTTCGAGGCTCGTCTTCCAGACCTGTGTTTCGCGGGCCAGATCGAGGCCAAGTCCCAGGTCGCTGGTTTCCGTGTTGCCAGTGGTGTAACCGGCCGAGAAGGCGCCTTCGCCTGTCCATTTTCCATCCTCAGCGAAAGCCGGCAGGGTCGTGAAGATGATTGCGGCACAAAAAGAGTAGAAGGATTTCATGCTGTTTTGATCCCATAATCCAGAGTGATGGCGCGCATGTGTCCCGTTTTGGATGACCGGAACATGTACGGCCTGCGAAAGCCTCCGGGATGTGGCAGTGCAGCAACACAGCGGGCTTGCCCTTCCATCCCTGTCATGGAACGAGTTGGGGCATGGATTCACTGCATGAAATGACTGGCGAGGATCTCGCCGCCCGTGAACGCCTCCACGGCCAGTGCGAGGACATGCTGGCCCGGACAATGGCCTGGGCACAGGCGAATACTGGCAGCTGGAACACCCAAGGACTCAAAGGTTTCGCGCCCGGGCTGGCCGATGCCTTTGCCGCGCTTGACGGCGACGTGCGCCTGGAGCCGCCGCGCCCGTTCGAGACCTTGGACGAAAAGGGCCACAGCCACGAGATCGAGACCGGCCCGGTCCTTCGCGTCCAGGCACGGCCCGACGCACCCGTCCAGGTGGTGATGAGCGGGCATTATGACACTGTGTTTCCGCCCGGCACATTTGAGGACATCACCGATCTCGGCGACGGGCGGATGAACGGCCCGGGCCTGGCGGACATGAAAGGCGGCCTCGTGGTCATGCTGGAAGCCTTGAAGGCCTTCGAGGCCGGGCCAATGAAGGACCGGCTGGGATACAAGATCGTGGTAACGCCGGATGAGGAGATCGGCAATTTCGCCAGTGCCCACGCCCTGACCGAGGCCGCACAAAGCGGGGCACAGGTCGGGATGACCTATGAGCCGGCCATGGAAAGCGGGGCCATGTCGGGCGGACGCAAGGGGTCTGCTGTCTATGATATCGTCCTGCATGGCCGCGCCGCACATGCGGGCCGGGCCAAGGAGGAGGGCCGCAGCGCGGTGCATGCGGCGGCCGAGCTGATTGTCGCGCTGGAAGACCTCAATGATGTTCGCGAGGGCGTGACCTTCAATGTCGGCAAACTCGATGGCGGCGGGGCGGTCAATATCGTGCCTGATCTTGCCGTGGTGCGGTTCGGCGCGCGCGCGCCCGATGCGGCGGCGGCGGCCTGGGCGCAGGGCGAGGTTGAGCAGTTGCTGGCCCGCGCGATGGCCCGTGACGGGATAAGCGGCCACCTGCATGGCGGTTTTTATCGCCCGCCCAAGCCGCGCAACGCGGCCCAGCAGGCGATGTTTGACGCGGTGGCCGGCACCGGGCGTGCTCTGGGTCTTGAACTGCAATTCCAGGATACGGGTGGGGTCTGTGAGGGCAATAATATCTTTGCTGCCGGTGTGCCGAATGTCGACACGCTCGGCGTGGTTGGCGGCCGGATCCATTCCTCAGAAGAATATGTTGTCACATCGAGCTTTGCCGAGCGCGCAAGCCTGTCAGCGCTTATCCTTAACCGTCTTGCCGACGGGCGGATCGATGCGGCAAGAATAAAGGCGCTGATGGGATGAGTGAGGTGCCGGCCTTCACAATGCGTCCCTCCAGGCCCGATGACCTGGATGCGCTGATGGAACTGGCCGAAATGTCCGGGCCGGGTTTTACCAGCCTGCCGGTGAATGAAGAGCTGATGGCCAGGCGCCTGGACCTGTCCTCGCGCGCCTTTGGCGGCGATCTCGAACAGCCGCAATACGGCAAATACCTGATGATGATGGAGGACGCGGAAACCGGCGAGATTGGCGGCTGTTCAGCGGTCAAGGCAGGCGTTGGGATCGACTATCCCTTCTTCAATTACCGCATCATCACCCTGGCGCAGGCGAGCCAGGCGGCTGAGCGGCGTTTCGACATGGATGCGCTGATCCTGACCAATGAATTCGTCGGCTTTACCGAAGTGGGCACGCTGTTTCTGAAGGAGAGTTTCCGTGGCGGCGGGGCCGGGCGGCTGGCGGCCCAGTCGCGTTATCTGCTAATGGCCGCCGCACCCCAGCGTTTCGGCGAGCGGGTGCTGGCGGAATTGCGCGGCGTTGTCGATGATGCCGGCGACACGCCGTTCTGGGATTGTCTTGGCGCGCATTTCTTTCGCATGAGCTTCACCGAGGCTGATTTTCTTTCGGCGGTGTCGGACAATCAGTTCATCCTGGATCTGATGCCGAAATACCCGGTCTATGTGGACCTGTTGCCGCCTGAGGCGCGAGAGGTGATCGGGCGAGTGCATTCGGCCGGTGTCGGCGCGCTGAAACTGCTCGAATGGGAAGGTTTCCGTTTCGAACGGGTTGTTGACATTTTCGATGGCGGGCCGCTGGTCACCTGCGAGCGCTCGAAGATCCGCACGATTGCCGAGAGCGAGGTGGTGGTTCTGGAGGCCGGCGATGTCGGAGGGGACAGACCGAGCGGGCTGGTTGCAACAGACCGCGTGCCCGATTTCAGGGTTACACAAGCCCAGATGGAGCTTCCCGGCGACGGGCGAGCCATTGTGAGCGCGGACGTTTTCGACAGGCTACAGGTCCGGCCCGGTGTTCCGGTACGGATCTGGGCAAGGAGGGATGGATGACGCACCAGCATGTCTGGATCGATGGAAAGTGGCAGGCTGGCAGAGGCGAAGCCTTTGAAAGCATCTGCCCGGCGAGTGGTGAGGCAGTCTGGTCGGGCCGGGCTGCCGACGCCTCGCAGGTGGGCGCTGCGGTCGAGCGCGCAAGGATCGCGTTTCAGGACTGGTCGCGCCGCCCCCAGCATGACCGCACGGGCATTCTGGAAGCCTATGGCGAGGCTGTGAAGGGACGAAGCGGCGCCATCGCTGAAGCCATTTCGCGGGACATGGGCAAGGCGCTGTGGGACGCGAAAGGCGAGGCCGGCGCGATGGCCGGCAAAATCGCGGTTTCGATCGCCGCGCAGGTGGAGCGAGCCGGTTCGAAAGCGCTGGATGCGGGCTTTGGCTCGATGCACCTCACTCACCGCCCGCATGGCGTGATGGCCGTTTTCGGACCGTTCAACTTTCCCGGTCACCTGCCGAACGGGCATATCGTGCCGGCGCTTCTGGCGGGAAACACTTGCGTGTTCAAGCCTTCGGAACTGGCTCCGTCGGTGGCCGCTATCATGGCGGAATGCTTTGCCGAGGCGGGGTTGCCCGATGGCTGCATCAACATCGTCCAGGGCGGGCGCGACACGGGTGCGGCACTGATCGAGCAGGAGATTAACGGCCTGCTCTTCACCGGTTCGGCAAAGACGGGCTGCTTCTTCCACAAGCATTTCGGCGGGCGACCGGAGGTGATCCTGGCGCTTGAAATGGGCGGAAACAATCCGCTGATCGTCTGGGATCCTGCAGACATGGAAGCCGCCGCTGACATCGCTGCACAATCGGCCTTCCTGACAACCGGCCAGCGCTGTTCCTGCGCGCGCCGGGTGATCCTGCCGGAAGGCGGGTTCGGCGATGCGGTGGTGGAGGCGATTATTGCCCGCGCTGAGGGGCTGACAATCGGCGCCTGGGATGATGAGGGTATCTTCATGGGCCCGCTTGTCTCTGCCGGTGCTGCTGAGGCGGCCATCGATTTCCAGGCCATGCTGCAGGAGAAGGGCGCCAGACCACTGCTCGCGCTGGAAAGGCTGGAGCGTGGGCACGGCTTTGTCTCGCCCGGCGTGATCGATGTGACCGGGGCGAGGGATGTTCCCGACGAGGAACTCTTCGGACCCCTGATGCAGGTCATCAGGGTCAAGAGTTTCAGCGAGGCGATCGCGCGGGCCAATGACACCCGCTTTGGCCTGTCGGCCGGGCTGGTGTGCGACGATGACGCGCGCTGGCTCACGGCTCGCGAGGAGATGCGCGCCGGCATTCTCAATCGCAACAGGCCGACAGCCGGGGCCAGCGGGGCAATGCCGTTCGGCGGGCCGGGCCTTTCGGGCAATTATCGGCCCGGCGCATATTACGCGGCCGATTATTGCGCCTGGCCGCAGGCCAGCCAGGTCGCCGATCATGCCATGCGCCTGTCAGCAGAAGGCTTCCCCTCATGAGTGACGCGGTCGAGGCGAATTTCGACGGTCTGATCGGCCCGACCCATAATTATGGCGGCATGTCCGAGGGCAATATTGCCAGCGCGACAAATGCCGGGGATATCTCGAATCCGCGCGAGGCCGCTCTTCAAGGCCTGGAGAAGATGCGCATGATGGTGCGCGCTGGCCTTGTGCAGGGCGTCTTGCCGCCACAGCCACGGCCCGATTTTGTCTTTCTTGACGATGTCGGCTTTGGCGGGACTATGGCTGAGGCGATTGAAGAAGCGGCGCGAAATGCCCCCCGCCTGCTGAAGACCGCCTATTCGGCCAGTTGCATGTGGACAGCGAATGCAGCGACGGTCTCGCCCTCGGCCGATACGGCAGACGGGCGCCTGCATCTCACGCCTGCGAACCTGTCGACCATGCTGCATCGCAGCCTGGAAGCCACGGTCACAGAGGACGTTCTCACGGAAGTCTTTGCCGGCGGGGATGATGATCACCCTTCCGGCCGTGTGAGGGTGCACGCGCCGCTGCCCGGCCACAATGATTTCGCCGATGAGGGCGCGGCCAATCATGTCCGGCTCTGCGCGTCCCACGGTGCCCCTGGTGTCGAACTCTTCGTACATGGCCGCGAGGCGGGTGAGATGGCGTCTGGCTTCCCAGCGCGTCAGACGCGGCTGGCCTGCGAGACGATCGCCCGCAGCCATGGCCTGGACCCCTCGCGGGTCGTTCATGCCCGCCAGTCAAAGAAGGCCATTGAGGCGGGCGCCTTCCATAATGATGTGGTCTGTGTCGGCACGCTGGACACGCTGTTCTTCCATGAACACGCCTTTGAGGACACGCTAGGCGTCCTTGAGGCTTTGCGCCGCGCCGGGGATGGCCGGTTCGATCTGCGCCCCGTCATGGTGCCCGACGCCGAGGTGCCGCTGGCCGATGCGATCTCGTCCTACCTTTTCAATTCGCAGCTTTTGCAGATGCCCGGCGAGGACCGGCTCGTGCTCATCGCGCCGGGCGAAACCCGCGACACGCCTTCCACGGCGCGCTATTGCGAGGCGCTGGTGGCCGGTAATGGGCCCATCGGCCGCGTCCACTATGTCGATGTACGCCAGTCCATGCGCAATGGCGGCGGTCCGGCCTGCCTGCGTCTGCGTGTGGTGCTGACGGCTGAGGAGCTTGCGGGCGTGCATCCGGGCGTGATCCTCGATGAGGAAGGGATCGATGCGCTGCAAAAGGTCGTGCGTCGGCATTACCGCGATGAGTTGCGGCCTGAGGATCTGAGCGATCCTGATTTCGCCGACGAAGCGCTTGAAGCCTATGAAGCGATCATGGACGCGCTTGGGCTGACTTCACTGGCATGAATGAGTGGGACGGGCCGATGAAACTCTTAGACTATTGGCGTTCGTCTGCGGCTTACAGGGTGCGCATAGCGCTGAACCTCAAGGGGCTGAGCTATGAAAGCGTGCCGGTGAACATTGCGCCGGGCGCGGATGAGCAGCTCAGCGACGCTTATGCTGCGATCAATCCGCAGATGCGGGTGCCGACGCTGGAGCTGGCTTCCGGTGCGTTGATCGGTCAGTCCATGGCGATCATCGAATATCTGGAGGAGATCCGGCCCGAGCCTGCATTCCTGCCGGGAACGGTCGAGAACCGGCTCAGAATCCGCGCTTTTGCCGACACGATTGCTTGCGATATTCATCCATTGAACAATCTTTCCGTTCTGGAGGCGCTGCGGAGTGATTTCGAGGCTGACGGGGACGCGATCACACACTGGTATCAAGGCTGGATCGTGAAAGGCTTCACTGCGCTGGAGGCGATGGCCGCCGAATTGCCCCCAGCGCCTTTTCTGTTTGGCGAGGCCCCGACACTGGCGGAGATCTGCCTTGTGCCGCAGGTCGCCAATGCGCGCCGGTTCAAAACGGACCTTTCGGCCTTTCCGAGGCTTGTCGCCGTCGATGCGGCGGCGCGTGCGCTGCCTGCCTTCAACGCGGCGGCCCCGGAACGCCAGGCCGGGGCGCAATAGGCGCGCGAAGGGGCTTTTCATCGCGGCGCAACTCCCTTAAAGGGCCAAAAAGGGAGCTGCCCCCATGAAAATCAGACATGCCGTGACCTTTGATGACGTGTTGCTGCAGCCCGGGCCGAGTGAGGTCATGCCTGCGCAAGTCAGCGTCGCAACGCGTCTGACCCGTGATATACCGCTTAACATCCCGCTCCTGTCGGCGGCCATGGACACGGTCACCGAAGCCGGTCTTGCCATTGCCATGGCGCAGGCGGGCGGAATCGGTGTCCTGCACCGCAACCTGACCATTGAGGAGCAGGCCGGCCAGGTGACCCAGGTGAAGAAGTTCGAGAGCGGCGTGGTGATGAACCCGATCACCATTTCGCCACGCGCGACGCTTGGCGAGCTGCGACAGCTCAAGGCGCGGACGGGTTTTTCCGGCATTCCCGTGGTCGAGGAGGACGGCACTGTCGTCGGCATCATCACCAATCGCGACACGCGGTTCGTCGAGGACGAAAATGAGACGGTCGGCTCGCTGATGACTGCTGACGTGGTTTCGGTAAAAATGGATGAGGATATCGATGTCGCCCGGCGCCTCCTGCATGAATGGCGGATCGAGCGGCTGATTATCGTCGATGATGACAATAAGTGCATCGGCCTGCTGACCGTCAAGGACATGGACAAGGCGGCGGTCAATCCCAATGCCTGCAAGGACGGTCATGGACGCCTGCGCGTGGCGGCGGCCTCAAGCGTTGGCGATGACGGGTTTGACCGCACGCAGGCGCTGATCGAGGCGGGCGCCGATGCGATTGTGATCGACACGGCCCATGGCCATTCCAGCGCTGTGATAGAAGCGGTGACCCGTGCCAAGCGCATTTCCAATTCGGTGCAGATCATTGCGGGCAATGTCGCGACGGGAGACGCCACAAAAGCGCTGATCGATGCAGGTGCGGACGCGGTCAAGGTTGGTATCGGACCCGGCTCGATCTGTACCACACGGATCGTTGCCGGCGTCGGCGTGCCACAGCTCACCGCGATTGAGGATTGTGCGAAGGCCGCTGAAGCGTCCGGCACGCCGCTGATCGCCGATGGCGGCATCAAGTTCTCCGGCGATTTCGCCAAGGCGCTTGCCGCCGGCGCATCGACCGCGATGATGGGGTCCATCTTTGCCGGGACCGAAGAAGCGCCCGGAGAGGTCTTTCTCTATCAGGGGCGGTCCTACAAGACCTATCGCGGCATGGGTTCTCTCGGGGCCATGGCACGCGGTTCGGCGGACCGGTATTTCCAGAAGGATGCGAGCCAGGAAAAGCTCGTCCCGGAGGGGATTGAGGGTCAGGTGCCTTACAAGGGGCCGATAGGTCCGATACTGCATCAGATGGTCGGCGGCCTGCGCGCGGCGATGGGCTATGTCGGGGCCCGCGATATCGCGGAGTTGCATGAGAAAGCCGAGTTTATACAGATCACGGGTGCGGGCCTGCAAGAAAGTCATGTTCACGATGTGACGATGACGCGCGAGACGCCGAATTATTCGATCCCGAGGGGCTGATGGCCGCTCAGGCCGCGCCGTTCATCACCACGCGCAGACCATCGATTTCGGCGCGCACGCCATAGACAGCTTCCAGTCGCTCCGGCGTCAGAGTGTCGGCTGGCGAGCCGTCGGCAAGGATGCGGGCCTCCTTCATCCAGATGAGCCTCGAGGCATAGCGCGCAGCAAGCTCGACATCATGAAGGATGACCAGCGCTCCGCCGCCATCGCGGACATAGTCGGCAATCAGGTCGAGTATGCGAAACTGATGGCGCGGGTCGAGTGCGGCGATCGGTTCGTCTGCGACCAGCAAAGGCGCCTGGGCGGCGAACGCTCGCGCGCAGTGGACGCGGGCAAGCTCCCCGCCTGAAAGCGTATCGGCGCGCCGGCCGGCAAGATATGTGAGGTCGCAGGCCGCGATGGCCCGTGCGACAGCTTCGCCATCGGCGCTTGCGAGTCGCCCCATTGCGGCGCCATGGCTGAACCGGCCAAGCGCAACAATATCGCGAACCGTATTCGGCCAGGCGAGCGGGCGCACCTGCGGCAGATAGGCGATGCAGCGCGCACGCTGCATGGGGCTGAGCCTGGCCGCATCCTGCCCGCCCAGCACAGCGCGACCGGCGCTGGCCTTTAGCAGGCCCAGGCTTGCGCGCACGAGACTGGTCTTGCCGGCGCCATTCGGTCCAAGCAGGGCGACGAACTCGCCCGACGCGAGGGAAAAGCTCGCGCTATCGACCAGTGTGGCGCCGCGCGCCGACACAGTGAGACTGGTCACATGCAGTTCAGTCATGCACGGCCCGCCTCTGCATCGCGATCCAGATAAAGGCGGGCGCACCGATCAGGGCGGCGACTACGCCCAGTTTGAGTTCGCTGCCCGTGGGCGCAAGCCGCACGCCGATATCAGCCAGGACGAGGATCAGTCCGGCAAGCAGCGCCGAGGGGGCCAGCGAGCGTGCCGGGTCATGACCGACCATCGGACGGACCATATGTGGCGCGACAATCCCGACAAATCCGATGGCGCCTGCCAGGGAGACAGATGCACCCGTGGCCAGCCCGGCACCCAGCACGGTCCAGATGCGCTGGGCCCTGAGATTCAGGCCGAGTCCGCCTGCTGCCTCTTCGCCGAGCGTGAGCGCGCTGAGCCCGCTGCGGGTGACAAAAAGGAGGGCAGCTCCGAGGGCAAGGAAGGGCAGGGCGAGGGCGATATCTTCAAAACTGCGATTGGCGACCGAACCCAGCATCCAGTTGACCATGTCGGCGAGCGAAAAGGGGTTGGGCGCCAGGTTCATCAAGAGGCTCATCGCTGCGCCGGCAAAGCTCGACAGGCCCACGCCGATCAGGATCAGCGTGACTACCGACCGGGTCCGGATCGCGGCGAGCGCGAGCAGGGCGGTGGCCAGGATCGCTCCGGCAATCGCAGAAAGTGGCAAGACCCATGGGCTGAGAGAAACCAGCCCGTAATAGATCGCGCCGGTCGCAAAAAGGGACGCGCTTGCCGAAACGCCCAGCACGCCGGGTTCCGCCAGCGGGTTGCGCAACAGTCCCTGCAGCGCCGCGCCGCTGATGCCAAGCGCGGCGCCCACAAGGAAGGCCGCGAGCGCGCGCGGCAGCCGGATCGCCCAGACGACCAGCTGGTCACCGGGATCGCCGCCGCCGACGAACACCGCAAGCAGGCGGGCGGGCGGCAGCGATGTCGATCCAAGCAGGCAGGCTGCGAAGATCGCCAGCAGGCTCGCGGCGGCGAGCCCGGGCGTCAGCCAGCGCGCCGCGCTCATCCGGCTGGCTCCGCCATGGCTTCGAGTGCCTTGATGATGAACCAGCCCCCGCAGGCTGTCCAGGCGCCCTCGATCCGGGTCACTGGTGTCTCCTCAAGACGATTTGCAAAGACGGGATGGCGCGCAGCGCTCCAGGCACCGGCGCCACCCTCGAAATCGGCAAAGATGAACCGGTCGGGCGTGTCATAGGCGAGCCGCTCCAGCGGGATCGGTCGCCAGCCCGGCTCCGGCTCGAAATTGTCGAGGCCGGCCGCAGTCAGCATTTCGTGGATCAGTGAACCCGGACCGGATGTGACCCCGCCCGGCGTGGCATACATGGCCGTCTGCCCCGAACCGTTGCGCGATATCGTGGCAAGCCGGGCGAGATAATCGCCCGCCAGCGCGTCGCCCCGCTCGCTCTGGCCAAGGCCCTCGGCCATGTCACGTATGGTTGCGGCGACGCTTCCCGGTCCTTCGCCTTGTACGCTCGTCGTCCAACCGACCTGCAGGACGGGTATTCCCGCCCGCTCGAACAGAGCCGCTGCTTTCGGACCTCCACCATAAGCGCGCACGATGAGGTCCGGCCTGGCAATCAAGATGTCTTCTGCGACCGGGCGCAGGGTCGCCAATCCTTCAGCGGCGCCGCGCATATAGGAGAAATCACCGCGCGCATCAGGCGAGACGGCGAGAATCTGGGTCCGGTCGGCAAGTCTGAGGACATACTGGTCCGCGCAATAGTCGAGGCTGACGATCCGCATCGGGCGGTCTGCGTCTGGCAATACGGTCATGTCCGCCCGCGAACAGGCCACAAGGATCAGGCCGCAAACAAGGATCGCCAGCCGGGTCATCAGCGCAGCCTCAACCCTATAAAGAGACCAGCACCCGGCCCGCGAAATCCGAACACGTCGGTGACCTCTTCGTCGAAAAGGTTCTCACCGCGCAATGTGACGGCGACCTGATCGTTCAGTGGCCATTCGGCGCTGGCACTTGCAAGGACATAGCTGTCAAGCGTGACGCGCGCGGCTGGGAAGGCTCCGAAATCGAAATCATCCTGTTCGCCGACATAGTCGAATGCGAGGCCGGCGCGCCCGCCTGCCCAGGCCTGCGGTCGATAGTCGAGCGACAGGCTGGCGGTCTCGGACGGCACACGGATTTCATCGCCACCATCATCGGCCTGGGAGTCGAGGAATGTCGCCTGACCGGCCAGGCTGAGCGCGGCACTTGCCTGCCAGCGCGCGCCAAGCTCGAAGCCACTGCGTTCGCTTTCGCCCTCGCGGTTCAGCGCGGTGGAGGTGAAATCCGGATTGAAGGCGGTGAAAATCTCGTCTTCCAGCTGGGCTTCAAAATATGTGGCCGACAGTTCGAACGGGCCGGCCATGCCATCCCAGCCGATGTCCCAGCTTGTGGATTGTTCAGGCTCAAGGTCGCGATTGCCGATAAAGCTACCGGGGAAGAAGCCGAACAATTCGGTGAAAGTCGGATTCTTGACGCCTGTGCCTAGCGAGGCACGCAGGCGCTGGGCAGGCGCGATGTCCCAGGCGGCAGAAAGCCGGCCAGTTGTGGCATCCTCGAACCGGCCATCATTATTGTCATGGCGCAGGTTTGCGGCTAGCTGGATCTCACCGAAATCGATCCGGGCCTCGCCGGCAAGGCCAAGCGTCTCGAAGCTCTCTTCCTGATTGGTTGCGCCCCCGAACTCGGTATCCCGGGCGCTGTAGTCTTCGGTTTCAGAATCGATGAGGCCGCTCAGCCGGATTGTCGCCTGGCCTGCGTCGAAGGTGCGCGAGGGGCTGTAGGAGACTTTTAACCTCTCGCCCTCGGCGGCATCGGTGAACCCACCATCGGCGAAATTGTCGCGCGCCACGCCATTGAAGCTTGCGCGGAAGCGATGGTCGAGGCCAGCCGCTTCGCCGCCGAGCGCGCCGCCCAGCGTCCATTGCTCGGCCTCAGTGATGCGGTCGCCATCATCTAGCCGGCCGTTGAAATCAAGGTCGGGATCGGTCTCGACATCGCTGCGCACATAGCGGGCCAGGGCCGTGGCCTCCCAGCCGCGACCCAGCTGTCGCGAGCCCGTGGCGAGGAAGTTATAGCTTTCCGAGCCGTCTTTTTCCCCGGCCGAGCCGGACGTGTCGACGCCTTCGGTGGAAAAGCCGGCGACGGAAAGGCTCAGTGTGCCCGAGGAGTCTGCGAAACCATAGCCGAGATCGCCGCGTAGCGTATCGCGCGAGCCATATTCCGCGCGGCCGAAGGCTCCAGTGTCGCCCGACATGACGATATTGATCACGCCGCCAATCGCATCGGAGCCATAAAGGCCGGACTGCTCACCGCGCAGTACTTCGATCCGCTCAGGGCGAAGGCCGGCGAACAGACCGAAATCGCTCTCGCCTGTGACCGGGTCGGAGACCTCTATCCCATCAATGAGCAGTAGCGTGTGATTGGCTTCGGCGCCGCGCAGGCGGACCTGTGTGAGCCCGCCCCGCGCCCCGGAGCGTGACACCGCCAGACCGGGCACGGCCCTCAGCTCATCTGCGAGATAAGGCGCCGCGCGCAGGTCGAGGTCTTCGGCGTGGAGTATCGTGACCGCTGTAGTCAGTCCGGACAGCGGCACGGGCCGCAGCCCGGTCACAGTCACAGTGTCCAGCCGATCGGTGTTTTCAGCCGATTGGGCCATCGAGCCGTCGGCCAGCGCCAGCGCGGCCACGCTCAGTATCAGCGAATGTCTCAGCATCGCGTTTTCCTTCCACGCCGGGCCGGACGGCGCGCCTGAAACGAAACCCAAGGCGCGCCCCGGCCAGCCGGCGCGCCGCAAAGGTGTCGTTTCGGAGGATGCGCGATGCGCTCCCGCTCTCATGGCCTGTTCCCGGACCAAGAGCGAACGACGCGATGGCAGGTCTCCTGGCTTGCCGATCAGTGCTTCAGGCCGCCTTCCCAGGGCATTCGCCCCAGTGGCATGAGTGGCCATCAGCTCCCGGCTAACAGTTGCGGGGACAGCGCCGGATTCCCACCGGCTTCCCTCTTAGCCACCTGTTACAGCGGCACCATCTGGGTGCATCTGTGTTGCAGCTGCGGGCGTTTGTCAATTCTGGCGGCGAGCCGACTGATCAGCCCTTGTCGGACTTTTTCATTGGCGCGAGGCGGATATTGAGTTCCTTCAGCTGCTTGTCATCGACCGGGGAGGGCGCCCCCATCATCAAGTCGCGGGCCTGCTGGTTCATCGGGAACAGGGTCACATCCCTCAGATTCTCGACATCTGCCAGCAGCATGACGATCCGGTCCACGCCTGGCGCGATGCCACCATGGGGCGGGGCGCCATAGCGGAAGGCATTGAGCATGCCGCCAAACTCGGCCTCGACCACATCAGGGCCATAGCCTGCGATCTCGAAGGCCTTCAGCATCACGTCCGGGCGGTGGTTTCGGATCGCGCCAGACGACAGTTCGACCCCGTTGCAGACAATGTCATACTGGTAGGCCTTGAGGTCCAGAATGGCCTCCTCGCCTGCTGCGGCGGCCGCCTCAAGCGCCTCCATCCCGCCCTGCGGCATGGAGAAGGGATTGTGGGAGAAGTCGATCTTCCTGTTATCCTCGTCCCATTCATACATCGGGAAATCGACGATCCAGCAGAAGCGGAACACGCCGGGCTCGATCAGGCCAAGCTCTTCGCCGATGCGATTGCGCGCTGCGCCCTGAAGGCGCTCGGCCTCGGCCTTCTTGCCTGCGGCGAAGAAAAGGCCGTCGCCGGCTTTCACGCCCGCGCGCTCGGCCAGCGCCTGCAGGGCGGCCGGCTCGAAGAATTTCGCGATCGGGCCGGTGGCGTTGAGTGCGCCTCCCTCCTCGACAAAGCGCATATAGCCAAGGCCCGGCGCCTGCATCTCCTTCTTCGCCCAGGCATCCATCTTGTCGAAGAAGCTGCGCGGCTGCTCGCCCGAACCGGGCGCGGGGATGGCGCGCACAATGCCGCCGCCCTCGGTAATCTTCTTGAACACGCCAAGCGTGACATCATCGCGCTGGACAATGTCAGACACATCGGCGCAGACAACAGGGTTGCGCAGGTCCGGCTTGTCAGAGCCATATTTAGCCATTGCTTCGGCATAGGGGATATGCGGAAAGGGCCCGTCCGGCATGGTTCGCCCCTTACCCTGCCAGTCGGCGAATTCCTCGAAGACGCCGCGCATGACCGGCTCGATCGCGTTGAACACATCCTCCTGCGTCACGAAGGCCATCTCGACATCGAGCTGGTAAAATTCTCCGGGCGAACGATCTGCGCGCGCATCTTCGTCGCGGAAACACGGCGCGATCTGGAAATAGCGATCGAAGCCCGACACCATGATCAGCTGTTTGAATTGCTGGGGCGCCTGCGGAAGGGCGTAGAACTCGCCGGGATGCAGGCGGGACGGGACCAGGAAATCGCGCGCACCTTCCGGGCTGGAGGCGGTCAGGATCGGCGTCTGGAACTCGGTGAAACCGGATTCAACCATGCGTCGACGGATCGAGGAGATCACCTCAGAGCGCAGGACAATGTTGCGGTGCAGACTCTCGCGGCGCAGGTCGAGATAGCGATGACGCAGGCGGATCTCTTCAGGGTAATCGGGTTCGCCAAAGACCGGCAGTGGCAGTTCGGCCGCCTCTGAAAGCACTTCTGCCGTCTTGACGCGAATTTCGACTTCGCCCGTGGCAAGACTTTCGTTCACAAGCTCATCGTCGCGGGCGATCACTTCGCCTTCGATCCTGATCACGCTTTCCGTGCGCAGCCGCTCGACGGTCGCAAAGGCAGGAAAATCCGGATCAAAGACGCACTGTGTAATGCCGTAATGGTCGCGCAGATCGATGAACATGACCCCGCCATGGTCGCGGCGGCGATGCAGCCAGCCGGACAATCTGACACTTTCTCCGACATCGGACTTGCGCAGGGCGCCGCAGTCATGGGTGCGATAAGCATGCATGGGATAAACGCTTTCGGATTGGTCGGTTTGGTGGCCTTAAGGCGCCTGCGATACGCGCGGGCGGGCCGCGGTGCAAGGCCAGCAGGCGCTGAACTTGCAGGGCAATTGTCCCATAGGCTGCAAAAGGCTCGATTTTCCCATGAGATTCAGCTAAGCCGCCGCAAATGCCAAGTGACAGTCTGATCCCCATCACATCCCAGGATGATCTCGGCGCGTTGTGCGACGCCCTTTCGACCAGCGATTTCATCTGTGTGGATACCGAGTTTCACCGCGAGACAACCTTCTGGCCGCGCCTTTGCCTGATCCAGGCGTCTGCGCCGGGTGTTCAAGGTGTTATCGATCCGCTGGCTGAAGATCTCGATATCGGGCCGTTTCTCCAGCTTATCGCTGAGGAGAACCGGGTAAAAGTCTTCCATGCCGCCCGCCAGGACATGGAAATCTTCAACCGGCTGATCGGCCATCCGCCAGGCCCTGTCTTCGATACGCAGATTGCGGCGATGGCCCTCGGGCTTGGCGATTCGATTTCCTATGACAATCTCGTCCAGCGCGTGCTCAATCGCCAGATCGATAAGTCCTCCCAGTTCACGGATTGGATGCGCCGCCCCTTGAGCGAGAAACAGCTCGATTATGCGCTCGGCGATGTGACCCATCTTCGCGATGTGTTTGAATGGATGCGCGGCGAGCTCGAAACGCTTGGCCGAATGGACTGGGTCAAGGCCGAGATGGCCGAACTGGAGGATCCGGGTCTTTATGACACCGATCCGGCCAATGCCTGGCAGAGGCTGAAACTGCGGCGCAATAAACCCGACTATGCCGCCATCATGGTGGCTGTGGCCGGATGGCGCGAGGAGAAGGCCCAGTCGCTCGACCGCCCGCGCCGACGCATCCTGAAGGATGACGCGATTTATGAAATCGCCGAACAGCGCCCGACCACCGAAAAAGGGTTTGAGCGATTGCGCGCGGTGCCCAATGGCTTCATCCGCTCGCGCCAGGCCGAGGGGCTGATCGAGGCGGTGAAGACTGCGCTTGAAGATCCCAAGGCCATTGCACCTGACCTGCCGCGCCACAGACAGAACCCGCAGACCCCGCCGGGTGCGCCGGAAATGCTCAAAGTGCTGCTCAAACATGTCTCCGAAGAGGCAAATGTGGTCCCGCGACTGATCGCCAATGCTGCCGATATCGAGCGGATTGCCCGCGGCGAGCGAGACGAGGATATTGCCGCGCTCACTGGCTGGCGCCGTGATCTATTCGGTGACCGGGCGCTGAAACTGTTGTCGGGGAAACTCGCCCTGTCATTCGAGGACGGAAAGGTGCGCCTTTTCGAGGTGTGAAGCGGGCGGGGCTGATCGGTTTGAGACCGTGGACGCGGGGAAATTGTGAAACAAGAATCTCCGCTTGCCCGGTCGAAGAGCCGGGCCTTCCCTGGGCACAGTGCAAAGCCTCCTCAGGGAGATCCCGGATCAAGCCCGGAGGCGCGGGGAAGTGGTAAGGCGGCAAAGACACCCTCATCACCTTATGGCCCCTGGCGACACCTGATTGCCCGCGGAAACCGCGCTACTGCGCCGCGATCGGTTCGCCTTCTTCCTCGTCCAGGCTTTCCAGCCATTTCTCCGCTTCAAGGGCCGCCATGCAGCCCATGCCGGCGGCTGTGACGGCCTGGCGATAGATATCGTCAGTCACATCGCCAGCCGCGAAGACGCCGGGAATATTGGTAACCGTCGAGTCCGGAGCCGTGACGATATAGCCATTCTGGTGCATCTCGACCTGGCCGGCGAAGAGTTCGGTAGACGGCGCATGGCCAATCGCAATGAAGACGCCATGGGCGGGAACATGCGTGATCTCGCCGGTGTTCACATTCTTCAGCCGCGCACCGGTGACGCCTGGCGGCATGTCCTCGCCGACCACTTCTTCAAGAACGGTGTTCCAGACGAGTTCGACCTTGGGGTGCTTCATCAGCCGATGCTGAAGGATTTTCTCTGCGCGCAGGCTGTCGCGCCGGTGGACCAGCGTTACCTTGGACGCGAAATTCGTCAGGAACAGGGCTTCCTCGACAGCGGTGTTGCCGCCGCCGACCACGATCACTTCTTTCTCACGATAGAAAAACCCGTCGCAGGTTGCGCAGGCCGACACGCCATAGCCTTTGAACTTTTCTTCTGATGGCAGACCGAGCCATCTGGCCTGTGCGCCTGTGGCGATGACGATTGCATCACCAGTATAGATCGTGCCGCTCTCGCCAACCGCTCGGAAGGGGCGTACCGACAGGTCAACGCTGGCGATATGGTCTTCGGCGGTAAGTGCGCCCATCTTCTCGGAATGCTCGCGCATCTTGACCATCAGTTCCGGGCCCTGGATCTCGGCAAATCCGGGATAATTCTCAACATCGGTCGTGATTGTGAGCTGGCCGCCTGGCTGAAGGCCGGCAACGACCAGCACCTTGCGCATTGCGCGCGCGGCATAGATGGCAGCCGTCCAGCCAGCAGGCCCGGATCCGATAATAAGTATATCAGCGTGGCGTGTGTCGGTTTCGCTGTCTGGCATATTTTTCTCCCTGGGGAAGGAACAAGCTCTTCTCAGTGTCTTTATGGGGTCTTGCGGGCATGGAATAAAGGCCGCCAGCGCCTCGCAAGCGCGTGCGAAACGTCTCAGGCCAGCGTGGTTGCAGGGGTGGCGATGACTTCCACCGTGGCGTGGGAGACGTCGAAATCACGCAGGAGCAGCGCTTTCACCTGGCGGCGAACCGTTTCCGCGCAGGCGCCGGGGCTGGCATAGACATCCAGTGTGACGAGGGGTCTGGCTTCATTCAGGCTCCAGGCATGAACATGATCAACCGTCTTGACGCCCTCGACATGCATCATGATGGCCTCGCCGATCGTGACCGGGTCAAGTCCGGAGGGAGTACCCTCCAGAAGGATATGTCCGGCCTCGCGAGCAAGGCGCCAGCCACCAAAGGCGACCAGGAGCGCCACGAGGACAGACAGAACCGGGTCTATGGCTGTCCAGCCGGTCAGGATGATGACCAGCGCGGCGACAATCGCGGCGACCGAGCCGAGCAGGTCACCGGCCACATGCCAAAGCGCGCCGCGCAGGTTGAGGTCGTTACGGTCGCCACCGTGCAGCACGGCGAAGGCTATCATGTTCACGCAAAGGCCAAGCACCGCAACGCCCATCATCAGGCCGCCGAGCACAGGCGCGGGGTCGCGCAACCGCTGGGCGGCTTCCCAGACAATCCAGGCGGCAAGGACCAGCAGAGCAAGGCCGTTCACAAAGGCTGCGAGCACCTTCACCCTGTGAAAACCATAGGACCGGCGCGTATCGGCAGGTCTCTCGGCCAGGCGGAACCCGAGCCAGGCCAGGCCCAGCGCGCCTGCATCAGTGAGCATATGTGCGGCATCCGCCAGCAGCGCCAGCGAGCCCGAGATCAGCCCGCCGGCGACCTCTGCGCCCATGAAGGCGAAAGTCAGCCAGGCGGCGAGCGCCACGCGTTTGCGCGCATCCTTTGTGTCACCATAAACATGGGTATGACCGTGATCATGGGGCATGCCGACGCCTATGCCTCACGCGCCAGGGCGGGTCAACAAAATATGTTGAAAATCAACGCACAAGCTACGTGATAGCGTTACTTTGAGGGCGGGGTTAGGGCGGCAGGAATTCTGCATCCCTCGCCATGAGGAGGGCGGGCCGCCGTCAGATCCAGTCCGGCAGGACCACATCGCCATCGCCGCCACTGCCGGATTTCATCTGAGGCTGCGGGTGGCATTTGAGCAGTTCCTCGACAATCCGATCGGCTACACGGTCCGCCTCGCGCAGGGGTTCATAGGACCAGCTGTCCAATGTGCCATCGAACCAGCGCGCGCAGCCCCTGTCGATCAGGCTGTCATGCAAGCGGTCGAATTTTGAAGAGCGACCATTGAGGCGGATCATATGGACAGGCAGGCCATGATAGGCCGCGTCCGACAGCATATTGGCGCTGTCTTCGGTAACGAGGGCGACATCTGAATAGATCAGCCAGGCGAGATAGGGATTGTCGCCGTCCTCCGGTCCGGACCAGAACAGGGCGCCGGTCTCGTCTGCGAAGGCGCGCATCCTCGCGATGATCTCGACCGGTGTGCGCCGCGAGGCAGTGACCCTCAACCGCCAGCCTTCGCCTGACAGGCGTTTGAGTTGCTGGATGAGCGTTTCGGCCGCGCCCATGGTGAAATTGTGTGTCTTCGAATGTCCGCCGAGAATGACCATGGCCGATTTTGCTCGTTCATCTGCCAGCCCGGCAAATGCCATGCCCGCCTGTTCGATATCGTCGGGAGAGAAATAGGCCGGCGAGCCGACAGTGCGGATAACATTGTCGCCGTCAATGCTGTCGTGTTCGGGGGTCACCATCAGGTCAAAGGCGCTGGTGTCGAATTTCGGATCCAGGATATGAACAGAGAATGTGGCTCCGCCTGACCAGTCGCGAACCGCAGCGGAATAGGGCGCTGTGCGTCGGCCCGCGCCGATCCAGATGGTCGGGAAAGGCGCGCTCAGCGCGTCGCGTTCGGATTTTGGCAGGGCGAGGCGGGGCGCAATCCATCGATGCGGCGGCAGCAGGGTCCAGGGCTTGCGAGGGTGCAGGGTCAGTGGCTGGTTTCGATGTCCGTTTCCAGGGATATGAGCGATCCGCATCCAGCGGCTGGTTTCGCCGAGCGCCTGGACGATGGCGCGGACCTGCGCAGCGTTGCCTGCCCGCCCGTCGGAAACCGCCCAGACGGAGGGTCCGAGCGATCCCTCATCGGTCATGACCTATTTGAACTCCACCTTGGCGATTTCATAGGCCTTGGCCCCGCCCGGCGCAGACACCTCCGCTTCATCGCCTTCTTCTTTCCCGATCAGCGCCCGCGACATTGGCGAGGAAATCGAGATTTTGCCATCGGCGATGCTGGCCTCGTCATCGCCGACAATCTTGTAGACACTTTCTTCTTCGGTATCGACATCGATCAGTGTCACGGTGGCGCCGAACCGGACCTTCGAGCCGTTGAGCTTGGACAGGTCGATGACTTCCGCACGCGCGAGCTTGTCATCAAGCTCGGCAATGCGGCCCTCGATGAAGCTCTGGCGCTCCTTGGCGGCGTGGTACTCGGCGTTCTCAGACAGATCGCCATGTTCACGCGCTTCCGCGATAGCAGCAATCACGCTTGGGCGTTCCACCGATTTCAGTGTCTTAAGTTCTTCCACCAAGGCCTGATGACCCTCGGCAGTCATGGGAATGCGTTCCATGGACGTCTACTCTGTTCTGTTTGATGAAAGCGTCAGCGTAAATCGATGGGCCGTCAAGTGGGCGTCATCACACCGATTGCAAGGCCTGCACGTTCAGTTTGCGTGTTCTTAACGAGGCGATGGCCTGTACGGAAGCGCGCGACGCCGACAAGGTTGTGAAATAGGGAATGGCGCGTGTCAGGGCCGTGCGGCGGATGGATGCGCTATCCTTGAGCGACTGCATCCCTTCGGTCGTGTTGAAGACCAGCTGGACTTTGCCGTTGATCATGTCATCAACAATATGGGGCTGGCCCTCATTCACCTTGTTGACGATTTCGACACTGACCCCGTTGTCGGCGAGATAGTCGCCCGTGCCCCGCGTGGCGGTGATGGAAAAGCCCATTGCGGCAAGCTCGCGCACAGGTTCGAGAATGAGTGCCTTGTCCGCATCCTTTACGGATACAAAGACCCTGCCTGTCCTGGGCAGGTCCACGCCGGCGGCGATCTGCGATTTCAGGAAGGCTGCGCCAAAATCATCATCCCAACCCATGACCTCGCCGGTCGAGCGCATTTCCGGGCCGAGCGCGGGATCGACATTGGCGAACCGTCCGAATGGGAAGACCGCTTCCTTGACCGCGACACGGCTGGGCCTGGCATGTCGAAGGTCAAAGGATGAGAGCTTTTCGCCAGCCATTACCTTCGCGGCGATGCCGGCCACCGGGGCGCCGACGGCCTTGGCGACAAATGGAACAGTCCGCGAAGCGCGGGGATTTGCCTCCAGAATGAAGATATCCTCACCCTTTACAGCGAACTGGATATTGATCAGGCCCCTGACGTCGAGCGCCCGGGCAAGGGCGACGGCCTGTTCGGCAAGCCGTCCCTGAAGCGCGGGTGCAAGCGTATAAGGCGGCAGCGCGCAGGCTGAGTCGCCGGAATGGACCCCGGCCTCCTCTATATGCTCCATGATGCCGGCAACATGCACGTCGTGTCCGTCGCAAATCGCATCGACGTCGACTTCGATCGCATCGGCGAGATAGCAGTCGAGGAAGAGCGACTGATCGCCCGATTCCAGGATCGCAGCGCGCGCGAATGTGACCAGGTCTTCGTCGTTTCGGGCGATCTCCATGGCCCGCCCGCCGAGCACATAGGATGGACGAAGCATCACCGGATAACCAAGTTCCCGGGCTTTTTCGAGGGCCTCTTCTTCGCTGCGAGCCGTCGCGGACGGGGCCTGCTGCAGCCCAAGCCGGTCTATCAGCGCCGCGAATTGTTCGCGGTCCTCGGCCAGGTCGATTGAGGCCGGCGAGGTTCCCAGAATGGGTATCCGGGCGTCCTGAAGCATATTGGCGAGCTTTAGCGGCGTCTGGCCACCGAACTGGACGATGACGCCGGCGAGCTCTCCTGCAGCCTGTTCGCGGTGCAGGATTTCCAGAACATGTTCGCCGGTCAGAGGCTCAAAATACAGCCGGTCAGACGTGTCATAATCCGTCGAGACGGTCTCGGGATTGCAATTCACCATGATCGACTCGATCCCGAGGTCTTCCATCGCATAGGCGGCGTGGCAGCAGCAATAATCGAATTCAATGCCCTGACCGATCCGGTTCGGCCCGCCGCCGAGGATGACGGCCTTTTTCCGCGCGCTCGGGTCGGATTCGCAACCCGTGTGCCAGCTTGTGCCGGTTGCCGTATCGCCGCTGCGCCAGGGACGCCGTTCATAAGTCGAGTACATGTAGGGCGTGACCGCTTCGAATTCCGCTGCGCAAGTATCAATGCGCTTGTAGACGGGTCGTACGCCCAGCTTGTGGCGCGCCGCGCGCACACTGCTCTCCGGCCTGCCGGTCAGTTGCCCAAGGCGGGCATCGGAAAAGCCCATCGCCTTCAGCGCAATAAAGCCGTCTTCGGTTTCGGGCACACCGTTGCGGGCAATGTTGCCTTCGGCCTCGATGATTTCGGCGATCTCGCGGAGAAACCATTGGTCGATCTTGGTGGCGCGGAAGATCTCCTCGACGCTGAGGCTGCGGCGAAGGGCTTCGGCAACGATGCGCAGCCGATCAGGCCGCTGCTGGGACAAGGCTCCGCGGAGTTCCGCCTCAGTTGCGAAGTCCATCTCCTCAAAGCCGCAAAGGCCTGTTTCGAGGGAACAGATCGCCTTTTGCAGGCTTTCCTGAAAGCTGCGCCCGATGGCCATGGCCTCGCCCACCGATTTCATCGCGGTGCTCAGGATTGGTTCCGCGCCCTTGAACTTCTCGAAAGCAAAGCGCGGCATCTTGGTCACCACATAGTCGAGCGTTGGCTCGAAACTCGCCGGGATCGCGCCACCGGTGATATCGTTTCCAAGCTCGTCCAGCGTGTAACCCACCGCCAGCTTTGCAGCGACTTTCGCAATCGGAAAGCCAGTCGCCTTCGACGCCAGTGCAGAAGAGCGCGACACGCGCGGATTCATCTCGATGACGACAAGGCGGCCTGTGTCGGGGTTCACGGCAAACTGCACATTCGAGCCGCCGGTTTCAACGCCGATCTCGCGCAACACGGCGAGAGAGGCGTTGCGCATCACCTGGTATTCACGGTCTGTCAGCGTCAGAGCAGGGGCAACTGTGATCGAATCGCCGGTATGCACGCCCATCGGGTCGATATTCTCGATCGAACAGATGATGATGGCATTGTCCGCCTTGTCGCGGACCACTTCCATCTCGAATTCCTTCCAGCCGAGCAGGCTTTCATCGACCAGCACCTGCGCAACGGGCGAAGCGGCGAGCCCGCTCTCGATAATCTCGCGATACTCATCAATATTATAGGCAACCCCGCCCCCGGTCCCGCCCAGCGTATAGGCGGGGCGGATGATGGCCGGCAGGCCGATCCGCTCCAGCGTCTCCATCGCTGCTGCCAGACCGGCGATCCGGTCATAGCCGGTCAGTTTGCCATCGCTGTCGCGGATTTCCGGCGCCGCGATGATTTCCGCCCGGGGATTTTCGAGTCCGATCCGGTCCATGGCCGCGCGGAACTTCTCGCGGTCCTCTGCCATCTCGATTGCATCAGCGCGCGCGCCGATCAGCTCGACATTGTGCTCGGCCAGCACGCCGGCCCTGTCGAGGTCGAGGGCGCAATTCAGCGCGGTCTGTCCGCCCATCGTTGCTAGGAGCGCGTGGGGTTTTTCCCGTTCGATGATACGGGCGACGAAATCGGGCGTGATCGGTTCGATATATGTGGCATCGGCCAGGTCGGGATCCGTCATGATCGTGGCCGGATTCGAATTGACCAGGATGACCCGGTAGCCTTCCTGTTTCAGAGCCTTGACCGCCTGGACGCCCGAATAGTCGAATTCGCAAGCCTGTCCGATAATGATCGGCCCGGCACCGATGACGAGGATGGACTCGATGTCGGTGCGTTTGGGCATGGGGCAGTTCTCACTTTAGCTTGGGAGGCGGGCAAACGGCTGCCCTATAGCTGCGAGTCGGGGCAGGGGGCAAGGAAAACCACAGCCTCGCCTTCTCACAGGCCCAGGCTTTGATGTCTTAACGCCACCGGGGCAGCTCGCGCCACCGCTGGCCAGCCAGGTAAACGGGATGTCTACTGCCAGCGTTTTGCGGTGCGCTGTGCAATCTCGTCAGCGGCTGTGGTCTCACTGCCGCCATAACCGGTCAACTGGTCGGCGACGAAGGGATTGTCCTGTCGTTCCTGTCCGAATGTGCCCAATGGGCCATGGCCGGGCACGAAGCGCATATCCGGGCCGAGCGGCCAGAGCTTCGACGTGATCGAATTGATCAGCTGGGTATGATTGCCTCTCGGAAAATCGGTCCGGCCGATCGATCCGCGAAACAGGACATCGCCGACAAAGGCGAGATGGCCGGGCTGGTTGAAGATCACCACGTGACCGGGCGTATGGCCGGGTGTGTGAACAACACCGAACACATGTCCGTCGAGCTCCAGCGTGTCGCCGTCCTCGAGATAACGGTCCGGCACCACATTACGCCCATCGGTGAGGCCGTAGCGCGCGCCCTGTTCCTCGATCGTATCGAGCAGCCACTGGTCGTCCCTGTGCGGGCCAATGACCGGTGCGCCTGTGCGCTCACGGATTTCTGCAGCGGCTCCGGCATGGTCGAGATGGCCATGCGTGAGCCAGACTTCCTTGATGATCACGCCCAACCCGGCCGCAGCCGCCAGGAGCTTGTCGGTTTCCCCACCGGGATCAATGTAGACGCCTTCCAGAGTGCGCGTCGACCAGATCATCGACGTATTCTGTTGCAGCGGCGTCGTTGGAACGACCCGGATTTCCAAGGCTGGTCCCTCAGGGGAAGGTGTGTTGTCTGTATCGGTCATGATTTGATGATTAGCGCCTTACTGACTGCGCGAAAAGGAGAGTCTCGCCGTCGCAAGATGATTCAGCAGGACGCCTATGGCAAAGACGTACAGCCCCTGACGCGGCTCGACCTTCCAGGTGTCGGCCGCCTGCGTGAATCCGATCAGGAAAGCGGCGAGAAACACATCCAGCATCGACCACTTGCCAAGGAGCTGCATAAAGCCGGCCATGCGAGCTTTGACCCGCGCGCCCGAGCGGAACAGGATCGCAGCTGTCATTGTCTTGATCAGGGGAAAAACGATCGAGCAGGCGACGACGATCCCGGCAAGGGTCTGGTGATCGCTTTCCCACAAGGCCTCGAACAGCTGTAAGGCATTGAGGTCCTTGCCGCCGAGCAGGCCGGGCTTGTGAAGCGAGGGCAGGACCAGCCCGGTCACAATCAGTCCGACAGACGCATAAAGCGACCATTCGGCCAGCGTGTCGAGAATCGGGCCCTGCCGGCGTTCTTGCCTGTCTACTGCCGGCGCCGAACTATCTGATTCTGACTCGCTCACGCCCAACCGCTCCTGAAAGAATGGCCGGTCTCAATGCGTCTGAGCGGCTTTCACTGTCAGCGATAACCGGTTAACGATGGCGCGCAAGACCGGCGCTGCTGGTGGCGGGGCCGTTTGGAACAGAGCGAGGATACGGGAGAGGGCGGAATGCTCAGGGGTCGGTTCAGCATCATTATCATCGCCCTGATCGGGCTCGCCGTATACTGGTTTTCGAACCAGAAGGAAGTGCCGTTCACCGGCCGCAAACAGTTCAATACAATGAGTATTCAGGACTCGGTGCGCCTTGGCGCCCAGTCCTATTCGCAGATCCTCTCCCAGGAGGGCGGCAATGTGCTGTGTTCACGCGCGGCACGCAGTTGCGGCGTGAATGAGCGCGAGCTTGTCCAGACAGTCAACGATATCGGCCAGCGTCTTGAAGCCGCTGCAATCGAGCTTGAGCTTGAACTCGTCCAGCAGGGCTATGATTTCCTGCCTGTCGCCGACAAGTTCGAATGGACGTATAATGTCGTGGCCTCCGACCAGCCGAACGCCTTTTGCCTGCCGGGCGGCTATGTTGCCGTCTACACTGGGATTCTGGACGTCACAGGCAATGCCGACGGACAGGTCGATATGCGTGACATTGACGATGTCAACAAGCTGGCGGTCGTCATGGGTCATGAGATCGGCCATGCGCTGGCCCATCATGGCGCCGAGCGAATGAGCCAGCAGAAGGTGGCCCAGATAGGCTCGATGGCGGTCGGTCTGGGCATGGGAGACATGTCGATGGCCCAGCGACAGACTGTGATGCAGGCTTTCGGAATGGCCGCGCAGGGGTCGATCCTCGCATTTTCGCGCGAGCATGAGACCGAAGCCGACAAGATCGGGCTGGACCTGCTTGTGCGTGCATGTTTTGACCCACGCCAGGCTCCGGAGCTCTGGGAGCGAATGGGCCAGCTCGGCGGCGGCCAGCGCCCGCCGGAATGGATGTCCACTCATCCGGCCAGCGAGACCCGCGCAGACAATTTCCGCCGCTGGATGCCCGAGGCCATTGCCGAATATGAACGCCGCTGTGGGCCGCTGCAATAACGCCAACCGATTTTCCCGGGTGCGATCTCGCCGTCAGGCAAGCGAGACCGGTTCTTCGGGTCAGGTCGCGGGCCTTGCGGGCAAGCTGGCGGGAAGACAGATGGATATGGAGACGCCGCCTGTCTCGCTGCTGCCAAGCTCGAATTCGAAATTCTCATCATAAGCAGATTCAAGACGCTGGCGCACATTTATGAGCCCGATTCCACCCGCCCCGGTCTCAATGTCATGCTCCTGCGCAAGCCCCGGGCCGTCATCGATGACCCGGATCTGCAACTGCTCGTCACTGATCCGAGCTGCCAGGCTGATGGTCACCGGTTCTAGGGACTTGCCCACGCCATGCTTGATGGCATTTTCAAACAGCGGCTGCAGCAGGAAACTCGGCACGGACACCGCAAGTGTGTCAGGCGCGATATCGAATTCAGTCCGCAACCGGTCTCCGAACCGGATGCGCTCAATGTCAAGATAGGTTTCCAGAGCGTCCAGCTCATCAGCCAGCGGGTGCCGGACCTCCTCGGGATCGGCCAGCGACAGGCGCAGGAAGTCGCCAATTCGAGCAAGCATCTGCATGGCGTTATCGCTTTCGCCCTTGCGCACGAGCGATGACACTGAATTCAGCGCGTTCAGGAAGAAATGCGGATTGAGCTGGTATTTCAGCATCCGCAGCTGGGAGTCCCGAAACAGTTTCTCGGCCTCCAGGCGCTTGAAGCTCTCCTGCTGCGCTCTGGTCTGGGCCAGTAGTGCGGAATTCCGGGCCTCTGCGGCAAGCCGGCGCTGTTCGAGCGATTGCCTGTAATAGCGGAAGGCATGATAGCAGAATGACCAGGCGCCAAACACGATGACAGACGCAAATATCCAACCACCATAGTCTGAAGGGGGAATTTCTTCGCCCGTCAGCCAGGTAAATGTCCGAATGCGCAGGGCCGACCAGGCCAGCGAGGCGAGAATGACGGCGAGGGCATTCAGCGCCACTCGAGACATGATCGGGGCCTGCCAGAGGCGTTTGCCGATGGCGCGCAGGGGGTGGCTGACCACGATGCCAAGAGCGGACTGTAGCACTGTGTGCAGGGCCGGAGCAATTTCCCCTGGATTGTACCAGACAGTCAGGCTGAGATAGCTCAGCAGCGCCATGGCGGACCAGCCGGCGATCTGGAATGTCCAGTATTGTCTGGTATGGGCAGGCAGATTAGGTCCTGCCTCGCGTCGGGGTTTGGTCGTCATTGATTTTGCATTCTGAGAAAACTGGCAGAAGATGCTTCGGCTACGATTCGGATCAAGGTCAAGACCCCATGCGGAACCGATTGATGCCACTGGAGCGCCCGACACGATGCTGAAGGCAATCGTCTGCGATGATGAGCGTCCCGCTCTCGATCTGGCTGTCTCGATGTTCAGGGAGACAGGGGAGATTGAGATCGTTGCGGACTGCCAGAGCGTGTCCGAGGCCCTGGAAATCATCAACCATGGCGGGATCGATCTTGCCGTTTTCGACATAGAAATGCCCGGCCTGACCGGCGTTGGCGCGGCGCGCGCGATATGTGTTGAGCCCAAGCCGCTTCTCATCTTTGCGACCGCACATGCCGAGTACGCAGTCGATGCATTCGACATCGATGCCATTGATTATATTCTGAAACCCATAGAACAGTCCCGTGTTCGGCAGGCCGTCGACAAGGCTGTGAGACTCCACAAGACCATCGGGCATGCCTCCGATGGCGGCGCGATTTCCGCACCTGCGCCAGGAGTGGATGGCACCCGGACGGGCGTCCTTCAATTACGAGATGGCAACCGCTATTATGTGGTTCCGCTTGGCGACATCGTCTGGATCGAGGCGGGCGGCGACTATTCCCTGATCCATACCTGTGATGGTGAAATAGTGGTACGTCGCACATTATCCTCGCTTGAAAACAGTCTGCCAGCTGAAGGATTTCTCCGGGTTCACCGCTCCTATATTGTCGCCCGGCGGCATGTGCGCGAAGTCCGTCGACTGGCCAAGGGCGAGGCGGAAATCCATCTCAGTGGAGAGGTCACCGTGCGTTCCAGCCGCTCCTATCGTGATGTCGTATCGGGCCTGGTGGCCGGCTAGCCTCTGGCGCACTGGCTTCCCTGAAAATCGTCAGCCTTTCCGGCTTGCCGCATCAGGCGACCCGTTCGTCGCAGCGCGATTGTGACAGGTCGGTTACATCCGCAAAAAGCATTCAGGGAGGAAGCGGCTCGTTATGAAGCGGCGAATTTATACTATTTGCATGGCGCCCGTGCTGGCTGTGACAGGTCTTGTCGCAGCATGCGCGTCATTTGTGGACCCGGGCTCGCCAGGCGCGGCGACCGAGACGGACCCGCGCTGGCAGACAGTCTGGCAGGACGACTTTAATGGCTCGGAGCTGGACGCCTCCAGGTGGGGGCGCGAAGAATCCTGCTGGGGCGGCGGAAACAATGAGCGTCAATGCTATACAGCGCGCGAGGAAAATGTCCGTGTCGAGGACGGCGTTCTTCACCTGACCGCGCAGGCTGAAGAGTTCACAGGGCCTCTTTTCCCGACTGGGATGCGCGGCGCCCCGGGCGGTGAGCGCACGCAGGCCTATACGTCTGGCAAGGTCCGGACGCTTGGGATGGCCGACTGGAAATATGGGCGTTTTTCCGCGCGGATGAAATTGCCGGAAGGGCAGGGCACATGGCCGGCCTTCTGGATGATGCCGTCAGGCGATGTCTATGGCGACTGGCCGCTGTCTGGCGAGCTGGACATCATGGAGGCTGTCAATCTCGGTACGCCGTGTGGTGAATGTCCGGGGGGCGTCGAGCGCAGGACGTCAGGCGCCCTGCATTTCGGCGGCCTGGCACCTGATAATACCTACTGGTTTTCCAAGACTGCCGGCGACCGCGTGCCGGGCCCATCGGCTGAGTGGCGCGTCTACTCCGTCGAGTGGGCTGAGGGCGCGATACAGTGGTTTGTTGACGGCGAGATATTCATGCGCCTGGACGCGGGGGACTGGTACTCAGAGGCACCAGAGGCCGAGGGGCGCCCTTATGCGCCCTTCGACCAGCCCTTCTACCTCATGATCAATCTCGCTGTCGGCGGCAATCTGGCTGAACGATCGAATGATGGGGGTTTTGATCCGGCCGCATTCCCGGCGGAGCTGCTTGTGGACTGGGTGCGTGTCGAGCAATGCGCCGGCGATGAAGAGACCGGTCGTGCCTGCCTCAGTGATGAGGGCTGGGGCGGTCAGCCCATGGGGCCATGGGAAGTGCAAGCGCGATGATGCGGCCCGAAAATACCTGAAAGAACACACCTAAGGAGGGAAACAGGATGAAAAACGACGACAGGAAGACCGGATTGGGCTGGAGCGTTGCGCTGTTTGGTGGCGTTTCCATGCTGGCGATCTCGCAGCCGGCAATGGCTCAGGAGGAGCCCGAGGCGGTTCAGGAAGATGCCGCGTCTGACGATGTTCTTCGCCAGGATGTGGTGATTGTCGAAGGCATTCGTGCGAGCCTTGCGGCCTCGTCCGACGTCAAGCGGGATGCGCAGGGCGTTATCGATGCCATTACGGCCGAAGACATGGGCAAGTTCCCCGATACCAATCTCGCGGAGTCGCTCCAGCGCATCACCGGTGTGTCGATTGATCGCCAGAACGGTGAGGGCAGCCAGGTCACAGTCAGGGGTTTCGGGCCGGACTTCAACCTCGTCCTCCTGAACGGTCGGCAGATGCCGACAGCCTTCCTGCAGGGCGGGGCGCCATCATCGCGCAGTTTCGACTTCGGCAACCTCGCTTCCGAAGGGATTGCCGGTGTTGACGTCTACAAGTCCGGACGCGCCGATCTGCCGACGGGGGGTATTGGTTCGACGCTGAACATCAAGACGGCCCGTCCGCTGGACGCGCCGGGTCTTCGTTTTTCGGCAGGTGTCAAAGGTGTCTTCGACAATTCGGTGACCAATCTAGGTGATGAGGGGGTAACCCCGGAAATCTCGGGCATCTTCTCGAACACCTTCGCCAATGACACTATTGGTGTCGCACTTGTCGGCAGTTTTCAGGAGCGCGAATCCGGCGTCGCGCAATTCGGGACGTCCAGTGGCTGGCGCGGCGCGTATCTCGGTTCGGAGAATAATTGGGGGACGCTTCCACAGCCGCCGAATGATACGCAGGTGACCAACCGTCCCGGCCCGGACGACATTTATTCCGTTCCGCAAAATGGCAATTATTCGCTGACGAATATCAACCGTGAGCGGACCAATGGCCAGCTGGCGCTGCAATACAGTCCTGATGACCGCTTCACGGCGACGCTCGATTATTTCTATTCGCAGAACAAGGTGGCGACCGAGCGCTCGGACCTGTCGGTCTGGTTCAATCATGGCAATACGACGAGCGGCTGGGGCGACGGGCCGATTTCCGATATCGAGTTCTATAATGAGGATTTCGGGCCTGGCGGGTCTGATCTTTCGATGGGTGCGGCAAAGTTCGCAACGATCTCGGAAAACAACTCGATCGGCCTGAATCTGGACTGGCAGGCCACCGACCGTCTGAGTTTCGTGCTCGACGTGCACAGTTCCGATGCGGAATCCGGCGCCGACAGCCCATACGGCTCCACAAATGTGGCAAGCGTGGCGGACTTCCAGTTGCGCAGCCAAGGGCTGGATTTCACGAACGAGCTGCCGGCGCTGTCTCTCGGTTTTCAGGAGCCGTTCACCGACATCGATGCGGCACGCATGATTGCGACGGGCAACACCTTCCAGAACAGCCTGATCAAGACGGAAATCGAGCAGGTTCAGCTCTTCGGCAAGTATGAATTCGACAGGTCGGTCGTGAGCAGTGTCGATTTCGGTGTGTCTTCGACGACCAATAATGTTCGATCAGCCTTTGCCAATGCGCAGCGCGACACCTGGGGCGGGGTCGCAACCGCCGAGGATCTTCCGGACGACATTTTCCGCCGCGTAAATCTCGCGGAGAATTTTGACCAGTTCGGCGGATCGGGCCAGACCCAGCAGGATTTCTTCGCCATTGATTTCGACAGTTTTGTCGATGTTCTCGATACGCCTGTCTTCGGCGATGTCTGCGGCGGTGACGGCATTTGCCGTTCGGACAATTTTGGTATCGACCGGCGTATCGAGGAAGAGAGCCTCGCCGGTTTCGTTCAGGTCAACTCGGAATTTGAGATCGCGAGCATGCCTGCCAGACTGTTTGGCGGCGTTCGCTATGAGACGACGGATGTGACGTCTCCGGCTCAGGTGCCGGTTCCGACCGGCACGCAATGGGTGGCAGCGAACGAGCTGGCGCTGATCGGCAACAACGACGCCGGTGAGATTCAGACCTTTACGGGTGAATATGACTATTGGCTGCCTGCAATCGACTTTCAGATCGAGCCGCGCGACGATGTCGTCCTGCGGGCGTCCTATTCAAAGTCACTGACCCGGCCGGGTTATGCGGATATCGCCGGCGGTCTTTCCGTGGCGCAGCTTTTCCGCGTCGATGGCGGAGATGGAACGAATGGAAATACCAATCTGAGGCCATTCCTGTCCGAGAATGTCGATCTCTCTGCCGAATGGTATTATGATGAAGGGTCGTATGTGTCCGTTGGTTACTTCAACAAGGATGTTGAGAACTTCATCGGCTCCGGCGTGGTCACGCAAACGCCCTTCGATGTCTACACCCCGATCGGCGGCGCACGTTACGATGCGGCAGTTGCGGCCCTGGGGACGACGGATGGCGCTGCGATCCGGCAGTGGATCTTCGAGAATTCCGATCCCTCGACATTCGAAATCACCGGAACGGACTCCAATGGCAATTTCACCGGGAATATTTTCGGTGTGCCGGGAGAGGACCCGCTGGTCACGTTCGATATCGCCATTCCGGTGAACCAGGAGACAGCCACAGTCGATGGCTGGGAATTTGCCGTCCAGCACTTCTTTGGTGAAACCGGCTTTGGCGCTATTGCGAACTATACGATTGTCGATGGCGATGTTGGTTTCGACAACCGGCGGGTGCCGTCGAGCGGGGATCCGCAATTTGCGGTCACCGGGCTTTCGGACAGCTACAACCTGATCGGCTTTTACGATAAGGACGGGATCCAGGCGCGGATTGCCTATAATTGGCGTGACGAATTCCTCGTCTCAACGGTTGGCGTGAGCGGCGAGCCGAACAATCCTCTCTACAGGGAGGATTTCGGCCAGCTCGATCTGACTGCGAGCTACGATGTGACCGACAAGTTCACCGTCTTTGTCGAGGGCATTAATGTTCTTGACGAAACCGGACGCACCATAGGTCGGTCGGCAGCCTATGTGAACTTCGCGACCCAGACCGGTTCGCGCTACAATGTCGGTGCGCGCTACACCTTCTAGGTGGGTTTGCACAATGTGCCGGGGCGATAGGTCGAAAATCGCCCCGGCGCGAATGCAGATGAATCATTTTTGCTGCGCCTGCGGTTTCGGGGCGAGCGGGGAATGCGATCGCACAGGCGAGGTGCCTTTTGTCGGATGATGTGCTCAAACATGTGGTCATTGTTGGCGGCGGGACAGCCGGTTGGCTGACGGCAGGAATTCTTGCGGCCGATCACAGGGCGCATGAGTGCGATGGCTTGCGCGTCACACTCGTGGAGTCCCCGACACAACCGATTCTTGGGGTAGGTGAAGGGACCTGGCCAAGCCTGCGCGACACGCTTCAGCGTATCGGGCTTTCGGAAACGGAGTTCATCCGCCGGACCAAGGCCAGCTTCAAGCAGGGCTCGCGTTTTGACGGCTGGGTCGATGGGGCCCCTGGCGACAGCTATTTGCATCCGTTCGATGCACCGCCCAGCCAGGATGATGTCGATATACTGGGTCTCTGGAGGGCAGCACCAGAAGGAACCGCATTTGCGGATGCCGTCAGCGCACAGGCTCGGGTCTGCGCGGCCGGGCTGGCGCCCAAACAGCCTCAGACGCCGGAATTCGCGGCCGTGACGAATTATGCCTATCATCTCGATGCGCCGGCTTTTGCCGAGCTGCTGAGCGAGCACTGTACGGCGCGGCTGGGTGTGAAGCAAATACTGGCAGATGTCGTGACGGTCGAGCGAGAGCCCGATGGCACGATCAGAGCGTTGCGAACCGCGCAGGGCGGTTCAGTGTCAGGCGATCTCTTTGTCGATTGCACAGGCTCGAAAGCCCTGTTGATTGGCGAGTTCCCCGAGGCGGAGCGAACCGATGTGTCCGGTATTCTCTTTAATGACGCCGCCGTTGCTGTTCAGGTGCCCGATAAAGGCTCCATTCAGTCCCAGACAAATGCGACGGCCATGCCGGCTGGCTGGATCTGGGACATTGGTCTTCAGTCACGGCGCGGCGTCGGCCATGTCTTTTCAACGCGCCATATGTCGGAAGAGCGCGCACGCCAGGAGTTGGCGGCCTATGTCGGGCGGACCACGAATGGGGCAAGTCCGGGGGCTGAAGATGCCAGGCTGATCCGGTTCCAGTCAGGCTATCGCGAGACGCCATTGATGAGGAATGTTCTGGCGATCGGTATGGCGCAGGGGTTCGTAGAGCCTCTTGAGGCGTCCGCGATCGTTATGATCGAACTGTCGGCCGTGATGCTTAGCGATTTGCTTCCGCCCCGCCGTTCGGGTCTGGCCCCGGCGTCGCGCCGCTTCAATGAGCGGTTCGGCTATCGCTGGGCGCGAATCGTGGATTTCCTCAAGCTTCACTACATTCTCAGCCGCCGGCACGAGCCCTACTGGACCGAACACAGGGACCCGGAGACGTGGCCAGCGCGGTTGGTCGACCTGATGGAAGAGTGGCGGGAAGTTCCGCCTTCGCGGGATGATTTTGCGAACGCATTGGAGATATTTCCGGCAGCCAGCTATGCCTATGTCCTGTATGGCATGGGCTTTCAGACTGCCGCACGCAGGATAGTCCGGCGCAAGGACGATCAGGGGCGTGCGCGCCGCAGACTTGCAGACATCTCCGCGAGAGCGCAGCGGATGCTTGCGGGCCTGCCGGCGAATCGTGAGCTGCTGGATCATCTGATTGCGGACGATCTTGTACACACTTGCAGGAAAGGGGCCTGATGTGACGCGCCATGTACCCCTCGACCCGATTGAGCATGCCTCGCTCAGACTGATCGCTGATCGCTCTGCAAAGCTCGGGGACGATGTCATGCTGGCGCCTGTTTTCCCACATGAATTTCGCCAGGCACAAGCCTGGTACCCGATTGTGTTCAGCCGGGAGAGCGGAACGGGCAGGCTGCGTCCCTATGCGCTGTTCGGGCTTGAGAAGGATTCGAACCTTTTCCTGTCCGGGCGAGGCTGGGATGCGGCCTATATCCCGGCAGCGCATCGAATGAAGCCATTTCTGATAGGGCGGGGCTCTGACGGGCTGAAGGTGCATTTGGACCTGGATCACCCGCGCCTGAGCGAGACTATCGGGGAGCAGCTCTTTCTGCCGGATGGCACTGAGGCGCCGGCGCTCACCGAGGCGGCGGCCCTGCTTTCTGAGGTGCATGAAGCTGAGGAAGCCCTGGCTGGGTTTTCCGCCATGATGGATGAACTCGGCCTGGTTGAGCCTTTCACGCTGGATGTGACTCTGGATAGCGGCGAGCAGGGGCGCCTTGCCGGGTTCCAGACCATTTCGGAAGAGACCCTCTACAGTCTCAGCGGCGAGACGCTTGCCCGCTTGCAGGCCGCAGGGTTCCTCCAGCCCATTTTCATGGCCGTGGCCTCCCTGTCGCAATTTGTCAGGCTCATACAGCGGCGCAATGCGCTCGACGCAAAGGCGGCTGGCTGATGGCTGACACCATACCCGCCTTCGATGTCTGGGCGCACGCCCACCCGGTGGCCGAACGACGGCTTGGGCGTTCGGCGGAGGCCGTGAATGAAGTCAGTCGCGAGACAGAACCTGTCATTCTCCGCGGCTTTGTCGAAGACTGGCCAGTGGTTGGGGCGGCCCGCGAGTCCGATGAGAGGCTGGTGGAATACCTTCTCGGCTTCGATTGCGGGGCCAATGTCCCGGTGTCGGTGGGGCCATCGAATCTTCGCGGCCGGATCTTCTATAACACGACTTATACCGGGCTGAATGTCGATCAGGGCAAGTCGCGTTTTGAAACATTCATGCAACAGGCTCTTGAGCATGGCGTAAAGCCCGAGCCGCCAATCATCTATATGGCATCAATTGGTGTCGATGAGGTTGTGCCGGGCTTTCGCCGTGAGAATGATGTCGATTTCTCAGATGCTGATCCGCTTGCCAGCATCTGGATCGGAACACGCACGCGTATTGCCGCTCATAATGACCTGCCACTGAATATCGCATGTGTGGCGGCAGGCCGGCGGCGTTTTACGCTGTTTCCTCCGGGGCAGACGCGAAACCTCTATGTGGGGCCATTCGAACTCACGCCGGCGGGACGACCCATCAGTCTTGTCGATTTCCACGACCCGGATTTCGATCGCTTCCCGCGATTTGCAGATGCGCTGGACGCGGCCCTTGTTGCCGAACTTGAGCCGGGTGATGCGCTCTTCATCCCTTCGATGTGGTGGCACCATGTCGAAGCGCTGGCGCCGGTCAATGTGCTGGTGAATTACTGGTGGCGGACGGTGCCGAAATATCTTGGCACCCCGCAGGATGCGCTCAGTCACGCGATGATGACGCTGCGCGATCTGCCGCCTGGCGAGAAGCAGATCTGGCGGGAAATCTTTGATCATTATGTGTTTGGCAACGATGCCGCCACGGTGGACCACATTCCCGAACGAATTCGCGGCATACTGGCCCCGATGGATGAAGATATGGCGCGTCGGGTGAGTGGCTATCTCGCGGCCAGGCTTAATAGGTGAGGTGCGCCATGACTCAGGTATCGGAAAGACGCAGGAAAGTCGTGATTGCTGGCGGCGGAACGGCCGGCTGGATGACGGCGGCGGCCTTGGGCAAGGTGCTTGGCAATGTGGCCGATATCACCCTTGTGGAGTCCGACGCGATCGGCACGGTCGGGGTGGGCGAGGCGACGATCCCGACATTGCTGACCTATCTTCGGTTCCTTGGCATTGACGAAGCCGAGTTCATGCGCGCCACGAATGCGACATTCAAGCTCGGTATCGCCTTCGAAAACTGGACCGATGTCGATCATCGCTACATCCACTCCTTCGGCATTACCGGGAAGGATCACTGGACGGCCGGCTTTCAGCATTTCTGGAAGCGCGGTGTCGATCTTGGTGTGGCCAAGGACTTCGGAGCCTATTGCCTGGAACTCATTGCGGCTGAAGAGGGCCGTTTCTCGCACCTGCCCAAGCTGGGCCTGAACTATGCCTATCATCTCGATTCGACAGCCTTCGCGGCCTATCTCCGCTCGATTTCCGAGCGCCATGGCGTCAAGCGGAGGGAAGGCAAAATCGCAGGGGTGCAAAGGGCAGAGAATGGCGACATCGCCAGTCTGCAACTTGACGATGGCAGTGTGCTCGACGGCGAGTTTTTTATCGATTGCACAGGTTTCCGCGCGCTGCTTATTGGCGAGGCGCTGGGTGTGGGCTTCGATGACTGGTCACACTGGCTGCCTTGCGATCGGGCGATTGCGGTGCAGACCGAAAGTGTGGGTCCGCCGCGCCCCTACACCCGTGCCATAGCCCATGATGCAGGCTGGCGCTGGCAGATACCGCTGCAGCATCGCACCGGCAATGGCATCATCTTCTCGTCGCGCTTTATGGACGAGGCCGGCGCACGAGAGAAATTGTTGGCCGACATTGAGGGTCCGCTGCGCACTGATCCGCGCCTGATCCGGTTTCAGACGGGAACCCGACGGGCCCACTGGCACCGCAACTGTGTCGCGATCGGGCTGTCGTCGGGCTTCCTGGAGCCGCTGGAGTCGACCAGTATCCACCTCATACAGCGTTCCGTGATCCGCCTCATGCAGATGTTCCCGACGGCGGATATCAGTCGGGCCGATGTGGATGAGTTCAACACCCAGACCTTTGACGAATTGGAACACATCCGAGACTTCCTGATCCTTCACTACAATCTGACCAATCGAACCGACTCCGATTTCTGGAACCATCTGCGGACGATGGATGTCCCCGACTCGCTGACCCACCGCATGGACCTTTTTCGGCAGACCGGTCGGGTCTTTCGCGCGAATGACGAACTCTTCGCGGAGAATTCCTGGACACAGGTGATGCTCGGCCAGGGGATCGTGCCTGAAAGCCACCATCCCGTGGCTGACATGATGAGCGAGCAGGAAGTGCGCGATTTCCTCGGGCACATAGATCAGAACGTCCGGCGAACGATCGACAGCTTGCCGCCACACCAGGCCTATCTCGACGCTTATTGCCGCGCGGCCCAGGCCGCCTGAAACCATAATTGACTTGCGGGGAACCTTCATCATGCGCGCAACATTTCGATCCAATGCCCGACTCGCCGTTTCGGCGCTGGCCCTGCTGGCCATGCCGGCTTGCAACATCGTCCCATCGAGCGAGGCGGTGACGGAATATGACGCTCAGCCGACGCCCTCTGCCTGGCCAGTCTTGAATCCGCCCGCCCTCGACCCCGAGGTCGAAGCGCGCGTGACTGAAATCATGGCCAGGATGACGCTGGAGCAAAAGGTCGGCCAGGTGATCCAGGCCGACACGAACAGCGTTACGCCCGAAGAGGTGAAGGCTTACCGGCTGGGCTCTGTCCTGTCGGGGGGCAATTCCGCGCCGGGTGATGAGCCCTATGCTGACACGTCGGCCTGGCTGCAGGCGGCTGATGCCTATTTTGAGGCTTCTACCGACCCCGAAGGCGTGGAGATCGCCATCCCGGCCATCTGGGGCATCGATGCCGTTCATGGCCATGCGAATCTGACAGGGGCGACCGTCTTTCCTCATAATATCGGTCTTGGGGCGGCGAACGACCCGGACCTCATCGAGCGGATCATGGAGGTGACGGCTGTCGAACTCATCGTATCCGGTCATGACTGGACCTTCGCGCCGACGCTTGCTGTGCCGCGCGATGACCGCTGGGGTCGCACCTATGAGGGCTTCTCCGAGGATCCCGATATCGTCGCGTCCTATGGTGACCGCATCGTCTGGGGCCTGCAGGGGCGACCGGGCACGGATGGTTTCTTCGATGATGGCAGCGTGATCTCGACCGCCAAGCACTTTGTCGGCGATGGCGGCACGACCAATGGCGTTGACCAGGGCGATACGGCCGTATCGGAAGAAGACCTGCGCGACATCCATTCCGCAGGATACTTCCCGGCCATTGAGGCCGGTGCGGGATCGGTCATGGCAAGCTTTAACAGCTGGAATGGTGTGAAGATGCACGGGCATGAGGCCATGCTGACCCGTGTGCTGAAGGACCGTATGCGCTTTACCGGTTTCGTCGTGGGCGACTGGAACGGTCATGGCCAGATCCCGGGCTGCACCAATACAGATTGCCCGCAGGCCTTCATCGCGGGCGTCGACATGTATATGGCGCCTGACAGCTGGAAAGGCATCTATGAGAGTACGCTGGCGGCGGTGCAGTCCGGCGAGATACCGATGGAACGCCTCGATGATGCGGTGCGACGCATCCTGCGCGTGAAGGTGCAGTCTGGCCTTTTCGAGAAACCCATGCCGAGCGCCCGACCAATGGCCGGGGACACCTCGCTGCTGGGCTCGCCGGAACATCGCGCCGTGGCGCGCGAAGCGGTGCGCAAGTCGCAGGTCCTTCTGAAGAACAATGACGCCCTGCTGCCGCTGGATGCCGACATGACCATTCTGGTGGTTGGTGACGGGGCCGACAACATCTCCAAGCAGTCCGGGGGATGGACCCTGTCCTGGCAGGGGGGCGGCTACGCCAATTCCGATTTCCCGAATGGCCAGTCTATCCTTGGCGGCATTCGTGAGGCCGTGCGCGGCAAGGGCGGACGGGTGATCTTTGATCCCGAAGGCACCGCAAATGTTAAGGCCGATGTGGTCATCGCGGTTTATGGCGAAGACCCCTATGCTGAATTCCAGGGTGATCTCGACCATCTCGATTTCCAGCCGAACGGTTTCGACACCGCGAAACTCGCCACCTATCAGGAACGCGACATCCCCATCGTGTCGGTCTTCCTGTCGGGCCGCCCGCTCTGGGTGAACCCGGAGATCAATTCGTCCGACGCCTTTGTGGCGGCCTGGCTGCCCGGCACCGAGGGCGGAGGCGTGGCGGATCTTCTTTTTCGCACCGACCCGGCTTTCGACTTTACAGGCCGACTGTCTTATTCCTGGCCGAAACTCGCGACACAGTCGCCGCTCAATGCCGGTGATCCTGGCTATGATCCGCTTTTCGCACTCGGATACGGGCTGTCTTATGGCGATGATGGCGAGCTTGATGAGCTGTCCGAGGAAAGCGGCCTGGCAGGTATGCAAGCCGAGGCAAATGGTGCGGTCTTCCAGAGAGGCGGCACCCTTTCGCCCTGGAACGCCTTCCTCGTGGCGGGCTCTGAAGGCGTTATCTTCAATGGCACGGGCGCCAATCTCGACGCCTTGACGGGAACTCGCACCGACCATCTGGCGCAAGAAGATGCGATCTCACTGCGGTTTGTGGATGACGGCGCCGCACTAGTCTTCATGCCGGAGGGCCGCAGCGTGGACTGGTCGGGCGAGGCGGCCGATGGCATGGCGCTCGGCTTTGCGGTCAAAACCGACGCCATCACACCATTGACGCTCGCCATGGGCTGCGAAGCCGGGAGCTGCGCCACATCGCAGACGCTGTCGCTCGAACCGGGTGACTGGCGGGAGGTGGCGGTTCCGCTGTCATGTTTTGCGGGCTCTGTGGACCTGTCCGACATCCGTCAGGGGATAAGCTTCTCCGCACCGGCGGGAACGCTGCTGGCGCTGGCCGATATTCGACTGGTCCAGCCGACAGGACAGGCGCAAACATGCGCAAGATAAGCGCAAAGGTGCGGGTGAAACCGGCGCCAAAACAGGTAGCGGGGAGGCTACGCCAATGAATCTGGGAATCATCGACCTGAGCGTCGTGGCCATCTATGCGGTGGCGCTCTTTGCCATCGCGATCTGGGTCTCACGCGAACCTGCGGGCCATGCCAAGGATACGGAGGACTATTTTCTTGCTGGCCGGGCCCTGCCCTGGTGGGCAATCGGGGCGTCGCTCATCGCCTCGAATATTTCAGCCGAACAGATTATTGGCCAGTCCGGGCAGGGCTTCGTCGTCGGCCTCGCCATTGCGGCCTATGAATGGCAGGCCGCCATCGTTCTTCTGATCACGGCGAAATTCTTTCTGCCCATCTTCCTGAAGCGAGAAATCTATACGATGCCGCAATTCCTGGAGACGCGTTATGGCGATGGCGTCAAAGGTCTGATGTCGGTCTACTGGATCGCGCTTTACACGGCCGTGAACCTGACCGCCGTCCTGTGGCTTGGCGGGCTTGCGATCGAGAGCCTCACCGGCCTCAATGTGTTCTATGCCATGTGTGGCCTTGCGGCCTTCGCGGTGCTCTATTCGCTCTATGGCGGGCTGAAGGCGGTGGCGCTGACCGACATTATTCAGGTGGTCATCCTGATCGCCGGCGGCGCGGCCATTACCTGGATCGCGCTGAATCTCGTCTCCGGCGGCAATGGACCGCTGGCGGGTTTCGCGCGTCTCGGCGAAGAAGTGCCCGGGCATTTCAAGATGATCCTGGACAAGGACAATCCGAGCTATTCCGACCTGCCGGGAATATGGACCCTGCTGGGCGGCCTCTGGGTGCTGCACTTTTCCTATTGGGGGTTCAATCAGTACATCATTCAGCGTGCGCTGGGGGCGGAGAATCTGGCCGAAGCACAGAAGGGGCTGGCCCTGGCCGCATTCCTGAAGCTGCTCATCCCACTGATCGTGGTGGTTCCGGGAATTGCCGCACTTATCCTTGCCCAGGATGGCACCCTGTCGGCGCAAACGCTGAGCGAAAAGCCCGACCGGACCTATGGGACACTGATGACACTTGCTCCGGACGGTCTGCGCGGTCTTGTCTTCGCGGCCCTGATCGCAGCGATCGTGTCTTCGCTCGCCTCGATGATGAACTCGATCTCGACCATTTTCACGATGGATATTTATCGCGATTACATTGCCCGGGACAAAGGCGAGAAACATTATGTGCTTGTCGGGCGGGCGGCGGCCCTGACCGCTATGGTTCTGGCCCTTTTTCTTGCCCGTCCGTTCCTTGGCGGCATGGAAAGCGCGTTCCAGACCATCCAGGAATATTCCGGTTTCATCGCGCCGGGCGTGGTGGCGATTTTTCTGCTCGGCTTCTTCTTCAAGCCGGCCAATCAGTTCGGCGCCTTTGCCGTGCTCATCGGCTCGGTCATCATCAGTCTGGCCATGAAACTTCTCCTGCCGGACATGCCTTTCGTGCTGCGCATCTGGATCGTTTTCCTGGCAATTATGGTGCTTGGCGTCGTCGTAAGCCTGGTCACGCCCCGCCCGGAAAGCCAGCAGCCCGTTGCGCTTGGCGATATCAATTTCCATACGCGGCCAGGCTTTAACTTCGCTGCTGTCCTGGTCATCGCCATTCTGGGGACGATTTACGCAGTCTACTGGTAGGTTACCTTAAGGACGAGAAAGACCATTATGGCAAAGTTCGTACCCGTCGAACCGTTCAATCTCGTCATTTTTGGCGGGACCGGGGACCTGTCCCAGCGCAAGCTGTTGCCGGCCCTGTTCCATCGCTGGCTCGACGGGCAGATCCCGGAGGGCAGCCGGATTATCGGGTCGGCCCGCACGGAGATGAATACGAAGGATTTCCGCGCCTTCGCACGAAAAGCCTGTGAGGCGGCCACAGGGCCCGAGGCCTGGGATGGGGCGGCCTGGAAGGCTTTCGAAAAGCTGGTCGACTATCAGACCCTGGATGCCACGGCGGCAGATGCTGACTGGTCGGGCCTGGCCGGGCGGCTGAATGGCGAGATTTCGCTGAATGTCTATTATCTCGCGACGGCGCCGCGTCTCTATGTCGATATTGCCGCCGCAATTGATACAGCCGGGCTTGCGACTCCCCAATCCCGGCTCGTCCTTGAAAAGCCGATCGGAACCGATCTTTCCTCGGCGCGCGCGATCAATGAGGGCGTCTGCGCGCATTTCGACGAAGACCAGATTTACCGGATAGACCATTATCTGGGCAAGGAGACGGTCCAGAACCTGATGGTGCTGCGATTTGCCAATCGCCTGATGGAACCGGTCTGGAACCGAACTTCGGTCGATCATGTCCAGATCACCGTAGCCGAGGATCTCGGGCTGGAAGGCCGTGCCGGTTATTATGACCGTTCGGGAGCGCTTCGGGACATGGTCCAGAACCATCTGCTCCAGCTTGTCTGCCTGACCGCGATGGAGCCGCCCGCGACGCTGGAAGGCGACGATGTGCGGACCGAAAAGATCAAGGTGCTAAAATCCCTGCAACGCCTGACACCACAGCTGGCGCAGAGCCGAACGGTGCGCGGACAGTACACGGCCGGCCTGGTCGGCGGCGAAAAGGTGAGAGGCTATCTCGAAGAACTCGGCGAAGAGGCGAAAAGCTCAACCGAGACCTTCGTGGCTCTGAAGACCGAGGTTCAGAACTGGCGCTGGGCAGGCGTGCCCTTCTATTTGCGCACGGGCAAGCGGATGAGCGCGCGATGGTCAGAAATCGTGATTGCGTTCAAACCCGTGCCGCATTCGATTTTCGATCAGTCCCCGAGCGAGGCCAACCGGCTTGTTATTCGCCTGCAGCCTGATGAGGGCGTGAGGCTGTTCCTGCAGATCAAGGAACCGGGTCCGGGGGGGCTCAGGATCAAGTCGCTGCCACTGAACCTCTCTTATGCGGAAAATTTCACGCTGCGCTATCCCGACGCCTATGAGAGGCTCCTGATGGATGTCGTGCGGGGTAATCTCGCTTTGTTCATGCGCCGCGATGAGGTCGAGGCGGCCTGGAGCTGGGTCGATGGCATCATTGCGGCCTGGGCTGAGACCGACAGCGCGCCGGAACCGTATGCGGCTGGAAGTGACGGGCCGGTCTCGGCAGCCCTGCTGATGGATCGCGACGGGCGCAACTGGTGAGGAGGGCCGATCATGTCACTGACCGCGTTTGAAACCCGAAAGACGGCGACGACGCATGTCGCGGCTCTGATGGAAGGCGCGCTGCGCCAACAGCTGGCCGCGACGGGAGAAGCCGGACTGCTGCTCTCTGGCGGATCGACGCCAGGCCCGGTCTATGAGGAGCTTGGCGCCTGCGGTCTGGACTGGTCGCGGGTCGCAGTCGGCCTTGTCGATGAGCGTTGGGTGGACGAGGATGACCCGGCTTCAAATGCCGCGCTGGTCCGGCGCACGCTGATGGCCGGCAAGGCCGCCGCAGCGTGTTTCGAGCCCATGAAGACGCCGGCCGCTCATCCTGCGCCGGCGTTGGCTGAGCGCGAAACGGCTTATGCGCGGATTTGTAGAAAGTCGCCGGTGATCCTGCTCGGCATGGGCCCCGACGGGCATACAGCAAGCTGGTTTCCCGGCGCGACCGGGCTCGATGGCGTGATGGACACGGAGAATGCCCGTATGCTCGGCGCCATCGATGCCGGCGGCTCAGCCGTCGCCGGCGACCACCCAGCGCGCATGACGCTGACGGCTCGCGCCCTGACCGGAGCCGGGCTCGTCATCCTGTTCATCACCGGCGAGGAAAAGCGTGCGGTGCTGGAAAACCAAGAGGCTGGACTGCCGGTTCATGCTGCGCGGTCGCTCCTCGGGAGAAAGCTCAAGGAGGTTTGGGCGCCATGACGACACTTCATCCCAAGGTTGCCGAGGTCCTGGCAAGGATTGAGGATCGCTCGCGCGACAGCCGCGCGGCTTATCTGGAACTGATCCGCGCCCGCAAACCTGACGGCTTTGCGAGAAAGCGACTGTCCGAGGGTAATCAGGCCCATGCCAGCGCGGGCTGCGCGGTGATGGACAAGGCAGAGCTTCTGGGCGCCGAGTGGCCCAATATCGGGATTGTCACCGCCTATAATGACATGCTCTCGGCGCATGCCCCTTTTGAGCATTATCCCGAGATTATCCGCGCTGCCGCGCGTGAGGCCGGCGCGACGGCGCAGGTCGCCGGCGGCGTACCGGCCATGTGCGACGGTGTCACCCAGGGCCAGCCGGGTATGGAGCTGTCGCTGTTTTCACGCGACGTCATCGCGCTCGCCTCAGCTGTGTCACTCAGTCATGACGCTTTTGATGCTGCGATCCATCTCGGTGTGTGTGACAAGATCATCCCGGGCCTTGTCATCGCTGCGCTGCGCTTTGGCTGGCTGCCGCATGTCTTTGCGCCGGCCGGGCCGATGCCGTCCGGTCTGCCCAATCCGGAGAAGGCGCGAATCCGCCAGGAATTTGCGCAAGGCAAGGTTGGGCGCGACGTGCTGCTCAAGGCGGAAGCAGAAAGCTATCACAGCCCGGGTACCTGCACTTTCTATGGCACGGCCAATTCCAACCAGATGATGATGGAGGTGATGGGCCTGCATGTGCCCGGTGCCGCCTTTGTCAATCCCGGCACGCCGCTGCGCGAGGCGCTGACGCGCGCCGCCACGCAAAGAGCGGCGGGAATGACCATCAAGGGCGACTACACGCCGATGGGCGAGATCATCGACGCGCGCAGCATCGTCAATGCGATCGTCGGGCTGATGGCGACAGGCGGGTCGACCAATCACGCCCTGCACATTCCGGCCATGGCGGCTGCGTGCGGGATTCAGGTGACGCTGGAAGACTTCGCCGACCTGTCTGCCGTGACGCCTCTGATGTGCCGGATCTATCCCAATGGCACGGCGGATGTGAACCATTTCCACGCCGCCGGCGGCATGGGCTTCCTGATCCGTGAGCTCATCGAAGCGGGCCTGATAATTGGCGAGGCGCAAGGCATTTCCGGTCCGGTTTCCAACTATAGCGAGGAACCCTGGCTCGATGGTGACGTACTCACATGGCGCCCGGCGCCTGAAACCAGCGGCGACATGGATGTGTTGCGCCCGGCTTCGGACCCTTTCCAGGCCGAGGGCGGGCTGCGCCTGATGGATGGCCCGCTTGGGCGCGGGGTAACCAAGGTCTCAGCGGTCAAGCCGGAAAACCGTATTGTCGAGGCGCCTGCACGTGTTTTCGACACTCAGGAGGCGCTGAAAGTCGCTCACAAGGCCGGCGAGCTCGACCGTGATGTGGTGGCTGTGGTGCGCTTCCAGGGGCCGACAGCCAATGGCATGCCGGAGCTGCACTCGCTGTCGCCCGTCCTCGGCGCGTTGCAGGATGCCGGTCACAAGGTCGCACTTGTCACCGACGGGCGCATGTCTGGTGCATCGGGCAAGGTACCTAGCGCTATCCATGTCGGCCCGGAAGCCGCGCGTGGCGGCCCGCTGGCCCGCGTACAGGACGGCGATATCATCCGGGTCGATTGTGAACATGGCGAACTGTCGCTGAAGCTGGATCCGTCGGAGTTCGCCGCGCGCGAAGCCACACCGTTCCGCCCGAATGAGAGCCATACCGGCCTGGGGCGGGAAATGTTCGGGGCCTTCCGCACCGGTGCGGCCGAGACCGAGACAGGTGCCAGCCTGTTCGACTTTTTCATGCCGCGTGGCGCGTGATGGAGGCCCGCGTTCTCGTCGGAGATGTCGGCGGCACGAATTGCCGTTTCGCACTGGCCGGTCGTGTGCAGGACGCGATTGAAGTGCATGAGGTGCGCAAGCTGCGCAATGACGACCATGCCAGTTTTGCTGACGCGCTTGCGACCTATCTGAGCGGGATTGACGAGAAACCCTGCCGTGCCCTGTTTGCCCTGGCAGGACCGCCACAGGGGGATGGCAGTATCAAGCTGGTCAATCGCGACTGGCCGCGTGTTCACCCCGGAGTTCTGGCGGAAGGCGCCGGGCTCGAAAAAGTCACGCTGGTCAATGACTTCGCCGCAATGGCGCGTGCGATTCCGGAACTTGGCCCGGAGGCATTCGAGACAATCCGCCCTGGTACGCCGGCGCCCGGATCACCCGTTATCGTGACCGGGCCGGGCACAGGTTTCGGCGTTGGCACCTTGATTCCGCTTGCAGACCGGCGCTGTCATGTCCTGACCGGTGAAGGCGGGCATGCGGCTTATAGCGCTCATACCGTGCGCGAAGCCAGGCTGGCCGAGCGCATGGCGGGGGAATATGGCTATGTGTCGACGGAGATGATCGTGTCGGGAGCCTGGCTGCAGCCGGTCTTCTATCATTTGTCAGATATGCACGGCCGGCCGCGCGAGACCCTTTCTCCAGCTGAAATACTGGCGCGGGCTGAAGCGGGTGATGCGCTTTGCGAAGAGGTCTGCCAGTTGCGAGCCCGCGCGATCATGGGCGCGGCAGGCGATCTGGTGCTTGTCAATGGCGGGCGCGGCGGTGTGGTGCTGACCGGAGGCGTGGCTGAGCGCATGGTTCGCTGGCTGTGTGCGCCTGAAGCCCTGGCGCGTTTTGAGGAACGTGGTTCTCACAGAGACTATATGCGTCCGGTCCCCGTCAGGGTGCTTCACGAAACAACGGCCCCGCTGATCGGGGCGGCGGCCCTCATTCTCGGAGACGGACATGCAAGCTGAACTCATGCGGCGTGCGCGCCATGCCGGTGTCGTTCCGGTGCTCACAGTCGATGATGCGGCGAGTGCAGTGTCACTGGCGCGTGCCCTCGCAGCAGGCGGACTCGATGTCATGGAGATCACCCTGCGGACCTCAGCGGCGCTGGACGCCATTTCTGCGATTGCTGCCAGCGATGTGGACTGCCTCATTGGAGCTGGCACCATAGTGACGGAAGGCGATGTCGATGCAGCGGGTAAGGCCGGGGCGCAATTCCTTGTCACGCCGGGTACGCCCGGCAGTCTTGTTCCTAGCCTGCTTGATTATCCGGGCCCCGTCATTCCCGGCGTATCGACCGTGGGCGAGGCGATGACGCTCCATGAAGCAGGTTTTGGCGTCCTGAAATTCTTTCCGGCGGAACCTGCCGGCGGCGCGCCGTTTCTCAAGGCGCTGGCTGGACCGCTTCCCGATATCATGTTCATGCCGACCGGCGGTATTCGTCCCGCCACCTTCGGCGCCTATCTCGCCTTGCCGAATGTCCTGGCGGTCGGTGGCTCCTGGATCGCGAGCGCAGCTGATATGTCAGCGGGCCACTGGGCCGATATAGAGGCGCGGGCCAGACAGGCATTCGACGCCGCCAGTGCAATCCGATAGAACGCCCTCGCGATCCCGAACCCGAACATTAGCGAATTGAGGATGCCCATGGCCATCGCGAAGGCAAGCGCACCCTTGCGCGCCGCCCACCAGACACTGCGCGTTGAAGCCGAAAAGATCGCAGACGATCCCCAGACCAATTCGGTTTTCGCCTATGCGCGTTCGGTTTTTTCCGGGCTGGAAACAGGAGCGACGACACTTGATGAGATCGAGACGCTGATTGACGAGGTGCATCTGCGCCTTGCCTGCGAGCGCGCACATGCACTTCGCGAGCAACATTTCGATTGTATGCCCGAGACCGTCCTGGATCTGGTCCGGCAGCGGCTTGAAACACTGGCCGGTGAAGGCTGGACAGCCTTCAGAAGCGCTGTCGAGACGCCGACCGGAGGGCTCGTCTTCACGGCCCATCCCACATTTGCGCTGTCACGCGATGTGCGCACTGCGCTCGCCGCTTATGCCGAAGACCCTGAGCCAACGGCCCGCAAGCGGCTTGCGACCGCACTGCGCAAGGACAGCCGGGGCTGGTCGGCAGATATCACGCTGACCGGCGAGCATGACGAAGTGCAATCCGCGCTCGCCCATGCCCGCCAGGCCATGTCCGGTCATGCCGCTCTCATTTTCGATGTGGCGCGCCGAGCCTTCCCGCAGGACTGGCGAACCTTGCGCCCCGCGCTGCCGACGCTTGCAAGTTGGGTTGGATACGACCTGGACGGGCGAACCGATATCGACTGGTGGCAATCGGTGTCGTTCCGCCTGTCGGAGAAGGCCGTCCAGCTCGAATACTATGCTGAACGGGTTGAGCGTATCGAACTGGACAGCGGCGAAGCTCTGGCTTCGCGTCTGCGCCGCGCTGCGAGGCTTAGTGCGCAGGAAGCCGAACTGTTCGCCCGCGACTTGTCCCAGCCCGCAGCCCTTGTAGAGGCGGTCAGACGTTTGACCGGGCCTGATGACGACCGGATCAGCGATGCGGCGACGATCATCGATACACTTGATACGCAGATGTGCGATGCGCGCGACGATCAGGCCGCGCAACTCCTCGTCCTGCGTGCCGAAATTGATGCGTTGCAGCTTGGCACGGCGCGCATTCATCTTCGCGTGAATGCCGCGCAGGTCCGGGCCGTTATCAGCCGCGATCTTGGGCTTGAGACTGAAGACAGGGATCTTGGCCGGCTTGCCTTGCAGCAATTGTCGGAAAAAGCCGCCGAACGAGGAACAGAAACCGCCAATTTCGCCGATCTTTTCCTGGAACAGTCCACTGCGCGCCGCCAGATCATGATGAGTGCGCTCTGGCTGAAACATATCGATACCGGATCGCCGATCCGCTTCCTGATCGCGGAAGCCGAGAACCCGGCCACCGTGATGGGCACGCTTTATCTTGCGCGCCAGTTCGGCATCGATGGAATGCTGGATATCTCGCCCCTTTTCGAAACGCCCGAGGCGCTGGAGACGGGAGGGCGCTTTATAGAGCGCCTGCTTCAGGAACCTGAATTCCTGTCTTATCTGCGCGAGAGGGGCTATCTGTCGATCCAGCTCGGCTTTTCCGATGCCGGACGCTTCATCGGTCAGGTCGCTGCCGACATGGCGATTGAGCGCATCCACAATCTTATCGCCCGGGCGCTGGCAAAGGCTGATACGCAGATCGGCTTGCTCATCTTCAACACACATGGCGAGTCGATGGGGCGGGGCGCCTGGCCGGGCAGCTTCGTGCAACGTTTCGATCATGTCCTGACCGGCTGGACCCGAAGCCAGGCCCGGCAGCGCGGGCTGGCACTGATGCATGAAGTGAGTTTTCAGGGCGGCGATGGTTTCCTGCATTTCGCCACGCCCGCTCTGGCCACCACAGCTTATGGTGCCTGGAGCCTTCATGTCCTGTCCGAGCCGGACGATTGCCCGGACGATCCTTTTTATACCGATACCGATTTCACATGGGACACATATCGCGCCTTGCGCAACTGGCATGAGCGGCTGTTCGAGGACCGCGATTATGGACACCTTCTCGGCGATTTCGCGACCAACCTTCTCATCCGGGCCGGGTCGCGCCAGAAGCGCCGGTCGGGCGGGCCGAAGGGACCGCGCGCCCTGAGAGCAATTTCCCACAATGCCACGCTTCAGCAATTAGGCGTCCCCGTGAACACCGCTGCGGGCCTTGGATCAGCGGTCCGACGGGAAAACGAGCGCCTGATCTCGCTGCTCGACCGGTCTCCACGCATGCGCAGCCTGCTCGACCTGGCGCTGAAGGCCCGGCTCGTGACCAGCGTGCCGGCCTTGCGAGCCTATGGCGAAGTGTACAATCCGAGCTTCTGGGTGGCGATCTCCCGGCGCCGGGACCCAGGTATTGCGGCGGGCTATCGACGTGTCTATTACGCGCTGGGCGATGGGCGCACCTCGCAATCGCTGCGTCGAATGGCGGACCGGTTCTCTATCGACCTTGGCAAGTTCGACCGCCTGCTGGCCGCGCTCGAAGATGCGCCGACGGCGCAAGCGCGCCATGAGGGTCGGCTGGACCTGCATGTCCTCCACGGTCTGCGCCTGGCGATGATGATGCATGCTCTGGCACAGGCCGGACGCCTGCCGTCTCTCTCCGGACGTCATGATGCCCGGCAGGAGGATTTCATGGCGCTGATCCTGGAAATGCAGATCGGTGACGCTGTCGCTCTGCTGGAAGAAGCCTTTCCGCGCCGGTCTGACAATGGCGCCGCAATCGCGGAATTCCGCAACTCCCCGGATCTCGATACTCATAAAGGCTACGATGACCTGCATCGCGACATTATCGAACCGCTGGCAAGGATTTCCGTCCTGACTCACAAGACGACGCTCGCCATCGCGCAGGCCTACAGGGCCTACGGATAAGAGGAATTGTCGCCCGGGCGTGGCAGGGGGGCGTTGGTCGGGCCCTCTGTTTTACGCATCAGTTCCGGGCATTGAAATGCCGCCTCAGGAGGCCTCGCCCGTTTGTGCCGTTTCGGCATGAACGTAAAGGGGTGCAGCATTGCCATCGACCACTTCGCCATTGATGACGATTTCCTGGACGCCGCGCAAATTGGGCAGTTCGAACATGGTGTCGAGCAGGATTGCTTCCATGATCGAGCGCAAGCCACGTGCCCCGGTTTTGCGGGCAATCGCCCTGCGAGCGACGGCTGAGAGCGCCTCCTCGGTGAAGGTCAGCTCCACGTCTTCCATGTCGAACAGGCGCTGGTACTGTTTCAGAAGTGCGTTCTTGGGTGCTGTGAGGATCTGGATGAGGGCGGCTTCGTCAAGGTCCGTCAGCGTTGCGATCACCGGCAGGCGGCCTATGAATTCGGGGATAAGACCATAGCTCTGAAGGTCTTCTGGTTCGACCTCCTTGAGAAGATCACCCGTTTCACGCTCGTCGGCATCCTTTACTTCCGCACCGAAGCCCATGCGCGATCCTTCGCCCCTCTGGGCGATGATCTTGTCGAGGCCGGCAAACGCGCCGCCGCAGATAAACAGGATGTTGGTGGTATCGACCTGCAGGAATTCTTGCTGGGGATGCTTGCGCCCCCCCTGCGGCGGCACCGCCGCGACCGTGCCTTCCATGATTTTCAGAAGGGCCTGCTGGACCCCTTCACCGGAGACATCGCGCGTGATCGACGGGTTATCGGATTTGCGCGAAATCTTGTCGATCTCATCAATATAGACAATGCCGCGCTGGGCGCGCTCGACATTATAGTCCGCTGACTGCAAGAGTTTCAGAACGATATTCTCGACATCCTCACCGACATAGCCGGCCTCTGTCAGCGTCGTGGCATCAGCCATGGTGAAAGGCACATCAAGAATGCGCGCCAGCGTCTGAGCCAGCAGTGTCTTGCCACAACCGGTCGGACCGATCAGCAGAATGTTCGACTTGGCCAATTCTACCGAGTCGTTCTTGGCGGCGTGGGCCAGGCGCTTGTAATGATTGTGTACTGCGACCGAAAGAATGCGTTTGGCCTGTTCCTGCCCGATCACGTAATCGTCGAGCACGTCGCAGATTTCCTGTGGGGTGGGGACGCCTTCACGCGAGCGCACCATGGCCGACTTGTTCTCTTCACGGATAATATCCATGCAAAGTTCGACGCATTCGTCGCAGATGAAGACGGTCGGTCCGGCAATCAGCTTCTTTACCTCGTGCTGGCTCTTGCCGCAAAAGGAGCAATAAAGCGTGTTTTTGCCCTCGCCCTGATTTCCTTGTTTCGTCATACCTGCCTCACTGCCGGGAATTGTCTTAACGCAGACCTTACGGCGCGCACTTTCCGCAGCCTTACCAATCGATCATATGTGGCCGCCCCCTGCAAGCAAGGGGCCGAAATCAGCTTGACGCGCTATCTGCTTCGTCAGTTCGCCGCTCGAACACGCGGTCAATAATGCCGAATTCGACCGCGTCCTGCGCGGTCAGGAAACTGTCGCGATCAAGCTTCTTCTCGATCGTCTCATAGTCCTGTCCGGTATGTTTGACATAAATATTGTTCAACCTGCGCTTAAGGTCGATGATTTCCTCGGCATGGCGTTCAATGTCCGTTGCCACGCCCTGATAGCCGCCGGAGGGCTGATGAAGCATGACGCGCGCGTTTGGAAGAGCGATCCGGTGTCCCTTTTCCCCCGCGGCCAGCAAGAGCGACCCCATCGACGCCGCCTGACCGATGCAGACCGTTGAAATCGGGCAACGGATGTACTGCATCGTATCATAGATCGCGAGGCCGGAAGAGACATAGCCGCCCGGACTGTTGATATACATTGCGACATTCTTCTTGGGATTCTCCGACTCAAGAAACAGCAGCTGGGCTGTGATGAGCGAAGCGACATTGTCGTCGATTCCGCCGGTGACGAAAATAATCCGCTCCTTGAGAAGACGGGAAAATATGTCAAAGGCCCGCTCGCCGCGGCTCGTCTGCTCCACAACGGTGGGGACCAGATTGACTGCAGTGGGTTCAAAATCGGGCATGAGTATTCAACCTTGATGGGCTTGGAGAAGCGATTTGCGAATTGACCTGTTCAGGTGTTGGCAGACGCTTGGATATTTGTCCATTGTTCAGCGGGTGCAAGGGGCAGATGCACGAGCATCCCGATTCCCTGGCTGGATATCGACTGTTTTGTCAGCGCAACCAGCCGGTCGCCTCCGCATACGGGCGTCATTCCGGTTGGCGCGCTGAGCAAGGGCGGGCTTGAGGTCGCCTTGCGGGCCGCGCCAGACAGGCCCGAAACGTGCGGCGCCGATGCCTCGGATGATGCCATGGAAGCTGGCCTCGACGAGGTGGTCTGATGAGCCGGTCCGGATTCTGAGTCCACAGCCCTGCGAAAGGAAGTCTTGTCTGTTCGGCAGTCTCGCCCTTGCGCCGGCCGTTTCGGTTGCACATCTTTTGAGGGATTGTTGCGCGTCCGGCCATTGTGTCGCGGCGCGGTATCGGCTAACAGCCCCGAATCCCCAGCCACGAAAGTTTTAAGATGGCCGCACAGGACAAGAAGCAGAGCGTCGGTCCGATGACCTTCTCGCGCCAGGTGCGCGCGGAAGGTAACAAGGTGACGTGGACGTCCCGACAGGAGACGATTGCCGCAACGATCATGGTCGTTGTGATGTCGATTTTTGTCGCTCTGTTCCTGTTCCTTGCCGATCAGATCATCGCTTTCCTCGTGCGCCTCATTACTGGCGTCGGCAGCTGAGCCAGACGATTTCTGATAAGGAGTGCCTCGCAAGATGGCCGAAGCCAAATGGTATATCGTTCATGCCTACTCGAATTTCGAGAAAAAGGTCGCTGCGTCCATCCTGGAGCAGGCGGAACGCAAGGGATTTGCGGAACTGATCGAGGATATCGAGGTGCCCACCGAAGAGGTTGTGGAAGTGGCGCGTGGCAAGAAGAAGACTGTCGAGAAGCGTTTTTTTCCCGGCTATGTCCTGATCAGGGCGCAGCTGACGGATGATATTTATCATCTGGTCAAGGACACGCCGAAGGTGTCCGGTTTCCTTGGCGCCGAAGGTGGGAAGAAGCCTCTGCCGGTTCCCCAGAGGGAGGTCGATCGCATTCTCGGAACTTCCGAAGAGGCGGCAGAGCGCCCGCGTCCGACCATTGCCTATGAGATCGGTGAAGAAGTCCGGGTCAATGACGGCCCCTTCCAGGGCTTCGAGGGTGCGGTTGAGGAAGTCGATGAAGCAAATGCAAGGCTCAAGGTCTCGGTGTCGATCTTCGGACGCGCAACACCCGTCGATCTTGAATATGGGCAGGTGGACAAACTCGGCTGATCGGTCACGCACCCCACCTCCAAGGCTTGAAAACGTTGCGGGCCCGGGCTAATGGCCGGGGCTGGTCATGCCGCCTTAGCTCAGTAGGTTAGAGCGCTAGATTGTGGATCTAGAGGTCCCCCGTTCGATCCGGGGAGGCGGTACCATTTACAGGCACCTGCACGTGCCGCGAGCCGGAAAACCATATGCTCGCGCTGTTGCAATTGTGCCCCGGTGCTGCGAAAAACGGCGTGTGGACGCGCATTAACCATGAACTGGGGCTCGCGCGACCGGCAAAAACAGTCTAGTGGAAGCAGGATACGGCGACTGCCGTTGTTTCCTGCGGCCGAGGGCAATGAGGCCTTTTCGGCACATGAAAGGGGATATGCATGAAGAAGACTTTGATGTGCGCGACAGCGGCGGCCGCATTTGCGTCGGCTGGCCATTTCGCTCATGCTGAGGATGGTTGGTACGTCCGCGGCGATGTTGGCTATTCTTTTGATGGTCGTATGGACTACGACGCCGAGGCAAATTCCATCGGTTCGATGGGCGGAAACGGCGACATCTCCGATGGTCTGCTCGGTCTGAGCGGTGGACTCGGTTACGATTTCGGAAACTTCCGTTTGGAAGGTGCGCTGGGCGGCCGCTTCGGCGACCTCGGGCCGGATGCTGATTTCAACGGCGTGCCGGACGACATCATTCTCGGAACAGGTTTTGCGACCACTCGTCAGGGTGGCGACGGCTCCCTCCAGATTTACGATCTGATGGGTAATTTCATCTATGATTTCGAGGGCGCGAACCGCTGGAAGCCGTATCTCGGTGCCGGTGTTGGTGCCGCCCGCGTTAAGGCGAAAGCGCATAATCTCGAGCGCGGTGTGGTCGATACAAGCACGGCCCCCGCGACCTTCCTGGGTGGTTATGCCGCTAACGGTTTCAGTGATGATGATACGGCCTTCGCATGGCAGGGCCTTGCCGGCGTTGGTTATGAGTTGACCGACCGTCTGACGCTGGACCTGGGCTACAAGTATTTCAACGTGGAAGGCCTTGAATTCGGCGGACGTGGCCCGGATGGCCAGTCTGTCAGCTATGACGCCGACTATGTTGATCACACGGCTACAGTTGGCCTGCGTTGGCAGTTTGCGGCTCCCCCGCCGCCTCCGCCACCTCCCCCGCCGCCTCCGCCGCCCCCACCGCCGCCTCCGCCTCCGCCGCCGCCGCCGCCCCCTCCGCCGAGCGATCCGAGCGAGTTCGAGACCGAGGAGTATGACGAGCAGTTCGGGCTGGACCTGATCGGCGCTTCGAACGCGTATGCGCGCGGCGCGACGGGCGAGGGAATCATCGTCGCGGTCGTGGACACCGGCGTGGTGCTGGACCACCCCGAATTCGTCGGCCGGTTGGAACCGGGCGTGGACGTCGCCGGCGACCGCGGAGCCAACGACACCGGCGACGGTCACGGGACCGGGGTCGCCGGCGTCATCGCGGCCAACAAGGACGGGT
>CAYQBG010000020.1:0-57705 GCA_964415675.1 uncultured Hyphomonadaceae bacterium
ATTCGAACCGGAAAGGAATCCCAAGCGATTCTGTCGAAGTCTGAAACGCTCTAGGAAGCTGCACCCAACCAAGCATTAGAAGCAGCTGCACAACGGCCTTTTCTTGCTCTGCACTGAGCCGATTGCGCTTTTGCGTTTCTGTCAGCTTGGGGGCGATGAATGAAATCACGCGCTCTATCAGCAATTCACGTTCGACTTCCGTGGGGCCGCGGTTCGCCGCCAACCAAGGCGCAATCTTGCGGTCCATCCATTCTGCCAAGACCTCCGAAACGGCTTTCGCGGCTTCTGGATTCTGAGGATTCCCCGACTTCTCTGACGACTTCGACCAGGCGTCACATAACAGCTTAAATTGATCTTGGCTTTTTGGAGGTGCGAGCAAATGACGAAATATCAGCATGTGCCCGCCATCCACCTCGAGAGCGGATCGAAGGTCGCGTAAGTCATTGGATGCCGTCAACGCGGCCTCCACTTGGAGCCTTATTTGCCTCAAAGAAGCCGCCCAGTCGGTGGCTTCCCCCAGAGGGTCTGCACCTTCAACGTAAAGCTTCCGAGCATACTCTGCGTTCTTGCGGTTTTCCTCCGAAACAGGCATTCAAGAAGCCCGTCGACGTCGCAAGGCGGGGGCAGAGCGCCGGGATTCGCCGTTGCGAGCTTCATCCCGCTTAGTGTAGGCAATCGCTGCCAAAAGGCGCGTATCAAGCGGGGATACCTCAGTCACGCTTGTGCGCTCCGCCGGAGTTTGATTTTCCATGTGGGACTTTAGGGACGTTGCTACGGCATTGGCGAGCTTGGGCGGCACCGCATTTCCAATTTGCCGATAAACAGAAGCGCGCTTGCCTTCCCACTTCCATGTAGCGGGGAAAGACTGGATCGCAGCGCATTCACGGGGGCAAAGGCGGCGTAGGCCACGCTCTGGATCGATGATCCAGTCTTGAGCGGTGCTTGCAGTCACAGTGCGTGCGGGAAGCGCCGGATCAGCGATAAACGCGCCTTGCTTGTATCCCCAATGTCCGCCGGGGCGGGTGGCCTCTGCCTTTCCCGGTGACTTGACGCCGCTACCCGGTTGAATACGCGCCAGTTGCGCCGCGAGTTTAGGAGTGGGACGGATTACATCCTCGTCCTTGATCTTCATTCCGGCAAGGCGTTGTTTAAGGCTAACCCAAGGCTTGAGCCCGTCAACAGCTTCCTTGGAATGAGTCGGCGCTGGAAAATCTGGGCAATCACCGGCTCTATGTGCGATCACAAATAGTCGGACACGCCTTTGTGCGACACCATAATCTGCGGCGTTCAAGAGGCTGACAGTCGTTTGCCAGCCCTCTCTCCGCAAGTCTTCTCGCAAAAGCGCAAGGGCGGAACCGGGTTCCCCGTCCAAGCCGCGCGCCGTCAATAACCCGCGCACGTTTTCCATAACGATGAATCGGGGATCCAAAGAATTAGCAAGCTTAATGAAGTGTCGGAACAGTTGCCCACGCTCATCGGCAAGACCCATCTGGTGGCCAGCACTGGACCATGACTGACACGGCGGACCGCCAACGATGGCGTCAAGATTGCCCTTCGCCAAACCCGCTCGCGCCCTCACCTCAGACGCAGTCAAATCACGTATGTCATCCTTCCCTACCGAATGACGATTCGTGACTTTGGTGTTGGCCCGCAAGGTTGCAACCGCATCGGTATCTAGGTCCGATGCAAAATACCGCACCCAACCCGCTTGCTCAAAGCCTAGATCAAGTCCGCCAGCGCCCGAAAACATTGAAATGAAGTTGCCCATTGGCTTTACTTAGCTGCCCCAGATTGGCCCACGTCTCGAAACATAGCAAGAACACCAGTAGTCCATTTTTCCGGTTACGGTCAAGTCACTCACATGATTTGGTGTCGCAAACAAGCGGCTGTCCGATCCCAATTCTGCGCCGATCTAACAGCCCACGATGCACCTTTTGCTGGGTAGAGAAGCCTTTGATGCAAAATCCTTTCGTCCCCTCCCGCCCCTAAACCAGACGCCCCCTAATCCCGCACCTTCGCCGCGCCCTCTTCGACTTCCACCCGCTGGGTGCGCACACCGAAGCTTTCGAAGAGGAAGCGTTCCGTGCCGGTCAGCCAGGCCTGTCCGGGCAGGGCTGAGAGTTCGTCATACAGGGCCGCGCGCCGGTCGGGGTCGAGATGGGCGGCCGCCTCGTCAAGCAGGAGCAGCGGCGCGGGGCCGCCATCGCGCGCCGCCAGCGCCTGCGCCGAGGCGAGGATGAGACCGATCAGGAGCGCCTTTTGCTGGCCTGTCGAGGCTTCGCGCGCGGGCAGCCCGCTCGGCGCATGGATGACCTGGAGATCGCTGCGATGGGGGCCTTTCAGCGTGCGCCCGGCCTTTGCATCGGCCCGGCGCATGGCCCGCCAGGTCTCGGCCAGCCTCTCCTCGATCTCGCCGGGGCCAGCCCCGCCCATGGCCATCGTCTCGGCCTCGCCCTCCAGGCTGAGCTGCGCCTTGGGAAACGCGCCTTCGGGGCGCGCATCGACGCTGGCCTGCAGCTTTGTCAGCACGAGGCTGCGCGCCATCGCCATTTCCGCGCCCGCCTCGGCCATGCGCGCTTCCAGCGCATCGGCCCAGGCCGGATCGACAGACGGGCGCTCGAGCAGCGCATTGCGCTCACGCATCGCCTTCTCATAACGCGCGGCAGAGGCGCCATGCGCGGGCATATGCGCCATGACCTGGCGGTCATAGAAGCGCCGCCGGTCACCCGCCCCGCCGCGGAACACCGTGTCCATGGCCGGGGTCAGCCAGACAATGCGGATGAGATCGGCCAGGTCGCCGGCCTGCGCCCTTTCGCCGTCGATGCGCAGCGTCCGCTTGGCCGACCCGCCGGACAGGTCGAGACCGACCCCGATCCGCCTGCCAGCAAGCTCGCCGGCCACCGCCCAGCCGCCGGGCGCGCCATGGCGGGTGAGCTCATGCAACGCCGCCGAGCGCAGCCCCCGGCCCGGCCCGAGCTGGCTGATCGCTTCGAGCAGGTTCGTCTTGCCCGCCCCATTGGCGCCGAACAGGCAGACATGGCGCCCGTCCAGCTTCAGGTCGAGCTGGTGATAATTGCGGAAATCCGTCAGGCGCAGGCGGGTGAGCGCGGTCATCTCGACCGGATCTTGTCAGACCCTGAGAGGCATCAGCACATACCGGGCGTGCGTGTCTTCAGGGTCGAGGACGAGGGCCGGGCTGGCCGGGTCATTGAACAGGAACTCCGCCTCGCTGCCTTCGATCTGACCGGCGATATCGAGCAGGTATTTGGCATTGAAGCCGATTTCCATCGGCTCGGAACTGTAATCGGCCTCGATCTCCTCCTGGCCGGCGCCGGTCTCGGCATTGCTGACCGCCAGGGTCAGGCGGCCCTCATCGAGCGAGAGCTTGACCGAGCGCGAGCGCTCCGCCGAGACCGTCGCAACCCGGTCGACCGCCGCCTCGAAGGCCTTGTTATCAATGCTGAGCTTCCTGTCATTGCCCTTGGGAATGACGCGCGCATAGTCTGGAAAGCTGCCATCGATCAGCTTCGCGGTCAGCACCGCATTGCCTGACCGGAACACGATCTTCGTGTCCGAGACCTCAAGGGCGACCGGCTCACTGGCCGCGTCGATCAGGCGGCGCGCCTCGGCAATCGCCTTGCGCGGGACGATGACACCCTCAAGCCCGTCTGCGCCCGTCGGAAGCGGCATGTCGGCCAGCGCCAGCCGGTGGCCGTCAGTGGCGACGGTGCGCAGGACCTTCCCGTCATCGCCATCGGCCGCGTGCAGATAGACCCCGTTCAGATAATAGCGGGTCTCTTCCGTCGAGATGGCAAACCGCGTCTTGTCGATCAGGCGGCGGAGATCGCCAGCATCAACTTCGAAACTTGTTGCCCCGACATCGCCCGCCATTGTCTGGAAATCGGATGCCGGCAGGGTCGGCAGCGCAAAATTCGAGCGGCCCGCGCGGATGGCCAGGCGCTCATTCTCCGGCTGCAGTTCGAGTTCGACATCCGCGCCCGATGGCAGTTTGCGGATCACGTCAAACAGCGTGCCTGCGGGCGCCGTGATCGCGCCTTCGCGCTCTATCCTAGCTTCCGCGCTGTCGACGGCCTCGATATCGAGATCGGTGGCGGTCAGCGTCAGCTGGCCCTTTTCGGCGGTCATCAGCACATTGGACAGGATCGGGATCGTGTTGCGCCGCTCGACGACATTCTGGACATGGGAGAGCGCATTCAGCAGGTCGCCGCGTTCGATGGTCAGTTTCATGTCTCTTCGGCTCTCTTTCGTTTGCCATCCTCACCCGGTCGGTCCGGCAATCTCAGCGGTGGCGTGCTGCTGCCGTCTTGTCCAGAACAGAATCATGTCCGCCCGGGAAAGGAGCGGGCCGACACACTTGGGGAATTTCCCGGAAATGCAAGCCCCGCAAGCCGAAAGGTGAGGATCCGACTGTGGATTTGAGGTGAGATGAGAGACAGGCAGGCAATTTCTGTGCTTTTCGCTTCGCATTCGGGGCGCGGCTCGCTAGATGGGAGAGCGATCAAACGACCCAGGGGCTCGTAAATGCCATCAGACCGCGCCGCTGCGCCGAAAGACGCCAAGCCGAGAACACTCGGACAGAAAGTCTTGAGGGAGTTGCGCGAGTGGGCGGTCACTCTGTCCGTGTTCATTCCGCTATTCTTCGTGTTTTCGATGCTGGCCTATGAGCAGCGGGTGATTCCGTCCGAAAGCATGGTTCCCAATCTGAGAGTGGGTGACCGGGTCGCCGTGTCAAAATTTGCCTATGGTTACGGTCGGTTTTCCGTACCCTGGGGGCTTGGCCGGGTCCTGCCGCTCGGCGAGGGGCGTCTCTTCAGCCGTACGCCAGAGCATGGGGACGTTGCCGTCTTCATGCACCCGCATTTCAACCGTGTAATGATCAAGCGGGTCATCGGCCTGCCGGGCGATCGGGTTGAAATGCGTGGCGAACAGCTTTTTCTCAACGGGGAAGCCGTCGATACGGTTTTCGAAGGACGGCTCAACTATATCCCTCACCAGCGCTCGCAGCCGGTGAATGCACGCGAATATACAGAGACACTGGACGGCAAAAGCTACCGTACTCATCAATGGCACGCCGGAGGCGAGGCCGATACGACAGCGACCTTCATTGTGCCCGAAGGCCACTTGCTGTTCTTCGGCGACAATCGCGACAATTCCAAGGACGGTCGCGACACATCGGGACACTGCCCGGCTGAAGACGGCATTATCGACGAAGCAGGCTGCCCCTTGCCAGCATCAATGGCTTCCAGCGACGCCTCCATCGGATTTGTGCCGCTCGACCATCTCATCGGCCGGGCGGAGACGGTAATATTCTCAACGCATCGCTGCCGCTCGGCGCCCGGCCTCGACTGTCCGGAAGGACGGCTCTGGAAAGGCCTCTGAAGAGAGGTATCGGCGAAGTTTCACCGGCGCCATCAGCAGAAATTCAACCCTCACATGATCTGGTGACCGCTGCACAGAGCAGGCGGCGTCATGAAATTCGAATGGATCAGGATATGCGACGTCCCGCGGGATATCTGGGCAGTGTTCGACCAGATCCGCGACAGCGATCCGCGTTATGATGATCCGATGTTCGACCCGCTGTTTGCGCGCATTGTCGCCGACTGCCGGGACGATGCCTGGCTCGGCCTCGCACTCGATGGCGGGGAACTGATCGGTTTCTGGCCCCTGCATCGTAATGGCGAGGACTGGGCGCGCCCGATTGGCGGGCCGTTCGCGGACTGCCAGGCACCGGTGATCCCTGCGAGGATCGATCTGGAACCGGGCGCATTCCTTGCCGGGCTCGGCCTCGCCGGAATCACGATGACCGGCTACACGCCGCGTCCCGGAGAGCCATGCCCAACCGATGAGCGAACAGGTGCCCATCTCAGCCTATTGGATCGGGGCCTCGAACATTTTTTTACCGAACAACAGCGCCTGTTTCCGAAACACGACAAGAAAATGCGCCGGCTTCGCCGGAACCTGCACCGGGCGCACAGCGAAATCACGGTCTGCTATGATGACCCCGATGAGGATCATCTCAGTCGGCTGATAGAAATCAAGCAGCGCCAGTTTCGCGACACGGGCCGCCATGATGTGCTGGCCGCCCCCTGGTCGAGAGCCTTTATCGGTCGGCTACGCGCCGCGAGAGGTCCGCGCCTGCGCACGGTGCTGACAACGCTGTCTATAGATGGGAAATTCGCCGCCGGCGCGCTCAACCTGTGTTCCGACAGAGTCGTGCATGGCTGGATTACCGCCTATGAACGTGAATTCGCCGAGTTTTCCCCGGGACTGATGCTGGTGGACGAGATCCTTAAGGGAATGCCTGCCCGTGGCCTGTCGATCTATGACGCCGGGCCGGGTCTGGAGCATTACAAAAAATATCATTGCAATGCCATGCGCCCGCTGGATTGCGGTGTCATGCTGTCGGGTCTGGCGGGGCACTCGCCGGCACGATTCCTGGCGAGCGGCTGGCGGACCGTTGAACGCGCTGCGCCTGAGCCAGCTGCCCGGTTGATGGGCAAGGTTCTCCGGCGGAGTGACCAGATCCTCGTCAGCGAAACCGGTCTTGCTGCCAGGGCGAAAGGCTTTGCCAACGCGACCCGCCGGCGGGGAGGATGACAAGCCGCTTGCAGCGCAGGGCCTGTGGGGCTACCTCCCTGCCCAGCCATGTCGGTGAACGATTCTGAATCCCGCGCCCCGGCGCAAGAGGTGGACCGCGAGAGCCCGTCCACAGCCGGCGCAGCCCCGGTCGGCCCGATTGTGATCTCCAGGCACGGGCGACCCGCGCTCGACCGGCGCGCAGGCCCCAGGCTGAGCTGGCAGGATTATTGCGACTGGTGGGAGCGCTATGAAGCCGGCGGTCTAGCTGAAGACCAGGACGTGCCGCAAAAACTGCGCGATGAAGTCGCCAATGCGGATATCGTGTTCAGCTCGGCGCGTCTGCGCGCGCGACAGACCGCCGCGATGGCTGCGCCGCACCTTCCCGCCAAAGTCGATCCGCTCTTCAATGAAGCGCCCCTGCCGCCGCCGAAGCTTCCCGGCCTGCGTTATCTCCCGAAAACATGGAATGTCCTGGCAAGGGCCGCCTGGCTGAACGGACACGCGCTTGAGGGGGAGTCGGTACGCGAGGCGAGGGCCCGTGCCCGGACAGCGGCGGCCCGGCTGCATGCCGTGTCCGCACACGGCAAGGTCTATCTTGCTGCGCATGGATGGTTCAATCGCATGATCCGGCCGGAACTGCGCGCGCTTGGCTGGCGTTGCGTGGAAGACCATGGTGACGGCTATTGGTGTCACAGGATTTATGCCTACCGCGATGGATAGCGATCAGGCGGTTGACGCGGCCATTGCAATTCTGTATCTCCGCCAATCTTGTCCTGCGGGGCACTCGGGAGTTTTTAATGGCTAATACAAAGAGCGCCAAAAAGATGGTGCGCAAGATTGCGCGGCGCACGGAAATCAACACAGCGCGCCGCTCGCGCATGCGCACATATGTGCGTAAGGTCGAAGAGGCGATTGATGCTGGCGACAAGCCTGTTGCCGAGGAGGCCTTCAAGGCCGCCCAGCCAGAGATCATGCGAGCCGCGACAAAGGGTGTGATCCACAAGAACACCTCTGCGCGAAAGATTTCGCGTCTCTCCCGTCGCATCCGGTCGATGGCCTGAGCCGGCGCCTGGTTCTGCGGAACCCGGCAGCCCGAAGATTTTGAAGAACATGCATAGCGATTGCCGGCCTCCTTCCGGGGCCGACAACATACGCTGCTGCACGGACGAAAACCGCTGGGCGGTGCGTATTCGCGGCCGCAGTCATGCGATTGCGCAACTCAAGTGTCCGCACCGCCTCACACCGCAATGGAAACAACGAAATCCACAGGTCGGATCAAATAGTTTTCTTGACAGGAACATATGCAAAACTGTTTTTTGCGCTGCAGTACAAAACGCATTTATATGCCCTCAAAATATTGTTTTTTATAGGTTTTTTTATTGCCTCGCCGCAGCATCGAACATGTCAATGACGAAGATAGGTTAGCAGAGTTAATTTTGCTGTTGCGGGTCTCAGGTCGGTTCGCTAGCTTCTTCCTACCGACGAATTTAGTCCTTGATCGGAGCGTTTTTCGACCTGCCAGAATAGGTGGGAGGGGGGCAGTGTTTGTGTATCGTTGGTCGTATTAGGCACCGTGAAGAAGAGAAGGGGGCGAGGTCCAAAATGGGTTCGCGCGATACAAACGGCATCAATACACCCACTGACAATTCCGGCACCCAGGACATGACTGGCGGGGACCAGCCTGTGGGCGCACCGGAGATATGGGCACGTACGCGTGGTGACATGGCGATGCGGGTCACAGAAGATGACTATGCACGCTATATTGCGAATATCCGATTCATCGCGGAGGTCGAGGGCTCTGTGGTTCTGGCCACCAGGTCACGCTATATGTTCGACCGTGTCGATGGAGAACACAAGCGCCTGATCCAGCGACTTTGGAGGGCTCATGATCCGCGCAAGCGTCAGGTCCGCCTGATATGCTGGGCCACGCAAGGACGTGAGTTTTCCGACCTTCTGCCCGATCCCTGGGCGGAATGCGAGTTGAAGCCGGCGCCTGCGGGAGATGAAGCCGCCCCGTCCGGCATTTCGCGGGACCGCGAACACCAGACATTCGAGACACTGGTTGTCGGACCGTCGAACGAAAAGGCCGCTCAGCTGATGCGCCACATCGCCGATGGCGGTGAAATGCCGGCGCGGATCGTTCTGCTCTATGGGCGTCAGGGCACCGGCAAGACCCATTTGATGACCGCGCTGCAACAAGCCGTCGAGTCCGGCCCGTCGGGACGGCGCGTCGTGTTTCTCAGCGCCGAGGAATTCCAGACGGAATTTGTCAGCGGCGCGATAGAGCGTGATACGAGGGCGTTGAAGATGCGGGTGCGTTCCGGCGACCTGTTGCTGATCGATGATCTGCAATGGATTGCCAATGCGCCGGGTACCGACCGCGAATTCTTCGCCAGCCTTCGGGCGGTGACGGCCCATGGCGGCCTCGTCGTCCTGACAGCGGATGCTGCTCCGGGCGAATTGACCGGCTTCTCACCGCGGTTGAAGAGTGAGCTGAAGGGCGGCGCTTCTGTCGAGGTTGGCCTGCCGGATGAAGATATGCGCCGGGCTATCATTCGCATGCATGCCGGATTGCATCGCCAGACCGCCCCATGCTTCGTTATTGACGAGGCCATGGTGGAGCGGATCTGCAAACGGGTGCGCGGGCCCGGCCGCGAGCTGACCGGGGTCCTCGCCAGCCTCTATATGGATGCAGGCATCGGCGCCGAGGCCCCGACGATGGAGATGCTCGACCGGGTGATCCGCAGCCATGAAGGCGAGCTTCGCCCGCCCACGCTGGACATGATCAAGCGGGCCGCGACACAGGTTTACGGGGTCAGCAAGAGCGACCTCGTCAGCCCGTGCAAGTCCCAGAGCATCACCTATCCGCGCCAGCTCGCCATGTTTCTGTGCCGGGAAATGACAGAGAAATCCTATCCGCAGATCGGCAATGCCTTTGGCGGCAGGGACCATGCGACCGTGATCCACGCGGTTCGCAAGATCACCCGTCTTCTGTCCGAAAGGCCTGAAACAGCGAACGATGTCGAAACCCTGCGCGAGGCGATTTACCAGCTTCAGGCATCATGACAGACGCAAGCGTCACGCGTTGATCTGCAAAGGGGGCTTCGGCCCCCTTTTTTCCTCGCCATCTAAAGCCGCCACATGCCGGCGAGATTGTTCTTCTGCATGTCGCTTGAGCCGCCCACAATCGGCATGCCGAGAAGGTCGCGGACATTGCGTTCCATGTCCCAGGCATCTGACAGGCCATAAGCGCCCATCACCTGCTGGCAGGCCAGCGCGATCTCGACCCCCGTATCGGCCACGTACAATTTCGCCATGGAGGTTTCCGGCGAGCAGGGGAGTCCCTCATTGGCCAGCCAGGCGCCATGATAGAGCATGTGGCGGCAGGCGGTGAGCTTCGTGCGCGCCGTCACCAGCTTGTGGCGGATGGCCTGGTGCTGGGCGATGGGCTTGCCGAACTGCACGCGTTCCTGCGCATAAGCCCAGGCTTCTTGCAGCGCGGCACGGGCGATGCCATAGGCGACCGCCGTGATCTCGATCTTCTCGACATCCAGCGCCCGCCCGGCCAGCATCTGGAAGCCCCGGTTCCACTGCGCCTCGCCACCGACAATCGCATCCAGCGGAAGCCGGACATTGTCGAAATAGACATCCATCGACTCCGTGTAGCGCAGGTTGGAATGGTGCAGCGGCTGCATCGACACGCCCGGCGCATTCGTGGGGATGATGAGGAAGGAGAGGTTCTTGCGCTTCTCCTCTGGCGGGCCGGTGCGCACGAGGCAATAGACATAATCTGACCAGTCCGCGCCGGTGCACCAGCGTTTCGCGCCATTGACGATGATCTCATCGCCCTCGCGGGTCGCGCGGGTCTCGACACTGGCAAGGTCGCCGCCGACATTGGGCTCTGACAGGCCGTAGCAGAAGAATATCTCGCCGCGCGCGAGCTTCGGCAGGTATTGCTGTTTCTGCGCCTCAGTGCCGTTCTCGCCGATATTCATTCCGCCATAGAAGGCGGCATGGATATAGGGCCCGGCCATGGTCGGCCCGCCCTGGCACAGCTCCTCGATCACGGCGGTGGCGGCATAGATGTCCTGCCCGGCCCCGCCATATTCCTCCGGGATGGTCAGCCCGATCAGCCCCATCTCCGCGATCTCGCGGAAGAGCGCGCGATCCCAGCTCGCCTCGCGGTCCCAGGCGATGCGCTTCTCGCGCGGCATCTTCTCACCAACCCAGCGGGCGAGCTGGCGCCGGATCTCGGCGACATGGTTAGGTTCGGGGGCGAATGAGGCGTGGGTCATGTGTTAGTCAGCTCCCGTTGGCCGAGGTCTTCAGCGAAGCGTAACAGGTAACCGTCCGGATCGGCGACGACAAATTGGCGATTGCCAAGCTCGGTGTCGCCCCGGCGATACCAGCGCTCTTCGAGAGAGAGGAGGACATTGAGACCCGCGTCCTGGCACCGCTTGCAGAGGGCCTCCACGTCCGTAGCCGCGATCTGCAGATTGATGCCGATCCCACGGGGATGGGTCAGGGGCGCGGCGAGAAAGGTGCGGGAGGAACGGGTTGGCTGTTCAAGCATTAGCTCGGCACCACCCCTTGCGAGATAGGCAAAGCGTTCCTCGGTCCGCTGGTAGGCGATTGAGAAGCCGAAAACGCCGGTATAGATTTCGAGGCTTCTTGCGATGTCGCTGACATAGAGCTCGGGGACGAGTGGCGTGAGGCTCATGGGGCGATCAGCTCCAGGTCGGGAAAATATGTCTTGTAGCGACCCCGGTCATTTGTCAGCAGCGGGACGCTGGCGAATTCTGCATCGGCGCCGATGAAGAAATCCGGCAACGGGCTCGTCTTTATGCCCCCGGCGCTTCGATACTTCCTGAATGCAAGTGCGGCGCGAAACAGGGCCTCTTTTGGCGATGGTAGATGGTCCACGTTTAGGGTTTCCAGCCACGTCGCAACATCATCCGCCGAACGAAAGCCTGGCGCCAGTTCTGCGAACACAACGTCATTGATACGAAAACGGTGTGTCTCGCCAAGCCGTCTGAATGCGGCCGATGCAGCCTGACCATGCGCTGTGTCAGGCCGCAGGAGGTAGACCAGAATATTGGTGTCTACGTACACCTAGACCTCAGCCCGGTCGCACATCAATTCGATGTATTCGTCGGCCGTCATCCCGCCCCAGTCGACATTCTCTCTGGCCCATTCGACGGCTTTCCTGACGCGCTCTTCATAGCTTTCGGCCTCTTCCGGCACGCTCGCCCTGCGGATAACCACATCGCCATCAGGCTCCACCTCAAAGCGCACGGCTTCGCCTTCGCAGACGCCGAGATGCTTGCGGATGGCTTTGGGGATGGTCACCTGCCCCTTGCGGGTGAGGCGGTAGCTGCGCTCGTCGGTATTACTCATGCATCAAATGTAATACCCCTGCCCCACCCCGTCAATTCCCGGTCAGGTCGGGCTCGCGTTTCTCCATGGTCGCTTTCACCGCCTCGCGGCGGTCATCGAGATAGTTCGACACGCTCTCCCAGCCGACCGAGGCGTCCATGAGCTGGGCGGCGAGCGCGCGCAGCGGGATATTGGTGACGGATTTGGTCCAGCGCACCGCCCATTTCGGGTTCGCCATGATCTTGGCCACGAGTTCTGCGACCTTGGCATCGAGTTCGCCTGCGGGCACGGCATAATTGATGAGGCCGAGCTCTTTCGCCTCGGCTGCCGTGAGCAGGTCGCCGGTCATCAGCAGTTCCTTGGCCTTGGCATAGCCGATGAGCTGCGGCCAGATCAGCGCGCCGCCATCACCCGCCACAAGGCCGACCTTCACATGCGGGTCGCCGATCAGGGCTTTCTCGTCGGCGATGATGATGTCGCAGAGGAGGGCTATGGTCGCGCCTAGGCCGGCAGCCGCGCCGTTCAGGCGGCAGATGATCGGCTTTTCCATTTCTAGGATGGAGGAGACGATGCGCTTGGCGTCCCAGGCGATGGCGCGGAAATTCGCCGGGTCTTCGATCTGCTCCCTGAACCAGTCGAAATCCCCGCCCGCACAGAAGGCGCGCCCCTCGGCGGTCAGGATGATGATGTCGCTATGGGCGTCGCGCTGGAGGTCGGTGAAGACGGTGGCCAGCTCGTCATGCATCGCCGCATCGACGCCATTGACCGGGTTTGCCCCGGAGATGATGGCGGTGAGCACGGCCCCATCGCGGGAGAATTTGAAGCGGGTATAGGGCTGCGCGGTGATGTCGAATGTGTGGGTCATATTGAATGGCCTCATGGTGAGCGGAGACGAACCATGGGGCGATCTGCCCGGCCTCGCCCTTCGTCTCCGCTCAGGGTGAGGCCTCTTTTTGAGCGAAGGTGCTATTGGATTTCCACAACACGCCGGCCGAAATTCTCGCCACGGAACAGGCCGCAAAACGCCTCCGGCATCGCCTCGATGCCTTCAAACCGCTCCTCGGCATATTTCAGCTGTCCGGCCGCGATCATGCGCGCCATGCCATCCAGCGCTTCGGGAAACTCGCGGGCGAAATCGAACACGACCAGGCCAGCCATGTTCACCCGGTGGGTGATGAAGGGCTTTGTGTTGACGATGCCGGGGGTTTCTTCTGGCGTGAGATTGTAGTCCGCCACCTGGCCGGAAATACAGATGCGGCCATTCAGCTTCATCATCGGCAGGACGCGGTTGACCATCTCATTGCCGACATTGTCGAAGAGGAGGTCCACCCCATCCGGCAGGGCCTCGCGCAAGGCGGCGTCCAGGTCTGGCGCGGATTTGTAATTGATCACCGCATCGAAGCCGGCCTTATCCTTCAGCCAGGCACATTTGGGATCCGAGCCGGCCACGCCCACAACTTTCGAGGCCCCCCACGACCTGGCGAGCTGGCCTGCCGTCGCCCCGACCGGCCCTGCCGCACTCGTCACCAGCACGGCGTCGCCCTCTCGGAACTTCGCAACCGTCTTCAGTCCGAACCAGGCCGTCAGCCCCGGCACGCCCAGAACACCGATCCAGAGCGAGAGCGGAATACCGGGCACATCTGGAACCTTGCCGATAAAGCCCTTGCCCGTCTGGATGGAATGGGTACGCCAGCCGCCCGCGCAGAAGACGTTCGTGCCGACAGGGAAAGCCTCATTCTCGCTCGCATCGACCGTCCCGACCGAAAACCCGTCAACCGGCTTGCCCAGCGGCAGCGCGGCTGCGTAGCTGTCTCCGCCCGAAAGCCGCGAGCGCGTGCCCGGATCAACCGAGTTGAATGCATGGGCGACACGGAACTGGCCCTCGCGCGGTTCGGGAAGCGGTTTCTCCTCTACGCGGAAATCCTCCAGCACTGGCGCACCGTCACAATAGCGCGCCAGGACCACCTGTTTCATCGTCTCGCTCATGGCGCCTGCCTCCCAAAGCCTGCTTTATTGCGCTCACCATAACGCGCCTGTTCGCCATGTCATCGCCCCTCGGGATTTGACGCAGGGGCCGGCGCGCGCTTTGAAACTCCGGACACAGTCACTCGATGCACGGACCCGGCAATTGAACCCACCCTTCCAGACTGTCACGCTCGGCATCCTCAGCTGGCGCGCGCCGGAAACGCTGCGCGCCTCGCTTCAGACCTATGCCAGCGAGGACCTGTTCTCCCTGTTCGGGCGAGTGGTGATCTATTTCCAGGAAATTTCGCAGGCAGACCGTGCGCTGGCCGCAGAGTTCGGCCTTGAAGCCCATGGCAATCGGGCCAATACCGGCATCTTCGGCGGGGTCGAGGCGCTCGCCCGGATCACCGACACAGACCACCTCCTGATACTCGAAAATGACTGCCCGCTGGTCGAGACGCGCGAGACGGCCGCGCGCGCCATCGGCTCGGCCCTTGAGGACATGGCGGCGCTCGACCTGGCCATCTTCCGGATGCGCTCGCGGCGCGACCCGGGCGAGAAATTCACCCGGCTTGGCAAATATGTCGCCCATTTCCCGGTGCGCGAGCCCCTGCCCGGTGCGGCCCTGCCCGCGAGCCCGCCCGCCTGGCGCGCCTGGCTGCGCCGCATGCTGCGGCCCGGCAAGGCGCGCGCGCTCATGGCCAGCGCCATCTATGCCGAAGCCTGCCCGGATATTCGCCAGCCAAAGGCCATCTCGCGGAGCGCGAGCGGCAACTGGCTTACCCGGTCGCGTTTCATCAACTGGTCGAACCAGTCGATCCTCGTGCGCCGTGAATGGCTCGAAAGTGTGATCCTTGAGCGTGTGCGCACACATCCTTCAAACCGTCCGGTCAATGGGTTTCAGGATATCGAGCGGGCGATAAACGGGCCCTGGTGGCGCGCTGTCGATATCGCGGTGGGTGTCAGCCAGCCGGGCCTGTTCAGCCATCGCAGGCTTGACCGCTGACAGAGGCTTGCAACGCAGCGCGATCCCAATATGGTTCACGTCGGGCTGGGCAGTTGGAGTAGATTACATGGCCTCATACGCTGCCACCTTTGCCGCCACCGCCGCTTTCGGGCTTGCCGCGTGCGCCGCCTTTCTGGATGAACAGGACAAGGCAGGGGCTTTGCCGGGCGATGGTTCGGCAGGGTTCGAAACCGTGGCCGAGACTGAAGGCGAAATGGTCACGGGCGGCTATGGCACAGGCGATCTGGAGGAAGACGGCGCAAAGACGGCGCTGAGCATCGCGACGGAAGCGATCTATCAACGCTATCCGACCCGCGCGCTCGTCGAGGCCGTGACGCTTGAAACACAAGTCGTCGCCGGTCTGAACTATCGCTATAGCATTGAAATGAGCGGATCGCAGAACGCGCGCGGCATTTACGAAGCCACTGTCTATCGCGATCTAGATGACAATTTCGAGCTGACGAGCCTCGCCAAACTCCAGTAAACACTGGTAAGAGAGTGCGAACCGCGTGTATCAAGGGGCAAACGAAACCGAGGAGCCCCGGATGAAACGCCAATTCCTGCTTTCCGCCAGCATGTCTGCAATGTTTCTTGCCCTTGCCGCCTGTGGCAGCGCCAACGATAGCGGCGCAACCGACCCGGCTGGCGTGAGCGCCGAAAAAGACACCCCAGCCAAGACCGTGGCCGAGGCCGCAACCGCGCAGCCCGAGGCCACGCTTCCGGCGATCGAACTGGATGAGGCCGACATCGCCGGCAACCCGCTGCTGGCCGACTGGGACACGCCCTATGGCGTGCCGCCCTTCTCGGAAGTGTCCGAGGACGACTTCATGCCTGCGGTGAAGAAAGGCGTGCTCGACCTGCGCGAGGAGATCGCGGGGATTATCGCGACACAGGATGCGCCGACATTTGACAACACCATCCTCACCCTGGAACAGGCCGGCGGCACGCTGAGCAAGGTCACTGCCGTCTTCGGCAACATTTCCAACACCGAAAGCAATGACACGATCCGAGCGCTCGAGGGCGAGATCTATCCGATGCTGACGCGCGAATATGACGCGATCATGCTGAATGCCGCGCTCTGGGACCGGGTCAAGTCGGTCTGGGAAGCCCGCGCGGACCTCGATCTTGACGAACAGGATGCCAGGCTCCTCGAACTGACCCATCGAGATTTTGTCCGCTCGGGTGCGGACCTGCCACCAGAAACCAAGGCGCAGGTCGCCGACATAAACGCGCAGATTTCCTCCCTGACCACGACATTCGGCCAGAACCTGCTGAAATCCACAAAGGCTTTCAAACTGGAACTTACGCAAGAGGACCAGCTCGCGGGCCTGTCGCCGGATTTTCGGAGCGGCATCAAGGTAGATGGCGAGGACAAATGGGTCGTGACACTCGACCGGTCCGTCTATGAAACCTTCATGACCCAGTCGGAAAACCGTGAGCTGCGCGAGAAGGTCTTTAATGGCTATCGCCTGCGCGCCAGCGAAGGCGAGTTTGACAATGGCCCGGTGCTGATCGAGATCGCACAGCTGCGTGCCCGGCGCGCCGAACTTATGGGCTATGACAGCCATGCCCATTACACACTCGAAACCCGCATGGCGAAAACCCCGCAAGAGGCCGAGGAATTCCTCCTCAAGGTCTGGCGCCCCGGCCTCGCCCAGGCCAAGGAAGAGCGCGCCGACATGCAGGAAATGATCGGCGAGGACTTCACCCTCGCCGGCCATGACTGGTGGCATTATGCTGAAAAGGTGCGCCAGGCGCGCTATGCCTTCGATGACAATGCGCTCAAGCCCTATTTCAAGCTGGAAGCGGTTCGCGAGGGCAGTTTCGAAATGGCCAGGCGCCTGTTCAAGGTCGATTTCGAACAGGTGGAAACGCCAGTCTGGAATGATGTGGTCGAGGTGTTCGACCTCACCGACATGGAAACCGGCGAACATCTCGGCCTGTTCATGGTCGATATGTATGCGCGCGACTCCAAGCGCGGCGGTGCCTGGATGAGCGGCTATCGCGGGGCTTCGGAAATCGGCGGCGACACGGTGCGTCCAGTGATCACGAACAATATGAACCTCATCAAGCCGCCGACCGGAGAGCCCACCCTGATGCGGTTCGACGAGGTCGAGACACTGTTCCACGAATTCGGCCATGGCCTGCACGGCCTGCTGACCCAGATCCGCTACAAGAAGTTCTCCGGCGTCGACGGGCCGCGCGACTATACCGAATTCCCGGCGCAAATCCTTGAACACTGGGCCGGGCAGCCGGAAATGCTGAGCATGTATGCCACCCATTACGAGACCGGCGAGCCAATCCCGACCGAGCTGATCGACAAGATGAACGAGGCACGCAATTTCAACCAGGGCTTCCGCACGACCGAATATGTCGCCGCCTCCCTGCTCGACCTGGCGTGGCATTCGTTGTCTCATGAAGAAGCCATGGCGATCGAGGATGCACGCGCCTTCGAGACCGAGGTGCTCGAAGGCTACGGCCTGATCGACGAGATCGAACCGCGCTATCGCTCGAACTATTTCGCGCACATCTTCGCGGGCGGCTATTCGGCCGGATATTATGCCTATCTCTGGTCGGAAATTCTCGATGCAGACGGCTTCTACGCGTTCAAGGAAGCCGGCGATATCTTCGATCCGGAGACGGCCGCAAAGCTGAAGAAATGGGTCTATGAGAGCGGCGGGCTGAAGCCGGCCGACGAACTTTACCGCAATTTCCGCGGCTCCGATCCGAGCATCGACCCGCTTCTGGAAATCCGCGGGTTCAAACCGCCGGAAAGTGAAGGCTGACCGGACAGGCATAAGCGATGTGGCAAGGCCCGGTGGCGACAGCTGCCGGGCCTTTTCCATCTGACGCGCTAGCGCCTCGCGATCACAAGCGACTGCGCGGCACGGCCGAAATATCCGTTGCAATCTGCGAGCCGGCCATATGCGACCGCGCGCCCATCCGGGCCGATCCAGCAATTGGCCGCCAGCATCATCCATTCCCCTGCGGGCGGACGCGCAAAATGCAGGGTCAGGTCGGCGTTGATATAGGTCCACTTCTCGAAATCGAGCGGCGAACCAAATCCATTACAATAGTCTCCGGTGACAGCGGCCCGCATGAGCGGTGTCGTCTCACTATCGGCGAAGAAGGGGCGGTCAACCCGGAACCAGACCGCCCTGGCCGCATCGCCAAGATCACTCACTTCCGCTTCGCGCATCACAACGGCGCTGTTGAACCCTTCCGGGCGAAACCCCTGCTCGCCGCCGATTGTTTCAGGTGCAAGGGCCGGCGCGGGTGGCAGGACAGCCTCCGGCGGCAGGTCGAGCTGGGCTTTGCGGATCTTCAGGGCGCTAGCGCGCACAACCGTCTTGTCATTCGCCGTCAGGATGACTTGCGCGGTCTGGATGTTTCGTCCTTCGCGGATGACCTCGGTCTCGACCATCAGTTCGCCAACCGGAACGGGCCGTTGCAGGTCGATTGTCAGCCGCGTGAGCTGCATGGGCGCGGCGCTCGGCAGGTCTTCGAGGACCCGTACGATTAAAGCAGCCGGCGCGCCGCCATGCAGCATGGACGGATCCCAGGGACCGGCGCCATGCGCAGTTGCAATGGCACGGCGCCCGTCGAAGTGGAAATAGGGCTCCAGGACCTTACCCTCCCTCTTGAATGAACCAGCCGGCGCGCTCGCACCCGACCGGCCCGCTGTCAGAATCGATCCGGGCGCAGGACCGAAACAGGCGATGTCGAGACAATCCCGATATGGTCTCCCAGAAGCCTGCGAATCTCTTCCAGCGCCGCACTGACGCGGTCTTCGCTGCCGATGGATATCATCACCACCATGTCCGAACTCGAAGATATATCCGTATCGCGACTCCAGCGATTGCCATTTCCGAAACCCGCAAAGGCCGGCATCACGGTATAGCCGGTCATTCCGGCCTCTTCGAGGATGCGACCGGCACGTTTGTAAGCCATTCGCTCGATGATCAGTTCGATTCGAAGTCGCTCATGCATCCTGCATCCTCCCACTCAGGCCCCGCCCGCAACCAGTTTCGCCACAAAAATATATAGCGGAATGCCAAGTGTGACATTGAACGGGAATGTGACCCCGAGCGACAATGTCAGATAGATCGACGGCGTCGCCTTGGGCAGCGCCAACCGCATCGCCGCTGGCACCGCGATATACGACGCAGACGCGGCGAGCGTGATGAGAAGCGCGCTGTCACCGGCGCTCATCCCGAGAATGAAGCAGACCCCGGCCGCGATCATCGCGGAAACGAGCGGCATATAGATCCCGAAACCGATCGTCGCCACGCCGAGCTGACGCCAGCCCTGGCGCAGGCCCCGACCCGCATTCAGCCCCATATCGAGAAGGAAGAGACAAAGCACGCCCTGGAACAGGCCTGTGAAAAAGGGCTGGACCGATTGCGTGCCCTCATCACCGGCGATCCAGCCAATGATCAGCGCGCCCAGGAGGACAACAACGGACGCATTGAGAAGGACCTCACGGATCAGCTCGCCGCGTTCCGATCCGGCCACGCTCGTTTCCGCGCCCGCGCCGCGCTGGGCCAGGAACAGCGCGGTAATGATGGCCGGCGTTTCCATCAGTGCTGCGGCAGCCACAAGATGACCGGAACTGACAAGTCCGGACAGTTGCACCGCTTCGCCCGCCGCGACAAAGGTCACGATCGAAATCGAGCCATAATGCGCAGCCGTGGCCGAGGCATTCGTCCGGTCGAGATTGCTGGTCAGCCTCAGCAAGGCATAGGCAATCAGCGGAAGCGTAAATGACAGCACCACAGCGCCCAGCAGCACCAGCGCCACATCGAGGGTCAGCGGGTTTTTCGACATCTCGATCCCGCCTTTCAGGCCGATCGCCATCATCAAATAGATGGCCAGCCCTTTCGAGAAGGCTTCCGGCACCGACATCTGCGATCTCAGAAGCGCCGCACCCATGCCGAGCACAAAGAACAGGATGATCGGCGACAGGAGTGTCGAGATTGCGACGTCCAAGTGCCCCTCCCAATAGGTTAAATGCCTGCCGGCGCCGGGTCGCGCCGAATGCCTTGTGGCGAAAAACCCTGTCAGACTAGGCGTCTATCGGCGCAAATCGACGTGTCTCTGGGTCGCACCAGTGGAGCTCTCCGGTTTCTATCGTGAACAATCCGCCTCTCAGCTGCAAGCCGCCTGTCTCGACAGCTTCCCGGATGAAAGGAAATGTCATCAGGTTTTCCAGCGAACCATTGATCGCTTCGAACTCCAGAAGGGACGCCAGTTCGTCAGGAGACGCCTGCGGATGGTCGCGGACCACCTTGTCGCGAATATCGCCGATAATCTCGACCCAGGGCGCAATGAACTCGCCGCTTGTTGTATTTGAAGACGCCGCCTCAACGGCGGCGCGAATTCCCCCGCAGCCCTGATGTCCGATAACAATGATGTAGGCGACTCTCAGGGACTTGACCGCAAATTCCAGCGCCGCACTGACCCCGTGCAGCCCACCGCCGACTTCATAAGGCGGGACGAGATTGGCCACATTGCGCAGGACAAACGCCTGGCCGGGGACGAGATCGAATATCTTCGCCGGATCAACCCGGCTGTCCGCGCAGCCGATGACCATCACACCTGGATGCTGTCCGGCCCCCAGTTCCTGGTAGAAATGCTGCTCGACAGCCCAGCTTCGTTCGCGAAAACGACGATAGCCTGCAAGAAGTTCAACAAGAGCCGGCATTCTGACCTCATTTTCTGTGTTTCGGCGTGTCTATCCGCTTACCGGTCTGTCGCACCATGACATTTTCAGTAGAAACTGTACACTACGTACTGGCAAGGGCTTTGTGTTGATGCACTTGCAGTCTATGAGGATCAAAGCCCCAGCTGGGGAGGATGGCAAATGACAATCGGGGGTCGTATATGACGACAGATACACGCAAGCAGGGCCCCAAGCGCAGCGAAACTTCGCGCGCGGCCATTCTTGAGGCAACGCGCGACGAACTCGCCGAACAGGGCTGGCGAAAGTTCAGCGTCGACAATGTCGCCAAGCGCGCCAAGGCGTCGAAACAGACCATTTATCGCTGGTGGCCATCGATCGGCGCCATGTGTGTGGAGTCAGCGCTTGAACTGTTACCGCAGCCCGCGACTGACGGCCGCGACCCGCTGGAACGTCTGACGGGCATCTTCCTGCCGCTGGAAGCCACCGCCAGAACCGGCGCGGGCCATGCGATCCTGCGCGCCGCTTTGATTGCGGCCGCAGATGACTCCGATGCTGGTGAGACCTGGCGCCAATGGTTGCAGGAACATATGCGCATGCCGCTTCGCATGCTGATGGCGGAGCTTGCCGCGAAACAGGTAGTCCGGCGCGACTGGGCGCTGGATGATGCCATGGAGCAGATGCTGGGGCCATTCTGGCACCGGCTGGTCGTGATGCGCGCCCCCGTCCAGGAAGGACAGACGCGGGTTCAGGCCGCGCATGTCCTCAAATTGTTCCAGGCGAGCTGACGCCCCTGGCAAGACCGCGCCGCGTCAGTGCGGGCGCTTCTCGTCCAGGTCGGTCAGATCATCCCAGAATTTCTTAACCCGGCCAAGAAATCCTTCGCTTTCGGGATGGCAGTCGGCGCCCGAACAGTCGCAGAATTCCTTCATCAGTTCCTTCTGGCGACCCGTCAGGTTGCGTGGGGTTTCCACGAAGACTTCGACATAAAGGTCGCCCTGGCCATGCCCGTTGCGCAGGGACGGCATACCCTTGCCCTTGAGTCTCAGCTTGCGACCTGTTTGCGCGCCCTCGGGGATCGTCACCCGGGCGCGCCCTCCATCAATTGTCGGGATTTCGATCTGCCCGCCAAGCGCCGCAGTCGCCATCGGCACGGGCGCGCGGCAGTAGAGATTGTGCCCATCGCGCTCGAAAATATCGTGTTCGGCCACATCGACAAAGATATAGAGATCGCCGCGTGGCCCGCCATGCTGCCCGGCCTCGCCCTCCCCGGCCAGCCGGATACGCATCCCGCCTTCGACGCCCGGCGGGATCTTCACGGCCAGTTCGCGATCCTCACGCACCTGGCCTCCGCCGCCGCAGGTCTTGCAAGGGTTCGGGATGACCTTTCCCTGGCCTGAGCAGCGCGGACATGTCAGCTCTACGGTAAAGAAGCCCTGCTGGGCGCGCACGCGGCCATTTCCGCCACAGGTGTCGCACGCTTCCAGTGACGTGCCCGGCTCGGCGCCCAGGCCGTCGCACGTGCCGCAGCTGACCATGGTCGGAACCCGGATCGTCGCATCCTTGCCGCGAAAGGATTCTTCCAGCGAGATTTCCATGTCATAGCGAAGGTCGGAGCCGCGGGCCGGGCCGCCGCGCCGGCGTCCTCCGCCAAAGCCGCCGCCGAACACCTGCGAGAAGATGTTCTCGAAAATATCTCCCGGGTCCACGCCGCCGAACGGGTCGCCGCCAGGGCCACCGCCCCCGCCCTCAAAGGCGGCATGACCGAACCGGTCATAGGCGGCGCGTTTTTCCGGATCGGACAGGACGGCATAGGCCTCACCGACATCCTTGAACTTCGCCTCGGCTTCCGCGTCGCCGGGATTCTGGTCGGGATGAAACTTGAGTGCCAGCTTTCTGTAAGCCGATTTGAGCGCTTTTTCATCGACATCGCGCGAAACGCCGAGAATATCATAATAGTCGCGTTTGCTCATGAGTATGGAACGCCGCCTGACTGCCTGCCTTTTGCCCCTCGGGCCTCGCGGATTATGTGGGTGCCGGGCGCGCGCTTGCAAGGCGGCGATGCAGGATGTGCGCGCGCGCCATCTTTGCACCTGTTGCATGGATCACACAGAGGCGCGCCGGCTCAGACCATGGCGCCGTCTGTCGGCTGGTCCATCAGTATGCGCCCGGTCAGCTCCCAGGTCGACGGCGCGGTGACGATATGCTGGGTCATGGCATGGCCGTCGCGGAAACGCCGTTGCAGCTCGCTTGCCTCAAACAGGGCCGCGCCGCCGCCAAGATCATAGCAGATGCGGCAGATCTCCGCCCCGGTGCGCGTCATGAAGGTGCAGGCCATGCGCAGCGCCGCGCGCCGCTCCATCGGGATTTCGCCGGTTGCGGTCGCCACCTCCCAGGTCTGGCCGATCTCGTCGAACAGATAGGCCCGCGCCGCCCGCCAGCTCGCTTCGGCCTGCGCGATCTCCGCCTGGATCGTGGACCGCTCAGCCAGCGTGCGCGCCGAGCCCTGGTTCTTCTTGGCCAGCGCCAGCGACTTGAACGCATCAAGCGCCCCGCGCGCATTTCCCAGCGCCGCCGAGGAGACGCCCAGCGCGAGCAGGCCGAAAGCCGGGAAGGCGTAAAGCGCCCCCTCCGCCACCGGCTTGTCGGCCACCAGCGAGACCGAGCGCGGCTTGGGCACGCGAATATCACTGACGGCAATATCGCCCGAGCCGGTGCCCTTCAGCCCCATCACATGCCAGGTGTCGATGAGTTCGGCCTCCTCGGCGGGGAAGACCATCATCCGGTTGTCCGGCGCCCCGCTCTCCAGCCGGCGCAGTTCCTCGCCCTCAAACACCATGCAGCCCCCGCACAGCCAGGTGCAGTTGGCCGAGCCCGAACCCCACTGCCAGCGCCCGGTGACGCGGTAATGGTCGCCCTCGTCGCGCGCCTTGCCCATCGGCGCAAACACGCCGCCAGTGATGATATTCGGATCGGAATAGATCGAGGCGGCGGTCTCGCGGTCCATATAGGCCGCGTTCAGCGCCGTCGTCGCGCCGATCATGGTGCACCATCCCGCCGAGGCATCCGCCGCCGCGACGATCTCCACCGTCTCGACGATCTCGGCCGGGGAAAACTCCAGCCCGCCGAGATAGGCCGGCGTCACCATTCGGAAGACGCCGGCGCGGGCCAGATCGCCGGCAATGTCGACCGGCAATCGCCGCGCGTCCTCGATCTCAGCCGCGCGCGAATGAATGCCCGGCGCCAGCGCCCGGACAGCGGATTTCACATCCGTGACGGTTTCGGTATCAGCCATGGGAGGGAGCCTAACCCGGACGCCGCGATCTGTCAGCCTTCACAGAGAATGGGAACTCTCACGGTCTTGGCGAGTAGAGTGTCTTGGTCGCCTAATGCCCACCTCGAATGCGGGGAAAACAACATCGGACTCCACCCGAAAAGGATCAATCATAATGATTTTGTTAGTCGTCGCGACTGTCGACCTCAGGAACCGCAGCGCCTCTGAAGTGAGCCTCTATCCTTTGTTCAAGCTCCGGCTCGGTCAATGGATTTTCGGCGAGCTTGTCCGCCCATGGCCGACCAGGATGCAGAACATCCCAAGGTGAACGATATTGGGTTGCCCGGCGAACTCCCGGATCATTATTACCGAAGCCATCGATAACGCGGTTCCAAAGCGGCTGATATGTTTCGATCAGCATGTTTTCACCCAACGGGATCCATATGTCATCGACGATCAGATATCGCGCTGAGAAATCGTCAACTCGAAGGTTGTTCACAGACCGAATTGACGAAGCGTGCTTCGTCAGACGCCCAAAAAGTGACCGGCCAATCGAGGCGTCAGCTGTCAATCCACCTTTCCGCCCACCCGCAGGTATCGCCTTACCCACATAAATTGGTCGCTGAAGCTTGCCACCGGCATTCGCCTCTTTCAATGGGCCGTAAGGGGGAAAGTCGCCTGAATAATATATCGCGTAGACACCAGCCCCGTTAAAGGGTTCGAGATCGTTCATGCCAATTGCCGTGCACCGAAGAAGCGCGGTCCCGATCGATTGGGCCAAATTGATCTTCTCGAGTGGGTTGTACGGATCAGTCGGCATTAGGCGGCTTCAAGCTCCTTGGCCACGCTCGCGCCGACTGCTCGCGCTAAGCTGACGGGCACAGCGTTTCCAAGCTGACGCATAGTTTCCGACCACGCCCCATGGAAAACGATGTCGTCCGAAAATGTCTGCAATCGCGCGCTCTCGCGCACCGTGAAGTAACGTACTGACCCATCGGTGCGGGCGAGCATGTTTTCACCGCCGGGCACACCATGCACCCCCGCCTTTAGTGTTTTCGCAGGTTCATCATAGGGGCTTCCGGTGTGTCCCTTGTAAGACCTTGCTCCGGGCTGGAACCGATGATCGGCAAATAACGTTGCTCTCGTCGGATTAAACTCGGGATCGGGTAAATCCACCAAGGCTTCTCGAACGGTCTTCCACGCTAAAGTGTCTGGCCGGTCGGCGATCTTTCGCACTCGCGTCTTCATCCTTTCCGTCAGTGTGCGTTCCTTTTTGGCAACACCAAGCCGTTCCCAATAATCTCCGAATATCTGATCCCAAAGCAGCGCATCCTGCGAGTGTGACGGGTCCGGGAAGTTCCATTCGATCCCCAGATCCTCGCGAAAGCCTACAAAGAATACCCGCTCACGTTTCTGTGGCACGCCATAATTTGCCGCATTGAGCAGGCGCGTAACCACCCGATAATTGAGGCCGCTTCGAGAGCCTGATGTATGATGACGCTCTATTCTGGCGAAATGGTCTCGCCAGTCCTCATTCTTCTTCTGCTTTATATCAGGATGCTCAAGCTGAAGGCGAATATAATCAAAGTAGTTACTGAACGCAGCTCGCGTTAATCCCTTCACGTTCTCAAAGATGAACGCCCGTGGTTTGGACTCCCTCACAGCCCTGATAGCTTGGGGGAACATGTCTCTCTCGTCGTTGAAAGCTGCATGTTTGCCACCAAGTGAAAATGGCTGACAAGGGGGACCGCCCGAAACCAGGTCAATACGACCCTCGTATGGACGGAAATCTATGTCCCGAACGTCGCCCTCAGTGATGTTCCACTCTGCCACGTCAGAGGCCTGTCGCGCCGTATTTTCGCGCAAGGTGTCACAACACCAGCGGTCCCACTCGACAACTTCGAGAGGCGTAAATCCTGCTCGGTGCAGCCCTATGCCGAGGCCGCCAGCGCCAGCAAATAGTTCGATAGATTTCATAGAGATAACTCCTGCGGTGACTCGGTCAGTTTGGCCACCCTCCTTCCCACCCAAGTTAGCTGAGTGGCGTCAATAACCGGCCAATTCCAGCAAGGAATGTTCTTATATTGTTCTTGGTGTACCAATCAAGAGCTGCTTCCGCCCTCCCCCCCGCGCAGCGTCACAGCGCCTTCTCCGTCTGTCTCGCTTCAGCGCGGGCGATGCGGCGTTGCCAGTCGGGCGGGGCGAGGCCGTAGGTGGCCGCGCGCAGGAAGGCCATCAGCTGCGCGCGCTTGCCGGCGCTCTGCAGCGCCTGCGGGCTCAGCGTCTCGCCGATATGGACCGGAATCGGCGTGCCCATGCGCCGCTTGACCTCCCGAAACACAAAGGCGAGCCGCAGCTGCAGGCTGAGATGGCTCGCCCATTGGAACAGGCGCGAATTCTGCCCCTCGAAATAGATCGGCGTCACATGCGCGCCGGAGGCCGAGATCAGCTTGGCCGTGAAGGGCTTCCAGGTGTCGTCTATCGCGGCGCCGAAGGGCTGGTTGGCGGTGGAAATCCCGCCGGCGGGAAACACGATGACACAGCCGCCCGCCCCGAGATGCGCCATGGCGCGCTTGCGGCTGGCCACATTGGTCTCGCGCGCCTGCCGGGTCTCGGAAAAATCGATCGGCACCAGATAGGGCCGCGCCTCGGGCGCCTCCATCAGCACCGAATTGGTCAGGATCAGGAAATCCTCGCGCAGCTGGGACACCAGCCAGCAGATGGTCAGCCCGTCCAGTACGCCGAAGGGATGATTGGCGACCACGACCAGCGGCCCTTCGGCCGGCATTTGGGCAAGTCGCGCCTCGCTATAGCGCACATCCAGGTCCAGCAGCCTGACCGCAGCCTCCCAGAAGGGCGTGTCGGCGGCAAGTTCCGCGCGGTAGAGGTCATAGAGCGACTTGATCTCGCGCTGTCCCGACAGCCGCTCGACCGTGCGCACCACCGCCCGGCTCACCGGATGGCTGAAATAGGTCGCATAGGACAGTTCGGGTGAAGGCTCCATAGGCGCAGATTTACGCGAGACACCGCCTTCATCAAGCCGGATCACTGGTCAGCGCGACAAACACATCCTCAAGATCAGGTTCCTCCGTCGCGAGGTCGTCAATGCCGACACCGGCGGCACGCACCTGCTCCAGGAGGCGGCCAATCCCCGTTTCCCCGGTTCGGAAATGGATCGCCAGCGCGCCATCGGGCCGCAGCGCCGCGTCGAGATCTGACAGTTCCGGCGGCACCGCGCTCAGCGCCTCGCGCGGAAAGATTGTCAGCGTCTTGCGGTCCAGCCGGCGCAGGAGCTGCGGCGTCGGCTCGCAGGCAATGATCTCGCCATGATTGACGATGGCGATTTCGTCGCAAAGTTCCTCGGCCTCTTCGAGATAGTGCGTTGTAAGGATGATCGTCGTTCCGCGCGCATGCAGCTCGCGCACATATTCCCAGAGCGAGCGGCGCAATTCGACATCCACACCAGCCGTGGGCTCATCAAGGATCAGCACGGGCGGATTGTGCACCAGAGCCTTGGCGACCATCAGCCGGCGCTTCATCCCGCCTGAAAGCTGGCGCACATAGGCGTCCTTCTTGTCATCAAGGCCGACCGCCTTGAGGATTTCCAGGGACCGGCGCTCACGCTTTGGCACGCCGTAAAAGCCCGCCTGCAGTTGCAGCGCTTCAATCGGCGTGAAGAACGGGTCCATGTTGATTTCCTGATTGACCACGCCGATGGCGGCTCGCGAAGCGCGCGGATACTGGTCGATATCCATGCCCCAGATCCGCACCGCGCCCGACGTCTTGGTCACCAGTCCGGCCAGGATATTGATAAAGGTCGACTTGCCGGCGCCGTTCGGCCCGAGCAGGCCGAAGATCGACCCTCGGGGAATGGCAAGATCAATGCCCTTCAGAGCGCGCTTCTCAGGCATCTTGCCGGACGCGGCATAGGTCTTGTCCAGACCTGACACTTCGATTGCATAATCAGGCAGTTCGGCGGTCATCACCGTCATCGCGTGGGGCTCCCGGGACGTTCTGGGACAGATACCAGGCACTCCTGCAGAACCGCAGCGCACCGGCATCCGTACGGACATGGATTGACGCCCATGCTGAGCACAAATACTGGATACCGACAATTCGCGATCCAGGATCGAACACATATGACCCACCCTCTCGACCCACTCAATCCGCCGGAAACCATCCGTGTCGAGGACCATCGCGTCTCCTGTGATGGAGGCGGAGGCGCATTGGGCCATCCGATTGTCTGGTACGAAATGGGCGACGAGGGCTTTGTCGAGTGCAAATATTGCGACCGGCGGTTTGTGCTCAAGGGCGGCGCTTTCGACCCGGCGCGTCAGGCCGGCTGAGCGCCCAGACTGGCGGTCAGCCCGGCGCAGACCTGATCGAGCGTGCAGGCCTCATCGATTGCCCATCGCGGCTTGCCGCCAAGCAGGTCCTGGTGCAGCACCATCATCATAAGCGGTGCCAGAGCCGCAAGGCTGGCCGCTCTCAGGACCGGACCGGAACATCGCTGCGGCGCGATCCCTTCATTCAAGCGGGACTGCATGGCCAGCAGGGCCGGCTCAAGAACATGTTCGAGATAGGCTTCACCCGCCACGGGATCGGCCAGCCCTTCGATCAGCCCGAAGGCATGGGCGCGGATCTCGGCCCGCTCGCGCAGGCCGGAAAGCGATCCGGCCAATTGCAGATTGATCGGTGAATCCTTACCCGACGTGGCATCATATGATGGCGCAGCCGCAGCCAGTCGCCGACCGAAACACTGCAAGATCGCGAGCACAAGCCCCTGGCGGTCCTTGAAATAATGCCGGAGAGTCGGCTCCGAGGCATCGGCCGCCTGGGCAAATCTTCGCAATGATGGCCGGTGCAGGTCAGTCTCGAGCGCGAAATCGCAAAGCCTGTCGATCAGCGCCTGCCGCTTGACCTCGAAATCGTGATTCCTGACACCTACTGGTCTCGGCATGGCATTTCCCCTCCGCCCCTGCCGGAACATCCCAAATGGTCCCGGTCTGTTTGTTTCATCATTATGACAGGTTATTTGGGAACTACCAAAGACCGGCTGAGCTCGCTCGCCAGCGCGTATAGAAGTAATACAGCCCAATCAGCATTTACGTGCGCAAGAAAAAGGCCCGCACCGAACCGGCCGGGCCTTCGTCGATCGGAGATCTGTCAGCAACCGAAACCAGGGCGTATTGCGCCCTAGATCAGCGCATAGCCACGCGCATTGATATATTGGCGCAATTCCTGGGCCCGGCGGGCCGGGTCGGGATGGGTCGACATGAATTCCGGCGGGCGCTGGCCCTTGCTCTTCTGGTCCATCAGCTCCCAGAGGCGCACCGACTGTTTCACGTCGAAACCGGCCTTGTGCATATAATCCACGCCAGCCTTGTCGGCTTCCAGTTCGCTCTGCCGACTATAGGGCAGGATTACACCAAACTGCATCGCCGCACCGCCCAGCGCGCCAATCATCTGGCCATATTGCTGGAGCTCTTCGGAAGACGCCACGGCGACCTGCCCGGCGACCAGAGCCCCTTGCGCGAGCATGGCCCGCGACATGCGGCGATTGGCATGACGGTAGACAGCATGGCCGACCTCATGGCCCAGGACCGATGACAACTGGTCGTCATTCTCCGCCAGTTCGACCATGCCGCGATACACCCCGACGCGATTACCGGGCATGACGAAAGCATTGACATCGTCTGTGTCGAAGACAGCAACATCCCACTGTTCGCCCGCCTTCGGCGTGGCTTTCTCGACCCGGTTCCATGTGCGCAGGACAGAATTACGCAAGCGCGGGTCGGAGGTCTGAGGCGTCTGGGCCTTCATGTCGCTCCAGGCGGTCGCCGCCATGGCCGCGATCTGCTGCTCACCCATGAAAGCGAGTTCCTGCTCACCGGTATAGGGGTTGGTCGTGCAGCTGGTCAGGATCGGAAACACCGTGCCAGCGGCAAGACCCATGATGATCCCACGCCGTGACAGCCTGATTTCAGGCGCATCCTTCAGCACCGCCCCATCAAACTTGATCCGTTCAGTCATTCGCTCGCTCTCCTCGCCCTGTCGCCCGCCGAATGCCTTGCGCTCGCAAGTCCCGGACCCATCATTGTTTAACTCAAGGTTAACTTCTCATCAAACGATTGAACTCAGCGTGAACGAAAGCTCACGTCTGTGAGAGCAAACGACGAGCCTGCCCCACCCAGTCCTGGCGCGCGACCCGGCCCGAAAAATTCAGCTCCTGATCGATCCAGCTGGCATTGGCCTCATCCCAGTCCGCGATCTGCTCGAAATGCCAGATACCCAGACTGTTGAGAACTTCCTGCAAACGCGGGCCGACCCCTTCAATCTCTGTGAGGTCGTCGCCTCCATCCTTGGGCCGCGATGCCAAACCTTCCGGACGCACCGGGTCGACGCCGGCAATCTCTGGCTCGGTCTCCGCCGCAACTACATCCGGTGAGGCCGGCGGTTCTTCCGCAAGAGACTCGGAATCACTCGCCCCCGGCTCGTCGGCGGTTTCTGCGTCCTGCGCATCAAGGTCGCGCAACATCTGGTCGGCCGGGTGCTGAGGGGGAGCAGGCTCGATGAGCGAAGACGGCTGTTCCACCGGCGCGGGATCCTCCGGCGCAGCATCCTCCACCAAAGGCTCAGCTGCGGTCTCTACTGTTGCGGCTCCAGATTCAACAGGCTCCGCATCGGCCGGCCCCAAACCGGCGGGTTCAGCTTCGCCTGACTGAACTGGGACTGGCTCGGTCGCATCATTGGCGCCGCCGGCATCGGTTGACACAGGGTCAGACGGTTCGCCCGCAGCCTCTTCTTCCGATGGCACGGCGGGCGGGGTGAGATTGGTGAACGCGTCTGGCTCGGGTTCGGCGGCAGGTTCCGGTGCAGCCGGGGTGTCCTGCACCTCCTCAACCGACGCGGCCTCACTGACGGCCTGTGCGACAGTCTCAGTCGCGGTCGCGGCACCGACTGCAGCAACAGAGCCAGCCGCTGCCGTGGTCACGGCGCCCGCCTCTGGACCGTTATCAGCGGCCTGCCCTTCCTCAAGATAGGCCAGGCGGCCTTCGAGATACCGGTTACGCCAGCGAAGCCGCGCCAGCTCCTCGTCGGGTGTCTCCTGTTGACTTCCCTTTGTCGCCTGGGCGGATGATACATTCGACGCCCGCGCGGCCTTATCCTCAAAAACCGACAGTCTCTGTCTCATATAATTGTTCTGCCAGCGCAGCTTGTCCATCTCGGTCGCTTCGGAAGCATCAGCTTCAACAGGACTATCTGCTGAAGCCATCGCCGAACCGACAGACGGTTCGGCCGGCGCGTTGGAATTGCGCAGGTCTTCCTCCAGCCGCCGCACACGCGATTCCAGGTAACGGTTGCGCCATTCCAGCTGTTCCTGGCTGTTCTCACCATCGCTGGCGCCGGTCGCCGCAGACCCCGCCACGGCACCGACAGCCGCTCCGGCAATCGCCGCACCGCCAGTCATGGCCGCATGTCCGCCGCCATCGGAGAGTTGCTGCAACTCGGCCTTCGCAGATTTCAACTCGTTGCCCAGGCGCTGGACGGCCTCTTCGCGCTCGCGCAATTGCTGTTGCAGGGCCTCATCTGGCGCACCGGCCCGCCGCTGAGCGGCATAAAGCGCTTCAATCTCGGTCTTGGCCTGTTCCAGCTCCAGCGCCGACATGTCGCGCTCGACTTCAGCGCGGCGCAGTTTGCCACGCAGCATCAAACCGCGAATGGCAAAACCGAAAAAGAGACCGAGCAGGGCTGCTGCGGCCAGAAGCATCCAAATGTGAAGACTGAGCCAGGCCATCATTCGCTCCGTTCTAGAACTTTGAATTCGATACGGCGGTTCGCTGCCCGCCCTTCTCGTGTGCGATTGTCCGCAACCGGCTCATCCGGTCCATAACCGACTGCATTCAGCCGGTCACCCTCAAAACCGCGCGAGATCATGTAATCCACCACAGCCCCAGCCCGCAGTTCACTCAGATAGGTATTGAAGGCTGCATCACCAGCACTGTCGGTATGTCCACCAACCTCGAAGATCAGGCCCGGGGGGCAGCGCCCCGCGACCGCCATCAGCTTGTCCAGGGTTGCGCCGCTGTCGCGGGTAATATCGGCCTTGCCGCTCGCGAAGTTGACCGCGTTTCGATCCAGAACCGAGGCGAAAGCTGCCTCACAGGCGCCACGAGGGTCGGAGCCGAAATCGATTCCGGCAATTTCCTCTACGTCTATATCAACTTCCTGCGCGGCAAGACTGATACTGAAAGGCCCCGCATAGCCGGCCATGTCTTCGGCCAGGTAGGCAAGTGTGCTGCCGGCCGCCTCGCCTTCGAAACTGAACTCACGTCCCTTCTCGTCAGGTGCGAATGTCATGCGGCCCGAACGGAAGCGGGCAAAATGCGGCAGTCCGCGCCGGGCACCGTCTGTCCAGTCCTTCGGTCCGTCAGCGGCCACCTGCATCTCATCGATCACCTGACCGTCATAATTGGACTGTGCGATGTCGACGAATTCTGCACGATCGGCCTGGCTATTGACGCGTCCCTTGACAAGCAGGCCTTCGCCCACATGCCGGGCGAACCAGTGCCCGGGGCCGCGCAGGTCGGATTCGCCGCGATAGGGCGGCCTGAGATTGTCCACGGCCGCAGAGATTTCGTCATAGCCGGTCTGCGTCATGGTGATCCCGCTGACGGTCAGCCGCGTATCGGCAAGACGGGCGCGGCCCGTTTCCAGTCTTCCGAGATATCCGACGGCATCACGCGCGATGTCCGCGAATGTTGCATCAGGCGTACCGGCGCCGACCTGAAGCCGATCAACCACGCCGCCATCGCCAATTGCCTGCGCCGCTGACACCACCTGCGAACGCGCCTCCTCGGTCGGCATATGGCCATCGAGAATAAGGCGACCGTCATCAGTGCGCACTGCTTCGAAGACGAAGGGAGAAACCGGCGCAGAGATCTCGAAATCCGTCTCGACCCGGGTGACACCGCCAAAGGCAGGACCTCCCGCACCTGATGAGCGCAAGACGCGCGCCGCAGCGTCGGCGGCTGCTGCGTCTGACGGGCCGGTGCCGCTGAGCTGCGCCACCTGACCGTCCATCTCGATCTTCAACCAGCCAATCTGGTCTGCGCCAAGCGCGCGCTCAGCCTGCGCGTGCAGCCGCGTCTCGACCCCGTTTTCGATTTGCGGCATGTGAAGAAACACGTAAACACACAGCCCGAACAGGCCTATGGCTGCCAGAAAGGCAACCAGCTTGTCGAATAGCCTCATACCGAGCCCCTCTCATTCGGCTTTGTGGCCAGGAACAAGGTTAAGCCATGCCCCAATCATTGCATGGCGGCAAGACAGGGCCGGCAGTTCCGCAGCATACAAGGGAACCATGGAAGCGATTACCAGCCCGTCCAACCCACTGATCAAGCGCCTGAGGGGACTTGAGCGGAAGAAGGAACGCCACGAAACCGGTCTTTTCCTTGCGGAAGGCGTACGCCTCGTCTCGCAAGGTCTCGCCAATGGCTGGGCGCTGGACACGCTTGTGATTTCGCAAGCAGCGGCGGAGCGCCCCTATGTCCGCGACCTTGTCCGCTGCGCCCGCGACAGTGGCGCACGCATCGTGTCGGTTTCCGAGAAGCTCGCCAGCCGGATTGCCCGCAAGGACAATCCTCAGGCCGTCATCGGTGCCTTTGCTCAAAGAACACGCCGACTCGAAGAACTCGCCCAGCCCGGCGCCCTCCTATGGATTGCGCTGCACGAGGTGCGCGATCCGGGCAATCTAGGCACCATACTGCGCACCGCCGACTGCGCCGCCATAGCCGGCATCATCCTCACAGGGCAATGCTGCGACCCCTATAGCGTCGAGGCTGTGCGCGCCTCAATGGGCTCATTGTTCGACATGCCATTCGCGAAGGCAGACTTTACCGAACTCGACGAATGGCGCCGCAAACAGGGCGCGCGGCTCATAGCGGCCAGCATGAATGGCACGGTGCGTCATGATGGTGATATCTACGCGCCGAAAGCCGTCATCCTGATGGGCAATGAACAATCGGGCCTGCCCGGCGACATTGAAGCGGTCTGTGACACGCTCGCGCGAATTCCCATGCGTGGCGGCGCTGACAGTCTCAATCTCGCCCAGGCCACGGCCATCATGACTTATGAAGCCTGGCGCCAGAGGGATTTCTCATGAGTTTCGAGACCCGGCTGCTGATCGCCGATGACTGGGCCGACTATGCCCTGCTCGACAGCGGGCAGGGTCGCAAGCTCGAACGGTTCGGCGATCAGGTCCTTGACCGCCCCGATCCGCAGGCCTTCTGGTCGCCGGCCCGCCCCCTCTCGGAATGGCGCGCGGACGCAGTGTTCGATGCCAGATCCGGCGAGGATGAGCGCGGACAATGGGAAGTGGCATCTCCACAGGCGCGCGAAACCTGGCCGATGGCCTGGCGCGACCTGCATTTCAACGCACGGCGCACACCCTTTCGCCATGTCGGCGTGTTCCAGGAACATTCGGTTCACTGGGCCTTCGCACGCGACAGGATACGCAGCGCAGGCCGCCCGGTGCGCGTGCTGAACCTGTTTGGCTATACCGGGATGATGTCGCTGGCCTGCGCGGCAGAAGGCGCCGAAGTGGTGCATCTTGATGCCAGCCCGAAATCGAACGGCTATGGCAAGGACAACCAGGCGCTGTCGGGCCTGCAGGATCGTACCATCCGCTGGATCGCCGATGATGCGATGAAATTCATCGCCCGCGAGCAGCGGCGCGGCAACCACTATGACGCCATCATTCTCGACCCGCCGAAATTCGGCCGTGGCCCGAAGAATGAGACCTGGCGATTTGAGGAAGGCCTGCCGGACCTGCTCGATGGCGTGCGCGCTCTTCTAAGTGAGCGACCGCTTTTCGTGATCCTCACCGCCTATGCCGTGCGCCTGTCCTATCTTGCCCTCGCACAAGCCCTCAATGATCGCGTCGCCGGCCTGGGCGGGCGGATCGAGGCGGGCGAAATGGCGCTCCCGCAGCAGGGGTCCGACCGGCTCCTGCCGACCGCGATCTATGCGCGCTGGATGGCGGGCTGAGACAAACAGCCGGACGCCTGGCAGCCGGCTGGCCAAGTCACGAGAACCAAAAGAAAATGGCGGACCTGAAAGGCCCGCCATTCCCGTTTTTGCATCTGTCGGCTGACAGGGACCTAGAAGTCCACCGTGGCGCCGAGGAAGACGTAACGACCGAACGCATCATAGATCTGCGGGTATGTATTGCCGTTACCCGGCGCAGTACCCACGATCGAGGAGAGCGGCGGATCTTCGTCGAGGATGTTGTTCACACCCGCACGCACCACCGTGTTCTCGAACAGATCGTAACGGCCCGACAGGTCCAGATAGTTCTGGGCGTCCAGCGTCTCGTTGATTGCCGAGAACGAACCGGAAAGCGCCGGCTGGCTCGAGGACTGCGAAACATTCACCTCGTCATAATAACGCCAGGTGCCCGTCACCGAGAACTTCCCGTTGGTCGGAATCCAGGTCACGCTGGTCTTGTGACGGTATTCCGGGTTCGGAGCGCCGCAATTGCCGCCATAAAGACCAACACAGTCATAGGTCTCTTCTGACGGGCGGTTCGGCAGCGGCTCGGTTTCGAGCGATTCCAGCCAGGTGCCGACATAGTCGAAGGCGAACTGGCCATACTCGCCAGCGTCATAGCTGTAGCTGCCGAGAAGATCGACACCCGAGGTAGCCAAGGACCCTGTGTTCACCGCGGTCGCCGTGACGAAGCCGGTCTGGCTGGCCCAGAGCGTCCCACCATTGCCGCGATTGATGAGCGAACAGAAGAACGCATCACCCGTTTCAAGACAGGTGTCCAGCGCCAGCGTTTCCGGCACCGTACCCACAAAGCCTTCCACCTCGATATCGAAATAGTCGAGCGAGACGGTGAGACCGTCGATAAAGGAAGGCGTGGCCACGAAACCGACCGTGTAGGTATCGGATTCTTCGGGCTCGAGGTTCGGGTTACCCCCGCCAAAATTATTGAACTGCCCTGCCGGGTTGTCGGCAATATTGCCATACTGATCAGGCGTCACCCCTGTATTGGCGCACTGCTCAAGCGTAGCAGCAGGCGTCGCGCCCGCGCAGGGGTCAAAAAGACCATTTTCACCTGCGGACAGGTCGAAAAGGCCGATAGACTGCTCAGCAAACAGTTCGAATATATTCGCCGCCCGCACCGCACGCTGATAGGAGCCACGGAACCGGATGTCAGAAGTCGGCGCGTATTCAAGGCCAATCTTGTAGGCGTCGGAATCCACCTCGTCGTAGAAGGACTTGCGATAGGCGAGATCAAGCCCGAGATCCTCGACACCCGACTGGTCCTGGACCAGCGGCACCTTCACCTCGGCAAAGATATCATAGACCTCCTGCGAACCGGCAATCGCCGTCGTCGGACCACCCTGGCCAGCGCCGTCGCCAGACTGGAAGGCCGCGTCCGGGTTCGAATCCAGCGCATTGCGGCGATATTCGAGACCGGCCGCAAATGCGACGCCCGCCTCTGCCGATGGCGACTGGAGGCCATAATTTCCGAGATCACCGAAGACCTTGCCGGTCACGACCGTCTGGGTGGTGTCCCCATTCCGGTTCAGCGGGGAGACAATGTAATTGACTGCATCCTCCGACGGACCGGCACCCGACCAGATGTCGTAAGGCACACAGGCGGAATCATCGTTCTGCGGATCGTCATCGACATTCACATTACAGACGATATTGCCGCTCTCATCCTCAACGGCGTAGAGCGCCTTGGAGAGGTTGTTGATCGACAGGTCGTTATTGTAGACTTCCGTCCGCGTCACATTCGCATACACGGCCGACAGGTCATAACCGATCGGGCTGTCGCCGAAATCGCCGGTGATGCCAATCACGCCGCGATAAGTGGTGTGGCGGATGTCATTGTTGCGGGGACCGCCCTCAACATTACGACGCAGGAAGATCAGGTCGCCGACACCGACTGTGGCATCAGGGGCGAGCCCGGTACATCCGACAAAGTCCTTCTGCTGGTCGGACAGGAAGGGGTTGTCACAGTTCAGACCACCGGCGCCTCCAGAGATACCGTAGCCGAACACGCCCGAGGGCGCGATCTGCGAATTGGTCTGATTGTCCATGAACATGAGGTCAGCATAGACCTCGGTGTCATCATTGACGTTATAAGTGACAAAGGCCCCGAAATTGTAACGCTCGTTCGGACGCTGGTAGTGGTTGAACGGATTGAAGTTGTACGTGTCCGTCGTGAAATCGCGCGCTTCGAACGTGTCGTTCGTGGGGTTCACGCGAGCCCAGAGACCGGACGGCAGGCTGGAGCTGAAGTCCAACAGGTTGGTGTACTGATTAGTAGCCGAACCAGAGCAGGAGAACTCCGTTCCGTCGTTACGCGTGCCGAGCGCACACTGCGAAAAATCGCGATCACCCTGGAGAATTTCCTTGGTGTTCTGGTAGCCGGCATAGGCCATGATATGGCCTTTGTCATTGTCAAACCGACCGCCGATCATGCCGGTGATGTCGACCGACTCGCCATCGGTGACATTGTCGTTCGGCAGGCCGAACTGCGTCGGGTTCGCATCGGCAAATTCATTGATCAGCGACTGGATGTCATTGTCATTATTGTGCTGGTAGAAGGAATAATTCGCATCGAGGCGAAGGCCTTCGAAATCATCATTGAGCACGAAGTTCACAACGCCCGAGATGGCGTCCGAACCATAGGTCGCCGAAGCGCCACCGGTCAGCACGTCCACACGCTCGATGAGCTGCGAGGGAACGAAGTTGATGTCCGGCGCGGACGTGTTCAGCGAGCCATAAGGCAGGCGGCGGCCGTTCAGCAGGACCAGCGTACGCGACGAACCAAGGCCGCGAAGGTCAACCGACGCCGTACCCGTTGCGCCGTTGGCGAGGTTGGAACCCTGCGCGCCGAAAGCCTGCGGCAGCGTATTCAGCATGTCCTCAACGCGGAGCGTACCGCGAATGTCGAACTCTTCCGCGCCGATTTCGGTCACCGGGCTCGTCTCGACGAGGTTGCCGGACTGCGGGATCAGCGAGCCCGTGACAACGACTGTTTCCTGACGCGCTTCTTCGTCTTCGCCATTGTCCTGCGCGACCGCCTGAGCGGCGGTAAGCCCGAACGCTGCGCCCGCGAAAACGGACGAGGCGAGCAGGCGGGATTTCCAGTTATACCCGTTCACTGTGGAACCTCCGATGATTTGTGCTGCCAAAATCGGCTGCCCGGACCCCTTTTCCGGGACTTGGTTTACAGGCTTAAGACCCCCGACACAAAAGCGTCAACGCGTCGTGACAATTCCTTCATAGAATCGGCAAGAGTGTGGTTTTTGCGCCTCAGTTTTCGGGGTGGACGGCCCAACCTGACAGCTTCGACCGGCATATTGACCCTGTCAGTGACAAAGGTCGGGGCAGGTCGTGTTACAAAATCAGGCATTCACGCACCGACGCTTGCTGTAGCAGGGCAGAAAGCGCCTTCTACCGCAGATTGCAACAGATTGTGTTTGTATCAGGGGTCAGTCCTGAAGGCCGGGATAGCAGAGATATCGGGAGCGATGAATGTCGACGACATTATCCTCCCACCCGGTCAGTTCCGGATCGACAAGGTTCTGATTGACCTGGAACCACATCGGGCTGAGCGGCATTTCGTCGAGCATGATCTGCTCGGCCTTCGCCAGCAGTGCCGCGCGCTTTTCCTTGTCAAGTTCGGTATTCGAGGCGCGCAGCAGCGCGTCATACTCGGCATTCTCGTAATTGCCGTAATTCAGCTGGCCGGTCTCGGAATCCAGCAGATAAAGGAAATTGTGAGGATCGTTGAAATCAGCAACCCAGCCGGCATCGGAGAACTCGAAATCGGCCTCGCGCAAGCGGTTATAGAGTACCTTGGTGTCCTGCAGCAGCAATTCCGGCTCGACCCAGTCGGCCACCTGTTTCCAGTTGGCCTGCGCCACTGGCGGCGGCTTGCGATTGTCGCTGGTCGAGCGGTACATATAGGTGAAACGCAACGGCTTGTCCGGCCCGTAGCCGGCCTCTTCGAGCAGGCGGCGAGCCTCGATGAGGCGATCCTCGCGCGCCATGTCGGCCCAGTCGACCTTCGGGCGATCAGCCTCACCCACATAATTCGCGATCCCGGACGGGACGAAACTGTAGGCCGGCTGGAACCCCGGCGTCATGACATTGTTGACAATGTATTCCCGGTCCAGCGCCATGGCGAGCGCCTTACGCACACGCACGTCATCAAAGGGCGGCTCGTCGGTGTTGAACACCCAATAGGTCGTGGTCAGTGCCGTGCCGGTGCGAACCCAGCCAGGCAGGCGGCGCTCGATCTCGGCCTTGCGCGGGCCCTCAAATGCATTGTTGATGTCCAGCTCACCGGCCTCGATCTTGCGCTCGACCGCATTGAGATCGGAGATCGGGAAATAGGCGATAGTGTCAAAGCAGAGGTCTTCGGCGCCCGCCCAGTTCTCGTTCTTGCGCGCCAGCAGTGAGGCACCGATCGTCCAGTCTTCCAGGACATAGGGCCCGTTGACGACAATATTCTCCTCACGCACCCACTGGTCGCCATGCGCCTCAACCACATGTCTGGGCACCGGATAGGACGCATAATGAGATAGCAGGCCCGGCAGGTATGGCGCGGGATACTCCAGGGTGATTTCAAGCGTCCTGTCATCAAGCGCGCGCACACCGAGCTCTTCGGGCGGCAGGTCGCCGGCATTGACCGCAGAGGCATTCTTCACGACCCACAGAAGCGAGGCGTATTGCGCAGCGGTTTCAGCGTCCTGAAGTCGCCGGAAGGCGAAGACGAAATCCTCCGCCGTGACCGGCTGCCCATCCGACCAGAGGGCATCCTTGAGCGTAAACGTGTAAACAGTCTGGCTGTCATCGACACTGACGCTCGCGGCGGCGCCGAGTTCCGGTTCGCCGGCCGCATTGGTGACATAAAGCCCTTCGAACATGTCGCCGATGACGATGTTTTCCCATTGCGAAGAGGCCTTGTGAGGGTCGAGGGAATCGGGGTTGGCGCTGATCCCTCGACGCAGCATGTCACCATACTGGGTGACATCCCCGCCGCCTCCGCAAGCCGCCAGAAGGACCGCAAGCCCCGCAGCCACGACCAACTTCAATCTGCTGCCAACTGCCATCAACGCGCCTCCTGAGCTTTCGATCCCTGCCATGATCTGTCAGTCTTCATATGCGTCTTTTCAGAAACTGGCAAAGCCTGCCGATGCAGGGCAAACAATCTGGCCGGTCCGATTGCACAGGGAGTGCCCAATGTCTGCCTCAAGAACCATCACCTGCAGCCTGTTTGCGCTGGCCATCTGCGCCGGCGGTGCGGGCTCTGAAGATGCCGGCGCGGTATCGACCAGCCAGGTCTATGACTGCGCGGCGATCGCTGATGATACCGAACGGCTCGCCTGCTACGATCAGGCCGTCGGTCGACTTAAGCAAGCCGAGGAGACCGGACAGATCCGTACCGTAAGCCGACAAGATGTCGAGGAGGTCCAGCGCGACAGTTTCGGGCTCAGCCTGCCATCACTGCCGCGGCTCATGGGCACGAGTGACGAAATCAAGGAAGTCACTGAACAGGTCGAAAGTGTCGCCACAGCCCCCGACGGCAGCGTGATCGTGACCCTGGACAATGGTCAGGTCTGGCAGCAGGTCGGCAGCAAATCGCTGTATCTGCGAGATCCGGTCGGACAGACCGCCACGATCAAGCGCGCCGCACTCGGCAGTTTCAGAATGAAGATCGGCAATGGCAGGACATTTCGCGCGCGCCGGGCAGAATAGGCTGGTCTTTCAGCTTCGACGGAAACGTCCCGGCCGGATCAGGCGACATCCCGGGCGATCTCGCCGACCTGTTGCGGGCCGTCCAGCGGCAGATAGATGGACACTTTCGTGCCCTTGTGAAGCTCGCTGGCGATCGTCATCCGTCCACCATGCATCTCGGCGAAGGACTTGGTCAGCGCCAGACCAAGTCCTGTCCCGTCATGATTGCGATCCCTTGTGTCGGAAATCTGCTCGAAGGGTTCCCCCAGCCGGTGAATCTGGTCCTTCGGAATCCCTATTCCATTGTCTATCACCGCGATCCGGAGTTCCCGACCAGCCAGATCGACCGCCACGACCACGCGTCCGCCGGCATCGGTAAATTTTAGCGCATTTGATGTCAGGTTGAGAACCATCTGGCGGATGGCGCGATGGTCGGCATCGACATGCGGCAAGTCTTCTGATGCCTTCAGGACGAGATCGACGCCTTTCTCTTCGGCCTTGTGACGGACCATGCAGATCGCCGCATCCACCGGATCGACCGGATCGATTTCAGCAATTGCGATGGTCATCTTGCCGGCTTCGATCTTGGCCATGTCGAGAATGTCATTGATCAGGTCGAGCAGGTGCTGGCCGGATGTCAGGATATCATCGGCATAGCGCTTGTAGCGCCCGTCGCCGAGCGGGCCATAAAGCTCCTTCGACAGGATCTCCGAAAACCCGTTGATTGCATTGAGGGGCGTGCGCAATTCATGGCTCATATTCGCAAGGAATGCGCTTTTGGTATGGGCTGCATGTTCCGCACGCGCGCGCTCTTCGTCATATTTCTTCGCCAGCTGGTCAGCGCGCCCCTCGGATTGCTCAAGGTCCAGAACGAGCTGTTTCAGCTTCGCCTTCTGACGTTTCAGCTGGTCTTCATTACGCACATCATTCGTGACATCGAGCCCCAGTGTGATCATCACATTTTCGGGCGTTGCGCGCTCAACAAGTTTGAGCCATCGCCCATCGCGAAGTTCCAGCAGGCACGTGTCGCTTTCCTCCATTGAGGGTACTTCGCGGCGAACAGCGTCTGCCCGTGCCATGCCGACCGTATCGTGACCGATGCCCGGGCGCAGCGTCTCTTCCAGCTGGAAATCGCGCGCAAAGGCACGGTTCCAGTACAAGAGCCGCTTGCGCTTGTCCCACAAGGCAAAGGGACCATGAAACCCCTCGATGGCATGGCGCAGGCGGCGTTCGGCCGTGCGAAGCTTGAGATCGGAAATCTTCTGCTCGGTGACGTCCATGATGATGCCGCCAAAAATATCCCGGCCCGCCTCCAGGGCAGGGCTGGCGCGCAGTTCGACGAATTGCCGCCCCTGCGAAGCATCAGTCGAAAAATCAGTTTGCAGCCATCCCTTGTCCCCGGCCGACTGCAAGGCCCCTCGCAAACGCTCACGCTCACGGTCATGCGCGCCCTCGATCAACTGCTCCAGACTGACAGGGCAGTCTGACGGCAGACTGAGCAATTCAGCCGCCATCGGGCTCAGCTGGAGGGTCCCTGCCCCGACATGCCAGCGGAACGAACCGGCACGCGCGCCCGTCATCACCAGATCAAGCTGTTCTTCGGCCGAACGCACCCGCTCATCCTGACCATCCCTGTCCACCTCGCTGCGCGCAACCATGCGCGCCAGCCCGACAATCGCCAGCGCCGGCGCCGCCAGAAGCAGCGCATAGCTGAGGAAACGCAGCAGATCGCCCTGCGAAAACAATGGGGCCGGGCGGCTCACACAGACATGCAGGCTGCTGGCGTCCAGTGGTGCGCACGCGGTGGCTGATCTTTGCAAACCATCGCCGGACTGGATCCGTGGGCGATCGAGGGATGCCGTCTCGGCCTGCCTGAACAGCTCCGGATTGCCATTGCCGGACCGTGCATCCCCGCCGGCCAGCGTGAACCGCCGTTCCCCCCTTGTCGTCGGCAGCCAGCTGGAGGCATCCGCAAAGGCAATCCGCTTGGGCAAGGCGTCATCGGCCACGATGATGACGATGTCACCATCCAGAGTAAGGCCGACCGTCTCACGATTGGCAAGGCTCGACATGGCCGTATCGGCAGCCGCCCGGATGCGCGAGCCTTCGGGCGACTGGGCAGCGTCGCGCAAGCTGATCGCCATATCGATATCGCCCAGCGCGCCATCGACAAGTTCGCGTCCGGCGCCGGCGCGCTGTCCGAGTGCGATGACCGATGAGACCGTTTCAACCTTGCCGTTGAGTCGCTCTGAAAGCGCCACCGCTTCGCGCTGGAGGCTGCTGAGCGTATGACGGTCGCCGGTGCGTTTCTCGTCATAGGCTTTCAGCGCAAGCGCTCCGCCTTCCAGCGCCACGAGCGCTGCAATCACCAGTCCCAGACGACCGGGAAGCCCCAGAAGCCGTCCGGTCGCGCGCGCTGATCCTGTTTCTTCCGCTTGTTTCACGGCATCCGCCTGCGATTCCGGGCCTTTACCCTTATCGACTCGTCTTGGCGGGCAAGCCTTAACAACTGTTAAAGCTAAGCGCTCCGCGTGTCAGTCAGGCGCCGCAAGCGCGCGTCCCAGAATGTCGCTCGCATTCTTCGACAAGCCGGCGCCCGCCAGCTCTTCGAGAACCCTTCCGGCATGGGTGCGCGCGTTCGGCTCCAGCCTGCGCCATTGCTCGAAGGCCGTGAGCAAACGCGCCGCCAGCGCCGGATTGCGCTTGTCTGCGGCCGTGGCGATCTCCGCAAGGAAGGCATAACCGGACCCGTCAGGCGCGTGGAATGCGCTGAGATTCTGCATGGCGAAGACACCTGCAACTGCGCGGACCCGGTTGGGATTGGACAGATCGAAATCCGGGTGGGCCGCCAGCTTGCGCGCACCATCGGCATCCACGCTGAGCGCCTGCACGGCGAACCATTTGTCCAGCACCAGCGGCTGATTTTTCCAGGTCTCATAGAAGCTGCCAATTGCAGCCTGTCGCTCAGGCACATCCAGCCGGGACAGGGCCTTCAGCGCAGCCAGCGCTTCGGTCATGTTCGGGGCTGAATCAAACCGGGCCTTCAGGGACGGTGCGACCTGCGTGCCAAGCTCGGCATGCAGGTCCGTGAGCGCACCGCGCAAGGCACGAACGCCCGATTGTGCGGCATCCGGTCGAAATGGTGCCGGCGAGGCATTCGCAAGCTGCTCCTCGATAAATGGCTGGAGCGCTTCCGCGAGCGCGCGTCGCATTGCCGTGCGCGCACGATCTAGTTCCTGCGGGGCGGCAGGTTCTCGCTCCATAAACAACCCGCCGGTCTCGGGCACGCGCGCGAGCAGGGCCGCAAAGGCCGGGTCGCCGCCAGCCGCCGCCTCGATGGCTTCAGCAACCGCAGCGACAAGGCGCGCATCAGGACGACCTGCACCGTCATAGGCCATCGTCAGCAGATCGTCGTTCATCAGTGACTGCAAACCGTCCCAGCGATTGAACGGATCGGTCTCGGCCGCCGCGCGCGCAAGCCGACCGGCAAAATCTTCTTCTCCGCGCTGCAGGCGCACCGGGGCAGAAAAGCCGCGATTGAGCGACAGGACCGGGCGGCTGGCACCCGCACCCAGGTCAATGACATGAACCTGCCGGACCTCATCAAGGATCAGGGTCCGCTCGCCACCGGCCCAGCCATCAGCCAGGACATGCCCGCCCTCGCCATCCAGCAGGGCCGCCGACAGCGGGATGGGAACCGGCTCTTTCTCCGCCTGTCCGGGGGTCGCCGGGGTTTGCTGGCTGAGCCGCAAGGTCAGCCGGCCCGTATCGGGCGCCCAGCTCTCCTCGACGATGACCTGCGGCGTGCCGGCTTGCGCATACCAGCGCCTGAACGCGGACAGGTCCTGACCACTCGCCGCCTCGAAACAGGCATAGAAGTCCTCGATCGTCGCCGCGTCACCATCATGGCGCTCAAAATAGATATCCATGCCTTTCGCAAAGGCGTTGCCGCCAATCAGGATCTTCAGCATGCGGATCAGCTCAGCGCCCTTCTCATACACGGTCGCCGTGTAGAGATTGTCCACGCTGGCATAGCTCTCGGGGCGCACAGGGTGGGCCAGCGGTCCGGCATCCTCGGGAAACTGGCGCGCGCGCAGCCGGATCACATCCTTGATCCGCTGCACCGGGCGCGAGCGCATATCAGCGGAAAATTCCTGGTCGCGGAACACCGTCAGGCCTTCCTTCAGGCAGAGCTGAAACCAGTCGCGGCAGGTGATCCGGTTGCCGGTCCAGTTGTGGAAATATTCATGGCCGACAATGCTCTCAATCGCTTCGAAATCGGCGTCGGTGGCGCTGGCCTCGTCGGCGAGGACATAGGCGGAGTTGAAGATATTCAGCCCCTTGTTCTCCATGGCGCCGAAATTGAAGTCACGCACCGCCACGATATTGAACCGGCCGAGATCGTATTCACGCCCGAACACCGCCTCGTCCCAGGCCATCGCGGCCTTGAGGCTCTCCATCGCCCAGGCGGCCCGTTCGCCATCGCCCTTGTCGACATGGATCGCGAGATCGACACGCGCCCCGCTCATAGTCGAGAAACTGTCCTCGTGGACGTCATAGTCGCCGGCACACAGCGCAAAGAGATAGGACGGCTTGAGGTGGGGATCGTCCCATTCGGCGAAATGCCGCCCGCCGCCAAGATCGCCCGACGCGCCCGGCGTGCCGTTCGACAACAGGATCGGGAAAGCGCCGCGGTCCGCCTCGATCCGCACATGAAAACGGCTCATGACGTCAGGCCGGTCGGGCCAGTAGGTGATGCGTCGGAAACCGTCTGCTTCGCACTGGCTGCAGAAACGCCCCCCCGACATGTAAAGCCCCGAAAGCGCCGTATTGGCTTGCGGGGAGATGGTGACCGCGATCTCAAGCCGGAAAGCGTCGGGCACTTCATGCAGGGTCAGCGTCTCTTCATCCCGGGTATAGCCACTCTCTGGCACGCGATCACCATCAATCGCGAGGCTTTCAAGCTCCAGGCCGACCCCGTCCAGCACCATGTCACCCGGCCCGGCCCGCTTCACATTCATGACGCTGCGCACCCTTGTTTCGGCGGGCTCCAGGTCAAAGACCAGCGCCACCGAGTCGATTATGAACGGATAAGGCGTATAGTCGGAGAGCTTGACGGGTACGGGTGTGTCAGTGCGCATTGGGAGAAAGATCCTGTAAGAACGGGGTGCCGGTCATGGCCGGCTTGCCTTGTCTTGCAAACTGCGGTCGGGCGCGACCGAGTACAAGGGACGGCAAAGGCGAAATCATGGTCCGGAACACAGCTTTTCGCCTGCTCGCGGGATTGGCAGCCATCAGCGCCGCCCTGCTTATCGCCTACGGGTCGCTGAGTGCCCCCTTTGACGGCCCTGGCCTTCCCCATATCGACAAGGTCCAGCACCTGGTGGCCTATGGCGTGCTCGCCGTGTTTGCCTGCCTGGCCGCAGGTCACAGGCATGCGGGCCTGCTTGCCGCACTGGTCGGCTATGGCGGACTGATGGAACTGGCCCAGGGCCTGATGGCGCATGGACGCGAGCCGAGCCTTGCTGATGCAGTCGCCAATACGCTGGGTGTCATGCTGGGCGCCGCCATCGTCTCGCGTGCGATCCGCCAAAGCCCTATTCGGCGGCCCTGACCTCTTCGGCAACATCGTAGACATGCCGCAGGATACGGCTCGCACGGCGGGCCTCATCAAGCAAATCAGCCGGCACGTCGCCGCGATTGTCGCCGACAATATCGATCATGGCACGAAGGCTCTTCAGCATAAGCGGCGCGTTGGAAATAAGGCGGGCCTGATATTCGATGCGCGCGGGATTGCGGTCATATTCCGCGCCCGGCACGCGCCAGCCACCCCAGTCATACTCATCTGTCATCACAACCGGAAAGGTGCCCGGATAGGGATGATGTGCGGTTTCCTCGCCGCACTGCCAGCGATTTTTCAGGCGGAAGACCCGCCAATTGTCGGCGAGTTCTTCCTCACCGGTCCCGTCGCGCTGGCGAAAGGAGGCTTCCGACACGAGCTCTGTGCCGATGAATTCCCGGCCAAGCCCCACATCATAGGTCACGCGCAGGGGCTCGGCGACGTCCTTGACCCAGTGCGGAATCACCCGCTCGACTATCGCCCAGGTGCCGACAGGTTTGACATAAACCCGCTGGTTCTTGTGAAAGATCGCCTTGGCCATCAATGACCCCCAAGCTTGCAGACTGCCGGCAAGAGACTGAAGGCGAAGACTTGACGATTGGTGAACGCAGCCGCTGCGCGCGCCTATTCCTCTTCCGCCTCGGCCCGCAATTTGGCGTCGGCATCAGCGAGGCGCTGGTCAAGATAATCTGACAGTCTCTCCATCAGCTCATCCTGGCGGCCTTCGAAGAAATGGTTTCCTCCCGGCACACTGGCGCGCGAGATCACCTCTCCCTTCTGGACCCGAACCTTCTGCAACGAACGCTCGATATCCTGCGGCGTCGCAATGGCATCATTTTCACCGATGATGATCAGCCCGGAAGCCGGACATGGTGCAAGGAAGGACAGATCGAAATGATTTGCAGGAGGCGAGACGGCGAAGAAGCCGTCAATCTCAGGGCGCCGCATCAGGAGCTGCAGCGTGATATAGGCGCCGAAACTGTAGCCTCCGCACCAGACATAACGCGGGCTCTCTGCGAGGTTTTCCAGATAATCGAGCACGAAGGCAGCGTCTTCAAGCTCACCGATACCATTGTCATACTGGCCCTGGGTGCGCCCGACCCCGCGGGAATTGTATCGCAGCACGCCGAAGCCGCGCGCCTCGAACATCTGGTACATGCGGATCGTGATAGGATCCTGCATTGTGCCGCCCGCCTTTGGGTGCGGGTGGAGGATCAGCGCAATCGGCGCGCCCTCCATGGGTGGTTCAGTGTAGCGGGCCTCAATGCGTCCTGCTGGGCCGGGAATGATGAGTTCGGCCATGGCGGCGCCCTTCCATCGTCTGGCGTGAATTGCGAATGACGAAACGGGCGATGTAGGCGATGGCGCATGTCAATTGCAAGGATTTCCTTGCACGATGCAGTGAGAACCGCCGTGCGTCCTTGCCGATGATGCCCGGGCAATGCACATTTGCAGCTCAGATCGACAAATCGGAGATCCCTTCCATGCGCATCCTGACCGCTCTACTGGCCGCAGCTATTCTTGGCATGACAGCATGTGCCAGTCCCCAGGACGCAGCAGGACCGCAGGTGGAACCTTCTCTGGAGGTATCGCTGAGCGGAGACTACAATGTATCACCGGCCGCGATGGCAACCGCAATTCTCGGTGAGGATGGAAAGCCGGTCGGTCTTGCATCCTATGACCGCCCAATGGAGGCGATCCAGGCCGGCGACGTGGCAGCTTTAATCGCCATGGTGCAGCTGGCAGAGGAGACTGGCGAGGGACCCGCAGGGCTCGGCACGGTTATCCTGGTGGTCGACCGGCTGGCGGCGGATGATTGGGCGGGCGCGCGGGACCTGCTTTCCACCGGTGACAAGGAATCCTATGCCGCGCCGATGGCCGATTTCATCGATGCCTGGGTTTACGCGCTCGAAGGGGCTCCGGAAAAGGCCGTCGATGCGCACCGCGCAGCCGATGCCCGCCTTCCCGGCCTGACAGCAGAGCTCTCCCTTGCCGCCATGCTCGAAGCGCTTGGCCGCACCGATGAGGCGCTTGCCGTCTATGCCTCAATGACGCCATCGCGGATCGAAGCGCCGCAGCACCGGTTCGATCCGAAGGGGATACTGTTCAGTCATGTCGAACTGGTGATTGCCCGCCGCACGCTGCTTTTGCGCAGGCTTGGCCGGGTCGAGGACGCCAAGGATGTCTACCGCCAGCTTCTTCAGGCCCAGCCCGAGCAAGGCGCGCATTATGCAGCCGCGCTCGACTCACTCGAAACCGGGCGCGGGATCGAGCTTGACGCCCTCGATGTCGAAAGCGGCTTTGCCCGCTCACTGAGCGACCTGTCCATGGCGCTCTACCAGCAGCGCCTTATCCGCAATGCCATGACGGGCCAGCGCCTGCGCGGGCTCGACGAGCAGCGTATCACCCTTGATATGCTCGCCATGATCGCCGACCCTGCCAATGATGGCCTGCGCGAAAATGTGATTTCCCAGCTCTATGGCGAATCATTCTATGCGGGAGCTGCCCATATCGCCGAAGCTGCGCCAGAGCCGACCGCAGGACTGTCCCTGTCAGCCGCACAGGCCTGGCTGATGTCCGGTGATCGAAAGCGCGCAAGGGCAGCTCTGGAAAGCGCGGTCTCGCTGGCCGAAACAGACGAGGAACTCTCCATCCTGTCCGGCGCGGTGGGCCTGCATGCTCTGATGGGCGATGAGGACAAGGCCGTCAGCCGCGCCGGTGCGGCTCGTGATCTGGCACGAAACGATGCGGAGAAAGCCAGCACCGCCGCCCTGTTCGCCGATACGCTGAGCCAGTTCGGAAGGGCTGGGGAGGCCTTGCCCTATGCGCGTGAAGCTCGCGACCTCGACAATACACATGACCGCCGCATGCAACTGGCCAATATTCTGGGCAAGGCCGGAAAGGTTGAGGAAGGCCTTCAGCTGATCCGGCGTGAGCGGCTCAAACGCCCCAATGACCCTTATATGCTCAACACGCTCGGCTATTATCTGATCGAAAACACCGACCGGCTGGAGGAAGGCTACAAGGTGCTTCATGCCGCCAATGCCATGGCCCGCAATGACGCCTACATCGCCGACAGTCTCGGCTGGGCCTATTTCAAGCTCGGCCATCTTGATGACGCGCTGCGCCTGATCGAAGCCTCGCGCGATGAACTCGCGCCAAAGCGGCATTGGGAGATAGAAGACCATTATGGCGACATTCTGTGGCACCTTGATCGCAAGGAAGAGGCCCGCGAGGCCTGGATGCGCGCACTGGAAGAATTTCCGCCGCACCTGACCGAAACCAAAATCCATGAAAAGCTGGAAAACGGCCTGGCAGGCCCGCCGCCGGAAGAAAGGGCGCTTCCGCGAATTTCGCTGGAGGACAAGGATGTGCAGCAGCGCAAGACCTGACAATCGGTTCGCCACTGGTTAAGGCCTGCTCGGCTATTCGGGTCAGGACGCGGCGTCCGGCGCGCGCGGAACTCAGTAAGGAAGGGATTGGCAGAAGCAATGACGAGGCTCGCCGGGACACTCATCGCCGCTGCGGCGCTCGTGATCAGTGGCTGTTCGAGCAGCGCAGGCCCGTCGTCGCGTGGTTACATGCCGGAACAACCACCACGCCCTGAAGCAGCTGAAAGCTACAGCGCTTTCCTCGTGGCCCGTTTTGCCACCCTTACCAATGATCCGCGCACGGCACTGGACCGCTACCAGAGCGCTATGGACGCCTCTGGTCCGCATCATGAAATAGCCGAACGTGCTGTCTTTGCCGCCCTGCTCGCCGGGGGCTTCGATGCGGCCGAAACAATGGCCCGCAAGGCCGACAGTTCCGATCCATCACCGCTCGTCCGACTCACTCTCGCCGTGGCGGAGATCAATGAAGGCCGGCCGGACAAGGCCAGGAAACGACTGGAGGGCAGCCGGTTCGGACCGTTCAACCGGATGATGGCCGTCAACCTGCAGGCCTGGTGCGCGCTCGAAACGGATGGCCCCGACGCGGCGCGCGATATCCTGCTCGCCGGGCGCGTCAATCACGACCTGCTCGACAGTGTCACACTTTACATGCTCGGCATGATCGATATCGCAGCCGGGGAGGATGCCCGCGCCCTTGATACATTCGAGACGGTCTGGGCCAATGGACCGCGTCTCGCCGTGGCCAGCGAGGCCCATGCACAACTTCTCGCCGCCACGGGCCAGCGCCGCCGGGCCGCCGAAATCCTGCGAACATTCCGACAGGAAATCGGCGCCAATCCGTCGCTTGAAAAGCTGCGCCGCCAGATCGAGTCCGGTGCCCCTGTCGAAATACGTCGCCTCAACCTCAGGCAAGGTGCTGGCATGGCAATCTATGCGCCGGCCGCTGCGCTCGCCGCACAGACCGATGGCGACCTGGCCGGCATATATTTTTCGATGGCGCTGGCCCTCAACCCAGAGCTTGATATCGCCCGCACGCTCTGGGCCGATACCCTTGACGAGGCCGGCCGGCGCAGCGATGCACTGGCAGTGCTGCATGATGTCGGGCCGCTCTCGCCCTTCTACGCGACAGCGCGCGGCCAGATGGCCTGGGCCTTGCGTCGGGAGGGTCGCAATGAAGAGGCTCTGCGCACTGCGAGCGAAGCCCTCGCCCACGCCCCAGACCGGGACCTCAGCGTCCAGCTTGGTGACCTGTTCACCTCACTCGACCGCGACGGTGAGGCCGAGACCATCTTTACCGGGATCATTTCCGGTGATGAGGAAAACGGCCGGCCGGACTGGCGCCTCTATCTGGCCCGCGGGGCCGCACGCGAGCGTCTTGGCCGCTGGCCGGAAGCCGAGGCCGACCTTATGCGTGCGCGCCAGCTTTCGCCGGATAATCCGCAGATTCTCAACCATCTGGGTTATGGCTGGGTCGATCGCGGCCAGAATCTCGACGAGGCCATGCGCCTCATCAGCCGCGCGGTCGATCTCGACCCGCATAATGGCCTGATCATTGACAGTCTTGGCTGGGCGCATTTCCGGCTCGGTCATTATCAACGCGCGGTCATACACCTGGAACGCGCGGTCGAACTCGAACCGGGCGATCCGGTGATCAACGACCATCTCGGAGATGCCTACTGGCATGTCGGGCGCCGGCTTGAAGCCCATTATCAATGGAAACGGGCGCTCTCGCTCGACCCGAGAGAGACGCAGGCTGAAACACTGCGCCGGAAACTACGCGACGGACTGCCCGACACTGCCCATTATGCCAACCACGCGGCGGGCGACATGGCGGACCAGGCGGTCCAGCCCTGATGCGGCGCGCTCGCCTCGCGGGCCTTGCGCCGGCCAAGATCAATCTCTTCCTGCATGTCGGGCCTGTGCGCGATGACGCGCGTCATGATCTCGATTCGCTCGTGGTCTTTGCAGGTCGCGAAGCCGCCGACCGGCTGAGCGTTCAGGCCGGGGAATCGACAGGTATTAGCGTGAGCGGTCCCATGGCTGCGGGTGCGGGCCCAGTCACCGACAATCTCGTCCTGCGCGCGGCAAGGGCTCTTGCACCGGAGGCCCGGCTTGAATTCGAGCTGGAGAAAAACCTCCCCGCAGCCGCTGGTATTGGCGGGGGCTCGGCCGACGGCGCAGCGGCCCTGCGGCTGGTGACAGAATGGCTTGGGCTCGACGCGGCCTGCGCGCAGGGCGCCGCCCCGCGCCTTGGCGGGGATGTCCTGGCCTGCCTGCACAGCAAGCCGCTGATGATGCGCGGGGATGGGAACGAAGTGACAAAGCTCACCTCCCCCCTTCCGCAGCTGGCTGCCCTGCTCGTCAATCCCGGCGTGCCCTGCCCAACCGGGCCGGTGTTTTGCCGGTTCGACGCAGCGGGCGGGGGACGAAGCTTTGCCGAGATAGAGGTGCCCGCCTTCACAGAGGCCCGCGCACTCATGAACTGGCTCGGCGCGCAGACCTGCAACGACCTGCAAGGCCCGGCCATCGCGCTTGTGCCGGAAATCGGCGACTGTCTTGAACGGCTCGCCGCACTGCCCGGCGCACAGCTGACCCGCATGACTGGTTCGGGCGCGACCTGTTTTGCGCTGTTTGACAGGCTTGAAACCGCCCGCGCGGCAGGCAAGAGATTGCTGGAGGCGCACCCGCACTGGTGGGCGCGTGCGACAATGCTGGGCGAGGGAGCGACCGTGTGTTCCAGGTGACAATGCCGTGGATGGCACTGCTTGTCGCTTTCGTCCTTGCGCTTGCCCTTTGCTGGCTGATCATCCGCCTTGGTGTCAAAGACGCGCCCGATGGCGGGCGCAAGGACCAGCCCCGCCCTGTCGCCACGCTGGGCGGACTGGCGATTGCGGGCGCGCATATACTGGTCGTTCTCCTGATGACAGGGCTAGCGCCGCCCTACATCAAATGCCTCACCACGTTTGAAGCGACGGGCGGTCTCGCTTCATATTGGCCTTTCATCCCGGCCCTGGGTGTCCTGCTGATCGGCACGCTTGATGATCTCAGGCCGATTCCCGCCAACGTGCGACTGATCGGCATGGCAAGCATTTGCGCAGCGACCTGCACCCTGGGCATCCACTTTTTATACTTGCCCGGCCTGACAGTCTGGACGCAGGCCGGACTGGTTGCGGGCGGAGCGCTCTACATGTTCGTTCTGCTGAATGCGACCAATTTCATGGACGGGTCCAATGGGCTCGCCATGGGGTGCGCAGCAATCATGCTGGCCGTCCTCGCCTGGCTCGTCGCGTTCCCGATCTGGATACTCGTTGCCGCGATCATTGGCTTCCTGGTCTTCAATCTCGCAGGTGTCCTTTATGCCGGAGATGCCGGCGCGCTCTATGCAGGCTTCTGGATCGCAGCGCTTGGCCTGTTTGGAACACCCTATGCTTACTCGATCTGGATCCCCCCACTGATCGCCCTGCCCTTCCTGACCGATGTGTTCATGACACTGATCTGGCGGGCGTGGCGCCGCAGGAACCTGTTCCAGGCCCATCGCGACCATGCCTACCAATTGTTCCGACGGGCCGGCTGGGGCCATTTTCAGGTGGCCGCTCTGTGGTGGACGATGACGGCCGCGTGCGGGGGGCTGGCGATATGGGTCGTCCGCGCGGCACGCCCGGAGCCGTCACTCCATCCACTGTTCTGGATCGAATTTACCGCTTTTGCAGGCGCCCTCGCTGTCAGCATCATTCTCTGGCTGGTCCAGCGCGCCATTTATGGCCCGCGTGTCAGTGCACCCGGCTGACGCAGAAATCGGCGAGATCAGACAGCGCATCGCGATAGCGGCTTGGCGGGAGCGACTCCAGCGCCTGTTTGGCCAGGCCTGCATAGGCGTCCGCTTCTGCAATGGTCGCCTCAGCCGCCCCGGTCGCGCGGATCAGCCGGATCGCGCGGGCAAGATCGCTTTCGTCCTGCCTGGCAGGATCGAGCGCACGGTCCCAGAACGCCTTGTCCTCAGGTGACCCACGCCGGCGCGCGATCACTACGGGCAGCGTGATCTTGCCTTCGCGGAAATCATCGCCGACCGATTTGCCGATCACCTGAGTGGTGCCACCATAATCGAGCACGTCATCGACAATCTGGAAGGCAAGGCCGAGATTCTTGCCATAGGCCGCCAGCGCGTCCGCCGCCGTGCGGGAACCCGCCATTCCGGCCGACAGGGCACCGGCACGCGCCGCCGCCTCGAACAGGGCGGCCGTCTTGGCCTCGACAATGGCGAGATATTCCTCGGTCGGCAGGTCCAGCCGGCCCTGCGCGGCAAGCTGTCGCACCTCGCCTTCCGCAATCACCGTGGAGGCGTGAGAGAGAATGTCGAGAATTTCGAGGCTGCCGGTTTCCACCATGAGCGTGAAGGCGCGCGCGAACAGGAAATCGCCGACAAGGATGGAGGCGGAATTGCCCCAGACCGATTTTGCCGCCGGCCTGCCGCGTCTCAGATCGCTCTCATCGACGACATCATCGTGAAGGAGCGTCGCCGTGTGGATAAACTCCACCGCCGCTGCGAGCGCATATGTGCCCGGATTGACCCCGCCCGCTGCATGCGCCGCCGCCAGCGTCACAATGGGGCGCAGCCGCTTACCCCCGGCGCTGACGATATAACCTGACAGGTCCGGGATCATCGCCACAGGGCTCGCGGCGCGGGCGACCAGGAGTTGCTCAACAGCTTCTATATCTGCACTGAGAAGCGTCTGCAGACGATCAGTGACAGTCGGCGCGGCAAGAGGGTTTTCAGAGGGGCGGCTGGGAGACACAAGCAATCCTGTGATGTTCTTGCGATTGACGCAGACTATACATAGGCCAGACCCTGCGGCCAGAGCGACGTGGCGCTGAGCCGCAGGTTTGGACACAACAGGAGGGCCTGTCCCGCATGGAAGAAGTCTTCCGAACCAATGATCCCGTCAAGCTCAGCTATGTTCAACATTTGCTGAGCGAAGCTGGAATCGATCATTTTGTCGCCGATCGGCATATCTCGGCGATTGAAGGCAATATTGGCGCCTTCCCACGCCGGGTCCTGGTCGCCGAAAGTGACATCGCGCGGGCGCGCACCGCCCTGAAAGATGTCGAACCGGGGTGACAATCAGCGAAGACATCCTGCTCGGCGGCCAGATCAGGCTGTACCAGCCGCAAAAGGGCTTCCGGGCGACAACCGACAGCCTCCTTCTCGCCGCTGCTCTGCCCGATGGCCGCCGCACGGCGCTGGAAATCGGCTGCGGATGCGGCGGGGCCTTGCTCCCGGCGGCCTGGCGGCTGGGCGAAACTTCTTTCACCGGGCTGGAAATCGATGGGGATGCCGCCGCGCTGGCCCGGCGCGGTGTTGAAGCCAATGGTTTCACGTCGCGCGTGGAGATTGTCGAAGGCGATGCGGCCTGCCTGCCCGCCGACTGGGAAAACCGGTTCGACCTCGTTTTCGCCAATCCGCCCTATTTCCGCAGCGGCGAGATATCCGCGCCCGGCGAAGGCAAGGCCGGCGCCTATCTGGAGAGCCTGCCGCTAACCGGCTGGATCGGGTCCATGCTTTATGCGCTGCGGCCCAAAGGGATGCTGGTAATGATCCACCGGGCGGCCGAACTGCCGGCCCTGATGGGCAGCCTGCACCGGCGCACGGGCGAGATTGCGATCGTGCCGGTGCGCGCGCATGCCGGCGCCGATGCCGGCCGCGTCATCATCCGTGCGCGCAAGGGGCTTCGGCCCGGTCCTGCGCGCCTCCTTGCCGGGATCGACCTGCATGAAGGCAAGGGCGGGCCGATCAGCGAGACGATGGCGGCGATCAAGTCCGGGAAAGGTCTCAACTGGGGGTGAGGCTTTCGCCCGCTGCCTTGGCCACCGCGCGCGCCCATCCGGCCAACAGGGCCTCACGCTCGCCTGCCGGCATTTGCGGGACAAACCGTGTCAGGCCCGGATCGCGCGCTGACCATTCCCCGGATGTCACCCAGCCGAGTTGCATCGCCGCAAGTGCGGCCGCGCCAAGAGCGGTCATTTCACGATAGGCCGCCCGCTCGACGACCTTTTCGCAGATATCGGCAAGGAACTGCATCAGCCAGTCATTCTCGACCATTCCGCCATCCACGCGCAGGCGTTCCACCGGCGCGCCATCGGCAGCGAAGGCGTCGAGCAGGTCGCGGGTCTGATAGGCCGCCGCCTCCAGCCCTGCGCGCACGATATGCGCCGCACGCGCGCCGCGCGTCAGCCCCGTGATCTCCCCGCGTGCACCGGCCTTCCAGTGCGGCGCGCCCAGCCCGGTGAAAGCCGGCACGAAATACACCCCGGCATTCGTCCCGGCCTCGCGCGCCAGTTTCTCTGTGTCGGCCGCCTCGCTGATCAGTCCCAGCTCGTCGCGCAGCCATTTGACCACGGTTCCCGCATTGAAGATCGAGCCCTCCAGCGCAAAGGCCGCCGCGCCGGTGCCGGTGTCATAGCCCTTTGTCGTCAAAAGCCGATGCGCCGAGACCGGACAGGCCTCACCCGTATTGGCCACCAGGAACGCCCCGGTACCATAGGTGATCTTGGCTGTTCCTGGGGTCAGACAGGCCTGGCCGACCAGTGCCGCCTGCTGGTCGCCAATGGCTGACAGGATTGGCACGCGCTTGCCGAAAAGCTCTGCGGCCGTCTCACCGAGCTGGCCGCCGCTGGGCACGATTTCAGGCAGCATCGCGCGCGGTACGCCGAACAGGTCAAGCATCTCGCGCGACCATGCCCCGCTGCGAAGATCCATCAGCAGCGTGCGCGAGGCATTGGTGACATCGATGACATGACGCGCCCCGCCGGTCAGCTTCCAGATAAGCCAGCTGTCCACGGTGCCAAAGGCCAGATCTCCGCGTTCAGCTGCTGCGCGGTCGATCATGCCCGCCTCCAGCATCCAGCCAATCTTGGTGGCGGAGAAATACGGATCAACCAGAAGTCCGCTCACCGCCTGGACGCGCGGCTGGTGGCCCGCCGCGACCAGGGCCTCGCAATGGGCCGCCGTGCGCCGGTCCTGCCAGACAATCGCCGGGCCGACCGGCTCACCTGTCGCCCGGTCCCAGACCAGGGTCGTCTCGCGCTGATTGGCAATCGCGATGGCGGCAATCGTGTCGATCCCCCCGGTTCGCTCAATGGTGCGCCGGGCCACATCAAGGCTCGCCGCCCAGATCTCCGTGCCATCCTGCTCGACCCAGCCCTCTTCGGGAAAATGCAGGTCGATCTCGCGGGCATTCGAGGCGGTCTCGCGAAAGGCGCGGTCATAGGACATCGCCCGCGTCGAGGTCGTCCCCTCATCAATCACAAGGATATGCGCGCCCATCGCCAGCTCCTGTCTGCACGGGACTGGAGTCTATTGAGGAAAGCCCTCCCCCGTCCAGCCGTGTTTTGGGAGGGAGGGCGGCGCGGCGGAGCCAATGCAGGCTCGACGCCTGAAGCGGCAGAGTTTGTTTGAGTCTCCATGCCGCCCGCATTGAGCATGCCTCAGCGCCGAGCGTCTTGGCGGGCGCCGTGGTAACCTAAACAAAAGGCGACCTTTGTTGCCGAACGATGGCCTCGACCCGACCTTCGACCTTCACTGGAGAGGCTGTGAAGCGGCATCTCGAAGCAGTCCAACTTCAAGTCTGCATTTCTTCAACGAATTCTTGGCCATTCCTGCGGTGCGAGGTATTGTTCGTGTGCCTGATCAAAAACATCTAATCGAGTTGCCAAATCACTTAGGTGCTCTTTTACTGCTTCTTGTAAATCTGGACCGCCAACAAACCCGAAATAATCGTCTACCGCGAACAGACTCAGCTTCGCTGAGGCAGTGACCAATTGCGGGCGTGGGTGGCCCCATTCAATGTTAGGTGAAAACAACTCATCGCCATCGGTCTGAAGGCAGTGTGAGTAGATGTCTCCCCAAGCGCCATGCACGGCTTGGGACGACCCGGAGAACGCGCCAAGATAAGCATCGCCCATCCCTACGTCCTCTGAGCTGGTCCCAGAAAACTGGACAGTGAGCTAAGGTATATCCCGACAGACGAA
>CAYQBG010000021.1:0-31349 GCA_964415675.1 uncultured Hyphomonadaceae bacterium
AAGGGATATACCTTAGCAGGGCCGGAAAACTGTGCAGGAAACCAGGACCACCTCACTCCGCTTTCTCGTAAAGGTTTTTATCGCCCCAATTTCTTTCCCGATACTCATTTAGGTCGCTTGGATCGAGGCCAGCACTCGCAAACGCACGATCAATCGACTTCATAATGCGATCCTCGATTGGCAAAATTACGCCGCCACGTGCAGCGATCTTTTGCTCCATCTTCCGTCGCAGTCTGACCTCATGTTTGAAGGAGCTCTTTACATAAGAAGTGACCAGATCAGGACTGAAATGTTTTATGAGATAACGTATTGTCACGACCGTTTCGAAGACCAAGCGGGCGAAAATAAAGCTCGTATCGCGCCGTCGCTGTGTTGTTTGATCCAGGAGGCCCGAAATCATCTTGTAGAGGCGGACCATGTTTCCACCGATTGCGGCCATGTCTCGATCCCACTTTTCATGCTTACCAAGCGTGTTTGCAGCGATGCAAACATAGCACCCCGCCTCAATGAGTAACGACACTCCCAGCCTGTTGAAGTCGCCCTCATCGGCAAACTTTGCAATCTCGTCTTTAATGACCGAGGGCTTCTCCGTCTCTTTGAAGGCATTAAGAACAGGATGATCCTCATCGCCTGAAGCGTTGTTCATTGTTATCCCTACTCATTGTGTTCCTAGACGTCGCGGGTCAGAATTATTGCAACCCACTTCCACAGCTTAGCCGATCCACAGATCTAGGTCTGCTTTCCCCTCTTTCCTCTGTGCGCGTTGCTGTCGCATAGAAGGTAGGCATTCCTCCCTTTGTGTTTCTCGCTGTAGTCATGAACTGGATAAAGCTGCCAATCGGCTTCAGGAATCAAACAGTAGTTTTGTCCACATTTCCGGCATATGCGAGCGGCTTAAGATCGCCCCCACTCAGACACTCGCAGAAATCGAGTCAATGACCACATTAGGCAACTTCCAGCCTTTTCATCCCCCGGTCATCCATGACAACAGGCAGGGACAGGCCCGCGCCTGTCCCACAGCCGAAAATTTCGGCCATAATACGCCCATCTTCCCCGTCTGGGGCCGGGTCGGCCGTTCGGCTTTGCGGGGAGGTGCGGGAGGTTTCACGCCATATGCCCAGGGGTAACGGCCTGGCATATGGCTGGCGGAACCAGTCCGGATGCCGGGACAAATCCCGGCGGATTCGCACCCCCACGGCGTCGTTGGTTCGTTTCCGAAGGCGCACAGGACCCGGGCGGAACCAGAAGTCCGTGAAGACGCCTCCTGCGGCGCGGAAAGTGTCCGGTGACACTTCGAAGACTCGCTCAAGCGCTATACTCATGGAAGCGTCCGGGACACTTCCGCGCCGGGCCCCTCTCCTCAGGGGCCAATCCGAGCGACCGGACGCTGAAAGGCGGGCCGGATTGCGGCGCTTTGCCGGTTTCGGAGCTGGATGGCCCGGATGAACCGGGCCATGACGGCGCATTTGGCAAGGAAGGAATGTTCGGCAGAAAGGTCCCGGGTCAGGCCCGGGACATACGGGCGGGAGGAGAGATGCTTCCAATTCCGACCGCGCCGGGCGCGACCCGGGGCCTGCCGGACACACGCATCCGGCCTTCAGTACACTACCGGTACTGACCACCCTTCAGCGCCGGCCGAACAGGCGTTCGATATCGGTGAGTTTCAGTTCGACATAGGTTGGGCGGCCATGATTGCACTGGCCGGAATGGGGCGTGGCTTCCATCTGGCGCAGGAGCGCGTTCATCTCCTCGCCATTCAGGCGCCGCCCCGCGCGCACGGAGCCGCGACAGGCCATGTTGCCCATCACCTCTTCGAACCGCTCGCGCAGGGCAAGGCCCTCCTCATATTCGGCGAAATCATCGGCGAGATCGCGGACAAGGCCGGCTGCGTCCATCTCGCCGAACAGGGCCGGTGTCGCGCGTACGCAGACGGCACCGGGGCCGAAGGGCTCGATCTCCAGCCCGAGCTGCGACAGTTCATCGGCGCGTTCCAGCACGCGTGCGGCCTCATCCTCGGACAGCTCGACCACATCGGGGATCAGAAGCGCCTGGCGCTTGACCCCGCCCGCCGCCATCTGGCGCTTCATGTCTTCATAGACGAGGCGTTCATGGGCAGCATGCTGGTCGACAATGACAATCCCGTCGCTGGTCTGTGCGACGACATAAGTCTCATGCAGCTGCGCCCGGGCGACGCCGAGAGGGTAATGCTCCCGCGCCGGGCCCGCCTCCGGCTCGATCCGGGCCGAAGGGACATCTTCGCGGGCCGGCTGGCGGGCAAATCCCTGCGTGTCGGCGCCGGCGTCGCGCATCCCATAGACCGGAGCGGGCGCCGGAGCGGCAGGCGGACGCTCCGCCCACAGGCTGGAGGCGGCATAGATATCGGGGCGAACCGGCTCAGGGCGCGCCTTGCCAAGCGCCTCGCCCGCCACGCTCGTGCTGGCGCGATGCCCCGCCGCGGCCAGCGCATGGCGCAGCGCCCCGATCAGGAGGCCGCGAACATTGCCGGCATCGCGAAACCGCACTTCGGTCTTGGCCGGATGGACATTCACATCGACCAGTTCCGGATCGAGCGAGACAAACAGCGCTGCCATCGGGTGGCGGTCGCGGGCCAGGAAGTCCTGATAAGCGGCGCGGATGACGCCGTTCAGCATCCGGTCCTTTACCGGGCGGCCATTGACGAAGAGGAACTGCATCTGCGCATTGCCGCGATTGAGCGTCGGCAGGCCGGCAAAGCCCGAAACGGTGACACCGTCCCGGGTCGCATCTATCCTGATCGCATTCTCGCGGAAGGCCCGCCCCATGATCGCCCCGAGCCGGGCGAGCCGCGCCGCGGCAGGCTCGCCAGTCTCGCCGGCATGTCGCATCACCGTGCGCCCATTGCTCTCCAGCGAGAAGCCGACATCGGCGCGTGCCATGGCGAGCCGGCGCATCGTATCAGTGACGGCCATGGTCTCGGCGCGTTCGGATTTCATGAATTTCAGCCGCGCCGGCGTGGCATGGAACAGGTCGCGCACCTCGATCCGCGTGCCCGTGTCCCCGCGCCCGGTCCAGGCGGCCGGCTTCGGCCCTTCCATGCGCCCGGCCTCGACGAACACTTCCCGCGTCTCGCAACCCGGCGCACGAGAAGTCAGCGTCATGCGCGAGACACTGGCGATGGACGGCAGGGCTTCGCCGCGAAAACCCATGGAGTGGATATTCAGCAGGTCGATCCGCCCATCCGGGCCGGGCGCCAGCTTCGATGTGGCATGACGTTCCAGTGCAGTCAGGATCTCGCCCCCCTCCATCCCGCAGCCATCATCCTCGACGCAGATGCGCTTGAGCCCCCCGGCTTCGATCGTCACGACAATATGCCCGGCGCCGGCATCAAGGGCGTTCTCAACCAGTTCCTTAACGGCAGCAGCAGGACGCTCGACCACTTCACCTGCCGCGATGCGATTGACCGCATCGGGTGGAAGCCTGGCAATATGCGGACGCGACAGGAGAGAATCAGCCATGGCCGGCTATGTTACCAAAGCCGTGTGCAGCTTGCGATGGCTGGATGCAAAAGCTTGCCAATCATCGTGTTTCTGCGTCTTATTCCAGATCATCATTGGGAGGACATGATGACATTTCGCCTGAAAAGCTTGCTGGCCAGCGCTGCGCTCATGACAATCACACCTGCCATGGCGCAGGATATTGAGGGCGTCCAGGAACACCCGATGTTCGAACGCTATCCCGGACAGGATATCCGCTGGCAGGAGATAGAGAATTACACGCCCTACAAGGTCGCCGTGGGGCCGGTGACGGGCTATCGCCATATCGATGACTGGATCGGGACCGACGGCCGGGTGACGCGCACCTTCCTTGCCTATGACGGAAAGGACCGGTCCTATTCGGAAATCTATGCGAACTATCTCGACGCGCTCACAGCCGGGGAATTCGAGATTCTTGGCAAGGGACTCTCGGCCGACCGCAAGGGAACTGGCGTTGGCTCGCGACAATGGTTCGAGGTGGCCTACCAGGCCAATCCCGTGTCCAAGCCAGGCGAAGTCGGGACCATGTTCGCAGGCACCTCGACAGCCGGCGGCGCCGGATCCATCGTGGCAAGGAAGGAACGCGCAGCGGGAACCGCCTATGTCGTGCTTACTGTCGAGCAGCACAGCGAAGACCTTGTCGGCACGCTGATCGACATTGTAGAGGTTGAAGCGGTCGAAACCGGGCTCCTCTCCGTCACTGCGGAAGCCATCGGCTCGGATCTTGCCGAATTCGGGCGCGTGATCCTGGACGGCATCGTATTCGGCTTTGACCGCGCTGAACTTCTCGACGAGTCCGGCCCGGCCCTTGCGGCGATCGCACAATTCCTCGCGGCCAATCCCGACAAGAGCTTCTATGTCGTGGGTCACACCGATGCGGTTGGCACTTTCGGCTATAACCGCAAACTGTCAGCAGACCGGGCGATGGCCGTGATCGAGGCGCTGCAGGAGCGCCATGATATCGAAAGTGGCCGGCTGGAACCCCATGGCGTCGGCCCGCTCGCGCCGGTCTTTTCAAACGCAAGTGATGCAGGACGCGACAGGAACAGGCGCGTGGAGCTTGTCGAACGACGCGCGGGCGAATGAGCAGGATCTGACTTGCCTGAGCGACCTGAACCGGCATTGATCAAAGCCGGGGCATTTGCGCCAGTGCCGATTTCAGCACCTCCATATCATCGGGTAGCGGCGCCTGGAAGACCAGTGTCTTGCCGGTGACCGGGTGTTCGAACCCCAGCCGGGCCGCATGCAGCGCCTGTCTCTGGAATGCTCGTGCCTTCGTGGTAGCCTCCAAAAAGGCATCACCGACACCGAAAGCCTTGATCCCGCGATGGCGCGCATAGACCGGATCGCCGATCAGGGGCGCACCGATATGCGCCATATGCACCCGGATCTGGTGCGTCCGACCGGTCTCCAGCCGGCATTCGATGAGCGCCGCAGCCGGCAGGCCGGACCCTTTGTCGAGACTGCCATACTGTGCAAGCGTGCGATAATGCGTCACCGCATGGCGCCCCTCACGCTCTTCGCGGCCCCGCACGACGGACATCTTCTTGCGGTCTCCCATCGCTCGCGCAATCGCCGCGTCCACCTTGCCAGTCAGCGGACGCGGCGTCCCGCGTGTCAGCGCCAGATAGGCACGATCTATCGTGTGGGCGGCGAACAGCTCCGAAAGGCCGGCATGGGCGGCCTCGCTCTTGGCCACCACCATGACGCCGGTGGTGTCCTTGTCGATACGGTGAACGATACCCGGACGTTCGACGCCGCCTATCCCCGGCAGCCGGCCCTCGCAATGGTGCAAGAGAGCATTGACCAGGGTCCCCGACCAGCTCCCCGGAGCCGGATGCACCGCCATCCCTGCCGGCTTGTTGATAACAATCAGGTCGCTATCTTCGTGCAGTATATCGAGCGGAATATCTTCCGGCTCAGGCGTTGCGGGAATGGGATCGGGCATCTCCAGAAGGTATTCGCGCCCCGGCTCCACACCGGCACGTGGATCGTCGATACAAGCCCCGTCGCAATATGCAGCCCCGGCCTTGATAAGCGCCTTGGCGCGCGAACGTGAGAGCCCCTCGAGCGTCTCTGAAAGGAAGCGATCCAGGCGGACACCCGCATGGGCGGAGCTGGCGATGACAATGCGTTTCTCGGTCATGACTCCAAGTATAGTCGAGGATATAACAGATCGTCATTGCTTCGACACATCGCCATGCTTAATCCAGACTCCGGTGATCAGCAGGATCGGAACAGGACATGACCAGACTGACACGTCGCAATCTGCTCGGACTGGCCAGTAGCGCAGTCGGCTTGGCCGCTTGTGGGCAGCGCTCAGATGTCAACAGGGGCGGGCGCGTGAACATGGATGCCGACACGCGGGCACCATATGAGGGCGAGGTCGCATTCGAACATGGTGTGGCGTCCGGGGACCCCCTGGCAGATCGTGTAATCCTCTGGACCCGCGTCACGCCGAAGGCATCTTCGCCCCAGCCGATTCCTGTTTCCTATGGCGTCTTCGCCGACCGCGAGCGGGAAAAGCCCGTGGCATTCGGGCTGACCATGGCCGAACCCGGTCGCGATTTTTGTGTGAAGGTCGATGTCGACGGGCTCGAACCAGACACCGAGTATTTCTTCCAGTTTGTCGCCCGTGCGACATCCGGCCAGCTGGGATCGCCACTTGGGCGCACGCGCACCGCTGCGCCCGCCGGAACCTCGCCGACACTGAAGCTCGCCGTGATTTCCTGCTCGAATTATCCGTTCGGCCTGTTCAATGTGTATCGGGATATCGGAGCGCGGAACGATCTCGACGCGGTGATTCATCTCGGCGACTATATCTATGAATATGGCGTGGACGGATATGGCGGGGCGGTGGGGCAGGAGATCGGCCGCAATCATGACCCAATCACCGAGATCGTCACGCTTGACGATTATCGCATGCGCCACGCCCAGTACAAATCAGACACAGACCTGCAGGCCGCTCATGCGGCTGCGCCCTGGCTGTGCACCTGGGATGATCATGAGAGCACCAACAATTCCTATCGCAGCGGCGCGGAAAACCACAATCCGGAAGAAAATGAGGGCGACTGGAGCGACCGCAAACAGGCCGCCGTCCAAGCCTATCTGGAATGGATGCCTGTGCGCGATCCCGAACCCGGGCTTGCCCGTGAAGCCATCTATCGCCGTTTCGATTTTGGCGATACCGCAACCATATTCTGTCTTGAGTCGCGTCTGACCGGCCGCTCTGAAGAGATCAGCTGGTTTGCCGAGCTTGGCGGACTGGAACCGGCGCAGATCCCCATGGCTGCCGCCAAGACCATGACAAAAGTTCAGGCCGAAGACCGCACCATGCTCGGCGCTACACAGGAACAATGGCTTGCGCAGGGCCTGAGAGCCTCGGTCAGGCGCGGAGCCGCCTGGCAGGTCCTGGCCAATCAGGTCGTCATGGCCCGTGTGCGCCCGCCAAACTTCACCAGGACGCTGACCGAAGACCAGATCGGCGCTGTCGAGAATGGCTATGTGCAGCAGCTTATTCCCTTTTCGCAGCTTGGCCTGCCCTGGAATCTTGACGCCTGGGACGGCTTTCCGGCCGCGCGAGATCGCCTCTACGCAGCTGTGGCGGAGGCCGGCGCGAACCTGGTGACGCTGACCGGCGACACCCACACCGCATGGGCCAACGATCTGCACGACGGCGAAGGCGAGCTGCGAGGAGTAGAATTCGGTTGCACCTCGGTGACATCCCCGGGCTTTGGCACCTACATGCCGGGCGTTCCCGGCCTCGGCGAGATGTTTGAGGCGGCAAATGAAGACGTCGTCCACTATGACCCGCATGGCCATGGCTATTCGCTCGTTACACTGACGAAAGACACTGCGCGTGCCGATTTCATCAAGGTCTCAACCATTCTCGAGCCCGATTATGAGGCGAGCGTGACTGAGAGTTTCCTGACCGTTCGCGAGAATGGACGCATGAGCGGCTTGACAGAGGCCTGAGTCCAGGCCTCGGGGAGCTCCTCTATCCGGTCGCGAGCACGGGCCAGGAAACAGCGGCTATGGCGTTCGGTCTGATCAGAATACGCCCTGGATGGCGTGATAGAGATCGATACCGTCCAGCCCCGTTTCGCGGCGCGCCTCGCCCCTGGCCATGAGGCAGTTGAGGTGGGCAATCGCTTCGCCCGTCGCCATGCTCAGCACATCCGGGCCAATCTTCCGCCCGAACAGGGCCGGGAAGGTCTGGGTGACCCGTCGCGGCTGATCGGCGAGGCGCGATCTCAGGCGTTCAAGCGAAAGATCATGGCCATCAATCAGATGGCGCAGCCGTTTGTGTGCGCCGTGAAAGGGTTCGTTATGGGCTGGAAGGACGAGCACATCTTCCGGCACGGCGTCGATCAGTTTCTGGCAGCTATCCAGCCATTCCGTCAGCGGGTCGGCCTCAGGCTCGGACGGAAAGACCGACACATTTGACGAGATGCGAGGCAGCAACTGGTCGCCTGATATCAGCAGGCCAAGGGCCGGGCAATGCAGGCAGACATGTTCGGGCGAATGGCCTGCGCCGGTGATGACCGTCCAGGCCTGCCCGCCCATTTCAACCGTGTCGCCGTCTTCCAGCCGGATATACGCGTCGGGCATCCGGCTGACGCCGCGTCCGAAGCCGCCAAAACGGGATTTATAGGTCTCGATGGCGTCATCGTCCCAACCGGCACGGCGGTAAAAGTCGATGGCCTCGGGCGGCGCCTCTCGTCCGGTATCGGCCACCAGCATGCGACAGGAAATATATTCCAGCCGCGACATGTGCAGGCTTGCGCCGGGAAACTTGCGCGATATCCAACCCGCATTCCCGACATGGTCGGGATGCATGTGCGTGACAATGATCCTGTTGACAGGCCGTCCCCCCAGCCGTTCGTCGAAGATCCGCCTCCAAGCCGCCTTGGTGTCATCCAGCGGCATGCCGGTATCGACCACCGTCCAGCTGTCACCATCATCGATCAGCCAGAGATTGATCCATTTCAGCGAGAAAGGCAGCGGCATCCGCAACCAGTAGACGCCCCGCGCCACTTCGATCGTGTGGCCGGTTTCCGGTACTGTTTCACCAAAGGGATAGGTCAGCCCGCGCTTTGCGCTGGTCTTGCTCTGAAAACCGTCCATGCCGATGTTTTCGCATGGCTGTCAGCACCGGCAAAGCCGTCACGCAAGGGAAGGCCGGGCCATGTCGGGAGCGCCGATGTAAGACTGCAGGCCGGCTCAGTCGAAGTCGCGGGTCCACCTTATGGAGAATTCCTGGCTTTCGCTCGGCGTGATATCGCCCTCGACCTCGATATTCTCGATCGGCTCCCATTCGAGAACCAGTTTCGGGGTGCCGGATGCGCCTGTCCTTGCTTCCAGATAGACGTTTTCCGCGATGTATTTGCCCGTGGTCACTTCAGACGCGCCGCTGGAATCCTGGCCGAAATCGAGCCGGTCAAGCCCGAGCGTGTCTTCCAGTCCGCCAAGGAGGTTACCGCCGCCACCGCCGGCAAGCTGGGCAAGCGCGGCAGCCAGGCGCGCGGTCTCCAACGCCGAGAGTTCAGCAGGCGAGCGGCCGAACAGGACACGCGAAAGCACCTCATCCTCGGGCAATTCAGGCTGCGAACCAAGGGAGATGCGGGGGCTGCGGGGCGTGCCGGCAATCGAGACGACAGCGGTCAGGCTTTCAGTTTCACGTCGCGCCTGAATGTCGAGTTCACCGGCCATGGGATCGCCATTGAAGCTGATCTGGGAGTCGGCGAACCGGAAACGCTTGCCGGCAAGGTCAAACCGCCCGCGCACGATCTGCGCAAGGCCGTAAAGGCGCGGTTCGGAAAGCGGCCCCTCGATTGTCGCGTCGAGCGCCATCTCAGCGTCCAGCCCCTGCCCGGTGACGAATATCCGGCCCGGTGCGCCAACGGAAACATCCAGGCTGATCACATTGCCTGCTGGCTCTTCACCCGTTTTGGGAACACCCGCACCATCGGGGAAACGCACGTCCAGCGTGGTCAGCCCAGAACCGGGTAGAGCCTCTATATCCACTTGTGCCCGATCTATAATGAGATCACCTGCGATCTCGTAACCGGCCGGCGTCTGGTCGAGATGCAGCTGCCCGCTCGCGGTAGCACGATAGGTCCGCCGGTTGGCGATCTTCAGCTTGTCGGCAGTCAGGGAGAGCGTGTTATCACCGCCGAAACGGTAAGCGCCCTGCCCGCTCAGGCGCCCGCCGTCGGGGTCGCGGGCGGAAAAGGCCGGCAGGCGGATCTCTCCGTCGGCAATTTCAGCACTGGCTTGCATCTCTTCAAGGACAAGGCCGAGCATGCCCAGCTCCAGACGGGCCGCGCTGAGATCAATCCGGCCGTCCAGTCCGGCGGGCGTGAAGGGCACAGGCACGGAAAGGTCGAGCGCAACCTGCCCGCCAAGATCTGTCTCGTCTGGCAGGAAAAGTCCTGCAAGCGTGTCCATCTGCCCACCGCCTGACACAAGCATATTGAAAGGCGGCCGGCCGCTGCCGATGAACCAGGCCGAGGGGATATCCGCCCGGGCCGTCAGGCTGAGACCGGAAGGGTCGCTGGCCCGCGCGAGCATCGCCAGGACACCATTTTCCGCGGTGCCGGTGAGGCTGAGCTCAAGCGGCTGGCTCCCTCCATCATGGGCCTTTATGCCCGCGGCCGACAAATCGAACCCGCCCGTCAGGACTTCATCGGCGAACCCGATATCGGCACCGCCGGCAAGTGTGCCCTCAACCGGCGCCTGGCCGGCGAGCAGAAGAAGCGGGGCCAGCGCCACACCTTCAACCTGTGCGGTAATGTGCCTCCCGCCGGCCTGTGAGCGCAGCGAAAAATCAACCGTACCATTGAAACCGCTCAGCCTGATATCGCCATGCAAACCTGTCTGTGACAGTTCGAGTCGCGCCGGTCCGTCCGTTGCCAAAACCAGGTCATCCAGCCCGGACCGGACGGCAAAGGCTGCAAGCGCGCCACCTTGCGCCATCCGCTCCAGTGTCCCGTCAACATTGACTGAAAAATCGCGCGCGATCCCGGCAAGGCGCAGCGTGCCGCCATCCGCTTCCAGTTCGTAGCGCAGAGCGTCAAGGTCACCATCCACCCTGAAGCCAAGATCGATATCTGCCAGCGGACCCGCATTGACAGATCTGATCGCGCCCGAAGCCGCAAGGGCCTGATCGCGAATCTCGGCTTCCAGATCAATCCGCCCTGCCGGGATGATATCGGGCAGATCGCCACTGACGTTCAACTGTCCGGCCAGCGCACCCGGCCGGGCGAGCGGTGCTGTCGCCTCACCGGTTCCCGACAGACCCGCCCAGGTGAGACGGGTATTACGGATCGACCATTGCCCTGAATCGACCGCAAAATCCGAATTGAGGCGCGCGGGCTCACCATCAATGCGTGCGCCCATTTCAATCTGGCCGGATATGTCGCGGCCGCGCACGACGCCGGCGATTCCGAGGTCGAGCTCGCGCAATTCTTCGCCGGTGACGGCCAAAAGGGGGCTGCCGGCACTCGCTCGCACGCGCAGCGCATCCAGCGTCCCATCTGCGTTCAGGGCAATCTGGACAGGCCCGCTGGAATAGGTGTCAGAATGAAGCTCATCGCCTTGTCCGCCGAGCTCCAGAGCCAGACTGCCAGACTCGGACATTGACGCCGAGCCCGAAAGGCGCAGGCCCGCCGCCCGGAGGGTGAGATTATCGGCTTCGAGACGACCGCTCGCGAGCCGGGTGACGGACACATCAATATCGACCCGGCCATCGACCCACTTGGCTATTGGATGCGGCAGTTCGGGAAGATCGCTGACTGAGCCGGCAAACAGAGCCTGCAGGCTGGAGCTCCCTCCCGACAATCGCCAGTCACCCTCCAGCGACACAGGCGCAAACCCGGAAGCCGGCCCGTCGAGCGATACGGTTCCGCGCAGCCCCTCCCCGTCGCCCTGGAGGCTGGTTTCTCCCGACGCGCGCAAACGAATGGCCGGCGCCTCGACCCGAAGCCCCCCAAGGCGGATCATTCCGTCTTCAATTCCATACTGCCCGTCAATCGCGAGGATTGCCCGATCGATCGGCGCCGCGTCGGTGGACAATTGGACATCTCTAGCCGTCAGTTCAGTGACGAGGTGCAAACTCTCGCCAGCTACCAGCGACGCAGTGACAGGGCCAGCCAGGCGGCGCAGGGTCGTGTCACCATAATTGAGGCCAGCCAGGGTGAGATCGCCATCATACTCGAACGCTTCGCCCGCGATCAGAAGTGCGCCGTCCAGGCTCAGCCAGTCCATGCCGGCCGCATCACTGCCAATCAACCGCATGGGCTGTTCGCTTCTCGCCGACACTTCGATCCGCTCAGGCATGCCATTCCCGGCCGGCGCCGCAGCACGAAGGTCAAGCGTTTCGGCGTTCATGCGCGCGGTGAGACGCGGTGCACCGCTCGCCCCCGGCGCGATCTCTGCTGTCAGGCCGATGGAACTGCCAAGGCGCGAGACAAGGTCACGGGTCAGTGGATGCGGGGCGAGACTGGCGCGTCCCTCGATGCGGGCATCCTCGCCGGCGCCGGCAGCGGTAAGTTCCAGGGCTGTCTCACCGGCAATCCTTATGTCTGTGTTGGCGCTCCAGTCATCGGCCGCGCCCGCGCCGTCAACACTGATCTGGAGCGCCTGTCCGGGATCGAGACGTGCAAGCGTAGCGAACAGACCACCTGCAGGGCCTTCAAGTTCCAGCGCGCCAGACAATGGCGCCGGCCCACCCCAGAACAGGTCGGCATTGAGCCGGTCGCCCGCCTCGCTTTCGGGCTGAAGCCGGGCGCTGAGCTCTCCGCCATCGGGCCGGTGGCGCAGACTGGCCTCCAGGGAAAGGCGCGCTTCTGGCCCAGCCACGCCTTCGGCGAGTTCGATTGCGGCAATGCTGAAGCTGCCAAGCGTGATGCGCCTGACCGGCATGGCGCCGCCGCTATCAGTATCACTGGCCTGCGTATCAAGCTGCGGGCGGCGCAGCACCCTGATCGTATCGGCCGACAGGAGATCCAGCCGGGCATGACGGGATACAAGCGCGAGAGGCGTCCAGCGCGCTTCGATATTCTCCGCCTGCAACCAGACACCCTTCTGGTCGGAAACCGACAGGCTGGCCATGGTGAACCGTCCCAGCAGATCGCCGGACAGGCCCGTGATCTCGATGCTCTGACCGGCCGGGGCGGCGTTTTCGATCTGCGCTTCGACAAAGCCGCGCCCTGCTCCGCTCATGGCCAGCAGTCGCAGCGCCACGATGAGGAGCACTATGATTGTGAGGAGCGCCAAACCGACCTGCAGCATCCGGCGCCAGCGGCGCGGCCATGCTCCTGCTTTGACCTGGGTCTCGGTGTCAGTTTGCGGTGTATTCATCAGAATGCCTGCCCGATCGAAAGATAGACCTGGAACGGATCATCGAAACGGGACTTGTCGAGAGGAACGCCCACATCAATCCGAACGGGGCCAGCCATGGTGTGGTAGCGGGCGCCTAAACCGGCGCCGGTCCGCACTGTCTCAAAGCCGAATGTTTCATTATCGCTCACCGTGCCCGCATCGACAAAGGCAATCAGCTCGACCTGTTTCCAGACCATTCGTCGCGCCTCGATCGATACCTCTGCGAGCGAGCGACCGCCGAGCGGCGTGCCGTCGGGTGTGCGCGGCCCGATGGCCTGGTAGCCATAACCGCGCACGCTCCCCCCGCCCCCCGCGAAAAAGCGCCGGTCGGTCGGAAGGTCAGCGATTTCCGCGCCGAAAGCCGTACCGAGTTTGACTCGCCCGGCCAGCACCGTGCGCTTGTCAGTGTCCATTGGCAGATATGCGCGGACCTGGCCGGTGGAGCGGATGAATTGCGACTGCGCCCCACCAAACCCGGCCGTCGGCTCGACCAGCAGGTCGGCCCGCCAACCAGACCTTGGGTCCAGCGTGCTGTCAGCCCTGTCAATTTGCGCGCCGGCATGGAAAGTGACAAGCTGCAGGTCGCGTTCTTCGGCCCGGTTACTGCGCAAGTCGACACGCGCAGTTTCGCGCACCAGGGCAAGGTCGGCTCCGAGCGAATAATTAAAACGCGGATTGCGGGTATTCTCCAATCGCGCGCCGGCCTCGAGCGCACGTCGGTCGAACGCGTCTGTTTCTTCCTGGTCAAATCGGGCCCGCCAGATCATGGCCCGGCCATAACCGAAACGGTTCGGTCGGTTCCATTCAAGGTCGAGGCTTCTCTGAAGCTGCGCCACTGTGAGTTCCGCCGTCAGGAAATCGCCATTTCCGGTCAGATTTCGGCGCATATACTGCGCATCGACACCCACGCCGCGATCTGTGGCAAAGCTGGCGCCCAGTTCGATCGTGTTTCGCGGCCTGTCGCGCAATTCCAGCTTCACATCATGTATGGCCAGTCCGGCCGCCGTCTTTCCCGTGGCGGGTTTCACAAGGCTGGCACGGGCGACACTGAACAGCCGCGTTTGCGACAGGCGCGAATTGAGCTCGCTAAGCTGCTCTGGCGAATAAGTCTCGCCCTTATGAAAGGGCACGAGCCGTTGCAGATAGGCTTTCCGGGTGCGAGTCGTGCCGGAATGGCGGACCTCGCCGAAAGCCACTATAGGGCCCGCTTCCGCCTTGTAGGTCACAAGAATTGTCGATGACTCCCGGTTTCCGACCACATCCTCGCCGGAGACATTGGCGAAGGCATGACCGCGGCGCCGCAGCGCGTCCGCCATCGGAGCATGCGCGGCCATAACATTTTTCGGGATCGCGGTATCGCCGGCCCTGATGGCTATCGCCTCATGAACTGCATTGATAACATCCCGCCCGGGTGCCTCGCCCTGCCAGTCAATATCGATCTGCCCGATCGTGAATCTTGGCCCCGGATCGATCCGCAAGGCAGGCTGAAGCGGGGGCCCCGACAGGACCGCCGTCTCAATCTCCGGAGCGAAATAGCCGCGGGAATTCAGTGCGTCACGCGCCGTGCGTCCGACATCTCGGGCTTGCCGGCGGGCCGCGAGCGGCGAGCTTGGCACTTCCCTTTTGGCGAGGACAGACACGATAAAGTTGCGAAGCTCCCCTCTCAGCGCTTCGCCCTCAACAGATGGCCGCTGCTGCTGCGCGATGGCCACCGACACGAATGGAAGGACGGCGGCCAGAGCCGCGCAAGCAAGAGAACGAAAAACAGAATACACGGCGAATTGCTCCGGTACGGGTGAACGTGCAACGACGAGGGTCGCGCCCTGTTTCCCGCATGCAGCATAGAGTTGGCTCCTGAACCCCAGGTTCAACCCACAGGTCGGAATCAAACTGTCACTTCATTCGTGGTTAATTGTTGTTGCCCGCAATGTCGTAGAACAGTGAGAACTGTATCGGCAGGGCATTGCGAACATATTGCTGAATGAACCGGTTCTGCTCGGCTATCTGTGAACGTGGAACATAGACCACATCGAAACGCCGCAGCGGCAGCCAGCCGGCCAGTGCCGGGTCTCGCAACCCTGCCCGCACATCGACAAGGGCTGTGCGGACTTCGCCGCCAGGCAGACGACGCATCAGGATGACCTGACGCTCACGCGCTTCCTGAGTCATGCCCCCAGCCATGATTATGGCCTGCAACGGGTCGATCTGACCGGGCAGGTCGATCAGGCCGGGTGAAGACACCGCCCCGCCGACAAAGATCTGCTGACTTGCAAAATCGGTGACGAGGACATCGAGATCCGGCTGTTTGAGGTCGCGCGAAAGCGCCTGAACAATTGCAGCGCGCAATTCCTCAGGTGTGCGCGCAGCGGCCGGGACCGGACCGGCCAGCGGCAAGCGCACGCGCCCGTCAGGCGCCACCTCTACGGTTCGCGAAAGTTCCGGAGCGGAATAAATCGTGACCTCGACCGTATCGCCGGGCGCCAGCAGGTATGGCACATCACGACCGTCGTCCAGGCGCCAGGTATCAACCGGAAACTCGCCTGAAGGCTGTGGCTTCACGGCGCAGGCCGTCAGCAACAGACAGCTAAGGGCAATGGCGGCTGGTTTCATTGGGTGGCCCGAAGTCTCGCCGCAACTGGAAAACCTGCTTTCAGTCTCTGACGTTGAATGATTAAGGAAATGTCAAACTGGCGCGGGCTAGGTCTCGCGACTGAGGTCAATGACACAAAGGCTGGCTCAGCGACATGTCCGAAAATCAAGACAGCGACTGGCGGGGCTCAGCGGCCCCTGTTCGCGTGCGCCAGTCGGCATCGGATATTCTCCTTCGCCTGTGGCGGGCAAAATGGCTGATGGCACTTGTCTTTCTTCCTATCTTCCTTGCCGGCCTTGCAATCGCCATGAGGGCGCCGACCACATACAGCGCCTCCACCCGCCTGCTGGCGACGCTGGACGATTTCTATGTTTATCGCCCGATCGCAGGGGCCGGACCAACGGGCGTTCCGCTGGAACAGGAACAGGTGATCCAGGCCGAATTGCAGCTGTTGTCGAGCCCCGCAGTCGCCGAACGGGTTCTTGCACGCTTCAAGCTGGACGAGATTTACCCGGACATCGCCAAAGCGCGCGATCGTGAGGTGGCCGACGCTGCGCCCGGTGACCGCAGCCGGATCGCGCGCAATGCTTTCCAGGCCGGCGTCGAGGCCCTCCTGTCCGATCTCGAAGCCGGCGCGGCGCCTCAGACCCCGGTCATCGCCGCACAGTTCCGCCACAAGAACCCAGAGACGGCTGCCGAGATCCTCAACGCGACCGTCGGAGCCTACCTGAAATATCGCGCTGAACTGCTCGATGACTCCAGCACCGACAGCTTTGCCGCCCAGCGCCGCTCTTTCGAGGCCGATCTCCTGGATGCCGAGGAGCAGATCCGCCAGTTCCTGAACTCCAACGGCATTTCTGACTTCGACGCCGAAAAGACGAGTGCAGAAGCGCTCATTTCAGCCGCACGCTCGGAATTACTGACTGTCGAGGCCCAGGTCAGCGCGATCCGCGCGCAGATCCGCGGCCTCAGGGGGCAGATCGCCAGGACCAGGCCTGAAGCGGACATCTTCGTCGAGGATTCGACAGATCAACGAATCGTCGAGTTGCGTCTGGAGCGCGAAGATCTTCTGTCACGTTATACAGCGGACTCGCGCCCGGTTCAGGCCATCGACCGGCGCATCGCCCAGGCTGAAGCCTATCTCAGCCAGCAGGACGGTCCGCGCGGAACCGTGCGCCGTGGCCCCAATCCAATCCATCAGGAACTGTCGACCGATCTTGCCACGCTCGAAGCCCAGTCCGGATCCCTGAGCGAGCAGCGCCGTGAACTCCAGCGCCAGCTGACGCGGCTGGACGCGCGCCAGAAGAGGCTGATGGAACTGACCCCGCGTTGGCAGGAACTTCAGCGCGAACGCGATCTCGCCGAAAAGGGCGTCCTGAACTATTCAACCCGTGAAAGCGAATCGCGGGCCCGCTCGCAGCTGGCCGCCCTCAATGCTGACAATATCCGGGTGATTGAGCCGGCCCGCCCGCCCATTCACGGATCCAGCCTGAAAATGCCAATCGCGGCCGCTTCGTTCCTGTTTGCCGGTTTCACAGCCCTGATGTCCGGCTTGTTATGGGCGCTAACCCGCCGGGGATTTGCCACGCCGGGCGCCGTCGAACGCACGCTGGGCGTTCCGGTGCTGGCCAGTGTCAGAAAAGCCTAACTGAACTTTTCAGCAAGGGTCGCATAGCTCTGGAACATCCAGCCTACCCCGAGACCAAACAGAATGACCGTAAACAGCGCCATGTTGAATTGCCGCCCCATCTGCTGTCGATTACTGTACTGGGACGGTCGCTTGATCGTCAGAAACAGGATCACCATGCAGAAGCCGCAAATGCCGAGGACACGTTCGGCCGGGCCAAGAGCGTCGAGCCAGGAATAGATATCGCGCACGAACGCTGAGAGGTCGCGCTTGACCATTTCCAGTCGGTGCTCAACAGACGCCATGGCTTTTTCTATTCCCGTATTCGCCCGACATGCCGCCGGAACCTTATCGAACCATATGCCGGACAGCGTTTCCGGGCTGATAAGGCAATTCGTGAAATTCCATCGACCAGCTGTTATCGCCTGCAGCGTTTCGCCTGATTGCCACATCGGCATGGCTGGCTGTATGCCTGAACCTGACCAGCAAGGAGGACCTCATGGCAGACATCCAGATCTCCACGGCCCTGTCACGGGTGCAGCCATCCGCGACCATCGCCGTATCGACCAAGGCGAAAGAGCTTCAGCGCGAAGGCCATGACGTCATCGGACTGGGGGCCGGCGAACCTGATTTCGACACACCCGACCATATCAAGGAGGCCGGACTGCAGGCGATCCGAGATGGCAAGACGAAATACACGCCCGCCGACGGTATTCCCGAACTCAAGGAGGCCATCTGCGAAAAGTTCAGGCGTGACAATGGCCTCGAATACACACCCGAACAGATCAATGTTTCGCCCGGCGGCAAGCCGGTGATCTTCAACGCCTTCGTCTCGACCCTGAATCCCGGCGACGAGGTGGTGATTCCGGCGCCCTACTGGGTCAGCTATCCGGAAATGGTCCGGCTGTGCGGGGGCGAGCCGGTGGTTATCGCCTGCGGTCCCGATGACGGGTTTCGCCTCAGTCCGGACCGCCTGGAAACAGCGATTACGCCGCGTACGAGATGGCTGGTCCTCAATTCCCCGTCCAACCCCACCGGCGCGGTCTATACGCACAGCCAGCTCAAGGCGCTGGCGGATGTGCTGATGCGACATCCCCATGTCATGATCCTGACGGACGACATGTATGAGCACCTTATCTATGGCGATGCGGAATTCTCCACGATTGCCGAGGTCGAGCCGGCGCTCTACGAACGCACGCTGACGATGAACGGGGTCTCGAAGGCCTATGCAATGACGGGCTGGCGGATCGGTTATGCCGGCGGGCCGAAATCGCTGATCGACGCCATGCGCAAGGTGCTCAGCCAGACAACATCCAATGCTTGCTCGATCAGCCAGTGGGCAAGCGTCGCCGCGCTCAATGGCCCGCACGATTTTCTTGCCGAGCGCAATGGCGTGTTCAAGGCGCGCCGTGACCTGGTCGTCGCGGGCCTCAATGCGGCCGAAGGGCTGTCCTGCGCGACGCCGGACGGAGCGTTCTATGTCTATCCGGACTGTTCAGGTGCGATCGGCAAACGTGCACCGTCTGGCCGGATCATCGAAAGCGACCGTGTATTTGCCGAAGAATTGCTTGAATCGGAGAAGGTAGCGGTGGTCTTTGGAGAGGCGTTTGGCCTCTCACCGGCCTTCCGGATCTCCTATGCGACATCGAATACAGCCTTGGAGCAGGCCATGGACCGCATCCAGCGCTTCTGCGCAGCTTTGTCATAGCCGAAGTCTATGGCTGGGTTGGCCATAATCGACTTGTTGCAGGATCAACTGCTCCCCACCTAGCAGGGACAGCTGAAAGAGGGACATGACTATGTCGATTGATATCGGACTGACCGACACCCAGCGCGAAGCATCGGCCAAGGCACTCAAGGTTCTGCTGGCAGAGACTTATGCGCTGTATGTGAAAACCCATGGCTATCACTGGAACGTTACCGGACCACGTTTCAACAGTCTTCACGCCATGTTCGAGACGCAGTATCGCGAGCTCTGGGAAGCCCTCGATGTGATCGCCGAGCGGATACGTGCCCTTGGGCATTTCGCGCCGGGCTCAACCGATGAAATGCTGGCGGAGGCCACGATCAAGCCGGATAATGGCATTCCGGATGCTGACGACATGATCTCCAACCTGTCGCGCGGTCACGAAGCTGTCTCACGGGCCGCCAAACGTGGCATCGAGATTACCGGTGAGGCCGGCGATGCAGTCAGCGAGGACTTGATGACCCAGCGCGCGGATATAGCCGAGAAGACGGCATGGATGCTGCGGTCATCGACCTGAGGTCGCATGGAAATCCTGACAAGAGCGGCGCCTGCGAGCGCCGCTTTTTTTGTGCGCTGGGGGGCCAAGAAAAAGCCGGGCTGCGGAAAACCGCGCCCGGCTCTGAGGTGTGGTCCCGACAGGGGGAGGAAACGCCCAATCGGAGGAATGATCGGGTTCAGCCCGGGACCAAGGCTTGAAACGCATAGATAGCCAAACACCCTTCAGAAACAAGGGGGCTAATCCATGAATTCCATGCAATGGTGCATGGCTGATCTGTCCGATGCGTCACCTCACCGGGCCACCCTCGCGCAGGCTTTCGACCTGCGATGTCAGGAAATCCCGGAACGCCGAGATCCGGTTGGATCGCCGCAAATCGCTTGGATAAATGAAGTACAGGTCAAAGCTCGGTCCTGTATGTCCGGGCATGATCCGCACAAGGCCGGGTATGGTCGCGGCCATATAATCGGGCACATCTGCAATGCCGAGCCCGGCCTGAACAGCCCGCAGCATGGCGAAGACATTATTGACCTCAAGAGCCGCTTCGCGTGGGGGACGGTCATCGCGCCCGAACTGGCGGGCCCAGTTCATCACCTGCATCTGCAAGGGCGCGCGGTCATCCCGGTAACCGATAATCCGGTGCCGGTCGAGATCGTCGGCCGTGTGCGGGGTCCCGTGCTGTTCCAGATAGGTGGGTGCGGCGTAGAGGTTAGTCGCGACGCTGGCGAGCTTGCGCTGGATGAGATCGGCCTTGTCAGCTGCCCAAAGACGAATGGCACATTCCGCCTCCAGTTTCAGAAGGTCATATTCGCGGTCATCAAGATGCAGGTCGAGATGCAGGTCGGGATAGGCCTCCATGAAACTGCCGAGCCGCGGCACCAGCCAGGTCGATCCGAAGGCCACGGGCGCGGTAATGACCAGCTGTCCCTGCGGGGTTTCCTGCTGGTCGCGCAGAGCCGAGCCAGCGGTCATGGCGGCCGCCGCCATCTGACCGGTCGAACGATGGAGCGTGTGGCCGCTATCGGTTAGCACGAGGCCTCTGGCATGGCGCTGAAACAGCGACACTCCAAGTTGCTCTTCCAGCGCGGCGATCTGCCTTGAGACCGCCGATTGCGAAATGCCAAGACGCTCGCCAGCTGCCGTCAGGCTTCCGGCTTCGGCTGCGGCGTGAAAGGATCTCAGCTTGTCCCAGTCCATCAGGCCACCGACAATGGCCCCTGCCCTGCCGGGGGGCAAGCAAAAGCACTGGTCATGAGCGACCAATCCAGAGAATGCGCGTCATCCATGCAATCTGCACCCGATCCAGATATTGCGGCGCAAGTTCGGAATTGAGCTCGCGGACCTGCACTTGTTCACCAGCTTGGCCGACGAGTTCACGAAGCGCAACTTCGCCCGTTTCGAGCCCGATGACCACACGGTCGCCTGGTTGCGGGGCAGTTTCGGCCGATACGATCAGCCGGTCACCCGGCTGGACCGCCGGCATCAGGTCCCTGCCCGACACAACCAGCGCCCAGACGAATCCATAATCGATTCCCTCAAGACGTCGGCGCGACCATTCCGGCCCGGTTGGCCGCCCGGAGCTGTCGAAGCATTCTGTTCTAGCCTGATCAAGACTCATCACAGGTGTGGCTGACCGGAGATTCTCACCGTCGCCATCAACGATATCAGCGAGGTCACCAAGCGTCGCATGGACAGCGTTCAATGCCGCAGCGACGCTCTCGGTGGATGGCCAGCGTGGCCGTCCGTCCTTGCTGTGGCGCTTCGAGGGATTGAATGTCGTGGCATCCAACCCGGCCTGCCTGGCAAGCGCAGATGCGCTGAGGCCGTGGCGCGCTGCCAACATGTCGATGGCGCGCCAGATGTCATTGTGTTGTCTATGTCTGGACATGGCCTGAAGGTTCCGAAAGCAACGCAGTTCTGATCGTGATCTCAATCACGGAAACCGTGCGGCCCGGCCGGTTCGGCGCGTCGCCGAAAAGTTTGCATCGACCGGGAAGACCGGGCAGTTAAGAAGCCTTCTGCGATTATCCAGCCCGCATTGACAGCCGGAACTGAAATTTCATGACCCGACTTGCTGAAACGGGGCGTCATCTCTTGCGTCTCCTGCCCGCAGAGACTGCGCACACGCTGACAATCAGGGCTCTCGCTGCGGGGCTCGGCGTCCCGTCATGCCCGCGGGAGGCTCAACCTGCCGGGCTAGAGGTCACCCTGCCCGTCTCCGGTCTCAAATTGCCAAACCCTGTCGGACTGGCAGCAGGATTCGACAAGAATGCGCAGGTTTTTGCTGCAATGCTCCGCTTCGGTTTCGGCTTTGTCGAATGCGGCACGGTGACGCCTGAACCCCAGCCAGGCAATCCGCGCCCTCGCCTGTTCCGGCTGCCCGAAGACCGCGCCGTGATAAACCGGATGGGCTTTAACAATGCAGGTCTTGGCGATTTCACCTGGCGACTGTCTGCGCATGACAGGGGTCCGGGCATAGTCGGGGCGAATGTCGGTGCCAACAAGGACAGCGAGGACAGGATCGGCGACTACCAGATGGGCCTGATGGCGGTCTGGGGCCATGCCGACTATATCACGCTGAATATCTCCTCGCCGAATACGCCGGGCCTTCGCGGGCTTCAGGACAAGGGCGCGCTCGACGAGTTGCTCGGCCGGTGCGGTGAATCGGCTGCAGCCATGGCGGCGGAAGCCGGGCGCAAGCCTGTCTTTCTGAAAGTCGCACCCGATCTTGACGATCTTGCGATCTCGCAGATCGCAGAATCAGCGCTCGCAGCGCCTTGGCTGCACGGACTGATAATTTCCAACACAACTCTGACGCGCCCCGACAAGCTTGAAAACCGGCACGCTCATGAGACGGGCGGTCTGTCCGGCGCACCGCTGATGGACGTGTCCACACAGGTGCTGGCCGCCTTTGCCGAGGCCGTTGGCGGAAAGCTGGACCTGATCGGCGCCGGCGGGATCTCCAGCGCAGATGATGTGCGCGCCAAGCTGGCAGCGGGCGCCCGGGCCGTACAGCTTTACACCGCGCTGGTCTATCAGGGGCCGGGCCTTATCCGGCGGATCCTTGCGGATCTTTCGTCATCGCCCGCGTCTTCCTGACCAGTGCCGGCCAATAGGCCGCCAGAAACACCGCCCGCCAAGCATACATCATAAGGAAGGCGATCCAGACACCGGTATTGCCATAGAGCGGGCGCAGCATGAGGTCACTGAGCACATAGGCCGCCATCGCCATAAGGCCGGCATTGCGGATCGCCGGGCCTTGCGTGGTGCCGAGAAACAGCCCGTCCAGCTGCCAGGCCGCCACACCGACAAGCGGCACGGCCGCGCAATAGGGCAGGAAGGCAAGCGCCGCCTCGCGCGCTGACGCATCGGCGATGAATTGCGAGATCACCCAGCCGCCGCCAAACCAGAACAGCGCCGCGAACACCAGCGCAAAGCCGAGCGCCAGTTCGCTGGTGATCCGCATCGCCCGGATGAGGCGTGCCCGGTCGCCCGCGCCATAGGCTTCGCCCGTCTCCTTCTCAGCGACAAAGGCAAAGGCATCCAGCACGAAGGCCGCCACCGCGATGAACTGTAGCAGGATCTCATTGCCCGCCAGCGTCACTGTGCCGAGGCGTGCCCCGGAATTGACAAACCACGCCATCGAGAAGAGCAGCGCCAGCGTGCGGACCATGATGTCGCGATTGGCCGCGAACAGCGCCGCCAGCCGGTCGCGGTCAAACAGGCGGCCGCGCGGGCCGAACCCGTCTCGCACGGCGATGAGACCGAAGCCGAGCGCGACCCATTCGGCCAGCGCCGTGCCCGCTCCGATCCCTGCCGGTCCCCAGCCAAGGCCGGCCACAAACCAGGCATCCAGCCCGGCATTGACGCCGTTGAGCACAATCTGGAAGGCCAGCAGCGCCCGTGTCCGCCCTGTGCCGATCAGCCAGCCGGTGATCACGAACCCCATCAGCGCGGCCGGCGCGCCCCAGATCCGGGCGAAGAAATACTCCGCTGCCAGCGCCTCGACTGCCGGCTCGGCCTGAAAAGCGCCAAGCGCGACCCGCTCGATCAGCGGATAGGCCGCCATGATCGCCAGCCCCAGCCCCCCGGCCAGCATCAGCGCGCGGACCAGTGTGGCGCGCACTTCTCCGCTCGCGCCGGCGCCCAGGGCCTGCGCGGTCAGCCCCGTGGTTGACATTCGCAGGAAGCCGAACCCCCAATAGACAAAGCTGAATGTGACAGCCGCCAGTCCGACCGCAGCAAGATCGGCGGCCCGCCCGCTCAGCCCCATCACGGCAGTGTCGACAATCCCGGTCAGCGCGGTGGCGGCCTGCGCCAGAATAATCGGCCAGGCCAGCTGCAGGGTCTCAGACCGGGTCAGACGTGCCGCGCGCATGGGGCCGGTTTAGGCGCACATTCCGGTTCTGGCCAGAAGGCTCCGCGTGCCGGGGTGAGAGAGCATCCGCATGCCCGGGCAAAGACCCGGGCCCTCCGCAGATTATCCTGCCTACCCGGGCTCGCCCCAAGGTCCTCCCGCCACAAACCACAGGCAAGCCACCACAAGGAGACCCCGGCTCAGGGTCGGGGGTGCGGGCAGGGGAGAGAATATTTCCGCGTCAGATATCGAGTTCGTCGGCGAAGCGGGCGTTTTCCTGGATGAACTGGAAGCGCAGCTCCGGCTTGCGGCCCATCAGCGTTTCGATCAGGTCGCCGGGCTTTTCCTCGACAAGACCATCAACACCGTCAGGAAGGGTGACGCGCGCCAGGACACGCGTGGCCGGGTCCATCGTGGTCTCTTTCAGCTGGCCGGGATTCATCTCGCCCAGGCCCTTGAAGCGCGAGACCTCGATCTTCTGGTTAGGCTTGAATTCGCGCTCGGTCAGCTCCGCCTTCTGCGCATCATCCATCGCATAGACGGACTTGCCCTTATAGGAGAGCTTATAGAGCGGCGGCATCGCGAGGAAGAGCCGTCCGCTCTCGATCAGCCCCGGCGTCATCCGGTAGAAGAAGGTGATCAGCAGCGATGCGATATGCGCGCCATCCACATCGGCATCGGTCATGATGATGACCTTTTCATAGCGCAGGTCATCCAGGCTGAACTTGCGCCCCAGCGCGCTGCCCAGCGCCAGCGACAAATCTCCAAGCTCGGCATTCTTCAGCAGCTTGTCCTCCGAGGCGGACGCAACATTGAGGATCTTTCCGCGCAGGGGAAGAATGGCCTGGGTCTTCCGGTTACGCGCCTGTTTCGCGCTGCCGCCGGCCGAGTCGCCCTCGACGATGAAAATCTCGGTGCCTTCGGGCCCGCGCTCAGCACAGTCGGCAAGCTTGCCCGGCAGGCGCAGCTTCTTGGTGGCGGTCTTGCGGGCGATTTCCTTCTGCTTGCGCCGGCGCGCGCGCTCATCGGCGCGGTCCATAGCCCATTCCAGAAGATGGTTGGACTCCTTGGGGCTCGCCGCCAGCCAGTGATCGAACCGGTCGCGCACGGCATTCTCGACCACGCGGAAGGCCGCTGTCGTCGAAAGCTTGTCCTTGGTCTGGCCGACGAATTCCGGCCCGCGGATAAAGACAGACAGGAGAATGCCCGCATGGCTCATGACATCATCGGCGGTGATCTGTGCGGCTTTTTTCTGCCCCGTGAGCTCGCCATAATTGCGCAAGCCCTTGGTTATCGCCGAACGCAGTCCGGCCTCATGCGTGCCGCCATCGGGTGTGGGCACGGTGTTACAATAAGAGCGCGAGAACCCGTCGGACTCGCCAAAGCCAGCCGCCGTCCAGGCAATGGCCCATTCCACCTTGCCCTCCTCGGTCTCCACAAGACCGGAAAACGCGCTCTCGGTGAGCATGGACTTGCCCTCAAAGACCTCAGCGAGCTGGTCGGCAAGGCCATTGGGATAAGTCAGCACGGCTTCGGCAGGGACCTTGGATCCCTCGGGCAGGAGTTCGGGCGCGCAATGCCAGCGCACTTCCACGCCGCGATAGAGATAAGCCTTCGACCTCGCCATCTGGTACAGGCGGGCAGGCTTGAAACGCAATTTGTCGCCGAAAATCTCGGTGTCCGGCCTGAACCGGACCGATGTGCCGCGCCGGTTGGGCGCCGCCCCCTTCAGCTCCAGCCCGCCCTGCGCCAGCCCCCGTTCAAACGCCTGAAAGTAGAGTTTCCGGTCACGCGCCACCTCGACCTCGACACGCTCTGACAAGGCATTGACGACGGAGATACCCACACCGTGAAGGCCACCGGCCGTTTCATAGGCCTTGGACGAGAATTTGCCTCCGGCATGCAGAGTGGTCATTATGACTTCGAGCGCTGACTTTCCGGGATACTTCGGATGCGGGTCCACAGGGATGCCGCGGCCATTATCGATGACGGTGAGATAGCCGTCCGCATCCAGACGCACCTCGATAAAGGAGGCGTGTCCGGCCACAGCCTCGTCCATGGAATTGTCGAGCACTTCGGCAAACAGGTGATGATAGGCACGCTCATCGGTGCCACCAATATACATGCCCGGGCGTTTGCGCACGGGTTCGAGGCCTTCGAGGACTTCGATATCCTTGGCGGAATAGGCATTGGGGTCGGGCACGCTGTCTGCTGTCATATCCTCGAAGAGTCTCGCCTGATTCTGTGCTGACACTACATGCTCCCTAACAGACCCGGGGCCCGGCGGCGAATGGGTGTTGCAGAGAATTCGGCAAGGAAGTTTAAGAGCTGGTTAAGCAGGCTGCCGGCCGCTTGATTACGCAGCACATGTTCCCACCAACAGATGAAAAAGCCCGGCGGGGTTGGACCCGCCGGGCTTTCAAGTCGCTGATCAAGGGGAAATCAGCACTTATAGTACATGTCGAACTCGACCGGGTGCGGATGGGTCTCGAAACGCTCGACCTCTTCCATTTTCAGTTCGATATAAGCGTCGATCTGGTCGTCATCCATGACCGAGCCCTTCTTGAGGAAGTCGCGATCCTCGTCGAGCGCGCCCAGCGCCTCACGCAGCGACGCGCAGACGGTGGGAATGTCCTTCAGCTCTTCCGGCGGCAGGGCATAGAGGTCCTTGTCCATGGCCTCGCCGGGATCGATCTTGTTCTCGATCCCGTCCAGACCCGCCATGAGAAGTGCGGCAAACGTGAAATACGGGTTCCCGGCCGCGTCCGGGAAACGGGTCTCCAGCCGCTTGCCTTTCGGGGAAGGCGAGTATGGAATCCGCACCGAAGCTGACCGGTTGCGCGCCGAATAGGCGAGCAGAACCGGCGCTTCATAACCCGGCACCAGTCGCTTGTAACTGTTGGTCGTGGCGTTGGCGAAGGCGTTGATCGCGCGGGCATGCTTGATGATGCCGCCGATATAGTGAAGGCAGGTCTCGCTGAGATCGCCGTACCGGTCACCGGCAAAGAGCGGCGTCGAGCCATTCCAGATCGACTGGTGGACATGCATGCCCGATCCGTTGTCGGCAAACATAGGCTTGGGCATGAAAGTCGCGGTCTTGCCATAGGAGGCCGCAACATTGTGGATCACGTATTTGTAGAGCTGCAGCCGGTCCGCCATCACCGTCAGCGTGGAGAATTTCATACCAAGCTCATGCTGGGCAGGGGCCACTTCATGGTGGTGTTTTTCCGGCTCCAGCCCGAGTTCGCCCATAACCGTGAGCATTTCAGAGCGCATATCCTGCTCTGAATCGACCGGCGGCACAGGGAAATAGCCGCCCTTGGGACCAGGACGGTGGCCCATATTGCCGGTCTCATATTCCTTGCCCGTATTGGAGGGCAGTTCGACACTGTCGAAGGAATAACCCGTATTCTGCGGCGCCGTGTTCCAGCGCACATCGTCAAAGACAAAAAATTCCGCTTCAGGACCGAAAAAGGCGGTCGTGCCAACGCCTGTGGACTGAAGATAGGCCTCTGCCTTCTTCGCCGTGGTCCGCGGGTCGCGATTATAGGCCTGGCCGGTCATCGGATCGAGAATATCACAGAAGATGGCGAGCGTGGTCTGCTGGAAGAAGGGGTCAATCATCGCCGATTCCGGATCCGGCTTCAGCGTCATGTCCGATTCATTGATCGCCTTCCAGCCATTGATCGACGATCCGTCGAACATCTGGCCGTCCTCGAAGAAGTCGGCATCGACCATGGACTTGTCGAATGTCACATGCTGCATCTTCCCGCGCGGGTCGGTAAAGCGCAGATCGACAAACTCGACATCCTTTTCCTGCATCATTTTCAAAAGGTCTTCCGACATATTCAGCCCTCCATGGTCGTGTTCGGAATGTTCTCGGATCTTGGGATAAGGGCGTTTGCAACGCCTGTCTCGGCCGCTTTCAGCCTTACAGGGCCTGATCGCCGCGTTCGCCGGTACGGATCCGCACCGCTTCGCTGATCTCGGCGACAAAAATCTTGCCGTCGCCGATCTTGCCTGTCTGGGCGGCCCGGGAAATTGCTTCGATCGCCTTGTCCACTTCGCTATCGGCCACAACCAGCTCAATCTTCAGCTTTGGCAGGAAATCGACGACATATTCAGCACCACGATAGAGCTCGGTATGCCCACGCTGCCGCCCGAACCCCTTAGCTTCGACCACAGTCATCCCCTGCAGGCCGATCTCGTGCAGTGCCTCCTTCACATCATCCAGTTTGAAGGGTTTCACAATGGCTTCAATCTTTTTCACAACGGCCTCTCCGCACCAGTCCAATCATTAACGCGAACTAATCACCTGCATCCGGGCACTGCCAGAGCCAAGCCTTCCGAATGACACACAGACCCAGCCTGTGGTCAATTATTGAGCAAACATGCCCAATTCTTCAGCAGATCAATTCCGTGACGCTGGCGTCATTGTTTTTAAAGCAGCCTGTGTTAGGGTTCCTGCTACTCCTTTGACAGGCGCAAATGGTAGCAGACACAGATATGAGAGCCGACACCTATACTGATCCCGCGCGGCCCGCGTCACGATTTCGGCCCTTTACGGCAATGCGCCACATGCGCAAACTGATCGAGGACAAGGAAGACACTGAACAGGTTTTTCGCATCATTGATGCACTGAACGGCAATCATATCCTCCACGAATTGCAGGCCTTCGCGCAGACCGATGCAGGACGCGCCCGCATCGCGGAACGAAGATACCTTCCACCACGGCTTGATGACCATCAGCGTCTGCGCAAACTGCCGGACGGTTCGGTCGGCCGCGCTTATGTCGATTTCATGGAAGGCGAGGGCCTGACTGCCCAGGGGCTCGTCGATGAGTCCAACAAGTTTTTCCGCACAAGTTATGACGACCTCATAGAATGGTACGGCAACCGCAAGCGCGACACCCATGACCTCTTCCATGTCCTTAGCGGCTATGGTCGCGATGCGCTTGGCGAAGCGAGCCTTCTGGCTTTCACCTATGGCCAGAGCGGTGGCGGACGCGGAGTAATCTTCATCTCATATATCGGCTGTCGCCAGGTCCGTAAGGCCGTGCCGCGTGACATCGACATCATGGCCTGTTTCCATGAGGGTCGGCGCAACGGCAAGGCGGCTCGCCGGATCGTCGAACAGGATATTATGGCCCTCCTGGAAGAGCCACTTGAGGAGGCACGCGCACGTCTCGGCATCATTGAACCTGTCGCCTACAAGCGCGCCCTCGAACAGATCGCCGAGATCGGCGACAGTTATGACGTGCTGGCAACGGTATGATATTCCTTGTGCGCCATGGTGAGGCGGCCGCCGGATGGGGTGATCATGTCGATCCGGGCCTCAGCGAGCTGGGCCAGCGACAGGCAGAGGCCGTCGCCGCGCGTTTGAAAGAGGCTGGTGCAGAATCTGCGATCAAGAGCCCGATGCGCCGCTGCCAGGAGACAGCTTCGGCCTTCGAAAACCTGATAGGAGCCGAAGCGCCGATCGAACCGCGCGTTTCCGAGATCGAGACCCCGCACGGCCTCGCCGACCGGGCAGCCTGGCTGAAAACCGTGATGGCCGGGCGCTGGGATGAAGCGGACCATGATTTTAGGCCCTGGCGACACGCGGCACTCGATGCCGTCTCCGCCCTGCCCGATGGGGCGGTCGTTTTCAGCCATTTCATCGCGATCAATGCGATTGCCGGTCTGCTGGACGGACGCGAGGAGGTGATTGTCTTTCGGCCCGGGCACTGTTCTGTCACCCGGCTGGAGCGTGATGGTGACAGTCTGAAAATAGCCGAATGGGGCAGTGAAGCGGCCACGCGCGTGTTATAGGACAGCTATGTCGCGCCCCATCCTCACGCCCATCGAGATGCGCACGGCCGAAGCCGACTTAATCGCGGCTGGCACCGAGGCCTACACACTTATGCAGCGCGCCGGGGCGGCCGTCGCCGACAGTCTTGCGGCCCGCTGGCCGGAAGGCGAAGTACATGTCCTTTGCGGACCGGGCGGAAATGGTGGTGATGGCTTTGTCGCTGCCCGCTACCTGGCCGACAGCGGACGTCGCATCCGTGTCTTCCTGCTAGGCGCGCGCAACGGCCTCTCCGGCGAGGCTGCAAGGGCTGCGGCAGACTGGGACAGGCTGGTTGAACCGCTGGAAAGCGCTCTCGACCATACACCCGATATTGTGTTGGATGCCCTGTTCGGCGGTGGATTGTCGAGACCGATTGAGGGCGTAGCCGCCGAACTTGCTCGGCGGCGATTGCCAACACTCAGTATCGATGTGCCCTCAGGAATCGACGGGCTGACAGGCTCGGCATGCGGGCCGGTATTCAGGGCAGAAGCCACGGTCACCTTCGCGGCGCTGCGCCCGGCACACCTGCTGCGGGCTGGTACAGATTACTGCGGCGCGGTTGAGGTGGCCGATATCGGCGTAGACGCGCAGAGCGAGTGCCATGAAAACAGTCCTGCGCTCTGGCGGGCCACCCTGCCCTGTCCGGGACCGGACACGCACAAACACTCCCGGGGCCGGCTGATCTGCGTCACGGGCGGTCCATCACAGACCGGCGCAGCACGCCTTGCGGCGATGGCAGGCTTGCGCGCCGGGGCCGGCCTCGTCACCTTGCTGTCGCCGCCTTCGGCACTCGACATCAATGCCGGGCAGGTGACGGCGATCATGGTGCGCGCCTTTTCGGAATCCCGCACGCTCGCTGACGCTGCGCGCGAGGCAGATGCGGCGGTGATCGGCCCGGCGGCGGGCGTGAGCGAGGAAACCCGTGCCAACACGCTCGCCCTGCTCTCGACAAACAGCGCCGCTGTTCTCGACGCGGATTCGCTGACGGTTTTTGCCAACGAACCCGGCACCCTGTTCGAAGCGCTGCGAGATGGCGATATCCTCACGCCACATCCGGGCGAATTCAGGCGGCTGTTCGGCGATCTCATAGAAACTTCGGTCAACCGGATCGAAGCCGTTCGCCGGGCAGCTGCCCGCGCAGGCTCAGTCGTACTGCTTAAGGGACCGGACACCGTAATCGCAGAGCCAGGCGGACGCGCCATTGTCAACACGCATGCCTCCCCCTGGCTGGCCACAGCAGGCTCGGGCGACGTTCTGGCCGGGATCATCGCCGGCCTGCGCGCCCAGGGCATGGCCGCGCTGGAGGCGGCAGCAGCAGGGGCTTGGTTACACGGTGAGGCAGGCCGCCGGCTTGGGCCAGGCTTGATTTCCGAGGACCTCCCCGGCGCCCTGCCAGCGGTCTTGCGCGATGTGTCTTGAAAACGCCGCAGGCCCGGCTTAGCACGAACCACTGCCCTGATGCGGATGTGGCGGAACTGGTAGACGCGCTGGATTTAGGTTCCAGTGCCGCAAGGCGTGGGGGTTCGAGTCCCTCCATCCGCACCATTTTTGTTTGATCGCCCGCTTCCTTTCGGCTTCGCGATGGGTCGCGCGTGGCTATTCAACAGGAGCCGCTTTCGCTAAGACAGGTTGCGCTGGGTCTGGCAGAAAAAAGGCGCGTTCCAATCCTCAGGCGCGGCCTGACACGGCCGTGCTGTCAATACGATCGCCATGACCGCGCGCTATCGCCCTTCTTCCAGACGCCCCCCGCACGGCTAGAGCGTTTCAGACTTCGACAGAATCGCTTGGGATTCCTTTCCGGTTCGAA
>CAYQBG010000022.1:0-30742 GCA_964415675.1 uncultured Hyphomonadaceae bacterium
CGATATTCACATGCGGCTTGGAACGCTCGAACTTCTCCTTGGCCATCAGGGCCTCTCCTCATCTCGCAGCGCCCGTAACTGACACGGGCCATGATTGCAGTGAAATTGGGCCAAGAACGCCCGTTGACCGCGCGACATACAACCCTGCGCGGCCGCTTTCAAGCGCCGAGAACGCCCCACCTCCGGACAAAACCGCAGTTTCCGTGCTTGTCGTGCGTCGCGAGCCGGGGCAAAGCGACAGACAGATTGGTAAGCCAAGCAGGAAAGACAACAGATCCAGCCCATGCCCATAGACTCTCTCCGCGCTCATGCGACCCGTCTTGAAGACTGCCCCCTGGCCGAACTTTCCGCGTCGAGAGCGGGCCATCACGAAATCATTGCAGCGGGGTGGCGCATAGACCTGTCCCGTCATCGCCTCGACGAGGCCGCCGATGCTGCGCTTATTGCACATGGTCGCGCCTGCGGAACCGAAGCAGCCATCCACTCCCTGTTCTCCGGCGAGTTGGTCAACCCATCCGAATCGCGACCAGCGCTGCATTGGGCCCTTAGAGCTGGAAGCCCTCTGGAACAGCCTGAGTGCGAGACGGTCCGCAGTTCGCTCGACGCAGCAGACGATTTCGCTGACCGGGTGCATTGCGGCACGCAGACATCCGGAGGCGATACGCCTTTTGAAGCCATCCTGCATATCGGGATCGGTGGATCGGATTTCGGGCCGCGCCTCATCGAAGACGCCCTTATCGGACCGAGGGCCACGAAGACGCTTCGATTCTGCGCCAATCTGGACCCGGAAGACCTGACGCTGGCCATCGAGGGGCTCAATCCGGCACGGACCCTCGTGATCGGCGTATCGAAATCCTTCGGGACCGAAGAAACGCTCTACAATCTCTCGCGGGCGCGCGACTGGTTGCGCAGCGCACTGGGCGACGACTGGGCCGCAAGCATGGCACTGGTGACGGCAAACCCTGACCGGGCCCGCGACTGGGCCGGGGGCGCGCAGCCGCATCTCTTCCACCTTCCCGAAAGCGTGGGCGGGCGTTTCTCCATCTGGTCCGCGGCGAGCCTTGCCTGCGCCTGTGCGATTGGCACACCGACGCTGCACGCCTTTCGTGCCGGTGCCGAAGCGATGGACACGCATGTCCGCACAGCACCGCTGGAGGAGAATGCTGCCGCACGGCTTGCCCTTCTCGATTATTGGAACGCCTCTGTTCTGGGCTATCCGATGCGCGCGCTTCTGGCCTATGCCCGCCGCTTGCGGCTGCTGCCGGCCTATCTCCAGCAGCTGGAAATGGAATCGAATGGCAAGTCCGTCAGCCCGGATGGCACGCCGGTCAGCACAGCCACTGCGCCGGCTCTCTGGGGCGGGGAGGGTTCTATCGGCCAGCATTCCTATCACCAGTGGCTGCATCAGGGCACGCATGTCATCCCGGCGGAATTCATTCTCGCCCTCGATCCCGGCGCGGAACCGGAAGGCCGGCGCGCCCTGACGGCGCACGCGCTCGCCCAGGCGGAGGTGCTGGCGAACGGGCGCAGCCTCGAAGAGGTGATGGCCGAAGAACCCGGTCTCGAACCGCATGTGGCGGCCCAGAAGGTCCATGCAGGCGGACGCCCGTCGAGTTTCCTGACCTGTGAGCAGTTTGACGCCGGCGCGCTGGGCGCCCTGATCGCCCTTTATGAGCACCGCACCTACCTGGCCGGGCATCTTTGGGGGCTCAACCCGTTTGATCAGTGGGGCGTCGAGCGCGGCAAGACCATGGCCGGGCGGATAAATTCCGTCCTGTCAGGTCAGGGCGAGGCCAGCGATTCTGTCACGCGACACCTTGCCGGGAGGCTCACTGGCACACTCTAGAGCAAATTCGGAGCAATCGAAGTCGGGCGCGGACGAAGTGAAGCGCAGATCCGGGGACGCGAGCCTTCGGAAAAGCCGAACAATGCAACGGGCGAGGGATGATCCTCAAGGCAGGCTCGGGCCAGGTGCCGTCCCCTCCTCAGCGAGCGTCGGCTCATAGGCGCACAGATCCTCGGTCACACGGCAGTCTGTGCCGCCGGCCTCTGCGCAGGCGAGGACGGCGTTGACGCGGGCCGCGTCCGGGCGCAACGCCTGCGCCGAAGCGCTGATACTGTCGGAGCCGGTGGCGGTTGCGAAACAGGCCTCGAAACTTGCCACGACCTCGCAATTGCCTGCGCCAGCGCCTGAACAGTCGGCCAGTGCCGCCGCGCGCGCTTCGCCCTGCGAGGCTTCCAGGCTGGCCTGCCCTCTCGCGCGGCCATCGCCTGACACGGCAAGCGCGCCCCAGCCGCCGGACCAGCGCGCCAGTGGCTCGATGCCGCAATGGGGATAAAGCGCATCTCGCGCGGCCACATCGTCCCAGGTGAGCCCGCGCAGCCATCGCCCGGGACCCTGGACATCGCGCCCGACCGCCACGGCCGCGCCATCATAGCTGACCGATGCGCGAAGGCCCGCAGTCGGGTTGCGACAGTCGATCGCCATGCGATTGGTCGGATCATCATCGCTGTCGAGATTGAATTGGGGGGCCGCCTCGGGATGGGCAATTCCCAGCGCATGACCGATCTCATGAAGGGCGACAGACGGAAAATGCAGGCAATGCGCCCTAGCCTGATCCATGGTGAGGTAGTAGCACCGCGACGCATTGAAGCGGATATCGGCGCTCTCAATCATCGCCACGTCATCTGCAAACGTCCCGTTGGCGAGACTGAGGCCGTCGCCCCGGCGTTCATAGAAGATTGTGTATCCCGTCACCTGAGCGGCACGAAAGGGCGGGAATTCCTCCGGTGTACTCGCGAAAAAGTCGATCTCGGCACCCTGCCCGCTGGCGCCAATCGCTGAGAGTGGAAACGCCGGCGAAACCGCTCCTGTCACATCGGTAAAAGCCAGCGCCGGATGGCCCGATTGCCACAGCTCCAGCGCCTCAGCGATGGCTGCTCGCATCTGCGCACAATCGGTTCCGTCGATAAAGTTCAGCCGACAGAGACTCTCATCGACGGCATATTCGAGTCCTCCTCCAAGGCCCCGCTCGCCGCTGGCAAGAAGGCTTTGCGAATTCGCTGTCCACCTCGGCGAGAGTTCGAGCCGCTCAATCGGATCAACCGCCCCGCCCCGCGGCCCCTCAACGGTAAAACCGCCAATCGCCACAATGAAGGCAAGGATGATCGAGGCAAAAACAAGTCTCATGCCGACGATGTTAGCGCGATTTGCCCGGCAGATCAGGCCAGATACTGCGGTAACAGCTGCATCATTCCCGGCGTACGAGTTTGCGGATCGTGAACGCGTATTCGTTGCGGTCATCTTTCTCGAAAGCCTGGCGTTCAACCTCATCAAACGCCGCCTCGTCGAACGGAGGCATCAGGACATCGCCGGCCGGCTCAGCATCCACCTCGGTGAGATAAACCCGGTCCGCCACAGGCAGCGCCGCCTCATAGACATGGGCGCCGCCAATAACGAAAACCTGAAGCAGGCCCTTCCTGCGGGCGATGGCGCGGGCAGCCTGCAGCGCTGGTGTAAGGCTGCTGTAAACACGCGCACCCTCTGCAGCATAGGTCCAGTCCCGCGTCATCACGATATTGTCGCGGCCGGGAAGCGGGCGCCGCGGCAGGCTTTCCCAAGTGTGCCTGCCCATTATCACCGGTGCGCCCGACGTCAGTGACTTGAAAAATGCCAGATCGTCCTTCAACGACCATGGCAGCCCACTCCTGAGCCCGATCACACCGTTCCGCGCGCGTGCCGCAACAAGACTTACCAGCACGTCACTCATGGTTTGCCACATTAATCATCCTAAATTTCCCCGCGACATTCTTGTAGAGACTGCGAGACTCGTTCGGTAGACTGATAGGTTGAAGCAGTTTGGCCCCCATTTCCAAGCAGTTTTAACTGCGAATCGCTACCGAGGCTTCCATGATCAGCAGTTTTTCCGATGGTCTTCAACAAATAATGGAACAGTCTATCAGTCTCACGACTGGTGGCAGACCAGACGATTTACTTCTGGTCGCAATCGGCTTAACTACCACTCTATATATCATATACAGGGAAGGTGGCCGTTTCTGGGCGTTTGTATACTTTCTGACGATTCCATTTCTTAACTGGTCCTTCGGGATAGTTCCGCATATTCAGATTGCTGAACCTGGCGCCCTCTTCGCGCAAGGTCTGTCACTTCATCCGCTGACACTTGTGACTGGCCTTGTCTTTGTGTTCCGCGACTTCGTTCAGCGGCAGATGGGCCAATGGGTCCTTCTCGTCATGGCGCTCGCCGTAGCCTGGTCATTTTATTATGCTTGGCCTGTGATCGCATTGGCGTCGGGTCTGGCCTTTGCGATTTCCGAGACGGTCGACTGGATCCTGTTCACTTTCACCCGTTACAGGCTGTCAACGCGAATTCTCCTCTCTAGCGCCGTGGCGGCACCGATCGACACCACGATCTTCCTCTATGGCGCCGACCTGGCAGTCCAGCTTCGGCTCGACGAACCGGCCGGGACAATGCTTCACGCTGCCAACTGGGTCGTGTTCATCATTGGCAAGATGGTGGGAGCCGTGATTGTCTCATGGGCCGTGCGGCGGCGAGAGGAACAGGGTCTCATCGATCCAGCTGTCGCCTGAGGGGGCAAGCTGTCGCGCGGCCGTTTGGGTGATCGTTATCGCCACAAAGTTGCGTTTGAATGACGGTCAGGCCTACAGGCCCGTACGGGATTGATTGCAATGGAGACAGATTGACCATGACAAACAAAACAAAGGACTTCGAAGCCATTACTGCCGGGATCAATGAAGGGCTCGCGGGTCTGCGCGGCGGCGCCGGAGACACGCTGCAAGCTTTCTCGGCACTCGCCAACGCTGCCACGGCAGACGGAAGCCTGGACAAGAAGACCAAGGAACTGATTGCGCTTGCAATCGGTGTCGCAAAACAGTGCGATGGCTGCATCGGATTCCATACAAAGGCACTCGCCAAGCTCGGCGCAAGCGATGAGGAAATCACCGAAACGCTCTCAATGACTGTCTATATGGGCGGCGGCCCCGCGCTCATGTATGCGGCCGATGCCTGGTCAGCCTGGAAACAGGTCTCGGGCTGAACCGTTCGAGCCGGTCCCCTGGCTGCTCGTCCCCACAGATCACACCGCAACCGGCGCTTTGATATGGGGATGGGGAACATAGTCCCGCAACTCGAAATCCTCATACGTCCAGTCGAATAAGTCGCTCTTGTCGGGATTCATCAAGAGCGTCGGGCGCGCGCGCGGATTTCGTTCAAGCTGAAGACGCGCCTGGTCGAAATGATTGGCGTAGAGATGGGCGTCCCCGAAGCTGTGGACAAACTCGCCGGGGGCGAGATTGGTCGCCCGCGCCATCAGCATGGTCAGCAGCGCATAGGATGCGATGTTGAACGGCACCCCCAGGAACACGTCTGCCGAGCGCTGATAGAGCTGGCAGTTCAGCCGCCCACCCATGACATTGAACTGGAACAGGCAATGGCAGGGCGGCAGGGCCATGTGCCCGATATCGGCGGGGTTCCAGGCGCTCACCACCAGCCTGCGCGAGTCCGGATTGCGACGAATCTCATCGCGCACCCACGCCATCTGGTCGATGGCCTCACCGTTCGACGCGGGCCAGCTGCGCCACTGTTGGCCATAAACAGGCCCAAGCTCGCCATTCTCGTCGGCCCATTCATTCCATATGCTTACGCCGCGCTCCTGCAGCCAGCGCACATTCGTGTCGCCGCGCAGGAACCAGAGCAATTCGACAATAATGGATTTCAGGTGGAGCTTCTTGGTGGTCAGCAGCGGGAAGCCATCATCGAGATCAAAACGCAGCTGGCGACCGAACACCGCCCGCGTCCCCGTGCCTGTCCGGTCATCCCGGTCCTGCCCGTTTTCGAGAATGTCTCTCAAAAGGTCGAGATAGGATTGCATCGGCCCGCCTCCTGCGATTCGCCTGAATGAATTGCGCATAGCACAGCCTGCGACCGCCTTGCTGCATTTACGGTTTGGTAAACAGCGACTTTCTCACAAGAATCAAACTCGCCTGCACAGTTCAACAAAGCCTGAGGGTTTGTCGCCTAAACCGTGTGCAATGATAAGCACAACTCTACGGGGCAGATTATGATACTGCGCAGTCTTGGGCGGAAAACCCGCCGACTCCTGACGGAGACGGGCGCCAATGTTGCCCCGATCTTCGCTGTGACGGCCCTTCCGGTCATCGGCCTGATCGGTGTCGCGGTCGATCTCAACATTGCGACCAGTTCGAAGCAGCGCGCGGCCAAGGCGATGGATTCGGCCATTCTGGCAGCGGCGCGCGAACGGGTTGCTGGTGGCGACCGGCAATCGATCGAGGCTGAGCTGAAAACTTATTTTGAAGCGCTGGTCGATTCACAGCCCGGCAGCATGACCTGCACCGACCCGACAGTCACCGGCGGCCTCAACGGGCTCGACATGATCGCATCGTCAACCTGCACGACAAAAACGGTCATTGCCGGCACAATCGGCAAGGAAGAAGTGAGCTTTGATATCGAGTCGACCGTGACCTTCGGTGTCGGGCAACTCGACATTGCCATGGTGTTCGATGTGTCCGGTTCCATGGACTGGGCATCAGGCGACAACCAGTACAGCTCTCGTCTCGCAGCGCTGAAGGCCGCGGCGAAATCCGGTGTGACCGACCTGCTGACCTACAATTCATCAGACAAGGACGATATCCGCATCGCGCTCGTCGGCTATTCGAGCGCGGTCAATGCCGGAGACCTGTTTGAATATGCCACCGGCCAGACGGCCACGCGCACCTATGAGGCCGAAGTGACCGGCGGGCGCTGGGAACGCCGGTGCCGGGGCTGGTGGTGTAACTGGAACTGGGTGAGCTATACAGATACGGTTGAGCATACGGTGACCAATACCTGCGCCTATGAGCGCAATTCCAGTGAGTGGGATGAAGCCAGCAAGCCGCGCAGCGGCCATTATCTTACCGCTGAAGATGCCTATTACAGCAGCCAGAATGGTAATTGGTCCAACCCGAATGGCTGCAATGATGCCAAGCCGGTTCCGCTGACGACGGACAAGACCAAGCTGCATAATTATATCGATGCTCTTGATGCCGGTGGCGGCACGGCGGGTCATCTGGGCCTGTCCTGGGGGCGCTACCTACTGTCGCCCGACTGGTCGGATGCGTTCGCGAAAGGCAGCAAGCCGCTGCCATGGCAGAAGCCGGACACCCAGAAGATCATCATCATGATGACCGACGGAGAGTTCAACAGCACCTATCATGGCAATCTCGGCAGCTCATTCGACCAGGCCAAGGCCCAGTGCGATGACGCCAAGAATAATGACGAGGTTCTGATCTACACGGTGGCCTTCAACGCGCCGCAGGCGGGCAAGGATATCCTGAACTATTGCGCCAGCGGCCCGGAATTCCGGTTCGACGCCAATAATGGCCAGGACCTGCTCGACGCCTACACCGCGATTGCCGCCTCGATCTCGGACTTGCGGCTTGCCCCCGATGCCGAGCCGGCAACCTGATGGCCAGCTAAGCCGGGGCTGGAGCGATCTCGAGTTGGATCGGCTCGGCCCTCCGGTTTGAGCTGACCCCTTATGAAACCGCCCGCAGCGCCGATCGCTTTGCGGGCGTTTCTCTTTCTGCCGGCTGGCAAACCGAAGGCGCCGGGATGAATCCCTGGATTTTTCCAGCACGACGTGTTTGTGTCTGTGCGCTTTGCAGGGCGCCGAGACATGAACTCATGACTGTGATTTTCCTGAACGGATGTACCTCAGCCGGGAAATCGAGCATAGCCCGATCACTCCAGGAGCAACTGCCTGAACCGCATCTGTCGACCGGCATCGACGATGCCTTCGCAATGCTTCCGCCCCAACTTCACAATGATATCGATGGTTTCTTCTTCGACCGGGACGATCAGGGCCTGGTCCGCCTGAATTTCGGCGCCTTCGGTCTCGCCACGCTGAAGGCGCATCATCGCGCATCGGCAGCAATGGCCCTGTATGGCATGAATCTCATTCTGGATGAGGTCGTGCTGTCCGGGGAACTGATGGATGACTGGAAGCGGGCTCTTGTCGGGACTGATGTGTTCTGGGTCGGCGTGCATTGCAATCTCGAAGAACTGGAGCGCCGGGAGATCGCCCGCGGAGACCGGGTACGTGGTCAGGCGCGCGGGCAGTTCAACCTCGTTCATCGATTCATGGACTACGACTTTGAAGTCGATACGACCAACACGCCTGCATACATATGCGCGGAGCAGATCATGAGTGCGCTGACTGCGCGATCCTGAAGATCGTACAGGTAGAGAAAAAAGGGCACCGCCATTTCGGCGATGCCCTTTCCGTGCAATTCGTCGGGAATTTCGAGAGGTCTGAGGCCGCTCAGCCTTCGCCGCCCTCTGTCGCAAAGCAGCTCTCGAACAATGGGGCGACGCTTTCCGGGAATTCCGCAGATTCGCCGTCGAGGCGACGGTCAAGCACGTCGATCATCTCGGCTTCCTGCTCGGCTGTGGCTCCGAGCGCGATGCAACCGCATGCCGGCGCAAGGTCCTCATAGGTGGTTTCCGGTGGCAGGGGCGATCCCTGCAGGTCCGCCAGACAGGCGGCTTCGATACGGTCATTGGCCATCGCCGGTGCCGCAACGGCACCGAGCACGACCAGGCTTGCAGTCAGATATTTCATTCCAGGTCTCCTTTCGGCACAGCGTGACGGCAGGTGCACCGGCACAAGCTTATGCATAGCGCAAATCTAGTTGCGATCTCTCAACGGCGCCTGAATCGGGTCGGTGCATTTTCCCCGATCGGTGCGGTTCCCGGCGGAGCCCTGAGGCCACTTCATGTGAGAATGCGCGTGGCGACAAAGCGCCTGACCGATTCGGGCTGGTCAAAGCCATGTGGGTTGAGCATACTCGACTATATCGAAGGGCTGCATGACAGTCTTCGGGCACACGCCCCGCCAGAGGGCGACGGAGGAAACGGATGACGGATGCGAGTCCGACCAGTGAAGCAGCTCTTCGCCAGGAATTGGCAGGAACGCCTGCGCCTCATCCGCAAACGCCGCCGCCGACAATCTGGACGAAACTCGCCTATGGATTCGGTTCTGTCGCCTATGGCGTCAAGAATGGCGCTTTCGACTATTTCCTGCTGATCTTCTACAGTCAGGTCATTGGCCTCGATGCCCGGCTCGTCGGTCTCGCCATTCTGATCGCGCTCATTTTCGATGCCGTCAGTGACCCGATTATCGGCTACTGGTCGGACAATCTGCGCTCGCGCTGGGGGCGGCGCCACCCGTTCATGTATGCATCCGCCCTGCCAGTGGCGCTCAGCTTCTTCATGCTCTGGAATCCGCCGGAAGGCGCCAGCCAGCAGGCTCTGTTCTGGTATGTGCTCGGCTTTGCCATCCTCATCCGGACGCTCATCACCTTCTATGAAACTCCAAGCAGCGCGCTCACGCCAGACCTGACATCCGACTATAATGAGCGCAGTTCGCTCTACAGTTATCGCTACTTCTTCGGCTGGACCGGCGGGAACGCGATGACGGTGCTGATGTTCTTCTTCCTGTTCCCGGCCTTTTCGACGGCAGCGATACCGGACGGGATGTTCAACCGCGAGGCTTATGAGCTTTACGGGATCATCGCCTCGGTCGCCATCTTCGTGGCGATCATTGTGTCCAGCCTCGGTACGCATGCGCGGATTATCCATCTGAGACCGGCGCCGGCGGCGCGCAAACTTTCGCTCGCCCGGATCTTCGGTGAGATTTTCGAGACCCTGGCTGAGCGATCCTTCGTGGCGCTGTTTATCGGCGCCCTGTTCGGCGCAGTTGCCAGCGGGCTCGCAGCCGGGCTCAGCTTCTATTTCCTGACCTATTTCTGGGGCTTCACAGAAATCGAGCGCGGCCTTGTCCTGTTCGGCACCTTCGCCGCGGCGGCGATCGGTTTTGTCCTCGCACCCATCGTGACCCGTACCATAGGCAAGAAACGCGGCGCGATGATTGTGGGTCTCATCGCTTTCATCGGCGCACCACTGCCGATCGTGCTCCGCCTGTTTGATCTCCTGCCGCCCAATGGCACGCCCTTTATTTTCTGGTTCGTGCTGATCACCAATATCATCGATGTCGGCCTGATCATCTGCTTCCAGATCCTGTTCTCCTCAATGGTGGCCGATCTCGTTGAGCAGAGCGAGCTGAAAACCGGGCGCCGCTCTGAAGGCGTGTTCACCGCTGCGGTGACGTTTGTGCGCAAGTCCGTGCAGGGATTTGGCGTGCTGGCCGCCTCGCTCGTTCTTGCACTCGCACAGTTTCCAGCCGGCGCTGACACGACCGCCGTGCCAGAAGCGGCGATCTGGCGACTGGGCGCATTCTATGTTCCGTCTATCCTATGTCTCTGGCTGGCGATGATGGCAGTCATCTCGACCTACAGGATCGACCGTGCCACTCATGAGGAGAATATCCGAAAGCTTTCCGAGAGCGGCCAGCCGGCCGAATGATCAATCAACGACCACAGGTTCAAGGGAGAGACCATATGCCTGATACGATGACCGGGTTCGACCCGAATGACGAACTCAACAATCTCAACATGTCCGAAGAGGCCAAGCCCCTCTACGAACACGTCAAACGCTTCATCGCCGAGACGGTCGAGCCGATGTATGAGGAATATGCCCGGCTCGGGCGCGAGCGAAAGGACAAGGACAATATCTGGCAATATGCCGACGGCCAGCTCGATGTCCTGGAAACAGCCAAGGACAAGGCGAAATCCGAAGGCCTCTGGAATTTCTTCCTGCCCGATGCCGAGACCGGCGAAGGGCTGAAGAATCTCGATTATGCGTATATCGCGGCCGAGCTGGGCAAGAACCCGCTCGCTTCGGAAACGATGAACTGCTCGGCGCCTGACACCGGCAATATGGAAGTGCTGGAACGTGTCGGCACACCGGAACAGAAGGAAACATGGCTCAAGCCGCTTCTCGAAGGCAAGATCCGCTCCGCCTTCGCGATGACCGAGCCGGGAATTCCCTCATCGGATGCCAAGAATGTCTCGACCGAGGCGAAACTCGACGGGAACGAGTGGGTCATCAACGGCGAAAAATTCTACATTTCCGGCGCCGGCGACCCACGCTGCAAGATCATGATTACCATGGTCAAGACCAGCCCGGATGCAGCCCCCCACAAACAGCAAAGCCAGATCCTGGTCCCGATCGACACGCCCGGGGTGAAGATTCTCGACGGTATGCATGTGTTCGGTGACCCTGACGCACCTCACGGTCACATGCACATCGTGTTCGACAATGTCCGCGTGCCCAAGGAGAATATCCTCCTCGGCGAGGGACGCGGCTTCGAGATCTCGCAGCTTCGTCTGGGGCCGGGCCGCATCCACCACTGCATGCGCTCTATCGGCGCGGCGGAGCGTGCGCTCGACCTGATGTGCGTGCGCGGACAGGGCCGCCAGGCCTTTGGCCGGGATCTGATCAAGCTCGGGGGCAATCTTGAAAAGGTCTCGCGCGCCCGCATCGAGATCGAGGCCATGCGCCTGATGGTTCTCAAGGCCGCCAAGGCCATGGATGTGCTCGGCAACCGCGAAGCGCGCGTCTGGATCTCAATGGTCAAGGCGATGGTGCCGGAAAAGGTCTGCGAGATCATTGACGACGCGATCCAGATCCACGGTGCGACAGGTGTCTCCCAGTGGAGCCCGCTCTCGCGCATGTATGCCAGCCAGCGCACGCTGCGTCTGGCCGATGGTCCGGACGAAGTACATCATATGGTCGTCGGACGTGCCGAACTGGCAAAATACACCGGTGAGGAGGAAGATCCGGCCATGGCCGCTGTCTGGCGCAAATAGGTTCGCGCCTGGCCGCCTGTCACAAATGCCCCGACCTGACCAGGCCGGGGCATTTTTCTTTTGCGTTGAAAGATAGCCCGCATTCAGGCTGCGTTGGCGCACGAGCTTTCGAGAGGATCATTGCCTGCCTGGATGCGGAAAGCGGCCAGAACATCTTCGGAAAGATGGTCAAGCCGGGCTTCGCTTGGCCCATTATCGCGGGGCGTGAACTGCACAGCGTTGGCACCCGTTTTGGAAATGATAAGTGCAGCGAGATCGCGGGCTATTTCGGCCTCGACCTGCCCCCCGTCGGCACGGCTTTCATCCACCACAACACGCACAAAATCTATCGCATCGCGCGCGCGCAAGGAATGAGGATCGCCGCAGCCGAGAACACGCCAGCGTTTAGCGAGCCGTATCTCCGGCATATCGACGTCTATGACACGATTATCCAGCAGGAACAGCATGCGCCCACTCCGCCCTTGGTTGACCCGACCCGGACAGTCATCGGCGTCGGTTAATACGGAATTACCGAGCGGCACCTTCGACCGTTTCGGTCAGGAAGTGCCGGCCCTCGCGATCCTCGATCTCGATCACCCAGAGGTCGCTGTCGCGCTCCCGGGCCCGGGCGATATAGTCATCCACCTCACTTTCGGCAGGACCAACGCCCTGGCCGGCAAGATTGATGAAGACCCGGTTGCCCGATAGCCCGATACCCGGAACATAGGCGCTGGCGGTTCCATCAAGACGTGCCACCTTGACGAGCACGTCGCCGCGGTTTTCATCCCCGTGCCGGGTAACAAAGGCTGAGGCCCCACCGGCCTGTACACGCCTGATAAGCGCGCCGACCCAGACATGGCTTGGCAGGCGGGCGTCCATGCGCGCGGCCTACATGTTCGGGTAGGCCGGCCCGCCCCCGCCTTCCGGTGTCACCCAGTCGATGTTCTGGTTCGGATCCTTGATATCGCAGGTCTTGCAATGAATGCAGTTCTGCGAGTTGATCTGGAACCGCATCTCGCCATTGCCATCATCGACCCATTCATAGACCCCTGCCGGGCAATACCTCGCCGACGGCCCGTCATAAACGCCGAGTTCGGACGTTTTCTGAAGTGTCTCATTGTTGACATGCAGATGCACCGGCTGGTCCTCGGCATGATAGGTATTGGTGAAGGAGACATTGGTCAGCTTGTCGAAACTGATCACCCCGTCGGGCTTGGGATAGTCAATCGGCTTGAATTTTTCTGCCGGCAGGAGCGATTCGGCATCGCTTTTCTTGTGGTGGAGCGTGGGCAGGTATCCGAAACCGAACCAGGAGCGCAGGTACATGTCGGGAAGGCCAAGCGCGGCGCCGATAAAAGTACCAAAGCGCGACATCAGCGGCTTGGTGTTGCGCACCCTGGCAAGATCATCGCGCACCCAGCTATTCTCATAGGCCGTATCGATCTCATCAAGTGCGTCATTGGCCCGGCCGTCCGCGATCGCCTCAAAGGCGCATTCCGCGCCCATCATGCCGGTCTTCATAGCATTGTGCGTGCCCTTGATCCGCGGCAGGTTCACAAAACCGGCACTGCAACCGATGAGCGCGCCGCCCGGGAACCCGAGTTTTGGCACCGATTGCAGCCCGCCCGATGTGATTGCCCGGCCGCCATAAGCCACACGCTTTCCACCCTCGATATGCTTCAGGATATCGGGATGGTGCTTGTAGCGCTGGAATTCCTGATAGGGCGCGATGTATGGATTCTTGTAGTTGAGGTGAACGACATAGCCGACCGCAACAAAGGCCTCACCATTGTCGCGGAACTTGTAGAGGAATCCCCCACCAGAGGAGTATTTGGTATCTGCCGGCCAGCCGAATGTGTGCTGGGCATAGCCCTCCTTGAAGCCTTCCTCGGGAACCGACCAGACTTCTTTCAGCCCGATACCGTATTTCTGCGGATCGCACTCGGCCTCCAGATCGTACTTCTTTTTGACCTGTTTGGTCAGCGAACCCCGCGCACCTTCGGCAAAAAGCGTATACTTGCCGAGAATCTCCATACCCGGTTCGAAATCCGGCTTGTGACTGCCATCCTCGGCGATGCCCATGACACCGGCAATCACGCCGCGCACTTCGCCATTCCCGCCATAGACAACATCCGACGCGGCAAAACCGGGATAGATTTCCACACCCATCGCCTCGGCGCGCTCACCCAGCCAGCGGCAGAGATTTGCGAGCGAACCTGTGTAGCAGCCATGATTGCTCATAAGCTTCGGAAAGGCGAAATTGGGAAAAGTGAACGCGCCCTTGGGACCGAGCTGCATGTATTTGTCTTCGGTGACGGCCGTGGTTAGCGGGCAGTTTTCCTCTCGCCAGTCGGGCAGAAGTTCGTCCAGCGCCTTGGGGTCAAGCACGAGGCCGGACAGAATATGCGCGCCGATCTCGCCACCCTTCTCCAGAACGACACAGCTGCGCTCCTCGCCCTTTTCTTCCGCCATCTGCATGAAGCGGATGGCCGCACTGAGGCCCGCCGGGCCGCCACCGACGACGACAAGGTCATACTCCATGGACTCGCGCTGGATTTCGTCCAACATTGTGTTCTTCTCCCGCTGCTGGCGCGTATCTCGCGCCTTGCATGTGATTTTCGCATTAAAATCTAGTCTTTGGTCTACCGGAATTCTACTGCGTCGCAATGCCCGAAATCGCTGAAAACAAGGCCTTGAAGGCCATCGTCTCCTGGTGGAACGATATGGGCGTGGAGGCTGATGAAGGCATTTTGCGGGCAATGGAGGTGGCTGCGACCCGCAGGCCGGCGCCCCCGGCACCGCCCCCGCAGCCCCTGCAACCACGTCGCAATGACGAAGAATGGCTGGCTGAAGCAAGGCGGTTGGCCAGCAGCTGCACGGACATGCAGGCTCTGCGTCAGGCTATCGAGGACTTCGAGGGCTGCTCGCTGAAAGAAGACGCGCGCAATTCGGTGATCTATGATGGCGTGCCCGCGAGCCCTGTCATGGTGATCGGCGAAGGACCCGGCGCACACGAGGATGCAACCGGAAAGCCCTTTGTCGGGCGTGCCGGCCAGCTTCTAGACAGGATGTTGGCCTCAATCGGTCTGTCGCGCCAGACCAATGCACTGATCACCAATGTGAATTACTGGCGCCCCCCGGGAAACCGTAATCCGGAGGCGGGCGAACTGGCGGTCTGCCGGCCTTTTGTCGAACGCATGATCGAGATCAATTCGCCGAAACTGATCATTGCGGCCGGCGCTGTGCCGACACAGGCGCTGCTGGCCTCACGCAGCGGGATCATGAAACTTCGCGGTACCGAGCAGGTTTTCACCACATCGGGCGGGCATGCCTTTCCACTCTTCCCGATCTTTCATCCGGCATTCCTGCTGCGGCGTCCGCAGGAAAAGTCCCGGGCCTGGCGAGACCTTCTCAGGATCGAGCAGCGCCTGCGCGAGCTTGGCGTTCCGGCCCAAGCCGGCGACCGCCATTGACCAGCGCGAACAGGGCGGGCGCAAGCCGGTCCATGATCCGCGAACCGATGACACCGACGATCAGTGTCGCCACCGGCGAAACGACATAGAACAGCGGATAGGCCGGGTCATAATAACCACCCAGTGGCTGCTGCCAGATAAACCACATCACGGTCAGGATCAGCATATGGCTGCAGAAGACAAAGAAGATGAAAGGTTCGAGTGCGGCAAGCTGACGGCCCAGGCGTTTGCCGGCCAGCGCGCTGGCCATCCACCAGAACAGGAGCGCCGCAGGAAAGCGGATAAGGGTCAGCCAGACTTCCATGGCGAGGAGGCCGCGCGGATCGGGTGCTGCGACATAGCCGATCTCCAGATATGTCACCCAGGCGCCAATCGCTGCCACGGCCATCGCGCTGACCAGCGCGACCGCGGCGCTGACACGGGGAATGCGCCCATGCAGCGCAATGGCGATACCTATCGCATAGAATGCGAGCAGATTCGGCGTAATAAACAGGGCCGACACCTGCCCGACTGCGTAGATCACCAGCACGCTCGCCCAGAAGAGTGTTTTCGAACGCTGCCAGGCCATGATCAGGAAGGGTGCCAACAGGCTGCAGACGAAAATATCGCGCAGGAAATACAGCGGTTCATTGGCGGGTGCGTCGAACATCGCCAGGATGAGCGTGGGCAATCGATCTGCTGACAATTCTCCGCCAAGGCTGCGGGCCATATACTCCTCGGCCACCTGTTCACCTGCCAGCACAAGCGCGATGAAAGCCAGGTTCCAGAATACCAGCGGGATCAGCAGCGCCTTTGCCCGGCGCGCCACAAAGCCGGAATAGCCGGCCTTGCGCAGGCTGAACACGCCCAGATAACCGGAAATCACCGACAAGAGCGCGATCGAGGCTCGGCCCATCGTGTTGACAAGTTCCATCCTTGCAAGATCGAAAAGGCGCACGCCCTGCCCTGCCGGATCGAAATCGGCGAGGCCCGGATTCACATGCACATACATGACGAAGAAGATGCAGATCACCCGTGCGATTCGGATCGGCTCCGATGCGGCAGGATCGAAAGCGGTGGCAACGCCGGCGCGCGCCTCGCTGACAAGTTGGGACAAGCGGATGAACATGACGGGTCCGGGCTGAAGACGTTTCGCCCCTTAACAGCATAAACTGTGCCAATCCTCGCCTCATTGGCGAAAATTAGACGCATTGAGACGGTTTCGAGCTGTCTGCCGTCTGGTCATCCCGCCGGCAAGGGCCTATTGCCGCGTGATCGCCATGCCCGCACCGCTCTCGATCATCATACCGGCCCTGAACGCCGAGACGGATTTGCCGCTCTGCCTGGAAAGCCTCCTGCCGGGACTCTCGGCCGGACTGATCCGCGAGGTTGTGCTCGTCGATGGCGGGTCGGGAGATACCACGCGCGAGATCGCCGAGGCGGCCGGATGCACAATTCTGACAGCCGAGCGCGGGCGCGCAAGACAGCTGATCGCCGGGGCCGGGGCCGCGCGTGGAGACTGGCTGTTATTCCTGCATGCTGACACAGCGCTGTCGGCGGACTGGGCCGAACGGGTCAGCGCCCATATCGAGACAAGCCCCGGAAAAGCGGCGACATTCGAACTCGCTTTCCGCTCCGACCGGCGTGAAGCCAAATGGCTGGCGGCACGCGCGAACCGGCGCACCCGCTGGCTCGCCCTGCCCTATGGCGATCAGGGTCTGCTCGTCTCGCGAGCACTGTATGACGAAATCGGGGGTTATCGCGATATACCGCTGATGGAGGATGTAGCCCTTGTTCGCGCGATCGGCCGTAAGCGTCTGGCCATCCTGTCAGCGACTGCACGGACCAACGCGGCGAAGTATGAGCGCGATGGCTGGCGCCGGCGCGCCTGGCGCAATGCCTGGCTGATGATCCGCTACAGTCTCGGCGCAAAACCGGAAGACCTCGCCCGCCAATATGACTGACGACCTCAGGCCGGCCACTGGCGCCTGCCGCCAATATCCCGCTTGCACGTGCCGCTGATGGGCCTAGACTGCGGCCATGTTTCCAGATCGCCTGACGAATCTCGCCCTTCTGACAATGGATGACGCTGCGGAGAAACGGCTGCGCCTCGTGACGGCGGAGAGCTGCACCGGCGGGCTTGTCGCTGCGCTGTTCACCGACCTTGCCGGTTCCTCGAAAGTGTTCGAGCGCGGCTTCGTGACCTATTCCAACCGCGCCAAGGAAGAGGTGCTGGGCGTGCCCGGCGACATGCTTGCCGATTATGGCGCGGTGTCGGAACCTGTGGTGCGGATGATGGCGGAGGGCGCGCTGGAGAACTCGCGCGCCAATATCGCGGTGGCGATCACCGGGATCGCCGGGCCGGGCGGCGGGACACCGATGAAGCCGGTGGGCACCGTCCATTTTGCCTGCATCCGGGAGAACCGTGCCATGGTCCATGAAATGCGACAGTTTGGCGAGATCGGAAGACATGAGGTGCGCCTCGCCAGCGTCGAGGTCGCGCTTGAAATGATCCGCGCTCAGATCAGCTGAGCGGGCTGGCACATGCGGATTGAGATTGATGAACCAACCAGGCCTGATATCCGCGCCCTACTCGATCTTCATGTAAGCGAAGCGCGGGCCAATTCACCACCCGGTGGCTCCTTCGCGCTGGATCACTCAGCCCTTCGCCAGCCCGGCATCACCTTCTGGAGTGCGCGCGATGATGCCGGCACTCTGATGGGTTGCGGCGCGCTGAAACGTCTTTGCGGGAGGTTTTCTGAAGTGAAATCGATGCACACCCAAACCCGGCTGCGCGGTCGCGGGACCGGGCGCGCCATTCTGGATGTCATACTGACAGAGGCTCGCCGGACGGGTCTGGCCAGGCTATATCTCGAAACCGGAAACAATGACGCGTACCTGCCCGCACGAAAGCTTTATGCCCGTGCAGGATTTGTCGAATGCGGACCCTTTGCCGACTATCGCGACAATGGATTCAGCGTGTTCATGCGGCTGGACCTGACAGCCAATGGCGACTCTCAGATCAGCTGAGCGGGGCGGGCATAGCGCCTGTCGGCCTCGGCGATAAAGGCCTCCATAATCTTGCGTACGGCCAGGTCGAGATTGTTCCTCGCCAACATTTTCAGGACGATATTCCGGAACTCATAGTCGATTCGGAACACGATCTGAGTCTCACCCGTCGAGAGCGGGCGGAAAGTCCAGTGATTGTCGAGATACTTGAACGGGCCGCGTACCAGGCTCGCGCGGATCGTCATGAATTTCGGATCCGCAACAACACGCGTAGCGAAACGTTCTGTAAAACCGCGAAAGCCGACCTGCGCCTCGCCGAGCGCATGCGCGGCGCCGTCGACCTCGTGCTCATCGCTGACCTTCATGCTTTGTATCCAGCGGATAAAGTCCGGGTAGCGGCGAATATCGGCAACGAGTTCGAACAGGTTTTCCGCTTCGTGAGGCAGCCTGACGGTCTTTTCGTAGTGAGCCATTTGGCGCGCCTCAGCCGGGTGGTGCGGCGCGCTCAAGCTGAGCCTCCCGCGCCGCACGCAATTTGGCGAAATCTTCGCCGGCATGGTAGCTCGAACGCGTCAGCGGAGAGGCGGAGACCATCAGGAACCCTTTGGAGCGGGCGATTTCCTCATAAGAGGCAAACTCTTCCGGAGTGACGAACCGGTCAACGGCGGCATGCTTGCGTGTCGGCTGGAGATACTGGCCGATGGTCAGGAAATCGATACCGGCCGAACGCATATCGTCCATCACCTGCATCACCTCTTCCCTGCTCTCGCCAAGACCAACCATCAGACCCGACTTGGTGAACTGCGCCGGATCGCGCTGTTTGACACGCTCAAGGAGCCGGAGGGAGTGATAATACCGCGCCCCGGGTCGGATCGAGAGATAGAGGCGCGGGACGGTTTCCAGATTGTGGTTGAACACGTCCGGCCGGGCATCGATCACGCGATTCTCCCAGCCATCCTTGCGCAGGAAATCCGGTGTCAGGATCTCGATCGTGGTGCCCGGCGATGCGGCGCGGATGGCCTCGATGGTGTGAACGAAATGGATCGCTCCGCCATCTTCGAGATCATCGCGATCCACCGATGTAATGACGACATGCTCAAGGCCCATTTCAGCCACCGCTTCGGCAACGCGGCGCGGCTCATCTGTATCGAGTGGCAAGGGCTTGCCTGTCGAAACATTGCAGAAGCTGCAGGCGCGCGTGCAGGTCTCGCCCATGATCATCATTGTGGCGTGCTTCTTCTCCCAGCACTCGCCCATATTCGGGCAACCCGCTTCCTCGCAGACCGTCACGAGGCCTTTTGACTTCACGATCTCGCGCGTCTCCAGATAGCCCTTGCCAACGGGCGCCTTGACGCGGATCCAGTCCGGCTTGCGCAGGACAGGCGTATCGGGGCGGTTGCGCTTTTCCGGATGTCGGTGCGCGCGCTGAGCTTGCGAAGCAGTGTCAATGAGCGTTGCCATGCGGGTGAAATGGCCTTTCACTGGGGTTGCATCAAGCTTTCTGCGCCGTCCCTGCCGACGCATGCAAGATTGCAAACAGATCATTTGAAGCTAGTCTGAGTACAAGATGTTACAGAAATCCGACAGTCCAGACCAGATCCGCGGCAATTTGACCGATCCGGACATTCCTCCACCGATCCCCTATGACGATCTCAGGACGCAGACCGATCTCTTCGCGGCCTTCCTTCGTGCCCGCAAGACCTATGGCGCCAAGACAGTCTGTGTGGTCGACGGGGACGGCACCGAATTCGATTATGACACAATTGCGCGCGGGGCGTTCGCGCTCGGCGCAGCACTGAAGAAGCATACCCAGCGCGAGGAAAATGTCGGCGTATTGCTGCCGACAGGGATCGGGGCTGTCCTCGCCTTCATGGCGCTGTCAGCCTATCATCGCGTCCCGGCCATGCTGAATTTCACCGCCGGCTCGCGCAATATCAAATCGGCGATGACGGCCGCCGAAGCCGGCACCATCATCACGGCAAGAAAATTTATCGAACTTGGCGAATTGCAGCCCCTGATCGATGAGCTGAGCGAGCATGCCAATATCCTCTATCTGGAGGATATCCGCGAAAGTATTGGCCTGTCTGAGAAGATTGCCGGCGCGGTGGGCCCGATCCTTCCGGGGCTCCTGCGTCGCACGGGCCGGTACAATCGTCCCGGCGTGGTGCTGTTCACCTCCGGCACAGAGGGCGATCCCAAGGGGGTGGTACTGTCGCACCGCAATGTGCTCGCCAATGTCGAACAGGTGCGCGCCCATATCGGGCTGAGTGCCGAAAAGGATAGCGTGTTCAACCCGCTGCCAACTTTCCATTGTTTCGGCCTGACCGTCGGTGCGATCCTGCCGCTGGTCGCCGGGGTCAAGGCGATTTTCCATCCCTCTCCCCTCCAGCCCCGTGAGATTGCCAAGCGCATTCGCGCCACGCAGGCCACGATTCTGCTCGCGACCGACACCTTCATTTCGCAATATGCCCGCGCCGGCAGCGAGGGCGACATGGATTCGGTCCGCCTTGCCGTATGCGGGGCCGAACGGGTGCGCGACGAGACCCGCCAGCTGGTGCGGCGCAAGTTCAATATCGAAATCCTTGAAGGATATGGCGCCACCGAAGCCTCTCCCGTGGTTGCGGCCAATCGCTGGGAGAAGAACCACCCCGGCACGGTCGGCGACCTCATGGCCGATATGGAATACGAACTTGTCCCCGTTGAGGGCATCGAGGATGGCGGCCGCCTGAAGGTCAAAGGCCCAAATGTGATGATGGGCTATCTGCGCGCGTCAAAGCCCGGCTTGCTGGAGCCACCCGAAGAAGGCTGGCACGACACTGGCGATATTGTTTCCATCGATGATGAGGGCTTCATCCGCATTCGCGGGCGGGTGAAACGCTTCGCCAAGGTCGGCGGCGAGATGGTCTCGCTGGCGGTGGTGGAGAATTGCGCGTCATCCATCTGGCCAGACGCTATGCACGCCGCCGCCACGCTGCCCGATCCTCGCAAGGGCGAGCAGGTCGTGCTGTTGAGCGACAATCCGGACGTGACGCGCGCGGACATCCTCGCATGGGCACAGAACCATGGCGTCTCGGAACTCTCGGTGCCGCGCAAAGTGTTCCATGTCGATGAGATCCCCGTGCTCGGCACAGGCAAGCTTGACTATGGCGCGATCCAGCGCAAGGCGAAGGAGCTGTCGGAGCGGTGATCGGGCCGGCCAGTCAATTCGCGCCTGGCAGGCTGACCCGGGTGCCGAGATCGAAATAGACGATCAGCGCGGCGGCGATGGCCAGGAAGACGAGCGTAAGTGCCACATTGGTCCAGAAGGCGCGCGTCGCATTCTGCTGCTCGATCCAGCCGCGTGGCGAGATTCCATGAAGCCGGAAGGTGACAAGTGCCGACAGGACGAGACAGGCGACATTGAGGATCAGCAGAAGCGCAGCGCGGGCGGCAAGATCGGGGTAGCCCGAAGCAGCGAACATGCCGATCGCGGCGCCAGGCGGCAAAAGCGCAGCGGCCACCATCACGCCGACCAGCGCCGAGGCTGTACCCCGCGACAAGCTCAGCGCAGCCGCCGCCCCGGAGGCCAGCGCCAGTGCGATAGCATCAAGGCGGACTTCGGCACGGCTCATAAGTTCGCTGCTGTCTGTGTTGATCGGCACAGCAAGGCCGATCAGGAGCGAGGACATGAGCGCCAGCGCAATGCCCAACGCAAGCGACTTGCCGGATGTCTTGAGCAGGTCGAAATTTCCCAACGCGGCGCCCATCGCGAAAGCGAGGATTGGCCCGAGAAGCGGAGCGATGACCATGGCGCCAATCACGCCGGCGGCGCTGTCGGAATTCATGCCAACGGCAGCCACGATGCTGGACAGGACAACCATGATTGCGAAATCACGATCAAAATCAGCATCGCGCCGCACGCTGGTCAGCATTTCCTGGCGAATAGCCCGGGTCGTCTTGCGGGCCTTGTCGTCTTCATCATCGGTAATCTCCGGCAGTGTCGCCTCGATTGCCATGACATTGAGGCGCCAGTTGCGCTCTTTCTCCATCACTGACTGGATCGCATCGACGAGCGCCTGGCTGGTCCCGTCTCGCATGAAGACTTCATAGACGACCCGGTTTTCCTGCGCGGGCTGGAAAACTGCATAATCTATCGGGTCTGAAGCCTTGATCGCCCGTCGGACAGCGTCCTGCGCCGTTCCTTTTGTCAGGTGAACCTCGATCTTGCGCATCAGTCGGCGCGCCGGGGCAGGCGGGCAATCAGGGATGAGGTGTCCCAGCGCGCGCCGCCCCTGGCCTGGATGTCGGCATAATACTGATCGACCTGCGCGGTCAGCGGCAGGCTTGAACCATTCTTTCGGGCCGTCTCGAGCGCGATCCGCAAATCCTTCCGCATCCAGTCGACCGCGAAACCGAAATCGAATTCGCGCGCGGCCATGGCCTGCCAGCGATTTTCCATCTGCCAGCTCTGCGCGGCGCCGCCGGAAATGGCCGCGATCACTTTCCCGATGTCGAGCCCCTCACGCTCGGCAAAGGCAATGCCTTCCGAAAGTCCCTGCAGGATTCCCGCGATGCAGATCTGGTTGACGGATTTGGCCAGCTGTCCTGCGCCGCTCTCGCCGATCAGGGTCATGCGGGCGGAATAAGCTTTCATGACCGGTTCGGCCTTTGCAAAGGCCGCAGTGCTCCCCCCACACATGACCGTCAGCTGGCCCTTCTGTGCGCCGGCCTCACCCCCGGAAATCGGTGCATCGAGGAACGCAGCCCCTTTCGAACTCGCCCGTGCAGACAGGTCCCGCGCCAGCCCGGCGCTCGCCGTAGTATGATCGATCACGACCATGCCGCCGCCAAGCGAGGGCTCGATCTGCTCATAGACGGCCGCGACATCGGGATCATCTCCAAGGCACATCAGCACGAATTCCGCGCCGAACACGGCCGCTGCCGGATCGCTCTCGGTACTGCCCTTGTTTGTCTTGCACCAGGCCTGCGCCTTTTCATGCGTGCGGTTCCAGACCGTCACGCGGTGACCGGCCTTTGCCAGGTGACCAGCCATCGGCGCGCCCATGACGCCCAGTCCCAGGAATGCCACGCGCGCCATGTCCGTCTCCCATCTGGCCGGCGAATCAAGCCCGGCGTTTCAAATCAATTTCAAACAAATCCCTGCCGGAGACGTGAAGCGATCTCAACCCTGCCCTGCTAGATACGTCATTGTCGGTCAGAAGGATCGTGTTACCGAATGGCGCTTGCTCAAGCCCCCCGGCGCGGAAGAGGCAGAATGCCTCGGGCGCCTGCCCGCAGGATGGGCACATGGAAGCTGGCCTATGCCGACTTCCTCACAGCGCTTGTCGCCTTCTTTCTGGTCATGTGGCTGGTCAAGGGCGTTCCCGATCAAGGGCGCGAGAACCTTGCCGGCTATTTCCGGGATGGCGCGATTTCGAGCGATGTCACCGTCGCACCAACCGGGGTCGGTCCCTCGGGCGCGGCAGCCACCCTCGCGCAATCGCTCAGGGACAGTGAACTTTTTCGCGCTGAGAATGAGAGCCTTTCCATTGTTGCTGAAGGCGACAGGATCCGCATCGACATTGCCGACCGCTCGCGCGATCCGGTGTTTGAGACCGGCTCAGGCGAGTTCACAGATTCCGGGCGCGCTCTTGCCACGCGGCTGGCCGACCTGGTGGGCGAGATAAGCGGGTCCATAGAGATCGAAGGGCATACTGATGCATTTCCCTATCGCGCCAGCCCCGGCGGCAACTGGGACCTGTCGGCCGCGCGGGCGCGCGCAGCTCTGGAGGTGTTGCAGGTGTCGGGTATAGATCCTGCCAGGGTCCGCGGCGTGACCGGACGCGCAGCCAGCGTACCACGTTATCCCGATGAGCCGCACCTGCCGGCCAACCGCCGCGTCACGATCATCTTGCAAGTCGCGCCATAGTCACGCATCAAGTGCGTTTGTCGGCGCGAACCGGAGATGCACTTGCTCGCTGAAAGCCTCGCAAACTGGCCCATGGCGGTAAGCTTGCTCGTCGTGCTGGCGGCCATCATCCTTTACATGATTGATCGCTGGTCGATGGAAATCGTCTCCATCGGCGTGATTGCGGTTCTGTTGCTCGTGTTTGCACTTCCCGGCGCGAGCGGCCCCGGCGGTCAGCCGATCTCGGCCACCACGCTGCTCTCGGGCTTCGGGAACCCGGCGCTTATCACGATCATGGCGCTGCTTGTTGTCGGCCAGGGCCTGTTCCAGACCGGGGCATTGGAGGGGCCGACCCGCGCCTTACTCAATTCCTATGACAAGCGCCCGCTCCCGACGCTGGCCGGCGCCTTCTTCGCGGTCTTTGCGATCAGCGCCTTCATCAACAACACACCCGTTGTGATCATGTTCCTGCCGGTGCTCAGCGCAATCGCCCAGCGGATGAAGACCTCGCCATCCAAACTGATGATGCCGCTGAGTTTCGCAAGCATTTTCGCAGGTATGACGACGCTGATCGGCACATCTACCAACTTGCTGGCCGCTGAGACACTGGAACGGATAGAGGGCGAGAAGCTGGGTTTTTTCGCCCAGACGCCCATGGGTCTTGTCCTGGCCGGTGCCGGTTTCTTGTATCTTGCGCTTTTTTCGAAATTTCTGCTGCCGAAACGGTCCGGCATGGATGCCGACATTCTTGAGACATCCGGCAAGCAATTCGTCGCACAGATCGAAGTCGGAAAGGATCATTTTCTCCTTGGCCGAAAGCCGGTTGCCGGAATGTTCAAGGAACTGCCGAATTTCACGGTCCGCCTCATCCAGCGGGGCGAGCGCGCAATCCTGCCACCTTTCGAGGATTTTGCGCTGGAACAGGGTGATCTCGTCATAGTTGCGGCCACGAGAGGCGCACTCATGGATGTGCTGTCCTCCCAGCCCGAAATGCTTGAGCAGATCTGGCGCTCGGGGACAGGCATGGCGGAGGAGACCGATACTCCGCGCTCGCTGGTCCTGACAGAAGCTGTCGTCGCACCAGGCTCACGAATGGGCGGGCGCACGGTGGAGATGCTGGGTTTCAGGCGCCTGACCCGCGCTGTCGTCCTTGGCATCCAGCGCCGCTCTCACATGATCCGCTCCAAGCTCGGCGAGATCCGGCTCGAAGCCGGTGACACGTTGCTGCTCTGCGGGCCCGCCGATGCGCTGCGTGAGTTGCGCGCCAGCCGCGACCTCATCCTGCTGGAATGGTCCCAGACTGAAATAGCGCTGAGCGCACGGGCACTCAGCGCGCGGATCATCGCGCTGCTTATGGTCGTCGCTGCGGCAACCGGAATCCTGGAGATCCTGCACGCCTCCGTCGTCGCCGCTGTCGCCATGATTCTCGCCGGCTGTCTCAATACGCGCCAGGCGAGCCGCGCCCTGGATCTGCGGATTTTCCTCGTGATTGCCGCTGCGCTGGCGATGGGCGTCGCCCTGGAACAGACGGGCGCGGCCTCGCTGATCGCACAGGGCGTTGTGTCTCTGGCCGCGCCTTATGGAACGCTCGCTGTTTTGTCGGCAATTTTTCTGGCAGTGGCGATTCTGACGAACCTGTTGAGCAATGCGGCAACGGCGGTCCTGTTTTCGCCGATTGCCTTGTCAGCCGCCGACCAGCTCGGCGCGGGCGATCCGGTCCCATTCTTGCTGGCTGTGATTTATGGCGCCAATTGCTGCTTTGCCACGCCTATCGCTTATCAGACCAATATGCTTGTCATGGGGCCCGGTCACTACAAGTTCCTGGACTTCATGAAGTTTGGCGGACCGCTCGTCATCCTGCTCTGGCTGGTATTTACACTCGCTGCCCCTTGGCGGTTCGGTCTTGGAATGTCTTAATCACCCGCGATGAAGCTAAATGACTCGCAGAATTTTCCACTCGGACTGAAACGCAACCTGCGTTTCTACCTGACGAATCCGTCGCCCTGTCCTTATTTGCCAGGTCGGCGGGAGCGGAAGGCCTTCACCAGCCTCGCCGTTTCCGATGCGGAAGCCTTGCATGACGAATTGTCCAAGTCCGGCTTTCGCCGTAGCCAGGGCATTGCCTACCGGCCTGCCTGCCCGGCCTGCAATGCCTGCCGTTCCGTGCGGGTCGATGCCCAGCGCTTCCGGCCAAGCCGCAGCCAGCGGCGCATCCTCAACCGTAATGACGATCTCGTGCGCTCGCCCACACCAGCCAATGCGACGCGCCAGCAATTCCGATTGCTGAAATCCTATCTCAAGGGACGCCACCGCGGCGGCGGGATGTCGGAAATGAATTACCGCGACTATGCGAACATGGTCAGCGACAGTCCCATACAGAGCCTCATCTTCGAATACCGCCTGGGTCATGAACCAGACGCACCGCTCGTGGCAGCGGCCATCACGGATGTGCTGCGCGATGGCCTGTCCATGGTTTACACCTTTTTCGATCCAGATCTTTCACGGCGCAGCCTCGGCAAGTTCATGATCCTTGATCACATCATGCAGGTGCGCGAACTGGGCCTGCCCCATGTCTATCTCGGCTACTGGGTCAAGGGTTCGGACAAGATGGATTACAAGCGGGACTATACGCCACTGGAAGTCCTTGATGGCGAGGTCTGGCGTCCGCTTCTGGACAGCGAATAGAAAGGCGCACTAGACAACGGCACTGATAACAAACGGGGAGAAGGGGCGATGATCGACCGCCGGAAATTGCTTGGCGCTGCAGCCCTTGGCGCAGCCGGAATCGGACTGACGGCTTGCGGGCAGTCGAGTTCGACGGATGCCGCACCCGGCGCGCCCGCTGTCACGAAAAAGCGCCGGCGCTTCAACATGGTCACCACCTGGCCGAAAAACCTGCCCGGGCTCGGCAAGGCAGCCGAACGCGTCGCCGAACAGGTCAGCGCGCTCTCTGGCGGACTGATGGAAATCAAGGTCTTTGCAGCCGGCGAGCTTGTCCCGGCCTTCCAGAGCTTCGACGCGGTCGCGGACGGCACGGCCGACATGTATCACGGCGCGGAATATTACTGGAAAGCGCAGTCGGAAGGCTTTCCGTTCTTCACCGCCGTCCCGATGGGAATGACCGCCCAGGAAATCATGGGCTGGATCGATTTTGGCGGCGGGCAGGAATTGTGGGACGAGCTTTCAGGCCAGTATGGAGTCAAGGCCTTCCAGGCCGCCAATACCGGACACCAGATGGGCGGCTGGTTCCGGAAGGAAATCAACAGCCTGGACGATCTCAACGGGCTGAAGATGCGCATTCCCGGCCAGGGCGGCGACGTGCTTCGCGCACTTGGCGGGTCGGCTGTGGCGCTGTCGGGCGGCGAGATCTATCAGGCGCTCCAGACCGGTCAGATCGATGCCACCGAATGGGTCGGGCCGTGGAATGATTTCTATCTCGGCTTCCACCGCGAGGCGCAATATTATTACGGTCCGGGTTTCCATGAACCGGGTGCCTCACTGGCAGTCGGCATGAATCGCGGCGTCTGGGACAGCCTGAGCGACACCGAACAGGCGATCATCCGCGAGGCCTGCCGTTCGGTGAACCATCTTTCGGTTGGCGAATTCACCTATCAGAATGCCCGCCATCTCGACATTCTCGTCGCCGAGCATGGGACACAGCTGCGCAGCTTCCCCGATGAGGTTGTCGCCCGCATGGCCGAAGCAAGCGCGGATGTGCGGTCCTCCGCCGGCAATTCCGGCGCGCTGGAGAAGCGCATTTATGACAGTTTCGAAACCGCGCTGAAATCAATGCGCGGCTGGGCCAGGGTCTCCGACGGCGCCTATTATTCTGCTCGCGAACTCGGCGGCCGGTAGGCATCGTGGCTGAGTTTTTTCTCACGCTCGGGACCTGGATCAAATGGGCCGGCTGGGCGGCCTCGCCGCTGCTGGCCCTGCCATGGCTGGTGCTCGCCTTCGGGCGCCCGCTGGCGGGGCTTGGTGACGGGTTGTCGCGATTGCTCGACCGGGTTTCCGGTGCCGCGCTTGGCCTGGCCATGGTTATGAGCGTGCTGATGCTGGCCTCGCAGCTGGCCGTTGTCCTGGCGCGCTATGTGTTTGGCCTGTCATTTTCCTGGCTGAGCGAGACAGTGGTTTACAGTTTTGCGGCAATGTTTCTGCTCGCCGCCGCTTCAGCGCTGCGTAATGACGAGCATGTGCGTGTCGATATCCTGCGCCAGCGCTATGGCGCGAAGGCGCGTGCAGGGATCGAGCTTGCCGGTACTTATCTCCTGCTGGTCCCGATCTGCATTCTTGTCTTCTGGTCCGCGATCTCGCCATCATTCGTACGCAGCTGGGCGCAGTTCGAAGCCTCACGCGAAAGCGACGGCCTGCCGATCCTGTTCCTGTTCCGCACGCTGATCCCGATTTTTGCCGCGCTCCTGCTGGCCCAGGGGCTGGGTCAGGCGCTGAAGGCCGCACTGGTCCTGCGCGGCCTGCGCGCGCCTGATGCACTGCACGCACAAGGGGGCGGGGCCTGATGGAAATCGAGCTGATCCTTGCCATCTCGATGTTCCTGGTCGCCATCGCAGCGCTTCTCGCAGGCTACCCGGTTGCCCTGACACTTGGCGGTGTGGCGCTCATCTTCGCATTGATAGGCATTTCGCTGGATGTGTTCCCGACCGCCTTCCTGAAGGGCTTCCCGGCCCGCATACGGGGCTCGATGGAAAACCAGGTGCTGATTGCGGTTCCGCTTTTTGTGATGATGGGCGTCATTCTGGAACGCTCGCGGGTCGCTGAGGACCTTCTCCACATTGCCGGGCGATTGCTCGGGCAGGTGCGCGGCGGGCTTGGCTTTTCCGTCGTGATTGTCGGCGCGCTCCTGGCCGCTTCGACCGGGATTGTCGGCGCGACGGTCATCACGATGACGCTGATTGCCCTGCCAACCATGTTGCGTGAGGGCTATGATCCCCGGCTCGCCTCCGGCACGATCGCGGCATCGGGCACGCTGGGCCAGATCATTCCCCCGTCGATCGTGCTGATCCTTCTGGCTGATGCGATATCGAACGCCAACCAGTCGGCCAGTATCGAAGCGGGCCTAGGGCCGAGCGTTGTCTCGGTCGGCGACCTTTTCGCCGGGGCGCTGATACCAGGTCTCATGCTTGTGGCCATTTATCTCGGCTATATCGCTATCACTGCCCTCATCCGCCCTTCTGCCTGCCCTCCTGTTACGGCCAGCGACAGTCCCCCGCTGAAGTTCGACGAAGTCGCTTTCGGCCTTGGTGCGCCGCTCGCGCTGATCATTGCCGTGCTCGGCTCCATCCTCGGGGGTGTGGCCTCCCCGACCGAGGCAGCGGCGGTGGGGACAGGCGGCGCGCTGTTGCTTGCGGGGCTGAGGCTGGCACGTGATGCCGGGTCCAGACTCGCCCCCCTGCTGATCGCCGGACTTATCGCGCTGGGCCTGCTCATCTTCCTCAACGGATTTGTGGACCTCCGGGTCTCGCGCGAGACGATTTCCGGGCTGGAGCGTGTGAGTATTGCCACCGCAATGCTTCTGACAGTGGTGCTATTTGCCAGCCTCGCCGCGGGTTTCCTTGTTCTGCGCAAGGCCGGACAACTTTATCCCGCGCTAAGCTCGGCGGCGCATATCACCTCCATGGTCTTCCTGATCCTGATCGGGGCTTCGCTGTTTTCACTCGTGTTTCGCGGTTATGGCGGGGATGATCTCGTCGCAGACATTCTGGCCGCCACGCCCGGGGGAAAATGGGGCGCGCTCGCCATCACCATGCTTGTGATGTTCGTGCTCGGCTTTTTCCTGGATTTCATCGAGATCGTCTTCGTGGTCGTGCCATTGGTCGCGCCGCCGCTGATCATCCTTGGTTTCGACCCGATCTGGCTGGCCATATTGATGGCGCTGAACCTGCAGACCTCCTTCCTTACCCCGCCGTTCGGGTTTGCCCTGTTCTATCTGCGCGGGGCTGCGCCTGATGAACTCGAAACCATTGATATCTGGCGCGGCGCCCTGCCCTTTATCGGTTTGCAACTAATGATGATCGCGCTGGTTGCAATGATGCCCGCGCTCGCGACCTGGCTGCCTTCGCTGATGGTGAACTGACGGCACATGCCTGCGTCGATTGATCCCTTCTATGCGATAGAAATTTCGCAGATTGCCGGCCGGCTCGCCGCAGATGGGCGAGATATCATCCATCTGGAGTTCGGCCAGCCCCAGGCCGGTGCGCCCAAAGCCGCGCTCGATGTGGCAAGACAAGCGCTGGATGAGCCCGTGCCGGGCTACTGGCAGAGCCACGCCCTCAAAACGCGCCTGTGCCAGCATTATGAAGAGCAGCACGGTGTCGAGATCGCGCCCGATCGCATCTTTCTGACCTGCGGCGCCTCACCGGCACTCGTGCTCGCCCTCGTGACCGCATTCAGCCCCGGCGACCGGGTCGCGATCGCCCGGCCCGGCTATGTGGCCTACCGCAACACGCTGAAAGGGCTGCACATGGTCGCTGAGGAAATTCCCTGTGGCCCCGAGACGGGTTTCCAGCTCACAGCCGACAATATCGCCGCGCTGAACCCCGCCCCGGACGGGATCATAATCGCCAGTCCGTCAAACCCGACCGGCACGATCAT
>CAYQBG010000023.1:0-22082 GCA_964415675.1 uncultured Hyphomonadaceae bacterium
GAATTCGAACCGGAAAGGAATCCCAAGCGATTCTGTCGAAGTCTGAAACGCTCTAAAAGCTCGATCAGGACCGCAAGAGACGAACTGCCGTAAAGCTGCGGGAGCGGTGTAAAGCCCGCCAGGCCGCCAGACCCAGCAAAGCGGTTCCGATCACCATCGAATAACACCCCCAGCAATGGCCGAGCGCGAGCCATTCGCCACCCGCGCTGCTGAGCGCACCATCGGCGCCGGAGGTGCGACACCAATAGGCCGCGAAGGGATCGCCAACGGCCATGTGCTGGCGGATTTTCATCGCTCCTGCGCCGACGGCGCCAAGACCCGCGAGGGTGATTGTCCAGCTCATCAGAATATCCTTCCGTGCCATATCGCCCACCGCTCTGCGATGTGCAGTCTGGCCTCATAAAGGGGTGCGGCATCTGTACCGGCCTTGACATGGATCAAACCTGCTCTGCATCCACCAAGCCAGTGTCCGTTCCAGATTTTGAACTGATGAGGAGGGGTTCCCCGATGGCCACAACAAGCGCTCGCCCGCGCGGGCCAGATACAAGCACGCTGAGCGCGGGCATATTCGTCGCGGTATTCGCGCTGCTCGCTCTCCTGATCGCGGCGCGGGCTGTCGATCCGCTGATGGAATTTCACGCCTACACATTTCTCGCGCTGACAGTCGCCGGCCTGGCCGCGCTTGTCCTGTGGGCAGGTTCTTCAGGCAAGGATCGCCCGTTCGACCAGTCAGTCTATGAGGAGACCCTCATCAAGTATGGCATTGCCGCTTCGATGTTCTGGGGGATCGTTGGTTTCCTGGTCGGCATCGTCATTGCCCTTCAGCTGACCTGGCCCAACCTTTTCTACTTCCCTGAATGGGGCTGGTCGAATTTCGGACGCCTTCGGCCCCTGCACACGTCGGCGGTGATCTTTGCCTTCGGCGGCACTGTCCTGATCACGTCAAGTTTCTACGTCGTCCAGCGAACCTGCCGCACCCGGCTCGCCGGCGGCCTCTGGCCGTGGTTCGTCTTCTGGGGCTATCAGGCCTTCATCATCCTTGCCGCGACCGGCTATCTCGCCGGGGTCACCCAGTCGAGGGAATATGCCGAGCCTGAATGGTATGTCGATCTCTGGCTGACAATTGTCTGGGTGGCGTATCTGCTCGTCTTTCTCGGCACGATCTGGAAGCGCAAGGAGCCGCACATCTATGTGGCCAACTGGTTCTACCTGTCCTTCATCGTGACCATCGCGATGCTTCACATCGTAAACAATCTCGCCATTCCGGTCAGCCTGACCGGCTCGAAGAGCTATTCGCTCTTTTCCGGTGTGCAGGACGCCATGACCCAGTGGTGGTACGGTCATAATGCCGTGGGTTTCTTCCTCACCACAGGCTTCCTGGCGATCATGTACTATTTCATCCCGAAACGGATCAATCGCCCGGTCTATTCCTACCGCCTGTCGATCGTCCATTTCTGGTCGCTGATCTTCATCTATATCTGGGCCGGCCCGCACCACCTGCACTACACGGCGCTGCCGCAATGGGCGCAAACTCTCGGCATGACTTTCTCGGTAATGCTGTGGATGCCGAGTTGGGGGGGCATGATCAACGGCCTGATGACCCTGTCAGGCGCCTGGGACAAGCTGCGCACCGACCCGGTCGTGCGGATGCTGGTCGTCTCGGTCGCCTTTTACGGCATGTCGACCTTCGAAGGCCCGCTGATGAGCGTGCGCGCCGTCAACTCCCTGTCACACTATACAGACTGGGGTATCGGCCATGTCCATTCCGGCGCGCTCGGCTGGGTTGGTTTCATCAGCTTCGGCGCCCTCTACTGCATGACTCAATGGGTGTGGAAGCGCGAGCGGATGTATTCGCTTCGACTCGTCGAATGGCACTTCTGGGTCGCTACGCTCGGCATCATTCTCTACATCACCTCGATGTGGGTGTCGGGCATCATGGAAGGCCTGATGTGGCGCGCCTACAATGACTTCGGCTTCCTCGAATACAGCTTCGTGGAGACCGTAGAGGCCAAGCATATCAGCTATATCATCCGTTCGCTCGGCGGCGTGCTGTATCTCACTGGCGCCCTGATCATGGCCTACAACCTGATCCGGACTGCCCGCGGAGACCTCGCCCTTAGCGTAAGGGAAAAACGCGTCCGTGCAGAGGCAGAGCGCCTCCAGGCCGCCGAATAGGAGATCCCAGTCATGCTTAGCAAACACGGCCTGCTGGAGCGTCACTCGACCCTGCTCACCGTCGCAATCCTCGTAGTGGTGGCCATTGGTGGCATCATCGAGATCGCACCGCTCTTCTATATGAAGAACACCATCGAAAAGGTGGTAGGCATGCGGCCCTACACGCCCCTGGAGCTCGCCGGGCGCAACATTTATGTCCGTGAGGGATGCTATGTCTGCCACTCGCAGATGGTACGCCCGCTGCGCGACGAAGTGGAACGCTACGGGCATTATTCATTGGCTGCGGAGTCGATGTACGACCATCCCTTCCAGTGGGGCTCCAAGCGCACCGGTCCGGACCTGGCCCGGGTTGGAGGAAAGTATTCCGATGAATGGCATGTCGATCACATGATCAATCCGCGTTCAGTTGTCCCGGAATCGATCATGCCGCCCTACGCCTTCCTGATGGACAAGTCGCTCAATTATGAGCGCATCGCCGACCATCTGAAGACACAGCGTTTCCAGGGCGTTCCCTATACCGAGGAGATGATCGAAAACGCTGTTTCCGACCTCAGGGCCCAGGTCGATCCGAACGCCGACTTCGACGCCCAGGATGCACTGATCGCACGCTATGATGAGGCATCGGGGCGCACAGGAACGGTGCAGATGCGCGATTTCGACGGTAATCCCGACGAGATCACCGAAATGGATGCCGTCATCGCCTATCTGCAGATGACCGGCACACTGGTCGACTTCTCGGTCTATGAGGCCGACGATCTCGACAATCTTCGCTAGGAGGCGAACCAGAGATGTATGAGACACTTTCACGTTTCGCGCAGACTGGCGGGTTGATCTATTTCTTTGTGCTTTTTGCGGGCGCGCTCGCCTACGCCCTCTGGCCGAAAAACCAGCAGAAATTCGACGAAGCCGCACAGCTTCCGCTCATGGACAAGGAGCCCGGCGATGAGTGATCACAACAAGGAAATCGACGACCACACAGGCGTCGAGACAACCGGCCATGAATGGGACGGGATCAAGGAACTGAACAATCCCCTTCCGCGCTGGTGGCTTTGGGTCTTCTACGCCTCAATCGCCTTTTCGGTGGTCTACTGGGTGTTGATGCCAGCCTGGCCGGCCCTGCCGGGCACTGGTTCGGATCATACAAGAGGCATTCGCGGACATTCCGACCGTGCGATTGTCGCCCAGCAGATGGATGAGCTGCGCGCCGAGCGCACCGAACGCGGCCAGCGACTGGTCGAGACCTCTCTCGAAGGTATCGAGAATGACAGTGAACTGCTGCAGTTTGCCCAGGCGGCCGGCGAAAGCGCCTTTGGCGACAATTGCGCAACCTGCCACGGCTCCGGCGGGCGCGGGGCAAAGGGCTATCCGGCACTTGTAGACGATGTCTGGCTTTGGGACGGAACGCTTGAAGGTATCGAGTATACGCTCAAGCATGGCATCCGCCATGAAGCCGATCCCGAGACCCGCTTTTCACTCATGCCAGCCTATGGTCGGGACGGCATTCTCAGCAATGAGGAAGTCGAGGTCATGACCGATTATGTCCTTCACCTGTCCGGCGAGGACATCGAACCGGGGACGGTAACGCGCGGCGAGGAAATCTGGCAGATGCACTGCGCGGCCTGCCACGGGACCAATGGCGCCGGCGACCAGTCACAGGGCGCGCCCAACCTCACAGACAGTGTCTGGCTTTATGGTGGCGAGGAGGCGGATATCCGCAACACTATCTACAATGCGCGCAATTCGCATATGCCGGCCTGGAGTGACCGGCTGGACGAGCCCACGATCAAGGCGCTTGCCGTGTATGTCCACGGTCTTGGCGGCGGGGAGTAAGCCCGAAATGGCTGACACGGCCCAACCTGAAGCGACCCAGCCGCGCAAGGTCACTCTCATCTCCGGATCCAAAGGGGCCGGGGGCGAGGGCCCGGATCACCCCCAGCAGCTCTACAAGGCGCGCGAAAAGATCTATCCTAAACTGGCCCATGGCCGGTTCCGGATGATCAAATGGGGCCTGCTGGCAATTGCCATGGTGGTTTATTACGGGCTGCCCTGGCTGCGCTGGCCGCGCGGTGCGGGCGCACCTGACCAGGCGGTGCTTGCCGATTTTGGCGGTGAACGCTTCTATTTCTTCTTCATCGAGATCTGGCCGCAGGAAGTCTATTACATCACCGGCTTGCTGATCCTGGCCTCGCTCGGGCTGTTCCTGATCACATCCCTGTTTGGCCGCGTCTGGTGCGGATATGCCTGTCCCCAAACGGTGTGGACCGATCTTTACATCATGGTCGAGCGTTTCTTCGAAGGTGACCGGGCCGCGCGGATGCGCCTCGACAAGGCGCCCATGAGCTTCAACAAGATCTGGCGCAAGACGGCCAAGCATGTGGTCTGGCTCATCGTGGCCTTCTTCACCGGCGGCGCACTCATCATGTATATTTATGATGCCCCGACCCTGGTCTCGCAATTCTGGGTCGGGCAGGCCCCGGCCTCTTCTTATATCCTGGTCGGCATTCTGACCTTTACAACCTATTCGCTGGCCGGGCTGATGCGCGAGCAGGTCTGCACCTATATGTGCCCTTGGCCGCGGATTCAGGCCGCGCTGACCGATGAGGAGGCGCTGAACGTCACCTACCGGGTCCATCGCGGCGAGCCGCGCGCGCCCTTGCGCAAGGGCGAGGACTGGAGTGCACGCGGCGACTGCATCGATTGCAAGCAATGCGTTCAGGTCTGCCCCATGGGTATTGATATCCGGGATGGCGCCCAGCTGGAATGCATCCATTGCGCGCTCTGCATTGATGCCTGCGACGAGATCATGGACAAGATCGGGCGTCCGCGCGGGCTGATCGCTTATGAGACCGACAAGGCGATGGAAGAGCGCGCACGCGGGGAGACCCCGCATTATCGCCTCATCCGGCCGCGGACGGTGCTTTATTCCGTACTTTTTGCGGCTGTGGCGGGACTCATGGTCTGGGGCCTGATGACCCGCTCCACCTTCGAACTGAATGTGCTCAAGGACCGTTCGCCGCCTTTTGTCCAGCTCTCAGACGGAACAGTGCGCAATGGCTATGCGCTCAAACTTGTCAACAAGACGGCCGACACACGCGAGCTGACGGCAACCCTGTCCGGTCTGGACGGTATGGGACTTGAAATCATCGGCCAGCCCGAAATCGAAGGCACGACAGTCCAGCTGCCGGTCCAGCCGAACGGTGTCGATCGATACCGGATGCTTGTCACGATGCCGCCCGGCCTGGTCGATAGGCGGGCAAGCTTCACCTTGACTGTGACCGATCCCGAAACAGGCGAAACCCATTCCAACAATGTGCCCTTTGTCGGGCCGGAGGGCGGATGATGCGGAAATATGAAATCATCGACGAATTCGAAACCGGGGAAGACGGTGAATTCCGTTTCCGCGGTTGGCACTTCCTGATCATCATGCTCGCCATGTTCGGAGTGGTCTTCACCGCCAACGGAATCTTTCTCTATCATGCGGTCAATTCCTTCCCGGGCGAAGCGGTGCCGAAATCCTATCTTCAGGGGATCGAGTATAACCGCCAGATCGAAGCACGCGAACGCCAGGCGGCACTGGGCTGGTCGGCCGCGATGGGCCTTGTCGAGCGGGGCGATGAACAGCAGCTTGTCGCACAGATCCGCCGGGACGACGGCATTGGCGTATCGGATCTCGACATCTCTGCAGAGGTCCGCCGGCTGGCGACCAATGATGGCGCGCGCCTTGTGGCGCTGGAACTGACGGGCGATGGTGAATACCGCGCCGCATTGGGCGAGATGGGGACTGGCGCATGGGAAGTGCGGCTGGAAGCCTTCAAACCGGGTGAGGAAAGCTCCATATTCACTGCCTACAAGGAACTGGTGGTGAAATGACAACCGAAAGCCTTTCCGGCCCCGGATGCCCGAGCGGACTCGCCCCGCCGGAAACGGGGCCTGGCGGGGTCGATTATTCTAGATTTACCCGACAGACAGCCGCCGGCAAATCGCTGACGCTGCTCGTGACCGGCGCAAAATGTGGTGGTTGCCTGTCAAAGATCGAAAAGGCGGCGCGCGTGCTGCCGGGCATGCGCGATGTCCGCATGAACCTGACTACGGGCAAGCTCTCTCTGAAATGGTCCGGCGACCTGACCGCCAGCGAAGCGGCGCGCGCAATTGCCGATCTCGGCTATGGCGTTGCGCCTTTTGAAGCCTCGCAGGCCGACAGCAAGGCCCGGTCAGAAGAACGTGACCTGTTGCTCGCTCTCGGCGTTGCCGGTTTCGCGATGATGAACATCATGCTCCTGTCGGTTTCGGTCTGGGCCGGCCACGGAGAAATGGGCGAGGAAACACGCACCCTCATGCACTGGATCTCGGCGGCGATTGCCCTGCCTGCCGTTGCGTTCTCCGGTCGGCCCTTCTTTCTCTCCGCCTTCAACGCCTTGAAGGGCGGCCATGCCAACATGGATGTGCCGATCTCCCTGGCGCTCCTGCTCGCCACCGCCGTGAGCCTTTTCGAAACAGCCATGGGCGGCGAACATGCCTATTTCGATGCCGCAGTGATGCTGTGTTTCTTCCTGCTGATCGGACGCTTTCTCGATGCCAGGCTGCGTCGTCGCGCCCATGCGGCCGCGCATGAACTCGCCGCGCTTCAGACCACCACCGCCACGCGCATCACGTCCGGTGGCGAGACCGAATCGGTGCGAGTTGCCGAAATTGCGCCCGGTGATCTCATCCACCTCGCCCCTGGCGAGCGCGCCGCTGTGGATATGCAACTCACCGAAGGCGAAACCGATCTCGACGAACGCCTTGTCACAGGTGAGAGCCTCCCGCGTGCGGCGGCTCAAGGTGCGAAAGTATTCTCAGGCACCATAAACCTGAAACGCGCCGTCACGGGACGTGCTCTGGCAGCTGCCGAAGACAGCCTGATGGCCGAGATCGGCCGCATGCTCGAAGCGGGCGAACAGAAGCGTTCGGCCTATCGCCGTATCGCGGACAAGGCCGTGTCGATCTACGTGCCAACGGTCCATTCCATTGCGCTTTTGACCTTCCTGGGCTGGTACCTCGTCGGTGGCGCAGGCCTGCGCGAGGCGGTGTTTGTCGCAGTATCTACACTCATCATAACCTGCCCCTGCGCGCTCGCGCTCGCCGCGCCGGTCGTGCAGGTCGTCGCAGCCTCGCGCCTGTTCAGAAATGGTGTCTATCTTAAATCCGGCGATGCGCTGGAGCGGCTGGCCACCTGCGACCATGTGGTCTTCGACAAGACCGGGACGCTCACCCTTGGCCGGCCGGTTCTGCAGCAGACACAGCAAGCCGACGAGGTGCTGATGCGGGCCGCGAGCCTGGCCCGCGCCAGCCGTCACCCATTGTCGCGCGCTCTCGTCGAGGCCGCCGGTCCTGGCGCCCTTGCCAGTGAAGTCAGCGAACATGCGGGACTCGGGCTTGAAGGGCTGATTGACGGACGGCCCGCCAGGCTCGGATCGGCCGAATGGGTCGGTCTTGATGGCGAGGGCGGCGGCGGAGCCTCGCTGTGGTATGGCGAAGAGGGCCGGGAACCGGTGCCGCTGAATTTCGAGGACCAGCTCCACGAGGACGCCCACAATACCGTCTCGGCACTCAGGGCGCGTGGGCTCGGCATCGAAATCGTCTCTGGTGACCGGGAAGAGGCCGTCACCAGTGCCGCGGCAGCGCTCGGCATCACGGATTACACAGCAGGGGCCTCCCCGCAGGACAAGACAAGGCGTCTCGAAGCGCTGTCCGCGCAGGGGCGGAAGGTTCTGATGGTCGGCGACGGCCTCAATGACGCCGGCGCCCTGGCGCTTGCGCATGCCTCACTCGCGCCCGGCGGCGCGATGGATGTGTCCCGCTCGGCCAGCGACGCGGTCTATTCCGGAGAGGGCCTGTCTGCGATCCTTAAAGTACTCCGCCTTTCAGGCACTGCGCGGTCGCGTATGCTGCAGAATTTCGCGCTTGCAGCGCTTTACAATGTCATCGCCGTGCCGATTGCCGTGGCAGGACTGGTGACGCCACTGGTCGCGGCAATCGCTATGTCGGCATCGTCGATTATCGTCACACTGAATGCGATGCGTCCCGGTTTTGGCCGAGCGAAGGGCTGACAGGCGATGGGCAACCTCCTCATCCTCATCCCCATTGCGATCGGGCTTGGCCTTATCAGTCTTGCGGCTTTCTTCTGGGCCGTACGTTCAGGGCAGTTTGACGATCCGGACGGCGCAGCCGAGCGCATTCTCGACGATGATGACGACCGCCCCCTTACCGAGCGGCGCAGTGCCGGCAATGCGGAGGACTGAACGGTCCGGGGTATCTTCCGTTTGAAATCCGGACCGTAGAATCAGGCAGGCCGCCGCGCCGGACGTCATAATTTCTGCCTATAGCTTGCCTCGGACAAATCGATTGGCCCGATATCGCAAAAGGCGGTAGGGTGAGAAATGCCGAAAGGCAATGCACCGCAACAGGAAGGGAGACATCATGGACGGGAACGACATGCCAACCGGGAAATGCCCGGTCATGCACGGCGGAAATACAGCCATCGCCACTTCGGTAATGGACTGGTGGCCGAACGCACTGAACCTGGACATCCTGCACCAGCACGACACCAAGACCGATCCGATGGGCCGCGAATTCAGCTATCGCGAGGCACTCAAGACACTCGATGTCGAGGCTCTGAAAAAGGATCTCACCGACCTGATGACCGAAAGCCAGGACTGGTGGCCGGCCGACTGGGGCCATTATGGCGGCTTCATGATCCGCATGGCCTGGCACGCGGCAGGATCCTATCGCCTGGCCGACGGGCGCGGCGGTGCCGGTACCGGTAACCAGCGATTCGCGCCTCTCAACTCCTGGCCGGACAATACCAGCCTCGACAAGGCCCGCCGCCTGCTCTGGCCGATCAAGAAGAAATACGGAAACGCCGTGTCCTGGGCCGATCTGTTCATCCTAGCCGGAAACATCGCCTATGACTCGATGGGTCTTGAGACCTTTGGCTTCGGCTTCGGCCGCGAGGATATCTGGCACCCCGAGAAGGACACCTATTGGGGCGCTGAAAAGGAATGGCTCGCTCCGTCGGACGAGCGCTATGAAAACGTCGATAACGCAGCGACGATGGAGAACCCGCTGGCCGCCGTCCAGATGGGCCTCATCTATGTCAATCCGGAAGGCGTGAACGGCCAGCCCGATCCGCTGAAGACCGCAGCGCAGGTCCGCGAAACCTTCGCCCGCATGGCTATGAATGACGAGGAAACCGCCGCGCTCACCGTTGGCGGCCACACCGTCGGCAAGTGCCATGGCAATGGCGATGCCAGCCAACTCGGTCCCGAGCCCGAGGCTGCAGATGTGTTTATGCAGGGCTTTGGCTGGGACAATCCGAATATGGGTGGCAAGGCCACCAACGCCATAACCTCCGGGATCGAAGGCGCCTGGACGACCCACCCGACCAAATTTGACGACGGCTATCTGAAGCTGCTCTTCGGCTATGAGTGGGAACTGAAAAAGTCCCCTGCCGGTGCCAATCAGTGGGAACCGGTCGATATCCGGGAAGAGGACAAGCCGGTCGACGCCAGTGACCCCTCGATCCGTCACAATCCGATCATGACCGATGCCGACATGGCGATGAAGATGGATCCGGCCTACCGGGCGATCTGCGAGAAATTCATGGCTGATGATGCCTATTTCCGCGACACGTTCGCCCGCGCCTGGTTCAAGCTGACCCATCGCGATATGGGTCCGAAACCGCGCTATATCGGCCCTGACGTGCCTGAAGAGGATCTCATCTGGCAGGACCCGGTGCCGCAGGGCCCGGCCAATTACGATATCGGCAAGGCGCGCCGGCTTATTGCCGAGAGCGGACTTACCATCGGCGAGATGGTCGCCACCGCCTGGGACAGTGCGCGCACCTATCGCGGCTCGGACATGCGCGGCGGCGCCAATGGCGCACGTATCCGCCTTGCCCCGCAAAAGGACTGGGAGGGCAATGAACCCCACCGTCTCCAAAAGGTGCTCGGCACACTTCAGCCGATCGCGGATACAGTGGGCGCCTCACTGGCTGACATGATCGTGCTCGCGGGCAATGTCGGTGTCGAAAAGGCAATCCGTGCCGCCGGCTACTCTGCAGACGTGCCCTTTGCGCCGGGCCGCGGCGATGCAAGTGATGAGATGACCGACGCTGACAGTTTCGACGTGCTCGAACCGCTGGCCGACGGTTATCGCAACTGGCTGAAACAGGATTATGCCGTCAGCCCCGAGGAGCTGATGCTGGATCGAACCCAGCTGATGGGACTCACCGCGCCGGAAATGACCTGTCTGGTCGGAGGCATGCGCATGCTCGGCACCAATCATGGTGGGGCCAGGCATGGCGTGTTCACCGATCGCGAAGGCGCCCTCACGAACGACTTCTTCGTCAATCTCACAGACATGGCGAATGAATGGGTGCCCGCTGCGAACGGCACCTATGAGATCCGGGATCGCAAGTCTGGCGCAGTGAAATGGAGCGCGACGCGGATCGACCTGGTCTTCGGCTCTAATTCGGTGCTGCGAGCCTATTCAGAAGTCTACGCTCAGGACGACGGAGGCGAGAGGTTCGTGCAAGACTTCGTGGCCGCCTGGACCAAGGTGATGAACGCCGACCGGTTCGATCTATCGGCATAGGTCCGCCGGCATATTGACCAGTTATGACGGCGCCCCGGCCATAGCCGCTGGGGCGCCGTTTCAGTGTCGAACATGCTCTATTCAGCCGTCACGACGGCCGGCTTACGCGACAGGCCGACAATCTGGCCGAAACGCGTAAACGGCTTCATCGTGGACAGGCGGAACACAGCCGGTGTGAAATAGAGCGCCAGGAGTGCCGAGCCGGCGACACCGCCTGAAATACCCGCCGCCAGCGGCATCCAGAATGCATCCGCCGTGACCAGAAGCGGTACGAAGCCGCCCATTGTGGTCAGCGTCGTGGCCACGATATGGCGGGTGGCATCCACGACCGTATCGACCTGCGCTGCCACATCATCGGCCATCGCCTGTGGATTGGCGCGCAACAGTGACAGCACGACGATCGAGCCATTGATCGCAATGCCCAGCAGGCCGAGCGCGCCGATAATCGCATTGAATCCAAGCGGCAGATTGAACAGCCACACGCCGAAAAATGCGAGCCCGACAGAAAGGAACCCCCCGGTCAGGATCAACAGCGACATGCGGAACGAATTGAAAACGAGGGCCACCGCGCCCGCGATAAGAAGCATCAGAGGCACGCCCGTCGCCGCAAGGTCCGCCAGCGCATCAGAACTGTTCTCCGCCTCGCCTCCGATGAGAAGTTCGTATCCGCGCGGAAGCTCGAACCCTGACGCGTCCAGACGCGCCTGGAAATCCTCAAAGACCGGCGCGGGCAGTGTATAGGGCTCAATAAAGGCGCGGATATCATTCACCCGCTGGCCATCGCGGCGCGTAATGGTGGCGATCTGTGGATCCAGCGTCATTTCGCCCAGCGCCGAAAGCGGGGCGCCGCCACCTCCAAACGTCTTGGACCTCAGATCGGTCAACTCGCCGCGTCTTCCGTCAGGGCCAATCACGCGCACAGGGAGTTCCTCCACCCCTTCGACGACGCTGCCGGCCAACACGCCCTCAAGCTCGGCATTGAGTTCAGCGGCGAGGCCGGTGAGCTGCTGACCAGCCATCCCTGATGCCGCTTCATCGGCGCGCAGGACAAGTGTCGGGGAACCGAGTTCGAGGCTGGCACTTGTGTAGGTCACGCCTGGCGTTGCGGCGAGCACGCGGCGGGCCTGGTCGCCAAGTCGTGACAAGGTCTGCAGGTCATCGCCGGTAATCAGAAACTGGATCGGCGCATCGGAGGGCGGGCCCTGCTCGAACGGGATAGCGAGCACCTGCGCGTCTGGAAATTCCATCCTTAGCCGGGCTTGAACGTCGGAGATGATAGCCCGCGTCGCACCAGCGCTCTCCGTCTGTACCCAGCCCGAGGCAATACCTTCCACGCCACGGGTGGAATTGACCATGTTATAATAGACCCTCGGCGCAGGTTCGCCCAAGGTAAAGTGGACGCTCTTGACCTCATCATAGCTGTAAAGCACTTCGGTGGCGCGTTCGACGGTCGACACCGTCGCGCCGATGGCCGCGTCTGCCGGGAGTGCGATATCGACCTGGAACTGGTCGCGCTCGGTCTGGGGAAAGAACTGCGATGGCAATTGTCCGGCCAGGTAGAAACCGACCAGCGCCGGGGTCACGCCGATCACGATGCCAAGGACCGGGAAATGCAAGACTGCGCCGAGCGTAAATCGATAACCGTCCGTGAGCGTATCAATCGCGATCCCGTCGCGCCACCAGCGTCTTTTGATTGCTCGCCCGCCTTCATGGGGCCGTCGGCGGTCAAACCAGCCGGCCATCGCCGGAATAACGGTCATCGAGATCAGGAAAGAGGACACAACCGCGAAAATCACCGAAATCCCGATCATGCCGACAAATTCGCCCGCAGATCCCGGCAGCAACGCAATCGGCGCGAAAGCCAGGGCCGTCGTCAATGTTGAAGCGAACAGAGGCCCGAAAAGGTGTCTCAGCGAACGATCAATCGCCTCCATCCGGCCAGCCCCGCGCGCGCGCAGCTGGTCAAACTCATCCACCACGACAATCGCATTGTCGATCAGCAGGCCGAGCGAAATGACAAGCCCCGTCACCGACATCTGGTGCAGCGGCATGCCAAAAAGGTTGAACAGGATCAGGACAAGGCAGACCGTCAATGGCAGGGCGGTGCCGACCACAAACGCCGCCCGCCAGCCCATGACGAAGAACAGGACCGCGAACACGATCATCGCCGAAAAGCCAAGATTTCGGGTCAGATCGCCAAGCCTCGTTGTCGTGTAGACGCTCTGATCGAAGACGATTTCGACGGCAATCGGGCCAGAGACGCCAGCAGCAAATTCATTGACCATGGCGCGTGCCCTTTCTGACCACTGGTCCACACGCTGGTTTGGCTGGATAAACGCGCCGACCGTTATCGACCGGCTGCGCTCATGAAAGTCGAGCACACGTACTGGCCTCTCCAGGCCCTTTGTCACGGTGGCAATATCTCCGACACGTACCGCGCTACCATCATCTCGCTGTAACAGCGGCACCGACCGGATACGGGAGATGGAATCAAACTCGCCACCGACCTCGACGCCGAGATTGGCCGTACCTGAACGCAGCTGACCCGCAGGCGCCTTGGAATCGGCCGCCGCGATGATCCCGGCCGCCTGACGGGCTGTCAGCCCCGCAGCAGAGAGGGCCTCGGGATCGATGACTACGCGCACCTCTTCCGATGGAAGTCCGTAGGTCTCGGTCTCCTCGGTCCCGCCAAGGTTTTGGAAACGATCTTCAAGCTTCTCCGCCAACCGCGCCATCAGGGCGAGTTCCGGTTCTCCCTGCCCGGTCCAGATCAGCGAAACCGCCATGGTAGTCGCGCCGACATAGACCCGCTCGATTTCAGTCGGCAATGTCCCGGATGGAAATGACGCTTCAGCCTGGGCGACCTGCGCACGGATCAGCGTCCAGGCATCATCGACGTCGGCCTCGCTGAGATCCTCCCGCAGTTCAATCTGGACCTGGGACACGCCGGCGCGGGAGATTGAGTCAAGGCGGTTGACCTCCGGTAGTTCGCTGAGCGCATCTTCCAGCGGTTCTGTGACCAGTGCTTCCATTCGTTCGGCATCGGCACCAGGCAGAACGACAAGTGTAAATCCGAACCGCTCAACCAGTGTCGGATCTTCCTGGCGTCCCAGCGACAGAACAGCGCCCAGCCCGCCGGCCAGCGTGATCAGCAGGACGAGGACAGCCAGGCGCGGAAGGCGATAGAAAAGGGTAGGCATGATCGGGCCTTTTCTTCAGCGGCTATGACTGGAAGGGCCACCGGTCCCTGAGGCGATTTCCGCGTCTCGCGGGGTGACCGGTTGTCCGGGCGCCAAACGTTGCAGTCCGTCAATTATGATCCTGTCGCCCGTCCGGATGGAACCTCGCACATAGGCCCTTTCACCGGAACTGTGCACGATTTCGACCTGTCGGCCGGCTGCATACCAGCCATCATCCAGACGTTCGGCCACCAGGAGAGACCAGAGGCCGCGTCCTGATTCGGTCAGCGCACTCACGGGCACCCAGCTGCCACGTTCTTCAATAGTCCGGTCGATGGACAGGCGAAGGACGCTGCCGGCCGGGAGACCACCATCATTCGAGATGTCAAAAACAGCCGCCACTGTGCGCTGGCGCGCGTCGATCACACCGGTCAGCGAACGCAGGACGGCCTCATAAGGCTCTTCGCCCGCCTGCAGCTTATAGGTCTCGCCCGGCAATAATTCGCGCGCCACGGCGGCCGGCACACCGATGCGCGCTTCCATATCGGACAATTCAACAAGTTCGAAGATCGGCTGTCCCGGAGACGCGATCGTGCCCTCATCGGCAAAGCGTTCAGTGATGACGCCGCTGAATGGCGCAGTAATCGCGCCGAGGTCGATCTGCACCCGCAGCGTGTCGGCCTGGGCGCGCACGGCCTCGACCCTTGCATCGGCGCTTGATGCCTGGGCGGCCACTTCATCCACAGCCTGTTGCGAGACATGACCCTTGTCCCTCAACTCTCTCTGACGCTGGACCGATTTGAGGGCCAGCTCGCGTGCCGCCAGAGCCTCAGCAATTGTGGCCTCGGATGCAGCGAGCTGGGCACGCAGACCGCGCGTATCCAGCCGTCCGAGTTGAGCGCCACGTCTGACCCGGTCACCTGTATCGGCCGACAGGCTTTCAATACGCCCACCCGTTGTAAAGCCGAGCTGACTGGTCCGGCGCGGTGTCGCAAGCCCGGTAAACAGCTCCGACAACTGGAAACCCGTTTGCAATTGCGCCGTGACCACGGCGACGCTGACCGGCTCAGGCGCCTCAACTGCAACTTTCGGTCCTTCCTGCGAACGAAGCATGAGCGCCGCGTACAAGAGCGCGGCGCCAATCGCGGCAAGAACAACGAGGAAGAGAAGTCCCTTCAAAGGCCCCGGCCGTGTCTCGCGCCCTGTCTGCCCATCATTCATCGGCCTGGTCTCCGCGTGTCATTTCGCCCTCATGCTCCTGAACCTGGAGGCCCCGGATCACATGCCTGGCATGGAGTTCTAGAAAACTGTCCCGGTCGGGTGAATCCTGCTCATCGACCAGAGAAGGAAAATTCGGCAGGTGCGCCATCAGCATGGCAAGGCCGTGACAAGACGCCCATGCGCTCTTGGCCGCCATTATCGGGTCAACATCGTCGCGAAGATCGCCCAGTTCCTGACCCTCCCGCACCAGATCGACGAGGTGCAGAAAAGCCTGTCCCTTGTTCGATGCCGAAAAGTCCCGCCAGCTCGGAATGACGGGGCCGCCCGGATCCTTCGCGCCGGAAAAGGCGGCGGTGTAATGATGCGGCTTTTCCAGTGCGGTGCGGATATAGGTCGCCACGCAATTGCGGGCCCGGTCCAGAAAGGGCCGGTCCGCCTCCATGACCTCATCGACCTGCTCAAGAATGCGACCGAAAAAGGCTTCCTTCAGCTCGTCGAGCAACTCGTCCTTCGATCCGAAATATTTGTAGATCGCAGCGGGTGAGTAGTCGATCTCGTCAGCCAGACGACGGATAGACAAGCCCTCTTCCCCGAATTCGGCAAACACCCTTTCCGCCGCCTCCAGAATTGAAGCGCGAACGCGAAGCCGACGCCGCTCGGCCGGGGAAGCCTCTTCTGCAACAGGCCTGTTGCGCATTCTGACGGATCCCCGGACAGCTGAGCCAATTGATGACAGTTTAGCACGATGCCACACAGAATCAAATGACGTTCAATAAGTGAACACCGTTTATTTTTGTATCCGGGCTCCGGTTCCCTATCTCGCCTGCATGACTGATCGCTTTCCTCCTGCCCCGCCCGCCGGCAAGGCCATGAGCGCAGCACGCCCCGATGCAGGCGCGCGTCGAATGATGGCACTGCGACGATCGGGCGGCAAACAGATGATTGGCTCGCCGGGTCCCGATCCGACCGAATTGGAAGAGATTTTGCGAGTCGCGGCCCGCGTCCCCGATCACCGGCGCCTGGAACCCTGGCGATTCATCGTTTTCGAAGGTGAGGCGCGCCGCGAATTTGGTGCGCGCCTGGCCGCCATCCATGCTGCGGACCATCCCGACGCCACAGAACGGGACATGGCCGACGCACGCGCCCTGCCCTTGCGGGCTCCTGTCGTCATTGCCGTCATTTCCTCGCCGGACCCAGATCACAAGACGCCGGTCTGGGAACAGGAATTGTCGGCTGGGGCCGTGTGCCAGAATCTCCTGCTTTCTGCGAATGCCGCTGGATGGGCGGGCGTATGGCTGACGGAATGGATCGCTTATGACCGCGCGGTCTCTGTCGAACTGGGCCTGACAACCCACGAACGCGTCGCCGGCTTCATCTATTTAGGCACAGCGAAAGCCAATCCGCCAGAACGCCCGCGCCCCGACATGCCGGGAAAGATCAGCCGCTGGCATCATTCCGGAACGCAGGATTGACCCGAGCGAGCATCCCGGGCGCCTGAATGCGGCCCCCGAAAAACACGCGTAGAGTAACCATCCAGCCGAACTTGAAACAGGAGAAAAAAGTGACGGCAAAATATATGGTAACCGCCCTTGGACTGGTCCTGCTTGCGGGATGCAGCAACATGAATGACGGTGCTGAAGATATGGCTGCCGTCAATGACACTGAACGACAAGCAGGCTTATGTCTCGACATGGGCCCGCAAACGCCACGAGACATCGCCAGCACCGGCGGCCTCAACTCGGTGAGCTTCCCGATGGCCCCTGCCGCGAGCGAGATGAATCTCTGCAATATCCACTCTCACACCAATGCCGAACACAAGGCGCCGGGCTTCAGCATCTTCGCTGGGGACGGCGTCAATGGTGGCTATGCCTGTAATGGCACGCCAAGCCTGACAGAGGCCGAGCTGGCACCACTGGAAGGTGCATACAAAGGTGTCAAACCCGGCGACACGATCGAGGTCCATTGGGTGCACACATCGTGCGAGGCTACACCGGGGCAAGGTCTTGGCGCCTGCGTACCTGAAGGCTGCGAAAATCCGCTGCTTCGGGTCGAGGCGCAATCCTTCCTTGTCGTCAACGATGCGGACGCGCCGAGCTTCCTGGATTATGCCTACCAGAACACTGTGCGCGCCGGCCTGCACCAGGCCAAGGCCCTGCCCTCTGGCACCGGCATGCCGGTCGTGTTCCGCGGTTCAACAACAGGGCCGAGCTATGACCAGTCGACCTGCTCACCAGCGCAGGTGACCTGGAGCGTGCGCCCGCAATGCATGAAGGTGGACATCCGCTCGCTGCACGCATGGGCCAGCCGCGGCAATGTCTTCAACGAGACAGAGTCTCAAGGCGTGCGCCAGCTGGTGACCGCGCCCGAGCTGCTGTCACCAATCGAGTAGCCTGAAACTCGGTTCCCGGGCAGGGCCGACACGAACGGCCCTGCCCGCCTATCCCCGTCCGCGATAGGGTGCCACGCCGGTCTCTGGTACCCACAATCCGTCCGGCACCAGGCCGGTCTGCCAGAACACGTCTATTGGAATGCCCCCGCGCGGATACCAGTAACCAGCGATGCGCAGCCAAGCCGGCTCAATCAGTGACGCGATCCGCTTGGCCACGTCCAGCGTGCAATCTTCATGAAACGCACCATGATTGCGATAGCTCGACAGGAGAAGTTTGAGGCTCTTGCTCTCGACCAGCCATTCGGCAGGCGCATAGTCAATGACCAGATGCGCAAAATCCGGCTGTCCTGTCACCGGGCAGATCGAAGTGAATTCCGGCGCCGTGAACCGGGTGAGATAAAGCTCGCCCGCATGAGGATTAGGCACGCGTTCCAGACTGGCCGCATCCGGGCTCGCTGGCAGGCCCGATTGCTGGCCAAGCTGGCCAAGGCCTTTATAGATATCTTCCTTAGTCATTCCGCGAATGTGAAGGGCGTCGGCAGGATTTCAAACATCATTCCCATATAAACGGCATAAGCCAGCAGAAGAACTGCACCTTCCCAGCGCGCGAGCTTCTTTGCCGTAAACGCGAACAATAGCAGGAAAAAGACCGACAGGATCAGCGCGCCAATATGTTCCCAGCCGATAAGCGGCAAGCTTACGGTCCCCTGCGGATCGACATTGGTTTCGAGAATCGAGGTCGCCGCTGGCTGCGGCGCAAGCACGCTGAACGGTTTCACGATCGCCGAGACACCAATAATACCCAGAATATTGAAGATGTTAGAGCCAATCACGTTACCAATCGCCACGTCCGGCTTGCCGCGATAGGCCGAGATGACCGATGTCGCGAGTTCCGGCAGGCTGGTGCCAACTGCCACAATCGACAGCCCGACCACCGCTTCGGAGAGCCCCACCATGCTGGCAAGCCGGATACCGCCATCGACGAGGAAGCGCGCCCCGATGATCACCCCGGCTATACCGACGAGAGCAAGGATTATGGACACCACCAACGGATCGTTTCCACCGACAATCTCGCCTTCGTCAGCATGCATCCTTGCAGCCGGGCCAGCGCGGCGGCGGTCGAGCATGAAAGACAAGGCAACATATACGACCAGTGATGCGACCATCGCGACCCCAATCGGGCGCGTAAAGAGATCGAACCAGACCAGCGCTGCGAACACGATCGTGACAAGGATCATGAAGGCGGTGTCGCGCCCGATCGCCGCCGGCTGAGTGACAATTGGCGTGATCACTGCGGCCAGGCCAAGGACCAGCAGAATATTCGAAATATTCGAACCGACAACGTTGCCGACGGCGATACCGACAGCTTCCTCATTCAGGGCCTGCAGGGAGGTCACCAGCTCCGGGAGCGAGGTGCCGAACCCGACCAGCGTCAGACCGATAATCAGCTCAGACACGCCAAACCGGCGCGCTATGCCGACAGACCCACGAACCAGCATTTCGCCGCCAAAGAACAACAGCGCCAATCCGCCGATAATCAATACCCAGGTCATGACAGCCCTCCCTAGATGCCGGTCTCCTTATGCAATGCCTGTCAAAAAACGCCAATCGCTGTTTGCCATTGACAATCGCGCCAATTGCCAGGGAGGCCCTCCGGTATTGGCCCACGCACAATCTTCCTCTAGCCATGACATCAGATATGAAAACCGGAGGAGACCACATGAAGGATCTTGAGGGGCGAAAGGCCATTGTCACAGGTTCATCGGCCGGGCTGGGGCGCGCAATGGCGCTGAAGCTGGCCGAACGCGGCGCCGATGTGATTATCAATTATTCCGCCAGCGCTGAGGCTGCGAATGAAGCGGCAGAAGCCTGCCGCACCCATGGTGGCGAAGTGAAGCTGGTCCAGGCCGACATGGGCAGCGATGCGGGTTGCCAGGCCCTTGCAGATGCCGCGAGCGACTGGGGGCAGCTCGACATCCTTATCAACAATGCCGGCACCACAAGGCGCGTGCCCAATCATGCCGATCTCAAGGCGCTCGGCCGCGATGATTTCCTGAGTCTCTATTCGATCAATGTCGCCGCACCCTTCTTGATGGTTCAGGCCTGCGAAGACTTGTTGCGCGCCACCCATGAACAGACTGGCCGCGCCGCCAGTGTCCTCAACACATCCTCTATCGCAGGGGTCACAGGTATCGGCTCATCGGTCGCCTATGCTGCTTCAAAGGGCGCGCTCAACACAATGACCCTGTCGCTGGCACGTGCGCTCGCACCGGCTATCAGGGTCAATGCGGTCTGTCCCGGCTATATCGATACGCGCTGGTTCTCCGACCATATGGAGGAAGAGAAATACCTGGCCCTTCGTCAGTCCGTCGAAAACGCAACCCCTCTCAAAGCGGCTTCAACCCCCGAAGATGTTGCAGACGCGGCACTTTTCTTTGTCAGTGACGCCGCCCGTCATGTCACCGGCGAAACCCTTCTGGTCGATGCCGGCACCCATCTCGGCTTCGCGCCGCTTGCAGCCCGCTGAGAGCCGCCTGTGACCTGAACTCGCCGCGCCAGCTCAGACGGCGGAGAGCGCCTGACCGAGATCGGCGATCAGGTCATCGGCGTCTTCGATACCGACCGAGAGACGAACAAGCCCATCGGTGAATCCGATGCGAGCGCGCACCTGCGGATCAACGCCGGAATGCGTCGTTGATCCTGGATGGCAGGCAAGACTTTCCGTACCGCCAAGACTGACCGCGAGCTTGACCAGTTGGAGATTATCGAGAAAGCGGAACGCGCCCTCTTTGCCGCCGACGACATCGAAGGAGAAGGTCGAACCGGCCGCCTTGCACTGCGTGTCATAGATGCGGCGCTGATCGCTGCCGGCCTCGAAAAAGGCCGGATACCGCACATTCGAAACCTTGGGATGGTCGCGCAGGTATTGTGCGCACCTTTCCGCATTGGCAAAGGCGCGCTGCATGCGCAGACCGACGGTTTCCAGTGAACGCGTCAGAAGCCAACAGGTATGACTATCGAGCGTTGTGCCAAGGAAGTTCCGCATGCGCCGGACCTGCGCAGTGATCTCGTCGCTCCCGATGGCGCCGCCGGCGATGAGGTCGGAATGGCCACCTACATATTTTGTCAGCGAATACAGCGCCAGGTCGGCTCCATGCTCCAGCGGCGAATGGCCGACCGGGCCCATCATCGTGTTGTCGCACATCAGGACGGCGCGATGGCCCGTCTCTTCCGCCAGCCGGTCGCGTACACGCGCCGCCGCCTCGACATCAACCAGGGTATTGGTCGGATTGGCTGGCGATTCAGTATAGATAACACTGACCGGCCCGGTTTTCGCCGCCTCCCGCGCGGCCATCAGAAGCGTCTCTTCATCGGCCCAGGCATCCACCTCGAAGGAGCGAATTCCGAATTCCGGCATCATTGAACGGATGAAAACTTCTGAGGCACCATAGAGAGGGCTCGTATGGAGGATCGTCGTGCCGGGTGTGCAAAGCGCCAGAAGCGAGGTCGTGATCGCCCCCATGCCGGACGAAAAGACCAAGGCATCCTCGCCATTGTCGAACAGGGCGAGCCGGTCTTCCAACACTTCCATATTGGGATTGTTGAACCGCGTATAAATCAGCCCAGCATCCTCGGGATCGCCTTCGAGCTGGCGCCCCGCCAGCCGGCGAAAAAGAGCCTCGCCTTCGCCGGCCGAACGGAACGCGAAGGTCGAAGTCATGAACACCGGAGGCTTGATCGACCCTTCCGACATGGTCGGGTCATAGCCATAACTCATCGCGAGCGATTCCGGCTTCAGCTCATGTTCTCCGATGCGGCGCTTGCGGTACGGTTTTGCCGGTTTAGCCATTTTTCGGGGCTCCTTGTTTCACAGCGACCCGCAATTGCGCATGCCATTGCTGTCATCATCTTCCATGCACCAGTTCAGGCAGCAATGAAACCCGGAGCGCACCAGGACGCGCCTGACCGCGGAATCAAATGCGGCCCGGTCGAAACCGGGCCGCACTGAACATTCTTCGTGGATCTGCGCGCGCTTAGCGAACGATGATCGAGACTTCCGAACGACGATTGAGCGGCTCGCGCACTCCGTCGCGGGTTTCCTTGGCAAGGTCCTGCTCGCCGCGGGCATCCGTCGCGATGATCGAGGATGGGACTCCGCGAGAAGACAGAGCGTTCGCCACGACCGTCGCACGGCTCTGCGACAGACGCTGGTTGTAAGCCTGATTGCCCGACGTATCGGTATGACCGACAACCGAGACTGATTCAGGCGCACAGTCTGAACGGCTACGGATATTATCCACGGCCTGATCGACAACGGCAGCCGCCTGGCTGGTCAGATCCGAACTGTCCCACTCGAAGTAAACCACGAAAGACTGGTTCAGCGCCGAACACGCTTCCACTGTCTGCTGCTGCTGCTGCGTCGGAGGCGGCGGAGGCGGCGGAGGCGGCGGAGGCGGCGGTGGGGGCGGCGGAGGCGGAGGCGG
>CAYQBG010000024.1:0-21679 GCA_964415675.1 uncultured Hyphomonadaceae bacterium
CTCATGGCGCAGATGGAGCGTGACCTTGGCAGGCGTCTCGACTGGGTCGCCGTCGATCATCACAATACCGGGCACCCGCACACCCATATCGTCATTCGCGGACGCGATGCGCGCATGCGCGATGTGGTGATCGCCCGCGATTATCTGATGAACGGCCTTCGCGAAACCGCCGAGGACCTCGTCACACAGCGGCTTGGTCCGAGGCGGGCGCTGGAGATCGCGCAGGCGCGCGGACGCGAAGTTAGCCAGGATCGCTGGACCGGGCTCGACCGCGAGATCGATGCGGCTCTTTCGGGCGGGCGTATCGAGCTTGATGACGCGAGCGGCAGCAGGGGACGGTTCGACCGCGCGGTAAAACTAAGGCGGCTGCGGCATCTGGAATCCCTCGGCCTCGCAACGCGGCTCAATGAGCGGGCTTTCGAGATGAAGTCCGGCTGGCAGGACAAGCTCAAACGCGAGGCCCAGCGGGGTGACATCATCCGCACGCTGGCGGCTGACTATACTAAGCAGGCAAGGACCGTGTCCTTCATCGAGGAGCTGAAGCCTGGGACTGACCTGATCCGGGGGCTTGTGAAGGCCTATGGTCCCGAGGATGAGCTGCACGACACGCGCTTTCTTCTGGTCGAGGATTTTGACGGCCGGGTCTGGCATGTCCCGGCAGGCGCGGTCGATATGGCGGCGCCGCCTCTCAAGGGCGCGGTTGTGGAGCTGAGGCGGGCAAGCACCATGGCGCGCGCCTCCGACCGGGCCATCGCGGCCGTGGCGGAGGCTGCGGGCGGCATCTGGTCGGAGGCGTTACATGCGCGCCACGATCCGGGCTCGAAACCGGATTACCGGCTCTCCCTGAAACGCAGGCTCGAAGCCCTGCGCCGGGCCGGGATTGGTGCGCGGCTTGCCACCGGCGAATGGCAGGTGGGAGAGGATTTTCTGGAGCGGGCGGCGGCGCATGAGGCGCAGCGCGCAGGCGGGGTCCGGCTGGCGGTCCTGTCCTGGGTGCCAGCCGAAGAGCAGGTTCGCTATCGAGGTGAGACATGGCTTGATGGCGTTAGCGATGAAGAAGCTTCCGTCTCGAAGAGGCTCGGTGATACGCGGACGCAGCGACAGGCCTGGTTGCGTGAGAAAGGTTATCTCGGGGATGGGCAGGACCGGTTGTCAGACGATCAGCGTGCACGTCTTCGGGGCATGGAGCTGACACGCGCCAGCGCCGCGATTGCGGCGCGTTCGAACCGTGAGGCACTGGCGCTGCAGCCGGGCGACGGATTCGAGGGAACGCTCGAAGGCCATGTCGATCTCGGGGCCGGGCGCATGGCGATTGTCGGCAATGCCAAGGCGTTCACCCTCGTGCCCTGGCGCGAGGCGCTCAGTCGACAGATCGGCCGCGAGCTGAGTATCCAGCGCACCGCGCGGGGCCTCTCCTGGAGCCTCGGTATGGAGCGCGCGCGGGGCTTTTCAGACTGATGCTTTGGATGCCGTTGCACGGCCTTGCACGCCTTGGCGCGCTTTGCGGCTGGGCGCACCCGCCCGCGCGCGACCATTCTGGGAGCCATCAAAGCCTGCTTCCGGAAGGCCCCGTCATGACCGGCACGAAAATCCTCATTGGCCAGATCGCGGTGGTGTTCGCCCTCATCATTGGTGCAGTCTGGCTGGCTACCCAGATGACGGCGGAGGCGCTGGGCTTCCAGCCTGCGCTCGGCGCGCCCTGGTTCTTTGTCGGAGACGCGCCGGTCTACAAGCCCTGGCGGCTCTTCCAGTGGTGGTATGCCTATGAGGCCTATGCGCCGGAGGTGTTTGCGCGGGGCGGCCTGACCGCGGTGTCCGGTTCGGCGCTCGGATTTCTTGCGGCGATCATGGGCTCGGTCCTGCGCAGCCGCCATGAGCGCAACGTCACCACTTATGGATCGGCGCGCTGGGCCAATGGCGCCGACCTCAAACGCGCGGGCCTTCTGGGATCGGACGGTGTGTTTCTCGGGCGATGGCGCGGGCGGTATCTGCGCCATGCCGGACCCGAGCATGTGATGGCCTTTGCGCCCACCCGATCCGGCAAGGGCGTTGGGCTGGTCGTCCCGACGCTCCTCTCCTGGACCGGCAGCGCCGTCATTCACGACATCAAGGGCGAGAACTGGGACCTGACCTCAGGCTGGCGCGCGGGGTTCTCGCGCTGTGTGCGGTTCGATCCGACCGACCAGAAATCTCCCCGCTACAATCCGCTTATGGCGGTCCGGCGCAGCGAGCACGACGTGCGCGACGTTCAGAACATCGCCGACATTCTCGTTGATCCCGAAGGCTCGCTGGAGCGGCGCAACCATTGGGAAAAGACCGGCCATGCACTTCTGGTCGGTGTGATCCTTCATGTGCTCTATGCCGAAGCTGACAAGACATTATCGGGGTGCGCGCGGTTCCTGTCTGATCCGAAGCGCTCTTTCGCTGTCACGCTCCGCGTCATGATGACGACGCCGCATCTGGGGACGCGCGGCGTCCATCCCATTGTGGCGCAGGCGGCACGGGAGCTTCTGAACAAGTCGGAGAATGAACGCTCCGGTGTTCTTTCCACCGCGATGAGCTTTCTGTCGCTCTACCGCGATCCGGTCATTGCCGAAGTGACAGGCCATTCGGACTGGCGCATCGAGGATCTGGTCGGGGCAGGCGAGCCCCTGTCGCTCTATCTCGTTGTTCCGCCCTCGGACCTCTCGCGCACCAAGCCGCTGATCCGGCTCATCCTCAACCAGATCGGACGCAGACTGACCGAGCAGCTTCCCGTCAAGGGACAGAGGCAGCTTCTCTTCATGCTGGACGAGTTTCCGGCGCTCGGGCGGCTCGACTTTTTCGAGAGCGCGCTCGCCTTCATGGCGGGCTATGGCATCCGCGCCTATCTGATCGCCCAGTCGCTGAACCAGATCGAGAAGGCTTACGGGCCGAACAATTCGATCCTCGACAACTGCCATGTGCGCATCGCTTTTGCGACCAATGACGAGCGCACCGCAAGGCGGGTCTCCGATGCCCTCGGCACGACGACGGAACTCCGGTCCCAGAAAAACTATACCGGCCACCGGCTCGCCCCCTGGCTTTCGCACATGATGGTCTCGCGCCAGGAAACCCAGCGCGCGCTGGTGACGCCCGGCGAAGTCATGCAGCTCGCATCGACCGATGAAATCGTGATGGTCTCTGGCGCGCCGCCGGTACTCGCGAAGAAGCTGCGCTATTTCGAGGATGGGAATTTCACGCGGCGGGTTTTGCCGCCCGCGTCCGTCGAATGGACCGGCGATGCCTCCGCCGCCGCCTGGACGACATGCGTTGCCGCGCCGGTTGTTACCGAGGCTGCAAAACCGTTCCCCGGCGAGACGGACGGTCTTGCCCTGAAACGCACCCGCGAGCCGGAACATGAAATCACGGCTGAGGCTCATCATGCGGAACCTGAACCGGAATTGTCGCCCGATCCGCAGGACGCCGCCGATCCATCCGATGACCGCAACCTCGAAACCGTCCGGCGCGCCGTCGCCGCCGATCGCGGTGATCCTGACTTCCTGCCGGAGTTCTGATCCCATGGGCAAGCCACGCGTCAATATACGGATTTCAACAAAGCTCTACGCCCAGCTCTGCGAGGCGGCAGACAGGCCAGGCGCGACCAAGACCGCCATCGTCGAGGATGCGCTCAGGGCATGGTTCGATCCCGAGGCACGCTCAGTCCTCGAAGAGCGGCTGCTGGCGCGGGTGGATGCCTTCGACCGCCGACAGGCCGAGATCGAACGCGATGTCGCCTACACCTATGAGACGCTCGCCCACTATATTTACTACTGGCTGACGCGCACCGAACCGATCCCGGAAGGTGAGCGAGACATCGCCCACGCCCTCGGACAGAAGCGGTTCGATCATTTTATCGGGCAGGTCGCGCGGAAGATTGGGGTCAGCGAACGCGTAAGACAATGAGCATGGCTACATCATGATTACAGCCATATACATTGAGTATTTGGTTTCAGAGAAAGCTATCTGGTGGAGCTTGATTGTATCGGATATGTTAAAGGTACGAAGAGTTTCGCGGCAAAAACCGCCGTACTCGACGCCAATCGCAATTTCGGAATCCGAGGGTTCACCTGTGCAACCAGTGAATTCAGGAAGCTGAAGTCACTATGATCACGAAAGAGCAATACAGGCATATGACCGTGTTCGAGCGTTGAACGAAATTTTTCGAACGCGTCCGCATCGAACAGGTCGCCCGGAGGAGTGGTGCCGTCACCAAAGACGCTGAATGCGGCGGGCACGCGTGCAAGGGCGCGTCCTTTCGTTAACTCCGGCGCCGGCAGGATGGCACCCGTCTCCCCGTCCAAAATGGCATCCCGAAAGATCCGTCCTTCCGGCAGATGCAAGACGTCCTTCGAGCGGGCGGGCAGCTGGGCCATTGCGGCACCGTCGAACAGATGAAGGGCCTGCCTACAGAGCCCGAACCAGTGAAAGGAAAAGGTGCGGGCGTCCTCGTAAGTGCTGAACTCATCCATGACACCATGGACGAGGCCGGGTGCCAAGATCTCAGCGCGCACTTCCGGGTTGCGGTCCGGCGCTTCGCTGACCCAAACCAGCCGATTTGGGCCGTGCCGCTGCAGCGCCTTCAGCAGTCGTGTCATGTCCGCCCGCGTTTCGTAGGATCCATCCTTGCGCAGGAAAATTTTGCGGCCGGTTTTCAGATCGTCGAGGCATTTTCGGGCCAGGAACCTGAGAAAACCTCGCTGGCGCGCGATCACTGCACCCTCATCTACCGTCCCGGCCTGATGGAACGTGTGATAGCGCATTTCGTAGTCCGGCAAGTAGACGATCAACTCGTTGTTGACGGCCACTTCCAGTCGGATGTCCCTGAGGTGCTCGAAATCGCGGAAACCGGTATCGAGCACGCGAAGAAGTGAGGCGAATGGCGTATTGTTGAAGCGGAAGAACCCCAGATGGTCGACGCCGACACCGGACTTGACCAGACCGAACTCACAATTGTCGCCAAGGCTCTCGAACCGGCGCAGGACATCGGTGTCGAACATCGGCTGGGGCGTCGTGCTCAAACCCGGCCTCCGCTTATGTGCGCCTTGAGATTGCGTCGACAAGGTCGCGGATCGTCTGCATCTCATCGAGTTCGCTGCTTGTAAACCGAATGGCGAAGCGCAGTTCAATAGCCAGCATGATTTCGATGTGCCGAAAGGAATCCCATCCATCGACATCCGCCGCCGTCGACTCAAGACTCAGCGTGACGTCATCGCGCTGGAAGACCTCGCGGACCAGGTTGTTGACCTCGTCCAGAATTGCGCGGTCAGTCATGCGTCTGCTCGCTGTATGCGGATTGGTACATGGGAGTGCTCGCAGGTGTCGGTCGTGAGCGTGTAGAGCCTTCCACCGTCAGGGGTCATACTTGTTTGAGAGAAGCCGAGCCGTGGGTAAAGGTCCCCTACGAGCCCGTTGCGCGTGGAGGGGACATACTCGCCGACCAGTGCACTCAGACCGAGACTCTGGGCCTGCGCCATAAGTACTGCCAGGATCGCTTCCTCGACACGTCTGCCTAGTACGCGACAGCTCATCTGCAGATTTTCGATGTACAGGCACGTCGGCGCGTCGATCCGGGTGATGGCAAAGGCGATCAGGCCATTGTCGCCAAACCGGTCACGCAGCCGAAACTGAAGTCCCAGCATTGTCGGATCGTCCATGACGGCCTGCATTGCCTCGCGGTCCCGCCGCCGGCCCGTCAGGTTGAACTGATTGGTCCGTCCACTGAGCTGGGCCAGTCTGTTCAGATCGGTCGCGGCGAAGGGTCTCCAGACCATCTCCATGCCAAGATCGGCCAGATAGGCGCCAAGGTCGGTGTGCGTCGCCTTGAGTTCATTGCGCTGGCGGTTGGCCTGATAGGACGCCGCGCGGTTGCGGTCGTCCCTGGTAACGGTCAGGCCTTCGAAATAGCCGGCATCGGCAAGGCGCATCGGGTAGAAAGCAGGGTCGTCCGGGAGTTCGGGCACGGCGACCTCCGGCAGCTCGGCCCGCACAAGGCCGCGCTCGAAGGCGCTGTCGTCGAGAAAGACCAGCGCATCAAGGCCGAGGTTCAACTCGGCCGCGATTTCGCGCAGGGCATCAGGCTTGGGCCCCCAGCCCGCTCTGAAGCTGGCGATATGATGCGCGCGCAGCAGCATTTCAGGATGGATTTCGAAAGGCGCCATGGCCTTGTCCGCATCGTTCTTGGAGCAGACTGCGAGCACCACGCCGCGCGCATTGAGGGTGAGGGCGTAGTGTTGTACCGCGAGAAAGGCCTCTCCCGTGGCGCTGCCCTGTCCAAGGTCGATACCCTCCGGCCCGCATTCGCCGACCTCGCCGCCCCAGAGGGTGTTGTCGAGGTCCAGCACGAGGCATTTGGCCGAGCGCCCGGCCTTTGCCGTGACCAGGCGGACGAGCCGGTCGCCAAAGGCAGGCGCTGCGACAGGCGAGATTTCCTGTTTCGCTCTCATCCACAGGGCGCGATTGTGCCAAAGCGCACAGCCGTCCTGCTCGATGGCGGCGTCAAGGCTCAGCAGATCGACGCCGTGTGTGTCAGACAGCTCACGCAGCGCGAAGCCGAGTCGGCGCAGGAAATCGGCCCGTGAGGCCGCCAGGCGATGTTCATTGGCGCCAAGATCTGGCGCAAAAACCGGCAATGGCAACTGTTGGATCACCTGGCAGTGAAAGCGGTCCTGCAGGCCGCCCCAGCAGTGCACGATATGCTCCAGCATCTCTCTCAAGGCCCTGTCGCGTTGCTCGGGCGTTGCATCCGGCGGCAGGCCGGCAGTCAGGTGCCAGGGATCTAGGCTGAGCAGGGCGGCAGTCGGCGCAAACCCAGCGAGCGAGGACGCTTCTTCGAAGATATCCCGCCAGTATTGTCCGTAGGTGCCCTCATAAACCTCCACATCCATGAACCGGCGCAGGCCCGCAACCCTGATGCCAGCCCCAAGATGCGAGACAGTTGCAGAGCCGAGCATGGCAAGCCGGCAGGCATGGGGCGGGGATGCCAGCCAGCCCTGCGCGCGTGCCGTCATGACGGCGCGGTCCAGTGCGGCCGTGCGCACGAAGTCGAGATTGCTGGAGGCAAGTCGGCTCAGGGCGACCGGGTTTACCGGCTGGCCGGAGGAGAGCGCCTGCATCTGACCGACCCAGTCGTCCGGTTCCGGCAGCCAGGGCAGGTCCGGCGCCATCCGCGACAGGCCCACGCTCATTCGGCCGGCTTACTGGTAGAAGTCAGGCGACTTGCGGAACTGGGAGGCCCGGCGAATATCGTGCGGTATCCACATGTCGGCCCCAGTCTGCGAAACGAAAGCCTCGATCTTCCGGCGACTGACGGATGTGAGCGGATTGCTGACATGATTGACGAAGCTGGCCTCGCGATTGACCTCTTCATAGAAATGATAGAGATCGCCCGTGATCAGCACAGGCCCTGTCTGATCGAGGTCCACGAACAGCGATTGGTGCCCAGCTGTGTGGCCGGGTGTGAACTTGATCACCACCTTGCCGTCGCCGAAAACATCGTGATCGCGGTTTTCGATGATGACCTTGTCGCTGTCGCGCAGCTTGCGGAAGTATTGCGTGTCCGGCGTCACGGGGCCGAAGCGTTCGAAATCCGGTGCGGGATCGAACATCGCGTCCAGCTCGGCCCGTTGCACCAGCCACGTCGAGCCTGTGAACAAGTGCGCATTGGCGACATGGTCATTATGGTAGTGAGAGAAGGCAAGAAGGTCGATGTCTTCCGGTGTATAACCGATTTCGGCCAGCTGCTCTCGCAGGCGACGTGAAGCAACAAATGAACGCTTGCGCACGATCTGCCCGTCTCTGGCAATTTCATCGTCTGGCAGCTCACCGGTGTCCCACATCAGCAGGCCTTGGGGATGGACGATCAAATAGCAGGGCGTCGTCATGCGAGTCGACAGCGTGCCCGCCTCGAAGCCGAATTCTTCCGACGTGATGCCGTCGATGATTCCGCAATCGAAGATGAAGATTTTTACGCCGCCTGTCTCTGCGGCCGCATCCGGCGAGTTGGGATTTGTATGTTCAAGCATGAGCAAATCTGTCCCCACTTGCCTTGTCCATATGTCTGCCATTTGTTTATCTGGCATGGGTTAAAGGAGCGCAAGTCCGGAGCGTTCCTTTTTGACGTATCGTACGGGGCATGCCGCCGGGACCGGACCTGGATTGGCCATGACGCCGGTTTCTTTGGGTGTGACAGGTCTGATGGCATTTGGGGGCACACAGCCGGATTTACGCCGGATCGCTGCAAAGCTTGCCGGGCCGGGAGGCGTTGCGGCGTTCGATGCCGAGATTCGCGAGGCCGAATCTGCCGTCTTCCCGGATGCGCTGTCGCCGGAAGATGCGCAGAGCCTGTTCGATCTCGTCCGCCTGGAGGCGGCGCTGTGCGGCCCGGGCGCGGCCGTGGCGCAGGCCGACATCTTTTCTGGTGGCCACCTTGTGCGTCTGTCTGATATCCATCATCGCAGCGGCCGTTCGCCCGCAGCCGTTGCGGCAGAGCATCTCGCCAAGGGCGCGACCCTGCGCTTCCGGGACATCGAGCGCTTCGATCCTGGCTTGGCAGGCCTCGCTGGTGCCGTGGCTGAAACCTTTGCTGCGCCGGTGCAGATCAATGTCTACCTCACGCCACCACACCAGGAAGGCTTCCCCCCGCATTTCGACAATACCGATGTCTTTATCGTTCAGGTCGCTGGCTCCAAGCAATGGACCCTCCACACGGACTATACCAACAAGGCACCGTTGCCTGACCCCGACATTCCGTGGGACCCGGAACGATACAAGCCGATCGGGCCGGGTGAGACCCATACGCTGCAAGTGGGCGATGTGCTCTATGTGCCGCGCGGCGGCATGCACTCGGCCCGGTGTACGGACACGGAGTCCATGCACCTGACCTTCAGCCTTGCGCCGCTTTCCATGGCGGCGCTGCTGGAGCGGGAGATCCGCAGGTTGGCGGCCGGAGAGGCGGCCCTGCGCTGCCGGGTGCCATGGTCGACCGGTGGCGGGCCGGAAGAGGCGGAAACGGTGCGCCAGGCGCTGCGTCAATGGCTGGACGTGCTGGCAGAGCGGATTGATCCGGCCGGTATGATCGCGGAGGAGCGTGAGCGGCTCCTTCAGCAGGCCCCGCAGGGATCGGGCGCGATTCGCAAGATGATGGCGTCGCTGACTTGGGAAGCACGCAAGGGAGGCGCACAATGAGCGTGCCTGCGGAGTTCACGAAAAACGCTGTCGCGGCCGCATCGCCGCAAGAAACGCATCTCTTCCGTCATGCCTTCGCCAATCACTCGCTTGAGGAGAGCTTGTTTCGCAACAATCCGTGGCTGCAGCCGCCACCGCACGACAAGCCGTTGCAGTGGGGACCGGAATTTTACTGGGACACCACGATTGCCGCAAAACATCCTGACTGGAAAGCCAAGGACCTGCCGCGCCCGACAAAGGACCTAGCCCGTATGCGGAGGGATTTCCTCACATGGGGCTATTGCCTCATCGAAGAGGCGATGTCGCCGCAACAGTGCAGCGCGATGTATTCTAGGCTGGTTGAACAGGCAGAGGCGGAACGCGTGGCCGGCATCGCGCAGAGCTCACCCTATGGGCAGTATGTGAACACGCTGGTGAACAAGGGCGATTGCTTTGCCCGTGCCATCGAGCAGGACCCGGACGTGGTGCAGGGCGGCCCGGTCATCGAGCAGTTGCATGACGAGATCCTCGGCCCAGGCTGGCTGTGCCATGCTTTCTTGGCCAATGGGGCGGATCCGGGCGCCTATCCGCAGGGGCTTCACATTGATCAAGGCGCGCTGTTGCCGTGGATGCCGGCCGAGGCGCCGATGCTGATCAACACGATGTACATTCTTGAAGATATCGATGAGGAAAATGGCGGAACGCTGATGATCCCTGGGTCTCACCGCGTGCTGGCCGAGGCCGGCACGGGCGGGGAAGTCGGCGCACTGCCGCGACCGTTCAATCTGGACCTTCCTGCCGGTACGGTGATGGTGTTTGACGGGCGGCTGCTGCACGGCACCGGTGCCAACAGGACCGGCCGGCAGCGTTTCGTGGCGACGATGGCGGCGATCAAGCCCTGGATGCGTCAGCAGGAGAACTGGGTGCTGTCGGTTAAGCCTGAAGTTCTTGCGAAGGCGAGCCCGAAACTCCTGCACCGCATGGGGTTCCAGGCGGTTTTCAATGGCGGCACCGTGGAAGGCTTTGGCGTGAACTATGCGCAGGGCGGCGTGGGCGATCCGCATGGCGCCATTCTGGGCTTCCGGCAGGCGATGGACCGGGGCACATATCATCGTGTCGGCGAATTGCGGCCGGGTGATGCAGCGTCAGACTTGTCGGCGAACTTCACTCTGCGGCGCGTGACCGAGGCCGTGCCGCAGGAATCCTGAGATCTGTCATGGGCTGGAGCAGGTCATCGTACAAAAGTGCCATCCCGTATCAGAGGGTGTAAGCGCCCCTCGTTGTCAGTGCCAGACACCTGCAAAGTCTCGCCCCCAAAACAGGCATCGATATTCAGTGCTGCCCCTTCAGCATTCCCGTCCGGCGACCCGCCCAGAGACACGATACTCGTCGCACAGGCATCCAGCAGCGGATTGACAAAGTTCAGCCCAAGCTGCGCGGCGGGAGCAGACCGATCGACAAACGCAACGCTCTGAATCGCGCGCGCCTCGGGCGCGAGGGACAAAAGCTTGTCGAGGACTTCATGGCCTTCCTCGGCGCTCAGGCCACACACGACCCCGTCCGACACCTCGATTGTGAGCCCACTGATGCGTTGTCCGGCGAGGAGGATCGGTCGCGTGATCCGCAGGCGCCCCTCGGTGCCAGCGGGCTGTATGGCGGTAGATACGGCTTCTAGCGGCAATTGCGACGCAAACAGGCGGCCGGTGTCGGCCTTCGTCCGCCCACCGGAAAATCTATGCTGCTCCGCCAGTGCAAGCGTTATCTGCGTGTCCGGCCCCTGAATGTGCAGTACCTGTAGCGACAGGGCTGCCAGCTTCGCCTTGCGTCTTTCCAGCCGGGCAAAATGTGTCGCCCAGTCCACGACCGGATTGTCGCTCTTCAGCCGCAGCGCTGTCGCAAGAGCGTCTGACAAATGTTCCACCGCCTCCTGCGGGCTGAGGGTCGGGAAGACGCGCGCCGCCCAAGCCGTAGTCGGGAAGGGAATGGCAGTGTCGGCGGGCGACACGCCGGAGAGAACCGCCGCCGCCCGCTCGCTGGCTTCGCCCCACGCCCTGTGTGCCCCTACGAGAAGGGCCGGATCGATTCCGTCCAGCAGGTCTGGTCGGGGCGCGAGGATGCGGATGCGTGCCGCACCTGCGGTCAGTTTCTTTGCGACATCGAGCATCTGTTCGGCCTGTGCGGCATTGGGTGCCGCGTCACCCGACAGAAGGCGTCGCCGCAGCTGGTCTGGGTCGTCAATGACGCGTTCCGTGCCTGCTGCGCCGGCCGCCTTTGCTGCGCCTTCGATGGCCTCGACCAGTGGCATTGCCTCAATCGGTGCTTCGACAATCAGTGGCTGGCCAGGCGCGAGATTGCAGCCCGTCAGCACGGCGAGGCGGGCGAGAGGATCGAAATGGCTGCTCAAATCGGTAGGGTTCCGATCTGCCGTATCGCTTGTGGCGACAGCATCGTGTGGTGCTCGGCGGCGATGGGCACGATGTCGAGCTGTCCGGTGATGTAGGGGTGCCAAAGTCCCGGATCGGCCCCGCTGCGGTCAAGGCCTTCGGTGGTCAGGCTTGCAGTGTAAAGCGTGACATCGCCATTGAACGGTTTCAGGTCGGCTTGGGGCAGAAGGTGGGTGTTTTTGGCCAGCTGGCCCGCGAGGCGTTCTAGCTGTTCTTCCGGGAATTCGCCGAACAGGTGGCCCTGCTGCGCCGCGGCTGCCCTGAAGCTCTGCGCGCTAATGGCGGATGTGTCTGGATCGATCTCGAGACCGGCGCCCAGCGCGACAGCCTTCCACACGGCGTCGGGGTTCGAAAAGTCTGGCTCGGCTTCGGACGGCATGGGATAGGAGTCGAACAGGATGAGCCGTTCGACCTGTTCGCCGCGCGCCTGAAACCGGGTGGCAATGGCATGTGCCACCACGCCGCCGAAAGACCAGCCGGTCAACCTGTAAGGCCCCGCTGGCTGGCGGGCAAGGATCGTGGCTGTACATTCATCAATGATGGCGTCGAAACTATTCGGAAGAGGGCCGCCTTCAGAAAGCCCCCGCGGCTGAACGGCCAGCACCGGCAGGTCCGCAGGCGTGATCGACAGCAGATTTGCATAAGGCCAGCCAAGACCGGTGCCCGGATAGAGGCAGAACAGCGCAGATGTCGCCCCGCCGCCTCGCAATTCTAGCAGCGGGGAAAAAGCTGTCGACGTGTCCTGAACAAGTCCAATGCGGCGGGAGAGATCTGCAAGGCGGGGGCTTTCGAAGATGGCCCGCGCCGACAGGTCCCGACCGATACGGCGGCGCACGGCGGTGCTCAGCCGAGCAGCCATTAGCGAGTCGCCCCCAAGTTCGAAGAAGTTCGCGTCGAGACTCGGATTCGGAATACCCAATACGTCGGCGACAATCGTGCATAGTAAGGCCTGTTCCGGTGAATGCGGCACATAATCGACGTGTGCGCGGTTCACGTTCGTAGGTGATGGCAAACCTTGCCGGTCGATCTTTCCGGTCGGTCCCAGCGGAAAGTCATCGACGGCGATAAGAACAGACGGGATCATGTAATCCGGCAACCGCCTGGAGAGCTTGTTTCGCAATGTCTCCGCCTCCACGATCGCCTTGCCCTTTTGGGACGACGGTTTGACCCAGGCGAAGAGCTGCTTGCGCCCGTCTGCCCCGGTTTCGCGCACGTCCACAACGGCCTGCCGGATGCCGGGCAAGTCTGTGAGTGTGGCTTCGATTTCGCCCAGTTCGATGCGGTAGCCGCGTATCTTTACCTGGCCGTCGGCTCGGCCGCGGAACTCAAGCTGTCCATCCGGGCGCCAGACTGCTATGTCGCCGGTGCGGTAGAGCCGTTCGCCGGGCGCACCAAACGGGTGGGCGATGAAACGTGACGCAGTCAGACCGGGCCGTTCGAGATAACCGCGGGCGAGGCCTGGACCCGAAAGGTAGAGCTCTCCGGCGACGCCGACCGGGCATGGACGCAGGTAGGCGTCGAGCACATAAGCCTGCGTATTGGCCAAGGGCGGGCCGATCGGCGGTGTCGGCGCGCGATCGAGGCGCCCGCTCATGGTAGCGAAGATCGTACTTTCGGTCGGTCCGTAGACGTTACGAAGCGTGAAGGTGTCAAAAGCGCCCGCAATCTTGTCGGGCGACCAGACCTCGCCGCCCACAAGGGCCGTGCGCACGCTGGCAGGCAAGGTCACGCCGGTGCCGCTTGCCCCCTGCATTAGGCGCGCAAACACCATGGGCGTCATGCTGAGAACAGACACCTGCTCCTGTTCGATCAAACCATAGAGCGCGTCCGGATCGGTCACCGTTTCGCGCGGTGTGATGACCAAGCGGCCACCGGATAGGAGCGCTCCCCAGATTTCCCAGACGGAGAAGTCGAACGCATAGGAGTGCACCATGGTCCAGACGTCGTCGGGATCGTAACTGAAGTCGACGTCGGCGCAGTTGAACAGGCGAACCACATTTGCGTGTGTGGCGACGACACCTTTGGGTCGGCCCGTGCTGCCGGAGGTGAAGATCACATAGGCGGGGTGGTTGGCCCGCAGCGGCGCGCGCCGGTCGCCATCAGCCGGGGGATGAGAAGGATAAGATGCGAGAGTCTTTTCCGTGGCGGCAGTGCCAAGCCGAATTGTCTTTTTCGCCAGCTTGCCACGCATGCCTTTTGCTGTGATCGCAACAGTCGGGTGCGTGTCAGCGAGCATAAGCTTGACACGTGCAGGCGGCGTGTCCGGATCGATGGGCAGGTAGGCGGCACCTGATTTCAGGACGGCGAGTATCGATACAATCATGTCCAGGCCACGCGGCAACCGTAGGGCCACATAATCCTCGGGTCCGGCCCCGGCATCGATCAAAGCGTACGCCAGTCGGTTCGCTGCCGCGTCCAGAGCGCCATAGCTCAGTGTTTCGCCCCCAAAGCTCACCGCCGGTCGCTCCGGCGTGGCGTGCGCCTGCCGCTCGAACAAAGTGGCAAGACTGACCGCCTCTGACGGCGAGGAGATACCGGCAAAATCCTCCAGCAGGGTCTTGCGTTCCTGCGCAGACAGAAGATCGAGATCCGCAAAAGACGTGTCCGGACGACTGGCCAGTTGGTCGAGTACGCGGATCAGGCCCTGCAGCATCTCGGCGGCCTTGGCCGTGTCGACCACGCCATCATGATGCTGCAGCCGCAGCAGCAGTTCGTCGCCGGGTATCGTCGCAAGGGCAATCGGGTAGTGCGAAACACTGTGTCCACCGATCCGGGCGATTGGCAGGTCGCCAGCGGACGGCAGCAGTGTCAGCCGCGGCGCCGGGTAGTTTTCGAAAGCAAACAGGGTGTCGAACAGTTGGCGATCCGCGATCTTCTGAATGCGGTTGAGCGGCAAATGCTGGTGGGGTTGCAGCTCGGCCTGCTCGCGCTGCAGGCGGGCGAGAAAGTCAAGGAAACGCTCCTTCGGCTGCGGGCGGAAACGTACCGGCGTTGCATTGATCAGGAAACCAACCATCCGCTCAATGGCTGCGACCGGCCCATGCCGGCCTGAACTGATTGAACCGATGCAGAAATCTTGTCTGCTCAGCATGCGAGAGAGGACAAGGCCCCACGCCCCTTGAATGAGCGTTGCGAGGGTTACACCGTTGTGGCGGGCCAGCGTTTCCAGCCGCCGGGTCAATCCTGCAGGGACGTGGTCTTCATGTTGACGGCAGATCCCGCGTGCTGCCAGCGGCTCGGGCGGTTCGAACCTGTCCAGATAGTTGCGCCATGCATGTGTCGCCGCTGACACATCGATCCGGGCGTGCCAGTCGAGCACGTCGCGCATATTGGCCGGCATGGGTAGCCGGTCTTCGTCTGCTCCCCGATAAAGCGCCTGCAATTCGCGCATGAGCACGCCGCCGGTCCAGCCGTCGGAGATGATGTGGTGGAAGCTCCAGATCAGGCGGCTCCGGTCGGGCGCGAGTTGCAAGAAGGTCGCGCGCATCAGCGGCGCGGTGTCAAGCGCGAACGGCGTAGCGCGGTCGGCGGCTTCGATCTGCGCAGCGCGCTCAAGCGCGCCCGGTTCGGTGAGGCCGGACAGGTCTTGGGCGAACCATGGCAGGGTTACATCCTCATGGACGACCAGCACAGGGCGCTCATCCCTGGTCTCCTGCACGCTGACACGCAGGGCTGGATGGCGTTGCAGCAGTTGATCCAGCGCCTGGCGCAGGCGGTCAGGAATGACTTCGCCCGTGAAATCAAGCGTCAGCTGGACGTGATAAGGATCGTCTTGATCTTCATCGCGAGCATGGAAGGCGATGCCCTCCTGCAGGCCGGTGAGCGGCCAGATATCGGCGAGGTCCGGGAAGCGACGCTCCAGTGTTTCGATCTCGTAGTGGGGCAGCGAAATGCCGGAAAGGTCGCTGGGCGAAAGCCCGCGCGCGGCCGGCGTGTTCGCCGCCTGTGCCAGCGTGGTGAGCGCTTCGGTCCAAGCTGTTGCGATAGCCCTCACCGTGTCTGCCGCGATCACAGCGGGCGCATAGCGGAAGGTCGCGGTCAGGCGTGGACCCTGCGCGCTATCATGCACGGCGGCATTGATGCTGACCGGCTGAGGCAGCGGCCAGTCCTGGTCTGCCTCGCCGAACACACCGGGCATATGCGGAGCCGGCAACCAGTCGCCACTGGCGCCGGACTGAAAACGGCCGAGATAGTTGAAGGCGATCTCCGGTATCGGATGCCGGCTGAACTCTTCCCGTGTGTCCGGATCCAGATAGCGCAGTATGCCGTATCCGGTGCCGCCGTTGGGTATCTGGTGCAGCTGGTGTTTCACCCGCTTCAGGATGCGTATCGCTGTTTCAGCATCGCTTGGCGCGAGGGTATTAACGTCTTCCGTCTTCAGCCGGACCGGATAGAGCGCCGTGAACCAGCCCACCGTTCGGCTGAGGTCGATATCACGCGATGTTGTCTCTCGCCCATGTCCTTCCATTGCGACGTGTACGGCCTCCGGTCCACCTCCTCGTGCGGTGTTGACGGCGACTAGAAGTGCCGACAGCAGGAGATCGTTCGGGCGTGCCCGATAGGCGGCGAGCGCGTCGGAGAACAGAACGCGCGTAATGTCCGTCGGCAGATCGATTTCAATGTGTTCCGCAGTCGCGACCGTGTCGCGTGTCGGATCGAGTGGTTGCGTCGCGATTGCGGTTTCAGGCGGTGTAGCATGATGCTGCCAGAGGTCTTTTTGCGCCCGCCATTTGGGATGGTCGTCGGTCAGCATGCCGGCCCAACGCCGGAAGCTCGTCGTCCTGGCTGTCAGCTTCGGTGCGCGCCGTGCCGTGGCCGCGACATAGGCGTCGGCAAGATCTGGGCCGATCACTTGCCACGATACGCTGTCCACCGCGATATGGTGCACCACGATCAGGATTTGCGCGCGCTCGTCTCCCGTGGCGGGCAGAATAATGATGCGCAAAATGTCGCCAGCCACCGGATCTAGCCGGGTCTCGTCAAAGGCCTGATTCGCGGTGGTGCCGGCCAACGCACACCGGATACAATCGGACACTCTGACCGTGCCGGGTGCGCGCACCTCAACCGACCCGTCTTCCAGCAGTCGCGCGCGCAAAGCATCATGGTGATCCAGAAGGGCCTGCACGGCCTGTTCAAGGGCATCGGTCGACAGGCGTTCAGGGGCCTGTAGCAATACGGCCTGCCGGAACTGGCCGATCGGCCCGCCCTGTTCGAGCAGCCAACTCAGGATGGGGGTGGCCGGAACCGGACCGGAGGGTTCATCCGGCGCTACTTGGCTGGCCGGCTCCGAAACCTTCACGGCGTTGGCCAGAGTCCCGATCACTGGATTGAGGAACACGTCTCGCGCAGTGACCTGCAAGCCACTCTCGCGTGCGCGGTTCACCAGGCGGATGGAACTGATACTATCGCCACCGATATGGAAGAAATTGTCGGCCAAGCCGACGCGTGGCAGGCCAAGTATGTGTGCGGCGGCCTCGCAAAGGATTTTCTCCGCCGCCGTTTCGCCGGCCACATAGCCCTGTGTCAGGTTCGGAAGTTCCGGGAGCGGAAGGCGGCTCCGGTCGACTTTGCCGCTGGACGTTTGCGGCAACTTGTCCAGCACCATGAAACTGGTCGGGCGCATGGCTTCGATGAGGTGCGCCTCGCAGGCGGTACGGGCCCGCCCGACGAGTTCCTGATCAAACTTCTGTCGCAGAGGGTCATTGACCAGTGGCTTGGGCGACGCCGGACCGGCCCGATGGCGGCGCCAGTCGATACTCGGCAAATGGCTGCCCTTGCGGCGGAACAAGGCGTCGAAGCGACCAGCCTCACTGCCCGGCACCAGGGTGACATCCAGCGTGTAGCCGCACGCTTCTGCCATGTCCCAAAGGATTTTGGGATCTATGCCCTCCGGTGTCGTGCGGGCGTTGGCGATGCTTTCAAGGGCAAGCGTCTCCGCGGTGTTGTCGAGCATCTCTCGGATATCTTCCGAAGTCTGTGGGGCGGCCTGCCAATCAAATTCCGTGTCCGGAACGCTGGTGGCGCCGGTGCGGATCGTCAGATCATAACGAAAGCGCGACATCTCATTGCTGGCGGACGTGCGCTTCGGTTCTGCGGAAACGCTCTGGATTTCCGGATGTTGGTCCTGCAACTGGTGGAAGAAACCAGGATCAACGGCCAGTTCCGGATCGTGCGCAACATCGAGTGCCACCAACTTATCGAAGTCCGCCGGCAGCGGCGAGTCACCCAGCCTGAACCGGCGCACGGCTGCGTGGAAGGTGGGCAGCAGCGCAAGGCTGCGCACATCACCAAAGAACAGCGTGCCGCCCGGCTCCAGTACGTCGCGCAAGAGTGTGTTGATAACGCGCTGCAGGTAAGCCCCGTCAGGGAAGTATTGCAACACGGAGGGCAGGACGATCGTGTCGAAGCGCTCGCCCGCAAGGCAAGAGAGGTCGTCAGCGGTCGCGCAGTGGAAAGACGCTTCGGTCAGACGCGGATAGCGCGCCTGTAATTGTGCCATGCTCTTCAGCTGGTTGAGCCGCCTGATATTGGCCGGCGACAGATCTACTCCGGTATAGCCTGTCACATGGGCAAGAAGCGGGAACATGATGAGGCCGGTTCCGCAACCGATCTCCAAAACCCGGCCGGGCCGGTGCGCAGCAAGCCTTGCCACCGTGTCGTTGACATAATCGCGCATATCTTCGGCAGGCAGCGGCGCACCGGTGAAGCTGGAATTCCAGCCACGTGTTTCGAAATCGGGGTTGGGCGCGCGGGAATGGCGCGCCTCGAACCCGTCTTCCAGATTGGTCCACACCGCCTTGTGGTCTTCTTCCAGAGAGGCACGGATGTCGGCGATTTCGGCGCTGGCCATGTCAGCGACAAGCCAGGCAGCAAGCTTCTTACCGCCAGTCTCTTCGTCAAAAGCTGAAACAGCGGCCTGTGTGATGCCGGGCAGATCTGAGAGGAGGGCCTCGATCTCGCCGGGCTCGACCCGGTGACCGCGGATCTTGATCTGGTCGTCGGCGCGTCCGTGGAACATGAGCTGGCCGTCGGCGCGCCAGGCGGCGATGTCGCCGGTGCGGTAGAGGCGGGCGCCGGGCGGTCCGGCGGGGTTGGCGATGAACCGCTCTGCGGTCAGGCCGGGCTGGCCGCGATAGCCGCGCGCCAGGCCGGGCCCGGAGAGATACAGCTCGCCCGGCACGCCGACGGGGCAGGGCTGTAGCCGGTCGTCGAGAACATAAGCGTCGATATTCTCCAGCGGGCGTCCGATAGGCGGGACCTCGCCGCCGGCAAGCGGCGTGCTCATCGTGGCACAGACACTGGCTTCGGTCGGCCCGTATGCATTGATCACGCGCCGTCCCCCGATCCACGGCGCGAGGAGCGGCGCAGATGCGGCTTCGCCGGCGACGATCATCGCCTCCAGGGTGGCGGGCGCTGGCGGCGTGACGGAAAGGGTAGTAGGGGTCAGCGTCGCGTGCGTGATGACCTGGTCTTTCAACAGGTTTAACAGCGGCTCGCCGGCCCGGGCGTCCTGAGGTGCCATGACGAGCGTCGCGCCTCGCGTCAGCGCCATGGCGATCTCGCTGATGGCTGCATCGAAGCTGAAGCTCGCCAGTTGTACGACGCGGCTGTCTGCCTCGATGCCCAAGCGATCTGCCTGCGCTACAGCGAGATTTGGCAGGCCTCGATGCAGCACGGTGACACCTTTCGGGCGCCCGGTGCTGCCGGATGTGTAAATGACATAGGCCGGATGATCGGGATGCAGGCGCGCTGTCCGTTCGGCATCTGTCGGGGCTGTGTCTGGACAGGTCTCCAGTTCAGCGCAGAAGCCCGGATCGTCCAGGTCCAGCGCATGGCCCTTGCCCATGACGATGTGTGGTGCCGCATCGTCCAGGATGAATGCGGTCCGCTCCGGTGGATCGGTGGGGTCTACCGGTAGAAAGGCGGCCCCGGCCTTCATCACGCCAAGCAAGGCGGCCAGCAGGCCGGCAGAACGCGGCATGTAAAGGGCGACCAGTTTCTCAGGGCCAGCCCCCCGCCGCATCAGCGCCCATGCGATCTGGTTTGCCCGGCTTTCCAGTTCGGCATAGGTCAGCGTTTCGCCGCAGCATGTGACAGCCACGGCTTCTGGAGTCTGCGCGGCTTGGACGCTGATCATCTCCGGCAGCAACTGTGACGTGGCTGGCGTTTCCGCCCCCCGCGAGAGCGCCAGCAACCGGTCCGCTTCGCCGTCCAGAAGCGCGCTGATCTGCGAGACGGGTTGGCCGGGCGCGTCGGTGATTTCCCGCAGGATCGTTTCCAACCGGTCAAGGATCTGGCGGGAATCGTCCTCGCTGAACAACTCAGCGCTGTAGTGCAGCCGCAAGAGAAGATCGGTCTGCGGAATGACGGCGAGACTGAGCGGATAGTGGTTGCCATTGGTGCCGCTGATGGCCGTCACCGGCAGTTCCCCGGCCTTGCCCGGATCGGGGTTGGTCTGTAGCGGATAGTTCTCATACGTAAACAGCGTATCGAACAGGGCGGGCATGCCGATCTCGCGGTGGATAGCCGTCAGCGGCGCATGGGCTGCAGACAGCAGGTCGGCCTGTTGGTCCTGAAGCTGCTGCATCATGGCAAGGACGGTGTCCTTGGGAGAAAAGCGAATGCGCACCGGCGTGGTTGTCAGCAGCAGGCCAAGCATGTTCTCGATGCCTTCGACAGGCGCATGGCGTCCGGAGTTCACCGTGCCGAAGCAGATGTCATTGTGGCCGGTCCGCCGCGCAATGAGCAGGCCCCACGCCGTTTGCAGGATGGTGGCGGGTGTCAGGCTGCAACGCCGCCCAAGCGCTTCGACCTGATTGCGAAGCTCAGGCGCCATCGATCGCTCAACAATTTCCTGCCGGTACAGTACATCCCCCTTTGCCGTCAGAGTGACCCGTGTTGCGGTATCAAAGCCCTCCAGATAGGCCCGCCAGGTTTCGAGCGCCTTTGTTTCATCCTGACGGTCGAGCCAGGCGAAATAGGCCCGCGGGCTGACAGCGAGCGGCAGGCCACCGGGGTTTGCGTCATTGCGGTAGAGATCAAACAGGTCGCGCATGAAGATGCCGCTGGACCAGCCATCGCCAAGAAGGTGGTGCTGTGTGATCAACAGGCGATGGCGCTGTTTTGACAAACGGATCAATGTCGCACGGATCAGCGGGGCGCTATCGGCATGAATGCGGTTTGCGCGGTCAGCGCCTTCAATCTCATCTGCTTGCCTCAGCTTCGCCCTGCCGCGTTCGCCCGAAAGGTCGTGGACCTGCCAATCGATGCGCAGGTCGCGCCGGACGACCTGTGTCGGTTCATGATCGGTGCCGGCAAGGAAGGTGACGCGAAGGCCGGGATGGCGTACGAGCAGCGCATCCAGCGCACGGTGCAGGCGGTCTGTATCCAGCTTGCCGTTCAGGTCTAGCCGAATCTGTACGAGATACGGATCGTTGCCTGCGGTTTCGCAATGGGCGTGGTACCACAGGCCCTTCTGCAGGGGTGTCAGGGGCCAGGCATCCTCCATGTCCGGGAAGTGCGCGCGGGCCAGTGCGATCTGCGCCTCCGGCAACAGCGTGCCGGCCCCGCTTGCCTGCGCGGGTGCTGGCAGGCTGCTGGCGCGGGCGGCAAGCGGGCCGATGACTGGATGCTGGAAAACATCGCGCGCCTCGAAGTGAAGGCCCTTCGCGCGGGCCTGATGCACCAGCCTGATTGCCGTAATGCTGTCGCCTCCCAGATGGAAGAAATTATCGGCAAGGCCAACCTGATCCGTCTTCAGAAGGGTTCCGACGAGGGCACACAGGATTTTCTCACCTGGTGTCGACGGTTCGACATGATCGCGCTGCCGGTCAGGCACCAGCGCGAGCAGGGCCTTGCGGTCGATTTTTCCGTTCGAGGTCAGCGGCAGGTCGGAAACTGAGACATAGACGGACGGGTGCATATAGTCCGGCAGGCGCGCATCCACCCAGTCGCGCAACACCTTTTCCGGCAGCTGGCCATCTTTAGCACATATGATTGCGCAGATTTTTGGTGTTGGTTTTGTTTGGAGTAAGGCGGCTACATTTTTGATG
>CAYQBG010000025.1:0-19516 GCA_964415675.1 uncultured Hyphomonadaceae bacterium
CTTCGGCGAGACCCGGGTATAGATCGAGGTGGTCTCGAGCTTGGCGTGGCCGAGCATGACCTGGATGACCCGGATGTCGGTGCCCGCTTCCAACAGGTGCGTGGCGAAGGAGTGGCGCAGCGTATGGAGGGTAATCTTCCCCGGCTTGTCGATGCCGGAAGCCTCCACGGCAAAGCGGAACTGGCGTGAGAGCTGGCGCGGACTGATCGGGCACATCACCCCGCTGCGGCTGGGGAACAGCCAGGCCTGTGGCCGGGCGACCTGCCACCATTTGCGCAACACCTCCAGGAGCTGCGGCGACAGCTTGGCCATGCGGTCCTTGCGCCCCTTGCCCTGTTCGATGCGCAGGGTCATCGCCCGGTTGTCGATGTCGGCCACCTTGAGGCCGACCGTCTCGGATGCGCGCAGGCCAGCACCATAGGTGACGCTGATCGCCGTCCTGTACTTCAGGCCTGGCGCGCAGGCGATAATGCGGGCGACCTCTTCAGGCGTCAGGACGGTCGGGAGCGACTTGGCGCGCGGCATGATAGGCACCCGATCGAGCTCGTCACCGCGCCCCAGTGTGACACGAAGGAAAAAGCGCAGCGCCGTCGCCTGACCGTTGATGGACATGTAGGACGCCCCCGTGCCCTGCAGGTGCAGGAGGTAGCTGCGCGCCCGCTCACCGGTCAGCTCGCCGGGCCTTATGCCGAGATGGCAACAGCAGGTCCGCACGGTGCGGATATAGTGCTTCTGCGTGCCGGCACTGATCCCCCGCAGGGTCATGTCCTCGATCATGCGCTGGCGAAGGGGATGGATCGGCTGGGTGTCGTTGATGTTGCTCATGGGAGCCTCCAGACGGGCGCTCCCGGCCCATCCGGGCGCTGCCCGGCTCACATCAAACCTTCATGTTCATCCCCGACGCCGCAACACTCTCCTCGCGCGCGAGCGCGTTAGTGCATTCGCCGGAGACAGCCGTAACTCGGTTGTTAAGCAATGGCGGCTTTGTGCCGAGGTGTAGACAAAGCGCACCATTTGGGCGTTGCCAAATGGAACTGCCAATCTACGGGTTCATCGGGCCACGCCATCTAAGGTAAGCATTGCACCCCATTTGGACCCTCGCATTTCGGGCATCGACAGTTTTTCGTAGAAACTGGGCGGTCGCCTTCGTTCGAAAGTTGCTCTGATTCAGGCTGCGATCGGCCCAGCCGAAAGATACAGATCTGTATAGGAGACTCTGCCGCCGGTCTTGTTTACGCTGGCCTCGTCAAGTGCGGGTCGGGCGAGTGCGTATCCTTCTGGTGGAAGACAATCACGAAACGGTCGCGTTCATCTCCCGCGGCCTGGAGGAGGCCGGAGATTCGGTGACTGTGGCGACCTCAGCGCAAGACGGGCTATTGGCGGCGGCGGCGCACACATTCGATGTCATCATCTTCGACCGCCTGCTGCCCGGGATGGACGGGGTGGACGCGGTGCGTGTGCTCCGCCAGTCGGGAATCGTCACACCGATCCTCATGTTGACCGCACTCGGCGGGATCGACGACCGCGTGAACGGTCTGGAGGCCGGTGCCGATGACTACCTCACCAAGCCCTTCGCCTTCGCCGAGCTTTATGCCCGTCTCCGCGCGCTCGCCCGCCGCCAGCCGCTGGCCGAGGGCGAAACAACGCGACTGACGGTCGGCGACCTTGTCATGGAACGCACGACCCAGACCGTGACCCGCGCCGGCGAGCGCCTCGACCTGTTGCCGCGCGAATACAGGATTCTTGAATACCTGATGATGAACAAGGGCCAGCTGGTCACCCGCACCATGCTGCTCGAAAAGGTCTGGGGTTACCGATTCGACCCGAAGACGAGCCTGGTGCAGACCCATGTCAGCCGCCTGCGTGCCAAGGTCGACCGACCCTTCGAGACCGAGCTTATCCGGACCGTGAGGGGGGCGGGCTATGTCCTCAGCGCGCCGTGAACCCCTTCTCCGCTCCAGCGTCATGCGTCGCGTTCTCGCCGCTCATATCACCTGCCTTATTGTGCTGCTGGCCCTGATATGGGGCGGATTCGCGGTCTATCGCTGGCATACAATGTCTGGTGTGCGCGCCTCGATCGCTGAGCGATCAGACGACCTCATTGCACTGTACCAGACCGAGGGCACTGACGGCGTGATCAGGGAAATTCGCTTTGACGGGCGGGCGATCTGGCCAACCGACTGGCTCTACGGCATTCTCGAAGAAGATTTGCACATGCTGCGCTTCATGACGCCCGCTGACGAAACCCTGGCCGGTCTTGAGATCATCGATCCTCCGGGGGGATGGAGCAGGACATTTGTCGATTTCGAGGACCTGTCGGCCCATCCGGTGATCTCCCTGCGCACCCTGCTCGAAGGCGAGACGCATGAAATGGTCGTCGCGAAATTCGTGCCCGACCGATTGTTTGTCCTTGGGGAATGGCTGCGTCTGGCGTCATGGCTGCTCATTCTGACCACCCTGCCGATTGGTGTGATGACAGCCTACGCTACGGGGCGTTCGGTTCGCAGGCGCCTCGCGACGATTTCATCGACGGTCGAACAGGTGGGCGATGGTTATCTCGATGCACGTATCCGAACAGACCGATCTGGCGACGAATTCGACCGGCTGTCGGTGGCGGTAAATGATATGCTGGATCGCATCAGCGCGCTGACCCGCAACCTGGAGGGCGTTTCGGTCGGGGTGGCCCATGACCTGAAAACACCTGTGTCGAACCTGGTGGGTCGGCTCCAATTGCTGGAACGTGACGCTGGCGACCCTGAAGCGGTGTCTGGCCATGTGGCGGCGGCTGAGAAGCATATCTCCACCCTGTCGCGGACCCTGGACGCGCTCCTGCGGCTGGGCGAAGTGGAAGCCGGCCAGCGCCGCGGGGCCTTTGCCGCGATGGACCTGTCGGAACTGGTCGAGGACATGACAGGCAGTTTCCAGCCCCTGTTTGAGGATGCCGACAAGCGGCTCGACGTGCGCACCACGCCGCATGTTGAGGTGCAAGGCGACCGGGACCTGCTCACCCAGATGATCTCGAACCTGCTTGAGAACACTCTGGAGCACGCGCGGGATGGAGCCAATGCCTGGATAGGCCTGCGCATCGAGAGCGGCCGCGCCTTGCTTGAAGTTGGCGATGACGGCCCCGGCCTGCCTGCCAATGCCGCTGAGACCGTGTTTGAGCGTTTCGTCCGTCTGGATTCGAGCCGGTCAACGCCCGGAAACGGTCTTGGCCTGAGCCTGGTGCGGGCCATTGCCGAACTGCATAACGGCCATGCGCGCGTGGTCGCGACCGAGCCGGGAGCGGTGTTCGAAATCAGCCTGCCGCTGCGTGGGGACTGAACACCATACACATCTGTATGGTTTCCAAGCCTGACTTGTAAAACCGCGCCTGCCCGCGTCGGGTTACAAGCGTCCTGAACACAAGCTCTGACTGTTCAGGGGACCAAAGATGCCGATACGATGCGCCCAGCCTATCCTCACCGCCCTATTGGGCGCGAGCTTCGGCGTACTCATGCTCGCAGGGGGCTGTTCCGGCGGTGGCGGGTCAGACGGCGGAAACGGACCGGTTGGTGGACCCACGCCTCCACCCGCACCGCCACCTCCTCCTCCGCCGCCGGCGCCAACAGGCGCCTTCGCCACCGAAGCCGGAACCTCGCGTTTCCTCACCCAGGCCACCTTCGGCCCAGCCCCCGAAGACGTATCGACACTCACCGGCACCAGCGCTTCGGACTGGTTCCTTACGGAGCTGGGGAAGCCTCCCAGCTTGCACACGCCGCAGCTTGAAGCCTACCGCGCGATGATCGCCGACCCCGACGAGGATTTCCCCGCCCTGGCGGTGCAGTCGAGCACGTTTTCCTTCTGGCGCAATGCCATTGAGGGCGACGACCAGCTGCGCCAGCGCATGGCCTTCGCGCTGTCGCAAATCCTTGTCGTGTCGAATTTCGGCGGCGAGCTTCTGACCGACATTCCCGAACCCGTTGTCGGCTATCAGGACATCTTGGTCGAGGGGGCGTTCGGCAATTACCGCGACCTTCTGGAGGCGGTCACCTATTCGCCCGCCATGGGCTATTACCTGACCTATATGGGCAACCAGAAGGCGGACCCCGCGACGGGGCGCATGCCGGACGAGAATTATGCCCGGGAGATCCTGCAGCTCTTCACCGTCGGCGTGTTGCGACTTGGGCCGGACGGGGAGCCGATCCTGGAAAACGGCCAGCCGGTCGAGCTTTATGACAATATGGACGTGACGGGCCTTGCCCGCGTCTTCACTGGACTTGACCTTGATGGTCTCGACCGGGAGCGCTTTCCCTCCGTCGTCGATGCCGTCGACGAGTGGGACGGCCTCGAAGAGGCCCTGCTCAGGCCCATGGCGATCAATGACAGCCTGCATGCGCCCGAGGCGAAGCGATTCCTCGACTGCGAGATCGCAGCTGGAACGCCGACTGCGCGCAGTATCGATCAGGCGCTCGACTGCATCATGGCCGATCCCAATGTCGGGCCTTTCGTGTCGCGCCAGCTGATCCAGCGCTTCACAACGTCTGCCCCCGACCCCGACCATCTGCAGCGCGTCGCGTCCGCCTTCGATGCGGGCACCTACACGCTGCCCGACGGAACGCGCGTGGGCGAGGGGCGCAAGGGCGACCTTACGGCGACGCTCGCAGCCATCCTTTTTGACCCGGATGTGCGCAGTGAGGCCGCTTTGGCTGATCCGCAATTCGGCAAGATCCGCGAACCGCTCCTGCGCTTCACCCATTGGGCCCGCGCCTTTGATGCCGATGCCTCACGTCCGGAATACGGGATCGAGCTGTTTGACCTCAGCCCGCCGGATGAGCTCGCCCAGCATCCCTACCGCGCCCGGTCGGTCTTCAATTTCTACCGTCCCGGCCATATCGCGCCCGGTATGGAAAGCGGCGCGGCGGGGCTGACCGCGCCGGAGCTTCAGATCGTCAACGCCACCTCCACGCCGGGCTATATCAATTTCATGACCTTCTGGGCCTTTGGCGGCCAGTCCATGATCCCGCCCGAGGAGCTTGAAGCAGAGCTGGAAGACATGGGCGTACCGGTGGATCGCGCAGCCCTGGAGCGCGCTTTCGTGCCCGAATACACCGACGAGTTGGCGCTTGCCAATGACGCTGGGGCGCTGGTCGATCATCTGGACAGCCTGCTCGTCTACGACTCCCTGTCTCAAGAAACCAGGGCGGCCATCACCGCGACACTCGAAGCCCAGCCCATTGACGGTCTCGGCGACACGGAGGCGCTCGCCGACCGGGTGTCGCTGGCGGTCCTGCTCGTCATGACGTCGCCCGATTACCTCGTCCAGCGCTAGGAGAGAGCCATGCCCAGCAGCCGCAGAGACTTCATCAAGGCGCTCGGCGCCGGTGCGCTGGCCACCACGGCGCTCACCGACCTGCCGAGCACTTTCACCGCCCACGCCGCAGACCCAAACGGCTACAAGGCGCTTGTCTGCGTCTTCCTGTTCGGCGGGCTGGACTGCCACGACCTGATCCTGCCCCATGACCAGGCCTCCTGGGACCAGTATGCCGGGCTGCGCTCATCCCTGATTGCCCGGCAGGGAACAGCGCGTGAGCGGGCCAACCTGTTGCCCCTCTCGCCCGCCAGCGACACTGTGCTCCAAGGCCGCGAGGTCGCCCTTCCGCCCGAGATGCCCCGGCTGGAGGGTCTGTTTCGGCAGGGCAAGGCCGCGATTGTCGGCAATGTCGGTCCACTGGTCGAGCCGGTCACGCGCGCAAGCTTCGAGAGCGGCGCGGTCCGCCTTCCGCCGCGGCTCTTCTCACACAATGACCAGCAGTCGGTCTGGCAGGCCAACCAGCCAGAAGGCGCACAGTATGGCTGGGGCGGATTGTTCGCCGACGCGGTTCTTGCCTCAGGTGCCAATGCGTCGCTGCCGCAATTCACCACCATCACCACCGAGGACGTCGGCCCCTTCCTGACCGGACGCAACGCCGTGCCCTACCGCGTCAGCACATCTGGTGCGGCGCGGGTGGATTTCCTCGAAGACTATTACGAGGGCGTCTCCGGCGAGCGGGCGGCCATGCTCGAAGCCGTCCGCGACCAGCTGGCGGCCAGGAGCTATCGCGGCAACCATTTGCTCGAACGCGACATGGCGGCGGCTTTCTCCAGTGGGTTTGAGACCAATGAGGCCTATGACACCGCCCGCCAGCAGGGCATCGCCCTTCCGACAAGCTTCCCCGCGTCCCCGCTTGGCGCACAGCTCAGGGCCGTGGCGGAAACGATCAATGTGCGCGACAGGCTGTTTGCCTCGCGCCAGGTCTTCTTCGTCGGCCTTGGCGGGTTCGACACCCATGACGCCCAGGCGCGCGCACTGCCGAAACTGCTCTCCCAGATCGATGGGGCGCTGGCGGCCTTCCAGTCGGCCATGGAGGCGCTGGGTCTCAGCCGCGATGTCACCCTGTTCACGGCATCGGATTTCGGCCGCACGCTGGCGGTGAATGGCGATGGCACCGACCATGGTTGGGGCGGTCACCAGATCGTGCTCGGCGGTGCGGTGAAGGGGGGTGAGATCTATGGCTCGCTCCCGCCCCCGACCCTTGGCCACGAGGCCGACAGCGGCGGCGGGCGACTGATCCCGTCGGTGGCAGTGGACACCTACGCCGCCGAACTGGGTCGTTGGTTCGGCCTTGGCGAAAGCGAACTCTCCGCGGCCCTGCCGGGTCTTCGCAATTTCGACCCGCTCACGAACAGCTTCATCTGAACCAACAGTGGAAACCCCAATGCCATGACCAAGCTTCATCATTTCGCGTCTTTACTCGCCCTCAGCCTCGCCGCCTGTTCCGGCGGTGGCGGCAGCGACGGCCCTCCGCCTCCGCAAAACCGTGCACCCAGTTTCTCGACGTCTTCAATCGATGTGAACGTGGAGGAAAACACCGAAGGCGCGCTCGCCACAATCGAGGCCAGTGATCCTGACGGTGACACGCTCACCTTTTCGCTGACCGGCGATGATGCCGACGCATTCCGCTTCGATCCGGCTTCGGGCGAACTGAGCTTCGCCGCCGCACCCGATTTCGAAGCGCCCGGCGACGCTGATGGCAACAATGTCTATGCCGCAGGTCTTCAGGTCAGCGACCCCGGCGGGCTGAACGCCTCACTCGCGATCTCGGTCACGGTCACCAATGTCACCGAACCCGGCGATCCGGTGCGCTATCGTGACCGCACCTTCAGCCAGTTACAGGTCGAGGACGGCGTCACCTTCGCCACCGTGGACGGCCAGACCTTGTCGCTCACAATCTACACGCCCGAAGGCGACACGGTGACGGACCGGCCGGTGATGATCGTTGCCTCCGGTGGCGGCTTCCAGGAACAGGAACGGGCATCTGTGGAACCGATTGCGGAGGATTTCGCTCGTCGTGGCTATGTCGCCGTGACCATGGACTACCGCGTGCTCGGACAGGCCCCTCTCGATGCTGACGAACTCGCCATTGCCGGGGCCACCGCAACACAGGACATGTTCGCCGCCGTCCGGTTCCTGCGCGCCGAGGGCGAGGAAACGAACCCGCGCGGCATCCGCCCCGACGCCATCTTCGTGAGCGGAGAGTCTGCCGGCGGTGTCATGGCCATGCTGGCGGCAACGCTCGACCCGGATGACCCGATTTCACGCCCGGCCCTGGCGGATTTCCTTGACGCCAATGGCGGCGTCTATGGCACTGTAGGCGAAAATGACGATGTGTCGTCCGTGGTGCAGGGCGCCATGCCACTTTCGGGTGCGGTATTCGATCTCTCCAGCGTGGATGCAGCCTCGGGCGTGCTGTATGCGGCCCACGAAGAGTTTGATCCGGTGGTGCCCTGCGACACGGCCCCGGAGGGCGCGAGCTTCACCGGGCTAGAAGTCTCGGGGGCCTGCGACGTGGTCCCGGCCTATGACACCGCCGGTGCAATGGCCGAGCTTTTCCTGGTCGAGAACTCCGCAGGCCATGTGGAATTTACAGACACCCAGCGCGGCGAAATCTATCAGGGCGCGGCCGAACTCTTCTTCGACTCCCTCATCTTACGGGCTGAGTGAGGCCACTTACGCGCCCCCAAACAACAGTCTGAATGGGTTCGCGAACGAGGCCGCCCTTTGGTGAGCTGGTCCTGGTTTTCTGTACGGTTTTCCGGCCTTGCCAAGGTATATCCGGGTTATTGATCAGGCTGCTTTTGTGAGTTCGGTTCCCTTTCCGCATGCCTCGTCGGGCGTCGCCTTGCCAATGGCCGAGTGTAGCCGCTCGCGATTGCAGAAGTGCATCCACTCGTCGATAATGCGCTGGGTGACGAAGCCAAAGCCGTCGGCAATGTCTTGCAATCAGACCGCTTGGTGCTTGAGCGACCAGATCGCGATCAAGCTCAGTGGCAGCAGCGATTGTGACGCTTTCGCCTTCCCCTGCCCCTGCAGACATCTTACTGTTGTCACAAAGACATGCGATTCCGCGACCAGTTCATGACTGGCCGCGCGATATCGCCTGACACGCATGCCCGTTGCCGATCGGACAAAGGACTGGACAAAACATGGCCGACACCGCGAGACGGCGCTTCTTAACCTGGAAACTCTTCCGGCGACTGTTCATCTTCTCCACGATCCTTGCGATTCTCGCCATGATCGGGATTGTCGCTGTCGTCGCCTCGCTGTCGCGCGACCTGCCGACCATAGCAACGCTGGAGAAGTACGAGCCGCCGATCACCTCGCGCGTCCATGCCGGTGATGGGACACTGGTGGCCGAATTTGCAGACCAGCACAGGGTCTATGTGCCCTATGAATCAATTCCCGAACACGTCATCCAGGCCTTTGTCTCCGCCGAGGACAAGAAGTTCTTCGAACATGAGGGCCTTGATTATGTCGGCATGCTGCGCGCCGCCATCAACAGCGCGCGCAACAAGATCACAGGGGACGGCGGTTTGCAGGGCGGATCGACCATCACCCAGCAGGTGGTCAAAAACATGCTGCTCACACGCGACCAGACCATCGTGCGCAAGATCAAGGAAGCCGTGCTCGCGCGACGGATCGAAAGCGCCTTCAGCAAGCAGCAAATCATGGAGCTGTACCTGAATGAGATCTATCTCGGCGGGCGCGCCTATGGTGTCGGATCGGCCGCGCTGAATTATTTCGGCAAGTCGCTGCCCGAACTGAACATTTCCGAAGCCGCGATCCTCGCCTCGCTGGCCAAGGCACCGGGCACCGTGAACCCTTATCGCCGCCCCGAGCGCCTGTTGCAGCGCCGCTCTTATGTGCTCGCGCGGATGGTAGAAGATGGCTACATCACCGAAAATGACGCTGATGAAGCCCGGGCTCTGTCTCTGAACACGGTAAAACGCCTGCGTGGGCCGGAATATGAGGCCGCGACCTATTTCGTCCAGGAGCTGCGCCGCGACCTGATCGAGGAATATGGCGAGGACACGCTGGAACAGGGCGGCCTGTCAATCCGCTCCACCATCGACTCCCGGCTTCAGCTTGCCGCACAGAATGCCCTTCAGGATGGACTGGTGAGCTATGACCGGCGCCATGCCTATCGCGGTCCGGTCACATCAATCGCACTGGATGGCGAGGCGGTGGAGAGGCTGGGCGAGGTCGACCTGCCGGCCGGCTATGGCGACTGGGAAGCCGCACTTGTCACAAAGATCAATGAGGAAGGGTCCGCCGTCCTGCGCCTGACCGACAATTCGCAGATCAATCTGGTCAAGGAAGACGTCGAATGGGCCGCCGGGACATTTGAGCGCGAGGATGGCGCCAAGGGACTGAAACCCGGCGATGTCGTGCTGGCCGAATTGCGCCGCGAGCCCGCCGACGAGGCCGGCGCCGCCGAGACCGCAGATGACCAGCTTGGCGCGCCTGTGGGCACTGCATCGCTGCGCCAGATTCCCGAAGTCGAGGGCGCGTTAATCGCGCTTGATCCGCATACCGGAAGGATCCTGGCCATGTCGGGTGGCTACTCTTTCTGGAAGAGCGCCTTTAATCGCGTCACCCAGGCCCGGCGCCAGACCGGGTCGAGCTTCAAACCCTTCGTCTATGCCGCCGCGCTGGAAAACGGATACACGCCGGCCACCAAGGTTCTTGATGCGCCGTTTGTCGACTTCGATGTCGAAACCAATGATTTCTGGGCACCCGGGAATTATGCCGAAGGCCGCTGGTATGGCCTGTCGACCATGCGTCTGGGCCTTGAAAAATCGCGAAACATGATGACCGTGCGAATGGCGCAGGATATCGGCATGGAGGCAGTATCCGACCTCGCCGAGCGGGTTGGCGTCTATGACGATCTCGACCCGTATCTCGCCATGTCGCTTGGCGCCGGCGAGACCTCACCCTGGAACCTTGCAAAGGGCTATGCTGCTTTCGTCAATGGCGGCAAGCGCATACAGCCGACGCTGCTGGACCGGATCCAGGATCGGCATGGCAAGACACTCTATGTTCATGACCCGCGCGAATGCACTGGCTGCAATGCCGAGGAATGGGATGGCGGGCCGCCGCCGGAACTGGATGATCCGCGCCCGCAAGTGCTCGATCCGATTGTGGCCTACCAGACCGTGCACATGCTTGAAGGCGTGATCGAGCGCGGGACAGGACGGATCGCGCGCCGTGTCGGCAAGCCGCTTGCCGGCAAGACCGGCACCACGAATGACTACAAGGATGCGCTGTTCTTCGGCTTTTCGCCTGACCTGGTGGTCGGCGTCTGGGTCGGGTTCGACGAACCCAGATCGCTTGGCGATGGCGAAGCCGGTGGATCGGTCGCCGCGCCGATCTTTACCGATTTCATGGAAGCGGCGCTGAAGGATGAGCCCGCCCTGCCCTTCCGCATCCCGCCGGGCGTGCGACTGGTGCGGATCGATGCACGCACGGGTGAGCTTCCCGGACCTGCCACAGATGTGATCATTGACGAAGCGTTCAGACCGGGCACCGAACCCGGCCTCGCCTTCGCCGAGGATGACGAGCTGTCGATCTTCGGGGGCGGCGATTCCGGTCTGTTCGAAACCAGACGGCAAGATGAAGGCTCGGGCCATAATGGCGATCCCGGTCTCGTGCCTGGAATGCCCGGAATGCAGGGTGGGGTCGAAACGGGAGACGCACCGCCCGGCCTGCCGGGCCAGCCCGCCGGCGAGACGGGGGACGACGGCGATGATACGGCGAGCGGCGATCTCGGCGACACCTGGTAATCATCGCGCCCGGCTTGACGGCGCCGGAAAACCGCCTCATTTCGCGGGTCCTGAACCCTTGGAAGCACGATCGGAGGACTGCGGCACATGGCCGACATCGCGACCCTTGCCAGCGAAATCAAGCAGTCGGTGGAACTGCTGAGGAGGCGTCTTTGACTGGGACAATGCTGTCAAACGACTCGATGAGCTGAACGCGCTGTCCGAGCGTCCCGATTTCTGGGACGATCCCATGGAAGCCCAGAAACTGATGCGCGAGCGCCAGCGCCTTGCCGACGCCATCGCCATGGTCGAGACGTTGGAGGCCGAAGCCGCCGACAATCTCGAACTGGCCGAGCTGGCCGAGGGCGACAAGGACATGCTCGCCGATATCGAGACGGCGCTCGCCCGCGCACAGAAAAAGGCCGCGCGCGCCGAACTCGAAGCGCTCCTGTCGGGCGAAGCCGACGCCAATGACGCCTTCCTGCAGATCAATGCCGGCGAGGGCGGCACCGAAAGCCAGGACTGGGCCTCCATGCTGCGGCGCATGTATGTGCGCTGGGCCGAGGCGCATGGCATGAAAGTCCAGGAAATGGACGAGCGCGAGGGCGAGGAAGCCGGTATCAAATCGGCCACGATCCAGATCAGCGGCGAGAATGCCTATGGCTGGCTGAAATCGGAGACCGGCGTGCACCGGCTGGTGCGCATCTCCCCCTTCGACAGTTCCGCGCGCCGCCATACCAGCTTTGCCTCGGTCGGCGTCTCGCCCGTGGTTGACGACAATATCGAGATCGAGATCGACCCCTCCGATGTGCGCACCGACACCTATCGCGCCTCCGGGGCGGGCGGCCAGCATGTCAACAAGACCGACAGCGCCGTGCGCCTGACCCATGAACCCTCCGGCATCGTGGTCGCCTGCCAGACCTCGCGCAGCCAGCATTCCAACCGCGAGGAAGCCTGGAAAATCCTGCGCTCGCGGCTCTATGAGCTGGAGCTGCAGAAGCGGCGCGAGGCGTCCGATGCCGCCCATGCCGACAAGGGCGCCATCGGCTTTGGCCACCAGATCCGCTCTTACGTGTTGCAGCCCTACCAGATGGTCAAGGACCTGCGCACCGAAGTGGAGACGTCCGACACAAGCGGCGTGCTCGACGGCGATATCGACCAATTCCTCTCCGCCGCCCTGGCCCATGCCGTGGATGAGGGCAACTAGAGCCGCATGCCCGGCCGCAGAGCCGGGCTCTCCCCGATCCAGCTCGGAGCCATTGCTGGGAGGCACCGGCTCAGGGCCGGGGATGCGGGAACAATTTGCGTGGCCTATTCCAGCTCCCAGACCCGCACCGTGCCATCCCAGGATATAGCCACGATCATCCGTCCGTCGGGGCTGAACGCGGCGGACACGACCCCATCACCCTGTCGTTCCAATCGGGCGAGTTCGCGCCCGCTGCTGGCGTCCCAAACCCTTGCGGTGTTATCCCATGACGCCGTGACGATGCGCGTCCCGTCCGGGCTAAACTCCGCAGAATAGACAAAGGCGCCATGCCCTTCAAGCTGCGCCAACTCGTGTCCACTTTTGGCGTCCCAGACCCTTACGATATTGCCGCGAGGTGCGGTGACAATGCGGGCACCGTCCGGGCTGAACGCGGCGGAGTAGACAGTGCCCTCATGCCCCTCCAGACGGGCCAGCGCCCGCCCGCTGGCCGCGTCCCAGATCCGCGCGGTTTTGTCAGCAGACGCGGTGACGATACGCGCCCCGTCCGGGCTGAACGCGGCGGAGGTTACAACGCCCCCATGCCCCTCCAGCCGGGTCAGCTCACGCGCGCTGGCCGCGTCCCAGAGCCGCGCTGTGTCGTCCCGGGATGCTGTAACAATTCGCGCGCCGTCCGGGCTGAACGCGGCGGAGGTGACAACGCCCCCATGCCCCTCCAGCCGGGCGAGTTCCCGCCCGCTGGTCGCGTCCCAGACCCGCGCCGTCTCGTCCGCAGACGCGGTGACGATGCGCGCCCCGTCCGGGCTGAACGCGACATCAGTGATACACCAAGAATGTCCGGTGAACGTCCGGCGCGCTTGTCCCGCCCGGTCGAACAGATGGGCGGCTGGGCTGGCCCGTGTCTCGCTCTTGCCATCACTCAGGATAAAGCGCCCGTCCGGCGAGAAGACGGCGGACGCCACACCGCATTTCTCCCCCTCGCCGGGGCGCAAGAGCAGCGTCTCGCGCCAGGTCTCGCCCGCGCGCGGCGGCGGGGCGGTGGGCGTGCCGGCGGGTTCGCTCGCCTCCGCGCGCGCTGGTCGGCTCGCGTAACCCAGAAATTGTCCCATTTTGCCGGTTGAGGGCACGCTCACCCCCGCGCGCACCTCCTCTTCCGGCGCCGCTTCAGCCGCGCCGGCGTCGCGCGCGCGGCCGGACCGGGCCCGGCTCACAGCTTCCAGACGGGCGATCTCGCCTTCGACCGGGCCGCGATAGGCCGTTTCCGGATAGCGCGCGAGAAAGGCATAGAGCTTGCCGGGCTCGCCCGAGGCAATGGCGCTGGCAAAGTCGAGGGTTTCACTGCCCACCCGCTCGCAGCCGGCAAAGCAGAAATCGCGCTCGCCGCGCAGCCCGCTTTCCATCCAGGGCTGCTGGCGCCGGCTGGTGCGCTCTTCCACTCGTGTGGCGACATTGCGGAACAGCGATTCGGCCGAAAGCCCCGGCTCGCGGATCAGCGCCGCCAGCACGGCGGTATAGGGGCTGTTCTGGCCGCCACCATCCTCGGCCACCGCGCCGGGCTTTGTCGCATAGGCGATCAGCGTGCCGCGCACCGTGCCGGCCTTCGCCAGCCCCTGCGTGCCCGAGCGGAAGCTGCGCAGTGTCTGGTTCGAGCGGCAGGCATCGAGCACGATGAAATTGGTGGCATTGCCCGCGCGCTGGAGATTGAGCAGGAGATTGCCCATGCGCGGGGCATCGCTCCACACATCGGCCTCGGTGATGATATTCGCATCGACCGGGATGAGATAATTCAGCCCATTGCTCTGCACGCCATGGCCGGCAAAGAAGACAAAGCCGATGGCATCCTCGCCGGCCGCGGCCAGCCGGTCGCCATGCGCCTTGAAGGCGCCCTCCATCTGCTCTTCGGTGGCATTGTAGACGGGGTGGACCTCGAACCCGACCGCGCCGAGCGCGCTCGCCATCAGTTTCGCGTCATTGAGCGGGTTCTTCAGGTACCAGCCATCCTGGGCATAGGCGCCATTGCCGATGACCAGCGCGATGCGCTTCTGCGCCGCCGCTGGCAGGGCGGCGATCAAGGCCGCGAGTAGGGCGATAAGGGCGTGGCGCCAGCGTGTCATGTGCGAAGTCCCCACCTCGTCCTGCGCCAGGGCTTTGCGGGCCGGCTGGCATGATTGTCACCGGCAGGATAGCGAAAGCTGCGCGGCCTGCAACCGGGCGACGCGGTTGAGGTGCGGGAATGGAGGCTGTCTGAACCATGACCCGCCTGACTGGCCGCAGAGCCCAGGATGCGGGGAAAGTGTCAGGAAGCAAGAGAACCGCATGTCCCGCATGGGCGCGAAAGAGCCTCACGCTGGGTCATGTGAGCCGCTGGGAGAGTTGCGGGTAGACCGGCCTGAATTGGCGGTCCAGAATGGCGCGACACACAAAAGGCGGGAGGACTGTCCATGTCTGTTGCAGGATACGCCGCGCCGGAAACGGTCGAGGAGGCGGTCAGGGCGCTCGCCGATGGCGGGGCGGATGCGCGCATCCTCGCCGGCGGGACCGATCTCATCGTCCAGATGCGCGGCGGGCATGTGCCCCATGGGCTGGTCATCGATATCAAGAAGATCGCGCCGGCCCGCGAGATTGTCGATACGCCCGGCGCCTATGTCATCGGCGCAGCCGTGCCCGGCGCGCAGATCAATGCCCATCCGGGGCTGAAATCCGACCTGCCCGGCCTTTGCGAAGCGATGGACCTCATAGGCTCGCAGCAGATCCAGGGCCGCGCCTCGCCGGGGGGCAATCTGTGCAATGCCTCGCCCGCCGCCGACAGCGTGCCGGCCTTCATTGCTGCGCGCGCGACCTGCCTGCTGGCCGGGCCGGGCGGCACGCGCGAACTGGCCGTGGAGGATGTCGTGACCGGGCCGGGCAAGACCTGCCTTGAGCCGGGCGAGTTCGTGGTCAGTTTCACGGTGCCCAAACCCCCGGCGCTGAGCGGGGATGCCTATTTGCGCCTGACCCCGCGCTCGGAGATGGATATCGCCGTGGTCGGCACGGCTGTCAGCCTGACGCTCGACGCAGGCGGCACATGCCAGGGCGCGCGCGTGTCCCTCGGCGCGGTCGCGCCTCGCCAGCTGATCGTGCGCGAGGCGGCAGACGCGATCATCGGCACACGGCTGGAGGAGGACGCGCTGGAGGCCATGGCGCAGGCCGCAAGTGCCGCCTGCCAGCCCGTCAATGACAAGCGCGGCACCATCGATTATCGCCGCCGGGTCGCCGGCGTGCTGGCAAGGCGCGCGGCCCTTATTGCAAAACAGCGGGCCGGAGAAAGGAGCCAGTCATGAGCAAACTGCATGTCACGACGCAGGTGAATGGCGAGGAGAGCGAATTCCTCTGCGACCCGCGCGACACCCTGCTGAACGTGCTGCGCGACCAGCTTGGCCTGACAGGGACCAAGGAAGGCTGCTCGACCGGCGATTGCGGGGCCTGCAGCGTGATCGTGGATGGACGCGTGGTGTGTTCCTGCCTGATGCTGGGCGCAGAGGCCGAGGGCGCGCAGATCGAGACGATCGAGGGCCTGGCTGAAGGTGACAGGCTGCATCCGCTGCAGCAGAAATTCATCGATGATGCCGCGCTGCAATGCGGCTTCTGCACGCCGGGCTTTCTCGTGGCCGCGAAGGCGCTGCTCGATCACAATCCCGCCCCCAGCGAGACCGAGATCCGCTACTGGCTGGCCGGCAATTTGTGCCGCTGCACCGGTTATGACAAGATCGTCCGGGCCGTCCAGGACGCTGCGGCCGAGATGAGAGGAGCCTGACCCATGGCCTTCGATCTTCCCGAAACCAAATGGATCGGCAAACGCATTCCCCGCCCCGACGGCGTCGACAAGGTGACAGGCCGGGCCGGCTTTGGCGCCGACCTGATGCTGCCCGGCATGCTGGAGGCGAAAATCCTGCGCAGCCCGCATGCCCATGCGCGGATTGTCTCCATCGACACATCGAAAGCCGAGGCGCTGAAGGGTGTCTTGGCGGTCATCACGGCAAAGGACCTGCCGGAAGCGGGCGATGAAACCGTCGATGCCGGTGAGGCAGAGGTGCAGTTCCGCGACCTGTCCCACAATGTCCTGGCACACGGCAAGGTGCTCTATGACGGCCATGCCGTGGCGGCTGTTGCTGCCACCAGCGCTGCGATTGCCGAAGCGGCACTGGAGCTTATCGAAGTCGATTATGAGGTGTTGCCGCATGTGATCGATGTCGAAGCGGCCATGGCGCCCGGCGCGCCGATCCTGCATGAGGACATGATCACGAAGGGTGTCGAACCCGAGCCGGACATGCCGTCGAATGTCGCGCAGAAAATCGTGCAGTCAAAGGGTGATGTCGAGGCCGGCTTTGCTGAGGCCGATCTCGTCATGGAACGGACCTTCCGCACCGGTGCGACTCATCAGGGCTATATCGAACCTCATGCCGCTGTGGCTGAATGGACCGAGGACGGGCAATCGCGCCTGTGGTGTTCCAGCCAGGGCCATTTCATGGTCCGTGCCCTCACAGCCAAGCTCCTCGGCATGGAATTGTCCGACCTGCGCGTGACGCCTGCGGAAATCGGGGGCGGCTTTGGCGGTAAGACGACAGTCTATCTCGAACCCATTGCACTGCTCCTGTCGCGCAAGGCGGGCCGGCCCGTTCGCGCGGTCATGTCCCGCCAGGAAGTGTTTCGCGGGACCGGACCGACCTCGGGATCGGTCGTGCGCGCAAAGATCGGCGTGACCCGTTCGGGCCGGATCACTGCCGGCGAGGTCGAACTCAAATATGAAGCCGGTGCTTTCGCCGGCTCACCCGCCATGCCGGGCTGCATGTCGGCCCTTGCCTGCTATGATCTCGAAAACGCGCTTGTGGCGGGCTATGACGTGGTCTCCAACCGCGCCAAATGTGCTGCCTATCGCGCACCTGGCGCGCCGATGTCCACATTCGCGGTGGAAAGCGTTCTCGACGAGATTGCGCTGGAACTGGACATGGACCCCATCAATTTGCGGCTCATGAATGCCGCCAAGGAAGGCACAAAGGCGGTCTATGGCGCCACGTTCCGTCAGATCGGATTTGAGGAGACGCTGGAAGCGGCCAAGGCGCATCCGCACTGGAGCGCGCCGCTCGGCCCAAATCAGGGGCGCGGCGTGGCGTGTGGTTTCTGGTTCAATATTGGCGGGGAATCCACCGCTGCGGTTCATGTGAACCCCGACGGCACTGTGGTGGTGGTCTCGCCCAATCCCGATATTGGCGGCTCGCGCGCCTCCATGGCGCTGATGGCCGCCGAAGTCCTGGGCGTGGACGTGGCCAGCGTGCGCCCTGTGATCGGTGATACCGCCTCGATCGGTTACTCCGACCTCACCGGCGGTAGCCGCGTGACCTTCGCGGTCGGGATGGCTGTCATTGAAGCTTCGAAATCCGTGGTCAACGAGCTGTGCGAACGCGCTGCAAAACTCTGGGATGTGGATGTCGAGGGCGTGGAGTGGCGCGACGGGGCCGCTCATCCGGCCAGCCACAATGTCGGCGAGTTCGAACCCCTGACGCTGAAACAGCTGGCCGGCCAGACGGCGAAACTTGGCGGACCGATTGTGGGCCATGCCGCGATCAATGCGCGCGGCGCCGGGCCGGGCTTCGGCACGCATATATGCGATGTTGAAGTCGACATGGAGACCGGTCGCGTCGAGATAATCCGCTACACCGCCATCCAGGATGCCGGGCGCGCCATTCATCCCGATTATGTCGAGGGGCAGATGCAGGGCGGTGTCGCACAAGGGGTCGGCTGGGCGCTGAATGAGGAATATGTCTATGGCGAGAATGGCCGGCTCGAGAATGCCGGTTTTCTCGATTATCGCATTCCGGTCGCCTCCGACCTGCCAATGATCGACACTGTGATTGTCGAAGTGCCAAACCCCTCGCATCCCTATGGCGTGCGCGGCGTCGGTGAAGTGCCTATCGTGCCGCCTCTGGGGGCTGTGGCCAATGCCGTCTCGCATGCGATCGGTACGCGGATGACGCGGCTGCCAATGTCGCCGCCCCGGGTATTGGAGGCCATAGACAGGGCGAAGGGAAAGGCCTGAGGCGGCTTATGGCGCGGATTATCCTTCCCGGTGAGATGGCCGGACGCTTCAATGTTCCGAAGATCGAATTTGATCTTGATGCAGAGACTGTTCGCGAGCTTTATACCAAGCTTGATCGTGAATATCCGGGGCTTGGTGAAGAGTTGCAGAAAACGATGTTTGCCATTTTAGATGGCGAAATTGTTCAGGATGCCTATCTCGAACATTTATCGCCAAGTACGGAAATCGCGTTCATGCCACTTATCAAAGGTGGCTGACCCTGATGATTAGATCAGGTGGGCTTAACGATGGACCGAGTTCCATACAGTTTATTCAAGCCAAGATATCTCAAATTTCAATCAAATAAGACGCGGCCCGGTGGTTTGCGCCACCGGGCCTCAAGCCGTCATGCGACAAAACCTTATTTTATCAGGAAACTGTCGCGGCTCTCGCCTTTCTCCTCACGCTCACGCAGCCAAACCGGCGTCCGCCCGCGTCCAGACCAGGTCTTTCCTGTCCTGGGGTCGCGATATTTCGGCGCGGCCTTGCTACCCGGACGGCCGCGACCGCTGCCCTTTACATAAGGGCGAAGCCGCTCCATCCGCTCTTCGAGCTGGCTGAGTTCCTCAGCCGCCAATGACTCAATGCGAGCCTCAACCTGTGCCTTGAGATCGAGGAGCTCATTCATTTCCATCGTTTCAATGGAATCGGTTTGTTTGCTCATTTTGCAGTCTCCGGGGATGATGTTGACGGATCCGTTAAATCGAATCTCTTATCAGCCCGATAACGCATTTATCGGCTTTTGCCAAACTTACGCATACGAACGGACGGGTAATGCGCAACATTAAAACCACCCAGGCCTGTCAGATTTCTTTCTGACACACATCTGTTCAAGCAGTTGGTTTTCGAGGTGCGCGGCCGGATTAATCATTGGTTTCGGACACGCTAAATCGGTTCGGTGATGCCGCTTGAAAACCGTTCTATCTTGCCTGGCGCACGGGGCGAAAACCGGCGAGCACTTATCGAAATGGTGTTCGCTGGATTCAGCGATAATGCCTGATCTCTGGTGTGGCAGCATGCCGTTTTGGTGGAGCCAGGCGGAATCGAACCGCCGACCTCTTGAATGCCATTCAAGCGCT
>CAYQBG010000026.1:0-17337 GCA_964415675.1 uncultured Hyphomonadaceae bacterium
CCTGTCTCCAACACCCTGACGAGCGCTGGTCACAGCGACGATGGAACACTGCGCGCTGCCAACAGGCCTCGCCACAAGGTGACTGTGACCAGCGTCTCGAAACCAGAAACTGGGGGCCTGCAGGGACCGATATCGGACCTTGTTCAGCCCCGGCGCGGCAAGCGACGCACGCCGCATGACGCCAGGGCCTTCTTCAAATCCCCATAGCCTGCCTGCCGTCCGCGCGTCAGGCATTGAGCCTTCCACGCCGCCCGCCTCGGAGCCCGGCGCAACCGGCTGCGCAAGGCGGGCGTCATGGAAACCTAAACAATGATGCTCGGATCGGTGCTGAATTCTAACGTCTGGAATTGCACCCTCAGCTGCCGAAAAGACCGCTTCTTTCTGATTGCGAGGGCGCGATTCTCGTCCCGATTTGACCTCGCCGACCTACGGATCGTTGCCAATCGGTGGGTACACGGTGCTTACTTGGTGCTTACTTTTCGAAAGGTTGGAGCGCCGGGTCGCCCTCTGAAATCCGCAAGCACCTGTTTTTATTGAAACAATCTGGCGCACCCAACAGGATTCGAACCTGTGACCTCTGCCTTCGGAGGGCAGCGCTCTATCCAGCTGAGCTATGGGTGCCGGGCCAGGCAGGCTGAATAGGGCAAACTGCTGGCTGACGCAATCTTCAGCGTGTCACGGCCTGCAATTGGCTGCCGGGCCGGCTTGGGACTGGACGGCCGGCGGATGTTCGGCGTATCGCTTCGCGCAGACAGCACCCTGATGCCCGATGGAGCCACCATGATCTGCGACAACCGCCTGCTCACACTCATGGCCGCCGCCTTGGCCGGGTTCGCCCTTGCGGCCTGTGACACGGGAAACGTGCCGGCGGGATCCGAGCCGACCGCTCCGGACGCCGCGATTGAAGCTCCGCCGGTGCCAGACACCGAAACAGGCCGGACCGATGAGGGGCCTGAGCCGCGGGCCGCGCAGGACACCGAAACGCAAGCGCCTGGCGCGCCGGCCCTGTGGACGGTTTCGGACTCGGACACAACCGTTCACCTGTTCGGCACGGTGCACATTCTCAAGCCGGAAACCGAGTGGCGCACACCGCAGTTCGACGCGATGTTCGAAACCACTGACGCGGTTTATTTCGAAGCCGATGTGTCGAGCCCGCAGGCCGCCCGGGACATGGCGCGCCTTGTTCCGCAACTTGGCATATACACCGACGGGAAGCGGCTGAGTGATGTGCTCGACAACGATGAGGAACGCGAAGTCGAAGAAGCCATGGACTATATCGGCGTGCCCATGAGCGCTATCGAGCCGATGAAACCCTGGCTGGCAACCGTGCAGTTATCGGTCCAGGCGCTGGTCAAGCAGGGCTATTCACCCGATAGCGGCGTGGAAACCGTGCTGACCGAAGCAGCAGAAGCTGCTGGCAAGGAACTGCGCTTCCTGGAAACCGGCGAGCAGCAATTGCGCTTCTTCGCCGACATGTCGCAGGAGGATCAGGTTGAATTCCTTGTCGCCTCTGCTGTCCAGATTGAAGAAAACCCGGAATTGCTCGACACGCTCGTCGCGGAATGGGCTCAAGGCGATGTCGAGGAGATCGGCCATATCATGGCCGACCCGGAGGTGATGGGCTCGCAACATGTCTATGACGTGCTTATCGTGGAGCGTAATGCGAACTGGGTCGATCAGATCACAGCGCTGATGGAGGCCGAAGCCGGCACGTTCCTGATCGCCGTCGGGGCCGGGCACCTGGCCGGTGAGGACAGTGTGGTCGAGATGCTGCGCGCCGAAGGCTTCGAGGTCGATGGGCCGTGAGCCCCCCGAGCCCTAAATGCCCGGTTCGTCTGAAACCCGCACCACGAGCTTACCGAGATTCTTGCCGGTGAAGAGTCGCTCCAGAGAGGCGGGTGCATTCTCCAGACCCTCGGCAATATCGGTCTCGAAGACAAGCTTGCCCTGCATCAGCCAGCCAGCCATGGCCTGTATGCCTTCCGGAAACCGGTCAAGATAATCGATGACGATGAACCCCCTGATCAGGGTGCGGCGCATCAGGAAGTTCGCGAAATTATACGGGCCGGGCACCGGCTCGGTCGCATTATAGGTCGAGATCAACCCGCAAAGCGGCATGCGGGAGAAATCGTTCAGCCGGGCGACCACCTCATCCATGATCGATCCGCCGACATTCTCGAAATTGATATCGATCCCGTCGGGACAATGCCGGTCGAGGGCGGCGCCGACATCCTCGGACTTGTAATTGATCGCGCCGTCAAAACCGGCCTTTTCTGTCAGCCAGCGGCATTTTTCGTCCGATCCGGCAATGCCGACGGCACGGCAGCCCTGGATTTTGGCGATCTGGCCAACCATCGAGCCGACCGCGCCGGCCGCGGCCGACACGACAACAGTCTCACCGGGTTTCGGCTGGCCGATATCCATGAGCCCGAAATAGGCTGTCATTCCGGTTGCCCCGAGCGGGCCCATATAGGCGGTCAAAGGCACGCCGGGCAGTTGCGGCAGCTTGTTGAGCGCCTCACCCGGCAAAGTATTGTAGTCAGCCCAGTGCGCCAGCCCTGTATTGACGATATCGCCGGGCGCAAATCCGTCATGGCGGCTTTCGGTGACCATAGCGATCGAACCGCCACGCATCGGCTCGCCAATCCCCACCGGCGGCATATAGGCGTCCATATCGCTCATCCAGATCCGGTTGGTCGGGTCGAGTGACAGATACACCGTCCGCGCACGCACCTGGCCCTCGCCAAGCGGGCCGAGCGGTTGTTCGACCAGTTCCAGGTCGCCCTCGCTGACATCGCCGACAGGGCGCTGTCGAAGCACCCAGATCCTGTTGGTATCGCTCATGCTCATTCCTCCCGATTGTATCTGTTTGCGGGACTATGGCCCAAAGGGGCGGATGAGGGGAAGGGGCGGCGCGGGGCTCAGCCGCCGATCAGGCGCTGGACCAGCCCCATGGCGCCGGTGAATTTCAGCCCCCCATCACGCACCGCGAGCGCCATGCACACTTCACCAGCATCAGCGACAGGCTGGTGAGTGTCCTCGCCAGACTTCACCGAAACGTCACCGGGGCCATAAGCACCGGATTCGTCGGTGAAACCGCCGGCGACGACAAGAGTGTATTCACGGCCCTGATGGGTGTGACGCGGCACTGTGGCGCCCGGAGCGATCCGGAACAGTTCCGCTTCGGCCGCGCCGCCTGTGTCGAGCCGGAGACGTTTGAGGCCCGGCGCGACGAATTTCCAGCCACTTTCGCCAGCTGCGTCGAGCGCGGTGTCGCGCAGCGGTTCAGGCAGATCGAGCAATTCCGACAGTGCCTCGCCGGCTGAATGCGCCGCCTTTCGCCGCGCCCGCCCGGTTGTATTCGCATCGATCTCGGCAAAGACCCGGTCGAGCGCATCCATGCTAACTTCGCTGGGAGCTTCGCGCTCAAGGAAGATCCCGCTGACCAGTTCGCCGACGCGGATGGCCGTGGAGATATCCTGGCGCAGCGCGGCCTGCGTTTCGACCAGCAAGGCAAATGACGGATCCAGACAACCCGCCGCATAAGCACTGTAGAGTTCACTGAATGCAGGTGTGTTTCCGGCCTCGGGCAAGGCAAACCTCCGCGAAAAGCATATCTGATGAGCCGATATGTCTCGCTCGGTTATAAGGTCAAGCAATTACAGCCATTGATTGGGTCAATCATCAGAAGATTCGCCATCCAATTGCCCGCGCAGCCGGTTGAAAGCCAACCGGATGCGCGATTTTACAGTTCCCAGGGGTAGGCCATAAGCCTTCGCGATCTCGCTATGCGACAGGCCATCATAGAAGGCTGCCTTCAGCAATTCGAGCTGTTCCGGCGGCAGCTTGGCGACCTCTGCCCGCACATGGGCGTCCATTTGCTGGCGTCCGAGCAACTGGTCGGGCTGATCGGGCTCGGCCGGACGAAGCATGGGTTCATCGGGCTCCAGGTCGGGCTTACTCGACCGCCTGTGCGCATCGATCCTTCGGTTGCGCGCGATGCGGAAAATCCAGGTCGAAACAGAGGCCTTGGCCGGATCATATTGTTCGGCCTTGCGCCAGACAGTGACCATAACCTCCTGGACAAGGTCCTCCGCCTGGCTGGAATCTGCGCCGAGTTGCTGCATGTAGCTTTTCAGGCGCGGCGCGAAGAACTCGAACAGCTGCGCAAAGGAAGAGCGGCATTTCTCCAAGGCGACCCTGTGAACATAATGCTCCAGCAGGGCGCGCTGATCAGCCGGCGTGTCGTTCTGCGCTGCTACGCTCAATCCCGGCGCCTTTTCCATTTCACCTGTCCAGTCTAACCTAGCTGGTCGCAATAGCAACCGATGCGATGGCCCGCGATTGCTGTCGCTCGCATCTAGTGTTCACCAAATTTCAGCCACAACCCTGTTTCAATCACCTAAAGCAATATAGTAACCGATCAGGGTAACAGGAACGGACGCACGTGATGAATTCAAGGCGGTGGATTGCCGCTCGGATGATGCTGTTGTCTCTCGGCGCTCTCGCGCAAGGAGCGGCGGTCCTGGCCGAGCCAACGGCACTGGCGCGTTTCAATGACTGGCGCGTCTTTAATGATACGGTCAATGGCGAGAAGATCTGCTATGCGGCCACGGAAGCAAGCGACAAGGCCCCACGTGCCGCCGATCACGGCGATGTCTGGTTCTATATCACAAGCTGGGCCTCAGGACGCGCGCGCAACCAGCCGAGCCTTCGTGTTGGCTATGAACTGCGCCCCGACCTGCCATCCAGAGCGCGGGTCGGGCGAAGTGCCTGGCCGCTTTTCAATGTCGGATCGGAAGCTTTTGCCGATGATGGTGACGATCCCAGGCTTGTGCGCGCGATCGAGCGCGGGCTGGAGCTTCGCATCGAGGCGGTCTCGGAACGCGGGACGGCTGTGGCCTATCATTTCTCCCTCAAAGGCTCGGCGGACGCCATTTCCCGCGCCGAACGCGCCTGTCGTTAGGCCAACAGGGCAGGCTCGATGACACGGCGGCGCCCGACACCGACCGAGCAGCGAATGTGGGCGCGCGTGGCGCGAACCGTCAAACCGCTGGAAGGCAAGGCTCCCCCCGAACTGCCCGAAACGGCTCCACAGGAACCGACGCGCGACACGTCCGGCGAACCTGCCTCGTTGCCCCCGAACCCTCTGCGCGCGACAGGCCGGCCGGCAGCGACATTCCCGGCCAGGTCTCCGGCCCCGGCCCATCGCGGCAGCGAAAGACGGATCCGGCGCGGCCAGGTCGATCTCGCCGCCCGCTTCGACCTGCACGGGCACACGCAAGCCAGCGCCGAGCGCGCCCTGAAAGCCTTCCTGGCCAGCCAGCAGCAACAGGGCGCGCGGTGCGTGCTGGTGATTACGGGCAAGGGCCGCGATGGGGAGTCGGTGCTGCGACGGAATTTCCTGCACTGGCTGGACAGCGGACAGGCCCGCCGACTCGTCTCGGGCTGGTCTCAGGCCCATGCCCGCCATGGCGGGCACGGAGCCTTCTATCTCTTCCTGCGCCGTGCGGAGCGCTAAGACGCACTACAATACTTCGCCGAGGAAGCTGCGCAGGCTGTCCCAGCTGCGCCGGTCGGCATCGGCGCTGTAGACAACGCCCATATTCGGATCGTTGGCGCCGGGCGTGGTGAAGGCATGCATGGTGTTGCCAAAGGCATGAAGCTGCCAGTCAGCCCCCGCTGCAGACATTTCCCGGGCCAGGGCCAGCACGCTGTCGGGTTCGGCCATCGGATCGTCCCAGCCATGAAAGGCGACCACTTTCGCGGCGATCTTCTGCCCGGAAAGATTGCCTGCCGGAACGAACAGGCCATGGAAACTCGCCACACCGGCGACGTCCTGGCCGGCGCGCGCCATGTCCAGCACGCAAAGGCCGCCGAAGCAAAAGCCGATCGCGGCGCGTTTAGATGTGTCGACGCCGTCAAGTGTCTTCGAATGCTCGATCGCGATGTTGAGGCGCTTTTGCAGTTCGGCGCGATCTTCCATCAGCGGCGTCATCAGCGCCTGGTTCTCTTCCACCGATCCGCCACGCTTGCCCGCACCGTAGACATCGATGGCGAAAGCGCCGTAGCCAAGATCCTCGGCCACGCGGTCGGCCATGCCCTTTTCATAGTCCGACAGTCCGCCCCAGGCATGGGCCACCAGGACCACCGGTTTCGGCCCGCCTTCCGGAAGGGCGAGATAGCCCTCGAATGTGTGCCCGTCGCCCTGATACTCAAAACTTTGCGTCCTGATCGACATTTGGGTGTCCTCCTTGTGACCTCACAGGAAGGTATAAGCGCAAGGTCGAACGAAACAGCCCCCTCGCCGGTGCAAACAGAAAAAATTCATGTTGGGGAAGTGACTGCGGGGCGCGGCTTGCCCTTTATGTTCGCTGCCAAGACCTGTAAGCCGTGTCAGCCCGCAGGGCAGACTGGCGAGACCATAAACCATGCTCGAAATTGACGGCCTGAGAAAAAGCTATGGCACGCGCTCCGCTGTCGATGCTGTGAGCTTCACGGTCGCCAAAGGCGAAGTGCTCGGCTTTCTCGGGCCCAATGGGGCGGGCAAATCAACGACGATGCGAATGATTGCCGGGGTGATCCTGCCCGATGCCGGAGACGCTCGTATCGACGGATTTTCGATCACACAGGCCCGGGCTGACGCCCAGTCGCGCCTCGGCTACCTGCCAGAGGGTGCGCCGCTTTATGACGACATGAGGCCGCCGGAATTTCTCGGCTTCCTCGCATCGGCCCGCAACCTGCCCGCAGCCACGCGCCGCGGTGCTGTCGAAAGGGCGATTGCCGATGCGCGCATCTCCAGTGTGACAGGCAAGCCCATCGGCGCGCTGTCGAAGGGGTATCGCCGCCGGGTCGGCCTGGCCGGCGCGCTCCTGCACGATCCGCCGGTGCTCGTGCTCGATGAGCCGACAGACGGGCTCGACCCGAACCAGAAACGCGCCGTGAGGGCCCTTATTGCGCGCCTTGCACCCGAACGCGCGATCCTGATCTCAACCCATACACTGGAGGAGGTGCCCGCCATGTGTCACCGCGCGCTGATCGTCGATCAGGGCCGCATCGTCGCCGATGGCTCTCCGGCAGACCTGGCAGGGGACACGACGCTGGAAAACGCCTTCCGCGCTCTCACACGTCAGGATGACGAGGCAGCGGCGTGAACGCATTGATGTCCCATTTCCGGGGCCTGAAAGCGGCCTACCAGCGCGAAATAACCGCCTATTTCGGCGCGCCGGTGGCTTATGTTTTCATCACCGTCTTCCTGGTTGCGCTGGGACTGTTCACCTGGGAGGGGGCGCGTTTTTTCGACACGGGCGCAGCCGATCTCGGGCCCTTCTTCCTCTGGCATCCCTGGCTTTACATGATTTTCCTGCCCGCGCTTGCCATGCGCCTATGGTCGGACGAACAGGCTGCGGGAACCAATGAGCTGCTCTTGTCGCTTCCCGTGGGCCTCCCGGGTCTGGTCGCAGGCAAGTTGCTGGCGGCCTGGAGCGTTGCGGCCGCAGCGCTGGTCTTCACGCTGCCGATGTGGGTCAGCGTCAATTATCTCGGCGATCCCGACAATGCGGCCATCGCGCTGACCTATCTGATGTCGCTGATGATGGCTGGGGCCTATCTGTCCATCGGCGCCGCAGCTTCGGCACTGACAAGCCGGCAGGTGACCGCCTTTGTCATTGCCGTGGTCGTGGCTTTCCTGTTCACGGCGGCGGGCTGGCCACTGGTCCTGTCAGGCATTTCCGATATGGCCGGCAGCGGTGTGGCCGAGAGCGTCGCAAGGTTTTCCTTTCTCACTCATTTCGAAGGGGCCCAGCGCGGCGTTCTCGAATGGCGGGCGGTCTTCTTCTTCCTCAGCGTCATCATCGTCTTTGCGACGCTGAACACGCTCTGGGCCGCACGGAGGCGCGCGCCATGAGCCGGTTTCTTACGGGGCGCGGCTGGTTTTCCGCAATGGCCGTGCTGGCCGCCCTGATCTTCATCGCGGCGAACATGCTTTTCCAGCCGCTCCTGGCGCCTGCCCGGACGGATTTCACTGACCGAAAGCTTTACACTCTGTCGCCGGCCACGACGGCAGCGCTCAGCAGCCTCGCCGAACCCGTGAACCTGACGCTCGTCTATACGCGCCGGGTCGGGCAGGACTATCCCGCGATCCGCGCCTACGCCGCGCGCGTGCGTGAGCTCCTCGACCTCTATGAGGCCCGCTCAGGGGGCAAGCTACGCGTCACCGAGATCGACCCGGAACCGTTTTCCCAGGCCGAGGACCGCGCGCTCGCTGCCGGCATCACAGCGCTGGAAACACAAGGCACCGACCCGCTCTATTTCGGGCTGATCGGCATGAATACGGTCGATAGCGAGCGGATCATCCCCTTCCTCTCGCCTGACCGCGAGGGCTCTCTTGAATATGACCTGACCCGGATGATCGCGCGTCTCGACAATCCTGCACCGGCCCGCGTCGGACTGATCACCAGCCTTGCCGGGATGCGCGGCGACGGGCGGGAAACCGGCTATACGGTGCTCCGGGAGCTTGCCAGGAGCGTGAACATCGAGCCGGTCGAGCCGGACTTTGTGGGACTGCCCGGCGATCTCGACGCCCTGATTCTGGCCCACCCTTATGACCTCAATGACTATCAGCTCTGGGTCATCGACCAGTTCCTGCTGCGCGGTGGCGGCATTGTCTGGATCGCCGATCCTGCGGCAAAGGCGGGGGCTGCAGGGGGGATCATGGATGTCGGCGAGCCTAACAGGGCATCCAGTTTCGGCCGGCTGGGCCGCCATTGGGGGGTCACACTCAGCACGGACGCGGTCGCCGATGCGGCCAATGCCCTGCCGGTCCAGACCGATACTGACAGCGGGCGCTCGGCGGTTATCGGCCAACCGCTCTTCATCGCTGCGCCGCCGTCGAATATGAGCAGAACCGACACCATCACGGCGGCGCTTGCGCGCCCGGTGAATTTCGGCGCACCGGGTGCAATCCTGGGGGACTCAGCCGACGGGCTGGTCCTGACCTCGCTCCTGCGCACCGGACCGGCCCCGGCCTATATCGATGCCGAAGCGGCCATTGGCGATATCCCTCCGGGCGAGGTCGTTGCCAGCTATGAGACCGAGCCAGGCGCCCTGACCCTCGCGGCGCGCCTGACGGGGACGTTCACCAGCGCATTTCCCGATGGTGAACCGCCGCTCCCACTCAGTGGGGACAGCGTTCTCGACGAGCTGTCGCGCGCTGCAGCCTCGCAAATGCCTTCGCATATCACCACGAGTGAGGGCCAGGGCGCCGTGATCCTTATCGGCGACAGCGATTTCCTCGATGATGGCTTCTATATCAATCCGGCCAGCGGCACGGCCATTGCGGCCAATTCCAGCTTCCTTATGAACGCGATTGATGCACTCACCGGGGTGGAAGGGCTGATGGTGCTGCGCTCACGCGCGCCCAGCCAGCGGCCCATGGTGCGCGTCGAAAAGATGCGCCGCGCCGCCGAAGCGCGGTTCTTAGAAGAGCAGACCCGGCTGGAAGAACGGCTCGCAGCGAGCGAGGCACGGCTGGAGGAATTGCAGGACCAGGCGGCTGAAGGCAACAGCTTCAATGGCGATCTCGAAGATGCGCTGGAACCGGTGCAACGGACCGAATTGCAGCGCCTGCGTGAACGGATTGTCGAGACCCGTTCGCGCCTGCGCGCCATCGAGCGCGATTTCCGGCGCGATATTGACGGTCTCGAAGCGACGCTGAAGACGATCAATATCTGGGGCAGCCCGCTGCTCGCGGTGCTGCTCGGGCTGGGTGTCTGGCTTGTGCGCAGGAGACGGGCATGAGCGCTGTGATCCGCCGTCGCCGCGGCCTCGCGCTTGGCGCAATGGCCGCCGCCCTTTTCGGACTGGTCGCCGGCAAGGCCCTGCTGGTCGCGCTCGACCGGCCCGACGCACTGAATGATGATCGTCGCGGCAGCCCGGTGCTAGAAGCCGGTATCGATACCGGCGCTCCAGAGCGCATAAGAGTTGATCTTGCCGACGAGTCCTACGCTCTCGTCCAGGCTGAACGGGGCTGGCGGATGGACGCTCCGGACGGGTTCCCGGTCCGGACCGACCGTATGCGGGAACTCCTGACGGGGCTCGAAGAGCTGAGCTGGGCAGACCCGCGCACACGCGATCCGCGAAAGTTCGACACGCTTGGCCTCGGCGACCCTGCTAATGGCGGCACCGGCGCAAAGGTCACAATCCTGCAGAAGGATGATCGCCATTCGCAGACGGTCATCATCGGCTGGCGCGATGAAAGGCTCTATGCCCGCCGGCCCGATGAAACGGAAGCCTGGCGTGTGGCTGGCGATCTGCCCCCTCTGCATGGCCGCGATGCCTGGATGGATTTTGCCGTGCTCAGCCTGGAGCCGGAAACCATTGCTGCCGTACTGATCGCGCCAACCGCCGGCGAACAGCTGCTCCTGGTCCGAAACCCGGGCCAGGGTCCGCGTGAGTTTCGTCCCGGACCGGCGCATCCAGACGAGCGGCTTGTCAGCCCTCTGGCGGCTTCGACACCAGCGCTGGCCCTGTCGCGGTTTGCTCCCATAGATGCCAAACCAGCCTCAGACCTTCAGACCCTGCCAGTCGCCAGGCATGTGACGATCACCCATGACGGGCTTGAAATCGAGGCAAAGGCCTATCGCGAGCCCGATGGGCGCTATGTCACGCTGCGCGCCGTAGAGGCAGGTGAAGGCGCTACGCGGGCTGAGGCGATCAACACGCGCGCGGCCGGCTGGGCATTCGAACTGACGCGATATGACTGGGCCGAATACACGCCCTCGATCTCCTCAGTCGTCGAGCGCGCCGTCTTTCCCGTCCCGCAGGAGTAGTAGCGCACGTCCGGTCAGGCCCCAACGGAAACGACGCCCAGCACACCTTCGCCAAAGCGTTCAGCCTTCTTCTCGCCGACCCCGGAAATCGCAGTCAGGGCGTCCAGCCCACCCGGACGCGCCTCAGCAATGGCTGCCAGTGTCCGGTCGTGAAAGATGACATAGGGCGGGACTCCACGCGCCCTCGCCGTCTCCAGCCGCCACTGGCGCAGGGCCTCGAACAGGTCCCTGTCGCGCTCCGACAGGTCCGCCAGCGCGTCGGCGGCAGCGCGTTTTGTTCGCTTCGGCCGGCGGCGCTCGGGATCGGATCGCAGCATCACCTTGCGTTCGCCGCGCCACAGCGCAAGCACGCCATCGCCATCGCCCAGCCCAAGCACCGGGCGCAGCGGATCGCCGATCTCGGCCAGGAGGCCAGTGAAGGTGAGCTCATCCAGAACAGCGCGCCAGCCCGCCGGCGACAGGGCCTGGCCAATCCCATAGGTGGACAATCTGGCCAGATCCTCATCGAACGTGTCTTTCGCTTCGCCCCGAAGGTGCGCGATCAGCCGGCCTCGTCCGATCCGCTCGCCGGTGCGCTTGACTGCTGCCGTGGCCATGCGGGCCCATTCGCTGACATCATGGGCAGGCCCGCTCGCGTCGCTGCACATATCGCAATCGCCACAATCTTCAGCTTCGACTTCGCCAAAATAGCGGCGAACCGCAGCTCGGCGGCACTCGTGGCCATTGAGGAAAGCGAAAAGCTGGCGGGTCTTGCCGACCTGCACCGCCTTGACCGCTTCAGAGGCCGCGCCCTCCTGCGTCCAGCTGAGCGCCCGGCGCATATCGGACGGGCCGAACAGGGCAATGCCTTCGGCCGGCTCGCCATCGCGCCCGGCGCGGCCGACTTCCTGCCAATAGGCCTCGATTGTCTTGGGCGGATCGGCATGGATGACGAAGCGGACATCGGGCTTGTCGACCCCCATGCCGAAGGCGACCGTGGCGCACATGACAAGGCCGTCCTCCATAAGGAAGCGGCGCTGGCGCTCAGCCCGTATCGCGCCCTCCAGGCCCGCATGATAGGCCAGCGCCGGGCAGCCGGCCCGGCTGAGCGCATCGGCCAGCTTTTCCGTGCCGTCACGTGTGGCCGCATAGACAATGCCCGGCCGACCGGCGCGCCCCTTGACGAGGGAAACGATCCGCGCGGCCCGGTCGCCTGCCTTGGGTTCGGCGGCCAGTTGCAGATTGGGGCGGTCAAAGCTCGCCACATGGACCTTTGGCGCACGCAGCGCGAGCTGTTCGAGCATGTCCTCGCGGGTGCGCGCATCGGCTGTCGCCGTCACGGCCATGCGCGGCACCCCGGGAAAGAGGTCCGCCAGCCGGTCCAGCGCGCGATAATCAGGGCGGAAATCATGGCCCCACTGGCTGACACAATGGGCTTCATCAATGGCGATGAGAGAGATATCGAGGCCTGAAAGCTCGCGGCCAAGGCGCGAGGCTAGTCCCTCAGGTGAGACATAGAGAAGGTCCATCTCACCGTCATGGGCCGATCTGAGTGCTTCGCTGCGATCCTCCGGCGTCATCGAACTGTCGAGCCGCTGGGCCCGCACGCCCAGCGCCTTGAGCGCATCGACCTGGTCTGCCATCAGCGCGATCAGCGGCGAGACGACGAGGCCGCAGCCCGGCCGCAGGAGCGAGGGCACCTGATAGCACAGCGACTTGCCGCCGCCCGTCGGCAGGATCGCCATCACGTCATGGCCAGCCAGCGCATCACCTATCACGGCCTCCTGCGCGCCGCGAAACGCATCATAGCCATAGATGCGCTTGAGCAGCGCGCGAGCATCATTCAGAGCGGGACAACCAGTCATAAGCGCACTGATCCACGGAGTCGCGTGCTCACAGCAAGGCGTGATCTGGACATTGCAGGCCTGATCCGTCATGGCTCGCGGCCCAGCCACAAGAGCAAGCCCCGAACGGAGCCTTCATGACCGTATTCAATCGCCCTTCCGGCCGTGCCGCCGACGAGCTTCGACCTGTCGTGCTGGAAACGGATGTGTCGCGCTATGCGGAAGGGGCGTGCCTGGCCAGGTTCGGGCACACGCATGTCCTTTGTACGGCAAGCTGGACCGACAGCGTTCCCGGCTGGATGCGCGGCTCCGGCAAGGGCTGGGTCACGGGGGAATATGGCATGTTACCGCGCGCAACCCATACGCGCGGAAACCGGGAGGCGGCGCGCGGCAAACAGTCGGGCCGGACCCAGGAAATCCAGCGCCTGATCGGGCGTTCGCTACGCTCGGTCTGCGACCTTGAGGCCCTCGGCGAAAACCAGATCACCATCGACTGCGATGTGATCCAGGCCGATGGCGGCACGCGCACGGCCGCGATCACCGGCGGTTTTGTGGCCCTTTCAATGGCCTGCCGCTACCTGATCGAGGAAGGCGTGATCACAGAAAATCCAGTGCGCAAACAGGCGGCCGCAATATCGGTCGGCCTGTACAGGGATACGCCGGTTCTCGATCTCGATTATCCCGAAGACTCTGGCGGCGAAGGCGACATGAATGTCGTGATGAGCTCTGATGGCGGCTTTATCGAAGTGCAGGGCACGGGCGAGGAAAGGCCGATGACACGAGCCGAACTGGCCACCCTGCTGGAGCTGGCCGAAAAGGGCTGCCACGAATTGTTCGATGCCCAGCGCGCCGTGCTGGAACGCGATTGAGCCTGAATGCAAGAGCCCCTGCCATGATGCGACAGGGGCTCATTGGTCGAATTGGCCGATCCGCAAGCGCCTAGTGCAGGCTGGTTGGCTGCAATTCATGTGCTTCGGCCGCTGCGAAAGCCGCGTCACGCCCTTCGATAATGGCCAGCCGGTTGCCGTCAGCATCATGGACGGCGAACAGATCCTCTGTCACGTCCAGCTGTTCGATCGCATTGGCCGGAAGAATGTTTTCCAGCTCATCCATCGCCAGCGGGCGGACATAAACAAGGTTCGCGCCCTTGAAGAGGCTTTCGGCCAGCTTCTCGGTGTCTCGGGTCATCTTTCAATCCCTCCATTCTCAGACAGGATGACAGACGACTTGCGCGGCCGGCAAAGCCGCTTATTCGGCGGCTCCACACATATGTCTGCGCTTCGTCTGCCACTGAGATGGGGCCCGCCAGATAAGCGTTCAAGGCTTGCCCCACGTGGGTGACAGCTCAGACATTGAACCGGAACAGCATCACATCGCCGTCCTGGACAACATAATCCTTGCCTTCCACGCGCATCTTGCCGGCCTCCTTGGCGCCCGCTTCCCCGCCATTGGCAACATAGTCCTCAAAGGCGATCGTCTCGGCGCGGATGAAGCCCTTTTCGAAATCGCCATGGATCACGCCTGCGGCCTGCGGCGCGGTCCAGCCCTTACGGATCGTCCAGGCGCGCGACTCTTTCGGGCCTGCCGTGAAATAGGTCTGTAGCCCGAGAAGTTCATATCCCGCATGGATAAGCCGGTCCAGGCCGGGCTCCTCAAGGTCGAGGCTTTCAAGAAAGTCCTGCCGTTCATCCTCGTCAAGCGTGGCCATTTCCGATTCGATCTGTGCCGAAATGACGACACAGGTCGCGCCCTCTGCGCGGGCATGCGCCATGACCGTGTCGGAATAGTCGTTGCCCGTGGCGGCGGACCCCTCATCGACATTGGCAATATAGAGCACCGGCTTGGCTGTCAGCAATTGCAGCATTTTCCAGGCTTTCTGGTCGTCCTTCGCGACATCTGCCTTGCGCGCGGGGCGCCCGTCCTGAAGTTCGGCAAGGGCGAGATCGATCAGTCCGATCTGCGCTTTCGCTTCCTTGTCACCGGACCTCGCCTTCTTTTCCACATTCGCACGGCGCTTTTCGAGGCTCTCCAGATCGGCGAGCATCAGTTCGGTCTCGACGGTTTCGAGATCGGCCATCGGATCGACACGCCCGGCGACGTGGGTGATGTCGTCATCCTCGAAACAGCGCAATACATAGGCGATGGCGTCCGTCTCTCGGATATTGGCCAGGAACTGGTTGCCCAGGCCCTCGCCCTTTGACGCGCCCGCCACGAGGCCGGCAATATCGACGAAATTCATCCGCGCGGGGATGATCTCCTTCGAGCCCGCGACCTGTGCAAGCGGTTTGAGCCGCGGCTCGGGCACCGCCACCTCACCGACATTCGGCTCGATCGTGCAGAAGGGGTAGTTCGCCGCCTGCGCCGCGGCGGTCTGTGTCAGCGCGTTGAAAAGCGTCGACTTGCCCACATTGGGCAGTCCGACAATTCCGCATTTGAAACCCATGATGCCTCTCCAGTCCGGGGAAACCGGTCTTGATCCGCACGCGGCATAACCGATTGGCGCCCGAATGCCACCCGCAGACTTCGCCTGCCTGCTGAATCTGTTGGTGAAATCACTCCTCCGAATTAGGTTGCGGTCAGGGCATTTCGAGGGATGGCAATGAGTTACGACGTTTTCCTGGTCGCAGCACCCACCAAGGAGAAGGATCGCGAGATGGCGCGTCTCGTGGCCCGGCGGCTTCGCTCGATGAAAATGCGCGTCTGGTATGACGCCAAGGCCGAGGATGATGTCTTCGACGCCAAGGAAGCGCGCGCCATTGAGCGTTCAAGCGCCATGCTTGTTCTGTGGTCGAAGAGTGCGGTTCAGTCGAACTTCGTCCGTGGCGCCGCCGCCCAGGGCTATTCCCTGTTCAAGGATGGCGAGAGCCGGTATCCTTTCATCCAGGCCGCGCTCGACGATGTCGAACCCTATGATCCCTATTCCGTGGATGACCTGCACGACCTGTCAGGCTTCAACACGCGGACCAACACCGATGGCTGGTTCGAGATTATCGGTGAGCTGGAAGAGTTCCAGGGCCGTAAGGATCTCAAGGACTGGCTTCTGATCCCCACAAAGGACCGTGAGGCGCAGGACGCCTGGCGCGAGGCCCATCCCGATGACCGGCTTGCGGTAAAAGGCACGCCGCCTGGCAAAAAAAAGAAGGCCGTTGACGGTCCGCCCGCGTCGAAACCGGCGGCGAGCGCCGGCGGCGCGGCCGCTGTCACCGCCAGTTCGGTCAGCGCCGGCATGGATTACAAGGCCCCGTCGCAACCCGCGCCGGGACCCTCCCCTGCCCCCGCTTCTGCCCCTTCACCGGCCTCGCCGGCCGCCACCACACAGCTCAGCGCGCGATCGTCTTCGCCATCGCGGGCGATAACGGGCGAACAGGCCAATGGCGGCGCAGGGACGATCGCAATGATCCTGGCACTGATCGCGCTGATGTTCCTGCTGGCTTGGCTGTTCCGGTCCCTGCAGGCGCCGCGCGCGGCCGGCCTGCCTCCGGTTGCCGGGGCGAGTTACCTGACCTGCCCGCCAGGGACCATGCCGCGAGACGTGTTCCAGTCGCGCCTGCTTGAAACCGCACCGGTCGCTGACGATTCACGCTAGGGGTTTGGACCAAGGTTCAGGCTCAATCAGAAAGGTAGGCGATGGCCCGAAACAGTCTTTGCCACGCACCACTGTAATGTCTCCGCAGCGCACCTATTGCGACAACCGACCGGTCACGGTTCGGAATCGACATGCTGTTCATCCTTGAGAGCTTCAATTTACATCCTCATATCACCCGCGAGGATATTCTTAAGATGGCCATATCGGATCAGAATGTAGCAGACACGCCAGGCGGCACAGGCAAGCGCGCCGTGCTCCACCGAATGGTGATGGACGAGCATCTCTGTCCCTTCGGACTCAAGTCGAAATGGCTCCTGGAACGCAAAGGCTTTGACGTGGAGGACCATCACCTCACGACACGCGAAGAAACAGACGCCTTCAAGGAGAAACATGACGTTCCGACCACGCCTCAAACCTTCATCGACGGCAAGCGCATCGGCGGATATGAAGGCCTTCGAAGCTATCTGACGTCCTATCAAAAAGACAGCGACAAGAAGACTTACACGCCGGTCCTGATGATCTTCGCCCTAAGCGCCCTCTTGGCCGTTGCCGTCGCCTGGGGGCTCCCGGGCGACCTCGTTGCGATCCGAACCATGGAACTTTTCGCCGCTTTCGCGATGACGGCGCTTGCGCTTCAGAAGCTGAAAGACGTCGAAAGCTTTTCGACGATGTTTCTGAACTATGACCTATTGGCGCAGCGACAGGTCGGGTATGGCTATGTCTACCCGTTCGCAGAGGCGGCAGCCGGACTGTTGATGATTGCGGGCGGCACAGCGGCGCTGATCGGCTCGCCCATTGCGCTTTTCATTGGAACCATTGGCGCGATATCGGTGTTCAAGGCGGTCTATCTCGACAAGAGGGAGCTGAAATGCGCGTGTGTGGGCGGAGATTCAAATGTTCCGCTTGGGTTCGTTTCACTGACCGAAAATCTTGTCATGATCGCAATGGGTCTCTGGATGCCGTTCAAACTGCTGGTGCTGTGACGCGGGAATGCGGGAAATGACCCCACTCGGCGATTTTCGGTCCTCCTGACCGAGCCTGGGGCCTAGAGCGTTTCAGACTTCGACAGAATCGCTTGGGATTCCTTTCCGGTTCGAAT